>NZ_CP035503.1:3053331-4387497 GCF_006970865.1 Rhodoferax sediminis
TGTCTTTGGCGTTGCGGCCATTGCCGTCGTAGTTGGTACTGGCTCCGTTGAACCGGGTGAAATAGTTGTATTGCAAGCCAATCCGCACATTCTGAATCGGCATCCAGAAGATTTCGGGTGTCCACATCTGGGTGTTGGGAACATTGCTCTCACTGCCGAAGTTCGGAGTGCCCGAGGGGTAAGCCAGCGCGTCGGCACTGCCGTTCACATTGGTATAAGCCAGGCTGGCACCATACTGGGCCCGGTAAACATAGCTGCCCTTCAACTTGAATGAATTCAGTGTGGCGGGGCCGGCGTAAAGGTTCTGGGTATCGTCGTTGATCCGTTCATGGATATACCGCATTTGGGCCGTGAAGGTATGGGGATAAAGCAGATACTGATACTGCGCATCCACGCCGACATCCCTGTATTGGGTGCTCGGGCCGAAGATGGGGAAGTTGTTGGAATCCAGCGGAAGGACCTTCGCGTTCATCGCAAAGGCGCCGAGCATGACGTTGTGGGCATCCCACTCATGCGTATAGGCGAGGCGCATATAGGGGTTGCTGCCACTCAGGTAGGTGAGCGGGTGATCCGGATCGCCCGTTCTGCTGCCCAGACTGAGAAACTGCCAGAAGTTTTTCGCGGTCTGGTAAGAGGTCAACTCGGCGTAAAAGGAGTTGTTCAGGTACACATAGGCGCCGACGCCTGCGAGTTGCTGCTGGCTTTCGAGAAAGGTCGAAACAGGGGCTCCGGAAAAGGCCCCAAGCGTGGTGGCCAGATATGGATAGCCCCACGCCGGGGATGAATTCCACACGTCTTGTACGGTCGGGTTGTTGTGAAGCGTCACGCCCCAAATGAAATCGGTGTTGGCGTCTACCCTGCGGTCGGCATACCGGAGGTCAAAATTATCGGAATGCGCGAAGCCGAGCCAGTTGCCCTGCGCGTCCTGCCTGTCGTGAACGTTGTAGGTGAACTGCGCAAAGCCGCCAACATTCTCCGTGACCTTGCCCGCAACAAATACGCTCGCAAAGTCGGCGATGAACTTCTCGTCTTTCGGGGAGAGGGTGCCGCCGGCGCCATCATCGTTGTTCGCCGTTTTGGTCATATCGCCAACGATCATGGCGGCCAGTGGGTTGCCACGAACTCCATTGGTGTAACCCGTCAGCTTGAAGAGCCGTCCATAAGGCGTGAGTTCAGGAAACTGGCCGCCCGCGTGACAGGCGACGCAACTCTGCCCGGTTTGGCGGGCGAAGGACGGAACTGCCTGGGCGGACTGGCTGAACACCAGACACAGCAGGATCGACCCAGGCAAATAAAGCTTCGAAAGCGCCTGGAGAAACCCCACCTTTATTTTGGTCAAGCCCGTGCATCGTTCGTCGCCTCGATCAAAGGCGCTTCCTGTCAGGTCGCAATGCATGGCATCCCTCCAGTTCGAATTTGTTTGAGTACGTTTCGATACGGTCGCTACAGTAATCCCGTTTCGCGTGTTTGAGCAGGCCGCGTTACAAAAAAGTTTGATCCAGATCAAGCTCGAATCAAGTCACGTCGAAGCGCCGGCGAGGGTCTGCCATTGGGCAGCCTCCCCCAGTGACCGTCGGCTACTTGCCGGATGCAGACTTCCCCCGCCCGCACGATAATCCGCTCATGAGACTCCTTCACACCATGCTGCGCGTCGGCAACCTGCAACGCTCGATCGACTTCTACACCCAGGTGCTCGGCATGAAATTGCTGCGCACGTCCGAGAATCCCGAGTACAAATACTCGCTCGCGTTCGTGGGCTACGGCAACAACCCCGAGCATGCCGAGATCGAGCTGACCTACAACCATGGCGTGGACCATTACGACATGGGCAACGCCTACGGGCACATCGCGCTCGGCGTGCCCGATGCCTACGCGGCGTGTGAAAAGATCAAGGCGTCCGGCGGGAATGTCACGCGCGAGGCGGGCCCCGTCAAGGGCGGCAGCACCGTGATCGCGTTTGTCACCGACCCGGACGGCTACAAGATCGAGCTGATCCAGCGCGCCGAGGGCGCGGGCGGCGCCGGCCTGCGCTGAGTCGTTCCCCGCGTAGCTGCGCTTTTAATAGCGGCATACGAAGACTGCATAAGGGCTACAGGCCTTTTTAACGCCTAAGTCCGGACGCTTCGCGTGCCAGCGTCTCGATGCGCGCCCAGTCGCCCTGCGCCAACGCGTCAAAGGGCACCAGCCACGAGCCGCCTACGCACGCCACGTTGGGCAAGGCCAGCAAGTCGGGCGCGTTGTGCAGCGTGACGCCGCCGGTTGGGCAGAACCGCACGTCGCCGAACGGGCCGCCCCAGGCTTTGAGCATGGCGGCACCGCCGGCCTGCATGGCGGGAAAGAACTTCAGCTCGGTGAATCCGTCTTCCTGCGCCATCATGATTTCGCTGCCGGTGGCCACGCCCGGCAGCAGCGGCAAGCCGAGTTCGCGGCAGGCGTGGCCGACCGCATGGGTGTAGCCGGGGCTGACGGCAAACCGCGCTCCCGCCATCGCTGCGGCCTGGGCGTCGGAGGCGCTGCGTACGGTGCCGGCGCCCACCACGGCCTGCGGCACCTCGCGCGCGATCAGCTCCATGCAGGCCAGCGCCTGCGGGGTGCGCAGCGTGATCTCCAGCATGCGGATGCCGCCGGCCACCAGCGCGCGCGCCATCGGCACGGCATGCTTGGGATCGGTCAGCACGATCACCGGGATCACCGGCGCGTCCTGCATCACCTGCAGGGCGGTCAACGTTGGGGTCACAGCCATGTGCAGGCTCCTTCTTCGGCGGTCAGGGCGTTGCGCCGCATGGCGCTGAACATTTCGCGGCCCAGGTCGTGCGCGTTCGCCGCGCGCAGCGCCTCAGGCATGACGGCGGCCTCGCGCGCAGCCCACGCGGCCTCGGGCAGCAGCACCTGCAGCGTGCCGGCCTCGGCGTCGAGCCGGATCAGGTCGCCGTCGATCACCTTGGCCAGCGGGCCGCCGGCCGACGCTTCGGGCGACACGTGGATGGCGGCCGGCACCTTGCCCGAGGCGCCGCTCATGCGGCCATCGGTCACCAGCGCCACCTTGAAGCCCTTGCTCTGCAGCACCGCCAGCGGCGGCGTGAGCTTGTGCAGCTCGGGCATGCCGTTGGCCTGCGGCCCCTGCCAGCGCACGACGCAAATCACGTCGCGATCCAGCTCCCCGGCGCGGAAGGCCGCATGCAGACCTTCCTGTGAATCGAACACGCGCGCGGGCGCTTCAATGATGTGGCGATCGTCAGGGATGGCCGACACCTTGATCACGCTGCGCCCCAAGTTGCCCTGCAGCAACTGCAGGCCGCCGTGCGGGCTGAACGGCTGCGCCGCGGGGCGCACGATGCCGGTGTCTTTGGACGCGCCGGCATCGCGCCAGAGCAAGCCCTCAAGCGCAGCCTCTTCGCTCGCGGCCGGGAGCAAATCAGTCACCTCTTCCGCCAGCGTCATCGGCACCAGATCGGCTGCTTTTTTTGCCGGCGCATGCCACTCAGGCACGCGCGTGTATTCGCGCAGGCCGCCGGGGCGCACCGTCAGCACGTCTTCGTGCATGAGCCCGGCGTCAAGCAGTTCGCGGATCACAAAACCCGGTCCGCCCGCGGCCTGGAACTGGTTCACGTCGGCCGATCCGTTCGGGTACACGCGCGTCAGCGTCGGCACCACGCCGGAGAGCGCGGCAAAGTCGTCCCAGTCGATCGTCAGGCCCGCGGCGCGCGCCACGGCCACCCAGTGGATCAGGTGGTTGGTGGAGCCGCCGGTGGCCAGCAAGGCCACCATGGCGTTGACGATGCAGCGCTCGTCCACGATCTTGCCGATCGGCGGGCACTTGGCCCCCACGCTCGGCACTGCGTGTCCTTCGCTGCCCCCCGAGGGGGCCCTCGCGCCTTGGGACGGCCCGGCGGCGCTCGCGCGCGTCCCAGTGCCCAGCACGGTGCGGGCCGCTTCGCGCGTGAGCTCGGCGCGCAGCGCGTTGCCGGGGTTCACGAACGCCGCGCCGGGCACATGCAGGCCCATGGCTTCGAGCAGCATCTGGTTGCTGTTGGCGGTGCCGTAAAACGTGCAGGTGCCCGGCGCGTGATAGGCGGCGGACTCGGCCTGCAGCAGCTCGGCACGCCCCACCAGACCTTGCGCCGCGCGTTCGCGCACCTTGCCTTTTTCGCTGTTCGACAGGCCCGAGGGCATGGGCCCGCCCGGCACGAACACGGTGGGCAAGTAGCCAAAATGCAGCGCGCCGATCAGCAGCCCCGGCACGATCTTGTCGCACACGCCCAGCATCAGCGCGCCGGCAAACATGTCGTGGCTCAGCGCCACGGCGGTGGCCATGGCGATCACATCGCGCGAGAACAGGCTCAGCTCCATACCCGGTGTGCCCTGCGTCACGCCATCGCACATGGCCGGCACGCCGCCCGCGACCTGTGCGGTGGCGCCGAACTTGCGCGCCTCGGCCTTGATCATGTCCGGGTAGTACTGCAGCGGCGCGTGGGCCGACAGCATGTCGTTGTAGGCGGTGACGATGCCGATGTTGGGCGCACGCGCGGTCACGACCTTGAGTTTGTCATTCGCCGGCATCGCCGCGAAGGCGTGCGCCACGTTGGCGCAGCCCATGCGGTCGGCGCTGGGCTCGCGCGCGGCCGCCGCTTCCAGGCGCTGCAGGTAGGCGCCGCGGGCGGGCCGGCTGCGTTCGCGAATGCGGGCGGTGACCGCTTCTACCGTGGCATTGAGTTTCATCGGCTCATCCAGAGTTGGTAACTAAATTACAACCGCTATCCTACTCCGGAACCGGCACAAATAGACCGAAAAGGGTTACCAGTGCGTTACCAAAACGAAAGCCGGGACGCGCCGGGCTCCTTCCCGGAGTTGCCGGCCCGGTCGCTGTAAAGTGCGGTTATGACAGAACCGCTCATGCCCGTGCGCGACCCGGGCCCCATGCTGGAGCAGGTACTGGCCGCCTGGGGTGGCCGCTCGGACTTGTGGATTTTTGGCTATGCCTCGCTGATCTGGCGGCCGGACTTTGAATTTGCCGAGCAGCGCGCCGCTCGCGTGCAGGGCTGGCATCGCGCGCTCAAGATGTGGAGCCGCGTGAACCGCGGCACGCCCGAGTACCCGGGCCTGGTGTTTGCGCTGCTCTCGGGGGGCAGTTGCCAGGGCGTGGCGTTCCGGGTGCACCGGCACGAGGCGTCCGAGGTGCTGTCCCGGCTGTGGCTGCGCGAGATGGTGACCGGCGTGTACGACCCGCGCTGGCTGCACTGCCGCACACCCCAGGGTCCGATCAGGTCGCTGGCCTTCACGCTGTCGCGCCACAGCCCGAGCTTCACCGGGGAGCTGACGCCTGCGCAGTACCGGCAGGTTTTTACCCAGTCGTGCGGACGCTACGGCACGACCCATGACTACGCGCACCAGACCTTGCACAGCCTGCGCGCGCAGGGCATCCATGACCGGGCTCTGCAGCGATTGCTGGAGCTGGCCGGCGCGCCAGCCGCGCCTCCAAAGTAACCGACGCGAAGCCCCGGCTTCAATGAGGCCGGGGCACCAGCACCTGTGCCCGCGCCAGGTCCTCCAGCGTATCGATGTCGGTCACGCAACCGATATCGTCCACTATTAATTCAATAGCGGCATGTGCACGTACCACGGGGGCTGCACCCTGATTTCCTTTCAAAGCCAGCAGCGCCGGGCCGCACGCGGCGCCAAACCCCACCGGGTGGCCGCGGCTACCCTGATAGACGGGTACGACCACGTCATGGGTCTGCAGCGCCGCCGCCACTTGCAAGAGCGTGGCGGCCTGAATCAGTGGCAAATCCGCGGGCAGAATCAGCCAGCCCGTCGCATCTTGCGTGGCACGCACGGCGGCGGCAATCGAGTCGCCCATGCCGGGGTGGCCCGCATCTTCCAGATGCCAGGGCAGGCCGCTGGCGCGCACAGCGTCCAGCGTGTGCTCCAGCACGGTTTTGCCGGCCAGCAGCGCCTGCAGCTTGTGCACGCTGCCGCCCGACGCCGTGAAACGCTCGCCCCGGCCGGAGGCGAGCACCAGAATGGTGGGTTGTTGCATCAGGGTCCCTTGACCGCGCGGTCGCGCCCCGGTGAAGGGCAGAGTTTCTATACTGCCAAGTATGACAAACACCGCCGCCCACCTTGCCGACCTGCGCAAAAGCTATGAGCGCGCCGAACTCGGCGAAGCCGCCTCGCACGCCGACCCGCTCAAGCAGTTCGACCAGTGGCTGACCGAAGCCATCGCCGCCCAGGTGCCCGAACCCAACGCCATGACGCTGGCCACGGTCGCCAGCAACCTGCGCCCCAGCACGCGCGTGGTGCTGATCAAGGGCTATGACGAGCGAGGCATTGTCTGGTTCACCAACTATGACAGCCGCAAGGGCCAGGAGCTGGCCGGCAATCCGTACGCAGCGCTGCAGTTCCACTGGGTCGAGCTGGAACGCGTGGTGCGCATCGAAGGCCTGGTCGAGAAGGTCAGCGACGAGGAAAGTGACGCCTATTTCAACAGCCGTCCGCTCGACTCGCGGATCGGCGCCTGGGCCAGCCCGCAAAGCCAGGTGATTGCCGGGCGCAGCGTGCTCGTGACCAACGCCGCCAAGTACGGCGCCAAATTCATGCTGCAGCCGCCGCGCCCGCCGTACTGGGGCGGCTTTCGCCTGCAGCCCGACAGGTGGGAGTTCTGGCAGGGCCGCAAGAGCCGGCTGCATGACCGGCTGCGCTACACACAAGAGAGCGACTCACGCTGGATCCGCGAGCGCCTGGCGCCGTAAACGCCCGGACCGGCAAAGGGCGCAGCGCCCGGCTCAATCCTTCACACGGTCCGCAAAGGTCTTGCGGAATTTCGCCACCTTCGGGCCCGCCACGGCCACGCAGTAACCCTGGTTCGGGTGCTTCTCGTAGAAATCCTGGTGGTAGTCCTCGGCGGGCCAGTAGTTGGTCAGCGGCAGCACCTCGGTGACGATGGGCGCGTCAAACAGCTTGTCCTGGCTCATCTGGCGGATCATGTCGTCGGCCACCTGTTTCTGCTCAGGCGTCGAGTAGTAGATGCCGCTGCGGTATTGCGTGCCCGTATCGTTGCCCTGCCGGTTCAGCGTGGTCGCGTCGTGCACCACGAAGAAGATCTCCAGAATCTCGCGCACGCTGATCTCGGCCGGGTCGTACGTGAGCTTGACCACTTCGGCGTGCCCGGTGTCGCCGCTGCAGACCTGCTCGTAGCTGGGGTTTTGGGTGTGCCCGTTGCTATAGCCGCTCTCCACATCGGTGACGCCACGCACGCGCACGTACACGGCCTCGGTGCACCAGAAGCAGCCGCCCGCCAGGGTGATGGTTTGCAAATCATTCATGTCGGTATTCCTTGATAGTTGAGTCTTCTGACTCGTGGCATCAGCGCGCGTTCCCGCGCGGCGGGGTGGACGCCGCGCGCACGGCACTGACAAATGCCGCCAGCGCCGGATTGTCGCGGCTGGTTTTCCACAGGCAATGCGTATCGTACGGCGTGGTGGCCTGCTGCAGCGGCACAAACGCCGTGCCGGCCATGGCCGACTGTTGCAACGCCGCCGGCACCAGCGCCACGCCCATGCCCTGCGACACCAGCGACACCACGCTGAGCCAATGCCGCAGCTCGTAGCGGATCTCCGGGTAAAACCCGGCCTCGGTGCAGATGGCCATGATCCGCTCATGGTAGTCGGGCGACACCGTGCGCGACACCACCGCAAAAGGCTCGCCCTGCAATTGGGGGAGCGACAGCGTGCGCTTGCGTGCCAGCGCGTGGCCGGCGGGCAGGCAGCAAACAAAGGCCTGGCGGGCCACCAGGATTTCGCTCAACTCGGGCGGCACGCGCGTGGTGTGCACAAAGCCCAGGTCGAGCCGGTCCTGTACCAGTTCCATCAGTTGCTCGCTCGAGCTCAGTTCCTTGAGCATCAGCCGCAGCAAGGGATGCCGGGCCTGAAAGCGCTCCAGGATCTTCGGCAGGCCGCTGTACAGCATGGTGCCGGCAAAGCCGATGGCCAGGCTGCCCGCCATGCCCTGCCCCACATCGCGGGCATGGCTGGCCGCCTGCGCCGCCTGCTCGAGCAGCGCGCGCGCCGCCGGCACGAAGGCCTGGCCGGCGGCAGTGAGTACGACCTGCTTGCTGTTGCGGGTGAACAGCCGGGCGCCGACGGACGCCTCCAGTTGCTGGATGTTCAGCGACAGCGGCGGCTGCGAAATCGACAGGCGCCGCGCCGCGCGGCCGAAGTGCAGCTCTTCGGCCAGAACGAGGAAATAGCGCAGGTGCCGGAACTCCATGGATACGAATAATATATCGTCGAATCGATAATAGATATTGGACAGATATTGGTCGCCGTTGAACAATAGGCGGACGATGTGGTCAGGCACCAAGCCACCAAGGCCACCGGCATCACAGCTCCTTCACTTTGCCCACCACCTCAAAGGACACATGACATGAAAGCCAAATTCAACTGGGAAGACCCGTTTTTGCTGTCGGAGCAGCTCAGCGACGACGAGCGCGCTATTCAAGAGGCCGCCCATGCCTTCTGCCAGGAAAAGCTGCAGCCGCGCGTGCTGATGGCCGCCCGCCATGAAAAGTTCGACCGCGAAATCATGAACGAAGCGGGCGCCATGGGTTTCCTGGGCTCGACCATTGAGGGCTACGGCTGCGCCGGCCTCAATTACGTCAGCTATGGCCTGGTGGCGCGCGAGGTGGAGCGCGTGGACAGCGGCTACCGCAGCGCCATCAGCGTGCAGAGCTCGCTGGTGATGCACCCGATCAACGAGTACGGCTCGGAGGCGCAGCGCCAGAAGTATCTGCCCAGGCTGGCCACCGGCGAATGGGTCGGCTGTTTCGGCCTGACCGAGCCGAACCACGGCTCCGATCCGGCCAGCATGCTCACGCGCGCCAAGCCGGTGGACGGCGGCTACATCGTCAAGGGCGCCAAGATGTGGATCACCAACGCGCCGATTGCCGACGTGTTCGTGGTCTGGGCCAAATTGGCCGACCCTGACGGCAAGGTCGGCGGCCAGGAAAGCATCCGCGGCTTTGTGCTCGAAAAAGGCATGAAGGGCCTGTCCGCGCCCAAGATCGAAGGCAAGATGAGCCTGCGTGCCTCCATCACCGGCGAGATCGTGATGGACGACGTGTTCGTGCCGGCCGGGAATCTGCTGCCCAACGTGAGCGGCCTGAAGGGCCCGTTCGGCTGCCTGAACAAGGCGCGCTACGGCATCGCCTGGGGCGCTCTGGGTGCCGCCGAAGACTGCTGGCACCGCGCACGCCAGTACACGATGGACCGCGTGCAGTTTGGCCGCCCGCTTGCCGCAAACCAGCTGATCCAGAAGAAGCTGGCCGACATGCAGACCGAGATCGCGCTGGGCCTGCAAGGCTGCCTGCGCGTGGGCCGGCTGATGGACGAAGGCAAGGCCGTGCCCGAGATGATCAGCCTGATCAAGCGCAACTCGTGCGGCAAGTCGCTCGACATCGCCCGCATGGCGCGCGACATGCACGGCGGCAACGGCATTCACGACGAATACCATGTGATCCGCCACATGATCAACCTGGAGACGGTCAACACCTACGAGGGCACGCACGACGTGCACGCGCTGATTCTGGGCCGGGCCCAGACCGGGCTGCAGGCGTTTTACTGATCCAGGATGCCGACGCGCCGGGCCGGCCCTATAAAATGGGAGGTTTGTGCTGACCCCCCGGAGAAAACGCGATGACGATCCCGATGAATTTCGAGCAGGCCCGTTTCAACATGATCGAGCAGCAAATCCGCCCCTGGGATGTGCTCGACAGCCATGTGCTGCAGCTGCTGTCGGTCGTCAAGCGTGAAGACTTCGTGCCGCTGGCGCACAAGGCGCTGGCCTTTGTCGACATGCAAATCCCGCTGCCGCCGCACACGCACCCGAGCCAGTGCATGCTCGAGCCCAAGGTGGAGGCGCGCATCCTGCAGGAAGTGGGCGTGCTAAAGCACGAGACGGTGCTGGAAATCGGCGCCGGCTCGGGCTACATGGCGGCGCTGCTGGCGCACCGCGCGCAGCGTGTGGTGTCGCTGGAGATCAATCCGGAACTGGCGCGAACCGCCCGCGGCAACCTACAACGGGCCGGCATCTACAACGCCGAAGTGCGCGAGGCCGACGGCGCCCAGGGCATCCTGGCCGAGGCGCCGTTCGACGTGATCGTGCTCAGCGGCTCGGTCGCCCAAGTGCCGCAGGCCCTGCTCGCCCAACTCAAGGTGGGCGGCCGGCTGGCGGCCATCGTCGGCGACGACCCCGTGATGCGCGCCACCATTGTCACGCGCGTGGGCGACAACGACTGGCGCACCGTGCAGCCGTGGGACACACTGGCGCCGCGCCTGATGAACTTCCCCGAACCTTCCCCGTTCGTTTTCTGAGCCCGTCCGCCCCCATCGTCATCCCCCCTTTTCTGGAACCCCACACCATGATTTCCGAAGTCAGCCCCGCCCACCTGTCTGACTGGTTGCAGGCCGCCCGGGCGCACGGCCAGCCCGTCGTGCTCGATGTGCGAGAGCCTCAGGAACTGCAGACCGCCAGCATCCGGGCCGGGGATTTTGCGCTGGTGACGATTCCGATGGGGGAGATACCGGCACGGCTGGCCGAGCTGGACCCGGCGCAGCCGGTAGCCTGCCTGTGCCACCACGGGGGACGCAGCCTGCGCGTGGCAACGTTTCTGGCGCAAAACGGGTTCGAGCACGTGGTCAACATCACGGGCGGCATCGACGCCTGGTCACAGCAACGCGACCAGGCCGTGCCGCGTTACTGAGCACCGACTTTACGATCCCAGCAGCGCCACCACGGCAGCCGCGGTCTTGTCGGCCGCACCCCGGTGCGCCGCCGCAAACCCGGTGCCGCGCTCGGCCATGGCCGTTCGGCCGGGTGCGTCGCGTGTCAGCGCCAGGGCCGTTTGCAGCGCCACCGCCATGGAGTCGGCCCGGCGGGCCGCGCCGGCGGCTTCGGCCAAGCGGGCAGCCTGCGCAAAATTGAAGGTCGACGGCCCCATCACCACCGGACAGCCGCAGGCCGCCGCCTCGATCAGGTTCTGCCCGCCCAGCGGCTCGAAACTGCCGCCGAGCAGCGCCACATCGGCCAGGCCGTAGTACAGCGCCATCTCGCCCAGCGAGTCGCCCAGCCAGACGTCGGCGGCCTGCGGTTGCGACGCCCAGGCACTGCGCCGCGACACACTCAAACCGTGTCGCTCGATCAACGCGGCCACCTCCTCGAAGCGCTGCGGGTGCCGCGGCACGATCAGCCACTGCACTTTGTTCGCTATAGATTCAGTAGCTACTTGTGTATGCACGGCCTGGGCTTCAGCCCGAATTGACTGAAGAATCTGGAGAAACTGGGCTTCCTCGCCCTCGCGCGAACTGGCGAGCAAAATCACGGGCCGACCGCACGCCGCGCGCCAGGCCTTGCCCTGCGCGATTTGCGCCGCGTCGGGCGCCGCATCGAACTTGAGATTGCCGAACACCGCGCTGACCGGCGCACCGAGCTGGCGCAGGCGCTGCGCACCGATCTCGGTCTGGGCCCACACGGCGGCCAGAGACCGGTAGGCCGGTTTGGCGATCCAGGCCAGGCGCAGCGCGTTGCGCAGCGATTTCTCACTCAGCCGCGCATTCGCCAGCACCAGCGGCACACCCGCCTGCCGGCAGGCCGCCGCCAAGTTGGGCCACACCTCGGTCTCCAGCAGCACGCCGATGCGCGGCTTGAAGTGTTGCAAAAATCGCTGCACCGCGCCCGGCGTGTCCCAGGGCTGCCAGACCTGAATATCCCCCGGCTGCAGCAGGCCGGCGCCCTCGGCGCGTCCGGTCGCCGTGCCGTTGGTGAGCAGCAGGCGCATGCCGGGCAGGCGCTGGCGTAATTGCTTGATCAAAATGGCGGCGGTCCGCGTCTCGCCCAGCGACACCGCGTGCAGCCAGATAAAACCGGCACCGGACGGCGCGTCGTAGTAGCCAAAGCGCTCCTGCACCGCCTGCAGGTAGACGGGCTCCGCCGCGCCGCGCCGCGCCAGCTTGCGGCGCAACAGGGGCTGCGCCAGCCACATGAGCAGCGAATAGAGGCCGCGCAGGACGCTCAATGCGCAGCTTCCTCGATCGTCGCGTCGGGCTTGACCTGGCGCAGCAGCGCCAGCATCTCGCCTTCGATGCGCTGCAGGGCCTCGGGCGTGTGGCCCTCGAAGCGCAGCACCAATACGGGCGTGGTATTGCTGGAGCGCATCAGGCCGAAGCCGTCCGGCCAATCCACTCTCAGGCCGTCGATGGTGTTGATGCGGGCCGGCGCCGCAAAGTTGGCGAGTGCCACCGCGCGGGCCACCACCCCGGGCGGCTCGCCCTCGGCGCATTTCACATTGAGTTCGGGCGTTGAAAAGCTGGTCGGCAGCGCGTTGAGCACGGCGTTGGCATCGGGCGACCGGCTCACGATCTCGAGCAGCCGGCACCCGGCATAGGTGCCGTCATCAAAACCAAACCAGCGCTCCTTGAAGAAGATATGGCCGCTCATCTCGCCACCCAGCGGCGAGTCGATCTCTTTCATCTTGGCCTTGATCAGCGAGTGCCCGGTCTTGTACATCAGCGCCTTGCCGCCGGCCGCCTCAATGGCGGGCGCAAGACGCTGCGAGCACTTCACGTCGAACACGATCTCGCCGCCCGGCACGCGCGAGAGGACGTCCTGCGCAAACAGGATCATCTGCCGGTCCGGGTAGATGGTGTTGCCGTCCTTGGTGACGATGCCGAGCCGGTCGCCATCGCCGTCGAAGGCCAGGCCCAGTTCGGCATCGGAGGTTTGCAGGACCTGGATCAGGTCGCGCAGGTTCTCGGGCTTGCTCGGGTCGGGATGGTGGTTGGGGAAGTTGCCGTCGACCTCGCTGAACAGCTCGGTCACCTGGCAGCCCAAGGCGCGGAAGATGGCGGGGGCCGATGCGCCCGCCACGCCGTTGCCGCAATCGACCACGATGTGCATGGGTCGCGCCAGCTTGGCATCAAGCACGATGCGCGCCTGGTACGGCGCCATCACATTGATGTGACGGATGCCACCACCCGGCTGCAGCACCCAACTCTCCTCTTCCATCATGCGGCGCAGCGCCTGGATGTCTTCGCCGTAGATGGCGCGGCCGCACATCACCATCTTGAAGCCGTTGTAGTCCTTCGGGTTGTGGCTGCCGGTCACCTGGATGCCGGAGCCAGCCAGCGTGCTGGCGGCAAAGTACAGCATGGGCGTGGTCACCATGCCAACGTCGATCACGTCCATGCCGGCGGCCAGCAGGCCGCGCACCAGCGCCGCGCTCAGCGACGGGCCGCTCAGGCGTCCGTCGCGCCCGACCGCGACCGCGCGCTCGCCCTGCGTGCGCGCGATGGTGCCAAACGCACGGCCGAGCGCCTCGGCGACCTGCGGCGTCAGCGTGGACGGCACCACGCCGCGAATGTCATAGGCCTTGAAAATGGAGGGCGCCAGCTGCATTGAATGATTTCCCTGGAGAGGTTGTTGCGCTGCTCGGGATTGTAGGCGCCGGCCCTGCGAGGGACATGTCCGAAAACGGCTAGTCAAAGTGGCCGCGCCGCGTATCATCAAGCCCATGAGAACCCTCGACGCGACCCGCACCGACGATGCCCGCTACCTGGCCCTGAAGGCCCGGGACGCCCGCTTCGACGGCAGCTTTTTCACCGGCGTGACCTCCACCGGCATCTACTGCCGACCGGTCTGCGGCGTGAAGACGCCCAGGCGCGAGAACTGCCGCTTCTTCAGCCACGCCGCGCAGGCGGAGAGTGCCGGCTTTCGCCCCTGCCTGCGCTGCCGCCCCGAATTGGCACCGAACTCGATTGCGTGGTCGATCCAGGATGCCTCCTACATCCTGGCGCACCAGGCGGCCCGGCTGCTGGACGAGCCGGAAACCTGGGAAAGTAGCGCCCCCACGCGCGTCGCTTCGCGTACTGCGCTGCCCCTCGAGGGGGCGCATTTCACCTTGGGGCGGCCCGGCGGCGAAACCCCGGCCTCGCCATCGATGGAGCAGCTGGCGCGCAGGCTGGGCGTGAGCGACCGCCACGTGCGGCGGATTTTCGAGGCGCAGTTCGGCGTCTCCCCGGTGCAGTATCTGCAAACCCGCCGCCTGCTCACGGCCAAGCAATTGCTGGCCGACACCGACCTGCCCATCACGCAGGTCGCGCTGATCAGCGGCTTTGGCAGCGTGCGGCGCTTCAATGCGGCGTTCGTGGCGCACTACAAACTGAACCCGACACAGCTGCGACGCGCGGGCGCCGCGCCAGCGGGTCCGGGCATCAGCGTGCGGCTCGGCTACCGGCCGCCATACGATATCGACGCGATGCTCGCGTTCTTCGGAAAACGGCAACTGGGTGCTATTGAATTCGTAGCTACAAGCCAGGACCATCCAAGGGCTGGCATGACTTTTTGTCTTGAATCGGGTGGACGCACGCATGCCGGCTGGCTGGTCGCCGAATTCGACGGGGCGCACCATCAGGTGATTTTGCGCGTGAGCGATTCGCTGCGCGACGTGCTGCCCCAAGTCATCCGCCGGGCGCGTGCCGCATTCGACCTGGATGCCGACCCGCTGGCCATCAACAGTGTGCTGAACCCGCGCTTTCCGCAGGGCGACGGGCTGCGCGTGCCGGGCACGCTCGATGGCTACGAGCTGGCCGTGCGGGCCGTGCTGGGCCAGCAGATCACGGTGGCGGCGGCACGCACGCTGGGCACGCGGCTGGTGGAGAAATTCGGCGCGCCGATGCAAACGCCGTTCCCCGAACTGACGCGGCTCTTTCCCGCACCGGCCGTGCTGGCCCAGGTCGGCGGCGATGCGCTGGGCCAGCTCGGCATCGTGCGGCAGCGCCAGGCGGCCATCGTGGCGATCGCGCGCGCGGTGGCCGAGAAGCGCCTGCAACTGCATGGCGGAGCCGATGTGGGCGCCACGATAGCTGCGCTCAAGGAGCTGCCCGGCATCGGCGACTGGACGGCGCAGTACATCGCCATGCGGGCGCTGCGCTGGCCCGATGCGTTTCCGGCCGGCGATGTGGCGCTGCAAAAGGCGCTGGGCGTGCTTGAGCCCAAAAACCCGCTGCGCGCGGCGCGCGAGGCCGAGGCCGCATCAACGGCCTGGAAGCCCTGGCGCAGCTATGCCGTGATCCGCGCCTGGGCCACCTTGCCCGAGCCCGTTAAAAAACCAACAACTACTAAAAAGATAGCCATAAGTCCATGCAACACAAGGGCTACAGCCTGAAATGACCATGAATCAAAAGGTGAATGAGATGAAATTCGATACGTCAGTCGTGCAAACCACCTTCAACAGCCCGCTCGGCCCCGTCATCGTGGCCGCCACCGACCAGGGTTTGGCCGGCGTCTGGTTCGACGGCCAGCGCCACCTGCCCGACAGGTCCAGCTGGCGTGTCGACGACCGGCACCCGGTGCTGGTGCGCGCCGTGCAGCAGCTCACCGAGTATTTCGCCGGCCGGCGCACGGCGTTCGACCTGCCGCTGGACCTGCATGGCGGCACGCCCTTCCAGCAATCGGTCTGGCACGCGCTGCTCAAGGTCCCGCGCGGAGCCACCACCAGTTATGGCGCCTTGAGCTCAGGGCTCGGCAAGCCGGCGGCCGTGCGCGCCGTCGGGGCCGCCGTGGGACGCAATCCGATCAGCGTCATCGTGCCGTGCCACCGTGTGATGGGCTCGGATGGTTCGCTGACGGGCTACGCGGGCGGCCTCGATCGCAAGGCAGCGCTTCTCAAGTTAGAGGGCGCTGCCGTGCGTCCCCAGGCAGCCCGGCAGGAGAGCCTCGTTTGACGCCCGCCGCTTCTTCGTCCACCGCCCAACCGGGCGGCCCGGCCTGGGTGAGCGATTTCGTGTTGCTGTCCGCCATCTGGGGCGCTTCTTTCATGTTCATGGATCTGGCCGCGGCGGAATTCGGCGCTGTCCCCACGGCCGCCGTGCGCGTGAGCATTGCCGCGCTGTTCCTGTTGCCACTGCTCTTGAAGCGCGGGTTGGGTCCGCAGCTACGCCTGCACTGGAAACCGGTGTTTCTGGTGGGGCTGCTCAACTCGGGCATTCCGTTTGCTCTCTACTGCTTTGCGCTGCTGACGATCTCGACAGGGCTGTCGGCCATCCTCAACGCCACGGCGCCGCTGTTCGGCGCGGCGGTGGCGTGGCTCTGGCTGAAAGACCGGCTCAGTGCCTCGCGCACGCTGGGCCTGCTGATCGGACTCTCGGGGGTCGCCCTGCTGGTCTGGAACAAGGCAGACGGGGGTCCGAACCCGGCAGGCGCTTCCAGCCGGGCCAACCTGCTGGCGATCGGCGCCTGCCTGCTGGCCTGCCTGTGCTACGGCACAGCGGCCAGTTTTACCAAGCGCTACCTGACCGGCCTGCCGCCGCTCTTGACCGCGGCCGGCAGCCAGCTCGGCGCCGCGCTCGGGCTGGCGCTGCCCGCGCTCTGGTTATGGCCCGCCCATATGCCCGGCATCAGGTCCTGGCTGTCGCTGCTGGCGCTGGGCGTGCTGTGTACCGGCCTGGCCTACATCCTGTTCTTCCGGCTGATCGAACACGCAGGGCCGGCGCGCGCCCTGGCCGTCACCTTCGTGGTGCCGGTGTTCGCGGTGCTGTACGGTGTGGCGTTCCTCGGCGAGATTGTTACGCCCTGGATGGCGCTGTGCGCCGCCGTGATCGTGTGCGGCACGGCCTTGTCGACGGGCCTGCTCAAGCTCGGGCGCCGAAACCGGCTCCCGGCCTCCCACTGAAACCGGCGGCGCCCAAGCCGCACCAAGCGCTACTGGATGGCGCCGGCGATCACGTTGATGCTGAGCGCGAGCACCACCATGTTGAAGGCAAACGAGGTCACGCTGTGGATCAGCATCAGGCGGCGCATCTCGCGCGAGGTCACCTGCACGTCGGAGACCTGCGAGGTCATGCCGACCACGTAGGCACAGTACATGAAATCAAAATAGTCCGGTTCCAGCTTGCCGGGGAAGTCCAGCCCGCCGCCGTTCGGGCCCGGCTCCAGCAGTTCCTGGTAATAGCGGTGCGCGTAGCGGAACGCAAAAATGGTGTGCATCAACAGCCACGAGCAGGCCAGCGCCGTCATCGCCAGAATCAGATGCCCGGTGCGCTGCGCGGCCGACAGCCCCTTGACGCTCTGCAGCATCAGCACGATCGCCGCCACGCTGGCCAGCACCAGCACCAGCACCAGCAGGAACAGGATCATGCGGGACTGGTCCTGCGCCTGCGCGCGCTCGCGCGTGCGATCCGCGTCAAACTCCACCGCCAGCCACCAGGACAGCACCAGGAAGCAGCCCGCACCCACGCACCATCCCAGTAAAACGCGGCCCTGCATCGTGAGTGGCAGCGGCAGCCAGGTCGTCGCCACAGCCGCCGCAATGGCGTACCCCAGTCGCTGGTGGCTTGTTGTTTCGGAAAAGTGTTTGCGCATGCCAGCGATTGTGGCGTGGAAAACAGAAGTCGTTGACGTTAAGCTCCCTTCGCGTGGAGCGCAACATCGCGCTCTTCGCGTCGCCAGTGAGCTATCTGGTCGGGAAGGGATTCCAGTGCCTGCACCGCCAGCACCCCCTCCAAAGTGCGCTGGTAGAGAACAGGACATTGACCGCCGACCCAGATTGCGGTCTTGGGGCCGAGCTGGCGCCGCAAATCGCGCAGGCCAGCGACGACGACGTGGGGGCTCAGGGCCGCTGTAAAGCTCAAGGCCACGATGTCCGCGTCATGCGCCTGCGCTGCCTGCACGATGTCGCCCATTGGCGTGCGCGTGCCCAAGGACAGGCAGGCGCAACCTTCCAGTGCAAACAAGGCCTCGGCCATGAGGAGCCCCAGGCCGTGCGCTTCCTGCGCAAACGTGGTCAGCACCACCCGGGGGACACCGGCGCCCAGGGGTGGCGGAATGCTGCCAATGGCGTTGCGCAGGACGCCCGTCACACATTCCGTGTACAGGTGCTCTTCGAACACCTGAAACCGGCCGTGCATCCACTCGTCCCCCACAGCGATGTTCAGGGGCGCCACGACCGTCGTGACGAAACGCACCAGTCCAAGCCGCAACGCGGCCTGATCCAGCGCTCGCCGCAAAGGGTGTATGTCGTGACGCGCGATCAAGTCCATGTAACGGCCAAGCTCGGGCTCGTCAGACGGGCCGGAGGGCGTCAAGGGTCGGGCCGCAGACAGCGCCCGCAGTGCATGCGGCTCCAGCGCCACGATGCGCCCCGGGCGATGCCCCGCATCCAGCAGGCGCCGGATGATGTGCAGGCGCTCGACCTGTTCGGGCGGATAGGCGCGATCGCCCGCGCTGTCGCGCTTGGGGCATGGAAATCCGTAGCGACGCTCCCATACGCGCAGGGTGTCTTTGGACAGACCGGTATCGCGCTCCACGGCAGCAATGGACAGGCACTGCGGCAACGCGCGCTCGTCGTCATTCATGACGCATCAAACCCCTGATTGCAAAAAATCCGCATCCAAAACCCCTGGGATCGCGTAGAGAACATCAACCCGATTAAAGCGCAATTGGACAAATTGTGCTGAAGTAATTAAACTGTCCTAGACAAATATATTTTTCGACCAATACAAATGACTTCAACTTTCGATGTTCCGGCAGTCACGGCGCTGTCGCCTTTATCGCCTTTATCGCGTTTGGCGCGGATGGCGGGCCGCAGACCCATCGCGACCGCCGAGCCGTTCTCCCGGAGCGCGTCATGAAGGTGGCGATCGTTGGCTCCGGTATCTCCGGCCTGGCCGTGGCCCACAAGCTGCAGGGCCATGCCGACATCACGCTGTTCGAGGCGGGGGACTATTTTGGGGGTCACACCCACACGGTCGATGTCACGCTGCCCACGCCGCAGGGCGAGATCACGCATGGCGTGGATACCGGCTTTCTGGTGTTCAACGAGCTCACCTATCCCCACCTGATCGCACTGCTGGCCGAGCTGGACGTAACTACTGCCAGGTCGGACATGTCGTTCTCGGTCCGGGTGCCGGGCGCCTTGCGCGGGCGCGCGCTGGAGTGGAGCGGCTCCAGCCTGTCCACCGTGTTCGCGCAGCGCAGCAACCTGGTGAACCCGCGATTTCTGGGCATGCTGGCGGACCTGCTGCGCTTCAATGCGCTGGCCAGCCGCATCGCCGGCGCCCATGAAGAAGCCGCGCTGACGCAGCCGCTGGGTGAGTTCTTGAAGGTACACCGCTTTGGCGACGCCTTTCGCGACTGGTATTTTTTGCCCATGCTGGGCTGTATCTGGAGTTGCCCCACGGACCAGATGCTGCGGTTTCCGGTCGCTACCATGATCCGCTTTTGCCATAACCACGGCCTGATCCAGGTGAGCAACCGGCCCCAGTGGCACACCGTGCTGGGCGGTGCCAGGCACTATGTCGACAAAATCGTCGCGCGCATCGCACACAAGCGCCTGAACACCCCGGTTCGCCGCATCGAGCGCGATGCCGCAGGCGTGCGCGTGGTGCTTGATTCCGGCGCCGAGCGCTTTGACCGGCTGGTTCTGGCCACCCACTCCGATCAGGCGCTGGCCCTATTGCATGACGCAACGGCGCAGGAGCGGGAGGCGCTGGGCGCCATACGCTACCAGCCGAACCGGGCCGTGCTGCACACCGACGCCTCGGTGCTCCCCGAGCGGCGCATCGCCTGGGCCGCCTGGAACTACGAGCGCGCGCAAGACAGCGGACGCGAAGCCGCACGTGTCTGCCTGCACTATCTGATCAACCGGCTGCAGCCTGTGCCATTCGGCCAGCCTGTGGTGGTGTCGCTGAATCCGGTGCGCGAGATTGCCGCGCAGCATGTGATCGGCGAGCACGAATACGACCACCCGGTCTTTGACCTGCAGGCCATCCGTGCCCAGCAGCAAGTGGCGCAACTGCAGGGTGAACACCACACGTGGTTTTGTGGCGCCTGGACGGGTTACGGCTTCCATGAAGACGGGCTCAAGTCGGGCCTGGCCGTGGCGCAGCAGCTGCTCGCAGAGATTCAGGCGCCGTGGGCGCAGGCCGCATGAATCATCCACCCGCGTCCCGTGTGCCGGCCCCGCTGATCGGCTTTGGCCAGGTGCGCCATACGCGGCTGCGCCCCAGCCGCCACGCGTTTGCCTACCCTACGTTCTTCCTCATGCTGCCCATGCGCAGCCTGCGGGCGCAGCCGCAAACGCATGCGGGACTGGCCATCAACCGGCGCGGTGCCATCAGCTTTCACGACGCCGACCACGGCGACGGGCGCGCCCCCCGCGAAGGCGGCGCCCTCGCCTGGCTCGACGCGCTGCTGCGCGCCGAAGGCATCACCGATGCCACGGGCGAGGCCTGGCTGCACTGTTATCCGCGCGTGTGGGGGTACACCTTCAAGCCCGTGAGCTTCTGGTATTGCCACGCCGGCGACAACAGCCTGCGTGCCATCGTGGTCGAGGTCAACAACACCTTTGGCGAACGCCACTGCTACCTGCTCGATGCGCCGCGCTACGGCGCGGAGCTGCATGCCCGCAAGGTCTTTCACGTTTCGCCGTTCTGCGACGTCAGTGGCGGCTACCGCTTCCGCTTCCTGCGCACCCGCCATGGCGGCGAGGACCGCACCGTGGTGCGCATCGACCACGACGACGAGGACGGACCGCTGCTGCAGACCAGCGTAAGCGGCCAGCTGCTGCCCATCACCCCGGCCACGCTGCGCCGCGCCCTCTGGGGCTACCCCGGCATGACGCTGGCGGTGATGGCCCGCATCCACTGGCAGGCACTGCAACTATGGATGAAGCGCCTGCCCTTTCACCGCAAGCCCGCCCCACCCGACGCCCCCGTGACCCGTTGACAACCCGCCCGGACCTTTCCATGAACAGCACCACAGCACCCCGCTCCAACCCCATCCTGCCCCATGGCATTCCTGCCGCCGCGCGCACCGCGCTGCAACTTCTGCACCGTCTGCAGAAGGGCTCGCTCACGATGCAGCTGCCCGACGGATCGCTGCAGCACTTCGGTCCGGGCGGCGGCCCGGTGGCGGGGATCACGCTGCGCAGCTGGAATGTGTTCGGCGCCGCGCTCAAGTCCGGCGACATCGGCTTTGCCGAGAGCTACATTGCGGGCGACTGGACAACGCCCCATTTGAGCGAGCTGCTGAAGCTCTTCATCGCCAACCGCCAGCAGATCGAAGGCGCGATCTACGGCAGCTGGGCCGGCCGGCTGCTGTATCGCATCAGGCATCTGCTCCATCGCAACACGCGCGCCAACAGCCAGAAAAACATCCACGCCCACTACGATCTGGGCAACGCCTTTTACGCGCTGTGGCTGGACGACACCATGAACTACTCGTCGGCGTGGTTCGAGGGCAACCCGCAAGGTGACATGCGCACGGCCCAGCAGGCCAAGGTACGCCGCGCGTTGCGCATGGCCGGCGTGAAGCCCGGGGACCGCGTGCTGGAGATCGGCTGCGGCTGGGGCGCGCTGGCCGAGATGGCCACCACAGAATTCGGCGCCTCCCTGACGGGCGTGACGCTGTCTACCGAACAGCTGGACTTCGCGCAGCAGCGCATGGTGCAGCAGGGCGTGGCAGACCAGGCCGATCTGCGGCTGCAGGACTACCGCGACATCCATGACGGACCCTTTGACGCCATCTGCTCCATCGAGATGGTGGAGGCCGTGGGCCGCGAATACTGGCCCACCTACTTCCAGGCGGTAAGGCGACTGCTCAAGCCCGGCGGGCGCGCCTGCATCCAGAGCATCGTCATCGACGACAGCCTGTTCAAGCGCTACATCGGCTCCACCGACTTCATCCAGCAATACATCTTTCCCGGTGGCTGCCTGCCTTGCCCGAGCGAATTCCGCCGCGAGGCCGAGGCTGCCGGCTTGCGGGTGGAAGACGAATTCGCCTTCGGCCAGGATTACGCGGAAACCCTCAGGCGCTGGCGCGAACGCTTCGTCGCCCGGCGTGCGCAAATCCTGCGGCTGGGCTTTGACGAACGCTTCATGCGCATCTGGGAGTTCTACCTGTGCTACTGCGAAGCCGCGTTTTCCATGAACAACACGAACCTGATGCAATTCACCCTGGTCAGGCCATGACTATCAAAAAGATAGCTATTCGCGCATGCACAGTCTGCGCGACGGTCGTTTTTTGCTTGACCATTGCGAGCGCGCAGCCGGCCGAACCTGGCGCGCCGCTGCCCGGTATGCGTCCAGCTGGACAGGGCACACTGCGCTTTTTCGGTCTGGAGGTCTACCGCGCGCGCCTGTGGGTCAGCGCCGGCTTCCGGCCCGAGGATTATGTGGCTTATCCCCTGGCGCTGGAGCTTGCCTACCAGCGCGACTTCACCACGCAAGCGATTGCGCGGCGCTCGATTCAGGAAATGCGCCGCGTGGGTCCGCTCACAGCGCAGCAGGCCTCACGCTGGGAGCAGGCGCTGCAGGCAGCGCTGCCCGATGTCAAGGCTGGTGACCGGATCACCGGGCTGTACCGGCCCGACCAAGGGGTCGTGTTCCAGATGCAGGGCCGCACTGTCGGCGAGGTGGCAGACCCTGCGTTTGCGCGCCTGTTCTTCGGCATCTGGCTATCGCCGCACACCTCCGAGCCGCGCTTGCGCGAGGCCTTGCTTGCCGCCCGGGCACCGGGGCAGCCATGAAGCGGGCGTCGGCTGAAGTCCCGACCCGCCGGGGTCTGGCCTGCTATGGGTTGCTCGGATTGCCACTGGCCTTTGTGGCCCTGCCGCTTTATGTCTTGCTGCCCAATCACTACGCGCGGGTGTTCGGCATGCCGCTGGCCTCGCTGGGCGCAGTGCTGCTGGCGGCGCGACTCTTCGACGCCGCCATCGATCCGCTGCTCGGACGCCTGAGCGACTGGCTGTTTGCCCGTTCCCTGCACGCCGTACTGGCGGCGGGGGCGGTGTCTTCGCTGGTGCTGGCAATGGGGCTTGCCGGGCTGTTTTTCCCAGCGGTCGCGGAGCCGGGCGCACTCACCGCCTGGGCGGCGGCCTTTTTGCTGATCACCTGCACGGCCTACAGCCAGCTCAGCATTGCCCACCAATCCTGGGGCGCCCGGCTCGGTGGCGACGAACTACAGCGCGGGCGCATCGTGGCGTGGCGTGAGGGCTGCGGCGTCTTCGGTGTCGTGTTGGCCTCCCTGCTGCCTGCGCTGCTGGGACTGCCAGTCATGCTGGGCGCCTTTACCGTCGCACTGGTGCTGGGCTGGCTGGCCTGGACGAGGGCGCCATCGCCAGCGCCGCCGGCACATCCGGGCCGCGCCACGAGGGCGGTGGCGAGCCTGTGGCGGCCCTGGGGCAGCGCCGCCTTCCGGCGCCTGCTGGCGGTGTTCATGCTCAACGGCATCGCCAGCGCTGTGCCGGCTACGCTGGTGCTGTTTTTCATCCAGGACAGGCTGCAGTCGCCGCCGGCGCAGGAGCCCTTTTTTCTGGGCACCTATTTTCTCTGTGCGGCGCTGTCTATTCCGCTGTGGCTGCGGGCGGTGGCGCGCTGGGGACTGGCCCGCACCTGGCTGGCGGGCATGCTGCTGGCGATTGCGGTGTTCGCCGGCGTCGCCGGCCTGGGCAAGAGCGACACGGCGGCGTTCCTGCTGGTGTGCGCGCTCTCCGGCGCTGCGCTGGGAACCGACCTGGCGCTGCCCGGTGCGATGCTGGCCGGGGTGATTGCCCGGCAGGGCGACAACGGCCGGTTTGAGGGCGCCTACTTTGGCTGGTGGAACTTTGCCACCAAGCTGAACCTGGCGTTGGCCGCGGGTTTGGCGTTGCCGCTGCTGGGTGCGCTGGGCTATTCCCCCGGCACGCGCAGCCCCGAGGCGCTCCAGGCCCTGGGCCTGGCTTACGCCATCCTGCCCTGCGCACTCAAATTGCTGGCAGCAGCAGCGCTGTATTTTTTCATCATCCGCGACCCGGGCTCCGGGCGCACTCTTATCCCGGAAGGCACACCATGATGCAACGACGTTTCCTTCTCTCGGCCGCCATTGCCGCGCCTGTCGCTCTGGCCGGCTGCGCCAGCCAGACGCTGGCGGACTATGCGGGCGAAAAGCCGCTACTGGATCTGGCGCAATATTTCAACGGCCGCATCGACGCCCACGGCATGTTTCAGGACCGCAGCGGCAAGATCGTCAAGCGCTTCACGGTATTGATGGACTGCCAGTGGAATGGCAATCAGGGCGTGCTCGACGAAGCCTTCACCTATTCCGACGGCAGCAGGGAGCGCCGCGTCTGGCGACTCACCAAAGAAGCGCACGGCCGCTACACCGGCACCGCCGGCGACGTGGTGGGACGAGCCGTGGGGCAGACCTCGGGCAATGCTTTCCGCTGGAACTACACGCTGAATCTGCCGGTGGACGGCAAGGTCTACGAGGTAGAGTTCGATGACTGGATGTACCTGATGGACGACCGCGTCATGCTCAACCGCGCCACCATGAGCAAATTCGGCGTTCGGCTGGGCGAAGTCACCTTGGCCTTCACCAAGCGCTGAGGCAATGAGTCTCAACCCCCGCATCAGCCACTGGCAGGGCCGCAGGGCCTGGCTGGTCGGCGCCTCCAGCGGCATCGGGCACGCCACCGCATCGGCCCTGCACGCGCGGGGTGCGCAGGTGGTGGTATCGGCACGCGGCGAAGCCGCACTGCAGTCTTTTGTCGATCAGCACCCCGGCGCCAGCGCGTTGCCACTCGACACCGCCCGCCGCGACGACGTGCAGATCGCCGCTACGGAGCTGCTGACACAAGGCCCGCTGGACCTGGTCCTGTACTGCGCAGGCCACTACCACGAAATGCGCGCCACGGCCTTCGACCTGGACGAAGTGCTGCGTCACCAGCAGATCAACACCCTCGGCGCGCTGCATGTGTTGGGCGCGGTGCTGCCCGCGATGGTCGAAGCCGCGCGCGGCGGGCGAGCCGGCCACCTGAGCCTGGTCAGCAGCGTGGCCGGCTTTCGCGGTCTGCCGAAAAGCCTCGCCTATGGGCCCACCAAGGCCGCGCTGATCAACCTGGCCGAGGCGCTGTACCTGGATCTGCATGACCTTGGCATGGGCGTGAGCGTGATCAATCCCGGTTTTGTCGCCACTGCGCTGACCGCAGGCAACGACTTCCCCATGCCGGCGCTGATCTCGCCCGAGGCTGCGGCGCAGGCCATCGTGCACGGTTGGGAGCGGGGCGAGTTCGACATCCATTTTCCCAAGCGCTTCACCCGCGTGATGAAACTGCTGCGACTGCTGCCGTACCGTCTCTACTTCCCGGCCGTGCGCCGCTTTACCGGACTTTGACCATGCTGCCCACTGAGCATCCCGACGCTGACACGGCCGTGGCCCGTATCGCGGCATTTTTTGAGCAGCTCACGCCCGACAGCGTGGACTCGATCAGCCGCATCTACGCGCCCGATGCGCGATTCAAAGACCCGTTCAACGAGGTGCAGGGCATCGCCCTCATCCAGCGCGTCTACCTGCACATGTTCGAGTCGCTGCAAGAACCGGGATTCAAGGTCACCGGCCACGTGGTACAGGGTACGCAATGCTTCTTGACGTGGGACTTCATGTTTCGCTTCAAGCGTTTTCAGCGGTCAGTGCCCCAAACTGTGCGCGGTGCGTCGCACCTGGTGCTGGACGCGCAGGGCCTGATCACACGGCACCGCGACTACTGGGATGCCGCCGAAGAGCTGTACGAAAAAATTCCCGCACTCGGCGTGCTGATGCGCTGGCTCAAGAAGCGCGCCAACAGCTGAGCCCCGCCATTTTTCCTCCACACAGTGCGTTCAAACCCGTGACCTCCGCCCTTGTCTGGTTTCGCCGCGACCTGCGCTGCTTCGACCATGCTGCCCTTTACCAGGCGCTGCGCTTTGCCGACCGCGTGTACTGCGCTTTTGTGTTCGATACCGACATCCTGAACGCGCTGCCCGAGCGCCGGGATCGGCGCGTGGAATTTATCCACGCCAGCCTGGGCGAGCTCGACGGCGCGCTCCACGCCCTGTCGCTGGCCGCCGGGGGGCAAGGCTCCGGCATCCTGGTGCGTCACGGACGCGCTGTCGATTGCATCGTGCAACTCGCCCGGAACCTGGGGGTCAGCCAGGTTTTTACGAATCGCGACTATGAGCCCGCCGCCATCGAACGCGATCGCCAGGTGGCAGCGCGCCTGGCGGCCAATGGCATTGCCTTGGCGGACTTCAAGGATCAGGTCATTTTTGAGCGCGGCGAGGTGCTGACGCAGAGCGGCAAGCCATTCAGCGTTTTCACGCCGTACCGCAATGCCTGGCTCAAGAAGCTGGACGATTTCCAGCTCCAGCCCTACCCGATCGCCAAGTACGCCGCGCGCCTGGCGCCCAAGCCCCTCGGCGAAGTGCTGCCCGCGCTCTCCTCCATCGGCTTTGAGGCCACCGACCTCGCCATGCTGCCCCTCCCCACCGGCATGCGTGGCGGCAAACAGTTATTCAAGGATTTCTGCACCCGTATGGAGGGCTACCGCCAGGCACGTGACTTTCCCGCACGCAAGGGGGTGTCCTACCTGTCGGTGCACCTGCGCTTTGGCACAGTGTCGGTGCGGGAGCTGGCCGCTCACGCACACCGCCGGGGTGGCGAGGGGGCGGCCACCTGGCTATCCGAGCTGATCTGGCGCGACTTCTATCACATGATCTTGTGGCATCACCCGCATGTCGCCGAGCATGCTTTTCGCCCGGATCATGAGCACATCGTGTGGGATGACGCGCCCGAACTGTTCGCGGCCTGGTGTGAGGCGCGCACCGGCTACCCACTGGTGGACGCGGCGATGCGCCAGTTGCATCAGACCGGTTACATGCACAACCGCCTGCGCATGGTGGTGGCGTCCTTTCTGACCAAGAGCCTGGGCATCGATTGGCACCTGGGCGAGCGACACTTTGCCCGCCACCTCAATGACTACGACCTGGCGGCCAACAATGGCGGCTGGCAGTGGGCCGCTTCCACCGGCTGCGACGCGCAGCCGTGGTTTCGCATCTTCAACCCGGTCACGCAGTCGCGCAACTTCGATCCGCAGGGGCGCTTCATCCGCCGCTACCTGCCGGAACTGGCGCGCGTGCCTGACAGGTTCATCCATGCGCCGGCGGCTATGGGCACGGCGGACCAGGCCGCAGCCGGGGTGCACATCGGTGTGGATTACCCAGCTCCGGTCGTTGACCATACCAGGGCCCGTCAACGCACGCTCATGCGCTTTAGCTTTGCCACTGCAAAAAACCGGGGAGAAGCGGAGCCCAAGGCCACGCTGTCTGCTACACCGCAGGGCCTTCGGGGTGGCACCGACTACGATGTGGCGGCTGCTCTTCCAGAAAATGCGGTGAACCTCACGGACACCCGCATTCGAATTGGCTTGACATAGCTTCCAGCGCGCCCGCAATAGCACAGGCTTCGCCGCTCGCCTTGGCGCCGCCAATCTGGCAGCTCGCCACTCGATCCGACCCAACATCGGCGAGCGATCAGTTGAGCATCAACGCGGACGTGCGCAAGCGCACGATCATCGCGGAACATTTCTGTCCCGGGGTACCACACTTTATGATTCGCCGATTCTGGACTGGATTGTTCGGTTGTCCAGATTGCGCTGCAAAGGAAACAGAGTGAGCGAACAATTTGATTACATCATCGTTGGTGCCGGCTCGGCGGGCTGCGTGCTCGCCGGTCGGCTCAGCGAAGACCCGGCCACCCGGGTTCTGCTGCTCGAAGCCGGTCCGCCCGACCGTTCGCTGTGGATCCACTTGCCAATCGGTTACGGCAAGACGATGTGGAGCGACACCTACAACTGGCGCTTCAACACCGACCCCGATCCAAACATGAACGGCCGGCGCATCTACTGGCCGCGCGGCAAGACGCTGGGTGGATCGAGCTCGATCAACGGCCTGATCTATATTCGTGGCCAGCGCGAGGACTATGACCACTGGGCAGCGCTCGGCAACACCGGATGGGGCTACGAAGATGTGCTTCCGTATTTCATCAAGTCCGAGGGCAATCAGCGTGGCGCGATTCCGTTCCACGGTAGCGAAGGACCACTGAAGGTGTCCGACATTAGCGCCAGGCATGAGCTGATCGAGGCCTTCATCGACGGTGCGGGGCAGATCGGCGTTCCACGCACGGACGACTTCAACGGCGCGCAACAGGAAGGCGCCGGCTACTACCAATTGACGACCCACAAGGGTTGGCGCTGCAGTACCGCCAAAGCCTACCTCGACCCGGGGCGCGGCCGCCAGAACCTTCGCATCGAGACCGGAGCATTCGCTGCCGGATTGATCATGGATGGCCGCCGCGCCGTCGGTGTGCGGTTTCGCCAGGGTGGCGAGATCAAGAGCGCACGCTGCAACGCCGAAGTCCTGCTCGCGGCCGGCTCGATCCAGTCGCCGCAGCTTCTGCAGCTCTCTGGCATCGGGCCGCGCGCGCTACTGGAACAGCATGGCATACCTGTGGTCCTCGACGCGCCCGGCGTCGGCGAGAACCTGCAGGATCACCTGCAGATCCGCCTGAGCTTCGAGTGCACCAAGCCGATCACGGTGAACGACCAGCTCAATTCGCTCGTCGGGAAAATGCAGATCGGCCTGCAGTGGCTGCTATTCCGCTCCGGGCCGCTTGCGGTGGGCATCAACCAGGGCGGCTGCTTCATGCGCGCGCTGGCGGACGAAGCGTCAACCCCCGATATCCAGTTCCACGTCGCCACGCTCTCGGCCGACATGGCGGGGGGCAAGGTGCACCCGTATTCCGGCTTCACGATGTCGATTTGCCAGTTGCGGCCCGAGTCGCGCGGACACATCCGCATTCGCGGAGCGGACCCGTTCGAGCCGCCCGAGATGCAGCCGAACTACCTGTCAACCGATCTGGACCGGCGCACCGCCGTCGCCGGCGTGAAAGCCGTGCGCGCGATCGCCGCGTCCGTTGCCATGCGACCTTATGTCAAGCGCGAGGTCAAACCAGGTCCGCAGGACGCAACTGATGATGCCCTGCTGGAGTTCTGCCGCAACAACGGCGCCACCATTTTTCATCCCACCGGCACCTGCCGTATGGGTATCGACCCGCTTGCGGTTGTAGACGCCCGGTTGCGCGTGAACGGCGTGGCTGGACTGCGAGTGGTCGATTGCTCGGTGATGCCGACGCTGGTCTCGGGCAACACGAACGCTCCTGCGGTGATGATGGCGGAGAAAGCCGTGGACATGATCCGCGCCGATGCCAAGAACAAGCGCTAGACCCGCCCCTTCCACGGCAGCAGCAGGCGCTCGACGTAACGCATCAACAGATCGAATGCAAAGGCAAACAGACCGATGACGATGATGCCCATAATGACCGTGTCGCTGGCCAGGAATTCCGCGGCATTGAGCACCATGAAACCCAAACCACGGGTCGCGGCGATCATTTCCGCGGCCACCAGTGTGGTCCAGCCTACGCCGATGCCGATGCGCATGCCGGTGAAGATCTCCGGCAACGCCGCCTTGAGGATCACATGCCAGACAATCTGCATCCGGCTCGCCCCCATTGCATAGGCGGCATGGATCTGTTCGATCGACACCGAGCGCACCCCGGCGCGCGCAGAGATCGCCATGGGGGCGAAGATCGCCAGGTAGATCAGCAGGATTTTTGAGGTCTCGCCGATGCCGAACCAGATGATCACCAGCGGCAGGTAGGCCAGCGGCGGCAGCGGTCGGTAGAACTCGATCGGCGGGTCAAAGATGCCACGCATCACGCGATTCGTGCCCATCAAGACCCCAATAGGAATTGCGGTGATGCAAGCCAGAAAAAACGCGCCAAAGATGCGCGACAAGCTCGCCACAGTGTGCTGCCAAAGCGTCGAGTTGGATACACCCTCGGTCGCGGCAAGGACGAATTTCCCCCAGACCGCCTGCGGCGAGGGCAGGAACAGGGGCTTGATCCAACCCATGTTGGTGATGACGAACCACCCTGCAATCAGCACAATGGCGGTAACGGTGCTGATCATGCCGCTGTCGCCGTGACCGGGAGCGCCATAGACTTCCCCGGGCGCGGCCGCCTTGCGGGCAAACAAACGCATCAACAGGCCGGGAGGGGCGGCGGCGCCGCTTGAGAGGTTGACGGCACCGGACTGTGTCGACGCCAATCGGGTTTTAGACATGGGATACCTCCTGTGCCGATTCAGCTGCCCGCTCATCACCGTAGATGATGCCCAGTATCTTTTCGCGCATCTGGATGAAGTCGGGACTCGACTTCACCGCGCGGGCATTGCGACACTCCAGGAAACGACGGTTGAAATCGAGTTCGTAGGAATTGGTAATGCGCCCGGGACGCGGCGACATGACGATCACGCGGCTCCCCAAAAACAGTGCCTCTTCAACGCTGTGCGTGATAAAGAAGAACATCTTTCCGGTTTTTTGCCAGACATCGAGCAGCAACTCCTGGATGGTTTCGCGCGTCAGTGCGTCAAGCGCCGCCATCGGCTCGTCCATCAACAGCGTCGCAGGGTTGCAGGTCAATGCGCGCGCAATGCCTACGCGTTGCTGCATGCCACCCGAGAGCTGGTAGATCATGTGCTGATGAAAATCCTGCAAACCCACGAGCGCGAGATTGCGGGCGGCGATCTCGCGCCGCTCCTTCTTGCCCACACCCTGTAGCTTCAGGCCGAACTCGGTGTTGTCGATGACGCTGAGCCACGGCAGCAGCGCGTGCTTCTGAAACACCACGCCGCGGTCCGAACCGGGTCCGGTGATGGCCCGGCCAGCGAGCAGCAGCTCACCACTCGACGGAGAGAGAAATCCCGCCATCATGTTCAGCAACGTCGTCTTGCCACAACCTGACGCCCCCAGCGCCACCACGAAGTCGCCTGGGTTGATGGTCAGGTTAATGTTGTCCAGTGCCATGACTTTTTCTCCCGGAGTGCGCCCCGGAAAGATGACGCTGACCCCATTGACCTGCAAATCTTTAGTGTGATCCATAGGTTTGCTCCTTCTTGACGTTGCCTCCTGGAACCATTACTTGGCCGCCGCCTGTGCGTACTTGTCAGTGACGTACGGACCATAGTCGGGAAGCGCCTTATCAATCTGACGCTGATTTTTCAGGAACTCGGCGCTGTTCGTGAGCGCGCGCAGCGCGCCGCCGCTCTTGCCACCGCCCAGCCATACGGCGGAAGCCTGCTCCTGCGCGGTCGGGAAGACCAGCAACTTGACGGCATCGGCGGCGTCCTTGGCCGTGCCACCGGCCAGCTTGACCATGGCCTTGATCTCGGGTGAGTCGGCATTCCATTTGGCGCCGTTGGCGCGATAGTCGGCATAGGACTGGGCCAGCACTTTGGTAAATTTGTTCATGAAGTCGGCATGCTTTGCCGACCAGGTGCGATTGGCGACCAGGCCGTCGAAGGTTGGCACACTCTTCTTGCCCACCTCTTCGGAAGTGATAATGGTCGTGCCGGTCTTCTCGATTTCAGAGAGCGCCGGCGGCCACACATAGGCGGCGTCGATGTCACCGCGCGACCAGGCCGCCACAATCTGCGGCGGCTTCATGTTCAGGATCTGCACGTCGCTCGGCTTGATGTGCCAGATCTGTTCCAGCGCAACCAGGAGGTGGAAGTGCGACGTGGAAACGAATGGCACGGCCACCTTCTTGCCTTTGAGGTCCTGCGGCCCCTTGATACCCGATCCGTTGCGTGCGACCAGCGCTTCCGAACGGCCGATGTCGTCCAGAATCCAGAACAGCTCCATGTCAACCCCGCGCGTGGTCGCCGCGGCAATCCCGGTCGATCCAAGCACTCCGATCGGCACGTCGCCCGACGCGAATGCACTGGTGATATCGCCTGCCGAAGAAAACTGCCGCCAGTCGATCTTGTAACCGGTCGCCTTCTCAAAACTGCCGTTCGCGATGGCGGTGAGGAATGGCCCATCGATCAGCTGATAGCCGATGGTGACCTTCGTGTCCTGCGCCTGTGCGCTGGCGGCACCCAGCACGGATGCACCGACCACTGAGCCGGCCAGGAAGTTCGCCGCTGTCAGGTTGAAATTTCGACGAGAGAGATTGGATTTCATGTCAGACCTCAGGTTTAAAGACTTCGGGTTGCGGGACCAATGGAAAGGCGGCGCGGCGAGGCAAGATTTGCAGCGCCCTACCGCGCACGTCACACCGCTCAGCCGAATTGAATGTACCTCCAACCTCGAGCGCGCGGAAGTACCAGCCTGACGCGCCGCATAGCACCAGCGCCTTGGTACTTACCCTGAGAGTCGCGCGCCGCGCCCTTGTGCGAGTTCATCAACGGCCAGCGCCAGTGCGCGTATACCGGCTGGAATCTGAGCCGCCGCAATCGACGACAGCCGCAACCGGAAAAACGGACACGGGTACGGAGGCTTCAGAAAGAATACGGCGCCAGCCTCGATCAGTACCCCGTGGCTGCGCGCCACCAGTGCCAACTCGCCGGCATCGACCCACGCCGGCGCCCGCACCCAGATCGACGCGCCGCCCTGCGGCAGCGCGAACTCGAAATCCGGCAAGTGCTCGTGCAACGCTTGCGCGGCTAGCGCGAGGCGCTCCTGCATCGCGGCGTTGACGCGCCGCGCGTGCGACTCGTGGTGCCCGAGCGACAGGAACAACGCATAGGCATGCTGCAGGAATGCGCTCGGGTGCCGCACCATTGCATGCCGGATCACCCGCAACTCCTTGATCAGCGCGAGTGGCGCAACAATGTAGCCCAGCCGCAGCACTGGCGATAGACTCTTCGATACCGAGCCGATGTAAATCACGCGCCCACTGCGGTCCAGGCTCTTCAGCGCCGGCATCGGTTCGCCTGCATACAGATTTTCAGCCTCGTAGTCGTCCTCGATGATCACGAAGTCCCGTAGGCCGGCTTCGCGCAGCAGCCACTGGCGCCGATCCAGGCTAAGTGTCGCGGTGGTCGGGCTCTGGTGCGACGGCGTGACGAACAGGTAATCGAGTGCGGGTAGCCCCTCGACCACCACGCCGTCTTCGTCCACGGACACCTCCACCCACTTCGGCTTGCGCAGCGCGAAACTGTTGCGCGCATGTGGGTGGCCGGGTTCCTCCAGGCCAACGCGAGTACATTCATCGAACAGTGCGTCGGCCAGCAGGTAGTACGCATGCTGCGCACCGATGGTAACGATGATCTCCTCTTTCAGCGCGAACACGCCACGCTTGGGCAGCAACCGTGTGCGGATTTGCTCGATCAGGTCAGGCACGTCATCCGTTTCAAAGTCGGGCGTCCAGTGCGACAGTTGCGAGCGCGCCAGGCTGCGCACGCAGCATTCACGAAAATCCTCGGTCGGAAACAGCTGCGGGTCGTAGGTGCCGTAGACGAACGGGTAGGGGTAGTCTCGCCACTGCTCGGGCTTGGACAGGGTAGGCAGATCGACCAGCGAACGCAGTACACGCGCCGACCAGTCCGGCATCTGGCGGACGGTGCCAATCGGCGGTTCGGCGTGCGCGGCCGACAGTGGGCGCGCATTCGGCGCCACAAACACGCCGCTGCGTGGTCGCGCTTCAAGGAAGCCTTCATCCATCAACTGCAGGTAGGCTGAGGTGACCGTGTTGCGGCTCAAACCCAGCAACACCGACAATTCGCGCGACGATGGCAGTGCCGCCCCCGAGGCCAAGCGCCCATCCAGAATCGCCTGCACAATAGCAAACCGCAATCGCCCCTGCAGCGGCAATACGGGTTGCTCGGGCAGCACGAACAGCTGCGCCCACTGGATCGTTCGCGGGTTAACCATAATACAGCGCGAGTTTACACAGGCGGCCGCCTGGCTCGGCCGAATCTTGCCATCTGGCCCTATCGCGCCGCGAAAAAGCTGTCTATGCTTGTTGACATCAAACCTTCAGGAGCACCCAATGAGCGAAAATTCCAAACCCTTCACCGCCGCCACGCTGGCCGCATTCAGTGACGCCTGGAACCGCCACGACGTTGATGCGCTGATGAGCTTCATGAGCGACGATTGCGTGTTCCAGTCCATCGCCGGCCCCGATGCCTGCGGCACTCGCTTCAGTGGCCCGGACGCTGTGCGCAAAGCCTTCGCGGCCGCCTGGCAAGCGGTACCGGACGCGCAGTGGATCAACGGCCAGCACTTCGTGCAGGGCGACTTTGGCGTCTCCCAATGGACCTTTACCGGCACCGCGGCCGACGGCAGCCGCATCGAGGCCGACGGCGTCGACCTGTTTACCCTGAAAAACGGAAAGATCGCCGTGAAAAATGCATTTCGCAAAGTCCGGCCGAACCTGCCAGCGGCAAAGTAATCCGGGAGCCAACATGGCCACGACTCAATCTCTGCATTTCACGGGCGGCGACCTGCCCGCCGACAAACGCTACGACCCACGGTACGACCCACTCGTGGCGGCCGACCCCGGTACTGGTCGCGCCTACGCGCCGACCTACTGGGTGGCCAGCGCAGGCACCCCACCGGAAGACGACGGGCCGATCATGCGCGACACTGACGCCGATGTCGTGATCATTGGTTCCGGTTCGACCGGCATGTCGACGGCGCTCTACCTTGCGCAGGAGCACGGCATCCGTGCCATCGTGCTGGAGGCGAACCAGGAATCATGGGGCTGCTCAAGTCGCAGCGGCGGCCAGGGCCAAAACGCCAGTGGCCGGCTCAAGCGCTCGCAATGGATAGCCCGCTGGGGCCTGGACGTGGCGAAGAAACTCGACACCGAGATCCGCACCGGCTTCGAGAACTTCAAGTCCCTCACGAAGGAAATCGACTGCGACGCCTTCGACGGCGGCCATCTCTACCTGGCACACCGGCCCGAGAAGCTGGAATACCTGCGCGGCGAAACCAAGGTGATGCGCGAAACCTTCGGTTACAACACGCGCATGCTCAGCGCGGAAGAGGTGCGGCGCGACTACTGCGACGAACGCGAAACCGCCGGCGCCATGTTCGAAGCCGAAGGTGTGGGCGTGCACCCGCTCAAGCTCACCTTCGGCCTGATCCGCAAAGCGCGCGCGCTCGGCGTCAAGATTCATACCGCCAGCCCGGTGCAGGGGTGGGAGACACGCAACGGCGTGCATTACCTGCGCACCCCCGGTGGCACCGTGCGTGCCAAGCGGGTTGCCGTGTGCACCGGCGGCTACACCGGCCAGAACCTGAACCCGCTGCTGAAGAACAAGATCATGCCGATCCTGTCGAACTCGGTGGTCACGCGTGTGCTCACCGACGCCGAGATGAAGGCCTGCAACTTTCGTTCGCAGACCTTTATGACTGACACCCGCACGCTGCGCTTTTACTACCGCCTGTTGAAAGGCAACCGCCTGCAACTCGGCAGCCGCAGCTCGGTGACCGGTGCTGACGCCGAGGACCCGGGGCATCTGAAGCTGCTGACCGATGCGATTGCACGCAAATTTCCGCCGCTCGCCGGTATTCAGATTGACTACTCATGGTGGGGCTGGGTCGACGTGGCCCATGACATGATGCCGCGCATCACCCGCCCCGACCCCGCGCAAAGTGTCTGGTATGCCGTTGGCTACGGCGGCAACGGCGTGTCGTTCTCGACCTGGGCCGGCAAACGGCTGGCCGAACGCGTGGCCGGCCAGGATGCCGGCCGTGAAGTGTTCAAGCTGCCCATCTATGACTCGCCGCTGGAGTATCCGAACCTGTTTGGCCTGGTCCGCTCGCAGGCCTTCGCGCCGTTCCGCCGCTTCGGCCAGCGTTTTCTGTACAAGTGGTATTGGCTACAAGACGAGAAATAATTCCGAGCCGCTTCAGCGGCTCATTTCGATCAGAGTGCCGCTTGCGGCACTCTGGCTCCATCGATACCCGCCATCTGGACCCATTTCCTGCACTCTAGTTGAGGGGTTTCCTCGTTGACAGGTGATATCGCTTCACCCAACATTCAGCATCGCCTTTTGGAGCCTTTCGATGCCATATTCTCGCCTTACCCGTCGCGACACTTTCGCACTTGCACTGGGCGCTGCTGCCACGACCTGCTCACTTCCAACTTTCGCGCAGGAAGCCAAGCGCGGCGGCACCCTGGTCATCGGCAGCACACAAACGCCACGCCACCTGAACGGCGCGGTGCAGTCCGGTATCGCCACCGCAGAGCCATCGACCCAGATCTTCGCGAGCCCGCTGCGCTTCGACGACAAGTGGGCGCCGCAACCCTACCTGGCCGAATCGTGGAAGCTGGCCGACGACGGCAAGTCGCTCACCCTGAACCTGCGCAAGAACGCGGTGTTCCACGACGGCAAGCCGGTCACCTCGGCCGACGTCGCGTTCTCGATCATGGCGATCAAGGCCAACCATCCGTTCACGACGATGATGGCGCCGGTTGACAAGATCGACACGCCCGATCCCTACACTGCGATCATTCGCATGAGCACGCCGCATCCGGCAATACTGCTGGCAATGTCGCCGGCCTTGTGCCCGATCCTGCCCAAGCATATCTATGGTGATGGGCAAGACCTGAAGAGCCATCCGCGCAACTCCAAAGACGTGGTGGGCTCGGGGCCCTTCAAGCTGGTCGAGTTCACACCCAATCAGCGTATCGTGATGGAGCGCTTCGACAAATTCTTCCTGCCCGGCAAGCCGTACCTCGACAAGGTCATCATCACCATCTCGCCCGACCAGTCCAGCCTGATGCTGAACCTGGAGCGCGGCGATATCAACATGATGCCCTTCGTCAGCGTGCCAACCGACCTGCGGCGCCTGGCCAACGACAAGCAGTTCTCGCTCACGCCCAAGGGCTACGAAGGCATCGGCGCGCTGAACTGGCTCGCGTTCAACACCGCGAAGAAGCCGCTCTCCGACGTGCGCGTGCGCAAGGCGATCGCGACCTCGATCGACAAGAACTTCATCACCAAGGCCCTGATGGGCGGCTTCGCCCAGGTGTCCGATGGGCCGATCGTGCCGAGCAGCCCGTTTGCGGTGACCGACTTGGTGCGATATCCCTTCGACCTGAAGAAGGCTGCCGCCATGCTCGATGCCGCCGGCTACAAGGTGGATGCGAATGGCGAGCGCTTCAAATTGACGATCGACTACCTGCCGGGCGTCGATGACCAGCAAAAGACCGTGGCCGAGTATGTGCGCGGCCAGCTCAAGAAAGTAGGTATTGCGGTCGAGGTGCGCACCTCGGCCGACTTTCCTGCCTGGGCCAAACGCATGGCGACACACGACTTCGACATGTCGATGGACCTGGTGTACAACTGGGGCGATCCGGTCATTGGCGTGGCCCGCACCTACCTGTCAACCAACATCAAGCCCATCGTCTGGACCAACACCCAGTCATACAACAACCCCAAAGTCGATGAGCTGCTGAACACGGCCGGCCAGACCCTCGATCCGGTCAAACGCAAGGCCTACTACGCAACGTTTCAGAAGATCGTCACGGACGAGTTGCCTATCGAGTTCATCAACGTGCTGCCCTACCATACGGTGACGAACCGCAAGGTCGGCAACGTACCCATGACGATCTGGGGCCCTCTTTCGCCCTATGACAATGTCTACATCAAGTAGGGTGGCTTCGTTCCTGGTCCATCGATTATGAAGACTGCTAGCTACGTTGTCGTACGCCTGCTCCAGGCGCTGGCCCTGGTGCTTGCGGTCGTGGTGCTGAATTTCGTGCTGGTGCACGCCGCCCCTGGCGACCCGGTGGAAACCATCGCCGGCGCCAGCGGCGGTATGTCGACCGAGCTGATGGCGCAGCTGCGCACGCAGTACGGCCTGGACAAGTCGCTTCCGGTGCAGCTGGGCGTCTATCTTGGCAAAGTGATTCACGGGGATCTCGGCTACTCATACTTCTTCAATCTTCCGGTCTCGCAGATGATCCTCGAGCGGGTGCCGGCCACACTGCTGCTGGTACTCTCTTCTGTGGTCTGTGCATTCATATTCGGCACGGCACTCGGGGTGCTGTCATCGCGCAAGCCGAACGGGGTTCTCTCGCAGTTCATCACAGTGCTGTCGATGGTCGGCTTCGCGGCGCCGGTGTTCTGGACAGGGATCATGCTGGTGATCCTCTTCGCATCGGTCTTTCCGATCCTGCCGGTCTCCGGCATGCGCTCAATCGATTCGAGCGGCGGCGGTTTCCAGGACGTGTTGGATGTGCTTTACCACCTGGTCCTACCCATGGCGACGCTCGCCTTGGTCTACCTGGCGCAATACAGCCGACTGGCGCGCTCGTCGATGCTGGACGTTCTCGGTTCCGACTTCATTCGCACCGCCCGCGCCAAGGGCCTGGCCGAACGAGTCGTGCTGTACAAGCACGCACTGCGCAATGCACTGATCCCGGTAGTCACGGTACTCGGGTTGCAGTTCGGCAACGTGCTTTCCGGTGCGATTCTGGTTGAGACCGTGTTCAACTGGCCTGGTTTGGGCCGGCTCGCGTTTGACTCGGTGCTTCGGCGCGACTACCCGACCATCCTCGGTTTGTTGTTGTTCTCATCGATCGTCGTCGTCGTCATGAACCTTTTGACCGATCTGTGTTATCGGCTGATCGACCCGCGGATCAAGACATCATGAATACCCCTCCGTTGACGGCTTCGGCCGGCGCCGCGCCCGAGCAGGCAGTCCCCAAAGTCGAACATCCTACCGTCGAGGCACTGCGCATGTTCGTGCGCAATCCGTCGGCGATCGTCGGTATCGTGCTGTTCCTCTTCGTGCTCGTTGTATCGATCGCCGGGCCCTGGCTCTACCCTGCTGACCCGTTCGAGATCCGCGCGGCCCCGCTCACGCCACCCTTTACCGCTGACGCCTGGCTGGGAAGCGACTACCTGGGTCGCGATGTGCTCACGACGCTGATCTACGGCGGCCGCGCGACCTTGCTGATCGGTGCATTCGCGGCACTGCTCTCCGTCGTGATCGGTATCACGCTCGGCGCGTTCTCGGGCTATTACGGCGGAAAAGTCGACGCCGTGCTGATGCGTATCACCGAGTTTTTCCAGGTACTGCCGGCGTTGTTGTTCGCGATGGTGGTAGTGACACTGTTTTCTCCGACACTGGTGACGGTTACGATCGCCATCGGCATCGTCAGCTGGACCGGCACCGCACGCCTGACCCGCGCCGAGTTCCTCAAGTACCGCGGCCTTGAGTTCGTACGTGCCGAACGTGCCATCGGCGCGCGCAACTCGCGCATCATCTGGAAGGTGATTCTGCCCAATGCGCTTCCACCATTGATTGTCTCGGCGGCCCTGGCGATTGGTGCCGCGATCCTGTTTGCAGCAGGTCTGTCGTTCCTGGGCTTGGGCGACCCGAACGAGATGAGCTGGGGCCTGATGATTGGCTCGAGCCGCCAGTATGTGTTGTCGTGCTGGTGGGCCGTGACCTTTCCAGGTGCAGCGATTTTCGTCACCGTATTGGCCATCAGCCTGATCGGTGATGGCCTGAACGATGCTCTCAATCCGAAACTGAGGGAGCGCTAATGAGCACCACTGCACCACTGCTTCAGGTCGAAGACCTGCGCGTGGAATTCAAGACGCGTCGGGGCAAGGCCCTCGTGCTTAACGGCGTCGACTTTCAGATCCGCGGCGGCGAAACATTGTGCGTTGTCGGCGAATCGGGCTGCGGCAAAAGCATGACGGCGCTCGCATTGCTGCGCCTGATCCCGTCGCCACCCGGGCGAATCAGCGGCGGGCGCGTGCTTTTTCAGGGTGAGGATCTGGTGCAAGCGGACGAAGCTCGCATGCATAAAGTTCGCGGCAACCGGATTTCGATGATTTTCCAGGAGCCCATGACGTCGCTGAACCCGGTGTTCAAAGTCGGCGATCAGATTGGGGAGTCCTTGCGATTGCACGCGGGGCTCGACGCCGCCGCGGCGCGCGCACGTACGATCGAGATGCTGCAGCAGGTCGGCATCCCTGCGCCCGAGCGGCGGGTCGACGAGTATCCGCACCAGCTGTCGGGTGGCATGCGCCAGCGCGTGATGATCGCGATGGCGTTGGCCTGCCGGCCCGATATCCTGATCGCTGACGAGCCGACCACGGCGCTCGACGTCACGGTGCAGGCTCAGATCTTCGACCTGCTGCGCGACCTGCAACGCGAAAAAGGCACGGCCATCCTGCTGATCACACATGACATGGGCGCTGTTGCCGAAATGGCCGATCGGGTGATGGTGATGTACGCGGGCCGTGTGATCGAACAGGGGACCACGGAGCAGGTGCTGTCGCACCCGGGTCATCCCTATACCCAGGGCCTGATCGATTGCCTGCCCGAGCTCGGCAGCAGCCTCCAGCACGAGCGTGCCGAACTCGCCGAAATTAGGGGCGTCGTGCCCTCCATCTGGGAGCTGGGCAGCGGCTGCGCGTTTCGCGAGCGCTGCCCCCATGCCATGGCACGCTGCGCAGAACAGGTGCCCCCGATGTTTGCGACCGGCGAGCACGGCGCGCTCGCAACGGGCGATGGCACCCACCGTGCGGCCTGCTGGCTGCATGCGCAAGACCAGATGGTGGCCGCATGAGGACGATGGCAAGCCCTATTGAACAAGTAGCGCCTACTGCTTTGGCCTCGTCGAATACGCTCCTGTCAGTGCGCGACCTGCACGTGCACTTTCCGCGCGCCAAATCGGGATGGTTTCAGCCGCCCGAGGTGGTCAAGGCCGTCGATGGCGTCTCCTTCGATGTCACGCGCGGCACGACGCTGGCGATCGTCGGCGAATCGGGCTCCGGCAAGACCACCACAGCGCTCGCGGTGATGCGCCTGTCACCGGTCACGTCCGGCCACATCCAGCTTGGCGACACCGACCTCGGCGCGCTTGAAGGCGAAGCGCTGCGCCAGGCGCGCACGCGGCTGCAGATCATTTTCCAGGACCCATTCTCGTCGCTGAACCCGCGCGAGCGCGCCGGCGCCGCAGTGCGCGCCCCACTTGACCTGATGCAAGTAGGCACGCCGGCACAGCGCACCGAGCGAGTCGCTGAACTATTCAAAGCGGTTGGTCTGCGGCCTGAGCAGCAGCACCTGTTTCCACACCAGTTCTCGGGTGGACAGCGCCAGCGCATCAACATCGCAAGGGCGTTGGCCACCAATCCCGAACTGGTCGTCTGCGATGAGCCCGTGTCCGCGCTGGACATCGCAATCCGCGCCCAAATCCTGAACTTGCTGGCAAGGCTGCAGCGCGAGCTCGGTTTGACCTACCTTTTCATCTCTCATGACATGGCGGTGGTTGAGCACATCTGCGACGACATCGCAGTCATGTACCTGGGCCAGATCGTCGAGCGCGGGCCGCGCAAGGCCTTCTTCGCGAACCCACTGCACCCGTACAGCGTGGCGCTGATGTCCGCGGTGCCCACGGTCCATGGCGGGCGCAAGCACGCCGCCCAGAGAATCAAGCTCAGCGGCGACCCGCCGAGCCCGATCAACCCCCCAGCTGGCTGCCGCTTCGCCGGCCGTTGTCCGATGGCTGAGCCGGCCTGCGTGGCCGAACTGCCCCCGCTACGTGAAGTGGTACCGGGCCACTGGGTGCGCTGTCGGCGTGTCGACATCGTCGACGGACTGCCGCGAGCGCCACTTCAGATGCCGACAGCCTGATTACTAGTTTTCCCCGACACCATCATGACCCACACGACTGTTTATTCGGCCCGCAAGATCATCACCATGAACCCAATGCAGCCCGAGGCTACGCACGTGGCCGTGCGCGACGGGCGCATCCTCGCGGTCGGTGACCTCGAACGCATGCAGGCCTGGGGCGCGTACACGCTCGACGAACGCTTCGCCGACAAGGTACTGATGCCCGGACTTGTCGAAGGCCATTCACATCTAATGGCCGGAGGTCTTTGGCTATTTCCTTTTGTCGGCTTTCATGCCCGCACCGCACCGGATGGCAAGGTCTGGTCCGGCTGCCATAACTTCGACGAGGTCGTCGCGAGACTCATCGAACTCGAGGCGCAGATCGACGACCCGGCCAAGCCGCTGCTCGCATGGGGGTTCGATCCAATCTTCTTCGGCGCAGAGCGTATGACGGTGCATCACCTCGATCGCGTTTCGGCAACGCGTCCGGTCGTGATTCTGCACGCGAGTCAGCACCTGATGAACGTGAACTCCGCGGCAATGGCCGCCGTTGGCATCACGCGCGAAACCGAGGTGGAAGGTATCGCACGGTTCGACAACGGTGAACCCACTGGCGAACTACAGGAGTTTGCCGCGATGTTCCCGATCGCGCGCCTGACTGGCAACATTTTCCGGATCGCCGGCACCACTGAACAAGGCTTGAGATTGTTCGGCCAGGTCGCGCAGCTCGCCGGCGTGACAACCGCGACCGACCTGGTCAACGATCTGTCAGACAACAACGTAGAGGTGCTGCAAAAAGTCACTGCAGAAGCCGATTTCCCGGTACGGCTGGTGCCTGCCTACATCGGGCTCGACGGTTCGACGTCGCGCGAAGCGGGCGCTGCACGCGTGCGCAGTCGCGTCGCCACGAATACCGACAAGCTGCACTTTGGCCTGGTCAAAATCGTCACCGACGGCTCGATTCAGGGTTTTACCGCACGCGTGCGCTGGCCTGGCTATTTCAATGGTCACGACAACGGCATCTGGATCCAGCCACCGGCTGAACTGAAAGCGACGATCGCGCACTTCCATGCTGCCGGCTTCCAGTTGCATATCCACACCAATGGCGACGAGGCCACCGAGCTCGCGATTGACGGCATCGAGGAGGCTCTGGCAACACATCCGCGCGCCGACCACCGCCACACGCTGCAGCATTGCCAGATGGCCGACGCCGCGCAGTTCCGTCGCATGGCGCGCCTGGGCATTTGCGCTAATCTGTTCGCCAACCATATCTACTACTGGGGAGATGCACACCACGCGCTGACGATGGGTCCGGATCGTGCCGAGCGCATGGATGCATGCGCCACCGCGCTGGAACACGGCGTGCCGCTGGCGATCCACTCCGACGCGCCGATCACGCCACTCGGGCCGCTCTTCACGGCGTGGTGCGCGGTCAACCGGCTCACATCATCAAGTCGTGTCCTCGGAGCGAGCGAGCGCATCAGCGTGGCGGACGCGTTGCAGGCAATCACACTCGGCGCCGCGTTCACGCTCGGGTTGGACGATCGCATCGGTTCGATCGAAGTACGCAAATTCGCCGACTTCTGCGTGCTCGATGAAGACCCGCTGGCCGTGGTTCCCGAGGCACTCAAGGATCTGCGCATTGCCGGTACGGTACTTGGCGGCCGTGTGCTGGAATTGCCGGGCAGTACGCCCGGAAAATGATGACAGCCGTGCCGCCAGCGGCCCGACCGCGATTGCCGCTGACCGTCGTCGGCGGCTTTCTCGGCGCCGGCAAGACGACACTGCTGAACCGGCTGCTGTGCCAGTCGCAAGGTCGCCGCCTGGCGGTGCTGGTCAACGATTTCGGCGCGCTCAACATCGACGCCGAGTTGGTAGCTTCGAGTGCCGGCGACACTTTCGCACTGACCAATGGTTGCGTCTGCTGTTCGATCGGCGACGACCTGACGGCGGCGCTGATCGCCGTGATCGAGTCGCCGATGCCGTTCGACGCGGTCGTGATCGAAGCCAGCGGCGTCTCCGACCCATGGCGGATCGCGCAAGTGGCACTAGTCGACCCCGGGCTCAGCCTGGACGGCGTGATCGTGCTGGTGGATGCGAGCGCCGCGCTGGCGCAGTCGCGCGCCCCCTTGCTGGCCGACACGCTGGAGCGTCAGCTGAAGGCGGCCGACCTGATCGTCGTCAATCACTGCGACCGCGCGGCGGATGACGAGCGCGCCCGCGTGCGTGACTGGATCGCCTCGGTCGCCGGCGCCACGCCGCAGTTCGAGACCACCCAGGCGCAGGTGCCGCTGCCGATGCTCAGCGGCCTGGCGCTGCCCGACATGCAGCTGGCGCCGGCATCTGAGCCAGCGCACCGTGATCCGCACGGGCACGCCGATGGTGCGCACGAACACGAGCATGATGACCCGGCCCATGGCGCGTTGTTCGACACCTGGTCGTGCCGCCCCGCGCGGGTGTTCTCGAGCACGGCGCTGCGCGCCTGGCTGACCGAACCGCCGCCCGGCATCCTGCGGCTGAAAGGCGTGCTGCGCACCGGGACGCAGGACAGCGACAGCACATGGTCGGAGCTGCAGTTCGCCGGCCGCCACGGCACGCTGCGCACGGTCCCCGCTCCCGCAGCGGGCCCGGCGCTGGTGGCGATTGGCTTGCGCGGGCGGCTGCCGATGGCGGCGCTGTCGGCACTGTTCGACGCGCCCGGCTGAAGCACTGCGCCGCCGCGGTCATTCCCGCGGATCACTTCATAACCAGCCCACCATCGACAAACAGGGTTTGCCCAGTCATGAAGCGGCTCCAATCCGATGCCAGAAACAAGACAGGACCGGCCACATCCTCGGGCGTGGCAATCCGGCGCAAAGGCGTCTGGGCCGTGATCATGTCTTTGACCTCCTCCTTAGTCTGACGGCTCGCTGCCGTGGGATAGACCAGTCCGGGCGCCACACTGTTGACGCGAATTCCCAAGGGGCCAAGCTCGGCCGCCAGGTTGCGGCCGAACCCAATCAGTGCAGATTTGGCAGTCGTGTAATCGTGATAGGGCACGGAGGGGCGTTCAACCAGATCGCTCACCATGTTGATGATGCTCCCCTGGCCGCGTTTTCTGAAATGGGGAAGGACGGCTTGGCAGACGTTGTAGGTCGAGCGCAGCGCGCCATCCAGCTGGCGTTGATAGTCGGCCCATGCCAGTTCCCAAAACATGGTCCGCTGATCCGGATCAAAGCTGTAGGCCGCGAAAGCATTGTTGACCAGCACATCAATTTTCCCCGTCTCGACGAGCACCTGCTCCACCATGCTGCGCACCGCAGGCTCGGACGTGACGTCGGCCTGAATGGCCCAGGCATCGCCGCCCATCTGTTTGCAAGCATCGACCACGGTCGTGGCCGCGGCCGCATCTTGCAGATAATTGACAACAACCGTGGCGCCCTCCTGGGCAAAAGCCCGCGCAATCGCAGCGCCAATACCCCGGCCGGCGCCCGTCACAAGAATGGTTTTGCCCTTGAATTCCATGGCGCCGGTCGTCCCTATTTCTGCGGCAACAGGTCTTGCCGAACGACGTCGGACACCTTGATGTCGCGTTGAATCAAACCCAGTTTCTGATAGGTGTTGGCAGCTTTCTGCAAAACTGCCATGTCAAAGGAGCCCAGGCCGCGGAGGTTTGTCGCGGCTGACACGCTCGACAGGTTGCGCAACTGGATCACTTCGCGGTTGATCGCCTGGTTCTTGCCATCGATCGCACGTTTGACGGCCAGCGCAGCTGCCTCGTCGGGGTTCTTGATCATCCAGGCAGCACTGTCGCGGTACGCTGCAAGAAAACGTTTTAAGAGATCTTTCTTGTTTTGGTACGTGTCTTCAGTGACCACAAAGATGTCGCTGGGAATATTCAGATAGTTCCGGACTTCGATGACATTGACGTCGCCCAACCCCTTTTGTTTGCCTACGAGCAAACCGGTATCTGTCGCAGCAGTCGCATCCACTTGACCTTGAATCAGGGGGGCAAAATTCAGCAGACCTGTGACCACGATCGTGACATCTGTCTCGGTCAAACCAGCTTGATGCAGCAGCACCAGCAGGTTTTGGCGAGTTCCGCTTGACAGGCTGTAGACACCAATTTTCTTGCCCTTCAGGTCTGCGGGTTTGGTGATGTTGCGGCTCTTGAGCGAGACCACATTGAAGACGTTTTGTGGATAGATGTCGTAAATCGCACGCAATTTTTCACCCTTGTCCAGGGCGGCAAAAAATGAACCCGGATCGGTAAAGGCCACCGTTGCCTGCCCCGTCAACATGTTTCGAATGGCATCGCCTCCTCCCGCACCCGGTACATAGGTCAGATCAAGCCCCCTGGCCTTGAAGAACCCCTTGTCTTGCTCAACCAGCAGATTGGTGATTTCTGTAATGGGCTGACTCCAGCCGGCGACGGTGATCTTGTCCACTTCATCGGCATGGCTGACGCTGGTCGCGCCCAGAGAAACCAGCGTCGTAACGACAAAAGCAAGCATGAATCGTGTGACGGACCGTTTCATTTCTTTATTCCTTTTCTCTATATTTAAGATGCGGCGACAGCAATAGCCGTTCAATCGCAATCGCCATCTGATAAACCAATAGTCCCAACACAGTAATGATCAAGAGCACGGCGAACATGAGGGGGGTATCCATCATGCCCTGAGAAGCAATGATCAACGCCCCCAAACCTTTGCTGCCACCAATGAATTCCCCGACGACCGCGCCCACGAGGGCCAGCACGACGGCCACCCGGAATCCCGCCATGATGCCCGGCAATCCCGAGGGGATCTTCAAACGCAGCAGGGTTTGCAGGCGTGTCGCTCCCAACATCCGGAATAGCTCGTGTTTTTGAGGATCAACCTGTTGCAAACTGGTTAGCGTGTTTTCCATCAGCGGGAAAAAGCAGATCAGCGCCGTGATGACCACGGTCGATTTCATGCCAAATCCAAACCAGACGATAAAGAGTGGCGCCAATGCCAATTTGGGGACCACCTGGCTGACGATCACATAGGGAAATAGAAGAGACCGCAAAAATTCGGACTCACCCATCACAACCCCACACAGGAACCCGACCACACAACCAATCGTCAGGCCCAGAACCAGTTCGGTGCCCGTCTGCACCAGATGCGGCCAGTAATAACCCGTCTTGACGCCGCTCCAAAGCGCATGCACCACCGCAGACGGGGCCGGCAGCACCAGCGCCGACATGTTCGACAGGCGAGAAAACAACTCCCATCCCACTATCAGGCTGATGAAAAGCGCCCAGGCACAAATACGGCTCGTGTTGGCGCGGCTCATCTTCATGCAGTGACGTCGTCCATGGCCTGGCGCACCTGAGAACACAGGGCGTTGAACTGGGCGCCATAACGCACATCTCGTCTGCGAGGCCGGGGCAAATCGACTGGCAGGTCTTCGCTGATCTGCCCTTGCGCCATCACGGCAACCCGATCCGCCAGATAAACGGCTTCGCCGATGTCGTGCGTCACAAAGAACACTGTCGTTTGACCCAGGTGGCAGATTTTCAGGAAGTCATCCTGCAGCTCCTCCCGGGTGATCGCATCAAGGGCAGCGAAGGGCTCATCCAGCAACAAGAGCGCCGGCTCCAGGAGAAGGGCTCGTGCAATAGCGACCCGGCTCTGCTGCCCCCCCGACAATTCGGTTGGATAGCGTGCGCAGCAGTCGGACAGACCCACGAGTTCAAGCAACTTCTCGGCTCTCACCCGGTCCTGGATTAGGGGATTGCGCTGAAGCGCAATCGGCAAAAGAACATTGTCAATTACCTTTTTCCACTCGAGCAAGGTCGGCGACTGGAAAACAAAACCCAACTGGCTGCCTGGCTTCAAAAGGCTTTTCCCATCCAGCGTGATCAACCCGGAATCCGGCAACAAGAGACCAGCGGCCAGCTTCAGCAGCGTGGTTTTTCCACAGCCACTGCGACCCACCAGACAATGGAACTCTCCTCGCTCGATGTTCCAGTCAACCTGATGGACAACTTTCATCTGTCCCCGGTAGGTATAGCTCACGTGGCGCATCTCCAGGAAGCTCATACCGGATTCCTAGTCAACATACGGTGCAAAGGTTTCCGAAGCGGCCTCTGCCGATGCCTCGACGTCGACTGTGTAGGTGAGGTCCAGCAAACCAGGGCGTCCGTCGTGGTGCCAGCCAGCCTCTGGAGCCGTCATTTGCCCCACCGCGCTGATGCGGGTAACGCCAACTCGTCCCAATAATTCTGCCAGTTCAAAAAGTTCACGTGGCGCAGCCGCCAAACCGACCGTTTGCAAAAATGGTCGGTGGCGTGCGATCAGGGGAATGACTTGCGCCAATTGGTCGACAGCCATCACCCTGATCGTCCGGTTCAACCCACTCGGCGTCAGTTCCTGCACAGTGTCGTTGTAGACGACTGTCCAGGGTCCATCACCCACCACATCCGGCCCCGGTTGCGAGAGACTCTTAAGTTCTTCACGTTGACGCCAGTCGGCAACGCTTGCGGCTTCATCCAGACTCAGGGCGCGCCGCGGAAACTTGCGCTCAAAACACGAGAGTTCATTGGCGAGATAGCGCGAAAACGCCTCAGGGGTTATTTTTCCTCCCCGCTCCACATAGAACACATGGGGCGAGTAACAGCCCTGCTGGTCGTACCGCATCACGTCGTAGGCGGCCTGCTGTGCGGTCTTCGAGGCCTTGCTGGCATCCAGTGCTCTCCTTGAGATCATGCCCAGACTGAGTTTGTGGCCATAGGGTAAAAACCGTGTGGTGATGGGTACCTGACGGCGGACCTGTTCCAGCGATGCGCTTCCGCCGTAAGCGAGCACCAGGTCGGCTTGCTGGAAGAAATGCTTTTCTCGCGCTTCGTCACCCCCCTTCCACCACACCACCGCAAAGCAATTGGCCAGCAGGGGGTCCAAGTCCACCAGCAGTTGTGCAAACCACCCAGCAAAAAGAGGCTCCGTACTCGCGACCTTGCCAATCGTGCCCGACTTCACCAGCAATCCGGAGATCAGGCTCCACAATGACAGGCCGGGCACATTGCCCGCCCACACGTGGACCGCCAGATCGACACCAAAGGCCTTGGAGAAGCCGCCTTTCGGGCGCGGCTGAAACTCATCGAGCAATTGCGGATTACCGAAATCCTCGACTACAAAGCGCTGCAACTGAGGTCGGCGGAATGTTTTCAAATAACCGGTCAAGCCAAGGCGAACCATTTCAGGGTCGTACCCCGTCACAAGGGGCAACAAGGTATCGGCCTTTTGGCGATAGGGGTCCTTTGGATCCAGCAGCCGCGCTATCGCCTGATCCACAATCGATACGATCTGGGCCACCGTCAGCGACTTCAGGTACGAACGGCTCGCTTGTTTGACCCTTGCTATCAACGCGATGGCTTGGTCATCGCCTAGAACGGGCACGGCAACTTCAAGGGGCTGGCCCCTGCTGCCGAAGGTGAGCGTCTGCCATTGCACCTCCTCTGCCCTGAGGCCCGGAAGGTAGCCGGCAATCTCGCGGATCGGCATCATCCTAAAGCCGCTTGCAGAAATTCTTCTACGGCAAGTGAGCATCCCTTGGCCGCGCTGCCTTGCGCGCGCCCCAGCAACAGAAAGCCCGAGTTCACTGCGACACCCACGTCCTCGGTCAGAATGGTGGTGACCGAATTGAAGTTGGCCAGATCGCAATGGGCCAGAATCCCGCGCTCACCACGCGGCACCTCTTTTCCACTCAAGGGATCCACCACCCTGGATCTGATCCAGTGAGGGCCAGTCTTGACAGCTGGAAGAGCCGCATTGCCCGAGTCGTAAAACTGCGTGCTGAGTTCGGTCATGCCATACATATTGATGCATTGGCGTCTTTCGATGCCCAGCACAGAGGAAAGCTGCGCATAGAAATCCTCCATGGAAAGTTCACGCGACAGTCCCTTGAATCCACCCGTATCCAATACCTTGCTGCCCTGCGGCAAAACAAAGGATTTTCCCAATTTGTGCAGTTCATCCAAAAGGTGTACGAAGCTATAACTCGCCCCCAACAGGGCATAGGGCTCCGCGACACGCTCAGCTCGCTCCAATTCGGCGATGAGGCGCACGATGTCCAGCCCCTCTCGCGCCAAAAAATAGTGACTCTCCTGCGCGCCGAACTCCTTGACTGCGAGCGCCAGATAGTGCGCCAGAGACGAATTCGGCAGCAGCGTTTCCGTTGGGAAGAGAACACCCATGCGGATCCTTTCGCGGCCTTGCATGAACCTTTGCCTGAAATTTTTCGTCATCGAGTAATCGTAGACCGACAGGGTGGGATGGTGATGTTTTCCCTTGACATCGCCTTGCGTCGTGCCGCTGGTCATGAAGACGCGCTCTGCATCACTCGCAGGAATACAGCTCAAGGTCAGCTCCTTGAATCCGTTGATGGGAACTGCAGGGATATCCCGCCAGCTTTTTACAGTGCGTACGGTCTTGCCTCGTTGCTGGCAGAAACGCTGAAAAGGGCGATTATGTTGATACTGATAAGCAAACAACTTCAATGCTTGCTGATCAAACTCATCCTCTGGCGAATGATCTGTGGCCATATAAGCCAGCAGGCCGTCGATCACGGCACCTTGGGTCATTTTGAGCCTGCCTGCGAAATAAGCAGTTGCCTTTTAGCCGGAGTATGCCCAGACTGGAACAAGAAGTTGTCGAACGCATTCACTGTCATCACTCTTTCGGTTGCCTGATTGCAAATTTACTCCGAAAGATGCGGCGGACGCTTATGGCGCATCCCAAGGCAGCTCTTCTTACGTCGGCATGATCCGATTCAAGTTCGCGGGTTTGGTTCTGACCATCTCAGCCACCCTTGTCGCCACCGACAAGACTGCACCCCGGAGCAGTTGGAATTCTAGCGGAATCGCGAATCAACACTGCCGATTCCAATCACGCCTCAGGAAACAACCTGGTAGTACAGGTTCTGTGGGTGCTTGGCTTGCGCGAAGAAAAACCAGCGCTCGGCCAGCAGTCCAGGCGCCTGCACCAGCACCGCGAGCGCCCAAGCCAGTGTGCCCCCCCAGCCAGGCCCCACAGCGCCAACGCAGCCGGCAGCACGAAGCCCAGCATGATGAAGAGCAGTTTCACTTGCTTCAGCGCCAACAACGTACGGCCGTGAAAGAACTCTCGCGTGTTGAATGAACCGGCGGACATGCCCATCGATTTCTGCACGATGTTCCCGGACTTGATGCCGGTGGCCGACTGCAGGGTTGACTTGTGTTTGAGCGTGGCGTTGTGACGCAGCGACAGCATGCGCGTGGCCCAAGCCGCCAGCGTCACGGCCAGCGCGCACGGGCCCGCCAGCTGTACCAGGCGCACTTCGCCCGCGAGCGAGCCGAGTGCGCACGTCAGCACGAGGCCAGACGACAAGCCGATCAGCACAAAGTTCACCAGAGTCAGAGGCTGCGCCCACTCCTCGATGAAGCGCAGGCAGGCGTATATCATTGCGGTGCAGTACCACAGCAGCGCGGCGAAGAGGATAGCGATCAAGGGTAGTAGGGGCGTGTCGATTCCGCTGCGCAGCGCCAGCCACCACAACACATTGATGCCGATAAAGGCCGGCAGCACAATTACCTCGCGCGATAGCCACGAGGTGCGCCACATCATCGCCGCGCGCCAAGCGCGCTCAGGTCGACCCAAGTGGCCGAAGGAGGCGCCCAGGCCGATCAGCAGCATCACCACCGCGACGATCAGCGCGAGACTCATGAAACCTTGCGGCAGTGGCAGGCCCGCGAGCAGCGCAAGTGCGAGCGTCACGACCAGCCCCTGCGCGGCGCCGGCGATCGTCGTGAAAACCACTACCGAGAACGCCGGCTTCATGGCTCGCCCTTCGCGCGGGTGTCGCCCGCAACCTCGGTAATGCGTCGCGGCAGGTACTGGTTCGCCGGGTTCGTCTCCCATTCCGGCATCAGCGAATAGCCACCGCGCTCGCGGATTGCAATCGACACGTCGGAGTTCGGATCCTTCACATCGCCGAACAGACGCGCGCCGGTCGGGCAGGCCATCACGCAGGCGGGCCTGCGGTCTTCCTTGGGCAGGCGCTCGTCGTAGATGCGGTCGACGCACAAGGTGCACTTGGTCATCACCTGGCGCTCTTCGTCGATCTCGCGCGCACCATACGGACAAGCCCAGGCGCAATATTTGCAGCCGATGCATTTGTCATAGTCGACCAGTACGATGCCGTCTTCCTTGCGCTTGTAGCTCGCACCGGTGGGGCATACCGGCACACAGGGCGGGTCTTCGCAGTGCAGGCAGCTCTTCGGGAAGTGGATCGTCTCGGTGCCGGGGAAGCTGCCGGCCTCGTAGGTTTGCACCCGGTTAAAGAAGGTGCCGGTCGGGTCGGCGCCGTAGGCGTGCTCATCGACCAATGGGCCGGCCGATCCCGAGGTGTTCCATTGCTTGCACGAGGTCACGCAGGCGTGGCAGCCCACGCAGACGTTCAGGTCGATCACCAGTGCGAGCTGCTTGGCCAGCGTCTCGCCCGGCTCGGCACGTACTCTGGTCGCAGCCTTTGGTGGTGCCGTAACGACGCGTGCCGGGGCTTCGGCGACGGCATTGCGCTTGATCAAATCTTGAAGCCAGTGGATCATGATTTTTTCACTCCCTTCAGCCGAGCCTTGAATTCGCCCTGCCCCGCAAAATATGCCTGGAACACGCGCTTCACAACACTGGTCGTGCCGGGTAACACGGGCATCGCATCGAACTGCGGCAACGTCGTGCGGGCCTCTGCCTCGGCGGGATAGACCCGCACCCGCACGTCGTACCACGCCGCCTGCCCGGTGATCGGATCGGAGTTCGACACGCGCCCATGCGCGGCCGGCAACTCGTCGGAGATCAGGTGGTTCAGCAGGAAGCCGCGCTGAGATTCGTTCGCGTCAGGGCCCAGGTTCCACGCGCCCGCAGCCTTGCCAATCGCGTTCCAGGTCCACACGGTGCCGGGCTCGACCGCTTCGCTGTAACGGGCCATGCACCGAACCCTGCCCCACTGCGACTCGACGTAGATCCAGGCGCCGTCCTCGATACCCGCAGCAGCGGCCATACCCGGATTCACGAACAGGTAGTTCTCGGCGTGGATCTGGCGCAACCAGGCGTTTTGCGAATCCCAGGAGTGGTACATCGCCATCGGCCGCTGGGTAATCGCCGCAAGCGGATATTTCTTCATCTCGGTCACGTCGTGCTCAAGCGGCTCGTACCAGAATGGCAGTGGGTCGAAATGACGGGCGATCCGTTCGCGCAGATGCTCGGGCGGCTGGCGTCCGCGTGTCTTGCCTTGTGCGGCGAGACGAAATTTCTGCATGACGTCCGAATACAGCTGGATAACGATCGGCTCCTTGAACTTGCGCATCCCGTTGTCCTGCGCCCATTGCAGGTAGGGGCCATTGCAGTTGCGCATGTACTGCAGCGATTCATCCAGCGTGTAATGGAACACGCAATTGTTCTTCGCATACTGTTCCCACTGGTTCGGGTTCGGCTCGCCAACGAGCGCCTTGTCTCCGTTCTTGCCGCGCCAGCCGATGAGGAAGCCCGTACCGGAATCCGGGGCGGTCTGAAAGTTGACGATGAAATCGGGATAGTCCTTGAACTTGCGCGTGCCGTCGGCGGCGGTAAAAGCCGGGAATTTCAGGCGGCCGGCCAGTTCAATCAGCACCTCCTGAAACGGCTTGCATTCGCCGGTACGCGGCACAACCGGCACGCGCACCGAATCGACGGGACCATCGAATTCGGAAATCGGCCGATCCAGCACGGACATCGCGTCGTGCCGTTCGAGATAGGTCGTGTCGGGCAGGATTAGATCCGCGAATGCCGTCATTTCCGACTGGAATGCGTCGCACACGACGATGAACGGGATTTTGTACTCACCCTTATCAGGACCGTTATCGTGCTTGTCGTTCAGCATCTGGCGAACTTCCACGGTGTTCATCGAGGAGTTCCACGCCATGTTTGCCATGAAGATCATCAACGTGTCGATCGGGTAAGGGTCGCCGCGCCATGCATTGGTGATGACGCTGTGCATCAACCCGTGTACCGCGAGCGGGTATTCCCATGAAAACGCCTTGTCGATACGCAGTGGGCCGCCATCGGCGTCAATGAACAAGTCTTCCGGCGCCGCCGGCCAGCCTAGCGGCCCCACCGGCAGCGGAGTGTTCGGTTGAACCTGGTCCGGACTGTTCGGCGGTTTGGCCGAGGGCGGCACCGCACGCGGGTAGGGCGCCTTATGGCGAAAGCCGCCGGGCCGGTCGATGGTGCCGAGCAGCGACATCAGAACCGCCAGTGCGCGAATCGTCTGGAAACCATTCGAATGCGCCGCAAGGCCGCGCATCGCGTGAAACGCCACCGGGTTGCCGGTAACGGTGTCATGGGTCTCGCCCCAGGCGTCGGTCCAGCGTATGGGCAATTCGATCTTGTGGTCCCGGGCGGCAACGCCCATTTCGAGCGCAAGGCGCCGAATGGTGGCAGCGGGAATGCCGGTAATACCTTCCGCCCATTCCGGCGTGCAGCTTTGAACCTGTTCCTGCAGCAACTGAAATGCGGGCTTGACGGGTGTCCCACCGGGTAGCGTGAATTCGCCCGTCAGGCATGGGTCGGCGCCGCGTGTGTGGGTCTTGACCGGTCGCCCGGTATGACGATCCCACCACATCTTGTTTTGCGGGTAGAGCACATTGCCCACCGGACTGGCATCGTCCTGCACGAACAGGCCGAAAACGTCACTGGCCGCATCCGCGTTGACCAGTTCCCCTGCATTTGAATAGCGTGCGATGAACGGCTGATCGTAGAGACCTTTGGCGATCAGTTCGTGAATCAGTGCCATAAAGAGGGCACCATCGGTGCCTGGACGAATCGGCACCCACTCGTCGGCAATCGCCGAGTAACCCGTGCGCACCGGGTTGATCGACACAAACCGGCCGCCCGCACGCTTGAACTTCGACAGGGCAATCTTGAGTGGGTTCGAGTGGTGATCCTCGGCGGTGCCGATCATCACGAACAACTTGGCGCTGTCGAGATCGGGGCCGCCGAATTCCCAGAATGACCCGCCAATCGTATAGATCATGCCGGCCGCCATATTGGACGAACAGAAGCCGCCATGCGCCGCGTAGTTCGGCGTGCCGAACTGCTTGGCGAAGAGGCCTGTCAGCGCCTGCATCTGGTCGCGTCCGGTGAAAAGCGCGAAGCGCTTGGGGTCGGTGGCCCGAATGTGCGCGAGACGTTTTTCCAGGATGTCAAATGCCTCATCCCATGAGATGGGCTCGAACGCCGCCGTCCCCCGCTCGGCATCCGGCTTGCGCCGCAGCGGCTGCGTCAGTCGCGCGGGCGAGTATTGCTTCATGATGCCCGACGACCCTTTCGCGCAGATCACGCCCTGGTTCAACGGGTGGTTCGGGTTGCCGTCGATATAGCGCACCTCGCCATCGCGCAAATGCACGCGAATGCCGCAGCGGCAGGCGCACATGTAGCAGGTGGTGGTCTTGATCTCGGTGTTTGCCGTCGGCGTCGGCGATGCGAGCGGGTTGTGTAGCGGTTCGCTAGAGAGAAACTTGAACACATCAGCTCCTTGGCGGCTCGAGTGGGGTATCCAACGGGATTGACGCGAGCACCGCCAACGCCACCGATGCAATCCGCGAGTGCAGCGAATCGGCACGCGAAGTCAACACTATCGGCACTTTGGCCCCGAGCACCAAGCCAGCGCAGTCACCACCGCCGATGTAATTGAAGCTTTTGTACAGCATATTGCCGGCATTCAGATCTGGCATCAGCAACAGATCCGCATCGCCGCTGACCTGGGAGTTGATTTTCTTGATGCGCGCCGCATCGGCGGATATGGCATTGTCGAAACCAAACGGGCCTTCCACGATCGCACCCGGCCACGCACCCTGCCGCGCCATCTCGACCAGCGCCCGGGCGTCCACGGTGGCCGGAATCGCCGGGTTCACGGTTTCGACCGCCGCGACGATGGCGACTTTAGGATGCGCGACGCCGAGTCGTTGCAACAGCGCGATTGCGTTGCCGATGATGTCGCGCTTGGTGTGCAGGTTGGGGGCGATATTGACAACGCAGTCGGCGAGCGCGAGCAGCTTTGGATAGCGTGGCAAGTCAAACACGAACGCATGGCTGATGCGCGTATTGCCGCGCAGTCCGGAATGCTTGTTCACGACCGCTGACATCAACTCGTCGGTATGCAACGAGCCCTTCATCAGTGCGCCAATCACACCCTCACGCGCCAGCATGGTCGCGCGCAACGCCGCTTCGGGACCAGCGTCAGCCGTATCAATGAGTTCGAATTGCGCCACGTCCACGCCAGCGGCGCTGGCCGCGCGGGCGATTGGCCCGGCGGGGCCAATCAGCACCGGCCGGGCAATGCCGGCTGCAGCAATCTGCGCGGCCGCACCCAGCGCAAGTGCGTCGCACGGGTATACCAAACCCACAGCCGGTGCCTGAGTGCCAGCCCGCTGCCGTGCGCGCTCAACCAACTCGTGCAATCGGGGGTGTGTAGCGGCAGCGCTGCGCAGATCAGGGGATGCATGTTCATTCATGACGGGGTTCACCGTGACGAGCCTAGAGTTCCTGGTAGCCATGAGGCTCTTGCGCGATAGTGGCTATCTGAGGACTCTTGCCCCAAACCATTCGCGCCCCGTACGCCAGCACGAGAATGCCCAGACTGATCACCCCCAGCAGCAATGGCGTTCGCTGATCGGGGATGAACCACATCGCCACGACAATCGCCACCATTGCGAAGATCGCCACGTATGTCAGATACGGATAGCACCACATGCGCACCCGCAGCCGTGCGGGATCCTCGCGCTCGAGCCGCGAGCGCAGGCGCAGCTGCGAGACTGCAATCAGGATATAGACAAATATCGCAACCGTACCGTAGGAGTTGACCAGAAACGCAAACACCTTGTCCGGCGAAACGTACGACATGATCACAGCCACGTAGCCGAACAGTGTGCCGATCAGGATCGCACGGATAGGTACCCCGTTACGGCTCAGCTTGGCCAAGCCGCGCGGCGCGTCGCCGCGCCTGGTCAGGGCGAACAACATCCTTGAAGAGGCATACAGCCCCGAGTTCAGCGCCGACAGCACGGCGGTCAGGATGACGGCGTTCATGATTTCCGCCGCCGCCTTGATACCTATGACGTTGAGCGCACTGACATACGGGGTCTTCATGCCGATCGAGTTCCAGGGCACCAGGCAAACGACAAGGAATATCGAGCCAACGTAGAACACCAGCACACGAGTGATCACGGAATTGGTGGCCTGCGCAACTGCCTTTTCCGGCTCCGCCGTCTCGGCCGCCGCGATCGTCACAATCTCCGCACCGAAATAAAACCCGGTGGCCGCGACCGCGCCAGTCAGCACCGGCACGATACCGTGCGGAGCGAAGCCGCCGTCCGCGGTGAGGTTGGCCACGCTGGCCGAGACGCCTGGCCACAGGCCGAGTACGTATAACCCCCCCAGAAACAGGAACACAACGATCGCCGCAACCTTGATTGACGCAAACCAGAATTCGAACTCGCCGAACGACTTCACGGAAATCAGATTCGTCAGGGTCAGCAAAACCAGCAGCGTCAGGCTGATGACCCAACCCGGCACGTCAGGGAGCCAAAATTGCACGATAGTGGCGCCCGCGACCGCCTCGAGTGCGACGACAATGACCCAAAAGTACCAGTACATCCAGCCGGTCAGGAAACCAGCCAGTTCGCCCACAGCCGGCCGGTCGCTCCAGGCCAGCCGGGCGTACTCATAAAAGGATCCAACGGTCGGCAGCGCCACGGCCATTTCGCCAAGCATGCGCATCACCAGCACCACCAACACGCCGGTAATCAGAAACGAGATGACGGCAGCAGGGCCAGCCTGCTGGACCACTACACCGCTACCCACAAACAGACCGGCACCGATCACGCCACCCAGAGCGATCATGGTCATGTGGCGCTGCTTCAGACTATGCTGGAGACCGCTTGAACCGCGGGATTCGCTTGTCATTTTATTGCTCTCGCTGAACGTAATGAGTGCTCGAACGCCCATGCCTCATAGGGGCCGTCACTCCGTGCAGGAGGCGTACACGCCCGCCCGCACAGCACCTATCCAGGGGCGGGTGCTCGCGCGCGAATGCACCAGCGCCCCAAGATAAGACCGAACCCATTTCAGGGCTTCCCCGTTCGGGTTGTCAGACGTAGTCCTTGTACTTCTCAAGCAGGCGCACCGGCTTGGCCAGCGCGTCGCGGCGGAACGGGTCACCCAACTCGCGTGTGCACATGATCTCGATCACACAAGTCTTGCCTTCGTTCATCTGCATGTCAACGGCCTTCTTGAGCGCCGGGCCGACGTCTTCCAGGTGATCCACGATGATGGCTTCGGCGCCCATGGCCTTGGCCATGCCGGACCAGCTTTCGTTCTCCAACTCGGCGGCCACGAAGCGGCGGTTGTAGAAGTCAACCTGGTTCTTCTTCTCGGCACCCCACTGGCGGTTGTGAAAGACCACGGCGGTGACCGGGATGTTGTGGCGCACAGCGGTCAGGATTTCAACCATGCTCATGGCCCAGGCGCCGTCCCCGGCGTAGGCAATGGCAGGACGGTCCATCGCGGCCAGCTTGGCACCGATCATGGTCGGCAGCGCGTAGCCGCAGTTGCCGAAGCTCATCGGGGCAAAGAAGCTGCGCGGCTCTTCAAAACGCAGGTAGCTGTTGGCCACCGAGTTGATGTTACCGATGTCGGTGGACACCATGGCGCGCGGCGGCATCGCTTTTTCGAGTTCGCGCAGAACCTGGCGGGGATGCAGGTACTCGCCACCGTTGAAGGTCTTTTCCTTAGCGTTCTCTTCGATCATGTCGAGGCTGAACGCGTCTTTTTCGTGCGTCCACTCGTTCAGCTCCTTTTCCCAGGCGTCTTTTTCGGCCTGGACGGTCTTGGCGCGCGCTTCCTTAGTGGCATCGCAGGCCAGGGTCTTGCCGACCAGACGGCGCGTCAGTTCAGCGGCGGTAGCCTTGGCGTCGCCGCAGATGCCGACCGTGATCTTCTTGACCAGGCCCAGGTTGGTGTGATCGGCCTCGACCTGGATGATCTTGGCGTTCTTGGGCCAGTAGTCCATGCCGTGCTGCGGCAGCGTGCCGAAGGGGCCCATGCGCGAACCCAGCGCCACCACCACGTCAGCCTGGGCGATCAGCTTCATTGCAGCCTTGGAGCCCTGGTAGCCCAGCGGGCCGGCCCACAGCGGGTGGCTGGCGGGAAAAGCGTCATTGCGCAGGTAGCCGGTGACCACGGGCGCGCCCAAGCGCTCGGCCAGAGCCTTGCACTCCTCCACCGCGTTGCCCATCACCACGCCGCCACCGGCCAGAATGACCGGGAACTTGGCCGTGGCCAGCAGTTCGGCCGCGGCGGACAGCGTTTCTTCGCCGCCAGCGCCACGGTCAACGCGCATTGGCTTGGGAATCTCGCACTCGATCTCGCCGTAGAAGTAGTCGCGGGGAATGTTGAGCTGGGTCGGGCCGTTGTCGGACATGGCGCGGTCAAAGCAGCGTGCCGTGTATTCAGCCATGCGCTTGGGATGCGTCACATGGCCCTGGTACCTGGTGAACTCCTCGAACATGGGCAGCTGGTTGGCTTCCTGGAAACCACCCAGGCCGATGCCGGTGGTGCCGGTCTCGGGGGTAATGATGACGACCGGGCTGTGTGCCCAGTAAGCGGCGGCAATGGCGGTCACGCAGTTGCTGATGCCTGGGCCATTTTGGCCGATGGTCACGCCGTGGCGGCCCGACACGCGGGCGTAGCCGTCAGCCATGTGGGCAGCACCTTGTTCGTGCACGACCGGGATCAAACGGATACCGGCGGGCGCGAAGATATCCATCGCATCCATGAAGGCCGAACCCATGATGCCAAACATGTCGGTCACGCCATTGGCGACCATAGTCTCGACAAAGGCCTCGGAAGGGGTCATCTTTTGCACACCGCTAACGACAGTTCGAGCGGTTGCGGAAGCGGCTGGTTTTTGACTCATGATGCAATGTCTCCTTGCGAGTGCGGGTAAAAAAATAGATTCCGGAACAGCAAGTTCCGTTTTTCGTACAATCGAACTATAAATGTGAGCCTTCATTTGGTCAACAATAATTTACAAATCGATACGCCATGTACTAATTTCCGGAATTTGACTATATTAGTACCCTCATGAAAATCGTCCAGAGTGCCATACCCGATGCAGCAGAAGTGAACGGCGACACGCCAACGATGCGGCTGTTCGCGCTGCTCGAAGTGATCGCTGCCAGAGATCAGCATCACTCGCTGCAGAGCCTTGTCGAAGAAACCGGCCTGCCCAAGGCCACGCTGCATCGGATGTTGCAGCAACTCGAATCCGCCGAGCTATTGCAGCGCGAGAGCGATAACCGTCACTATGGCATCGGTACCCGGCTGCGGCGCTTGGCGGAGAACCTGTTGTTGAACGACAGCCACCGCGGCGCACGCCACACGGTACTGAAAAAACTGGTCGAAGAGGTTGGTGAAAGCTGCAACATCACGTCGCTGTCGGGCGACGAAGTGATCTACCTCGATCGGGTCGAAACTGCGGCACCGTTGCGCTTTTTCCTGCGCGCGGGTTCGCGCGTGCCGGTTCACTGCTCGGCCAGTGGGAAAATCCTGCTGACGCAGATGAGCGCGGCCCAGCGCCGGCGTCTGCTGGCGCACGCGCCGCTCGAAAAATACACCGCCGGAACCAACACCGACCTGGACCGTCTCGAACGCGACATCCTGCGTGCACGCAAGGACGGCTATGCGCTCGACGAGGGAGAGTTTCTTCCCGGCCTGATGTGCATTGCCGTTCTCGTGCCGCGCGACAGCGGACCGTCGAATCTGTGCGTCGCAATCCAGGCGCCGACCATTCGGGCAAGCGTCGAAAAGGCCAAGCAATGGTTGCCGGCGCTCAAGGGCGCTGCATTGGCGCTGAGCCGCATCGATGCGGGCACATGAACCGAAAGCTTCCATGACTGATACTGCTGCTCTCCAGCCCGACCTTCTGCTCTCCGTACGGGAGGTTTTCGGCATCGACTCCGACCTGACGGTGCCCGCATTCAGCGAGCGCGACGATCACGTGCCCGACATCGACACGGTCTATCGCTTCAACCCAGCCGTGACCCTCGCAATCCTCGCCGGCTTTACGCGCGACCGGCGCGTCATGGTGCAAGGTCTGCATGGCACGGGAAAGTCCACGCACATTGAGCAAGTGGCCGCACGGCTGAACTGGCCCTGTGTTCGCGTTAACCTTGACGGCCACATCAGTCGGCTCGACCTGGTCGGCAAGGATGCGGTCGTGCTGCGCGACGGCCAGCAGATCACCGAATTCCAGGAAGGCATCGTGCCTTGGGCCCTGCAGCGCCCGGTTGCGCTGATCTTCGACGAGTACGACGCCGGCCGGCCAGACGTGATGTTCGTGATCCAGCGCATCCTGGAGCGCGACGGCAAGTTCACGCTGATGGACCAGAATAAAGTGATCCGGCCGCACCCGCACTTTCGCCTGTTCGCAACCGCCAACACGGTGGGACTCGGTAATCTGAACGGTCTGTACCATGGTGCGCAACGCCTCAACCATGCGCAAATTGACCGCTGGAACATTGTCGCGTCTCTCAACTACCTGCCGCGTGACGAGGAAGTGGCGATCGTGCAGGCGCGCGTGCCATCGCTCGTGAGCGCGGCGGGCACTTCGCTCGTGCAGGCGATGGTCGCCGTTGCCGACCTGACCCGCAAGGGTTTCGCGGCCGGCGACCTGTCGACCCTGATGTCACCACGCACCGTGATCACCTGGGCCGAGAATATCGAGATATTTCACGATCCGGCCGTGGCATTCCGCCTCTCGTTCGTCAACAAATGTGACGAGGCCGAACGACCGGTGGTCGGCGAGTACTTCCAGCGCTGCTTCGATCGCGAACTCGACGAGTCCTACCAGATCACCCACAAGGACTCTTGAGGCGATGAGCGAAACCCAAGCCAGGGTACGCCACCAGCAGCGCGTGGAAGAGCTCTGCGCCGCCACAATCCGCGCCTTGAGCGGCGAGGCTGATTTGCACTTTCGCGCACGCCGCCTTCACCGCGGGCGACGTGCACTGCCCCTATTTGCGCCGCATCTGCATCCTTCGCTGGACACCGATGATTTCGGCTCGTTCCGTGGCGCTGCGGACGGCTTGGCACTGCGCCTTTCGAAAAGCGACGCCGCGCTGCATCGAAGCCTGTGCCCGTCCGATCCGGTCGAGCGACTGGTGTTCGATCTGCTTGAACAGATTCGCGTCGAGGCCCTCGCGCCAGCCGACATGCCCGGCGTTGCACACAATCTGCGGCACCGTTTCGAGGCCTGGTCGCTCGCGTTTCACCATTCCGGCCTGACCGACAGCGCGCGCGGCATTTTGCTTTACACAGTGGCGCAGATTTGCCGTTCACGCGTCACCGGTGAGCGGGTGCTTGATGCGACCGAAGACCTGATGGAGGCGACGCGTGGCGCACTCGGCCCGCTGCTCGGACACGACCTTGCCGGCCTGCGCCGCACGCGCACGACGCAGGGCGCCTATGCGGTGCACGCGCTGGGCATTGCCCGCGCCGTTGGCGAGATGCTGCGTTCAGCCAGTGACGAGGGTGCCGTGCCATTCGCTGACGACGACGATGACAACGTGCGCACCGCGTTCAGCCTTGTCATGGACACCGACAGCGAGCTGACCGAAGGCGTGGAGACTGCGGTTTCCGGTCGCAGCCGCGTGCTTGAAGCAGCCGACGACGGCTACCGCGTCTTTACCACCGCCTATGACCGCGAATGCCTTGCCGCCACGCTGGTGCGCCCGGAATTGCTGAAAGACTTTCGCGCTCGACTCGATGCCCGCATCGCCGGCCAGGGCATCAACATCGCACGGCTGGCACGCGAGTTGCGCGCGCTGCTCGCCGTACCGGCCCGCGACGGCTGGGACGGCGACCAGGACGAAGGCTACATTGACGGCCGGCGTCTGGCCCTGCTGGTCGCCTCGCCTACCGAGCGGCGGCTATTTCGCACCGAGCACATCGAGCCGACCGCGAACTGTGTGCTGAGTTTCCTGATCGATTGTTCGGGCTCGATGAGAGCGCATATCGAATCGGTTGCAATGTTCATCGACGTATTTGTGCGCGCGCTCGAACAGGCCGGCGTGGCCACCGAGGTGCTCGGCTTCACGACCGGCGCCTGGAACGGTGGTCTGGCGCAGCGCGACTGGGTTCGCGCCGGCCGCCCCCAGCACCCGGGCAGGCTCAACGAGGTTTGCCACGTGGTGTTCAAGGATGCGGAAACGCGGTGGCAGCGCGCCCGGCCCGCTATCGCAGCCCTGCTCAAGGGCGACCTGTTCCGGGAAGGTATCGACGGCGAGGCCGTAGCTTGGGCTTGCCGACGGCTGGCGGGGCGCGGGGAAGACCGCAAGCTGCTGCTGGTGATTTCCGACGGCTCGCCGATGGACAGCGCAACCAACCTGGCGAATGACGCGCACTACCTCGATCACCATTTGCGCGACGTGGTGCAGAGCGTCGAATCCACCCGCCAGATTGAGATCCTCGGTGTGGGGGTCGGCCTCGACTTGAGCCCCTACTACAGTCGCAGCCATGTGCTCGACCTGGCAGGATCGACGGGCAACCAGGTTTTCCGCGAGCTGATCGATCTGATCGCTGGGCACGGAAGGCGCTGAGCCGCCGCGCCGGTCGAGCCGGCGCGGCCACCGCTTGACAAGATGCGTCGGGACACTCAAAGTGTGTCCCATATACTAAAACGCTGATCCAATTTCTGAAACAATCCAGCAACGCTCGCGAAACCTCATGGACTCCACTCTCGCCAAAGGCTTGGCCGTGATCGAATGGCTGGCGCGGCAACAGCGTGACTGCCGCGTGACCGATGTTGCGCAGGCCTTCGGTTTGGCGCGCAGCAACGCACACCGCACCTTGCAAACGCTGGTTGAGTGCGGCTGGGCTGTGCAGGATGGCACTACCAGCGCCTATCGGGCCAGCCTGCGGCTGTTCGAGCTCGGTACGCTGATCAGCGATGCCGCCGACATCAAGACCCTGGTGCGACCGCATCTTGCGGCGCTCGCGCGTGCGACCGGCGAAACCATTCATCTCGCGACGCTGGAAGGCGCCGAAATAGTCTATCTCGACAAGTTCGACAGTCCGCTGCCGGTTGCGGCTTACTCACGCATCGGTGGGAGGGCACCAGCGTATTGCGCGGCCTCGGGCAAGGCCTTGCTTGCCGCGGCGCAGCTCGACGTGCCCGCGCTGCAGCAGCTGCTCGGCGCCCTGGTAGCGCACACGCCGAACAGCCTCACCGATATCGACGCGCTGCACGCTGATCTGCAGCGCACGCGCACGCGCGGCTACGCCGAGAACCGCGAAGAATGGCGCCGTGGCGTGTGCGGCCTGGGCGTGCCGATATTCGACGCGCGCGACCAAGCCGTCGTCGCTGTCGGCATGAGCGTGCCGTCGATTCGCTTTGCACACACCCAGGCTCGCGCTTTTGCCGAGCAACTCATGGCCTGTGCCCGCGATGCCAGCACCACGCTGGGTTATCGAAGCAAGCGCGGCGCCCCGGTACGCTTGCCGGCCTCCGCCAACCAGACAGACGACGAAGTGGCTTGAGGCGATAGGCACCCGTTGGCGCGCTCGGGCCCAGCCTGATTGCGATGGCCGATGCAGCGCCCCATCGCGCCAACCTGCGTTGGCGACGGCTGTCCCGGAGCAGCGGGCGGGCAAAAGCACACCCACTCATCGTATCCAGGCTGCCATCGAAGCCCCGCAGCCACGGCTCTCCCTTTTACATTTGTTAACGAGAGCTACGGGTAACTCCCCATTGAGTCACGTTAGAACTCGTTTTAATCTTTGTTCCATATAAACATACGTTGTTCTATTAAATAGAACAATAATGACAATGCCAAACCCGGCATCCCACAACCCCAAGGAGACTGCATGAAGCGAATGTTCAAGGTCCGGCATTTGATACTGGCGATCATGTGCCTGCTGTATTTCATCGCCTACATCGATCGCGTCAACATTTCGGTGGCCGCGCCCTTCATCAGCAAGGAGTTCGGCCTGACGCCGACCGAACTCGGTGTCGTCTTCTCCGCGTTCGCATTTCCCTATGCCGCGCTGCAAATCGTTGGCGGCTGGTGCGCCGACAAATTCGGCCCACGTCTCGTGCTGGCCGTACTCAGCATCATCTGGGCGATCGCGACCCTCCTTTGCGGCTTCGCATGGAGCTTGACCTCTCTCTTGGTCTTTCGCTTCGTGCTGGGCATAGGCGAAGGCGGCGCGTTCCCGACCGCCACACGTGCATTCACGTTCTGGCTGCCGGCCACCGAGCGCGGATTCGCACAGGGCATCACCCACAGCTTCGCGCGCCTGGGCGGCGCGGTGACCCCGCCGATCGTGATCGGCATCGTCGCGCTGTACGGCTGGCGCGAGTCGTTCATCGCACTCGGCGCAGTCAGCCTGCTCTGGACTGCGCTTTATGTCTGGTTCTTTCGCAACACGCCGAGCGAGCACAAATGGGTTACCCAGGCCGAGTTGAAGGAAATCGGCGTTGACACTGCACGGATGAAGTCCACATCCAAAGGCAAGACGCCTTGGGCTGAAATGATTCGCAAGATGTGGCTGGTCACCTTCGTCGATTTCTGCTATGGCTGGTCGCTGTGGGTATTCCTGACCTGGTTGCCTTCCTATCTGAAGGACGCACGAGGCTTCGACCTGAAGCACCTCGCGATCTTCGCTTCGCTGCCGCTGCTTGCAGGTGTGGTCGGCGACACGCTGGGTGGAGTCGTCTCCGACGCAATCTACAAGCGCACCGGCAACCTGAAGATCGCCCGCCGCGCGATGCTGGTGCTCGGCCTCGGCGGTTCGCTGGTTTTCATCCTGCCGGTGGTCGGAACAAAGGACCCAATGATGGCAGTCGCCCTGCTCTCGGCGTCGTTTTTCTTCCTGGAATTGACTAACGCAGTATTGTGGAGCTTGCCGATGGACATTGCCGGCGCCTATGCCGGCACGGCTGGCGGCATGATGAACACCGGTTTCGGCGTGGCAGGTATGATTTCGCCTATCGTCTTCGGCTTCCTGATCCAGACCACCGGCAGCTACCAGGTTCCGTTCGCAGTCTCTGCGATCCTGCTCGTTATCGGCATCATCGGCTCGTTGTTCATCGACCCAACGCGCAAGGTGGGCGACCCTCCCGTGGTGCCCAAAATCGCGATCCCCGTCCGGTGAGTGTCACGACGCCGGTAACAGCTCGCGTCGGCGAGCACCGAATCAAGAGAGCACACTCAACCACATCATGAGGTAACTAAAAATGGAACAACACCACGAGGGCCAAAATAATTTGTCCACAGCGCAGACACCGATCGCTGCCCTGGTCGCGCGTGCCCGTGCGGCGCAGCGCATCTTTGAGACCTGGTCCCAGGCGCAGGTCGACCTGGCGGTCGTCGCCGCGGGCTGGGCGATTATCGAACCGGCACGCAACCGCGAACTCGCCGAGATGGCAGTTGCCGATACCGGCGTGGGCAACGTCGAGGACAAGGTGCGCAAGAACCACCGCAAGACCTTCGGACTGCTGCGCGACCTGCGCGGCGCGCGCTCGGTCGGCGTGATCGCCGAAGATCCGGCGCGCGGTCTGGTCGAGATCGCGCGGCCGGTGGGCGTGGTGTGCGCCATCACGCCCTCGACCAACCCGGGCGCAACGCCGGCCAACAAGATCATCAACGCGCTCAAAGGCCGCAACGCAGTGATCGTCGCACCCTCGCCCAAGGGCTGGTCCACGGCCGCGCGGCTGATCGAATTCATCCATGCGCAGCTCGACCGCATCGGCGCACCGCGCGACCTGGTGCAGCTGCTGCCCGCGCCGGTCAACAAGCAGGCCACGGCCGAACTGATGCGGCTGTGCGATTTGGTGGTAGCCACAGGCTCGCAGGCCAATGTGCGCGCAGCCTATGCGAGCGGCACACCCGCCTTTGGCGTGGGTGCCGGCAACGTGGCCGGCATCGTTGATGAAACGGCCGACGTGACGCTGGCCGCCGAGCGCATCGTTCGCTCCAAGACCTTCGACAACGCCACCAGTTGCTCGTCCGAGAACAGTCTGGTGGTCGTCGATGCGGTGCGCGCTGCGCTGCTCGCCGCGCTCGAGGCGCGCGGCGCAGTGCTGCTTGACGCGGCGCAGAAGGCGACGCTGCAGGCGCTGATGTGGCCCGAGGGCAAGCTGTCGGCCGCGGTGATCGGCAAGTCGGCGCGGGTGATCGCGGAGCGCGCTGCCACGCTCGATGCGGCCGGGCGCGACGCGTGGCTGGCGATCGCGCAGCGCAACCCGCGCATCCTCATGGTGGCCGAAGACGGTGTCGGCCACGACCATCCGTTTTCCGGCGAGAAGCTGAGCCCTGTGCTGGCGATCTACGCCGCGCGCGACTTCGATGAAGCGGCGCTCATCGTGGACCGCATCTATGCCTACGAAGGCGCGGGCCACTCGGTCGGACTGCACAGCGCCCGGCCCGAGCGCGCACTGCAGCTGGGGCTCACGCTGCCGGTCTCACGCGTGATTGTCGACCAGGCGCATTGCATCGCGACCGGTGGCAGCTTCGACAATGGCCTGCCCTTCTCGCTCTCGATGGGTTGCGGCACCTGGGGCAAGAACAATTTCTCCGACAACATGAACTATCGCCACTACCTGAACATCACGCGGGTCTCTCGCCCGATCCCTGAACGCATGCCGAGCGAGCATGAGATTTTTGGCGAATTCTTTGACCAGTTTGGCGCGCCATGAGCGACCCGGCACTGACCACTGTTCGGGACCTTGTCGAACACCAGGCGCGCACGCGCCCACACGCCGTGTTCGCGCTGGCCACCGAGACCGGGCAAACCCTCCACTTCGGTGAACTTGCGCACTCCTGCCGCCACGTCACCGCGCTGCTGAAAGCCCACGGCGCGCAGTTGGGCGACACGGTGTCGCTGGTCATGCCCAATGGCTTGCAGACCATTCAACTACTGCTCGGCGCAATGCACGGCGGCTTCACTGTCAACCCGGTAAACCTGCTGTCCCAGCCCGAGCAGATGCGCTATGTGTTGACGCATTCGGACTGTAGCGTGGTGTGCGTCGCACCTGAGTGGGAGCAGCGGGTGCGCAATCTGCTCACCACCATCGAGCGCCCGGTAACAGTGATGGTTTGCGACCCGAACACCAGGACACCAAGCGACATTGCAGAACTCGACGCTGGGGGCGCCCCGCCCGCACCCGACACCGTGGCCTTGCTGATGTATACCTCTGGCACAACCGGCGTGCCCAAGGGCGTGATGCTGACGCAAGCCAACCTGGCCGCGAACGCACAGGCCATCGGCGCCGAGCATGCGCTCACCCACGACGATCGCGTGCTCGCGGTGCTGCCGCTGTACCATATCAACGCCTTCGCGGTGACGATGCTGGCGCCCCTCGCCACGGGCGGCAGCCTCGCGGTACCGCCGAAGTTCTCGGCTGCGCGCTTCTGGGCCCAGGCGTCGGCGACGCGATGCACCTGGATCAATGTTGTGCCAACGATGATCTCGTACCTGCTCGAAGGCGAGACGCCCGTGCGCGCCCAAACCGCGCTCATCCGCTTTTGCCGCTCGGCATCGGCTGCGCTCGCGCCCGAACACCACCGCGCATTCGAGGACAAGTTCGGTATCGGGATCATCGAAACGATGGGTTTGACCGAAACCGCCGCGCCATCATTTTCGAATCCATTGGACAGCTCGCGACGCAAGCTCGGCTCGGTCGGCCGGGCCTCCGGCTGCGAGGCGGGGGTCGTCGACGCGAACCTCACGCCGGTGCCCATCGGTGCTACCGGCGAACTCGTCATCCGCGGCCCGAACGTGATGCGGGGTTATTACAAGAATATCGAGGCCACGCGCGCAAGCTTCACCCCTGACGGGTGGCTTCGCACCGGCGACCTCGGGCATGTTGATGCCGACGGCTTTTTCTTCGTCACCGGCCGCATCAAGGAGTTGATCATCAAGGGCGGCGAGAACATCGCGCCGCGCGAGATTGACGAGGCGCTGCTGGCCCACCCAGCCGTGCTCGAGGCCGCAGCGGTCGGTATTCCCGACAAGCACTATGGCCAGGAGATTATGGTGTGCGTGGTGCTCCGCGAGGGCGCGGTGTGCAGCGAAGACCAGTTGCGCGATTTCTGCGCCCTGCACCTCGGACGCTTCAAGACACCGAAGGTGCTGCGCTTCGTCGGCAAATTGCCACGAGGCCCGTCGGGGAAAGTGCAGCGCCTGAAGCTGCTGGAGTTACCTGGCTGATGCAATCGAGAAAGACGAGGGCCAGCAGGCGCTAGCCGTTGTAGCGCTGGAAGACCAAAGTGGCGTTGGTTCCACCAAAACCGAAACTGTTCGACATGATCGTATTCAACGTGACGTTATCCTGGCGTTCGCGCACGATGGGAATACCCTCGGCGCCCGGATCGAGTTGAGTGATGTTGGCCGACGCACTGAGGAACTTTTCCTGCATCATCAACAAGGAATAAATGGCCGCATGCACGCCGGCCGAACACGATGCGCAGGGCTTCGAGTTCCCGGGTATCGCCGACCGGCGTACTGGTGTCGTGCGCATCGATGTAATCGATCTTGTCCGTGACGGTGTCCTTTTGCCGAGCCAGCCGCAGACCGCGAAGCCGACCGCCTCGCGATGATCGAGTTGTGATCGGCCACCGACTCCATTGCGCCATGCAGGCGGGGGGGGGGGGGGGGGGGCCGATCACAACGACCCGTGCGGTCGGATTCGGGTGCATATACGATGGAAAAGATGCGGGGGCTCTGGCAACAAGAGCCAGATGTCGAACACCCGTGCGTTCGATGTTTTCATGTCGATGCTCCATGTCAGTGGACAACGACCCTCGAAACAGCGCCGAAATGCCGGCCCAGAGGATTCTTCCGGGCCACACCGGCTGCCCGACGTTGCGCAGAACGGGTAGCGCGAAATTGAAAAAGCCGCTGTAAATCAACGACTTACAACGGCTTTTCTCTTGACTGGCGGAGTGGACGGCTACGGGCGGACACCATCATAACGTATCAGGAAGTGCCACAAATCCAGCATTGACGCGGTCCGCGGCGACTTTCGTCGTCCCGCGCCGATTCACCGAATCCCACCAAATCTTTGTCGCATCCGGGTATGAAAACGGGGGTCCGTTGAGTTGGGCGGAGACGTCATCTACACGACTTGAAGCGGCCTGTTGATTTCCATCCAAACTTGACCCCGGCCTGCCATCCAATATTGACCCCACCGATTGCAGTTTAAAGCCTCGCGCTTGAAGCTGCGCTGCAGGTGTGGCTTGACGCCGTTGCGCCGCCACACCCGCCGGATGGTGGTGGCGCTCAAGCCCAGATGTTCGGCGAGCGTGCGCGTGCTCCAGTGCGTGCCCGCCACGGGCTTGGGTGCAGCGTCACCTGAAGAATGCGCGAGTGCACTTCGGGGGGTAAGCGTGAGTGTGCGCCCCGAACGCGGCGCGTCCTGGCGCAGCGCGTCGATCCCCCCGCCCAGGAAACGCTGGCGCCACAGCGCGACTTGGCGACGATCCAGATCAACCTGTGCAGCGATGTCCTTGTTCTGCCAGCCTTGGGCCGCCAGCAGGATCACGCGAGCGCGTTGTTGGAGTCTGGCTTCGATCGCCGGCGCTTGGAGAGCGCGCGCAACTCGCGCTCGGTCGTGAGATCAAGCTCAATCGTTTCGGCAACTCGCATCGCTCCAGCCTCCTGAACGGTTGGGGTATGCCGGAACGAATAAGTTCTATAACTTTGGGCGCACTACGCTAATGCCTCGACCGTGGTCCTGATTGACACATCGGGGGGAACGCGACGGTCTCGCCGCCGGGTCACTTCGAGCCACTCGGCCGCAACGTGGTCATCACACTGGCAGTCGAACGATTCAAGCGACGATTAGCACGGCACGGCGCGGACGACTCGCAGACCCTCGTTCCCGCTTACTTCTTTTGCGCTTCGACGAACTGCCGCACATAGGATGCATCTATCGCCGCGGCGATCGCCTCCTTAGCCAGTGGCGCAGGGATGCTGCCGACGTCGGCGAGTATCTGTGTGGCCGTGTGCAGTTTGTCGACCAGGCCGCCGCTCCCCGAGACCAGGGAATAAGGAGAACCCGGATCGACCTGTTGCGCGAAAGTCGGGTGGCGGGAGCAACAAAGGCGATCGTAGGTGGCCTTTGCCACCGTCGGCGTAACCGACAAATACTTGACGAGTGCATCAACTGCCAGTTGGGGATTCTTTTCGATCGTTGCCCGCGCCTCGGCAGTGATCTGCACGAGCTTGAGTCCAACGTCAGGATGCTGCTTCAGGAACTCGGTTCGCGCGCCGGTCAGCACCGGGCAGATGCCATCATAGTCAGAGTCGTAGTTGACAATCTTGTGCCCACTCTCGGCCAGCGCTTGCGGATACGGCGCCCAGGTAACCCCCGCATCGATGGAACCACTCGCGAAAGCGTTTGCGTAAAGGGCCGGCGCGATGTTGACCGTCTTCAGGTCGCTGTATTTGACGCCGGCCTTGCGAGCCATCAGGCCGAGAGCGACCTGCGCGCAGGTGCCCGACGGTACACCGATAGCCTTGGCCTTGGCCAGATCCTTGTAGCTGGCAATGCCCGACTTGGCACTGACTACCAAACCCTCGCCCGGGGCATCATCCAGTGACCAAAAAAGAAGCTTCACGGGGATGTCCTGTCCGAGCGCAAATGCAGAGGCGAGGCCCGTCGTAAACACATCGAGGCTCTTGCTCTTCAATCCGGCGAGCAAGGGGGCACCTGTGGTGAAGAAGAAGAAGTTGGGCTCCAACCCATGCTTCTGAAACAACCCGAGGTCCTTGGCAACATACACGATGTAGTAGTCGGCCTTCGGTACGCCATAGTTGAACTTCAACGGCTCCTGCGCATGGGCCGCCCCAACAGTGCCGAGACAGAAAATCGCCGCAATCGCTGCGGCGCTTGTCCAAATTTTCGTGATTTTCTTCAGCCACAACATCATTCGTCTCCTGCTTGGTGGTTCATATCCCATTGAATCCGGGTCAAACGGCGGCGCGCCGCGCCAGATCAAACGCTTGCCGGGTCAGTGTCCTATGGGGAGGTCGGCCAAATCTGTCAAAAATCCGACACACCACGCATATCGGCCGCCGGGCCGCCGGTCACTCGCCGACGATGGCGCTCAGGGCCTGCTCGTCGCGAACGACGAAATGGGAGTAGCTCATGGAGATGATGTTTTCGCGTTCTAGCTGTTTCAGCTCCCGGTTGACGCTTTGCCGCGTGCGCCCGAGCATGTCGGCGAATTCGTCCTGCGACAGCTTGAGCGAGATCGCCACGCCGCTGGGGCGCGGCAACCCATGCACGGCCATCAGGGAAAGCAGCATGCGTGCGCAGCGAGCGCGCAACGAAAGAAGCGCGTTGTCGGCCGCATGTTCGTAGAGCACGCGCGAGCGCAGGCACAGCAGGCGCAGCAGCAGCCGGGCGATGTCCGGTTGCCCGGTCACGGCTGCCAGAAAGCTCTCCTTGGGAATCAGCAGCAGGGTCGAGTCACCGTGCGCGCAGACATCGTGAATCGAGAGCTGATCGTCAAGAATCGGGATCAGGTTCATGACCTGCCCCGGCCCGAGGTAGCTCCACACGTGACGCTTGCCGGACTCGGCGCTGTGGCTCACATCAAGCACGCCTTCGATCACGACGCAGAGCGAGCCGATGGCTTCCCCGCGCCGGCACAGCACCTCGCCACTCGCGAGCTGGCGCAGATCTCCCTCCTTCACGAAGCGGTCGAGCGTGGCGCCATCGAAATGACTGAACCATGGGTCACGGCCCAGCAGGGCTCTCGCGAGCGGGCGGTAAGTAGGTCGGACTGTTTTTGGCATGTTTTAGACAGATATTTTCACCACTACTGCCCAGAATTGCCTCGCATCAACGACACGAAACCGCGATGAACGACACCACGTTTCACATTCCTGCCTCAAGTTACCTCGAGGCGCTGCGACGCAATGGCGTCGACTATTTTATAACCGTCCCCGACTGGGTCCAGCTGGCGCTGCACACGCGTATCGAGCAGGGCGTGGCAGGCATCCACCAGGTCACCTGCTGCAACGAGGACCAGGCACTGTCGGTGTCGGCGGGGCTGCGCATTGGTGGCAGGAATCCGATTGTGGCCATTCAGAATCAAGGACTGTTCGCCTGCGTCAATTCGCTGCGAGCCATCGGCCTGGATGCCAAAATTCCGATCGTTTTTCTGATTGGCCAATTCGGACGCGAGTTCGCCAATTTCGGCCTGGACCCCGGCCAATCGCGCCGCAGCATGGTGCGCTATCTCGAACCGCTGCTCGACGCCATGAGTGTGTCCCATTGGCGCCTTGAGCGAGAACAGGATCTGCGTTTCGTCGACGAGGCGTTCGCCTTCGCGCTCGAACACAAGCGCCCCGCGGCACTGCTGGTAGGCGCTCCCACTGGCTGGAACTGAAGGAAACCCCATGAACATCCTTTCTGCCTGCGACGCGATCAGTCGCGCGCGCCACGACGCCGTACTGGTGGCCACTATGGGCGCGATGAACGCATTCGACCGGCTCGGTGCCGGCCAGCCGCGTATCAACTCGGTACCGCTGATGGGTGGCGCGCCCAGCATCGGGCTCGGCATCGCGCTGGCCCAGTCCGCTCACAAGGTGATCGTGGTCGATGGCGACGCCAGCCTGCTGATGCAGCTCGGCAGTCTGGTCACGGTGGCTGGACAGCAGCCGCGCAACTTCTACCATTTCGTGATCCACAACGGCACCCAGTTCACCGGTTTGTCCAACTTGCCGCTGGCAGGTGATTCGCATCTCGATTTCACGCAGATGGCCGAAGCGGCTGGCTACCGACGCGTGCACCGCCATGATGACCTGGAGGTCTTCAGCGAGGCCCTGCCCGGCCTCCTCGCGGAGCCGGGGCCGACACTCGTGGAGTTGGTCGTTGAGTCCGATGCACCCGTCTTTGGCCCGGACCATCCGCAACAGGACTGGGCTGACCTGCAGTTCACGCGCATGGGCGACGAAGCATCCAAACTCGCCAACTGGCTCTTGAGGAAGTAACACCATGACACGACAATTCGATTACATCGTGGTCGGCGCAGGCTCGTCAGGCGCTGCGCTGGCAACCCGTTTGAGCGAAGGCGGCGCCGACGTGCTGCTGCTCGAAGCCGGCCCCCCGCGTGAAAACGATTTCTGGGTCAAGGTGCCCATCGGCATCGCCCGTATCGTCGGCAATCCTGTCTACGTCTGGCCATTCAACACCGAGCCGCAGCCGACACTGGCCGGCCGGACCGTCTACTGGCCGCGCGGCCGGCTGCCTGGCGGCTCCAGCTCGGTGAACGGCATGATCTTCGTGCGCGGAGACCCGGCCGAGTTCGATCACTGGCGCGACCTCGGCAACACCGGGTGGGGCTGGAACGACGTGCTGCCCTATTTCAAGCGACTGGAGTCCACCCTCGTCGGCAACGACCAGACCCGTGGCCGCTCCGGACCGATCGCGGTCACGCCCTTGTCGGCGACGCCGGACGAGCTGTCGGATGCCTTCATCTCGGCATGCGAGCAAGCCGGCATCCCGCGTACGGCAGACTACAACGGGCGCGCCTACGAAGGCGTAAGCTACCTGCAACTGTCGACCCTGCGGGGCCGGCGCAGCAGCACGGCCACAGGCTACCTGCAAGGTCTGCGCAACCCGCGCGTTTCGCTCGAAACCGGGGCCCTGGCACGGCGCGTGCTGTTCGACGGGCGCCGGGCGGTCGGCATCGAGTACGAACAGGGCGGCCGCATTGTGCAGGCGTATGCGGCGCGCGAGGTCATCCTGTCTGCGGGACCTTTGAAAACGCCCCAACTGCTGGAGCTGTCCGGTGTGGGCGATGCGGCGCTGTTGCAGCGGCTGGGCGTGCCGGTCGTGCACCATCTGCCTGGCGTCGGCGAGAACCTGGTGGACCATCTGCAGTCGCGCATCACGCTGGCCTGCACCCGCCCCATCACATTGAACGAAATCGTCGGCCGGCCGCTGCGCCAGGCCTGGATGGGGGCCAAATACCTGGCGACACGTCGCGGATTCATGGCCACGCCCTCGCACACCGTGCATGCATTGGCGAAGACATCACCAGCGCAAACGCGCCCGGAGGTGAAGATCCAACTGCAACATCTGAGCGGCAAGGATCGCTTCGAAGTTTCGGACCGTGGCGCCGGCAGCGGCCTGGACAGTCACCCGGGCTTTTCGGTTGGCTTCTTCCAGTTGCGGCCAGCATCGCGCGGGTACGTACACACCACCACCACCGACGTACATGCCGCCCCAAAGATCGACCCGCGCTACATCACCGAGGAGGCTGATCAGCAGGTCATGCTCGAGGCGCTGCGCCTGACGCGCTCGGTCGTGCACCGGCCCGGCATGACGCGCTATATAGAGCGCGAGACCCGACCGGGCGCCGACGTCGAATCGGACGCCGACCTGCTCGCCTACATCAGGCAGTCAGGTCAGACTTCGTTCCACCCGGTCGGTACCTGCCGGATGGGTGACGACGCTCTGGCAGTGGTCGATGCCAGCTTGTTGGTGCGTGGGCTCGCCGGGCTGCGCGTCGTCGATTCTTCCATCATGCCGACCATGCCCTCATCGAACACCAACGCCGCGTCGATCATGATCGGAGAGAAGGCGGCGGATCTGATCGGCAAGACTTCTTGACCTGAACCTCGCGTTGCTCAGGCCGGGTAAGGTGGTCGCGCCCGTTCAAGGCACGTCGAACCGCTTTCGCTTTGCGACCAGGATCAGCATCCCCGCGCAGGCCATCAGCGCGGCGCAGCGGAACGTCATCGCGTAGCCACCGCTGACATCGTGCATCCACCCACCACCACCGCTGCCCAAGCCGGCCGCGACGAAAGCGAAGAAGTACATCTCCGCGATGCGCCGCCCCGACTCGGACGCCGGGAACATGTCGCTGGCAAGCAATGCATAGATCGGCAAGTAGCCGCCGAAGCCGAGGCCAATCAGTGCGCTCGCCGCCACCAGTGCCGGGTACCCCTGCGACACCGCAAGCAGGCCGATGCCGGTGAGATGGATCGCCGACGCCACCAGCAACACGCGAAAGCCTCCCCAATGCCGCGCCAGCCATCCCGCGAGCAGGCGCGAGAACAGCGTAGCGCCAAGCAGCCCCGACATCAGGGAGGCAGCAACTACGGGCGCGAAGCCACGCTCCTCGCCAAACGCGACAACGTGACCGATGACGACGAAGGTCGCCAGGCTGGTCAGCGCCAGCGCCAGGCCCAGCGTCCAGAACCGGTGCCAATGCTCGCCGTTGCGTTGCTCCGCAGCCGGCGCCGATGCAGCTGCGATCGTCACCGGCGGTGCGCGTCGAAAGGCTAGCGCGCAAGGCACCAGCAGCGCCAGTGCGACGCCCGCGTAGAGCTCCAGGGTGGTGCGCCAGCCGATGCGATCGGCACCGAGCCGCAGCAGCGGCGGAATGAAAAAGCCGCCGACGCCTTGGCCGCTGGTCCCGATCGCCATTGCCAACGCGCGATGGCGGTCGAACCATCGGCTCAGGGCGGCCGTGAGCGGGCTGAAGAACGCGCCCTGCCCCACGCCGCCGATAAGTACGCCACATGCCAGATGCAGGGTGAGGATGCCGCTGGCGCGCGACGCGAGAAACAGGCCACAGGCAGTGGCGACGGAGGCGGTCAGTGCGATCGGGAAGAAGCCCCAGCGATCCATCATCCGCCCAAGAACCAGGCTTCCCAAGCCCGCGCCGACCAGGGTCGACATGTGCACCCAGGCGATGCTGGCCGCCCCGGTGTTCCATTCGCGGGCCAGTGGCTTGAGCAGCACCGGAACGGCCGACACGGCGCCGAAGCTGATCGACGAGATCACCAGCACCAGCGCGGCCAGCCACCAGCTGTAGGCACATTCAACACCGCGATCCATGGCACATGGCGCCACAGCCATAATACCGCCGGCCGGTCGGCCGGGCTCGATACGGCGCGCCATGTCCAATTCAGGCAGCCACTTCATGCGCCGCCAGCGCCTCATCGAGCACCTCGACCCAATGCTTCACGGGCGTGGTGGTGCCCGTCTGCAGATGCTGGATGCAGCCGATGTTGGCCGAGACTATGCATTGCGGCGCCAGCGCCGCGAGGTGCCCCAGCTTGCGGTCGCGCAGCTGGTACGCGAGCTCGGGCTGCAGCACCGAGTAGGTGCCGGCCGAGCCGCAGCACAGGTGGCTCTCGGCGGCGACCCCAACCTCGAAGCCCAGCGCCTTCAGGTGCGTCTCGACCCCGCCGCGCAGCTGCTGGCCGTGCTGCAGCGTGCAGGGCGGATGGAACGCGAGCTGGCGCGCCGCATCGCTCACGCGCACCCGGCCCTGCAACTGCGGCACCAGCTCGGGCAGCAGCTCGCTCAGGTCGCGCGTGAGGGCGCTGATGCGCGCGGCCTTGTCCGCATAGACCGGGTCGTGCGCCAGCGCGTGGCCGTATTCCTTGACCGTCACGCCGCAGCCGGACGCGTTCATCACGATGGCCTCGACCTGGCCGGCCTGCACCATGGGCCACCAGGCGTCGATGTTGCGGCGCATGTCGGCCTGCCCGCCCGCGGGATCGTTCAGGTGCGTGCGCAGCGCGCCGCAGCAGCCGGCGCCGGCGGCCACCACGGTCTGGATGCCGGCGGCATCGAGCACGCGCGCGGTGGCGCTGTTGATGTTGGGCAGCATGGCCGGTTGCACGCAACCGGCCAGCAGCAGCACCTTGCGCGCATGCTCGCGGCTGGGCCAGACCCTGGCGCGGGCGCCGGCCGGCGCGGGCACCTTGTTCTTCAATGCGGCGGGCAGCAGCGGGCGCACCAGCTGGCCGAGCTTCATGGCCGGCGCAAACAGGGGAGATGTCAGGCCTTCCTTGAGCAGCCAGCGCACGGCCTTCTCGGTGGCCGGGCGCTCGACGCGCGCTTCGACGAGGTTGCGGCCAATGTCCACCAGGTGCCCGTATTCCACGCCCGAGGGGCAGGTGGTTTCGCAGTTGCGGCAGGTCAGGCAGCGGTCCAGGTGCAACTGCGTCTTGCGCGTCGGGGTGGCGCCCTCGAGCACCTGCTTCATCAGGTAGATGCGCCCGCGCGGGCCGTCGAGCTCGTCGCCCAACAGCTGGTAGGTCGGGCAGGTGGCGGTGCAAAAGCCGCAGTGCACGCACTTGCGCAGGATGGCCTCGGCCTCCAGGCCTTCGGGCGTGTTCTGGTATTCGGGGGCGAGGTGGGTCTGCATGCTCAGAACTCGGCGAACATTCGCCCACGGTTGAAAATCCCGGCGGGATCGAATTGCTGCCTCAAGGCGCGGTGGATTCTGTCCAAAGGCGGCTTCAAGGGAGAAAAAACGGCTGTAGCCACCGCCGACTCTTCGCTGTCCGCTATAAAAAGCGTAGCGTGACCGCCCACGGCCGCAGCCGCCGCGCGCAGCCGCGGGGCCTGCGCGGCCGGGGCCTTGAGCCAGCGCTGGGCGCCGCCCCATTCGATCAGGCACTCACCAACGTCTAGCGGCGGGGCGCTGTCGGGCACGCTCATGCGCCACAGGCATTCGTCGCCCTGCCGCGTGAAAAACGACAGGGTCTGCTCGCGCAGCGCGGCCCAGCCCGCGGCCGCCGTGGCGGGGTCCAGGCGCTCGCCGCCCATGCTGGAGCAGCCCGCTTCGACCGCCGCCACGGCCCCGCGCAGGCGCACCCACAGGGACGGCTGGCCGGCGTCAACCTGCCAGCAGTTGGCGTTGACCGGGAGCGGCTGGGCGGCCCAGCGGTTGAGCTGCTGGAGTGCTGCGGCCTCATTGAGCTGGAAGCGCAAGGTGGCTTGCCTCTGTGCCACCGGCAACACCTTGAGCGACACCTCGGTGATGACGCCCAGGGTGCCGAGCGAGCCCGCCATCAGGCGGCTGACGTCGTAGCCCGCCACGTTTTTCATGACCTGGCCGCCAAAGCTCAGCAGCTCGCCCCGGCCGCCGAGAAGGGTCACGCCGAGCATGTAGTCGCGCAGCGCACCCACGGCCGCGCGCGCCGGGCCATTCAGTCCGGCCCCCACCATGCCGCCGACGGTCGCTCCGGCCCCAAAGTACGGCGGCTCGAAGGGCAGGCACTGCCCCTGCTCGGCCAGCTCCGCTTCCAGCGCAGCCAGTGGGGTGCCGGCGCGCGCGGTCACCACCAGCTCGCTCGGCTCGTAGCTGGTGACGCCCGTCAACGGTGTCATGTCGAGCAGCTCGCCGATCAATGTCTGCCCGTAGAAATCCTTGCTGCCGCTGCCGCGGATGCGCAGCGGCGTGGCGCCGGCGGCGGCAGCGCGCACGCGCTCCACGATGTGTTGCAGGGCGGGTTCCATGTGTGCGGCCCTTCAGAAGCGAGGCAGTTCGGGATGCGCGATCTGGCCGCCGCGCACCACCATCTTGCCGTACTCGGCGCAGCGCTGCAGGGTCGGAATGACCTTGCCCGGATTCAGCAGCCCTTTAGGGTCAAAGGCCCGCTTGACGCCGAACATCTGCTCGTTCTCCGCGGCCGTGAACTGCACGCACATGCTGTTGAGTTTTTCCACGCCCACGCCATGCTCGCCCGTCACGGTGCCGCCCATGGCCACGCTGGTCTCCAGAATGTCGGCGCCGAACAGCTCACAGCGGTGCAGCTCGTCCGGGTCGTTGGCATCGAACAGCACCAGCGGATGCAGGTTGCCGTCGCCCGCGTGGAACACGTTGCAGCAGCGCAAGGCGTATTTCTTTTCCATCTCCTGAATCGCCAGCAGGATGTCGGCCAGGCGCTTGCGCGGGATGGTGGAGTCCAGGCACATGTAGTCGGGACTGATGCGCCCCGAGGCGGGGAAGGCGTTCTTGCGTCCGCTCCAGAATTTCAGGCGCTCGGCCTCGTCCCGGCTGACCTGGATGGCGGTGGCGCCGCAGCGCTCCAGCACCTCGCTCATGCGGGCGATCTCCTCTGCCACTTCTTCGGGCGTACCGTCGCTCTCGCACAGCAAAATCGCCTCGGCATTCAGGTCGTAGCCGGCGTGCACGAAGTCTTCCACGGCCGCTGTCATGGGCTTGTCCATCATCTCCAGGCCGGCCGGAATGATGCCGGCCGCAATCACCATGGCCACGGCGTCGCCCGCGCGGCGCACGTCGTCGAAGCTGGCCATGATGCAGCGCGCCAGCAGCGGCTTGGGGATCAGTTTGACGGTGACCTCGGTGGTCACGGCCAGCATGCCCTCCGAGCCGATCACCAGCGCGAGCAGATCCAGCCCGGCGGCATCCAGCGCATCGCTGCCGAACTCGACGGCCTCGCCTTCGATGGTGAAGCCCTTGACCTTGAGCACGTTGTGCACCGTCAGGCCGTACTTGAGGCAGTGCACGCCGCCCGAGTTCTCGGCCACGTTGCCGCCGATGGTGCAGGCAATCTGGCTCGACGGGTCGGGCGCGTAGTACAGGCCGTGCGGCGCCGCCGCCTCGGAGATGGCCAGGTTGCGCACGCCGCACTGCACCAGCGCGGTACGGCTGGCCGGGTCGATCTTCAGGATCTTGTTGAACTTGGCCAGGCTCAGCGTCACGCCCAGTGCGTGCGGCATGGCGCCGCCCGACAGGCCAGTGCCGGCGCCGCGCGCCACCACCGGCACCTCCAGCGCGTGGCAAGTCTGCAGCACAGCCTGCACCTGCTCATAGGTTTCGGGCAGGGCCACGGCCAGCGGGCGCTGACGGTAGGCGGTCAGGCCGTCGCACTCGTAAGGCGTGGTGTCTTCCGCCTGCCAGAGCAGCGCATGCGCAGGCAAAACGGCCTGTAGCCCTTTTACTATCTTGGCTTGCAGCTCTGCTTTTTGTAGCAGCTCTGGTTCGAGGGATGAGGGGGCGTTCATGGTGTGCGCCGTTGCTATTGACCTGAAAATGAAATCAATTCTCGAAATGGATGCCGCGCTCCTTGGCAATCACCTGGTACCGCCGACGCTCGGCCGCAAGGAAGTCGGTGAACTCGGTGCCGCGCAGCCCCAACGGCTCGACTCCTCCATCAAGCAGGCTTTCCCGAACGACGGGCTCACGCACGATGACCGCAATCTCCTTGCCGAGCCGCTCAACGATGGCCGTAGGTGTCTTGGCGGGGGCAAACACCCCCATCCAGTTGGAAAAACGGTAGTCCTTCATGCCGGGGGACTCCGACACCGAAGGAACGTCCGGCATCGCCGACGAGCGCTTGATCGTCGTCACAGCAAGCACCTTGAGCTTGCCCGCCTTTGCCTGCGCAATGATGGGCGGCATTCCCACGATCGCCATTGACACCTGGTTGCCGAGCAGATCACCCACGGCTGGCGCCGCGCCCCGGTACGGGATTTGCACGATCGACGTGCCAAAAGCCTTGTTGAGCGCTTCGCCCGCGAAGTTCATGGAACTGCCCGTGCCCGGCGTGGCATAGCTGAGCTTGCCGGGATGGGTCTTCGCATAGGCCATTAGCTCGGACAGGTTTTTCGCGGGAACGGAGGGGTTCACCACCACAACGAGCGGCGTCTCGCCCGCAAGCACCACCGGTGCGAAGGCCGTCTCGGCGTTGTACGGCGTCTTTTGCCCCGCCGCCGGGCCGACGATCACTTCCGCTGGCGATGCCAACAGCAAGGTATAGCCGTCCGGGCGCGCCCGGGCGACCATGTCTGCCCCGAGCGCTCCACTCGCGCCGGGGCGATTCTCCACCAAGACAGGCTGCTTCAGGGCCTCTGCCAGGCCTTTCGCAAGCGTGCGGGCCACGAAGTCCAGGCCACCGCCTGCCGGATACGCAACGATGAGGCGAATCGGCTTGTCCGGAAAGGTCTGGCTATGGGTTGGCGGGGCCAACGCGAGGGTTGCCAGGGCCAAAGAGGCCAGCAGGGCGATTTTCATGGAAGTCCTTTTGAATTCGTTGTTACGCGCCGGGCTCAATGCGAGGCCTCGCGTCCACGGGCAGCGGCACGGCGCCTGCATGCCCAGCATCGGCTTGACGCGATACCACTTCGATCACGCGCCGGCCGGCGTCGACCCGCACCCAGTCACCGGTGCGCACGACACTCGCAGGCTCGGGCTCCCAGCCTTCGGTGATCACGATATCGGCGAAGATCGCCCCTTGCACCATGACCGGATTGGTCACGCCGAACACGAGGGCCTTGGGCGCCAGGCCCTTGCACTTCAAGTCGTAGTAGGCCCACCCCGCCGCAACGCCGCCCTTGGCGGTCGGAAAAAAGCAGATCTTGTCGACGATGCTCTCGCCTTCAAGCGCATGGCCCGGCTTGGTGATCAGGCCGCTCCAGCGATCCAGGTCGTAGCGCGGCGAGAAGCCTTCCGTCGAAACCAGGGCCTCGCCCTCAACCACCGGCCCGTACGCCCGGTTCACCCGTATCGTGGTGTCACTCATGCAAGTCTCCCGGTGCACGCGACGTCAACGCATTGCGCCGTGGTGCGCAGGATGGTGTTGAAGCGATGCGCACCGATGATGTTCACCAGCTTCGCGGAATTGGAGACCATGTTGGTCCAGCCATTCTGGATACGCATCGCCGACAGATTCTGGAGAATATAAAAGCACACCCCTTCGAGAATCGTGACACCCGCGGCCTCGAGGATTGCTGCGTAACCGATACCCCGGGCTTGGGCAAGCACCGCACTATTGGTGGTAACGAAGCAGCTCGATCCGGGCTGCACACGGCGACCTTCGAACAGCTCGGCCAGGCGTTTCATCTCGAACAACGATTGCTGCGGCCCCGAGAACACCACCAGCCGCGCGTCACCATCACCCAGCCCGAAGCCGGCATAGGCGCGCTCCAGGGCGGCATTGTCGATGACCAATGTTTCGCCGGGTGCGCCGCCATGAAACGCGGCCTCGAGGGTCGGGGCTTCCGGCGTGACGCCGACGAAATGAAACATACCCATCGACCCGTAACTAGCCAGCGCCGCACCAAGGTGCTTGAGTTCGTCGGCGCTCGGCGAACCGTGGTAACCATGGAACACAGGCACCGCATAGTAGTCCTGGTGCGGCTGCCCAACCAACTTGCCCAGCAACCCCCAGTCTGCGAGGTCAGCCAGTTCGGCGTCGATCCGCACCGCGAATGTGCCTTTGCGATGCGCGTCGAGATGGAAACCGTATTCGGGTGTGCGACCGGTAATGGCGGCCGCCAGCGCCGCCGGTCCGGCTTCGAAGTTGGATCGGGCACCGAGCACCGAATTGGCGTAGATCACCGTGCCGGTGTCACCCCACGCCACATGCTCACCCATATGGGGCTGGTACACCGTCTGATAGTTAATGCAGGTGTCGGTGGTGACCACATCGAGTTTGCGCAGTTGCTGGATCAGTTGACGCTCCTTGCCGACCTCGGCCGGGGTCTGGCCAAGCGCATCACAATGAGCGAAATCAATGCAGCGCGCATTGGTGGTCACGTTGACCTTGCAGGGGGTATCGTGCGCGGCAAACGCCTTCAACCAAGCAAGGCCGCCGTCGCCCATGACCTCGATGTCGCCCATCATGTGGACGTTCGAGACCGGTACGAAGCGCTGGGCGCCCCAGAACTCACCCACCTTCTTCTGGTAGGCAATGGCAGTTTGCAGCGCCTCGCCGTGATCGCCATCGAGCATCGCCTGCTCAAGCGTTGAAAGGTCCATCGGTGCCAGCCCCTTTTTTGGTCAGTCTTTCGAATGGATTGATTTCCGTTTAGTCGAAGTTGTGCGCTGCGCCCGGAGCCGGCGAGAAGCCGAGGTCGCCCCGTGCAATCACAGCTTCTCGCCCACCGAACTTATTCAACAACTCAGCCTGGCGAGCCTTGGCCCTGCGATCGACTTCGTCAGGGTCGCACATGGCCAACAATCGCTGCCGACACTCCTTGAGCGCTGCGGCGTATGCGGGCTGAGCCGACACATCCGTGAGCTCCTCCGGATCCGCCTCAAGGTCGAACAACTGGGCCGGATATCCCGCGTATTGGATGTACTTGTAGCGGCCGTGCCGAATCATGAATGAGCCTGTGGTTGAACCCATGCCGTGGTATTCGACCATGACGTTGCGATCCGGCTGCTCTCCCTTTGCCATGTCGAATAGAGACGTACCCGGAAAGCCCTCGCGCAACTGAGGATCCAGCTCACCCACCGCATCGAGGACGAAGGGGTACACATCGACGTGACTGACCGGCGTTTCGATGACGTTGCCGGCCGGAATGTCGGTGCCGGCGATGATCAACGGAACCCCAGCGGCCTCTTCGAACATTGTTGATTTACCCCACAGGCCGCGCGTGCCCATGTTGTCACCATGGTCGGCCGTGTACATGATGCGGGTGTTATCGGCCAAGCCCGCGTCCTCAAGAGTATTCATTACTTTGCCGACGTTCTCATCGAGGAACGAGCACAGGCCGTAGTAGCCAGCGATGGCCTTCTTGACCGTCTCTTTGTCAAAGTAGTCGTCGTAATTGAAGGAGTTGCGATAGTCAACCAGGGACGGGTAATTCGGCCGTTCGGACTTCTCGTAAAGCTTGGGCATCGGCAGATTCTGGTTGTAGTAGCGGTAGTAATGTTCGGCCGGCGCCGTCAGCGGGAAGTGCGGGCACACCAACGACACGAACAGAACCCATGGCTTGTCGCTCTGGCGCTGTGCCGCCTCGCGCAGCCAGATTTGAGCCCGCGACACGATCTCGCGGTCGTAGAACGTGTACTGGCTTTCGCCCGGACCGGCGAAGCGCTCCATCTTGTAGGCACCCTTGCGAACGGGCAAGTCGCTGCGCACCAGACCCATTAAGTCGCCACCCTGGATGACGTGCATCGGGATGATTTCCTCCGTGAAGCCATGGTCCACATAGGACAAGTCGAAATGCAACTTACCGATCGAAACGACGTCGTGGGTGCGATCGCGCAGGACGTGATGCCAGCTGGGCACACGGCCGTCGTAAGGGTCGGCGTTATCCCAGTAGCCAACCTGATGGATGTATTTGCCAACGGCAAATGACGCACGCGCCGGAATGCACACCGGGCTGGTGCAATAGGCACGTGAGAAGCGCGTACCGCGCGCCGCGAGCGCATCCAGGTTGGGGGTTTTGACGATATCGTGGCCGTAGCAGCCAAGCGCTTTTGGCGAATGCTCGTCCGACATGATGATGACGAGATTTTGCGGTTTGGTTTTCATTTCAACTCCTGTGCATTTCATTTAATAGGGAGGCAGCGACGTGGTCAGGCGCCTGGCGATGAAGATGGGTGTTCCGGAAACTGGAGCACACGCGAATTGGGGGCGATAAAAAATTCCTGGTAATACACGCAGATGTCGCGTCCGGCACGTGTGTTCGCCCGCATGAAGATTCCGGATGTCCCGTGCGGCACCTCGATGTGGTCGCAGGCCTCGTCATCAAAAGTGGCGATGCTCACGAGATGTGTGATCTCGGTGATCGGTAGCAGGCATTGGCTGGCGATCACCTGCTTGAAATTGGCGCCGTGGAGCTGCTTCATTGGCATGTCCCACAGCCGTTTTAGCAGCGACCGGTCGGCATAGAAGCGGGAGAAGATCTTGAACTCGTCGTTGACGTTGATGACGCGATCGAGCCGCATCACCTCACGGCTCTCGTTGCCAAGATAGCGTGTCCACGGCCCCGTCTCATCGACCACGACACGCTGGGTCGCCTTCGAGTAAATCGGCAACAAGGTCTTGCCGTCGTCCGCGACAAAGCGGCAGTGCCAAGGGTCGTGCAATTCTCGCTGCCTTTCGGCGACGAAGCTGCCCAGACCATGTTGGCGCACCACCAATCCCTGCTCCGCCAGTTGACGAAGCGCGCGCTGCACAGTGCCGAGGCTGAACGGCGTCAGCGCTGTCAGTTCCTCCTCGGCAGGCAGGCGGTCGCCCGGGCGCCACAGTCCGCGCTTGATAGCTTCGAGCATTGCGTTGCACAAGCGCTGATACTTGGGCAGCCCGCTGCGATCCTGCTGATACAGGTTTTCGAAAACCTCAATGTGGCGAGCTTCGGCGTTCATGGTGTTTTTCTCCTGTCTTCCTTCATCATATCGGCCGCTTTCTCGCCGATCACCATGGCACCTGCGTTGGTGTTACCGGACAACAGCAGCGGCATGATGGACGCGTCGACCACACGCAGGCACGTCACGCCACGCACCTTCAGCCGCGGATCGACCACCGAGGTTGCATCGTCCCCCATACGGCAGGTCCCGACCGGGTGGAAAATCGTGGTCGCGTACTCGCGCACGAAGGCCAAAGTCTCTTCGTCCGAAGCCACGCCTGGTCCGGGCCGGTATTCCTCGGCAATGTACGGGGACATCGACCTGGAGGCTGCAACCCCGCGCGCCAGCCGAAAGCCAGCCAGCATCATGTCTTCGTCTTCCTTGGTGGACAGGTAGTTAAAAAGAGCTGCCGGCGCATCACGCGCGTCACGGGAACGGGCGTTCACTTCGCCGCGACTCGTCGGGCGCAGATTGCACATCGACACTGTGAAGCCCGAGAAATCATGCGGCTTGCCGGCCGTCATGTCAGCGCTGATGGTTCCGAAATGGAATTGCACGTCCGGCGTCCTGGCCTGCGGCACCGCCCGGGCGAACATGCCACCGAGCTGAATGCCTGCCGCCACCGGCCCCTCCTTGCGAAAGATCCAGCGCATGCCGATCTTCGCCGTGCCCCACAGCGTTCGCAACTCGTCGTTGGTCGTGATCGGTTTGGTGCATTTGTAGATCAGCCGCGACTGCAAGTGATCCTGCAGGTTCTTGCCGACTTGCGGCGCGTCATGGACCGGCTGGATCCCGAGGGCGCGAAGATGGTCTGTATCACCAATGCCTGAAAGCTGCAGCAATTGCGGTGACTGGAACGCTCCGGCACTCAACACGACTTCGCAGTTGGCCCGCGCCTCCAACGCTTGGCCGCCGCGCACATAGCGCACGCCGACGGCGCGCTTACCCTCGAATATCACGCCGGTGGCGTGTGCATCGGTTTCAACGACCAGGTTGCCACGCGCCCGCGCCGCAGGCAGGTAGGCTTTGGCGGCCGAGCAGCGCAGACCGTTGCGGGTGGTGAGCTGGAAGTAACCCACACCCTCTTGGTGCGCCCCGTTGAAGTCGTCGGTACGTGGAATACCAAGTTCGCCGGCGCCATTGATGAAGGCCTCGACCAGTTCGTTCTTGCCGCGGATGTTGGACACGCTCAACGGGCCGTCGCCCCCATGGTATTCGCTGGCCCCGCGCTCGTTGCGTTCCGAGCGCTTGAAGTACGGAAGGATGTCGGACCAGCCCCAGCCGGTGTTGCCGAGCGCGGCCCAAGCGTCGAAGTCTTCGGCCTGGCCGCGGATGTAGACCAGCCCGTTGATCGAGCTGGAGCCGCCGAGCGTGCGCCCACGCGGCTGATAAATCTTGCGACCATTCAGGTGGGGTTCGGGCTCGGAGTAGAACTGCCAGTTGTTTTTCGGGTCGAACATCGTCTTGCCGTAGCCGATCGGGATGTGGATCCAGATATTGCGGTCCTTCGGACCGGCCTCCAGCAGCAGTACGCTGGTGCGACCGTCTTCCGCCAAACGGCCCGCGAGAGCACAGCCCGCCGAGCCGGCGCCGACGACGATGTAGTCAAAGTTACGCATAGTCAAACCTTTTTAGTTCTAAAGATCGAGCACCAACGGTCCTTCCGCTACGCGGGCGCAGCAGATCAGGACGAACTCTCGGCGCTCTTCGTCGCTCAGCACGAAATCGGTGTGCTCGGGACTGCCGCTGAGGTAGCGCACCTTGCAGGTGCCGCACATCCCGGCCTCGCACGACGATTCGCAGGCAACGCCGGCGTCGCGCACCGCCTGCAAAATAGACTGCGACGGGTCTACGTGGATCGTGTTCCCCGAACGCTTGAGTACGACATCACAGCCGCTCGCCGGCATGGCCCGAGTCGGGACGTCCGGATCGGCTCCGAAGTATTCGAAATGCACGGTATCGGGCGGCCAGTGCCCGGAGGCATCCTTCACCGCCTTCATGAACCCGGCCGGGCCGCAAAAATACAGGTGGGTGCCGGGTCGGTATTCGCGCAGCAGGCTCGCCATGTCCAGTCCCTTGCGCCAGTCGCCGCCATCGTGGTGCAGATGTGCCCGGCCTGCGGCAGTGTCCTGCCCCATGCGGCCCGCAAACGCAGTGCGCTCGGGAGTCTGGGTACAGTAGTGCAACTCGAAGCTGTGGTCGAGCCGCTTGAGTTGCTCCATCATGGCCAGGATCGGCGTGATGCCAATGCCGCCCGCGAGCAGCACGGCATGGCCGGATTCCGATGCGAGCGGGAAAAAGTTGCGAGGCTCGGAAACCTCGATCAGGTCGCCGGCGTGAACATGCTCATGCATGGCACGCGAGCCGCCCCGCCCACCCGGCACGTCGAGCACGGCAATACGGTAGTGGTAGCGCTGCCACGGCGGATCGCACAGCGAATACCGCCGCGTCAGGCCGCCGGGCACATGGACGTCGATGTGCGCGCCCGGCTCGAACGCAGGGAGCTCGGCTCCAGCGGGGTCGACGAGCTCGAAGGAGAGAATGCCTTCGGCCTCGAAAGTGGTCGAACGAACGCGCAGCGTCAACATATCCTTCCCCTTGTGCCTCAGGCCGTTGCGCCGCGCATCTCGCGGCGCATGACGCTGCGCGCGCTGGCGCCACCGTCGAGTTCATCGAGTTGCTGGCGCACGTGCGCATCGCGCTGCTCCGCGGGAAGATCGTCGGCCGAGCGCATGATCTCGAACACACGCTTGCCCAGGCTGAGAATCAGCTTGCGGTCCTCCGCGGAAGGCAGTTCAGGGACGTGCAACACCGAGTCCTGCGCGTACAACGGCAGCGAGCTTCCGGCGGCGGTTAGCCGCTCATACAGCGCGTCCGGCGGTGTTTTGCCGCGCACCGCCTCCCGCAGCAGCTTGCGACACATATAGACCCCAATATCCGATGAGCCAGGATGCTCGAGCGCGTGAATCGCGATGGGTCGCTGGCTGACGAGTGCCTCCCAGTCACCGGGTGCGCGCTGACCTTCGTCATAGCTGCGGTTGCCGGTTTGTCCTACCAGGAAGTCAATCTTGTCCACGCCGCAGTCGGCTTCACAGCCGATGCCGGCCGGGTCGACCTCGCTGTTGAAATGGCGAAAGCCGAAGATGATCATGTGCGTATCGTCCACCGGAACGTTCCAGCGCGTGCAGCCCGAGGTCCCATGGCGCTCGGTAGCGGCAGTGGGAACGAGCGAGCCGATCTGCAGGTAGTTGGGGAAGACCATCTCGGTGATACGCACCCAGACCTTGTCATCCGGCAGGCGGCGGCCGGCGATGAAGACAATGCCGTTGCCACTGCGCGTGGCCTCCCATTGCATGACCGGCATGTCGCCGAAGCCCTCGAGCGAGACGCCGTCGGCGGTCGCCGCGTCGACGCCTTCGACCACCATCTTGTTGTGCAGCACGGCGGTGTGCATATGGTCCATGATATTTTCGAACACCTGGAGCCAGTTGCAGGGGTAGATGTTCGAGAACGGCACCATCTTCGTGCCCTTGGGCAAGGTATAGGTATCGTATTCGGGGAACGGCGGCTTCTTGTCGGGTGGGCCCATATAGGCGAACACCAGGCCGTCGCGCTCGAACGCCGGATAGGCGCCATGGCAGACCGTCTGCTTGAGACGCGTGGCATCGGCCTCGCACGGCGCGTCGAGCAACTCACCGTCAACCGCATAGTGCCAGCCGTGGTAGCAGCAGCGGATGCCGTGCTCGGCGATCACGCCGAATTCAAGCGAGGCGCCGCGATGAGAGCAGTGGCGATGCAGCACACCGACGTCGCCGCTCTTGTCGCGGAACGCGACCAGGTCTTCACCCATGATGCGGATCGCCTTCGGCACGTCGGTCAGCTCCACCGACAGGCATACCGGCTGCCAGAACTGCCGCATGTATTCACCCATCGGCGTGCCCGCGTTGGAACTCGTAAGTTCCGCGTCGTGGGCAGGAACGTCTCGCTTGTTGTAGCCGTTGAAGCGGATCGGCTGGGTTTTGGCAGAGGAACTGGTGTTGGGGCTTGCGGTACTCATTGATATCTCCTGGCTGAGTGGGGTGTTTCAAACTGCGGTGTTCAATTGACTGACAAAACGGGTATGCAGATAGGCGTCGAGTCCTTCAGGGCCGCCTTCGGATCCGAGGCCGCTGTCCTTGCCGCCTTCAATCGGTACATCGGCCAGTTGCGGCGTGAAGTTGTTGATGCCGACCCACGCGGCCTCGATGCGTTCGGCAAATTCCGCGGCGCGCTCCAGCCGGTTGGTAAACGCGTAGGAGGAGAGGCCGAGATTGACACTGTTGGCGCGCGCGATCACCTCGTCGAACGATTCGAACAGCATGATCGGCGCGACCGGACAGAACGGTTCCTCGGACAGGATGCGCGAGGACTCGGCGACCTGAGTCAGCACCGTTGGCGCGAAGAAATAGCCCTCGCGACCAATCCGCTCCCCGCCGGTCTCTATGCGGGCACCCCGCTGACGAGCGTCTTCGACGAAGCTCTGGGCTGCGCGCAGGCGCCGCTCGTTGTTCAGCGGACCCATCTGAGTATCGGACGCCATGCCATCGCCGACGCGCAGCGATTTGGCCATCGCGGCGAAGCACTCGGTGAATTTCGCCGCGATGCCCGCATGCACGTAGAAACGGCTGGGCGACATGCAGACCTGGCCGGCGTTGCGGAACTTGAAGCCGACGCAGGCGCGCGCGACGCGCTCGACGTCGACGTCGTCGAACACCACCACCGGCGCGTGCCCTCCAAGCTCCATCGTGACCGGCTTCAGATGCTGCGACGCCATGGTGGCAAGCAACCGGCCGACGGCCACCGAGCCGGTGAACGAGATCTTGCGGATCACGGGCGAGGCAATCAGGCGCTCGGAGATTTGTGCTGGCACGCCAAACAACACGTTGAGTGCGCCGGCCGGAACGCCGGCATCGACAAAGGCGCGTACCAACTCGATGCAGATCGCGGGCGTCTCCTCCGGCGGCTTGAGAACGACGGTGCATCCGGCGGCCAGCGCCGCTGCGATCTTGCGTGCGGCCAGAAACGCGGGGAAGTTCCACGGAACGAAGGCCGCGACAGGCCCCACTGGACGCTTGAATGTCATCTGTGACAGCAGGCGCGACCGAGGTGGAAAAACGCGTCCGTAGGCGCGCTTTCCTTCTTCCGCGCAGTAGAGGATGGCCTCGATAACGCGGTCCAGTTCGCCCTGCGAGTCGGCCAGCGGTTTTCCGTTCTCGAGCGTCAAGATCGTGGCCAGCGTGTCGCGACGTTCGTCAATCAGCGCCGCGGCACGTTTGAGGATCACATCGCGATCCCAGGCACTGGTCTGCGACCAAGCCGGGAAGGCCCCTGCGACTGAGCGCAAGGCGTCGGCGATGTCGGCTTCGGTCGCGACCGGCAATTGCCCGATCTGCTGCCCATTCGCCGGATTGATGACCGCAGTGACGCTGCGCCCCTTGGCCCCACGCCATTCGCCACCAACGAACAATGCGAGTTCGCTCGGGTATATGCTTTTCATGCGACCTCCTGTGGCAATTCACACTTTGGCTTGGCGATCTTCATCTGCACCTCACTTGTCGGGATAAAAGGTAAAACCGTGGTCACCGTTGCGGCTATTCGCCGGCGCAGCATGACCTTCTCATGTAGCCTTGACCATGGTGGGCAGGGCTCGCGCAGCAAAACGACGCTTGCTCGCTTCCGGATTGATAACGAGGAAGCCGATCACGCTCACAGCGATGGCCAGGATGGCGGCAACCACAAAGCCGGTGTCGTAGCCTGCTCCAGGCGTGGCAGCGGTTTGAATGAACTCCCCCATCAGTGCCGGCGCAATCAGGCCTCCGGTGGTAGCAAGGGCGCTATTGACGGACATCATCCCTGACCTTTGGCTGTCGGGAATGATCTCGGCCACGATCGTCGAACTCAAGACAAAGCAGAGCTGCGGAAGATTGAAGCCGATCGCCAGAAGTATCACTTTCAGCAGAGGCTGCTGCACGGCATAGATCGACAACAAGATGAATACACCTCCGAGCAACACGAAGCCGCAGCTCAGCCACCCTCGTGCGCGCACCGAAGCCACCCCGCGCTTGAGCAGGAACTGTGACAACCAGGAACCGCCAAGCACGATCGGAATGTTGATTCCTGTAAAGAGCATGAACATCCAGCCAGTCTCGACCGTGCTGTAGTGCAGCACCGTGCTGAGGTACGACGGTATCCACGTGAACATTACTGCGAAGATCCAGTAGGTGGTCCAGTACAACGCCATATTGACGAGGAACGTCCAGTCCGTCAGCAGGGTCCGGTACGACACGTGCGCAGTGTGCGCAAGGTGGACGCGCGCCGCGTCATCGTCGCTGGTCACCCGACCCTCGGCGCCGAGAATGAACCACACCACCATCCAGACGAGACTGGCAACGCCCAGGAACATAAATGCCGCATGCCAGCTATGGCGAATCAGGATGTAGGTCAGCACCGGACCGGAAATCAGGAGGCCTACGGTCACGCCCTGGTAGATGATCGCCGACGGCAGATTGCGCCGGTCATTCGGGAACCACTTGTAGCTGGCATGCAGGGCCAGCGGATACGCAGGCCCCTCGCCCACGCCGAGCATGATGCGAGAGAAAAAGAGCAGCGGGACCGAAGCAACAAAGGCGAGCGGAAACTGGGATATCCCCCAAATTGCCGCCAGCACCAGGAGTACGGCCTTGGACGACGCGCGGTTGGCAATGAAACCAAAGCCAATCGCCGAAATGGAGAACAGCAGAAAGAAGCTACTGGCAATCAGACCGAATTCGGCCGGCTGGATGTGCAGTTCCGCCATCAGCGGTTTGGCAACGATACCAAGGATCGCCTTGTCCATGAAGTTGATCATCATGAACAGTGCCAGCATGATGGTCACCACCCAGCCCCGCAAATTGGAATTGCTACTGCGCGACATATTTAACTCCGACGGAGGATGGTGAGGCAGACAGTGCGTTTACCTGGGCATTCATGCAATTTCCTATGCGTAGGTGATCCGGAATTCGATGCATGAACTGTAGTCCTATATAGTTCAAAAATCAAGTGGTTTTGCATAGGATTTACCCATGATTACGAATGCGCACCCTGCGCGGCGCGCATCGCTTACCTCCCCTTCCAATGAACGATCTTGTTCTCGGTCGCGGTCAGGGCAAAATTGAGCACCAGTCCAATAAGGCCGATCAAAACGATGCCTATGAAGACCACCGGAATCCGAAAGAGTTGCGCCGCGTCAGAAATCATGAAGCCAAGGCCCGACTGGGCACCGACGAGTTCGGCCGCCACGACGACAGCCCAGCTCAGCGCCATCGCCACCTTCAGCCCGGTGAAGATATGGGGAATGGCCGAGGGCAGCACAACGCGCCAGAATATCTGAAGCTTTGTCAGGCCGATCGACTCGGCCGCCCGATAGTAGGACATCGGGACCGCAACCGCGCCGGCGTGCGCACTGACGAACGAGTAGTTGAACGCGGTGAAGACAATAAGCACAACCTTGCCTGTTTCACCGAGTCCGAAATACAGGACGGCCATGGGAATGAAGGCGATCGGTGGAATAGGCCGAATGAAGGCCATCACAGGCGACATCATGGCGCCGACAACCTTGTTGTAGCCACTGAGCAATCCAAACGGAACGCCAATCAACACGCCGATCACAAACCCGGCCAGCGCACGGAAAAGGCTAGCCTCTATGTGCACCCACAGAGGTTTTCCCGAGTACCCGTTTTCCACCAATCCGACCAGTTCGTTGCCCATGGCCTGCGGCGTCGGCAAAAGTCCGGGACCAACCAGGCCGGACATGGTGACTGCGGCCCATAACGCGAACAGGAAGACGACGGCCGCGATCGAATAGGCGACCAACGGGACGGGTTGCCGACCTGCTCTTTCGACTGCAATGCTGTGGTTCATTTGCCTTCTCCTTTCATGTAGCGCTGGATCGGTGTCGGATCGATCGACTCGGCGAGGACCTTCGCGCTCAAGGGTGCGGGGATCGTGCCGACGGAGGCAAGCGCCTGGCTGACGACGAGAAGCTTGTGCGCAAGCCCGGCATCGCCCTTCGCCGAGAGCGAGTACGGAGATTTCGGATCGGCCTGCTGCTCCAGGGTCGGGATGCGTGAAAGCTCCTGGTCGACGACATGCTTGGCCACGTCCCGCGTAACCGACAGGTATTTCACCAGAGCATCGATCGCCAGCTCAGGGTTTTTCGCAATCATGTCCATCGCCTTTGCGTGCACCTGGACCAGCTTCAAACCCACGTCGGGGTGCTGCGTAAGAAAGTTGGCGCGAACGCTGGTCAGTCCGGGACATACGCCACCATCGGGCGAGTAGTCGGCGGCCCAATTCACAATCGGGTAACCCGCCGCCTGCAGCACGCTCGAATAGGGCGACCAGGCGATCCCGGCCTGGACCGATCCGCTCTTGAATGCGTTGTTGTAGAGCGGCGGAGCAATGTTGACGACGTTGAGGTCGCTGTACTTCATCCCCAGCTTCTGCGCCATCAAGACCATGGAAACTTGCGCGCAGGTGCCCGAGGGTGCGGCGATGGCCTTGGCCTTGGCAATGTCCTTGAAACTCTTGATCCCGCTCTTGGGGTCGACGATCAGCCCTTCGGCCGCCGAGTGGTCAAGACTCCAGTAGATCACCTTGAGGGGGATGTTCTGGCCCAGGGCAAAGACGGTCGCCATGCCCGTCGTGATGACATCCAGACTCTCGCTCTTCAGTCCGGCCAGGAGCGGCGCTCCCGACGGAAAGAAAAAGAAATTCGGCTCCAGGCCGACCTCTTTGAACAGTCCATGATCCTTGGCCACGTACAGCGCGTAGTAGTCGGCTGTTGGCACACCCCAGTTGATTTTCAACAGGTTCGCTTGCGCCGGCGCCACCTGAGCGGAAGCCACGACTGGAAAAACCATTGCCGCTGCGAATAACAAGGCTGCAGCGGAACGTAGACAGTGAAATATTGACATATCCGATCTCCGGTAAGTTGAAATGATCAAGCGGCCTTGGCGTTGACGCCACGGCTCCCGCTGCTGGCATAAACCTCTTCCTGGACGGCGTGCAGGAGTTCACGCTGCAACTCGACAAACTCGGGTGTGCTGAGGAAGTCGGCGTCGCGTGGCTTCGGTGCGTGAACATCGACTGACAGCTTGATGCGCCCAGGGCGGCGACTCATCACGAGAACTCGATCCGCGACAAAGATCGCCTCCGATACGTCATGCGTGATGAAGAAAATCGTCTGCTGATGCTGCTGCCAGAGTTGCAGCAGAAGCTCCTGCATCTGGATACGGGTTTGGTAATCGAGCGCACCAAACGGCTCGTCGAGCAAAAGAACCTTGGGCTCGGAGATAAGGGCCCGCGCGATCTGAACCCGCTGCTGCATGCCACCCGATAGCTGGTACGGGTAATGACGCTCGAACCCCGCAAGACCCACCTCTTGCAGAAGATGCGCGGCGCGCGGCGCATACGTGTCACGCGAAATCCCCCGGCACTTCACACCGAGCGTAACGTTGTCGAGGACGTTCAGCCATGGAAACAGCGACGGCTGCTGAAACACGACGGCACGATCCGGACCCGGACCATCAATCAACTGGTTGTCGAGCAACAGCGAGCCCGTGCTGGGCCGCTCAAATCCGGCGATCAGGTTTAGCGTCGACGACTTGCCGCATCCGGTAGGGCCCAGCACCGTCACGATCTCTGCTGCCTTGATGTCCACATCGAGGCGGTCCAGCGCAAGCGTTTGATTACCCGCCCGGCCCGCACTACCGTAAGTCTTGCTGACCCCCTGAAACGATATCTTCACCGGCGCACGCTGACTCGCGCCCTCAGACAAAGTTGTGTCTTTAACCAGTGAAGGGTAATTACGATGGATGGTCATGCTGTCTCCTGCTGTGATGCGGGGCCGTTAATTCATTGCAAATGCGATTTATCAACTATAGTCCTATATAGTTATTAAAATCAAGCCAAACTATATAGGACTTACCCTGATGTCGCCCCCTCCACACAAACCTATGTGTGCGGCGCCATAGAGGCGGAAAAAAGGAACACTGAATGCGCGAACCCCAATGGCGTCAAGAGGGCGAGGAGCCGGATTACCGGTTTTCACTGGCCAACGAGCGCACCTTCCTGGCCTGGATCCGTACCGCCCTGGCGCTGCTGGCCGGCGGGGTCCTGCTCGACCAGTTCTCCACCAAGCTCGGCCCGCACCTCGTGGTCGTGATCCTCGCCATCATTCTGGGCGCACTGGCCGCCGTGCTTTGCGCGATGGCCTACGTGCGCTGGCGCGCCAACGAAATCGCGATGCGCCACGCACGCAGGCTGCCGGGCACCATGGCGATCCCGCTGATTTCCGTGGCCCTGCTCGGCATCGCCGCGGTGATTGCGCTGTTGCTGGTGTTGCAGGCGTGACTCTCCCGCCAGCCGAAGCGCTGCGGCCTCGGGACCCCGGACTGCAGGCCGAGCGCACGGCGCTGTCGTGGAACCGCACCGGTTTGTCGGTCCTGGCCAACGCCCTGCTGGCGCTGCGCACGGGCTGGGCGAGCCGGGACGCCCCGATCACCATCCTCGCCTTCGTGCTGCTGGTTGCGGCGGGGGCTGCCGTCCTCTATGGCGCGTGGCGGCGCCGGCACTTGCTGAATCGCCGCGGCGTGGTCGGGCCGCCCGCGATCGCGATCGCCGCGGCGGCCGCCGTCACCCTGATCGCCTGCGCCACCGGGATCGCCTCCATTCTGGTGCGCTGAGGAGCGGTTGCGGGCGCACGCATAGAGAAATGCTTGCGGCTTGGCATCCGGCGCAAAGGGCATCGGGACGGTGTTTGCGCAGAACCCGCCGAGGCAGCGTGAAGCCAATGGAGAGCCGTCGCCGATCAGCTGCGCTGCAGTTCCCCAAGCTCAGCGCCCTGATGACGAGGCCAAGAACGATGTGCCGGCGTTAGTGACGTTTGCGGGGGCACACTGGCATCAGATCTACTCGACCAGCCCGCTGGAGCGGCACAACGCCGAGATCAAGCGGCGCACCGACGTGGTGGGCAGCGACGGCGGCTGGTGGATCATCGACGACACGGGGTTCCCGAAGAAGGGCTGTCATTCGGTCGGCGTCGGCCGCCAGTACTGCGGCATGCTGGGCAAGCAGGACAACTGCCAGGTGGCCGTGAGCATCTCCCTGGCAAGCAATGAGTGGCCTGCAAACGACGCCGAGCGGAGCAAGTACGTTCTGTCCACGCTACCCGAGGAAACACCGATCAACGAGTTGGTCAGCGTCGCCCATCAGCGCTGGCGCATCGAGCGCGATTACCAGGATCTGAAGCAGGACTTCGGCCTGGGGCATTACGAGGGACGAGGCTGGCGGGGGTTCCACCATCATGCCGCGTTGAGCATCGCTGCCTACGGGTTCCTGATGGCAGAGCGCCTCGTCACCGACAAGTCCCTCGGCGGTAAAAAAAACTTCATCAACCGCCAGGTGCCTGTCCTTCCCGAGGATTACATCCCCCGTGGCAGTCCTGCGCGCACAGCGGCGCGTGGCAACCTCAATCACAACACTGCGCCATCGACTAAGCTATCAGCCGATCGCTCAACTCGGGCAGTGTCCCTGCTGCGGCAGAGCAAACGCAAAACTGCTCTTGTGACAGTAAGAATAGTGTGCCGTCCCGCTGATTCCTGCGCAAAGTCTTTGTAGCTTGGCGAGGATGGGATCGGCGGTGGCGGTCCAAACAAAGGGTTTGCAGTTCTGCTTGCAGTGATCCACAAAATGATGAATCCGACCGATCAGCTCGTTAACACTGCGATCCGATCCGCGCTTGATGGCGCGTTCGGTGATCAGGGCAAAGAAACGCTCCACCATGTTGATTCACGAACTGTGGAGGGAGTGAAGTGCATGTGCCAGCGCAGGCGCTGTGCCAGCCAGGCTTTGACCTTGGCATGCTTGTGGGAGCTGTAGTTGTCCACGATAACGTGAATGTCCGCTCGGCTGGCACGGGCCAAATCGATGGCGCGCAGGAATCCGCTCCTGATGCCGGTGGCGCGGTTTGCACTCGGCCAGCACCGCACCGTTCATGACATTGAGCGCGGCGAGCATCCACCAACGGGCAGCGCGTTGCAGCCTCGAACGAAGGTCGCGGCTGCATGAAGCCCCACATCGGCGCTACCGAACGCCCGCTGGAATTGCTTTGCGGACCGACCCGGGTTCAAACAGAAACTTGATATATTTTATCGAATCGTAGCTCTATTACGATTAATTCCATCAAACAAAGCTTGCCATCATCTTGAAATGATGGTAAATATCGTAGCATGGGTACGACTAATCGAACCAAGCTAAATTCACTCTACCGGCATTGGACGCCTGGGTGCCCGCTGACCTCCGAGGACTTGGCTGCCCGGGGTATCTCGGCGGACCTGGCGGTCCACTACGTGCGAGCCGGCTGGATGACGCGGCTGGTGCGCGGCGTCTACAGTCGGCCTAACGATGTGCTGGCGTTGCATCCCTGCTTGATCCTGCTGCAACGCGGCATCGAAGGCTTGCATGTGGGTGGCAAATCGGCGCTCGACTGGTATGGGGTCAGGCACTATGTGTCGCAGCAATCCATGCTGCATCTGTACGGGTGGGTGGCGGCCCGCCTGCCCGACTGGTTCACCGAGCGCTTTCCGGCCGAGTACCACCGCAAGCGCCTGTTCGACGAGGCGCCGGACGCTCCGCTGCAGGCCGGTCCGTTCGAAAAGCGCAGCGGCGCGCCTAGGGTGTCGACACCCGAACGTGCGTTGCTGGAAGTGCTCAGCGAGGTAGGCGTGCGCCAACCGCTGCAAGAAGCCCGCGAACTCATGGAGAGCGTGTACAGCCTGCGCGTCGATGTGCTGCGCGCGTTGCTGCAGCACTGCTCCAGCGTGAAGACGGTGCGGCTTTGCCTGCAGCTCGGACGAGAACTGTCCCTGCCCTGGGCTGCCAAGCTGGATCCGGCCCAATTGCCGACCGGCAGCGGCCGCGCCTGGGTGTCGCGCTCTGCGGATGGGCTGCTGGTGCTCAAACCATGAACCAGATCTACCTGGACACCGCTCGCCTGCTGACGCAGGTCGCGCCGTTCGTTTTCGTGGACGGCACTTTTGCGCTCAAGGGCGGCACGGCAATCAATCTGTTCGTCCGCGACATGCCTCGCCTGTCGGTCGACCTGGACCTGGTGTTTCCCGACCACAGACTGCCCCGCGAGGCGGCGCTGGCCCGCATCAACGAGGCCATCCGGCAGTCCGCCACACGCTTGAAGGCACGTGGTTTCCAGACCCATGCGATCGCAGCGGCCGACGCCGGCGAGACCAAGCTGCTGGTGCGGCGCGCAGGGATCGAGGTCAAGATCGAGGTGAACTTCGTGATGCGGGGCACAGTGCATCCTGTGCGTATGGCGAGCTTGACGCCCATGGCCCGCGACACGCTGCTGGCGGATCTGGAGATTCCGGTCGTCTCGCTGGAGGACGTCTACGGCGGCAAACTCGTCGCGGCCATGGACCGGCAACATCCGCGCGATCTGTTCGACGTCATGCAATTGCTGGCACACGAGGGCATCACTCCGGGCATCCGACGCGCCTTCGTGGTCTACTTGGCCAGCCACAACCGGCCGGTGCACCAGGTGCTGTTCCCGGCCATACGCGACATCCGGCAGGAGTACGAGCGCAATTTCAGAGGAATGACTGCGGAGCCGGTGGAAATCGAGGCGCTACTAGCGGCGCGTGAGCGCATGGTGCAGGAACTCCAAGCCGGCTTGGATGCGGATGAGCGCCGTTTTCTGCTGTCACTGGTTGCGGGCCGACCGGAGTGGTCATCGTTGGGCATCACGCATGCCGAACATCTGCCAGGCGTCCGTTGGAAGCTGCAAAATCTGGAGCAACTGGCGCGCAAAAGCCCAGAGAAGTTTGCCGAGCAGGCCGACGCACTGGCGCAACGGCTGGGTTAACGAACGCTAGCACGAGAAAACGGGTTCGGTTATCCGAACCAGACGCCCGAGGACCGCGAGGCGAAGGCTCAGCAGGTCCTACGTCAGCGCAATCAGTTGCTCAAGCAGGTGAAGAAGAAATATGGTCGTGGGCTGCTGGGTTTCATGTGCAAGTTGGAATACGGTGAGCATCGGGGCTTCCATCTGCACACGTGGTTCCTTCTGAATGGCCACGAACATCAGCAGACCATCGGCATCGGCATCGGCGACGACGTGGATCGCATGTGGCGGACCATCACGATGGGCGAAGGACACCACTTCAACTGCGCCAGGAGCGACCGGTACCGGCACCGCGGCGTGGGGACGTTGAGCGCCGACGATTCGGGGATCTGGACTGGCATCCATTTGCTGCTCGTGTAGCGCCTTCGTACGCCATGGTTTGCACTTGGTGTGACATGGGGGGCTTCTTTCATGAGAAATGCACATGGCTGCGCCGCTGAGGGAGATCAGCAGCGACAGACCGGTGCGGGGGTTAAAGGGAAACGGAGAGAGAAATGCCGATCAGGGGAACTCGGCGGGGAGACAGGCTCAGGGTCTTCAGGCGGGCTGGTGGCTGAAGCTGTGGCCGCAGTCCAGGCAGCGGCAGTTGCCCAGGATGGTCTCGTCGACGACTTCGCCCAAGACAGCGCCCATGGCGCAGCCGGCCGCGCCGACGAACAGCGCACCGAGCACGGCGCCGGCGATGGCGCCGAGTACCGAGCCGCCCGGCCCGGCAACCATGCCGGCCACGGCACCGAGTTCGACACCGCTCAGGGCGGCCGAAGCGCCGCTGGCGGCACCGGCAACGGTCCCGAGGGTGGCACCGGCCTTCTTGCCGAGGTCTCGGGTTTCAAGGCGCGAGGATTGGCATTGGGGGCAGATCGGTGTCATGGGTGAAGACTCTCGTGATGGCTCCCAATCGGGCGGGCCCGGCGTTCGTCGCGCCGGACCTTGGCTATGTACTGGATCAAGCTGATGGCCGAGATGGCACCGCCGGCGAAGGCGATGACGAAGGCGGCAAGATTCTCGAAGGGTGAGTTGTACGTGGTCATGGAACTCCTTGATTCCCGAGGGAACGGTTGAGGGGGGAACGTGATGGCATGGCCCAGGGCCAACGTGACCTGGAACGGTAGCCCCCGGAACACGCAGCAGCGGGTGGATAGGGGCTTTACAACGCCACTGTCACCATGTCAGGGAGGTGATATGTAGCCCAAAATTTCTGGGTTCGCGGGAATGGGATATGCGTACGACGTCAACTTGCGGCGAGAGTTGGCCGCGGTCAAATTCAAGCGGGAAGAGATGAAGACGGCATGCACTCCAGACAGGGCTGCTGGGGCGCTGCCAGGCATCGCGACATAAATGCCCGACTCGGCCTGGGGTGGCCAAGCCGGGCGGACGACGATCTATTGAGAACTCAACTTACCCAAAGGGGGATGGGGTTCGATGGAGCGACCGGGGAAGGTGCGCGCTGCTCCTCCGCGGCCAGATCGTCGAGCACAATGCTTTTTTCGCGCGCGGTAAGCCATTTCGCATCCTGAGGTGTGTCGGAAAGGAAAGAGAAAGCAACGAATCCCAGGATGACTGCCGGTATTCCCTCAAACAAAAATAGCCACTGCCAGCCATGCAGGCCGTGCAGTTCTGCCATATGAACCATGATCCAGGTTGACACGGGCCCGCCAATGATTCCCGCCGCGGCGGCACCCATCATGAAGAAGCCCGTGACACGGCCTCGGCGCTCGGACGGAAACCAGTAGGTCAGATAAAAAATGACACCGGGGAAAACCCCGCTTCGGCCGCCCCTAGAAAAAAGCGCATGACGTAGAACATGAGAGGCGAGTTCACGAACATCATCGCGCTCGAGATCAGGCCCCATAAGACCATGATGCGCAATAACGTTCGACGCGCTCCGATCCGCTGCATCAAAATGTTGCTCGGCACCTCAAAGAGCACATAGCCGACGAAAAAAAGCCCTGCCCCAAAGCCGTAGGCCGCTTCGCTGAAACCCAGATCACTCATGAACTGGAGTTTTGCGAAGCTGATATTCGCCCGATCGAGATACGAGACGATGTAGCAAATGATAAGAAACGGCATGAGCCGCAAGGTCACTTTCCGGTAGGTGTGCTCGACTTCAGATTTGGATTGCATCTCCGTTATTGAAGGGTACGATTCTGCTATTGGCATGTGATGCTCCGAATAATTATTTGAGCCGAGTTGCAATGTCTTCGACGATCGGCTTCGCCAGTGCGTCACCGGACCTGACGCCGTCGCCATCTTTCATGACGAAGAGGGGATTGATATCGAATTCCTGCAAGACATCTCGCAGATCGATGGCCAGAGCCGACAAGCGCATGAGGGTCTCGACCAGTTCTTTCACATCCGCCTTAGGGCGATCTCGCGCGCCGTCCAGGATGGCAAAAGAGCGCAGCTCACGCACCATCGCTTCCGCTTCCGAGCAAACGATCGGTGCCAGGCGAAAACTCACGTCTTTCATGACCTCGGCGAAAATGCCGCCGAAGCCCACCATGACAGCCGGGCCGAACAGCGGATCGTTGTTGATGCCAAGGATCAGCTCGTGCGCTTCGCTGACCATTTCCTGCACCAGCACGCCGTCGAGCGCCGCCTTCGGTGCATAGGCCTTGGCGTTCGCTGTGATTTTGTCGAACGCTGCGGCCACAGCCGCAGCGCCCTCGACACGCACGCGAACACCCCCAGCTTCGGTTTTGTGCGGAATGTCGGCCGACATGATCTTCATGACCACGGGCCTGTTCATGGCGGCGGCCATGCGCACCGCGTCCGCTGAACTGGTAGCGAGCTGCTCTTGCGTGACGCTGATGCCGTAGGCACTCAACACCTTCTTGGCCTCGAACTCCGTCAGGTCCGTGCGGCGGCCAAGCAAGGCCTTGCGCGCCTCGGGCTGATGGATGACGAGCGGTTGTTCACTCAACACCTTCGCCACGCGGATTCGCGCCTCCGCGAAAGCCCACAATGCGCTGGCGCCGCGGGCACAGCGGACCGGGGACTGGTACCTCGGAATGCCGGCCTTGTCCAGAATGTCGTAGGCGCCTCCCACACTGGCCGGATCGGCATTCCAGGCAACGAGGATCGGAATATGGCGCTCCTCGGAGATGCGGACAATTTCGCGCGCCAATTCGACCGCCAGCTTGCCGCTGGCGGCAGCCAGTGCCAGCCCGATCATGTCAACGTTCGGATCGTCCGCCAGCCTTTCCAGCGTCACCTTGAGCAGGCTGGCGTCGCTGAGCAAACTCGCGGTCACATCCAGCGGATTCGCAACCGCGGCGAATGAAGGGAGCACCTGCTTGAGGGCGGTCACGGTGCCTGGGTCGAGGGGCGGCAATTGCAGGCCGCCGTTGGCGGCACCGTCGGCCATGGCAATGCCGGCGCCGCCCGAGATCGTCACGACAGCCAGGCGGTTGCCTTTGGGCAAACGTCTAGGCAACAGCGCCTTGGCGCAGTCCGCAAGGTCACCGACATCGTTGACTTCGATGATTCCGCTTTGTCGGAACGCGGCGCGATAAAGCGCCATCGCTCCGCCGAGATTGGCCGTGTGCGACGCAGCCGCTTTCGCGCCGGCTTCCGACGTGCCCACCTTCCAGATGAGCATCGGTTTGCCGGCGCTCAGCGCACGCCGGCCGATCGACACGAGCCGGTGCGCGTCCTGAAATCCTTCGACATAGCCCGCGATGACGTGCGTATCGAGGTCATCGATCATGGCGTCCATGAAGTCGAGCGAGGTCGTCACAGATTCGTTGCCGGTGGAGACGTAGTGCCTGAATCCGATCCCTTCCTGGCTGGCCAGCATCACGATCGAGTTACCGAAGGCGCCGCTCTGCGACGTGAGGCTGAGGTGACCGCGCGGATAAGTCAGGCCGTAGGGGGCCCCGAAGCCAACGTGGATGCCATCGCTGATATTCATGTAGCCCTGGCAGTTCGGACCGATGACGCGCATGCCGAACGACTGCGCAATGGCCGTGATATTGCGTTGCGCCTGAACGCCTTCCTCTCCGGCCTCGGCAAAGCCCGACGAAAGAATGACCGCAAATTTGCATCCCTTCTTGCCCAGCTCGGTCAGCGCATCGGGAACACGTTTGGCGCCGACCGCGATCACCGCGACATCCGGCGCGCTGGGCAGCGACGCGACATCGGGGTAGCACGCATACCCTGCGACCTCCTCGTAGCGCGGATTGACCGGCAGGATTTCACCCGAGTAACCCTTGTCCTTGAGGTGCGCGATCGGTTGCCCGCTGATGGAGGCCAGATCCTGCGAGGCGCCAATCACGGCAACGGAGCGCGGCTTGAAGAACAGATCGAATGCAGACATGAAGGACTCCTGATAACCGGGACATTCTTGCTACCGATACGCCTGTTGCGTTGTGGCTGGCTGCTTGGGTGATCGGGGCGGCGTGGGAGTGAGTTTGCCGGGGAAGGGTGTCGCCCCGCACCGTTACGCTCTGCGCATCAGGCTGTAACTTTGCGCTGTGGGCCCCCGATCGGGCTGGGTTGCAAGGAACATCGCCAGCGGTACGACGTCCTCTGGTTCCTTGATCCACTCTTGGGGAGGAAAGGACTGCTCGCCAAAGCGGGTCATGGCGGTTTTCACCGGCCCCGGAATCAGCTCGTTGACGCTGATATTGAATTCCTCCAACTCAACGGCCAGCACTTGCGCCATCATCCACAGTGCGCTCTTGGAGCTGGCGTAGGCCGACAGCCCCGGCATCGCGCGGTGGCGGCTGCCCGATCCTGTCACGATGATCTTCCCCGCACCCCGTGCACGCAGATGCGGGATGGCTGCATGCACAGTGTTGTAGGCGCCCACCAGATTGACCTCAATGGTTTCACGCCACTGTGCCGGATCACTCTTTTGCAACTTGCGCCCTTCGCCCGCAGTGCCGGCGTTGGCGAGCACGATATCGATACCGCCATAGGTGGCGACCGCGTGGTCGAACAACGCAAGCATCTGGGCATGCTCGACCACGTCAGCGGTAAAGATGCTCGCTCGGCCACCGGCCTTCTCGATCAGCGCAAGTGTCACTCCCAGTTCACCCTCCTTGCGCGCGCTGCACACCACGGCTGCGCCGGCTTGAGCGTAGGCAACAGCAATGGCGCGGCCGATACCGCGCCCCGCACCGGTGATCACGGCGACTTTGCCGTCGAGTGGTCTGGTCTGGGATATTTCACTCATCGAATTCTCACTTGCTCATGTCAATTACGGTGCGTCCGCGGGTCTGCCCTTCCAGCATGCGGTCCAGATAGGTTGGCAGTTCATCCATCTGGATGACGTGAGCAATCTGCACCAGATGTGCTGGCCGATATTCGCGGGCGATCTTTTTCCAAACCTGCTCGCGCACCGGCATGGGTGAATTGGCGTTGATGCCTAGCAGGCGGATGCCCCGAAGAATAAAAGGAAGCACCGTCGTTGCCAATTCGGCACCGCCCGCATTGCCGAAGGCGGCAATCACACCGCCCGGCTGCACTGTGCGGGTCAACCAGGCCAATGTGGCACCGCCCACGGAATCAATTGCGCCAGCCCACTGAGCTTTTTCCAGGGGTTTCGGGTTTTCCTGTGGCGCAAGCCGTCCGATGATATTGCTCGCGCCAAGCATCTTCAGATACGGTGCCTCGCTCTCTTTTCCGCTCATGGCGGTCACCTGGTAGCCGCGCTGGGTGAGCATGTCGATGGCCACACTGGCCACGCCGCCGGTCGCGCCATCGACCAGTACGGGGCCTTGACCGGGTTCGAGCCCGTTGAGCTCCATCAGATGCAGCGAATAGCCCGCGGTGTAGCCGGCTGCTCCTATCACGGCTGCATCAAAAAGACTCAGCCCCTCGGGGATGCGAAGCACCCAGTCGCCCGGTACCCGTGCGACTTGCGAATGCCCGCCATCATGGTCAACCCCAATGCCGAACCCATGCACGACGACTTCGGCACCCTTCTTGAAACGTGAGTCGGCCGACTCCAGCACGGTACCTGCCAGATCAATCCCGCCGATGCGGGGCCAGGTGCGGATGATGCCGTTCAGGCCCTTGGATGCAAGTGCATCCTTGTAGTTGATACTTGAGTAGGCGACTTTGATGGTGACGTTGCCGGGGCTGAGGTCGTCAACGGACAAGTCGGCAAGCTGGCATACCGGTGCGCCGTCGCCGGCCAGCAAACGAAAAGCTTTGAAGTTTTGCATATAGGTGTGAGATCAGGGTCTAAGACTGGATTTCAGGATTCGCCGCGCCAGTGTTGCGCGGTGCAGCTCCGACGCACCGTCATAGATGCGGAACGGCCGCAGTTCACGAAGAATCAGGGAGACCGGCGTGTCTTCGGACATACCGAGTGCACCCATCATTTGCGCAGCGCGGTCGGCCACCCGGCCCACGGCCTCGGACACAAACACCTTGGTCATGGCCGACTCGTGTTTGACCGATTCACCGGCATCCATCTTTGCCGCCGCATGCCAGGTCATGAGTCTGCAGGCGTGCAGGTCGATGTGTGAGTCAGCCACCATGGCCTGGATCTGTTGCAGGTCGGCCAACGGCTTGCCAAAGGAAAAGCGTGTCTTGACATACTCCTGTGCGATCCCCATTGCGCGAGATGCGCGTCCAATAAACCGCATGCAGTGCGAAAGGCGCGCTGGCTCCAGCCGCAGCTGGGCGTAAGCGAGGCCTTGCCCCACCTCACCCAGCACCGCGTCGTCGGTCACCTCGCAGTCATGGAGCTCGATCTCGCCGTGTCCGCCGATCTGAAAGCCGTCAATGCTCGGGATGTTCCTGACGACCCGATAGCCCGGGTTGTCTGCGTCCACGATGAAGGTGGTTGCGCCTTCAGCGGTTTGGGCCAGCACAATGGCAAACGCGGCATCCACGGCACCGCTGATGAACCATTTGTGTCCATCGATCACCCACCCACCCGGCCGGCGTTGGGCGGTGGTTTTCAGCATGGACGGGTCAGAGCCCGCGCCGGGCGCAGGTTCGGTCATGGCAAAGCAGGAGCGGATATCGCCCCGGATCAGCGGCTCAAGGTATTTGGTACGCTGCTGTGGCGAGCCTTGCTGGATCAAATTGATCATGTTGGGCTGGTCAGGCGGCGCGCAGTTCATGGCGATCGGCCCGAGAAAGCTGCGGCCCGCTTCTTCGAGTACGACGGCACGGTCGCGCCATGACAGGCCAAGCCCCCCCAACTCGACCGGGAGCTGCGGCGCGTAGATACCCGCCGTCTTGGCTTTCTCGCGCAGAACATGCGCGACGCGATCCAATGCCTGAACGTCATGCGCCAACTCGATTCGCTCGCGCGGAATTGCTTCGCTTTCCACGAAATGACGCACACGGTCCCTGAGTTCCAGCAGCTTCTCGCTGTGGCCAAAAATATTGGCTTTTTTTCCTTGCACGGACCTCTCCTCGAAATCAGCAAATTCCATCATCGCTACGTCCGGCATAGTTCGCGGTTAGTCCAGCGTTGTGCCCGTGGACTTCACCAGAGCCGCCCATTTGACCGTTTGAGCCTTGATCATTTCAGCAAACTGCTCTGGTGTGCCGCCGGCTGGCTCCGCACCCAGATTGATCATTTGTTTCCGAACGTCCGGCATGGCGAGGATCTTCACCATCGCCGCATGAAGCTTGTCGATAATGGGCCTAGGCGTCCCTGCAGGGGCCATCATTCCCTTCCAGGCCGGTACCACGAAACCCGGAAGGCCCGCCTCCTGTGCAGTGGGAACGTCAGGCGCCGCTGGCGCTCGATGTTCGCTGGCGACGGCCAGTGCACGCAACGCTCCGGCCTTGACCTGCGGCAACAGCGCCGGCATGTTGTCGATTGCCATTGTGACGTGCCCGGCCACGAGATCACTCACCGCGGGAGCCGTACCCTTGTACGGGACATGCAGCATTTTCAACCCAGCGAGCTGGTTCATGAGTTCACCGGCCAGGTGTGCTGGCGTGCCAATGCCGGGCGATGCGAAGGTTACTGCGGTCGGATTGGCCTTGGCATAGGCGATGAATTCCTTAAGCGTTTTCGCGGGAACCGAGGGTGTGACCACCATCAGGTTGTATTCGTTCTGCATCAGCGTTATAGGAGCCAGATCCTTGGCCGGATCGAACGTCATCTTCTTGTACAGGCTCGGGTTGATCACAATCTGCGCCGTCGCGGCCATCAGCAGCGTATAGCCGTCGGGCCGAGCATGGGCGACCACCTCGCTACCAATGTTGCCGCCCGCACCGGGACGGTTTTCCACGATGACCGGCTGTTTCAATTCCAGGGTCAGTTTCTGCGCGGCCAGTCGTGCCGCGATATCGGCCGAACCGCCCGGCGCGTACCCGACGATCAGCTTGATGGGCTTGTTTGGGTAAGTGTCTTGCGCGAAAGCTGCGCTCGAAATGGACAGCGCGAATGCGCCAGCTATCAATAATGTTCGACGATGCATGAGTCTCTCCTAATATCTTTAAACTAATTCGAACTTCAGTAGCCAGGGTGGCGATCTCCAGCTATGTCATTGCGGTTTGATGCCTGCACGCTGGGCAACATTCGTCCATCTCGCGGTTTCGGTCTGAATGTGCGCGGAAAACTCGGCTGGCGTGCTGCCGACCGGCTCGATGCCTTGTTGCAGCAGGAGTTCTCGCACTTTTGGGGTCTGCAACACCGTCTGAATTTCCTTGTTCAGCTGCGCGACGATGGGCGCAGGTGTGCCGCGTGGCGCGAGAACGCCCCACCATGAATAGGCTTCCATTGGATAGCCCAACTCCTTGAGAGTCGGTACGTTGGGCAGCAGACTGGAGCGGGTCGGCATTGCAATGGCCAGCGCGATCAACGCACCCGACTTGACCTGCGCAAAATTGGGGCCGAGGGTGTCGAAGCTCACGGGCACTTGCCCTCCAATCAATGCCGCCGCGGCCTCCGAACTGCCCTTATAGGGAATGTGTTGCAGATGGCTTTTCGACTCGGTCTTGAACAGTTCCCCAGCAAGATGCGGAATACTGCCGGTCCCTGCACTCGCGAAGGACAGGCCACCCGAAGCGCTTTGGGACTGCGCAACCAGGTCGGCTACGCTCTTGATTGGCGACTTTGCGTTTGCGAAGATGAATACGGGGACCTTCGTGATCAGAGATACTGGTTCCAGGTCCGTTTGGACGTTGTAAGGCAAGTGTGCGAACAGCGCGACGTTAGTCGCCAAGTTGGCGGTCCCCATCAATAAGGTGTACCCGTCAGGTGCCGCCCTTACCACGTAGTTAGTGCCAATTTGAGTGGACGCTCCTGGCTTGTCTTCCACAATCACCGGCTGACCCAGCAGTTCGCCCAGTTTTTGGCTCATCGCCCGCGCGGCTGTGTCGGTGCCGCCACCGGCCGCGTATGGCACGATCAGCCGGATTGGCCTTGACGGATACGCTTGCTGCGCCATTGCGGGCTGAGTTGCCAGTACCGCTAGTGCCCCCAGGGCAGCCAGCAGATTACGTTTTTGCATTTGAATGTCTCCCGTTTCGTAGGAATAGTGAATAAGGCCGCCAATAACGGTTCTTGAAGGCGAGATCAAGTCTCGATGCCGGCGGTGCCTGATTTCAGCTCTTAATGTCGAATCCCGCCTTGCTAAGGGTGCGCTTGGCGATGTTGAGCTGGTGAATCTGGCTGGTTCCCTCGTAGAGCCTGAAAAGCCGCACATCGCGATAGAAACGCTCAATGCTGTTATCGGCGATGAAGCCGTAGCCGCCGAGCATCTGCACGCATCGGTCGGCGACCCGGCCACACATTTCGGAGGCGAAGTACTTGCAGATGGACGCCTCCATGGTGACGTCAACCCCTTCATCGCGCTTGCGCGCGGTCTCGAGCACCAACGCACGAGCGGCATGAATCTCGGTCTGGCAGTCAGCGATCAGGGCCTGCACCAGCTGGAACGCCGCCACCGGCTGGCCAAACTGCTTGCGGGTTGCGGTGTACTGCACGGCGTCGTCCAGCATGCGAATGGCCGGGCCGATGCACAGCGCCGAGAGGTGGATGCGTTGCTTGTTGAGCACCTTCATGGCGATCTTGAAGCCTCGCCCTTCAGTATCGCCAATGAGGCTTTTCAGCGGCACGCGGCAGTTGTCGAAGTGCACCTCCGACACCGGCGAGCCCGCCTGCCCCATCTTCTGATACGGCTTGCCCGTGGTCAGACCCGGCGTGCCACGCTCAACCAGGAATGCCGATACACCGCCCGCACCCGGGTTGGCTGGGTCGGTGCGGGCCATCACGGTGAACAGACCGGCGATGGGTGCGTTGGTGATGAAGCACTTGGTTCCATTTAGGATATAGGTATCGCCGTCGCGCACGGCTGTTGTCTTGAGCGTCGCCGCGTCCGACCCTGCTTCAGGCTCCGTGAGAGCAAAGCAACCGGTGAGCTGGCCGCTAACCATATCCGGCAGGTAGCGCCGCTTCTGCTCTTCAGAACCCTCGATCACCAGCGCCTCGGAACCAATTCCCGTGTTAGTGCCGACGCGGGCGCGAAAGGCGACCGAGCACTGGGACAACTCCATTGCGGCGAGCACCAACTCCTCGGTGGTCATGCCCGCACCGCCGTATGCCTCCGGGATCGAGAAGCCGAACAGTCCCTGTGCGGCCATCTCGGCCACCACATCGGCCGGCACCTCATCGAGGCGAGCCACGTCGGCTTCCCGAGGCACCAGGCGCGTGCGAACAAAGTCGCGCAGCCTTCCAAGAAATATCTCAAAGCCCTGGGGATCTCGAATCACGTCTGCTCCTCTTCGTTGTCCGGCACCGACCGGGCGGTTGAAGGAATATAGGCGGAGACAGGCGAAGATGAAATGTTTGTTTTGATATATTAAACATTATGTGTGACTGCTGGTTTGATAATCCAGTCAAAATTCCGACCTCAATAGCTTGACGAGTTCGTCGTTCACATGAATACATCGCCTCCCGAACGTCACCAGATGTTTGCTACCAGCCTGGCCAATGGGCTTTTGATTCTCAAGAGCTTCAAGGTGGGTGAGCCCGCGCTCAACAATCGCGAATTCGTCGAGAGAACCGGCTTGTCCAAAGCGACGGTGTCGCGCCTGACCTACACGCTGGGCGAGCTGGGGTTTCTCAAGTACGACGCGGAGCAGCGGCGCTACCGCCTGGGCTCGACGACGTTGTCGATAGGCTATCCCCTCATGGCAAGCTTGACCATCCGGCAGGTGGCGCGGCCCTTCATGAAGGCGCTGGCGGATCACGCGCGCGGCTCGGTGTCGCTGGGCATGCGTGACCGCTCCAACGCGGTGTACATTGAGACCGTCCGAGGCCATGAAGCAATTGCCTTTCGTCCGGACATAGGTGGCTCCATGCCCCTGTTGGCGACGGCCATCGGCCGGGCGTGGCTGGCCGGCATTGGCGAGGAGCAACGCCATCAGGTGCTCAAACACATTCAAGCCGAACACCCCGATGCATGGAAGAAGCACCGCCGTGCAGTGCAAGCATCGCTTCGCAACTACGAGGCCACCGGTTTTTGCATCTCGCGTGGTGATTGGCAGCAGGATATTCATGCCGTGGCGGTGCCGATGCAACTGGTGGTCGATGGCGAAACGCTGGTTTTCAACTGTGGTGTGCCAGCGGTGTTGTTGAGCCAAAGTACGCTCGAAGCCGACTTGGGGCCACGACTCTTGCGCATGGTTCGCGACGTGGAACGCGCCTACCTGGCGCAGCAGGGTTCAGTAAACTGAGGCCGACAGCGCACCACCATGCTCCCCTACGACATTCCGCCAGACAAACAATTCGCCAGCACTCTCGCGAAAGGGCTTGAACTTCTGCAGTGCTTCAAACCCGACGCACCGCTGCTGGGCAACAAGGATTTCGTCGCACGAACCGGGCTCGACAAAGCCACCGTTTCACGCCTGACCTACACACTCGCCCAACTCGGCTATCTGCGTCATGACGTGAAGCTGAGCAAGTACCGTCTGGGCGCGCCGGTTCTATCCATGGGGTATCCGCTGCTGGCCGGCATGAACTTGCGCCAGATCGCGCGGCCGTGGATGAAGGAACTGGCCGACGAGGTGCGCGGCACGGTGAGTATTGGTATCCGGGATCGCGCCGACATTGTCTATGTGGAGACCTGTCGATCGGAGGACAGTGATGCGCCCCCGGTTGATATCGGTGCGCCGCTGCCACTGTTGGCGACTGCCATAGGCCACGCGTGGCTCGCCAAATCCGATCCAGGAGAACGAGACAAGGCACTCAACCAAATCAAGGTGCGGTATCCGCAGGTGTTTGCGGAGCACGCGCGACGCCTGCCACAGGCGTTGCGTGATTTCGCGGCGCGGGGTTATTGCACGAGTCCAGGCTATTTTCGTCAAGGGCGAACTGCGGTCGCCGTGCCGATCGCAAAGCATGTGAACTCGGAGATCGTCGTATTTAACTGCGCGGTCGCGGCCTCCAGCGGTTCAGAGCAGGACATTTGCCGGCACCTGGGGCCGCGGCTGATCACGCTGGTGCGCAGCGTGGAAGTGGCAATGGGATTGTTGTAGGGCGAGTGGCAAGGTAATGCATCGGCCCGCCACGCCACGCTGGAAATCCGTGGTGCCTGATCCAGAGCCAGTCGATCACCTCGGAGCCTGGGTTGAAAGCGTGACTAACAATCACCGAATGCTCGCGTGCAGCGACGCATACGAACCGCTTCACAATAGCGGACCGGTCGAGGGCGGCGAAGAGGAAAAAGATCAAATCTCCCCGGATCATAGGTTTCAGGCATTAACGGGCCGTTGAAATTTGCTGCAATGAATCGCCCCGTACGTCATACCCGAGTTCACCCAGCGGTCGCGATTGCCTTGCGGGACTCGATTCCGCCTCGCGATTGTTGTGTTGGAAGATATGCGAGTTGTCGCCCGACGCAAGTGTGAGGTTTCGAAATTATTGAGACGTTTCTTAAATTGATGAGGCTGACCCGCTCCGATCTCGAAGCATCTCCGCCTTTGATCACCCCCGCATTACGGCTCTTAGTTGCGACACCAAATCCTCCAGATGTTCCGTAAGCGGCTGGGCACGGCACCTCGACGAACTGGCAGCAGTGATCACGCGCAACACCCGGCGCATCCGCCTGTACATGGCCTCCAACTGGCCCAGCGCCGACATCTTCGCGCATGCGTTGAATCAGTTGCGATCACCCTGAAACCCAACCAGTGCGTGGCCCGCGCGTTGACACCAACGGGGCCGCAACCCAAGCCGGGGTAGGGGGCATTGCGCGCACACGGCGCCAAATGCATCTCAAATGCCGGGCAATGACTTCACAACACACTCGTCAGGCCGGCGCAGCATCGAATCAACGTCAATCAGACCGTACAAGTTGAGGTAGCGTGAAATATGCAGGCTAGATGACGTGTCTACTTAGAAGTTATCCGTAAATAGTAAACTCTCGTTCTGAGCCGCATTTCACGCGGCGTCGGGGCGAAGGCATGGCGACACGCAAGCGAGTCGAATCGTGGGTAGTGACTGATGATTTCTGGCGGCGCGTCGAACCGCTGATTCCGGTGCGCGAGCGCAGCGCGGACAAGGCGTACGTGCGTAAGGCAGGAGCGGGACGGCCGCCCAAGCCAGCACGACAAGTGTTCGAGGCGGTCGTATACGTGTTGCGCACGGGCTGCCAATGGAAGGCACTTCCCAAGGAGCGCTTTGGCAGTGCCAGCGCAGTCCATAAGCGATTCCTGGAGTGGGAGGCTGCGGGTGTATTCGAGGCCCTATGGAAAGCCGGCCTTTGCGAGTATGACCAGATGGAGGGCATCGCCTGGCGCTGGCAGAGCATTGACGGGGCCATGTTCAAGGCGCCGTTGGCGCAAGAAACAGTCGGGCGCAGCCCGACCGATCGGGGGGAAAAATGGCAGTAAGCGCCACCTGCTGGTGGACGGGCGTGGCGTCCCGTTGTCCCTCGTCGTGACCGAGGCCAATGCGCATGACGTCACGCAGCTCGATCAAGTTCTGAAAGCCATTATGGTCAAACGTAAGACGCCAGGCGCGCGGCGCAGCAAGCACCTGTGTGCGGACACTGGCTATCGAGGCCGGCGTGCGTTGGAGATCATCGAGTCGCACGGCTACATCCCCCATGTCGTCGGTCGTCGAAAGGAAGCCGATGCCAAACGACGCAACCCGACCAAAAACGCGCGGCGCTGGGTGATCGAGGTCTGCCACAGCTGTTTCAACCGCTTTCGCAAGCTGCTGGCGCGATACGAGAAGTTAGAGCGCAGCTTCGTCGCGCTCAACCACGTCGCCGCCGCCATCATCGCGTTCCGCAAGGTGAAGTTGACGGTTAACATTATTTACGGATAGGTTCTTAGTTCGCCGGTGCAACTGCGCGATTACATCGCCTCCGAAACCGCGCGCTGGGCCGACGTGGTCAAGAGCCGCGGCATCAAGCTCGAGTGAGGAGGCGCTGTCGCGCCTCGGGAACCGACGGATCGATGATCCGTGGGTTCCCTGTTTTGAGCGAATCGCTTAGAGCGTCACCACAATTTTCCCTGTTGCCTTGCCGCGTGCTAACACCCGCAGGGCCTGTACGCCTTCTGCGAGCGGAAACCGCGCGGAAATGTAAGGCTTCAGGACGCCTTGTGCCGCAAGCGCGTCAACCTGGCGCATCACCTCGGCACCCTTGGCCGGGTCGCGGCGGATGAACTCGCCAGCCCTGATGCCAATGATCGAGATGTTCTTGATCAGCACGTAGTTGGATTTCAGGTCGGCGATGCGGCCTGCCAGGAAGCCGACCACCAGTAACCGCCCCCCCCACGCCAGTGAGCGCAGTGAGGCGTCGAATACGTCACCGCCAACGGGGTCGAACACCACATCGGCCCCCTTGTCGCCGGTCATGCGCAGGATGTCGTCGCGCAGGCCTTCGCCGACCTGGACAAGCTCGTGCGCGCCCGCCGCACGTGCGGCATCCAGTTTCTCCAGGGACCGGCCGGTGGCAATCACGCGCGCGCCGAGATGCCGTCCCAACTGCACCGTAGCCAACCCGGCGCCCCCGGTCGCGCCGTGCACGAGGAGTGTTTCACCTGCCTCCAGCTGGCCGCGGTGGACCAGCGACACGTAGGCTGTCATGCCGGCCGCCGAATAGGCTGAAGCTTCGTCCCAGTCGAGGTTTGCTGGCATGGGGCGCACTTCGCTTGCGTCAGCAATCATCATTTGCCCGAGCGCGCCGCCTTGTCGCGTCTGCGCCACCACGGCGTCACCAGGCCACACATGCGACACGCCGACGCCAACGGCAACCACTTCACCGGACGCTTCTAGCCCAGGCACGAAGGGAAGCGGCGGCTTAAACTGGTATGTACCCTGCGTGAGCAGCACGTCCGGATAGTTCAGCGCGGCAGCGCGAACGCGGATCAGCACTTGCTGCGGACCCGGAGACTCTAGCGGTAAGGTCCGCAGCGCGACGCCCGAAAAGTCCGGAGTTGGCTGCTCAACCACAAGAGCGGTGTAGTGGGTGTCGGCTCTCTCACTCATGTCAAAGTTCCCTTCTTGCAAGGCTGAATGTCTGGCCGGTCGGCCCCGGCTGGAGCTGCGATGCTAGGAACAGGGCCATGGGCACCACGTCCTCCGGCGTCTTGAACCATTCCTGCGCGCCGGCGGACTGCGTCAGCTGTTCGACGCGTCCAGTGATGAAGGCGGTGAGCACGGGCCCGGGCACCAGCTCATTGACGGCGATGCCATCTTCGATGAGCTCCTGCGCGAGCACGCGCACCAGCATGTGCAAGCCGGCTTTTGAGCTGGCATAGGCGGCGCGCGTTGCCGCGGCGCGATGGCCCATGCCCGAGCCCACAAAAATCATGTGCCCACCCCCGCTTCGCTTGAGCGCCGGGATGGCTGCCTTCGCGGTGTTGAAGGCGCCCACCAGGTTGACCTCCAACGTGCGTCGGAAAGCCTGCACATCGGAGGTCTCCACGGTCTTGTTTTCCGACGCCTCGCCGGCGGCGGAAAAGACCAGGTCCAGGCCACCCAGCTCCCGCTCCACGGCGAGCACCTGCTGCTCCAGGGCCTCGAAGTCGGACACGTCCGCCGGCAGGGCCAGAGCACGGCCGCCGGCGTTCTCGATCAAGCGCTCGGTTTGCAGGAGATTTTCGCGGCCGCGCGACACGCATGCCACGGCCGCGCCAGCCCGCGCATAGCCGATCGCCACTGCGCGGCCGATACCGCTTCCCGCGCCCGTGACGAGGATCCTCTTGCCGACCAGATACATAGACGTCTCCTTTTTCATTGCAGGGCATTCTCAGCCGCTCCCACCGCCGCACTGCAAGGCAGTTTCAATATTTGAAACGCAGGTTCGCTTTGTTCCGCCTGCCGCATAGAGTACCGCCACCAACAAAAGGAAACGTCAGTGGGACAAACAGAAATGCCAGTGGGATTACTTTTGCAAGGCCGCACGGATGAGCGTTCACCCGAGACCAATGGCGACGCGCTGCGGCACCTCGACGCGCTGTTCCATCCGCGCTCCATCGCCGTCGTGGGCGCGAGCGACGACCCAAACCGTATCGGCGGCGTGCCGCTCTCGCTGATGATCGAACGCGGCTACAGCGGCCGCCTCATCCCCGTCAACCCGAAGTACGAGCGCGTGCAGGGCCTGCCTGCATTCCCCTCGCTCGCAGCGGCCGGCGGGCCCATCGACATCGCCATCGTGGCTGTCCCGGCGGCGGCCCTCGCGGCGACGCTTGAGGACGCCATTGCGGCCGGTGTGAAGGCGCTCGTCGTCTTCAGTTCGGGCTTTGCGGAAGTGGATGCCGCAGGGCGCGACATGCAGCAACAGGTGACGCGCCGAGCGCGAGAGGCCGGCATTCGCCTGCTGGGGCCCAATTGCCTGGGGATGATGTCGTTCCGCCACAACGTGTTCGCCACCTTCTCGCCGGCGCCACGGGCCGGCGCTAACAAGGTGGGCAACATTGCCATCGTCAGCCAGTCCGGCGCGTTCGGTGCCTTCGCCTTTTCGCTGGCGCGCTCGCGCGACCTGGGCATGTCCTACTGGATGACGACCGGCAACGAGTCCGACGTCGAGTTCGCAGACTGCGTGCAATGGCTCGCGGCGGACCGTGACACGCAAGTCATCCTGGGCTACATGGAAGGCTGCCGCGACGGCGACAAGCTCAAGCGCGCGCTCGAGGCGGCGCGGGCCGCAGGCAAACGCGTGGTGATCACCAAGGTGGGACGCACCGAACTGGGAAGCGCGGCGGCCGCGTCCCACACGGCCGCCCTGACCGGCGAGGATGCGGTATATGACGCGCTGTTCCGCCAATATGGTGTCTGGCGCGCCAACACGGTGGAGGAACTCTTCACGGTGGGCTATGCCGCTTCCGTGTGCCCGCTTCCAGCGTCGTCCCGCACGGGCGTGTTGACGGTGTCCGGCGGTGTCGGCGTGTTGATGGCCGACGAGGCATCCACCGCGGGTCTCGATCTCGCCGAGATGCCCCTTGCGGCGCAGGCTGCCTTGCTTCGCGAGATTCCTTTCGCCGGCCCGCGCAATCCCGTCGACATCACCGGGCAGACGGTCACCGTGCCGGGTCTACTGGAGCGTACCCTCGCGAGCATGCTCGGGCACGGTGACGAGCAAGCAGGCTACGACATGGTGGTGTTTTTCCCCGCTGCGGCACTGCTGGGTGCCTCCGTCGCGCAGAGAATCGTCGACGATCTAATCGCCGCCCATACCCGCCATCCCGACAAGCCGCTGGTCGTGACCGGCCTCATGCAACCGGCCTACCGGGAGGTTTTCCGGAAGGCCGGGGTGGCCGTCATCGACGATCCTTCGGCTGCGATGCGGGCGCTCGGCGCACTCGCCTTCTTTGCCGACGCGGCGAAGCGGCCACCGCCGCTGGGTGCCACAGCGGTCGTACCGTCTGCGATATCGCTGGCCGGCAAGTCCTACACCGAGCATGAGGCGCTGCAGCAACTCGCCGCCGCCGGCGTGCCGGTGGTGCAGTCCCGTCTGGCGGCAACGGCGGCCGAAGCCGCGCAGGCGGCGCAGCGCATCGGCTTCCCGGTCGTGGTGAAGCTGTGTTCGCCGGACATTACGCACAAGAGCGAGGTCGGCGGCGTGCGCCTCAACCTCCAGGATGCTGGCGCGGTCGAAGCGGCTTTCAACGATATCCTGACGAAGGCGCGGCAGGCTGCGCCACACGCGCGCATCGATGGCGTGCTGGTCGCGCCCATGGTCAAGGGCGGGGTGGAGTGCATCCTCGGCGTGCACACCGACCCGGTGTTCGGCCCCGTCGTCATGTTCGGGCTCGGCGGCATCCTGGTCGAGGCCATGCGCGACGTGACCTTCCGCCTGGCGCCGATCGATGCGGCCGAGGCGCGCAGCATGATCGACAGCATCCGCGCCCGCCGGGTCCTCGACGGCATGCGCGGCGCGCCGCCATCCGATGTTGACGCGCTGGCCGAGTCCATCGCGCGGTTGTCGCATTTCGCGGCCTCAAACAAGGCCGGCTTGCAAAGCGTGGACATCAATCCCTTCCTCGTCCTGCCGTACGGGCAGGGCGCGATCGCGCTGGACGCGGTGCTCGTTACCGAACCGGCCCACACCCCATCAACTTCCACACCCCGAGGTACCCCATGACGACAAGCAAACGCAAAGCCGGATTCCGCACACCCCTGTGCGACCGGCTCGGGATCGACATACCGGTTTTCTCTTTTTCGCACAGCCTGGAAGTGACCGCCGCCGTCAGCCGCGCGGGTGGCTATGGCGTGTTCGGCGCGACCCATGACGAACCGCAACAGCTCCTCGAGCACGCCCGCGCACTGAAGGAGATGTGCGAAGGCCGTCCGTTCGGGCTGGACCTCCTGCTGCCGACGCTGGCCGTGGAAAAGAACGACCGGGCCGCGGCGGAAGAAGCCGTGCCGCAGCAGCACAAGGACTTCGTCCAGGCGCTGCGCGAAAAACACAAGGTGCCAGCGGCGACCCAAGGGCACCTCTTCTCCAAGCACGTGCGCTCCCAGGAGCTGTTCGACGCGCAGGCCGAGGCGGTGATCGCCTCCGGCGCGAACATGTTCGCGATGGCGGTGGGAACACCGGCGGAGCTCGTGGCGCGTGCGAAGGCCGCGGGCCAGGTGACGCTCTCGCTCATCGGTTCGCCGCGCCATGTGCAACGGTCCCTGGCCGCGGGCGTCGACCTGCTGGTGGCGCAGGGCTACGACGCCGGCGCCCACACGGGCACCATTGGCACGATGTCCTTGGTCCCGCAGGTGGTGGCGATGGCCGGCGACGTGCCCGTGATCGCTGCCGGTGGCATTGCCACCGGTAGCCAGTTCGCCGCCGCGCTTGCCTTGGGCGCGCAGGGCGCGTGGACCGGCACGATCTGGCTGGGCAGCAAGGAACATGCGCTCGACCCGATCCTCACCGACCAGATCCTTAGGGCCGGCAGCGAGGACACCGTCATCTCCCGCTCCTGGAGCGGCAAGACGCTGCGCATGGTGCGCAGCGGCTGGAGCGAAGAATGGAGCGCGCCCGGCGCGCCCACGCCGCTCAAAATGCCCTACCAGCAGGTGCTGGTCGGCGAGCTGAATGCGGCGGTCCACGAGCACCGCATCGAATCCCTGATGTGGACGGCGGCCGGCCAGAGCGTTGCCTACGTGCGCGAGGTCCGCAGCGTCGAGGAAATCATGGACGGGCTGATCGAGGAGACTGAGCAGACGCTCGGCCGTCTCGCGGCCTTGCGGCGTTCGTCCTGACCCCGAACCAGGGCAAGCGGAAAGGAAAAAAATGAACGACACGACAGCCCCCGTCACCGTACGGCTCGAAAGCCATTCGGGCGTCGCCGTGGTCACGCTGGACCGGCCCGAGGTGCACAATGCGTTCGATGAGCGCATGCGCGAGCAACTGGCCGCCGCGATGGCGCAGGCCTCGGCCGATCCGGCGATCGGCGTCGTGGTGATCACCGGCGCCGGCCCGCGCGCCTTCAGTGCCGGCATGGACCTGCGCGAGTTCGCGGCGACGCCGATGTCGGTGACCGCTCGCCGGCGTCAGCGCCGCGCACGGGCGGCTCCGCTTGCCGACTTCCCCAAGCCCGTCATCGCCGCGGTGAATGGCGTGGCGATCGGCTTCGGGCTCGAGCTGGCATTGCAGTGCGACATCCTGGTCGCGGCGACGAACGCCACCTTCGCGCTCGCCGAGGTCCGGCGCGGGATCATCCCGGGCGGGGGCGGCACGCAACGCCTGGCGCGCCGCATCGGCCAGGGCCGCGCGATGGAGATGATCCTCACAGGCCGCACGGTGGATGCCGAACTTGCACTGCGTTACGGCCTGGTGGAACACGTCGTGCCTTCCGAAGAACTGATGGCGAGGGCAGATGCCCTGGCCCGCGAGATATTGGCCAACGCGCCGGTGGCCGTGCAGCTGGCCCGGGAGGCGGTCCGGCGCGGCATCGACTTGCCGCTGGCCGACGGCCTGCGGCTGGAGGACGACCTCCTGGCCATCGCAATGGGCACGGAAGACTCGCGCGAAGGCCCGCAGGCCTTCGCGCAGAAGCGGCCGCCACGCTGGCGGAGCGAATAGCGCGGCGCCAGCGCGGCTCCGCACACAGGTGTCAGTTTTTTTCATTCACGACAAGGAGACATGATGGACATCCCCAACGTTTCGAGGCGCCACGCACTGGCTGCCCTGGCCGCCATGACCACGATGGGCAGCTTGCCCGCCCGTGCACAAGCCTATCCCTCCAAGCCTGTGCGGGTGATCGTCCCGTATGCGCCCGGTGGCGCGCTCGACTCCGTCGCGCGGCTCTTCAGCCTGCGCATGGCCGCCAGGTTGGGGGCGACCTTCATCGTCGAGAACAAGCCCGGCGCAAACAACATCATCGGCAACGAAACTGTGGCAAAGGCGCCGGCCAACGGGTACACCATCCTCTTCGCTGGGGCGCCGTTCGCGCTCAACACGGCCCTCGGCATCAAGGAACCGTATGACGTGCTGAAGGACTTTGCGCCGGTGATGCTCGTCAGCAGTACACCGGTGATCATCACCGTCAACCCCGCAACGCCTTACCGCACACTGGCCGACATCGTCGCCGCTTCCAAGGCCGACCCCAAGGGTCTCAGCTTCGCCACGGCCGGCGTCGGCTCCATGCCCCACCTGGTGGGCGAGGCTCTGCGACTGCAGAGCGGCGCGAACCTCACGCACGTGGGCTACAAGGGCTCCGCGCCCGCGCTGCAGGACGCCATGGGCGGCGCCGTCCCCCTGTTTTTCGACGCCTACACGCCGGCCGGCGTGCAGGTGGCAGCGGGCAAGCTGCGCGGCATCGCCGTGGCGTCGCCAACCCGGCTGCGGCCGCTGCCGAACATCCCGACCACGGCCGAGCAGGGCTTTCCCGGCATCGTGGGCGAGGCCTTCCAGGCCCTGCTCGTGCCGGCCGGGACACCGCGCGCCATCATCGACAAGCTCCATGAGGTCGCGCTGGCAGTCAGCCGCGAGCCTGAGGTGCGCGACCGGCTGGTGCAGCAGGGCTACAACATCCTCGCCAGCACGCCCGAAGAATTGACGACGTATGTGCATCGCGAAATCAACCGATGGACGCCGATCGTGAAGGCCGCTGGGATCAAGCTTTGAGCACCGGCATGGACGCACTCGGGGATCTTCCGATCGTCTCGGTGAACGAGCTGTGCCGTTACGTGGGGCAGGAAGTCGGCATGAGCGACTGGGTGACCATCGAGCAACGTGACATTGATGATTTCGCGCGGCTCACCCGGGACGACCAGTGGATCCACATCGACCGAGAGCGCGCGGCGCGGGAGCGGGGCGGCACGGTTGCGCACGGCTTTCTCACGCTGTCGTTCCTCTCGTACCTGGCACGCAGCATATCGTTTCGCATCGCCGACGTGACCCACGGCGTGAACTACGGGTTCGACAAACTGCGCTTCACCAGCTTCGTTCCCTGTGGCGCCCGCGTGCGGCTGCGCCAGACCTTGAAGGCCGTGGAGCCGAAGGCGGGTGGCATGGCCCTCACTCGCCACTGCGTCATGGAAGTCGACGGAAGCGACAAACCGGCGCTGGTGGCGGACTGGATCACGCTCGTCTACACCGCAGCGCCCGCTGCCACGACCGGCGGTGAAGCGCCGCCGGTCGGCCGGGCAGCATCAAGCGTCGCGCGCGCAGGCTGAAAGCATCCGGCGCCCGAGCGTGGCGCGATGCAGCTCGGACGCGCCGTCGTAGATGCGGAAGGGGCGCAGCTCGCTCATCCCTCGCGAGCTGCGCCCCTTCGGATATTCCTAGGGCGCCCATCAGCTGGGCGGTGCGGTCGGCCACCCGGTACAGCGTTTCGGAGCCGCGCAGTTGAGCGCGCCGGGGCCGAGGTAGCTGCGGCCGGCTTCCTCCAGAACGACGAAGCGCTGCACCCAGGAGAGCCCCAGGCCGCCATGGTTGCGCGGCATCTGCGGCAGGTAGAGACCCTGTTCGCGCGCCATGGGGCGCAGCTTCGCGAGCGCGGCATCCAGGGCTTGCGGATCGTGGATGTGCTCACGGCCCTCCATCGGAATGGCATGCCCGTCAACGAAGGCACGCACGCGCTGGCGCAGTTCGGCGCAGGTGGCATCGCGCTCGACATCAAGGAGATTCATTGCAGGACCTCCTGGCGCGCCGCCTCGCCTTGGCCGCGGACGGCCTGGAGCAGCGTGAGTCTGTTTGCATCAATAATCATCGGGGCAATGTAGGCCTCACTCTTCCGTGCGCTAACAGTTGTTTCAAATATTGGAACGATGATTCGCAACTATCCCGCCCTTGAGGCAGAATTCCCCCATGCGCCAGCCCCGCCCTGTGCACCAGATCAAGGACCTGCAGGACCTGCGTCGGGTCCGTGACGATGACCCGAACTTCTCAGGCACGCTGGCCAAGGGGCTGATGATCCTGCAGACGTTCGTGCAGGAGCCGCGCGCGCACGCCAACAGCGAACTCGCCGAGCGCCTAGGGTTGCCGCGGCCCACCGTCAGCCGGCTGTGCCGCAGCCTGCAGGTACTCGGGTTTCTCGACCACGACGAGCGGCTCGACCGCTACTTCATCGGCCCGGCCGCCGTGACGCTGGGGTACCCCTATGTGATCAACACGCCACTGATCGCCCAACTGCGCCCCGCCATGCAGGCCATAGCCGACCGCTTTGAGGGTGCCGCCTCCGTGGGCGTGACCATGGACCTGGACGTCGTTTATGTGGAGACCAGCACCCACGACCAGGGCACGCTCGCGCGCCCTGGCGCTGGCGCGACGCGCGGGATTGTGGAGACCGCGATGGGCCGGGCCTGGCTGGCCCAGCTCGCGCCGGCGGAGCGCAACAGCTTTCTTGCCCGCTCGAAGCTGGAGCGCCCCGAGACATACGGCCGCAGCATCGCTGGGGCGAAAGAGAGCGTGGCCAGCTACGCCAAGCGGGGCTTCGCCGTCAGCATGGGCGACGCAGGGTATGGCGTGCATGCTGTCGGCGTCGCGTCGAGGATCCGGTATGGCCAACGGGTGCTGCTGTTCAACTGCGCGCTGCCGGGGTATCGGGGCAAGCAGGCAGATCTGTTGAAAATGGTCGGGCCGGCGCTTGTACAGTTGGTGAGCATGTCAGGGCGGCAGTCTGGCGTTCGGTAGCGTTTGCAACCTGTTGGAAAAGATGAGACCCGAGGCGGATTCAACCGGTTGATGCAACACACTAAAACTGCGTGAGCATAAGGAGTGTCGTAAATGAAGTATTGGACACGAACCGTAAGCAATGGGATGAACGCCCCCACGCCCAGTGCAAATAGAGACATGAGTCCAAGCGCGTTGACAATTGTCAACTCCCCCAAGAATACGACCACGAGCATGGCCGGGGCGCTAAGGACACTCATCGCGTTTCCGGCGATCATCAGGCGCTCAATGGGCACCGTGCGAACGAGGTGTCGTGTGAGGGCATTGCCCAGCGACATGCCCACGACCAGCAAGGCGAGACAAAGTCCGACCTTATGCACAGGGCGATGCAGTTCCGAGGAAACAATAAACGGCGCCGCGGCAACGAAACCAAAGATGGAATTTGTCGAGCGGCCACCGCCCAGGGCAAAGCCCACGAAGGATGGCGAGCGCAGCAGCAGCTTGTAGTCGCGCACCAGCGATGCAACCCTCACGCTCCCTGTCGGTCGCCCGGTTTCCGGCAGGAGACGCCAGGCGAACACGAGCGTGACGGCACCGAGCGCGGCCAGCGTCAGGAAGATGGAACGCCAGCCGAAGAGCACTGAAAGCGCCGACCCCAGTAATGGCGCCAGGCCCGGCCCAAGCATCATGAAGAGGTTGAGCAGGGCAAGGTCCCTCACTGCCTCGCCGGCCGAAGCCGTATCGCGCACAATGGCGCGCCCCAGCACCAGACCGGCGGAGCCGCCCAGCGCCTGGAACAGCCGGACAACGATGAGGGTATGCGCGTCGGAAGCAAACGCTGCCGCCAACCCTGCCACGACATAAAGAGCCATTCCCACGATCAGCAACGGCCGACGCCCGAAGCTGTCGGACAGCGGGCCATAGACCAGTTGGCCGCCGGCAAGTCCCAGAATGTAGAGGGTGATGGTCATCTGCATCGTGGCAGTGCTGGCGCCAAAATCATGCGCTACGGCAGGCAATGCCGGAACAAACATATGCATCGCCAGGGTCCCGCTGATGGTCATCAGGACCAGCAGCCACAATGGGTTTTTTTTGCCGGTGTGCGGCTTCATGCGGGGGTTTCCTTCTGTGCCGACGCAAGTGCCTCAGCGACCTGCTCCAGAACGCAAAACGCCTTTTCCAGTTCGTGCTCCGGCACACAAGAGAGAACGCCGCCGCAGGCCAAATTTACAAGTGCAGTCACGATGTTTCGATGAGGCAAGGGGATGCCGCTTCTTGAGTACCAGTGGTCGCTGGGCAGGTCGCGGTCGTCGATGTGTACAAGGAACAGGCTTCAGGCAGCGCTGCCGACACGCCCCTTGCCAAACAGTGGCGCAAGCGTTCGCCAAGGTCGGGCAGGCTCTCACTGGTGTCGAACAAGTTGCTCATGACGGAGCTCTTCCCAGTGGAGTGATAGTATTTTTTGTGGAGTAAACGCGATTACCCTGGGCAAGCGGGCGAGATGGTCGCCCCGCACCGTTACGCTCTGCGCATCAGGCTGTAACTTTGCGCTGTGGGCCCCCGATCGGGCTGGGTTGCAAGGAACATCGCCAGCGGTACGACGTCCTCTGGTTCCTTGATCCACTCTTGGGGAGGAAAGGACTGCTCGCCAAAGCGGGTCATGGCGGTTTTCACCGGCCCCGGAATCAGCTCGTTGACGCTGATATTGAATTCCTCCAACTCAACGGCCAGCACTTGCGCCATCATCCACAGTGCGCTCTTGGAGCTGGCGTAGGCCGACAGCCCCGGCATCGCGCGGTGGCGGCTGCCCGATCCTGTCACGATGATCTTCCCCGCACCCCGTGCACGCAGATGCGGGATGGCTGCATGCACAGTGTTGTAGGCGCCCACCAGATTGACCTCAATGGTTTCACGCCACTGTGCCGGATCACTCTTTTGCAACTTGCGCCCTTCGCCCGCAGTGCCGGCGTTGGCGAGCACGATATCGATACCGCCATAGGTGGCGACCGCGTGGTCGAACAACGCAAGCATCTGGGCATGCTCGACCACGTCAGCGGTAAAGATGCTCGCTCGGCCACCGGCCTTCTCGATCAGCGCAAGTGTCACTCCCAGTTCACCCTCCTTGCGCGCGCTGCACACCACGGCTGCGCCGGCTTGAGCGTAGGCAACAGCAATGGCGCGGCCGATACCGCGCCCCGCACCGGTGATCACGGCGACTTTGCCGTCGGGCGGCCTAGTCATTGAAGTATCGTGCATTGGTATCTTTCTCTCAGTCTGAGGATGGTACGGATTGATCAATCCAATCGGTGAGCGCAGCAAGGAATGCAGATTCGATCTGGGACACGACGGCCTTATTTCCGAAAAAGATGAAGAACGATCAGATGACGCGTGCGCCCTTGAGTCGTTGCAACTCGCCTTCGTCCAGCCCCAGTGTCGCGAAGATCTCACCGTTGTGCTCCCCCACACTTGGGCCCGAGCGTGGCGCCGGATTGGGAATTCCGGAAAAGCGCGGCACAACGCATGGTGCCGGCACGCTACCAAGATCCGGATCGGGCAGGCGGATGATGGCGCCCCGCGCTTGAAAGTGCGGGTCGGCCAGAACATCGTCAATGCCGTAGATCTTGCTGAAGGGAACTTCGTGCTGGCTTAGGGTCGTTGCGAGTGACGCAAAGGTTTGCGTCGCACACCACGACGCGATAACGCCATCGATCTCATCAAGGTTGCGCACCCGATCGGGGTTGGTGGCAAACCGCGGATCGTCGGGCAGTTCTGACTGCCCCATGGACAGACAGAACCGGCGAAAGATGGCCCCGGAGGAGCCCACGATTGTGACCCAGATGCCATCCGACGTCTTGTAGATGTTCGACGGCGCCGTATAGGTGGCCCGACTACCTGCGCGCTGGCGCACTTGCCCCAACTGCTCGTACTCGACCGCCAGTGGCTCCAGCAAACGCAGCATGGCTTCTGTAGCGGACAGGTCGATTTCGCGACCGGGGGTGGCCGGGTTCTGGCGGCGCTCTACCATCGCGGAGGCAATGGAAAAGGCGCCGAACAGGGCCGCCACCGAGTCGCCCAGTGGGTAGTTCATGTGCTGGGGAGGGCCATCGGGTTCGCCCGTCAGATGGGCAAAGCCACTCATCGCTTCGAAGATGCGTGCAAAGCCCGGACGCTGGGCGTAGGGGCCGGTTTGTCCAAATCCTGTAGCGCAAGACGATCAAGCGCGGATTGACTTCATGCAATGTTTTCAGATCGAGACCTCATCGGTCCATCGTTCCGGTGCGGAAGTTTTCGACAAGGACATCAAATTGGGGGAGCAGGCGCAGAAACAGTTCCCGACCTTCCGGCTTGCGCACATCCAGCGTGATCCCTCGTTTGCCGCGATTGGTTACCTTCCAGAACAGCGCGTGCTCACCCTTTACCGGCGCAAGTGTTCACAGGGAATCGCTGCCGTCCGGGAGTTCGAGCTTGACGACATCAGCACCCAAGTCCGCACACGAAGTGGCGGCAAACGGCGCCGCGACAAAAGTTGCCATGTCGAGAATGCGAACGTTGGCAAGTGGCCCAACGCTTGCAGCAGTATTTGGGGTGGAGATGGGGTTGGTCATGGCAATCATTTCGGTGGAAGGCGATGCGCTGAGTTTCCAGTAGCGTTGCATATGCCGCAATCAATGTTTTGACATATTAAATTCATAAAAATACAAACCTGAACGGGTTTGATTCAGTTCCGCATGTGTTGATTTCCGGATCACCCCCTATTTGTACTTTGCTGCGCCATTTGCAGGTGGCTGGGCGCCTCGGCCACGGGGCAGGACAGCCACGCGCCGTAATCGGCGCTCAGCCCTGAACGTCATGGCGGCGTTCACTTTGCACAGATCGTGACTTCGCTCACGCGAATGCGAGCACGTCTTCGCGCCGCCCGCGCTCCTTGAGGATTTCTGTCTCGACCACGGCATGCGCCGTGAAGAAGGCGCCTTCATCGCTGAGCCACGCCAGTCGGTATCTTCGCATTTCGCCGAGTGTTGATTACCATGTCTGAGACGGTCCGGCGTGGGTGAATGGGGTCTTCAAGTCTGTTCAATGCGTCCAGTGCGTCCTCAACGCTACGTACTAATCGAATCAGCTTTGGTGCTACATCTCGTCGAAGCGCCTCTCCCTTCGGATCCGTGCCTGGAACCCCGCAGTTGAAAGCCAAGCGGTGCTCACCCCACGATCGCTTGACGGGAACGGCTACGCCGTAAATTCCACGGCGCAACTCACCGAGCGCCACGCAATAGCCGAACTTCTCGTAGTCTCGCAGCGCCTCTTCGACGCCCGCGATTGTGTTTGTATAGCGCTCCGGCTCAAGCACTTTGATCGTATTCAAGAGCTGCGCGCGATGCTCTACATCGAGGCCCGCCAGCAGCGCGCGGCCAATTGCGCTCTCCATCAAAGGCCAAATCACTCCAATGTCTGGAAGGTGATCCACATTCGGTGCGCTTCGACAGGTCTCGATGTAGACCACTCGGTCACGGTCGAGCACGCCCAGCGAAACGGTGCCGCCGGTCTCGGCGCTCAGCTCTCGCATCATGGGCTGCGCCACCTGACGGATCGTGAGACTGGCCAGGAGCGGGTAGCCGAGCGCAAGGACGGCCGCGCTCAACGCGTATTTGCGCTTCGAGGAACTGCGATGTAGATAGCCCAGTTCAACGAGCGTATACGTCAATCGAGACACTGTGGCTTTGGGCAAGCCCGTGCGCTCGGATAATTCCGAACTGCTCAGTGTTGTGGCTCGTGCCGTGAAGCTCGCGAGGATGTGAAGCCCCCGGGCAAGTGCTGTGACCAACTCACGGTCATCCTTCATTGAATTCTCCAAAATCCGCAGTGCGGAACAAATGATCCGCTATGTTGACTCAAATGTTCCGTGAATGCAATGATCGGCACTTCGCAGCAAGTTTGATTGCGCTCCCACCTTTGAAACTGTTCATGAATACACACCCTGAGCTTGATTTCGAAGTGCGCCAGCGGGTGGCATGCCTGACCTTGAACCGGCCCGCCTCTGGCAACGCCATCACGGCTTCCCTTGCGCGTGCGCTGCTCGACGCCGCGTTGGAAATCTCCGGCCGGCGCGACGTCGGCACAGTGCTACTGAGTGGAACCGGGCGCATGTTTTGCGCAGGCGGCGATATTCATGCGTTTGCAGACGCAGCAGGTGGGCTTGATCATGCGATCCATGAAATCGTCACGAGCCTGCATATGGCGCAGTCCATCTTTGCGCGCATGTCGGCGCCGCTGGTCGTTGCCGTCAACGGCGCCGCCGCTGGCGGAGGCTTCAGCCTGGCGATCGGTGCCGACTTCACGCTGGCCGCCGAATCGGCGTCATTTCGGACGGCCTACACGGCGATCGGCCTGAGTGGTGACGCTGGAATTACCTATACATTGCCACGGCTGATTGGCTTGCGACGGGCCCGGGAGCTGCTGCTGACCAACCGCACGCTCAGCGCTAGCGAAGCCCTTGCGTGGGGGTTGATCGACCGGGTTTGTCCGGACGCCGATCTGGCCAAAGCCGCGCAGGACTTTGCGGGCGAGTTGGCAGCGGGTGCGCCCTTGGCCAGTGCGGCTTGCAAGAACCTCTTGCTCGACTCGTTTGGTGCTTCGTGGGAGCAGCAACTCGCCAGCGAAGCGCAGTGGATGACATCGCTTGCCCGCACGCAAGACGTGCAGCAGGCCGTGGTGTCTTTTCTAGAAAAGCGTCGGCCTTCCTTCGTGGGCCGCTAGGCCTTTTCCCCAAATTAAGGTATGAATTCATGAATTCCTCAACTTGCTCCTTGACCACCCCGCTGTGCACGCAGCTTGGGATTCGCCATCCGATCTTCGGTTTCTCGCACAGCGTCGACGTGTCGATCGCAATCACGCGTGCCGGCGGTTTCGCCGTCCTGGGTGTCGCCCGAGACGACCCCGAGCACATCGCCCGGTCCATCAGGCAGATTCGCCTAGCCGTTGGCGACCGCCCCTTCGGAGTTGATCTCATGTTCCCGCGGCTCGCGGGCGACGAGACCGACGTAGAGCAGGTTCGCAAGAAAATTCCCGCTGAGCATCAAGCCTTTGTGGACCACTTGACACAAAAGTACAAAGTGCCACCGGCAACGAAGCCACACTTCTTTACCGAAACCGTGCGCAGCGAGGCACTGTTCAGCGCCCAGTTGTCGGCGGTGCTTGAATCCGATGCGAATCTGGTCGCAGCCGCCGTTGGCGTGCCTGCCGAGGTCATCGAACAGGTTAAACGCAGGGACAAGGTGGCACTGGCTCTTGTTGGGGCTGTCAAACATGCCAAGGCCGCCATCGATGCGGACGTGGACATCTTGGTGGCCCAGGGCTACGACGCTGGTGGGCACACCGGGCCGGTGGGTACGTTTACCCTGGTACCCCAGATCATCGAAGCGGCCAATGGGCTGCCAGTCATTGCCGCCGGTGGCGTCGGCCACGGACGGCAGATCGCTGCTTCGCTGGCGATGGGCGCGCAGGGGGTGTGGCTCGGCACCGCGTGGTTGACCACTCACGAGTTACACCTCCAGGATGCCCTCGTGGACAGCCTGATCACAGCGCGCAGCGAGGACACGGTGCTCACCCGCTCGCACAGTGGCAAGTCGTGCCGCATCCTTAAATCGGGTTGGACCGAGGAATGGTCCTCACTCGAAGCACCCGAGCCGTTGCCGATGCCATACCAGCAGGCCTTGACGGGCCCCCTGGTGGCCGCGGTTGAAGAGCATGGGGTGAAAGGCTTGCTGTATACCCCGGCCGGTCAAAGCGTCGCGTGGTTCAACCAGCGTGAATCCGTCGATGACGTGTTCAACCGATTGCTGGACGAGACCCAGATGGCACTCAACTGCATGCGGCGCAACCTTGGCGCGAGCTGAGCGCGACGTCACTCATTCATACAACAGGAGATAGACGTGAACCTCTTTCATAGCCTTCGGCACCTCACGGTGCTTGGTCTTTCCCTCATCACGGGTGCCACGGCATGGGCTCAACCCGCTGACTACCCTACTCGACCGATCACGATCATCGTTCCGTACTCGGCCGGCGGAATCGGTGACTCTCTCGCGCGCATCATTGGCGACAAGGTCTCGCAGATACTGAGGCAACCCGTGATCGTCGAAGATCGTCCTGGAGGCAACGCCAACATTGGCATCCTGGCAGTCGCCAAGGCTGCACCCGATGGGTACACCTGGTTGCTAGCTGCGCCGGCGCTGACAGCCAACCCTTCGCTGTACAAGCATGCTTGGGACCCGTTAAAGGACTTCATCGGTGTCGGTATCGCCGTGAGCGCGCCGAGCCTGCTTGTGGTTCCTGCGCAGTCGAAGGTTCGAGATTTGAAAGACTTTATTGGGCTGGCCAAGCAAAGCCCTTCTAAGCTGAACTATGGCAATCCGGGCATTGGTTCGTCCATGCACCTCAACACCGAGTTGTTCAAGATGGCATCGGGTATAGACCTTGTGAGCATCCCGTATAAAGCCCAACCCGGCGTGCTCACGGCCTTGATTCGCGGTGATGTGGCCATAGCTTTTCTGTCGACCGGCTTGGCGGCGCCGCAAATCACTTCCGGGCGGCTCAAGCCGCTGGCCGTCGTGGCCGAGCACAGAATTCCTGGATTCCCGGACGTCCCAACACTCGCGGAGGCGGGCTACGGCGAAGCCAACGTCGTTCCTTGGTACGGCTTTGCCGTGCCAGGCGCTACGCCACATGCAACGGCTTTGCGGATCAACGATGCCATAAATCGCGCGCTGTCATCCAGCGATGTGCAGGACAAACTGCGCAATCTCGATATGGTGCCGCAAAGTCCTCGCTCGCTTGATGAGATATCAGCCGTCATCCGCTCGGACTACGAAAAGTATCGAGCCGTCATCAAAAAGGCGGGCATTACCGCTGACTGAGCGCCATGAATAGGCCTTCCCAATTACCACCAAACTTGAACATGAGCTACCTCCCTCTTATACCCAACAGTTATGCAGAAAGCGATCGCACATTGCCAGAGTCGATTCCTTCTTCAGCAGATCGGATCACGGCAGGCGAAAGTCCGTTTGCCACCAGCGAACTTGCATCATTTCGCGAACGCATGCGCGAATTTGCGCGAACCTGCATTGCGCCCTATGCAACGGAGTGGGATGAAGCGGGAACTTTCCCCTTGGACCTCTATCGTCAGGCCGCTCATGCCGGCGTCATCGGTGCTGGCTTCGACCCGGCGTATGGCGGCACGGGAGGTGACATTCGTCATACGTTGATCGTCAAGGAGGAGCTCGCTCGATTTGGCTCCGGAGGCGTAAGGGTTGGTCTGACGACGCACTCGATTGCGTTGCCGCCCTTGCTCGCTTTGGGGAACGAGACACTCAAACGTCGGATCGCACCCGCGGTACTGCGCGGCGAGAAACTAATGGCTTTGGCGGTCTCCGAGCCGTCAGGCGGCTCCGATGTTGCAGGCATCCAGACGCACGCTGTGGAAGACGGGGATCACTTCGTGGTGAATGGCCGAAAGCTCTTCATCTCGACGGGGATTCGTGCCGACTACTACACCCTGGCGGTGCGCACTGGCGGCCCGGGGAAGGCGGGTCTTTCGCTGCTTCTAGTAGAGCGCGGTACGCCGGGCTTCCTTCAGCACCCGTTGAAAAAAATGGGCTGGTGGTCCTCCGACACGGCCGAACTGGTATTCGACAATTGCCGCGTTCCGCGCAGCAATCTGATCGGCGAGGAAGGCCAGGGCTTTGTTGGCTTGATGAAGAACTTCAATCAGGAACGTCTCGGCAACACGGCGATCGTGCTCGGCGCGTCCAAGGCTTGCTACGACGAAGCGGTGCACTGGGCGCGTAATCGGCTGGTGTTTGGCGAAGCTTTGATAGGCAAGCAGGTCACGCGGCACAAGTTGGTAGATATGGCAACCCAAATCCAGGCGGTGGACACACAACTCTCACTGCTCGCATGGCGCTTTAGCCGTGGGCAAGCCGATGCCGCCCAGATTGCCATGACCAAGAATATCGCCACCGAAACCTACGAGCGCTGCGCTAACGAGGCGGTCCAAATCCACGGAGGTCACGGTGTTCTGAGGCACAACCGTGTGGACCGGCTATTTCGCGAATCCAAGATGCTGTCGATTGGCGGTGGTGCAGCGGAGATCCTCAAGGACCTTGCAGCGCGTCAGCTCGGCCTTTGACGAGGAGAATCCATGACGCATGCCAGATCAGATCAACGCGTAGAACCTCAAGGACCCTTGAAGGGTTTGCGGGTATTGGACATTGCCACCATCATTGCTGCCCCGATGGCCGCGACCTTGCTGGCCGATTATGGAGCTGACGTCGTCAAGGTCGAGCTTCCGGGCAAAGGGGATGGCATGCGCGACTTTCCTCCATTCAAGGAAGGCAAGAGCTTGTGGTGGAAGGCGGTCAATCGCAACAAACACTTCATCACGCTGGACCTCCGGCGTTCGGAAGGTGCCGAGCTCCTGTTGAAGCTTCTTCCCGAGTTCGATGTGCTGATCGAGAATTTCCGGCCCGGAACACTCGATGGCTGGGGCCTGTCGCGCGAATCGCTGTGGCAGGCCAACCCGCGCCTGGTCATTCTTCGAACGACCGGGTTCGGGCAGACCGGCCCTTATAGTAAACGGCCGGGCTTTGCCCGGGTATTCGAGGCGCTGGGTGGTTTGACGTTCCTCACTGGAGAAGCAGATGGCGAGCCCATGCACCCTGGCTATCCGATCGGCGACGCGATCGGCGGCTTGTTCGGGGCGGTAGGTATTCTGGCGGCGCTTTGCAAGCGCGTGCAGACGCCCGACGCGCCCGGAGAGGAAATCGACCTCTCTATGACAGAAGCTGTGTTTCGACTTCTCGATTTCTTGCCGATCGAGTATGACCAACTGGGGGTGATCAGATCGCGCGCCGGGAACGCCAACCAATACTCCGCGCCCGCAGCCGTCTACCGCACTGCCGATGGACATTACGTGTCCCTTTCGGGCAGTACCAACGCACTCTTTGCGGCGAATTCCAGAGCCATCGGGCGAGAAGATCTGCTCGACGACCCCCGATTCACAAACAACCCGCTGCGGGTTGCGAATGCAGCGGAGCTGAACGATGTCTTCTCGGCCTGGGTTGGCACGCAAGACCTGCAACATGTGCTGGATGCCTTCGAGGCGACACAGGGAACCATTGCTCCGATCCACTCGATCGCGCAGATCGCCCGAGATCCACAGATGGTGGCTCGCGAGGCCATCGTCGACGTTCCCGACTCTGACTTCGGTTGGGTTCGTCTGCATAACGTAGTCCCCCGTTTCCGCAATGACCCCTGCCTTGTCCGTTCCGCTGCAGGCGATCTGGGCCAGGACAACGCCGAGATCTACGGTTTGCGCATGGGGATAACGCCGGAGCGTCAGCACGACCTGAGCCATCGAGGCGTGATATGAAGTTTCATCCTTGGCACGAGCCGCATGCGCGGCTGGGAACAGCGCAAAGCGGCCAGCTATTGCGAAACGCTGAACAATGATCACGCTGCACCATTGCGTCAGCGCACGTTCGTTCCGACCGCTATGGACCCTGGAAGAGATTGGCGTTCCCTACGAGTTGAAGATGCTGCCGTTCCCGCCTCGCGTCTGCGCTCGGCCGTTTCTCGATATCAATCCACTCGGCACGGTGCCGGCCTTTTTCGACGGCGCGGTACGCATGACCGAGTCGGTGGCGATTTGTCAGTACCTGGCGGCGCGTTTTTCGTCCGGTCACCTGGACGTGGCCTTGCATGAACCCGACTTCGGCACCTATCTCAATTACTTGCACTTTGGCGAGGCAACTTTGACATTTCCGCAGACGCTGATACTGCGCTATGTCCGCTTTGAAGCGCCCGAGCGCCGCCAGCCGCAAGTGGCTGAAGACTACAGCAAGTGGTTCCTTGCCCGGCTGCGTACGCTGGAGCCGCTCTTGGCCGAGCAGGAATTTCTGTGCACGCAGCGTTTTACTGCGGCCGACATCTCAGTCGGTTATGCATTACTTCTCGCCCAGCATCTGGGGCTGCATCAGCGTTTCACTCCATCGGTGCAAGCCTATTGGCAGCGACTGCAAAATCGCCAGGGCTATCAACGCGCGATGGCGGCGCAACGGGGGGCGGCGAACGCACAGGGCGTGTCCGCCGTACCCGCGCCCGACACGCGCTGAGCACTGCACCACTGTATAGACATGAGACATGGGAAACACATGTGCAGGGAAATGAGAAACACCTTTGGGTCTCAGTCGTCGGGCCTGCTAAATTCATCCACGCGCCCACCCGAGTTGCGAAGTGACGCGATGTCCTTGAAATGCAGACACCTTCGGCGATTGAGCGAGCGCAGCAAGCAACGCCAGCAGGCGCAATAAAAGGCCCTTGAGCCCCAGGCGCACGATCGCGCGCAGCAGCCAGCGGATGTTGTAGCCCGCCGCGCACAGCACCGCATGCAGCGCGTCGCCCGTTGGTCCCCGCAGCCAGCACCGATCCATCCCGTTGTCGTGCTTCAGGTGCCCGATCGCCGGCTCCACTGCCTGGCGTCGCTTGAGCCAGCGGCGCTGCGGCTCAGTCAGGCTTTTGAACCTACCCCGGTGAATAATCTGCACGCCCGGGTTGGCCGCATCCACGCCCCGAAACCCCAGGTCCACCACCACCTGCCTGGGCTTGGTGCCCGTGTCCTGTGTCAGGATCGTCACCTGCTCGAGTTGCTCGGCCAGGGTGTGGCCGTCGTACGGATTGCCCGTAAAGCTGCGCGCACCCACCATCAGGCCCTGCTTGTGGGTGATCGCCAGACTCACCTTGACGCCGAACTCGTAGGGCTTGCGGGCCTTGCCGTCGGGTAAGGACCCGCCGTTACCGGCAGGCCCTCCCCTCAGAACCGTGCGTGCGAGTTTCCCAGCACACGGCTCAAGCCTTCCAGCAGCCCATGTGAGGACCGGGCAACACGACACAGAGTCAGCAGGCATATTTCCGGCGATTGAAGTAGTCAGCCCACCTTGGGTCAAATGGGTTCGCATCGCCGCGTATCTTCGTGTGGCGTTTGATGGGGATTGTCATTGCGCGAAACAGAACCGGCGCGTAAGCCAGTCCTGCCTCCCTGGGGTCGGCAGCAAAGATCCAGTCGCGGACGCCATGTTGGTGGAAGTACCGCGCTTTCACCCAATGAAGGCTCTTCTTTGGATGTCGGCGTTTGGCCCACCGCCGCAGCAGTGCCCATACGTTGTGATCGATGTGTGCAAACGTTGACTTGGCGACCACGTGCCGATGGTACATGGCCCAACCACGAATGATCGGGTTGAGTGTCATGATCACCTGCGACTGGGTGGCAGCTTTGTTCTTTCGCAGCGTATCCCTTACCTTTGTGAGGAGTGATGCCACGCTTTTACGGGCCGGCTTGATCAGAAGCTTGGCCTTGTACTTTCGCACGTTCTGCCCAAGGAAATCGAATCCCATCAAGATGTGCGTGACCCGCGTCTTCTCGGGTGCCAGTTGCAACCCGCGCTCGCCGAGGAATTTCTCCACGGCGGGCATGACGTGCTGTTCCAGCATATCCTTTGACGCGCATGTCACCACGAAGTCGTCGGCGTAGCGAACGACATGAACCTTGGCCGGTTGGCGGGCATTGCGCGTTGGCCCAATGGCCCTATGCACAGCAGCCTCCAGGCCATCCAATACCATGTTCGCCAAGACAGGGGAGATGATCCCGCCTTGAGGTGTTCCGGCTGTGGTGGGGAATAAACTCCCTTTGTCTACGTATCCGGCTCGCAGCCACTTGCGCAGCACCGATACATCCATTGGAATGTTCTCCAACAGCCAGTCGTGACTGATGTTGTCGAAACAGCCCCGGATGTCGCCTTCAAGCACCCACTGGGCGGAAGTCCGCTTGGCGAGTGCACAAAAGCATTGCTCAATGGCGTCAGCAGTCGAACGGCCTTGCCGAAACCCATAAGAGTTCGGATCGGCTGTTGTTTCCGCGACGGGGGCGAGCGCCATGCTCCATAGCGCCTGCATGGCCCGATCGTGCATTGTGGGGATGCCCAAGGGGCGCATCTTTCCGCTGCCTTTCGGGATGTACACGCGCCGCAGTGGCAATGGTTGGTAGCCCCTGTGCACCAGCGACTGCGCGGCTTTCAACTTGGACATGGGTGTCGCCCACACCCTGCCGTCCACACCTGCCGTTTTCTTACCTGCGTTCTCTGTCACTCGTTTCACGGCAAGTAGCTTGCCGCTGCCCGAGCGGGTCAGCAGATGTTGCAAGGCCCGGGCCTTGTTCCATCTGCCGGCCTGTGTTGCCTTGGCAATACGCGCCTGGAGCCGCGTGACCCCGTCGACGACATGATCCCAGTTGATCTGGTTCCATATCGCATCCGAAGCCGGAGGCGCACCAGTGCTTGCCACCGAGGCTCTCGCCCCGGATGCCAGCACCGTCATCTGCCTTCCTCCTGTTCGCAGTTGATCAGACTCTCTTGCCATGGAAGACCTCGCGGAAGTCTGCTCGCTTTCGCGCCGGGTGATGTCGCAACCCGTATCCGCCCGATTACAGGGCGACCTTCGCTTTCTCCGCATTCCTTTACCCGCTGCGCCAACAGTCTTCCTTGCGGTTGACCTGCCGTGTCCGGCGGCGCGTCGGGCTTGCCGTGTTCCGCATACATAACAACGAGTGGGGTAGGTCCTGCCTGTACACCGGTGGTCATTGAGTCCGTGTGCTCTCTAACAAAAAGGAGAGCAACCGACCACGTACCGTTTTGGTTCAAGCCTGTCAGCGTCTTTGGCTTGTTATGCATAACGATGCTTGCAGCAGTTCACATGTGTTGACCATTTCACTCAGCCTGGCATCCCATCCGCAGTGACGTTGGCAGATGACGCCCCCTTCCTCGCGGAAGCAGACGCGGCCCGAAGGCCCGACACGTTGTCCCCGTGGCTTCACACGCCGTCGTTACCAACAACGCATGCACAGGTAGGCTACGGCCGACGGAACGACCGGTTTCCTCTCCAGCCTTGTGGGCGGGGGAAACAATTACGTATGCGACTTCACGTCGCACCTTGCCGATGCACTCCACCTCGGGGGCGTGCAGGGCATAGAGCTTGTTCTTGTCGTGGCGCTGCTGGGTGCGAGTGCGCTCGGCGCGCCCCATCAATTCGCGCAGACTGTTCAAAGCGAACGCCGATGCATCGACTGCCTGATCCATTTTGCGCTCGACCTCGCGCAGCACCACGCCCAGCACCGTGCGCTGGCGCTTGAGCACGCGCTGAAGGCGCTTGAACTGTTTGGCATGGGCGAGCCACCGGCCTTGCGGCGCAAGGTCTTGCCCTCGCGCGCGAAGGTCTGCTTCAGGGCGATGCCCGCGCGCTGGGCGGCCGTGACCACCTTGTGGCGCGCGATCTCCAGCAGGCGGGAGTCCACCGGGTGGGCAATCGCCTTCTCCTGCACGGTGGTGTCCACGATCAGGCGCTCGAACTCGGCCGGCTTGATGGCCTTGGAGGCAACGGCGGTGTCGATGGTGGCCTTGAGGAGTTCTTCGACGCCGGCCTCGCCGATGGCCGCGCGAAAGCGCCCGATCTGCGTGGCGTCGCACGGCAGGCGCGGCTCGTAGAAGGTCATGCCGCTGAAGTGCTGCCACACGACGTTCTCGGCCCAGCGCTGCACCAGTTCTTCATCCCTGAGCTTGTAGGCGTGCTTGAGGTACAGCAGGCTGGCCATGAGGCGGATCGGAAGGCGCGGGCGGCCGGCTGCGGCGACACCGGCGTCATCCGCACGACTTGAAGCGGCCTCATGAAACGACTTCCTCCGCGCTTCCGATTGGCGTCTTCGGCTTGACTCCAGGGGTTGAACACCACGTTGCCCAATCCTGCATCAACTGGCGACGACGCTCGAAGAGGTCGCTTCGCCTGTAAGCATTCTCGACTGCGGTCCCCACAGTATGCGCCAAAGAAAGCTCGGCCATTTCGCTCGGGTAGTCTGTGCATTCCGCAGCCCAGTCTCGAAACGTCGAGCGAAACCCGTGGACCGTGAGATCATCGCGCTTCATCCGCCGCAACACCATGAGCATCGCCATATTGGATATCGATTTTCCCTGCTTGGCCCCAGGAAATACGAATGTGGGATCTTGACCAACCTGCTGTTTCAGCAATGCCACCGTCGCCGCAACCAGAGGAATCCTGTGCGGCCTGCTCGCCTTCATCCTCTCCGGCGGAATAGTCCACTGCCGATTCTCCAGATCCACTTCGTGCCACAGTGCACCTAGCACCTCGCCTGTCCGGCAAGCAGTGAGAATCGTGAACTCCAGTGCCCGCGCTCCCACTCCTTTCTCAGCCTTTACGGCCTTGAAGAAGTCGCCAATCTCGGCAAAAGGCAAAGCCGGATGATGCTGAACCTTCTTAAGCTTCGACGGCTTGGACAGCAGTTCCTCCAAGTGCCCGTTCCAGCGCGCCGGGTTGTCACCTTCGCGGTATCCACGGGTGGTCGCCCACGAAAGAACGCGCTCTATCCTCTCTCGAATACGCGAAGCCGTTTCTGTTTTCGTCTTCCAGATCGGCTCCAAGGCCTTTAACACAAGTGGCGTGTCGATCCTGCGCGCATGGATGGCGCCAAAGTGCGGGGATACATGCATTTTCAATGAGTTTTCCCATTGCTGCCGGTGCTTGGGGTTCTTCCATTCGGCCTCGCGACTTGCGATATACAGCCGGACGCAAGTGTCGAAATCCAGGTTGCTCGCTTGCTCCGCCTTGTTCGAAGCAACCGCTTCATGTCGCTTCGCAAGAGGGTCAATGCCTTCGATCAAACTGGCCCGCGCCACGCGCGCCTTCTCCCGGGCGTCCGCAAGGCTCACCGTGTGCAGCGGCCCCAAACCCATGAGCCGCTCTTTCCCATCGCGCTCGAATCGAAAGACCCAGCTCTTCACACCGGTCTTGGTAATTTGTAAACAAAGTCCCTTGCCATCTCCGTATCTCCCAGGCTTGGAGAGACGGGCAACCTTAAGGGCCGTCAATTTTTCAATTCCGCCAGCCATTTCCCACCTCCATTTTCATTCGTTAATTCCCAAGGATTTGCCTTGGATCTATCTATGAGAACACTCAAAATATCGGCTGCAACCCCATGTTTGGCAGATGCAGGCAACCGGCTTATGGAAACGACGCCCGCCCATGCGCGCCGATCACCGTCGCTCGAATTTGGGTACCCCAGGCGAGGTCAACCATCGCATTGCGATCTGAATGCACATGTGCGGCACATCTTTCGGGACTCGGGGTACCTTGGCGCAACCCGTCCCGCAAGAATTTCCTCACGCCGCTGGACCACAATGAGTACCTGTTCATCGGACATCAGCTCGACACGATGCGCCGTCTGCGGGGCGTACTTGCCCGGTGCTTTGACCACGACATACCCGTGAGACGCCACGGCCTGTCGCGCCTGGCTTTCAACCGCCATCCTCTGCACCGAAAGCTGGATCACATCAGACAGGAAAGGCCTGTTTATCCACCGGCTCTTAAATTCCACCAGCACGACCAGATCTGAAGGCATCTGATATGCCCGATCGAGCTTGGCAACCAGTCCGACGGGTTTGGACACACAAAACAGTCTCTCCATGTGCACCAGCTTCGCGTCTGACAGCTCTTCCGGCCTGGATGCGCGCTCCGCTTCGACAGCCATGGACACCGGCGAGCGTCGGTGCACCAGTGCCACAACGGTGCACAGGCCAAGGACAGCGGTGCCAAAGGTCACCCAGGCAGGCATCGTCATTTGTCACCTCTGTGCGGACTGGTCCACCTTTGAACACTCCGCGCCAAAGTGACCACGACGAGATGAATAAGGCGCTGAAGTACAGACCAGCGGCTCGACATCCGCGTCAGCCAAAATTCGCCGAACAAGCAAGTGGCAACAAAGCATGGCACTCTTCGCACACAGTGGACAGACGTTGCCGCCAGTCCCTGCCTGTAGAACTGTTCGTGTTCGACCAGTCCTCGGCGCCTGTCCTTCTCTTGCTTGAGCGACCGGCGACTTCCGTAAAGATGCTCGAACGCCGCCAGCCGCTCGCACTTTCCCATTTGGGCAAGCTCCGACGCACTGACCCATTGGCTGCCTGATCCCGGATGCCTGTGTTTCTTCATAGGCACCTCATTCCTCAATTGATGGTGCGAACAGGTCGTTGGTGACTTCACCGCTGCCCTCTTGCGCGCCGCTTGGCAAAACCTGATGACGGAAAGCGTGATCGCCCCCTGCGAACACCCCTTTCTGTGCCAGCAAACCGTCATAGGCCAACACACGCAGGCGATTGACCCGCTTGGTGCCCTTGTGGAATTGCGCCAGATCGTCGTACAGGCGCGGATGGTCAGCGCGCGCCAGCTCGAACACAAGACGGATGGGCTTGGCATCTTTCTGTGCATCGATGGTCATCGCCCGTCTCCCTGCATCACCTGTACGCGCTCCCGCGTCGGTGCCCCAATCGCGCTGCGCGCATAGTTCTGCCCCGCAAGCTGGAAGCCCCGCACGTTGGCGAACATGGGTTCCTTCACCTCATGGATACGGTGCTTCGGAAAGGCCGCCTTCACCACCTTCCTGAACAAGAAGGCTCCCCCGCCCACGAGAATGATGTTTTGCAGGCTATGCGGGGCCTCGATCCACTCTTTCATCGTCGAAACGGCCTGCTCGGCAACCGTCTCAGCCAACGGCAGCAAGCGCTTCATGTCATGTGGCTTCTGAAAAATCACCGGATGTTTGCCCGTGCGCAGTGCCAAGTCGATGGCGTCGTAGTCCCGGTAAGGCGAGCCGATCTCCTTCGTAATCTCTGCGGCCAGCAGCCGCAGCACGTCAGATATGCCGCGATTGAACGAGTAGCTTTGCTTCTGCACGAGCCGCATGCCGCGCGCCACCAGCCAGTCGAAAGTCCTAGCCCCAGGATCGATGATCAGACTCAGCTCGTTGCCGATCGTCGCCATCTTCTGGTGCTCGGAGGCATAGTGGACCAATGCTCCCTGCGGCTGGGCCACAGCCAACGCCTTGCCCACCGTCACGGCTTTGCCGCCGCCAATGTCATGCCGACCCATCATGGCCTTCTCCAGTGAGGCCTTCTTGACAGCCAAGAGCGCCACCGGCAAGCCGACCACCAGCAAATCGATGTGGCTCACTTTCATCATGCTGAGGGCGCCGCGCAGCAGCGCCATGTACTCCGGTGTTTCCGTGTATTCGTCATGCAGTTGCTTTGCCCGAAAGGTGTCGGCCGCAAGACTCACGTCCGGCCCGACCTCGTAGAACAACTGGCCGATGGGAATACACACGGTCTTCTTTCGTTCACTGGCTGGCCACGAGGGTGAGTCGTTGCCGGACGGGTACGCGATCGAAGGGAAGCTGGCGCAGCGGATGTCTGTACCATCTGCATGCGTCACGAATTTGGTGTTGCCCGATCCGACATCCACCGCTCTGACAGTCAATTCCATAAAAATCTCCAAATCATGGTTTCAGGTTGATCAGCATCGGCATCGCAAGCTGACCGCGCCACACGCAATCCCCACTGAATGAACTCGATGTCGACATCAGGTCTGAACTGGTGTCACCTGACATGCGAAATGCCGTTACTTCTGTGACACCTGGAGTCGTCGAATTTGGCAGGGGCTACGTGTGTGTCACTACGGTCTCACCCAAAGTTGTCGCGTCAACCCCTTCGCGCCGGATGGGAGCCGTCGCATCGAATCCAAGGTCAACGCCGTGAGGAGTCCCGTCCGAGACCAGAGGCCGCAATTTCCCTTGTCAAGCCCGCATCCAGCCTCACTTTCAATCTCTTCGGGACAATAAACTCGGCTCACGGGCACATCCCGATTCGTCAATCGCCATCCGAAACCACAGGCAAATCGACACCCTTTCCGGCATGCCTGCTTGACTCATCCTCTGGGTCGGCGTCAACTACAGGTTCCCGAGGGCCGTCCCGGCCCGGCTCCATCGTGGAGCGCAAGGCGTCGCAGTCGTTACCTGCCCCCCAACTCCGGGCCTTGAACCGGAATAGCCATCGCCCCGTGAGGTGATGGCCCCGTGGTTTTCTTCGTAGTGCAACCCCTTGTGGCCATGCCAGCGTTCATCGCTGGGCTTTCCCTGAAACGCGCCACGGTTTTCGAGCACCTGGTCGGCACCTGATGCCGTACTCCTGTTCCCGCCATCCTTTGAGCACGCGTTTCACGCAGCGCGCGGTTGTGTTTGCCTCTTTAGGCTCCCCGCGCGTTTCCGCTCACCAACTCGGCACTGCCCTGGACTTTCGGTCAGGGGTGGACCCATGCGAGTGGATGGCGCTACGAATCCAGAACTGATCCACCAGTACGTGCAAGGCCTGACCTTGTCACGGATGCCCTGCGACACGCCCTTGAGGCGGGTCGGCATCACCAACCCCATGGTTGCAGAAATGCACAGGTGGGACGGATCACATGTTTCATTTTTAAGGAAGACCGAGCTGGCCAGCGCTGACGCGCTGGCTGGCAAAACCTTGGGTAGGTGCCGCACATCGGGTGGCCGCGTGCTGCGCCGGAATTTTTGACCACCGACCTGCCGTGCGACGGAATCCGCCCGGTGGGTGATAGCTTCGAGATTCCACGGTTTTTCAATATCTGCCCGTCGTTCGGGCGGCGGGCAGACATCCACGAAATGGAAAGGCAACGCCGTGCAACACAAAACCTCTCGTCGTCGACAACAAGTTTCGGCCAGTCCCGGCCGCCTGTTCGCCAGTGAACCCACGCGCCGTCAGCAATGGGCGAACAAAACTGCCCAAGACATCCTTGCGGGCTATCCGCCTGGCAAGGCACCACCGCTCAAGGTGCTGGAGGTGCTGCTGGAACTCTTCAACACCCTGCACACCTCACTGGATAAAACCGTGTCCCACAAGACACGGCACGAGCGCGCCCAGTTTCTGCGGCGGTTCTTTCGTGACCTGAAAGCCAAGGCCGGGTTCAACACGATGCCCGATCCGCGCAACCTGGGACAAAAGCACATTCATGCCATGGTGCACGTCTGGCAGCGGGAACATCTCGCTCCAGCCACGATTCAGACTTACCTGAGTTTCCTGCGCGGGCTGGGCATGTGGATGGGCAAGCATGGCTTTGTGCGGGGACCGGCGCATTACGGTCTCAGCGTCGAAGAATACCAGCGGCATGAATATGCACAGCGGGACAAGAGTTGGTCCGCGCAGGGCGTGGACATTCAAGGGGTCATCGGGCAGGTGTGCGCCTATGACCCGCACGTCGGCGCGTCACTGCGGCTGATCCAGGCCATGGGGCTGCGACGCAAGGAGGCGGTGCTGTTTCGCCCATTTGAAAGCGTTGTGCCGTTTGAGGCGACCGGACTGGCGTACGAAGACAAGGTGGCGGATCAGTATGTGAGGATCAAGGGCAAGGGCGGGCGGGTGCGTTTCATCCCCCTGGACAGTTCTGACAGACGGGCGGCTGTCGATTTCGCACAGGACGTTGTCAGCAGCCTGGGTGCCCACATGGGAAATCCAGCCAATGACCTGAAGCAGAACCTGCGGCGTTTTGACTATGTGCTGGAGAAATTCGGGATTACGTTTCGGGCGCTGGGCGTCACGGCGCATGGATTGCGCCATCAGGCACTGATCCAGCATTTTGAAACGTTGACGGGGCAACCACCGCCGGTGCGCGGTAGTGGAAGCTTGTCGCCGGAGGTTGATCAGGCGGCGCGGCAAGCCGTGTCCGAACTGGCTGGACATTCGAGAATCAGATCGGCTGGTGCCTACCTGGGTGCTTCACCCGCCCGTCAGGCGCTGCCACGTCAATCAACGACAAAGACCGCGCACAGTGTCCTTCAATGACTGGCAACCGCATTCAATTCTGATGATCAAGTCACATTGGCTTTGCGCTGGATGACTCTGCATCGCTCCAGCAACGCCTCGAAGGACTCGGCATCGTCAAGGAATAAACCGTCATCGACCATGTGCTGGTAGTCGGCAGCCAACTTGGCCAGCGGGCCGTCGGCAGGCACGAGCTGGAGTCCACCGGAGACGGCGGCGTGGTAGTCGATCACATCACCGCGCCCGTCCTTTTCTGCAAAGAACACGCTCTTGTGATCAGCGACAGCCTGGGCAAGGGCTTTGTCAGCGATGGCAGCGTCTGCGAACCCGGCGGCATCAAGTCGAGTCACGTCATGCCAGTGACGAGCAAAGCGGTCACCTCCACGGAACTCACCTTGAGCGCAAAAGACGTGAATGGCCGTGGCCTTTTCCCAAAAAGTTCGCTCGGCGCGCATGACTTGTGGCGTTGCGGTAGGAAACGCCACCCCCACCAGATGCGCGGCAGCATCACAGCGGATGGCGCGTGGCTCGCTGGGTTCACCAGTGGAGCGGGCACCGAACTCCAGCATGACGGACGGAGGAACATAGCCTGTACCGCTGGCCAGTGGTTCGTAGTCGATAAAAACTTTGTCGCCTTCGGCCCGGACTGCTGCTGGCAGGCCTTGCTGCAAAAGGTCTTGTTTGAGCCGAGGCACGATCTCGGCATCGACCCAGCTTGAGAGGCGCGCACGAATCTCCTTGCTCCATTTCTTTTCCTGGCTCTTGCTGGCCGGCAAGGGCGAACCCGTGTCGCCAATCAAATCGCTTGCGATGGCTCGGATGTCATAGGTCAGGTCCACGTCTTCGGAGAAGCGACGGATGACACCATAGGCCTTTGACAAGGATGTGCCGCCCTTGAAGACGAGGTGCTGAGCGTAGGGGCCAGTGAAGAGGTGTTGCAATGCCCAAACCACCCATATGTCTTTTTCCAGCAGGTGGGGCAATAGACCGGATGTATTGGCCGCCGTATTCAGCGCTTCCAGACGTTCTGGAGGGGAGAGCTGGAAGAACTCAGCCATGGGCCACCAATGCACTGACCTCTTGGGCCATCCAGGTTGGCAGGCGTGCACGCGCCGACGCTACTTCTTTCAGTTCCGCGGCAGGTAGTTTGGCACTCAGTTTACGGATGGCTTCGCCAGCTTTTTCTGGGCCCAGCCAGGCCAACGCCCGCACCACATCACCGGCAGCTCGGCCGGGGAAGATCAATTGCCAGATTGGTGCGTGCCGGAACTCGACCGTCTGTGCGCCCAGTTTCAACTGGCGACTGCGCCCGGACGTGAGATAGACCGCCCGCATAGGCACCTGCGTGGTCAAGCCCAGCGCGTTGGCGGCGGCGGCACCATGCGACACGATGGTTTCACCGCGCTGGCTTGCCAGACCTTCGACCATCTTCAGAGTTGAGGGAGCACGCGAGCCAAAGCGACTCTCGACGGGCAGGACATAGATGCCTCGCCCTGCGCGCAGCAAGGTGCCGCGCCCCACAAGGCGGGACAGCACTTGGTCCACCGCCGCTCGATTGCCCAGGTGCAACAGTTCTTTGGCGACCAAAGGTGTGCCCTCCGGCAACCGGGAAGCGTGCTCCAGCACTTGTTTGGCGAGGGTTTGCATGGTGATAGCTCTTGATTGGTGGAATTATGACAATATTTCTGACACTTTTCAAGGCCAAGGATCACCACAGCTACAACTGCAGCTGTCCAACAGAGAGAAGACGGCGCGGGTCTATCTCCACACCCTGTACCGCCTCGCCCTGACGGGGAAACCCTGGCTCGCAGGGTCACGTTTATACCGACAACGCCACCTCATCGGAATCTTCCCGCACGTCGGTTAGGACTTCCTCGTCGACTCGGGGGTTGGTTACTGTCCGAAGGCACGAAGGCAACCACCCCGTTCCCGCCATCGTCTGCTCGGCCCCCATCACGGCGGCATCCTTCTTGAGCGCTGCCAGCGGACTGGCCGCATTGGCGTCAACGGCCTCTGTCACCACGTCGAGGATGCGCCCCTTGGAGACATGGTTGAAATACGATGGGCCGGTGGCAGACCACCAGTTGCTCATGTCCAGCCCCAATGCCGCAGCCAGCGGGTCGGTACTCTGCTTGCTGCGCTCCACACCGTAGACACCCGTCACGGTTGAGGCAACAAGGAAAGTCAGCAATTGCAGCACCGTGGCTTGGTCGTGCGCCAACACCCACGGAAAGATCGCATCCACCGATTCCGGCAGTCGTGCCGCCCAGGCTGCCCGCTCGGCGTCCACCTTCTGCCACGCGGCGCAGGCCTTCATGTCTTCGGCTTCGGAAGGCAGGCTTGTATGGGTGTTGATCGCGCTCATCGTCAAAGCCTCTTCACTGCCGTAGTGGCGGCGGTAACCGTCAATCAGCAGCTTCCCGGCCAGATGGGCCGTGATCGCGGCCAGCGCCACGTCAGGGCGATCAATCAGTTCGGCCTGGACGGCAGCCACGCGGTGGGCAGTGAGGCGGCGCATCAGCTTGTCAGAATGAACCGGTCGGGTCTTGGGTGACGGCAGCGACACCAGCGATTCGTCGTCACCGCCCTCGCCTGCCAGCCGCGCCGCTTGTGCCATGCCGCTGCGGTCTTCGGGGCGGACCAAGCCGCACTTGAGTGCTGCTGTGCCATCGTTGCCCACATAAACCACGCATCCGGCCTGGGCCATCAGGTCGGCGGGCCAGACGCTGAGAACGTCTTCCAGTGCCTTGATCTTCGCCTGCAAGCCCTCGGACTCGATTTCGAGCTTCTCATACGCGCTGTCTTCATCGCCCTCGTCAACTTCTGCTTCGGCCACGGCCTCCATCTGCTCATGCACGGCTGCCATCTTGGTTTCGATTTCGACAAGGCTGGCGGCTTCCTGCTCGGTCGGCTCGCGCCGGGTCTTGCGCAGTTCGCCGTACTTGACGAATTCGTCGTAGCTGTAGCGCACCCGGACATCGACCCATTTCCAGCCTTCGGCGGCGACTTGCTTGGCCTTCTTCTGCAGCTTGTCGGTGGCCAGCCTGTCCAGCAGCGGGGCGTCCAGCAGGTAGGCTTTCTTGTCGTCGTCGCTGAACAAATCACGCCGCAGCGTGCCACCGGCTTTCTCGTAGGCTTTGACGGTCACGTACAGGGCCACGGGGTCACGGTCAGACTCGATTTCACCCTGCGTGAGCAATTGGCGCAGGTAGTCAGGTCGACGATTCCACTCCGGCAAACCAGCCCAGGCTTGCTCCTGCTTGTCGTGGTCATCGACCGAGGCCAGCACCATGAGGCAGTCCAGGCCGATCTTGTCTTCGCGGAACTGTGTCATCAGTTGCGGAGACACGGTCGCCAGCTTCATGCGGCGTTTGACCACCAGTGGCGTGACGCCGAAGGCCGCAGCTACGTCTTCGACCGACTTGCCCTGCCCGATCAGCTTGGCAAAGGCGGTGTACTCGTCGGCAGGGTGCATGGGGATGTGAAAGACATTTTCTGAAAGACTGGCAATCAGGGCCTTGTCGGCGGGCACGATCAACACAGGAACGGGGTAGTTTTCTGCAATATCGCCGTTGTTGACCAGCAGGGTCAACGCTTCGAGACGGCGACCGCCTGCACAGACCTCGAACAGGCCGCGTGCGCCCTTCAAGACGATCAGGTTTTGCAGGACATTGCTTTCCTTGATGGACGCCGCCAGTTCGGCGATGCTCATCTTCGACGTGCTGCCCGCCGACCGCGCCTGGCAGGTGTCCGACAGGATCAGCTTGTTGAAGGGGACGGTGGTGCGGGGCGATGCTTCAATGACGGCTTCGATTTCGGCTTTCGAGAATTTCATGGGAGCTCCTGAAGGGTTAAAAAGGACGGGCAACGTGCTGTCCATGCATTCAGAATCTCATGCGCCGCTCGTTCTTCAAGCCCCACTGTGCGATAGCATTGCTCCACGTCCCACGGGAAATCGTGCGACAAAATTCAGCCTGAATTCAGCGCTTTTCTCCGCACCATCCTTCGGCATCCTGTCCATGCCGCCGTTGTACGAAGTCCTGTTTTTGTTTTCCGCGCAACCAGGGTATCTTGCGGAAATCAAGCAGCTCGACCAGCCTATCGGTACACCCAAAGCCATGACCAATGCCATCGAAAGTCTGCACATGCGGCTGGGAAAGATCGTGAAGAACCGGGGCACTTCCCCAACGACGCGGCAGCCACCAAGCTGTTGTTCCTGGCGCTGCGCAACATCACGAAGGACTGGAACATGCCCCCGCGCACATGGAAGGAAGCGGCCAACCAATTCGCCATAATCTTTGACGAGCGTTTCACAAATTCAGTTCTCTGAGTTCGTGAAACTTCCCGGCCTCTTCACACAAAAATTCGGATACATCCACACAAGGGAGGTCCATCGGCGATCAGCGCGCTGGCGATGTACCTCAATCTTCATCACCTGACCTGCCCCTACTTTCAATAATCCCACCCCACTACAGCCCCAATTACCGTAGGTAGGCGGCAAATGCGGGTCCCAGGGCCCGTCACAGGCCGGGTCGCGGGTTCGTGCTGCAGTTCACACCCAAGTGCATCCACCAGTGCCCCTATTGCTGGGCGTGTGCTCGCATTCGAGCAATACTCTTCGGCGTCGACCATTGGCCCGGAGCGAACAGTCACAAGTTACACCGCAAATGACCGTAATGCAGCGTTTGTTGCCGGTCGCCAGTGTCGGCTTACCGGCAGTCCAAATGCCTACCGTTCCCCGGTCATTCGCGACCTGCTCCTAACGCCCCCTTCGGTCGCGCGCCGAAAAATGTCCGTGCCCGCCTCCTGGCCTGCCGGTCTGGGTGCCACTTTCGTGGCAGGTCCCATCGAGCAGACGCAGTGGAACGCGTTCCTGAGGAAGAACAGGCTCGATATCGTTGCACTGGCCCGACGTGGTGACACGCCTGCGCAATGAATTCCACAAGCTCGGTGTCATCTGAACGGAGTTTCAGTCAGAACAGCCTTGATTCCGACCACCCTCCACCGCTGCCGTCATAGCCCTCTGCCGAGTGACCTTCGCGCGATCCGGGGTAACGAACCGATCGACTGGCTCGCCGGCGCGATCGCTTGTCGCTGACCAGCACAAGATCGGCCTGAAGCGGCCCGGATGTGCGAAGACCTCTCAAGCGCTTTGCGGCTGCTTTCGGCAGTTAGCCCCGATCAGACTTCCAGATTGTCGATGAGTCGCGTTGCGCCCAACTTCGCGGCCCCCAGAACCACCACGGCATCGCCGGCCTGTGGTGGCTGCAGATCCGAGCGGCGGCGCACCGTCAGGTAGTCGGGTGTCCAGCCGCGCCGCACGAGGGTCGCTGTGACGTGTGCCTCGATGTCGGGCAACCGCTCGGCCAGGCCGGTGCCCGCTTTCTGCGCGTCGCGCGCCAGCTGCTGGATAGCCAGAGACAGCTGCACGGCCTCGGCGCGCTCGGTCTCGCTGAGGTAGCCGTTGCGTGACGACAGCGCCAGCCCATCGGGCGCGCGCTGCGTTTCGCCGGCGACGATCTCGATCGGCAACGCAAACTGCTGAACCATGTTGCGGATGACCATGAGTTGTTGGTAGTCCTTCTTGCCGAACACCGCCGCGCGCCGGCCTTGGGCCTCGGAGAACACGCAGGCAAACAGTTTCATCACCACCGTGCTCACACCGACGAAGAAGCCGGGGCGGAAGTGGCCCTCCAGGATGTCGGCCAGTTCGGCGGGCGGGTGCACCTTGTAGACCTGCGGCTCGGGGTAGAGCTCTTTCTCGTTGGGCGCGAACAGCACGTCGCAACCGGCGGCGGCGAGTTTGGCGCAATCCGACTCCCAGGTGCGCGGATAGGTGTCGAAGTCTTCGTGCGGCAGGAACTGCAGGCGGTTCACGAAGATGCTCGCGACCGTCACATCGCCCAGCGCCTTGGCCTGCCCGATCAGGCCCAGATGGCCGTCGTGCAGATTGCCCATGGTGGGCACGAAGACCGGGTGCTGGCTGTGCCGCAGAAGGTGCCGCAGCTCGGCGATGGTGTGGGCGATTTGCATGGCGCTGAGTCAGTGCGAGTTCAGTAGGTGTGAAGGGCGGGGTCGGGGAAACTCTGGTCCTTGACGGCGGCCACATAACGGCGCGCCGCGTCCTCGACGCTGGCGCTGCCGGCCATGAAGTTGCGCACAAAGCGCGGCAGCCTGGCTGCAGTGAGATTCAGCATGTCATGCAGCACCAGCACCTGGCCGCTGCAGTCCACACCGGCACCGATGCCGATCACGGGAATCGGCAGCGCGGTTGTCACCTCCCCGGCCAGCGTCGAAGGAATCAGCTCGAGCACCAGCATGGCAGCGCCGGCCTCGGCCAGTTCACCGGCCTGCTGCCGCAACTGCGCGGCGCCCTCCATGTTGCGGCCCTGGACGCGGTAGCCGCCCAGCGCATGCACCGATTGCGGTGTCAGGCCCAGGTGGGCGCAGACCGGGATGCCGCGCTCTACGAGGAAGCGCACGGTCTCCGTGGTCCAGCCACCGCCCTCGAGCTTGACCATGTGAGCGCCGGCCTGCATCAACGTGACGGCGCTATGCAGCGCTTGTTCTTTCGATGCCTGGTAGCTGCCAAACGGCAGGTCGCCGATCACCCAGGCTGTCTGGTTGCCGCGTGCCACGCAGCGCGTGTGATAAGCCATCTCGTCCAGTGTCACCGGCACCGTGCTGGCGTGGCCCTGCAACACCATGCCCAGCGAATCGCCCACCAGCAGACAGTCCACGCCAGCGGCGTCGAGCAGTGTCGCGAAGGTCGCGTCGTAGCAGGTCAGCATGGCGATCTTGTCGCCGGCCGCGTGCATCTCGCGCAGGCGGTGCAGGGTCAGCGGTTTGCGCGGGGCGGTGGCTTCGTTCATGCGAGGGCTTACTGGCTCAGGGGAACGGGCTGGCCCTGTTTCAGGCCCAGGCGTTGCAGCAGATCCAGGTCGGCCTGGGTGTCGGGGTTGCCGGTGGTCAGCAGCTTGTCGCCGTAGAAAATGGAATTGGCGCCGGCCAGGAAGCACAGGGCCTGGATGGCGTCGCCCATCTGCTGGCGCCCGGCGGACAGGCGCACGCGCGCCAGCGGCATGGTGATGCGCGCCACCGCAATCGTGCGCACGAACTCGAACGGATCCAGCGGCGCCTGCTCGGCCAGCGGCGTGCCCTGCACGCGCACCAGGTGGTTGATGGGCACCGACTCGGGGTAGGGCGCGAGGTTGGCCAGCTGTGCGATCAGGCCGGCGCGCTGGGTGTGCGATTCGCCCATGCCCACGATGCCCCCGCAGCAGACCTTCACGCCCGCGCCGCGCACGCGCCCCAGGGTGTCGAGCCGGTCCTGGTAGTCACGCGTGGTGATGATGTCGCCGTAGAAGTCGGGCGCGCTGTCGAGGTTGTGGTTGTAGTAGTCCAGTCCCGCATCGCGCAGCGTCTCGGCATGGCCGTCTTCGAGCATGCCCAGCGTGGCGCAGGTCTCCAGGCCCAGCGCCTTCACGGTGGCCACCAGTTCGGCCACTTTCTCGATATCGCGATCCTTCGGCGCGCGCCAGGCCGCGCCCATGCAAAAGCGCGTGGCGCCGGCGTCTTTGGCGCGCTGCGCGGCAGCAAGCACCTCGGCCGGCTCCATTAGCTTGGAGGCTTGCACACCGGTGTCGTAACGGGCCGCCTGCGGGCAGTAACCGCAGTCCTCAGGGCAGCCGCCGGTCTTGACCGACAACAGCGTCGCAAACTCGACCAGGGTCGGGTCGAAGTTAGCACGGTGAATCGTCTGCGCGCGGTGCAGCAACTCCGGGAACGGCAGCTCGAACAGCGCCTGCACGTCCTCCACGCGCCAGCGTGGAGTAGCCGGTGCGACGGGATCAACCGGGGGGCGCGGCGGGCGGTGCAGGGTCACGGGGTGTTCAAGGGTGGCGGGCATTGTGGTCTCCAGTTAAGTGGGATTATTCTCAGGCAAGGGTGGGTTCGAGCGCTGCGGACGGGCGCTCAAGCGGCGATCTCGGTGCCAGCTCGGCGAGTGCCTGGATCAGGCGGTCCACATCGGCCTCGCTGTGCGCGGCCGACAGCGCAATGCGCAGCCGGGCCGTGCCGGCGGGCACGGTGGGCGGGCGGATCGCCGGCACCCACAGGCCGCGCTCGTGCAAGCCTTCCATCACGGCCAGGGCCTCATCGTTGGGGCCGATCACCAGCGCCTGGATGGCGGTGACGGAATCGCCGAGCTGCCAGGGCGTGCCGCGCAGGATCGGCTGCAGGCCGTCGCGCAGCCGTGCGATCAGCCGACTCAGGTGGTCGCGGCGCCATTGTTCGGTTTCGATCAGGCGCAGGCTTGCGCGCAGGGCGCTGGCCAGCAGCGCCGGCGCGGCCGTGGCAAAGATGTAGCTGCGGGTTTTTTGCAGCAGCCATTCGACCAGCGCATCGTCACCGGCCACAAAGGCGCCCGCCACACCGGCGGCCTTGCCCAGCGTGGCCATGTAGAGCACGCGGCGCGAGGCCCGGGCCCCGGTCAGGCCAAACTTCGCGAGGCTGCCGCGGCCTTCGGGACCCAGCACGCCGAAACCGTGCGCATCGTCGAGCAGCAGCAGCGCGTCGTGCCGCTCGCACAGCGCCAGCAGCGCGGGAATGTCGGCGATGTCGCCGTCCATGCTGAACACGGCGTCGCTGATCACGAGCTTGCGCCGCGCCGGACTTTGGCTGAGTGCCGCGTCCAGCGCGCCCAGGTCGGCATGCGCATAGCGGTGGATGTGCGCGCGCGACAAGCGGGCGCCGTCGATCAGGCAGGCGTGATTCAGCGCGTCGGAGAACAGCGCGTCGCCTTCGGCGACCAGCGCAGGCACGATGCCGATGTTGGTGGCGTAGCCGGCGTAAAAATACAGGGCACGCGGCAGTTCGGCAAAGCGGGCCAGCGCCTGCTCGAGCGCCTCGTTGGCCGCGCTGTGGCCGCTGACCAGCGGCGAGGCGCCGGCGCCCACGCCGAACTCGTGGGCGCCGGCACAGGCGGCCTGCACCAGCGCGGGATGGCTGGCCAGGCCCAGGTAATCGTTGCTGCAAAACGCGAGCATGGACTGGCCATCGACCTGCAGGCGGGCCCCGCTTTCGGGCACGACCACGCGGCGGCGGCGGCGCAGGTGGGCGCGGTCCAGCTCGGCGATGCGCGCCGGGAATTCGTCGATCCAGGAAGGGTGGGTGTTCAGGGTCATGGCAGGTGGAGGGCGATGGCCCGCGGGTCAGGGGCGTCCTGATAGGCGATGTCGGCCAGCAGCGGCGCGGCGAGTTGGCGCTGCAGCCAGGCGATATTCTCTTCTTGCGCCTGCATTGCAGGGTCGATGCGGTTGGCCACCCAGCCGGCGAGCAGGAGGCCGCGCGCGCGGATGGCTTCGGCAGTCAGCAGGGCGTGATTCAGGCAACCCAGGCGCAGGCCCACCACCAGCACCACGGGCAGGGCCAGCGCCTGCGCAAGATCGGCGCCGGTGCTGCTGTCCGACAGCGGCACGTGGAAACCGCCCGCGCCTTCCACCACCACGGCATCGGCGCGGCGTGCGAGCTCGCGGTAGCAGGACACCAGATGCTCGATGTCGATGCGCACACCGGCGCGTTCGGCCGCGATGTGCGGCGACAGCGGGTCGGGCAGCAGGACGGGGTTGTCCAGTTCGGGCGGTACTTCGACAGTGGAGGCTGCGCGCAGCGCCAGCGCGTCTTCGCTGGCCCAGCCATCGCCATGGCGCACCCTGCCGGCGGCCACGGGCTTCATGCCGACCACGCGCGGGTGGCGCCTGGCCAGCGTGTGCAGCAGCGCGGCCGACACCAGGGTCTTGCCGACGCCGGTGTCGGTGCCGGTAATGAAGTAGGAATTCATGATGCGGGCGTCTCTTCAGCCAGGGTAGCTTCAAGCGCGGCCAGCGCGCCTTGCGCGAGGCATTGCACGGCCTCGGCATCCAGCACATAGGGCGGCATGGCGTAGATCGTGCGGCCGATCGGGCGCAGCAGCAGGCCGTGCGCCAGCGCGTGCCGGTGGTATCGGCTCGCGAAATCGGGCAGGGCGGTTTCTACATCCCAGGCCCAGATCATGCCGAGGTGGCGCGCATGGCGCACGCGAGGATGACTCGTCAGCGGTGCGAACGCTTCATCGAGCGCACGCGCCAGCACCGCGTTGCGCGCCAGCACGTCTTGCTGTTCAAAGATCTCGAGCGTGGCCAGCGCAGCGCGGCAAGCTAGCGGGTTGCCGGTGTACGAGTGCGAATGCAGGAAGCCGCGCGCCAGCTGGTCGTCGTAAAAGGCCTCGTAGACCGCGTCGGTGGTCAGCACGGCCGACAGCGGCAAAGTGCCGCCGGTCAGTCCCTTGGACAGGCAGATGAGGTCGGGCCGGATGCCGGCCTGCTGGTGCGCGAACATCGTGCCGGTGCGCCCGAAGCCGGTGGCGATTTCGTCCACCACCAGATGCACCTCGTAGCGGTCGCACAGCGCGCGCGCCAGGCGCAGGTACTCAGGGTCATGCATGGCCATGCCGGCCGCGCACTGCACCAGGGGCTCGACGATCAGCGCCGCGGTCTCTTCGTGGTGCTCGGCCAGCCAGGCCTGCAGCGCCGCGGCGCTGCGCCGGGCCACCTCAAACGCGCTCTCGCCGAGACGCGCGCCGCGCGCGTCGGGGCTGGGCACGGTAGCGGCCAGGCGCACCAGCGGCGCATAGGCTTCGCGAAAGATCGCGATGTCGGTCACGGCCAGCGCACCCACGGTTTCACCGTGGTAGCCACCGGCCAACCCAATGAAGCGGTTCTTGGCCGGCCGGCCGCTGTTGCGCCAGAAATGCGCGCTCATCTTGAGTGCGATCTCGGTGGCCGAGGCGCCGTCGCTGCCATAAAACGCGTGGCCCAGGCCGGTCAGCGCGGCCAGGCGCTCGGACAGTTCCACCACCGGTGCATGGGTGAAGCCGGCGAGCATCACATGGTCGAGCCGCTCCAACTGGTCGGCCAGTGCGGCCTGGATGTGCGGATGGCTATGGCCGAACAGGTTGACCCACCAGGAACTGATGCCGTCAAGGTAGCGCCGGCCGTCCACGTCGTGCAGCCAGGGTCCCGAGGCGTGCGCGATCGCGATCGGCGGCTGCGCCTCGTGCAGCTTCATCTGCGTGCAGGGGTGCCACACGCTGCGCAGACTGCGCGCGGCCAGGGAAGCATTCATCTCAAAGCTGCTGCGTTGGAACGTGTTGGCGCGCGCCGATCTGGCGGTTGGCCTCGTCCACAAACACCAGTTGCGGCTTGTGCGTGGCCATCTGGTCTTCGTGCACCTGGGCGAACGAGGCGATGATGATCAAGTCGCCCATGGCGGCGCGGCGCGCCGCCGAGCCGTTGACCGAGATCATGCCGGTGCCGCGCTGGCCCTTGATGGCGTAGGTGACGAAACGCTCGCCGTTGTTGATGTTCCAGATATGGATTTGTTCGTTCTCGGCGATGTTGGCCGCCTCGAGCAGGTTCTCATCGATGGCGCACGAGCCTTCGTAATGCAATTCGCAATGGGTCACGGCGACCCGGTGGATCTTGGATTTCAGCAGGGTACGGAACACGGGGTTTCCTCTGGCCGGTTATGTTGCGGCGCAGCATACTACGAATCGTGTCACATTGGGGACATTTAGAGAGTCTATTTGGTTGCAATTGCTGCCCGCCTTGTGGCGGGCAATCCCCGGCTCCGGGCCGCGCCAGCGCCTTCATATGCGGCACGAACGTCTCCATCACCCGCAGCAAGGCGCCCTGGCGACTGAATATCGAATTGCGCGACCAGAGCATCTGCGCCGAGGGATCCGACCCGGTGGCCTGGCGCCACTGGCGCTGCAGGTGCCGTCGGGTATGACCATGGCGGGACAGGCGACGCGGCTGCAGGGTGCTACGCCGGATGCGGGGGTCGTCATAGAGCAAATGCGCCAGCGGGCGGCTGCCCAGACCCTTCAAGGCTTTCCAGGGACCGGCCAGGGCCGACTGGTGCAGGGCCGAGCGGGCCCATACCAACGGTTCGCCATCGACCCGCAACAGGACCTCGCGCACCACCGTCAGTCCGCTCCGCGGCAGGCCCAGCGCCTGTTGTTCATGCCGGCGCAGGGGCGCAACACGCTGACTCAGCACCTGCACCTCGAAGCGCTGGCCGAGCCGGGCCAGGTGCTGGCTCAGACTGCCGGGCACCTTCAGCCAACGGCGCAGGCCGCTTCGATAAGCCAGTCCCATGGATTCAATCAGCCTGTTCAGGCTCTCCGACCGGACGGTGGGTGTTCATCGAGTACGGCATCCACCCATCCGCGCAGGCTGTTCACGAAGGCCAGCGCCTGCACGCGCTGCAGCTCGTCTACCCGCACCACGGCTTCGGCCAACCGCCCTTCGCGCAGCCAGCGGGCCCGCCCGATCCCGCCCAGCAGGCCGCAGTGCAGCGCCGGTGTGACCCAGCGTCCATCCAGCAGCAGGGCCACGTTGCCGCGGGTGCACTCGGTGATCTCTCCACGCCGGTTCCACAGCAGGGTGTCGAAGACGTCAGGCTCGCTGGGGGCAAACGCGTCGTAATGCGCACGCCGCGTGGTCTTGAAGCGCACGAACTCACTGTCCGCCTCTTCGAGCGCGCTCGTGGCCAGTCTTAAGCGAACTGGGGTCGGCGTCAGGTCCAGCGCGTAGGCCTCGGCCTGGACCTGTCCGCCGGCATCGAGCCGCAGGCGCACCCGCCAGCGCCCTTGGAGGTGCGCATCGACCAGTTGCCGCAAGCGGCCCGCGACATGCGCTGCGTCCCATGGGTAGGCAAAATGCGCGGCCGCATCCGCCATGCGCGCCAGATGGGCCGGCGCGTCGCGCAGGGCACCGCCCTCCAGTGCCAGGGTTTCGAGCAATTCGAACGGCTGGCTTGCGCGTTCGAGAAAGGCACGCTTGTGGCGCCACTCCTGCCATTCGCCCTCGGCCTGCGCATCGGCCGTGATACCGCTGCCGATACCGCAGCTCGCCGCCGTGCCGCGCAGGGTCACGGTGCGGATCGCCACGTTGAACGTCGCATGCCCGCCCGGGCGGACAACGCCCACCGCGCCGCAATACACGCCGCGCGGTTGCGGCTCCAGATCGCAGATCATGCGCATGGCCTGCACCTTGGGTGCACCGGTGATCGAGCCGCAAGGAAATAAGGCCGTGAACACGTTGGCCAGTGTGGTCCCGTCCCGGGTGAGCGCCTCGACATCGGAAGTCATCTGCCACACCGTGGGCAGCGCCTCAAGGTGGAACAGCCGGGGCACGCGAACGGAAAAAGGCTTGGCAATGCGCGACAGGTCGTTGCGGATCAGGTCGACAATCATGACGTTCTCGGCGCGCTCCTTCGGCGACGCGGCAAGTCGAGCCGCCAGCGCTTCGTCATCTGCCGCGGTGGCGCCGCGCGGTGCCGTGCCCTTCATGGGTCGCGCCAGGATGCGGCCATCGCGCCAGTCAAAGAACAGTTCCGGCGACACGGACAACACCTGCTCTGTTCCGCTGTCGATGAACGCGGCATACCCATGGGGCTGCGCTTGGCGCAGCCTCATGAACCAGGCCCGCGCATCGCCCCGAAACTCGGCCTGCAGCGGCGCGGTGTAGTTGACCTGGTACAGCTGGCCTGCAGCGATGGCCTGGTGAATCTCCGCCATGCGCTGCTCGAACGTGGTGCGCGGCAAGTCGCTCTGCCACTCGGCGCCGGGCGCGCCGGCGCCGATGTCCATGGGCGGCCACGGCTGAGCGGCATCGTGTACCCCGAACCACGCCAGCGGGCCATCGCTGCCGCCATGCACCGCAAGCGCGGTGTCGAAGGCGGGGGCGGCCTCGTAGCGCAGGTACCCGACGCACCAGCGGCCCTGCCGGGCCATGGCGTCCACGGCCTGCAGCACCGGCACCACCTGGGCCACGGTGTGTGCGGCCAGCACCTCGCGTGGCGCGCCGAATGCCGCGCGCAGCGCCGAGCCCCGATCGCCTCGGGTGGCGACAAAATCGATCAGCGTTTGCACGGTGCGCCTGCATCCTTCACGGGTCACAACACGTCAATTCAGGCGCGCCGATGTCAATGACAAGGGGCATTTTTGCTCGACGCTCTCGCGTCAGAGCCTGGCCACAGCACCGTCGGTAAAGCCAGCGCCTCCGTGTGCGGGTAATCCCGACTGAAATGCAGGCCGCGGCTTTCATGGCGACTTTGTGCGCTGCGAACGATCAGGTCCGCCACCTGTACCAGATTGCGCAGTTCCAGCAAATCGCGGGTAACCGCAAAATGAGAGTAAAACTCTTCAATCTCCGCCTGCAACAGTGCGATGCGATTGGCAGCCCGCTCCAGGCGTTTGTTGGTGCGCACAATGCCGACGTAGTCCCACATGAAGCGACGCAACTCCTCCCAGTTGTGGGAAATGACCACGCATTCGTCTGGATCCGAGACCAGACTATCGTCCCAGATGGGCAGTGCCGTAACGGATGGCGCAGCTTCGCCGCCCATGGTCTGCACCGCTGCACGTGCAAAAACCATGCATTCAAGCAGAGAGTTGCTTGCCAGCCGGTTGGCGCCGTGCAGTCCTGTACAAGCCGCCTCTCCGATCGCATAGAGCCCGGCAAGGTCGGTGCGCCCGTGCAGGTCGGTTTGCACACCGCCGCAGGTGTAGTGGGCGGCGGGCACCACGGGAATGGGTTGACGCCTGATGTCAATTCCGAATTCCAGGCAACGTGCCAAGATGGTGGGGAAGTGCGTTTGCAAGAATTCCGGGCTTTGGTGAGCGATGTCCAAATAGACGCAATCCAGCCCATGCTTTTTCATCTCAAAATCAATGGCGCGCGCCACCACATCACGCGGAGCCAGCTCCAGACGTTCGTCATGCGCCGCCATGAAGCGTGTGCCATCAGGCAGGACCAGCCGCCCGCCTTCTCCGCGCACCGCTTCAGAGATTAGAAACGACCTGGCGTCCGGGTGATAAAGGCAGGTGGGATGAAACTGGATGAACTCAAGATTACTCACCGCGCAGCCAGCGCGCCAGGCTGCCGCAATGCCGTCGCCAGTAGCGGTATCCGGGTTGGTGGTGTACAGGTATACCTTGCCTGCACCGCCAGTCGCCAGCACCGTGTGCGTTGCCCCCAACGTGACAACTTCTCCACGACCTTCGTCAAAGACGTACAAGCCCAGGCAGCGGTTCGTTTCCGTGGAAGACGGGTTCAGTTTATGGCTGGTGATCACGTCCACCAAGGTGTGGTGCTCAAACAGGCTGATATTGGTTCGCCCACGCACTTGCTCCATCAAGGTGCGCTGTACGGCTGCGCCGGTGGCGTCAGTCATATGCACGATGCGGCGCTGGCTGTGTCCGCCTTCGCGCGTCAGGTGAAGCTGATCCGTGGTGCCTTCTTCCAGTGTGAACGCGACACCCAACTGACGCAGCCAGGCGATGGCTGCGGGAGCATTTTCTACTACAAAACGGGTTGCGTCCGGGTCGCACAGCCCGGTGCCCGCAGTGAGGGTGTCTTGCACATGCTCATCGAAGGAATCTCCCTCTGCCAGTACGGCCGCAATTCCCCCTTGTGCCCAAGCACTGGCACCGTCGCTTAATTGTTGCTTGGTGACAATGGCGACCTGCTTGTCCGGTGAGGCCAACAAGGCGGTGGCGAGGCCCGCCAAGCCGCTCCCCACGATGACCAAATCGAATGACCGCACGGGTCTTCTTTGCAATAAATTCATGTGCCGCCAATGTGACAAAATGCCGGCAGTTTACCTATTTCCTGACTTCATTCTTACAACATGACCCCATTATTTGACTTCTCGGCTGATGCAATCCGGGCATTGGCCCGAGATGACGTGGCCCGTGCTTTGGCAGAAGACATCGGCTCTGGTGACCTTACAGCTGGCTTGATTCAAACTGACCGCCGCGCCCGCGCTCGTGTGTTGGTCCGTGAGCCGGCAGTGCTGTGCGGTGCCCCGTGGGTAGAAGCCGCCGTGCGGGCGCTGGATCCACAAGCCCGCTTAACCTGGCACGTGCAAGAGGGAGAGTCCTGTGTGGCAAACCAGGTCGTGCTTGATATTGAGGGTCAGGCTCAGGCGCTCCTGAGCGTCGAGCGTACCGCATTGAATTTTTTACAGATGCTGAGCGCCGTCGCCAGCAAGACGGCTTTGTACGTAGCGATGGTTCGGGGTACTGGAGCCCGCATCGTAGACACCCGCAAAACGCTACCGGGCCTGAGACTGGCGCAAAAGTACGCGGTCCGAACGGGTGGCGGTCTTAACCACCGGATAGGCCTGTTCGACGCCGTGCTGATCAAGGAGAACCACATTGCTGCCGCTGGCGGCATCGCTCCTGTGCTGGCACGCGCCGCAACGGTCGCGGCACAGGCGAGCTTTATTGAAATCGAAGTGGAAACATTGGAGCAGTTGAAGGAGGCCTTGAACGCCGGTGCCGCGATGGTGCTGCTTGACAACATGGATGCACTAATGGTTCAAGAAGCTGTGCGCCTTAACGAAGCCATGAGTGCGGCCAAAGGAGTCGGGCGTGCCGTTCTTGAAATCTCGGGCGGCGTGATGCTGGAGAGCGTACGCGCGCTGGCGCAGACCGGGGTTGACCGTATCTCAGTTGGGGCTTTGACAAAAGACGTCAAAGCCATTGACTTTTCTGTACGATTTGAGAGTCCGTTATGCCTGAAGCCCTGACTTCGCTGGTAGACGTCGAGTACGAGCAACCTGCCTGTGACACGCGGCGCGCGTGGGCCCGAATTCCAGTGGAGCCTTCGCAATCCGAGCGGACTGCGCTTAAACACAAAATCCGCCATTTGCTCAAAGTGCGCAACGCCGTGATGGTGTCGCACTTCTACGTTCATCCTGATTTGCAAGACCTGGCCGAGGAGACTGGTGGATTGGTCAGCGACTCCCTGGAAATGGCTCGCTTTGGCCGCAATCATGCGGCACAAACGCTGGTGGTCTCCGGTGTCCGCTTTATGGGTGAGACCGCCAAGATTCTCTCGCCCGAGAAGCGGGTGCTGATGCCAGATCTGGACGCGACCTGTTCGCTGGATCTGGGCTGTCCGGTGAATGAGTTCAGTGCTTTCTGTGATTCACATCCTGAGCGCACCGTCGTTGTTTATGCCAACACCAGCGCAGCCGTGAAGGCTCGGGCGGATTGGGTAGTGACGTCGAGTTGCGCCGTGGATGTCGTACAGGCCCTCAAGGAGCAAGGGCGCAAGATTTTGTGGGCGCCCGACAAGCACCTGGGTGATTACGTACAACGTCAGACGGGGGCTGACATGTTGTTCTGGCAAGGCAGTTGTATAGTGCATGACGAGTTCAAAGCCTTTGAGCTGCAAGCGCTGAAGGCGAATCACCCCAATGCAAAGGTACTGGTCCACCCCGAGTCCCCTCCCGACGTGGTCGCCCTTGCCGATTTAGTGGGTTCTACGTCGGCACTATTGAAGGCTGCGCGCGAAATGTCTGCCGTCACCTTCATCGTTGCCACTGACAACGGCATGATGCACAGGCTGCGCTCGCTCAATCCCGGGAAGATATTCATCGAAGCGCCCACTTCGGGTCAAAGTGCCACCTGCAAGAGTTGTGCGCAGTGTCCCTGGATGGCCATGAACAGCCTTGCGGGTTTAGCTCACGTGTTGGAAACCACCAGCAACGAGGTACACGTGGATTTGAAATTGGGCCGTCGTGCCCAAGTCCCGATTGACCGTATGTTGGCATTCACAGCGAAGACTAAATCCGGGATCCCCGCAGGTGCCATGATTCCCAACTTGGGGGCGGTGTAGGTCTATCAGGTCTTCGTCAAGCGCGAATGACGCTCGATAGGGCTCGGAGCACAGCCCGTTGTTCCTTGACGGCCAGCACCTGACCGCCTTGGACGCGGGTGCGCATAGAGATGTACATCCGACTAGGGCCTGTTAACACAAATGAAGTCCATCGGCGATCAATGCGAAGCTGATGAACCCGATGAACATCACGTCGAGCTTGTCGAATCGCGAGAAGATTCGACGGAACCCTTTGAGCCGGCGGAACAGGCGTTCGACCTCGTTGCGGCGCTTGTACATCGCGCGGTCATACTCCCAGGGCTCGATTCGGGTTTTCAGTGGCGGCACAACAGGAATGAATCCAAGGTCCAGCGCCAACTGCCGCGTCTCGTTGCCCTCGCAGGCTCGATCCATCAGCAAGTGCAGTGGCCGATTCGGTGCGCCCAGCCGGCTTAGCAGCGCACGACCTTCCGGCGCGTCGTGCGCCTGTCCCGGTGACAGCGAGAAGGTTATTGCCGTTCGAGCATTCGCGGCAACCATATGAATCTTGGTGTTCCATCCACCTCTGGACTTGCCGATGGCTTGCGGGCCGTTTTTTTTAGCGCACCGGTGCCGTCCGGATGAACCTTGACGCTGGTGCTGTCCAGCGACACAGCCTCGATCTTGATGCGCACGATCTGAGATTGCTGCAACTGCTCGAACACACGATTGAGCACCCCGGATTTTGACCAACGGTTCATGCGTGTGTAAATGGTATGCCAGTTGCCGAACCGCTTGGGCAGCCCGCGCCACTTGCAGCCGTGCTCGGCGACATAGAGGATGGCATTCAACACGTCCAGGTTCGACAAAGTCACGTTGCCGCGCTGCGTTGGCAGGCAGTGCTCGATCTGCACAAATTGGGCTTGGGTGATTTCCATGCCCGTAGTTTCGTGCATCAATCATGGTTTCCGCAATTAGTGTTAACACGCCCTAGTCGATGGCGGCTGCTTCATGTCCCGGGCTTCCATGACAACACGGTCAGCGAAGACGAGGGTGTCCTTGAGCCAACCCTGCTTGAGCCAATCAGCGACGTAGGCCTGCGCAGGCTGCGGCATGTCCTCTCCGATTGCACGCAATTGGTCAAGGCCATGGGCCAGGCGTTCGTGCAGCGCAGAACTCAAAAGCGTCTTGTCATCCTCAAACAGCAACGATTGCAAAAGCGCAATAACGACCGGCGCCTTGTCAGCCGCAAGCAGTCGCCACAGGGGCTGTTCGCGAAGATTGGGAAGCGCGGCTGTACCGCCTAGCGCCTTCATGGGCTACGCCTGCTCAATGACTGGGTGATGCATATCGGTTTCATGCCCCCCTGGTTTAAATGGCTTGATTTGATGATCGTGTGGTGAGCCCCAGCCCCCTCACGCGTCCCCACCAGCAATTTACCAAGTTTATCGAGGATTGCGCGAGGTAAATCGCGAAGACGCTCGTTTCCGCCCTCTTCTGGCCGCACACTGACCCAGCATCTTGGCCTCGGCCAAAGCGCGCTCGTCGGAGCGCTCCTGGGTCTGCTCAGGCGTTGCGGTCGTTACCCGCCTTCGTTGTTGGTGCAGCGTCTTGAAGCTGGCTCTGCCATCGGTGTTGGGGCGCTTGCCTCGACCCTGATCATCCGCTTGCCATCGTCCAACGGCAGGCTTTTGCCAGTTCAGTTCATAGCCCTTTGAGCCCGCCAGCTTCTTCCGAAGCCCCGACGTGCTCACGTTCACACCCGGGGGCATTCCTGACCCTCTCATTCATTCCCACCCGGGGAGCACGTCTCCCCGCTGGGTGGCTGTGTTCCCCATTCTTCTATGGAGAACACACCCATGGCACGCTTTACCGCACCTTCCCTATGGTTACCCGGGTTCGGTCCGGAGCCGTTCGAGCCTGCGGCTCTTTTCACCGAAACCGAGTCGCTGAATTCTGATCAGACCGCTTCAACCGAGGAAAGTCCTGCTGAAGAGTCTGTCGAACCGGCGCGCCAACGCAGTAGTTGGCGCGTGGTCACAGGCCACACAGAAACGGCACCCCGCAACCTGTGGCCACAGTTGACCCGCGCCGAGCTGCGCAACCTGGGCGGCAGCGTCACCAAGTTCGAGGCCAACCTGGCCGCGATCAAGGTACTGCGCGTCATCGAGACCGAGCAACGTCCGGCCACGCTGAACGAACGCAGCACCCTGCTGCGCTACACCGGCTGGGGTGGCCTGCCCGCAAGCTTCAACCTCGAAGCTGAGGATGGAGCCTGGGCCAAACGTGCGCGGCAATTGAGTGCACTGCTGACCCCGGAGGAGTACGAATCAGCCCGTGCGTCGGTCAACAACAGCCATTACACCGAGGTCCATGTGATCGAGGCCATCTGGCAGGCCGTGCAGCGCTTTGGTTTCTGCGGCGGGCGCATCCTGGAGCCCGCTGCAGGTATTGGCCATTTCATTGGCGCGATGCCGCCGACCATCGCCGAACACAGCAGCGTCACGGCGGTCGAGATCGACCAGTTGTCCGGTCGCATGCTGCGGGCGCTCTATGCAGATAGCGGCGTGGACGTGCGGATTTCTCCCTTCGAGAAAACCCCGCTCGCCGACAACTGGTTCGATCTCGTGATCGGCAACGTGCCATTCGGCAAGTACCAAGTCGCCGACGTGAGCAACCGGGCCTACGCCCGCTTCAGCATCCACAACTACTTCTTTGGCCGTGCGCTGGATCTGGTTCGGCCCGGTGGACTGGTGTGCCTGATCACCACGAGCTACACGCTGGATGCACAGGATGCGAGCGTGCGCCACTACCTGGGGGCACAAGCCCAGTTACTGGGTGCGATTCGATTCCCCCGGGGGGCATTTGCGGGCATTGCGTCAACCGACGTGCAGACCGACATCCTGTTCCTGCGCAAGCGGCAGCGGGCCGAGAAGGTTGATGACACGTGGTTGAGCCTCAACCTTATCCCAGAAGCACTGCGCGACCCGCAGTGCTATCAGAAATACCTGCAGATCAATGCCTGGTACGCCAAGCATCCGGAGTTCTGCATCGGCCGAATCCGGCAGGAGAGCAACGGCTACGAGGAAGTACCGGTGACGGTGTTTGACGGTGACCTGGAAGCAGCCTTGCCCGAACGGGTTGCCCTGCTCCCGTCTGATGTCTACCAAGCGCTGGTGAGGAAACCGGTAGCGTTGCGCATCGTGGTACCAGCCGAGCCCGGGGCTCGCCCAGGCAGCTATCGCCTCCACCAGGGGCGGGTGCATCGGGTCGAGGGCAGCGAGATGGCGGACGTTCATGAGCAGCTCAACGCCACGCAGCGAGGACGGATCACCGGCATGTGCGCGATTCGCGACTACGCCAGGACCTTGCTGGATGCCCAGCTATCCGAGGGTAACGACGGACGGCTGGGTCATCTGCGGACCCTGCTCAACGGCACCTATGACAGATTCATTGTCAAGTACGGTTGCCTGAGTACCCGGGCCAATACACTGGCATTCCGGCGCGACCCGGATTACCCGCTGTTGCTGTCGCTGGAGCACTACGACGAAGAGTCAGACAGCGCCAAGAAGGCGGCGCTGTTCACACGGCGTACGTTGACACGGGTGGTGGAGCCAACCACGGCGGGGGAACCGACCGAGGCGCTGGCGGCGTCCATCCAATGGCGGGGCCGGGTCGATCCGGTCTATATGTCAGGACTGCTGGCTGCGCCGGAAGATGCGGTGCTGCAGGCGCTGGCCGAAGCCGGGCAGATATTTCTCGACCCGGCAGATTCTGAGTGGAAAACCGCTGACGACTACCTGTCAGGCAACGTGAAGGCCAAGCTCAAGCAGGCCGTGATGTCGGGTAGTGCCTATCGGCGCAACATCGACGCACTGGAACAGGTGCAACCCGAAGACCTGCCGCCAGCATCCATCGAGCCGCGTCTGGGTGCCGTGTGGATTCCGGCCCTGGACGTCGAAGCCTTCGTCCAGGAGGTTCTGGAGCTCAAGGACTGCCAGGTCAGCTATTCGGCCGAGGCCGGAGCCTGGTCGGTGCGCTATGGCGAGTGGGAAGCGCGCCAGAACGTGAAGGTGACCCAGGAGTTCGGCACCTCGCGCATGAATGGCATCGAATTGGTGCAATGCGCGCTGAACGTGCAGGTGCCCACGGTGCGCGACCCGAACCCCGAGACGGACAGGTATGTCGTCAATTCTGACGAGACGCTGGCCGCGCGCGAGAAGCTGGGCCTGATCAAGGACCGGTTTGCCCGTTGGGCCTTCGATGACACGGTACGGCGAGAAAAGCTGTGCAGGATCTACAACGAGCTGTTCAACGCCACCCGGCCACGGCAGTTCGATGGCTCCCACCTGAAGCTGCCGGGGTTCTCCCGCTGCTTTATGCTGCACCCGCACCAGTTGGACTCCGTCTGGCGCATTGTGCAGTCCGGGAATACCGGACTGTTCCATGTGGTCGGCGCGGGCAAGACGGCGGTGTGCGTGATCGCCAGCATGGAGCTGCGTCGCCTGGGCTTCATCGCGAAGCCTTGCCATGTGGTGCCGAACCACATGCTGGCGCAGTACACGGCGGAGTTCGTCAGGCTCTACCCGAATGCCTCGGTGTTGATGGCCAGCAAGGAGGATTTGGAAGGCGACCGCCGGCGCAAGCTGGTGTCGCGCATCGCCACGGGCGACTGGGACGCGGTGGTCATCACGCACTCAAGCTTCGAGCGCATCAAGTTGTCGCCGCAATTCACCGAGAACTTTATCAAGGAGATTATTCATGAGCTGGAGATGGCGGTACGCGCCGAGAAGAGCAATGACCGGTCCAACCGGATCATCAAGCAGTTGGAGGCGATGAAGAAGAACTGGGCCGCCCGGCTGGAGCGGCTGCTGGCGGACCAGAAGAAGGACGACCTTCTCACCTGGGAACTGCTGGGTATTGACTGCCTGTTTGTGGACGAGGCCCATTTGCACAAGAACCTGTACCGGTTCACCAAGATGACCCGCGTCGCAGGTCTGCCGCTGACCAGTTCGGAACGCGCGTTCGATCTGTTCCTGAAGACGCGCTACACCATGCAGATCCATGGGCATGCACAGCGTGGGGTGGTGTTCGCGACCGCGACGCCAGTGGCCAACACCATGGCGGAGATCCACACCATGATGCGCTACCTGCAGCCGAATCGGCTGCAGGAACTCGGGTTGCAGCAGTTTGACGCCTGGGCAGCGACTTTCGGGGAGAGCGTTACAGCGCTGGAGATCGCGCCGGACGGCAGCGGCTACCGCATGCACACGCGGTTTGCCCGTTTCATCAACGTGCCAGAACTGATGGCGGTATTCGGCGAAGTGGCCGACATCCGCACGGCGGAGATGCTGAACTTGCCGGTGCCGCCACTGCGCGGTGGTAAGCCACGCATCGTGGCCTGCCCGGCCAGCAAGGCACTCAAGGCCTTTGTGCAAACCCTGGTGCTGCGCGCCGAGGCCATCCGCAGCGGTCACGTAAAGCCGCAGGACGACAACATGCTGGCGATCACCACGGACGGCCGCAAGGCCGCGCTGGATTTCCGGCTGGTGGCGTCCGCGGCCAAGTTTGATGCCAAGGGCAAGGGGGCCGCGTGCGTACGCGAGGTGATGGACATCTGGCGCAGGACAGAGTCTTTCCGTGGTGCTCAGATGGTGTTTTGCGATCTGTCGTCACCCAAGGGCGACAAGGGTTTCAGCGTCTACGACGACTTGCGACAACGGCTGATCGATGCGGGCCTTCCTGACAAGGAGATTGCCTTCGTGCACGACGCCGACACCGACATCCAGAAGGCCGCGCTGTTCAAGGCGGTGCGTGAGGGACGGGTTCGGGTGCTTCTCGGGTCGACGGCGAAGATGGGGGTTGGCACCAACGTGCAGACCCGGCTGTGTGCCCTGCACCACCTCGATGCGCCCTGGCGTCCCTGTGACGTCGAGCAACGAGAGGGGCGCATCCTGCGCCAAGGCAATGAGTGTGAGGACGTGGAGATTTTTAGGTATGTCACCGAAGGCAGTTTTGACAGCTACATGTGGCAAACGCTGGAAACCAAGGCGCGATTCATTGCTCAGGTGATGAAGGGCGACAAGGGCATCCGCTCGCTGGAAGACGTGGAACTGGCAACGCTGTCGTATGCCGAGGTCAAAGCCCTGGCCTCCGGCAATCCGCTGATCATCGAGAAAGCCGGCGTGGACGCGGAAGTGGCCAAGCTCTCGACGCTGTTCTCGCTGTGGCGCAACCAGCGTTACGCCAACGAAAGCGAGGTGGGACGGCTGCCGATGATGATCGAAGCGCTGGAGAAGAAGATTGTGCTGTATGCCCAAGACGTGGCGCGCATCGAGCCGCAGACCCTGCAGGGTATTGCCCTGGAACTGGCGGGTCGCCCCGTCACCGGACCGGATGCGGTGGGGGAAGTCCTGCGGGGCTTGGTAAAGACAGCGAAAGAGGAGGTGCGTACCGGCACCAGGATGGTTGAGCGGATGATCGGCCGCTTCGGCGGGTTCGACCTGGGCATCCTGGCGGCACGCGGCGAAGAAGTGCCGAACCTGTACCTGTCAGGTCATTGCCTGTACAACGCCGAGCCGTACCAGACGGGGCCGGCCCTCGTGGCAGGCCTGATGGCGGCGCTGGAGTCGGTGTCCAAACACCACACCGATGCGGTTGTGCAGTTGGAGGTGCGGCGCAAGCGGCTGGAAGACATCCGGCTGGAACTGGCCCGGACTTTCGAGCATAAAGGGCGGCTGGTGAATCTGCTTGCCCGTCAGCGAGAGCTGCTCAGACAGCTTGACCTGGACAAGGATGAGGTGGGCAGCGCGAAGGTCGATGCCGAAGAGGTGCGACAGGTCGCTTGATCGAATTGACCCCCATGGCTGAAAAGCGATGGGGGTCTTTTTTTGCGCCCTTGCTTATCCACAAGCCCTGTGGATAAACAGACTACTGCACGGTGCCAGCCCGCATCGTCCAACAACATCACTGGAGTGCCTGCAAATTCAGCAAGTCATGCCAATTCAGCTGGTATGTCTTGGGTAAGCATGCATCAAAACACACTCAGTCGGCACCCGCTCAGCTGGTCGCCGCATGAAATGCGGCCTGCACGGCTCGCACCAGCGAAGGATGCAGGGTGCCAAGCTTGGGCGTCTGGCCATGTGGTGCCGCAGGCGGCACGGAGAACCACTCCGTCGTGTACGGCAGATCGAGCGCTTGCTTTAAATCGAACTTGGTGTCGTAGCTGAGACCCGCTGCCTCATAAGCCGCCGGATTGCGCTCACGCAGGATGGCGAATTCGCCTCGGTGCAGGGTGGTCGTGCGTTGGCTGGTGCCGTAGGCAACTCGCACGTGAAACTGCGGCGCATCGTCATCAAAGACCGCCAGAATCAGCGCTGGCCGTGGCTTCGGGCGCGGGTTGACATCGTCGGGAAAGTGGCACCAAACAATTTCGCCAGCAGTAGGTTCGTCCCACCACTGAAGCATCATGCCAACTGGGCCTCAAACAGGCTGGAGCGTACAGAACGCTTCTTGCCCTGCGGGACACGCTTCTTGATCTGGCGAACTTGGGCGGCAGTCAGCGGCCCCTCATCCGCCTCGTACTGCGGCAGCAGCTTGACGGCCATGGCGTGCAGTGCAATGTGGATAGCCTGAGTCTCATCGACGCCCAGTCGTTCCGCCACGCGTTTTGCGGTTTCGCGCGTCACGCCCGTGGCGCTGTCGACGCTACGGTAGCGGAAGGCGATCTGGTCGGCAGCGGCACGCGTGTTCATGATGACATCTCCTTCGTTTGGATATCTTAAAGATATCTTGAAAGACAGCCCTTGTCAAGGCCCTGGCCATCACCTAGCCCATCACCCAGCCTCCTCATCGCGGAGTTCATTTCCCGGAATTGCCACCTCGGACAGTCCGAATCCTCCTGCGTTGGCGAAAGCAGACCCGTCGCCACGAACCGCCTGGGAGCGTGGGCGGCAGAAGCAGGGAATCTCCTGACGACCTGAACACCAGTGTGAGCGTCCAAGCCGCATGGCCATAAGTTACCGCCCCTACGAACCGCAGCAAGAGATGTTGCTGCCCGCGTCGCTGCAGGATTGGCTGCTCAAGGGGCACCTGGCCTTGATGGTCAAGTTGCTTGTCTACGGCTCCCGTCAACCGGGCTCGGCGATGCGATAGGGAGGGGCCGTGAGACGGACATCAATCCTTTTGATTGTTGCGACAGGTCTTCCTATACTGGTCCACGGGGGGCATGCAGAATTTGCAGTAACCGCGACCAATTTCGTTCAACCATCCACACAGGAGCCGCTATGAAAAAGATCATGTTGACGCTGGGCATCGCCCTGGCCCAGATGCTGGTGGTGAGTGCTTTTGCCCAGACCAGGGGCGGCGAAGCCGACTCCGCCGGCTCCATGGCGGCTCCCTCTGCCCCGGCGACCCCGGCCGAGAAGGCTGCGGCCAAGGCGGAACGCAAGGTGGAAGGCGCTGCCGCTGCGAAGAACGAGATGCCACAAGAAGGCGAGAGCAAGAGCGCCGGGACCGCCCGCAAGACCACCAAAGCTGAGCGTGCGCAAGCCCGTGCCAAGCGCAAGGCCGAGACTGCCGAGGCCCTCAAGAAGGGCGAAATCCAGTCCGGCGAGAAGTACTGACGACAGATTCGCTGCAACCCGACGGACCTACCTGGGGCCTTTTCTTTTGGTGCGCCCAGCATGGGCGCGATCTTGGAGGTGCAAGTCCTCCCGCGAGCCGACCACAGCGGGCGAAGTGAAGTGCAACTGCGTGAGGGCGGCCGAGCGTGGGATGAAGCACGTAACGTAAACCGCGAGTTGAAGAACACGAAGCGCATATGAGGCGACACCGAGCAGGGCGAGCAAGCCAATGATTGCGAAGCCCTTGTGGTCAAGGCGAGGTGGCGCAACAGCCGCATGCGCCTGAACCGCGTGATGCCGATCGCCTACTTCGACCGCCTGGGATTTACCTACCAGCTTGCGCGTGACCCTCTCGGATCGGGGTCCATGTTTGCCACTGAGAAAACAGGACAGGATTGAACTCCCCGAAAACGGTGCTGTCGCAAAGGGAGGCCCGGCAATTGATCTGCCGAACTTGTCAGGCACCACCCCAAAGCACCCCATGTTGAAGGCGCTTCCCGATGGCATCGCGCTGCCTGTAGCGGCGCATCCTTGATCACTCGCCGTATCCCGAACCACACTACAAGGGCTATCCGTGGGCATCGAGCCTGCACAGCCTTCATCGAGGATTTTGGTTCTCCTGAAGTCCAGCCTGGCTGGCGTCGCAGTCGTTACCTGCCTTTGAACGCGTCCGGGCTTTGGCCTGGTCTGGCTGCGCGCTTCGTGCACATGGCCTCGTGATCCGCTCAGCCCCAGGCTGAACACTGTGCTTGCCGTTGAACCTTCGGGTTTGACGGCATGGAATGCCTTGCGCGGTGACATCTTGTATGTCATCGCTCGGGCATCGACAGAAGGTTCCCGTTCGAAAGAACCGTGAATCTTCGTTTTCATGGCACGCCGCAAGGTGTCGCCAACAAGCCGCTCGGCCGTCTTCGGCCCGAGCATTCCCGAACGGGGAACCCCAAGTTCCCCGCCAGGGATGGGTGTTCCCCTTCTTACCGTGAAGGAGAGCACCATGTTCGCAGTCCCTGCAACGAGAGAAACGCGCCCCGTTGCCGTGCTGCTGGGAGGATCCGGCATTGCCCGGATGCTCGCAGTTCGCAAGCCAGTGGTGGCGGCACTGTTGAGACCGTACCTGCCTGTTTCCGAACGGAATGGATCGGTCGTAGAAACCTGCGTTGAAGTAGCCTGACCATGCTGGCCAGTCTCTACCGCAAGCGCGTGGCCGCCATGGCGATCCAACTCGCCAAGGATGACCCTCAATTGGTCAAGGCAGTGATCGCCCGGCTCAGAAAGTCTGGCGAGATCGAGTCCGACGATCTGGTCTACCTGGACCAGATCGCCGACCGCTGGATCAGGATTGCCCGGGAGAACCGGCAGAAGGCACGTCGCTGACCACCCGGTCCAGCGATGGGGGCGGTCGCACGCCCCTGGCCTTCGCCATCTCCAGGACGATTTTGTCCAGCAGATCAGGGCGTTCATCGGCCAGCGTCTGAGCCCACCGGCTCAGCGCCTGTTCGATGTCGTCCTGCGTTCGCGTCCCCGCGAAGTCAATACCGAGTGATCGGTAGTCCTCGACTTCGTTGGGCGTGAACCGTACTGCGTTGCCTGCACGAAGCATAGTGTGGGCCTTTCCTTTGTATTTTCCTATGCGTCATTGAGCTTATCAGTGACACGTACCTTCGCAAACCCTCGGGGAGTCCACCGTCTCCCCATCGGGGAATGGGTGTTCCCTCTTTCATCTGGAGAAACACCATGTTCCTTGAGAAACCCCATCCTCGCTCGAAGCGTCCCAGCATCGAGCACGAGGAAGAAAGAGCCTGGGTCAGCTTCTACAAGCGTGTTGGCAATGACCTTGCCCTCGCCATCGAAGTGCTGACCCAACTGGATTCCGATCCAGACATGAAGCGTTCCCATCTGGCCTTGTACCTGTGTTGCAAGGAATCCTTGCGCACGCACAAGGCCCGTCAGGCGCGCAACAAACGGATTGGACTGTTCGTCCGTTGGCTTTGCAGCGGGTTGTTCACGCAGCTGTTCGTCCAATGGCCGAACACATTGCGCCGCAGTTTGCACCGGGGCGGCGACATCGTCGTCGAATGCTTGCCCCAGACCGAGACGGATGTCAGCAAAGAGCCGGCCCTGGCCAAAGCCAGGCAATTGGCCCAGGAGCCCACCTTTGCCACGGCGCAGGCGGCGTTCCGTCAGCAGAGAACGGTCGCGTCGGCAGAACCTGCTGCTGCGACCGCAGAGGCCGGCGATTCGGCCCCCTGCCCGGCTGTCCGCAAGGCGGCCTGATGTGTCAACACCTGTGGGCTGCCCGTCAGCCCCTCCCGTCGACTTGCCTTGGGCATGGCGGCATCCCTCATGAAAGGAGTTCATCCATGACTTCCATTGCTAATACCCTGCGTGCCATCGAGGCACGCGCCGAACGCGCCATCGTCCAGGAATTGCGTCTGATGACGCAGGAGATCCTCGCCATGCGCACCGTGCTCGTGCTGGAAGACCGCAGTCACGCTGACGCCCTTTTGCTGAAGCTGGATCGCCTTGCACAAGACCAGACGGCGGCACCGGCAAGTAGCAACGATACGCCTGCCTCGCTGATGCCGGACTTGCGTCTTGATGAGATTCAGGCGCTCGCGCCTGTGGCGTACAAGGTCTACTTCTATGGCCGTGCGTGCGGCGACCTGGAAGACGTCGTGACGCTCGATGCCTTCGATGCTGGTGTCCAGTTGGTCCTTGATCGCGTGGATGCCCATCGCGGACATGCGATTGAAGCCAGCTGGGCCAACGGCAGAGGTGCACTCAAAGTGCTGACGCCTACGGGTGCCACACTGGCGACCATTGAAGCGGCTGATGTCGTTGACGTTTCTGTGGACCCCATCGTCGACAAAGTCTGCCAGGCACTGCAATTGGGCGATGCCTCGCGCATAGAAAAATTGTTCGGCCCGATGCTCAAGGCCGCCTGAAGGTGTCCCTTACCCGGCGTACCCCGTGACGCCCGAGGAGCCTGCCCTGCCCTTTGGGTCGGGGCAGGTTTATTTTTCTGGTGCGCAAAGGGCTCTGGGTTTGGCAACACTACCCTGCCGTAGCCGCTATGCGACCCGGCGGCACTGCCGATATTCGCGGTCGATCAGCCAGTGGACAAACTCCGTTTGCTCCGAAACACCCCAGTAATGCGCTTTGCACCGTGTGACGTAGGCGTCCAGGTCACCCAGCGTGCGGATGCCCACCGGCTCTAGGTCGGTGATCTTGGTAAAAACTTCGATTTCCTTGCGGGTCAGTCGAATCTGGTTGTTGAGTCGAATCATGGTCATCCCCCAACAAATGGGTTTGGCGGGCATCTTGGCCGAATTTGACCCCCATGTCTCCGGCTTTCTTTGGTGAGCCTGAAAGATATCTCCACCACAACCACAGTCGCGGGCCAGTGACACTCCACCGTGAATGGCGAACCCATCCGGAACACCACATCGCGTCCATGCAACATGTCCGACGCCAGAAAAACGAATCCTGGCACACGCCACCGGAATCTCCCCAACTGTTGCGGCAATTGCGAACGGCATCGTGGCGCCCCCACTTGAACACACCCCGCTACCGCGCCAGACTATGTAAGTGATCCCTGTGCACTCCATCGTGGGGTGCCCATCCGGTCTTTGGCCGGCGTCGCAGTCGACACCTGCCTTGTCAACCGCGCATGCCTCGGCGTGCGCATCCCGAGCGGGAACCTCGTTTCCCTCGGGATCGGCGTTTCCGCTTTTCTGTTTATACATAAAGGAGAACGCCTTGAATCTGTCCTTTCTGTCCCGTGCCGATCTGGTCCGCGAGTTGCTCGCGCCGCCGGTCCGGGATTTCATTGCAACCGCGCCCCATGTGGGCGATGGTGAATCAGGTTACCAACGGGCAGCTGCCAACGATTCTGTAGTCAGCCGCAAGCTTGGTGTGGCCCGCGAACTGCTTTTGCGTGACCTGCATGCGCAGATGTGCACCGGCCCCATCATGAGTACGCCGCAGGTGCTGCGGGATTGGTTGCGCCTGCACTGTGCGAACCTCGACTATGAGGTTTTTCTAGTGCTTTACCTGACCATCCAACTCCAACTGATAGAAGCGGTGGAACTGTTTCGGGGCACCTTGACTCAGACCAGCGTTTATCCGCGGGAACTGGTCAAGGGGGCAATGGCCCGCAATGCCGCAGCCGTGGTCATTGCACACAACCATCCCAGTGGCCACGCCGAGCCCAGCCGCGCCGATGAGTGCCTGACGCAAACGCTGAAGACGGCTCTGAATCTGGTGGACGTGCGCGTGGTTGACCACATGATTGTGGCGGGCGGCACGGTGCTGAGTTTTACGGAACTTGGCCTGATGTGACAGCTTGGCTTGTTTGTCTGCCCATAAATTTTTACCCCAAGGGGCTTACCGACCCTTACGGGTCTGGTGAGTCCTTCGATGTCATGAAGGAGAAACGATGCCTGCATCCGCACGACCCCGTTGCCCATTGTGCCCGGGCTTCGGAAGCTTGCTTGGCCAGCTCGGCCCATTGCGCCGGTTTCGCTGCCGGGCCTGCGGTATGGATTTCAACCGTCCATCCCGTGCCCGCCGTGCAGCGAGCCCATCATCCCAAACCCAAGGAGTTCCCCATGGATGAATCCACTGTTGCCAGCCTGCGCCAGCAGGCCGAGCCCTTGGCCGCACTGTCGAGTGCGCACCTGACGCCAGCCACACGCCATAAGTTGATCGGCAATGACCTCTCGGTCAACGCCTACCCCACCGCATATGGCGGCTTTGTTTATGTCGGCTCGCCACGCTACGACATCCCGACGGAAGCCGACCTGGCGGCCGTCTTTGAAGTGGCAGAACAGGCGGGTGTCATTTGGCTGAAGTTCGATGCGGATGGGGCCATCATCGATGGCTTGCCGGTCTTCGACATTTCGGGAGAAGCCTTGTGAGTCAGCATTCTGCCCACACCCACTACCGCGGCCGAAAAGTCGTGGTGGTCGCGGGCTATGACCGAGCGCTGAACGATCTTTTCCTGCAGGTGCTGGGCCATGAAGATGCCCCGCGGGCCGTGGAGGAATGCGTGCTCTACAGCAGCCTCCATGAGCCCCATCGCGACTGGACCGACATCAACGCGGTGTCGGACAAGCTGACCGAACTCGGCATCGAGGTACCGGACAGCCTGTTGGAAGCCGTGTACCTGGACCAGTTGTTCCATGCCGGCAACCGCATGGTCCGGCACCACCTGAACCAGCCACCCGAGGTGTTCCTGGTCGGATAAATTTTGGGGCCATCAAAAGGTGGCCTCAAGTCCCTCAGGGCGTCGCGCTGCAAGGCCGATGCCCTGTTTTATTTGGAGTTCAACATGGAATCAAAAGAATCCCGACCGGAATCTATCCGGCCCGTCAACGAAATCGAGCGGGTAGCCATCGTGCTACCGGAAGGAACAACCTTCTACGATGACCAGCGCTTTGTGGCGATCGGGCCATGCGCACGGTTGATGGCAGCCTGCGCGTGCACGGCCAGATCATCACCCCAGAGCGTTACCTCAGCCTGTGGCGGGCGACGCTGGAGCACCCGATGACGGCAGCGCAATTCACGGAACGCCATGGTCAGCAGGTACTGCTGGTGCTTGGTGGTCCGATGACACCGTTGCGCGGCCAGCGCAGTTCATGGACCTCGTCGCCTTTCGCGCACTTTGACGACTTCGAGGCCGCCTATCGAGACCGGATCGAATATCGAACAGATGGAGGTGGCGAGCACTTCGAGATCGCGCTGGACCTCTGTGAGCCCAACGCCGCGCGCGATGCCTTTTACGCGGCATCATTCATTCGCGGAACGGAACTGGAAAAACAGGGTCGCGTGGAGGTCCGGCTTCAACCTGGTCACCCCGCCGAGCCTCAGACCCGCGCTGTAGTCACGCAGTCTGAACTGTTTGCGCAGGTGATTTGATGAGTTACCGCCTGGAATACCAATGGGGAGCCTTTCATATTCCGGCTGCGTCGCTGGGACTGGCGGAAGATCGGTTCGTGATCGCCGTCGAAGGTGGCGACAACAATGTGTGCCATGCCCAAACCGGCAAGCGTGCCCGATCCTGGGACGCCTGCATGATCGGCACCAAAGTGCAGGTGCTGCGGCAGGCCGTGTACCTGGCCGGTTCGTGCGAAGGCGGCAGCCTGCAGCCACATGGTCGCTACTGCACGCCGGAATCCTACATCCGTCGTATTCGGCGCCTGCTGGAAGGTCCGGGGTATGTGAGTCGCGGGTATTGGCGGCCGCGGTTGCGCATCCGCCCCACGCATGTCGTGGTGGATGATCTACGCGCCATGGGGATTGAGCCAACCATCGAGAAATGGCACGGGGAGGAGCGGGCTGTCGTCGCGTTCTCACCAGATCGTCAAGGCGATTTCTTTCGGCTGATTGATCGCTATGGGAATGAACTGCCCGCCTGGTGTTGGGCGGAGGTTGCTGGGCTTGCGGCTTCCTGAGCGCGTTACATCATCCAAGCCCAAGGGTCCACCGCAAGACGGTGGACTCATTTTTTTCCGCATCACGTTGTGTTCACACAGAAATTGCAACACGCACCACCCGCCGGGAAACCGTCATGCCGGGGGAAAACCGATCTCCTCAGACAGTGGATGCGCCTTGAGGTAAGCCACCAGTTCTTCGGCAGTCCATGGCACAAAAACGATGTCAGTTACGCCATCGCACGAGACGATCCTGTCGAGCTTCTCTGGATTGACGAAAGCAGCCAGTACCGGCCCCTCCAGCCTGCGGACCCGGATCTTCTCCGTCAACAGTTGGGTCGTGATCCCCTTCAACTCCAACCTGTTGTCCCGGTCAAGCACCCGGATCACACTGTCACCGAAAACATTGCACACAACACCCTCCAGGTTGTTCTTGCTGTGGACGGCCAAGCCCATGGTCGAACAAGCCCGTTGCTGCATCAAGGCCCTGCACTTGAGAAATGCCGTGCGCAGCGCCTCTTCATCTGCACCAGTGGATTGGGTATGAAAATGATCAGGTCGCAAAAAATCTCCTACATCACCGAAATATGCCGATGAATGCGCGCCAACACGGCCGCGAAGTCAGGCTGCCCCTGGTAATACAGCGCCCGGGTCTTGCGGTATTCCGCCGTGAAGCGCTTGCGCTCTTCGGCATTCTCCAGGAGGAAGGCCGGGTTCTTTTCAATCACCAGTTCGTCATCGGTTCGGAATCGCTGTAGCTTTCGAAGTTGGTAAGCGGGCTCCTTCATGAAGGACTGCACCTCTTCAAGATCGAGCAGGCAGTACACGTCGTAATAGTGGCGAAGGAAGTTGGCCGGGAAGGCCTGCGCTTCACCCAGACGCCGGTACTTGGTGGAGATCGTCTGCAGTTTCTCGACAAAAGTGTGGGTCGGCGCGTAGCACAGAACATCGATGGCCCGGTTATCGATGGCGTCAACGCCCCGGTCGCGCGCAGTGTCCCAGGCCCAGGAGGAAATGGTGACAGGCCGATTCGGGGCGGTATCGTCAAACCCCAGTTCCAGCAGGATGCCGTCCTTCACGCCAGCCAGCGCCGCCGTGTGCGACGGATAGGACAGCCGGATGCCGGCACTGCGAAGCTTTTCATCATCAAACCCAGTATCTCGCGCGACCTGGGTGATGCCGGGGATGCGGATCTGGGTGGTGAGCCAGTCGTAGAAGCGGCTGCGAGAGGCAATGTGTGCCGCCTTGTCATGGTTGCGGCCGGTTTTGACGTCCATGCCTTCGGGGGGTTCGATGCGGATGTCGATGTCTTCCGAGAATCGGTGGATCACGCCAAAACCCTTGGACAGTGAGGTACCGCCTTTCAGTTCGAACCGAAAGCCCTGGGCTTGCAGTCCCCAAAGTCCATGCATGATCCAGTAGTCTTTCTCGACCAGCGTGGGATCGAGGCCGCGTTCGTCGGCGACGACCGCAAGCAATTGACCGAAGTCCTTGCGATCGTGCAGGAACTCAGCCACCCGCCCATTCCTTCATGTGCTTGCGGGTTGCCACCGTGCCATAACCTTGAATTGCGCGTTGCAAACGGGAACGATCAAATGAAGGTAATTTTTGTCGTGCCTGATGCAGCACCTCATCCCGGTCTTCAGCCAGCGAGCCCAGATTGTTCAGCAGGTCGACAAACAGGAATTCTGGCGTCAGTTTTTTAGGGAAATGTGGCTTCATGCGGAAGTCGAACTGACGGTTGCCCAGCTTGAAGATGCCGTGGCGCTTGTGGTTATAGACCACCGTACTGTTGTAGAGCTGGGTGGTGCCCAGACCGACCGCGTTGTAAGCGGAGGGGGAGAACACCAGGAAGGCCTTGTCCCTCAGGAAGCTGCCGACCAGTTCGTCGTCGTCCGGCGGTAGAGGGCCAAAGCTGGACTGGCGCGGGGCGTAGTACAAGCCTTGAGCCAGCTTCTTCAGCCGACCCTCCGCGACCAGTTCACGCAGGTGACGGTCCACTGCGTTGGACAGCGGTGCGAGGTCTTCACGCCGGTACACCCGCCCCGCCCGAAGCCCATCGGCAAGGTGCGCAGCGGCGCCTCGGACAGAGCCCGCAGTGGGAGAAGTTACGGTGAGCACGCCTGATTCCTCATTGAAATTTCATGCATTTTAGTTCAAATTCATCGATTCTGCAGAATGCCATCTTGCAGCTGCTGTATGGGAGCTTGGGCAAAACGGCCATGTCTACCCACCGGCGGAATCCACCCATGCAATGAGCGAATCGCCTGGCTGCCAGGCTCCTCGCTTCCCGCTCAATCTGTCACCTGCGCGGGCGCGATACAAGTCTCCAGATCAATCACCACATCGGCCATGGCCGTCAGCTCCGGCGTCTGTGAAACGAAGAACTCCCGTGTGTAGCCGCCCAGACGCAGGACCTCCCGTTTCATCGCCATGAACATGCGCTTGCGCTCGGGATCCAGTGGCCCGTCGGCTTCGTCAGAGAATAGCGTGGCATAGCGCCGCCCGGAGTGTTGAGCCAGGTACAACGCCACCGCCCGCGTCAGGCACTCGTTGATCCAGACTCTTTCGCCGCCACTCATCAGGCCCACGCTCTTGCTTTCACCCGATTCGCCGTCGTGCACGACGATGTCGAAGCCTTCCCGCTGTTCGCCCTTGCCAGTTTCCACCAGTGTGTGGATGGACGCCGTAAAACGCGGGCCGTAACAGGCCAGCAGCAGGTCATTAGCCAACCCCGACAGGGCCGGACCCGCATCGTCAATCGCCAGGGCAATCAAACCGTCGTTGCTCATGCAACGCGCGAACAGGTTCCAGCCGCCCAGTTCGGTCTCCACATGGGCGATGCGCGTCTGGACCTGCGAGCGTCGCACAGCGAGGGTCTGTACCCGACCGCACAGTGCGTCCAGCTGATGGGCCTCCCGCACGGTCGCCAAGTGTAATTGCTCAGCCGCCACGACCGCCTCTTCGGCCTGAGTCATGGTCTGGACGACCACGGCAAGTTGCTGCTCGTCATAGGGCGCAGGCATCGCCGCCAGGGCCTCTTCCAGCCGATTCAATCCGTCCCGGAATTGCTGGGACTGGCGCTCCAACTGCTGGGCGACTACCTGCCGCGCCGCGCCAATCTGCTCGCGCTCGGTCTGCTCTTCGGAGGTCTCGACCGCATCCGCCGGGGCAGCATGGCCCTTCCCCAGCGCCGCGAGTTCCTGTTCGACGCAGACCAATGTGGTGCGCGCCTGTGCTATCTCGCCTGTTTTGGCCGCAAGCACAGCGAGCCGCGACACACGCTCCCGGGCCCTATCGCCCCTGCATTCAGCCCACGCCACCGCCTGCGACGCATCGGCCAGCCGCTCCCGCTCGCGGCGGGCGGTAGCCAACTCCGATTGCGCCTGTGCCTTCTCACGCGCCAACCGGGTGATGTGTCCCTTGGCACTCGGGATCAAGGCTTGGGCGTCTCGCGCATCCCCCAGCAGCTTGCATTGACCCTGCAGGTCGGTTCCTGCACACGGCACCTCGTCCGTCAGGCCGAAGCGGTGGGCCAGTTCCTCGGCCTGGAGCACCGCCTTGCCGGCCTCCCGCTCAATACCCGCCAGCTTCTGCTCGGCGACACGCTCGGCCCCTTGGCATTGCGTCAGGCGCTGGGCTTGTTGACGACAGGCCAAGGTCTGCGCGGTGCGCCTTGACAGTACACGCTCGGCCAATGGCAACCGAGCGACGGCATGCCCCACCGCCCCCGCCGCGTCCAGCACCGCCCGGCATTGCCGCCGCGTATGCTGCAACGCCTGACTGCGGATGCGTTCCCGGCTCACCCTGTCCGCGATACGCTGCACCAGGCGCTCCAGCCGCTGCTGCTCGCCCTGATTCTGCGCCTTGAGCGCCGCGATGGCCTGGGTGCCCGCATCGACCAGCGCCTTGCGCTCGGCCAGCAATTGCGCCCGCCGCATCTCGGTAGCCCGCGACTGGTCGCGCTCGGCCGACAGCGTGGCGTGCCGGGCTCTGGCGACATCAAGCTTGCGTTGCGCCAGTTGCCGCGCGGCAAGGCCTTGCGCCACCCGATCCGATGCGCCGTCAAGCCGCAGCCGCTCGCTTGCGATGCGTCCGGCTTCCTCGTCGAGACCGGCCAGCTCCTGCCGGATGGCCGACAGCCCCGCTTTGAGCAGCCGCGCCGTCTCCGCCGCTTTTTGCCCCAGGGCGCGGATTTCGTCCTGTCCGAGCAAATCGGCCAGCAGCGTCTTGATCTCGGCGTTGCGGTAAGTGCTGAGCTGGCGTTTGCCCTGCGCGGAGAACACCGAGGTGAAGAAGGTATCGGCACTGCCGCAGACCGCCTCCACGCACCGGGTGTAGGTTTCGATCTTGCCATCGGACACCGTGCCGTCGTCAAGCCGCAGCGGCATCCAGCTGCCCACATTACCGAGCACGAACAGGAAGGCCTCGGTCTTGCGCCGACCATTGAGGCGGATCACCACCTGCGAACGGTAGCTGCGCCCCTCGTGGGCCCAGGTCAGATCCTTCTCGTTCTCCGGTAAGCAGACGTGGTCGTAGTAAGAGAATCCGCCCGGCCCCGCCACGGCAGCGCGCGAAGGCATGGTGAGATAGGGGTGCATGTTGTCCATCACGGTGCTCTTGCCGCGTCCGTTGGCGCCGGCAATGGCGACCAGTTCGGCGCCATCGGCTAATCGTTCGAAGTCCAGGCTCAGCGCATCGCGGCCCAAACCATCGCGGATACCCCGAAACCCCTTGAGGGTCAGTGAAAGAACTTGCATGATCGTGCTCCAGAAAAAGGATGGAACCAGTCTCGCGCGCAATGGACCTTGTGCAAGTCCATCCGCGCGGCGGGTAGCGCCGTCAGAACAACAGGGCGGACTCCGCTTCTACGTCTTCGGTCAATAGCAACTCGGCCATGACTTCCGCCGTAGGCACCGCAGTGGCGCACAGGGTTTGCTCGGCAATTGCCTCCGGTGTCTGGCTTACCAGCGCCTGCAGACAGTCCAGCAGTGGCTGAGGTTTCGCCTCAAGGGACAGCGCCCAGGCGCGCACCTTGTCTGCCAGGCTGGCGAGTTGGGAGATTCCCGCCGCCCGTGTGCGTACCACTGGCACAATATGTCCTTCGAGTTTGACTTCCGCTGCGCCCTCCAACAGTGCCTGCATCGCCGCACGGTTCACTTCGTGCCTCTCCTCGTCGGCCACGGTCCAGCGCACCCGAACAAAGGCCCCGTCAATGCCTTCCCGCTCGACAGCTTCGCGCAGCCCGACCAGATCGGGCTTTCCTTCAAACGTGATGTCAATGGTACGGCGCGCCGGCGTGGGCTCCATCGTGAAGCGCACATCGCCCGGGCTAATTTCCCACAGCAGGAAGCCCTTGTCGCCCTCCTCGCCGTAATGGAAGCGCCCGATGGAGCCGGGGTAGGCAACGCACTGGTGACCCGCACAGCCTTTCAACCCCGTTGATCCGTTCTCCCAGGACTGGTGCCGATGAATGTGGCCCAGCATGAAGGCTTGGGCCTCGGCCGCAAACAGCGCACCGGTCGTGAACTCGTGATCAAAGCCGGCCATGGGCACACCATGCTCTGAAATGCATCCAAACACTGTGCCGTGCGACACCCCGATGGTAGGCAGGCCCCGCGCACGTGCTGCCTGGTTGCTGGCGGCAAACCCACGCAGCAGCAAGGCAAGATGTTCCCCCACTGCTTCTGCCGCTGAACTGGCACCCACGGTAGCCGCCACAACCGCCTTGTTGACCGTCGGCACGCAAGAAAACAAGGCACGCAACCCGCTCGGTAATTCTGTGAAATGCCAACCTTCAGACGCCACCCAGCACCCGCCAGCCGTGAGCCCAACCTGCCCGATCCGGTCGGCGACGTGCATCGGGTAGCGTCCACCCAGTAGCCGGAACATCGACAAGGTTCCCGGTGGCTCATGCGAAAACGTCCCTTGCAGCATCAGCACCGGGCAATGGTCGGCCAGACGCCGGATGTTGCGCGCCAGGCGCTCCGCCGCGGGCGAATGCAGGTCCAGCGCATGGTCCGTCGCGTCCCCCGACACCACGGCGGCATCGACCCTCAAGGCGATGGCACGGTCCACGGCATGACTGAAGCACCGGTCAGCCTCGACCAGATTCCTGGCGCTGTAGTGAAGATCAGAAAACTGGGCAATGCGGATCATGCAGCCTCCTGGGCTGGTTCTTCGAACAATAGGGTGGGTTCCGACAGCTTCGCCCCGACCTCCTTATGGTCAAGGGCGAGGTCAGACCACGGCCACGTCTTGAAAGTTCGCGGCCCGCTCATGCCCGCCCCCGTATCGCGCAGTCGATCTTGTCGAGGTAGCCCTTTGGGTCGTTCCGGTAACGCACCAGTTCCTCATGGGCATGCTGTCGCCCGAACGCATTGAAGCGCCAGCCACTGCCCCAGCGCTGGGCAGCGTAGGCGTCATACTGGGCCAGGTCGACGCCATAGGATTGAACCTTGTCAGCGATTTGTTCAAGCGTTGGCCCCTTCGTGACAATATCCCTCCACCCGACCTCGCTCTCTGGTTGGTTCTGGCGTTGGTTGCCTGCTGGCGCTGCGCCTGCGGGCGGCTGATCGGCGGTGTCAACACCGTCCCCTGGAATCAAGGCGCCGTCAAGCACGTGCGCCGCCTGCCGAGCCTGCACGATGACAGCACCTTCATCCTCGTTGTGGCGTATCAGTGCAGTCACATCGACGGGTGCTTCCAGGTCGATGATCCATTGCGGCACCCGAACTGGCCTGCCCCGCTCGTCGATACGCGCCACCTCCATCAGCTTCTTGGTCAAATAGAACGGCGTGCGCTGGCTGTCCAGAAAGCCCGAAATGCGACCTCCACGCAGGAAGCTGATGGTCTCGAACTTCTGGATGGCCATGTTCATGGCGTAAAAGCTGTTGGTGTGCAGTTCGAAGGCACTGATCGAGCGGATGCCCGGGATGAAGAACAGGAAACGCCCCGTCAGGTTGCACTGGCGATGCTGATATTCGCGGCAGGACTCCGGTTCGCACAAGCCACCGTTCTGTTCGCGCAACACCGTCTTGCGCCCGCCGAACAGACGAATCACCCGCTTGCCGGTGTCATCAAACGGCACGGACGCGTGCTGTTTGCAATAGCGCACGCGACCATCAGGGGAGTATTCAGACCAATAGTGCTTCTCAGAACCGCCCCAGGCTGCGAGCTCGTGCGGCATCACCACCTGCCAGAAGTCGGAGGGGAACACCACCGGGAAACGGTACAGGCGCTTGACGCCATCGCCTCGGTCTTCGCCGTGGGCATCCAGAATCTGGCGGGCGACCTCGGGGTTAGCAAAATCCTGCCCACGAACCGTGAACCAGGATACGTTCTTGGGCACCAAGGGGGTTTTCAACTGAGGCAGCGCCGCGGCAAGCGCCTGCTCGATCTGGGCAAACGAGTCGCCTACCGCCATACCCCGCGCGTAGATGGCGCGGGCACCGGGGTGCGCCGCCGCCTTGCTGGTCAAAACCTTGATGCCGGCGCGGATTTTGCCGCCGGTGGGAATCCGTGCCAGGCCTTGCCCGAGCACGGTGGGCAGCATTGCCTGGCCGCCATTGACCTTGACCACTGCATTCGACATGGTTGCACTCCTTCATGAATCGCGAAACAACTCGCAAGTTCATGCTCTCGTGCAAAACGCCTGTGTCAACCGGACTGTCTGGCGCGGTGGGGGGCGACAAGTGATATCCAATTTATCGATTCGCAAGCAGAAACCTGCGCTCGGGCTGTTCTGCCTCTATGACACGGACTCCACCTTCTGAAGGCCATTCACCTTGGTCGCAATTTTCGACTCCATCGATGCACGGTCTGCCGCCACCAGCGTCACCTTGCCATCGCAAACGAGTTCATGATCGTCGTAAGCCCTGATGTAAAACGTTGCGCTGTGCTGACTCAGCCGCTCCACCCAACCCAATAGCCGAATCGTTGCACCAGAGGGTATCGGGCCGCAATGCTCGACGTGAATGGTCCGGCCGACAACCACCTCCACCGAAGGATCGATCTGTCGCTGCATTTCCCGGATGCAAATCGATTCGACGACCGCGATCAGGTACCCGGTGGCCAGGCACTCGATGAGCGTTTCGGCATAGGGCTTCCCATGCGGCAAGCGCGTGAACAGCGAACGTGCCGTCTGATAGGTGGGCACGGTGTAGGTCTCTTCGAAACATATCTCGCTGACCTGTTGGTGATTCATAAAGTGCTGTTGAGTTGGTTGGGGTGGTCTTGGCAACCGAAGCAGCACGATGTTCACGGATGCACAGCAAACGCACCAGAGACAACCAGCGCGAAAGAAGCGATGTTTCGGCATCGGCAGACGCGGTGTCTACAGCACAGTTCCACCCGACGCGCGCGAATCTGCAAGCGCGCTATGTACCCGCTCTGGCCGGTAATTTCGGCATGGACTCACTCGTATGCCATACCCACAGCGTGTCGTCGCCAGATCTCAGGGCGAGTGCCTTCGCCGCTTGTTCTTTCGGATCCAAATAGGCACTGACCACATGCAAGGGAACAGGCGAGTCTCCTGCGTCCAGCAATAGGGCGTTCGGAAACCTTGCTGCATTCCTGGCATCGTAGCGCAAGGGTTTGACGAATCGCCGCTGCTGATCCACCAAGGCCTGTACCAACGGCAACTCGTGAATACCTTCGACCGGGATCCAGTGCTCGCTGGTCAGCATCAGGCTCGCAACATCGATTTCGTAGGTATGCTCGCGGCGCGCACGGATTAAAGCGGCCAGCATCAGCCGCGCCTTCTGCCCCACGTCGGCATCCCGCGCCTCCCACAGAGGAGCAAACACCCGCTCGATCCGTTCCCATGCCTTGGCGGCAATCAGCAGCGGCGCGTCCGGCATGTGTTTGATCCACACCCGGCGCCCCAATGGCGTCACATCGCTCGCCTTGAACTCGCCCATGACCACAGCCAGTGGGCTCTGCCCTTCCCTTGGTCGCAATACCGCCAGCTTTTCGCGACGTCGCCGGGCGGCATCCGCCTTGCCCGCCTCGCTGAAGGGTTCGGGCACGTACAGCCTCTCAGCCAGTGCCACGCCCTTGACTGCTACGTTCTCCGCCGCTTCCTGCAGGTACTTGTGCAGCACGCCCTGGTTGCGCTTGCCCTCCATGGCGGGACTCCAGCGGTTGAACCCCGCGCGCTCGAACAGAAAATGCATCAGCGCCCGCAGGCTCATGCGTCGACGCGACACCTCTACCTCGGACATGTCCTGTGGCTGCCCGCGTGGCACACCTCGTCCGGTGGATCTGGTCCACGGAAAATCCACCCGCAGTTCTATGGACCCCATCTCAGACTCCAACACTGCTTCACCAACCAGTTCACCCAGGCCAGACTGCTGCAGCTCAGGTTCGTAGGACGGGCAGCCGGGGTGATGCCGACTGCCGGTTTCCGGCATGCGCTTGACCACGAACTGCCGGTGGTGCGCCACGTACATCTCCACCCCGCCCGAAACACATAAACAGCGGGGACGTTCTGGCGTTTCATGAACATGCGCGAGTACAGCCTGCAACTGTGGGTCGTCGACGCCAAGTACACGACCTTTGATGGAGAAACGCTGAATGTCCATTCTTGACAGGCTCCTGACCCACCATGCTGTACCGCTCAGCCTCAACGCGTCAATGAATACAGCACCCAATGTGACGGGATTTCAGCATCGGATAGGCCCGATGAATCAGATCAGTTCATTGACAAGAACCGCAATGGTCGGCTTGGGCCTGGAAAGCAGCGCCCGCACGGCGCTGCGCTCGCTGATGCCCAGCAGCAGTCCAACCTGGTCTTCATTGGCGCCGCGTTCATACAACCGGGATATCACAGTGCGCCGTGCCGATAGTGCAGACACGCCCTTGAGCTCGGCATACCGGAACAGCTTGTCGTAGGTCTCCAGAATGGGGCGGCATAGAAAGCGCAGTTGCCCTTCTTTACCATAGGGCGTGACCTTGAAGCCTTCGCCCGTCGCTGACAGGAACAGGCGACTGTCAGGATCAAGGCCTCGGTAAGCCCCCGCCGTATGTACGCCCAACTGCAGCGCCAGCCGCTCCTTCAAATAGAGCGTCAGTACCTCGTCGAGTCGCGTGCTGGTGAAATACAAAGATCGGGGTTTTCTGGTGATCGCCACCTCCGCGCGCATCTGCGATTCCCGGCGCACGCTGCCGTCCGCATCAAGGTAGTCCCGAACCTCCAGTCGGGCGATTTCCAGAGGCCTGGCGCCAGTGGCAAACAGCAAGTAGAACAGGGCGATATCGTGCCAAGGCCGACTGCTGCGGCCCTTGATGCGCAGGACTGCCTGAGCGATTTCCTCACTGGAGAGGATGCGGGTCTCCCGAGACCCACAAGGTAAGCTTGGTTCGAAAGATTCCAACGCCATCAGGATAGCATCCTGGTGCAAGCGAAGACGACGAACAAAGGCGGCCCCCTCCTCGTTGAGTCCCTGGATGCCCACTTCCTTGCTCAACTGGGCCGCTATGGCCTTGATGCGCCGTTCGACAGCGGTACGGGATTTGCCAAACCTGGCGGCGACAGCCTCATACGTCTCGCCACTGATCACCGCTTTGAGCATTCCGACGGATTGCGCTGCCGTCTCGTTTACTTCAATAGCATCTTGATCTCCATCGCGTGGTTTGGTGTCTTTTCCCATACTGAATCGATGCTCCTGATACGTCTCTATGCTCAAGTGCTTTTCGTGGGTCTGCCAGGGAAAATTCCCAGAAAACACAGCGGATTTCGACATCGGACATTCACAGCCCCGTTCCGACAAAAGGCCAGGATCAGCAGCGCGCTTTTCTATCGGAGGTGCCGTTGATCTTGCCCCTGTACCTCCTCAGGGGCCGTGATGCCGTGGATAGCTCATGCTCCAATCATCGTGACAAACAACTGCGGCATTGCGGGTGTCCTGCGTCAATTGAAGGCGCACGACAGCAGGCTGCGCTCATCATAGCCATGGCGCATTCTGACCCTGACCCAGGAAACCTGACCATTCAAAAGTAGGAAATCCGGCATGATTTTTCACCTTAGGTGAATGGAAACATGTCGTGAAGACAAGCAGATTTACAGAGGGACAATTCGCCTTTGGCCTCAAACAGGCGGAGCTGGGCACCAAAGTCGAGGAGATCTGTCGCAAGCCGGGCATCAGCGATGCCACGTTCAAACTCGGCAATCGTAGGACAAATGCGAGAAGGTGATCAATTCGCGCGACGGCAGCGTACGCTACCCGATCTGCGTGTAGCCGCTGCATACGACGCGGAAGGGCACCGGCTCTTCCGAGGAGGCGGGGACCTGCGCCTGCCGATAGGACTCGGCATTCGCAGCGCCACGGGGTGGGAAAACGGCTGTCTCAGCCGAAGAGCGCGTCGAGGCCGCCCTCGGGTTCGTAGCGATCGTTGCGCCAGGAAAGCCGCGTCGGTCCGGGTATTACCCGCGAGCGCATCGAGTGGCCCTCGTCGCCCGGGTAGCACACTATGTGTATGCCACCTTGATCAAAAACCTCGGGATGGATGCAGGGCGGCTTGCGGCCGCGCGCTTCGGCCAACACGCCGGCAACGTCCCGGTACCGCGAGAGAAGAGCCAGGCTCATGATTTGAGGCGCTGCGAGCTGGATCCGCCCCTCCCAGTACTCGCGCAGGGCTCTCTGCGGCGCCAACCATACGCTTTCGGTTGCTTCATGTTGATCGTGCACCGGCTCCTGGCCTGGCGGCACGGCAGCGACGAAGAAGCGCGCATCGAAGTGCTTGCGCGCCCGAACACTGGCGACGGGCGTGATCCAACGGGACCACGGAACAAGGCCAGCTACCGCCAATGGCGCGTCGACAAGATCCAGCACTTCCCCGAAGGGGCGCCCTGCGTGCAGAGACGCCCACGATTCTGGCGTAAGGACGGCTTCGAGCGCTGCAAACAGCACACCGGCCTCCTCGAACACCTCGCGAATGGCGGCAACATACAACGCCGCGGCCTGCGCTTCGCTCAGTTGCGGCTCGCCGAGAGTTTCATGCAGCACCCTCGTTGGCTGGTCGAGCCGGCCGACAAACCCCATATCCTGGCGGTCCATCTTGCCGCCAGGGAACACATAGGCGCCACCCAGCACGTCGGACAGGCCATGCCGCTTCAGAAGAAAAACCTCCAGGCCGTGCGGCGCATCGCGCAGCATCAAGACGGTCGCCGAAGGGATGGGGCACAGAGGACTGCCGTCGCCGAAATTCATCGAGCAAGCGTATCACTATCAGGCGGAGCGATATCCAGCTCCGGTCGCTGACTATCTCGCGTCGAGGCCATGCCGCGCAAGAAAGGCGGACCAACTGGTCCGCCACCTCCACGTTGTTCAAATCCGAGAACATGAAATCCGAGTTGCCGCACAGACCTGCGTCGGGCAGATGCAGTACGCTGGCCTGGCCGCCTCTCCTGTTGAGCGCCTCGATGAACAGGTTGCAGGCGAGTACTTGCACGCGGCGGTCGTCGGCGGCCAGATCGGGTCCCGGTTCCTTCGGAATGTTGTCGCCGTAAACCACCTGCAACGGAACCTTCGCGAGCTCGCTGAATTCCCCTTGGCTGACCGCCGTGCCCGGGGACTGAGTACCTTTATAGAGCGGCAGAGCCGGGGGCACTTCGCCCTGAGGAAGCAGGAAGCCGGGCTCGTAACTCACGATCCCCTTCACTTTCGGCGAACGGCAACCGGCGAGCCAGCATGGCAGGCCGGAATTCGAATGCGTCACCAACACTGTGGGGCCGATCTTGTCGAGCAGCGCCAGCAGCGCGCCGCTGATGACTTCCGCATCGTCGGACATCATGGGCCGCACGTGCTGCAGGAACTGGTCCAGTGCGTCCATCGGGAACGCCTGCACCGGGAACACATCGGGATACTTCGGCCCCAGCCGCCAACGGGACCAGATTTTTTCACGACCGGGTCACCTGGTGCGGTTGGGCACAAGCTGCTGCCAGTCATCCAGCTTGCCGAATTCACCGTCGAAGCTTGGGAAACCGGAGCGCCCACCTCGTGGCGAATCGACGATGTACACCGGAAAACCCCGACGCAGGAAGATCGTCTGGTAGCCCTCGCACCCGTCGGGCGTCGTTTCCCACACGCGCCCTGTGCCACCGCCTCCGTGCCCGAGTACCAGCGGCAGCTTGCACGCATTCACCGGTATCTGGTACTGCACGTGCTGGTGCCGCGTCCTGCACGGCCTGGCTGCGCGAGTGGTTCAAGTGATCCGCATCGATGCGGTGTGGCTGAACGCGGGCCCTTTTTGGAACAGCTACCTGGTTCCGGCTGACACGCCGGCTGCGGTCGTGGACCGCCTCTACAAGGGCTTCGCCCACGCCTCCGCCAATCCCGCAGTGCATGAGCGGCTTGCGAAAGTGGGCGTGATGATCAAGGCGAGGAACGGAGTCGAGACGGGCAAGTTCGTGCACTCGGAGATCGTCCGCTGGCGGGGGTGATCGAGAGCAACGGCATCAAGCTGCAGAACTGAGCCTCAGTTCGCTGCGGCCGGCGCCTTCAGCAACATGCCCTGACGCCGGACCTCGCCGATCAGCTTGCCCTCCTGGTTGTAGGCACGGTGCCGGAAGTCCACAATGCCGCGGTCGGGATGGCTCTTCGATTCGCGGGCGCCCACGATCTGCGTCTCAACGCGCACCGTGTCGCCGTCGAACAGCGGCGTGTAGAAGCGCACGTCCGTCATCCCCAGGTTGGCGGCGGTGGTGCCCATCGTCGTGTCATACACCGAAATGCCCATCATCAGGCCGAGGGTGTAGAACGAATTCACCACCGGCTTGCCCCATTGTGTTTCGGTCGCGCAGAAGTGCGCGTCGATGTGCAGCGGTTGCGGGTTCAAAGTCATGTTGCAGAACAGCATGTTGTCCATCTGCGTGACGGTTTTCGTCACGCCGTGGCGGAACACGCGTCCGACGTAGAAGGACTCGAAGTAAAGGCCGCCGCGCGGATGACGTTGTTCAGTGGTCTGTGTCATCGCTGCTCCGTTTGCATGGAATGGGTCTTGGGCCTTGGTTCGCGCGGTCAGACCGGCGTGTCCGGGTCGAAGGCCGGCTTGCGCTTCTGCAGGAATGCATCCATGCCTTCCATCCCCTCGGGACCGCCCATGCCCATGAATTCCAGTGCGAGGGAGGCATCGAAGATCGGCGCGGCCTGCTTGATCCAGTGATTCAGCATCGTCTTGGTCCAGCGCAGCGCCGCCGGGGCGCCCTGCGCCAGGCCGGTGGCAACCTTCACGGCGCGCTCCTCAACCTCCTCGTCCGGCAGGGCCAGGGAGATCAGGTTCATCCGCTCGGCCTCCTCGCCCGTGAAGGTCTCGGCCGTCATCAGGTAGTACTTGGCCTTGGCCATGCCACACAGGATCGGCCACACGATGGTGGCGTGGTCACCGGCGGCGATGCCGATCTTCAAGTGGCCGTCAGAGAACTTGGCGTCCTTCGAGGCGATGGAGATATCCGCCAGGATCAGGCAGGCCAGTCCGGCGCCGACGGCCCAGCCGCGGGCAGCTCCCACGATCGGCTTGCGGCAGTCGAGCATGCCGGTGACGAGCCTCCTCGCCTCGGACATGGCCTGCATGCGCAGCTTGTAGTCGTCGCAGACCTTGCGCTCGTGGTTCAGGTCGCCGCCGGCGGAAAAGGACTTGCCTTCCCCGGTGATGATCACGGCGGAGACGCTGTCATCGGCGTCGACATCGGCCCAGATCTCGGAGACCTCCTTGTGCATCTGCGCGTCCATGGCGCCCATCTTCAGCGGCGACGACAGGGTGATGCGCAGCACGCGCTCGGCGGGGCGGTCGAATTTCAGACGGGTGTAGCGGGTGTAGCGATCTTGCATGGTGGAACCTTTCAGGGAAATTCAGCGCATCGCCATCGGCTTCACCTCGCGCCGGATGGCGCCTGTGAACAGTTGGCGCGGGCGCCCGATCTTGTATTCGGGGTCGGCGATCATCTCGTTCAATTGCGCGATCCAGCCCACGGTGCGGGCGAGCGCGAAGATCGCAGTGAAGAGCGACACCGGGATGCCGATGGCGCGCTGCACGATGCCGGAGTAGAAGTCCACGTTCGGGTAGAGCTTGCGCGAGACGAAGTATTCGTCTTCCAGCGCCACCTTCTCCAGCGCCATGGCCAGCTCCAGCAACGGATCGTTCTTGACGCCGAGGTAACCGAGCACCTCACGGCAGGTCTCCTGCATCAGCGTGGCGCGCGGGTCGTAGTTTTTGTACACGCGGTGGCCGAAGCCCATTAGCTTCACGCCGGAGTTCTTGTCCTTCACCTTGGTGACGAATTCGCCGATCTTGGCCACGCCGCCCATGGCCTGGATCTCCTCCAGCATGTTCAGGCAGGCCTCGTTGGCGCCGCCGTGGGCCGGCCCCCACAAGCAGGCGACGCCGGCCGCGATGGCCGCGAATGGGTTGGTGCCGGAGGAGCCGCACAGGCGCACCGTGGAGGTGGAGGCGTTCTGCTCGTGATCGGCATGCAGGATGAAGATGCGGTCCATCGCTCGCACCAGCACGTCGTTCGGCACGTATTCCTCGCACGGCGTGGCAAACATCATGTGCATAAAGTTCCCCGTGTACGACAGCGAATTCTTCGGGTACATGTAGAGCTGGCCGATGGAGTACTTGTACGCCATCGCCACCAGCGTCGGCATCTTGGCGATCAGCCGGATCGCGGAGATCTCCCGGTGCCGCGCGTTGTTGATGTCGATGCTGTCATGGTAGAAGGCCGATAACGCCCCGACCAGGCCGGTCATCACGGCCATCGGGTGGGCGTCGCGGCGGAATCCGCGCAGGAAGAACTGCATCTGCTCGTTCACCATGGTGTGGTTGGTGACGAGGCTGACGAAATCCTCCTTCTGCTGCTCATTCGGCAGTTCGCCGTTCAGGATCAGGTAACAGGTCTCCAGGAAGTCGCATTGCGTCGCCACCTGCTCGATCGGGTAGCCCCGGTACAGCAACTCGCCCTTGTCGCCGTCGATGTAGGTGATGGAGGACTGGCAGGCCGCGGTGGAGAGGAAGCCCGGGTCGTAGGTGAACATGCCGGTCTGCGCATAGAGCTTGCGGATATCGATGACGTCCGACCCGGTGCTGCCGTGGTAGACCGGCAGCTCGACGCTGGGGCTGCCGCTGCTGAAGGACAGAGTGGCTTTGTTGTCGGCGAGCTTCATCGGTGTCTTGCAGGAATTGAGCATGCCAATCCAGTAGCAGAACTCGGGCCAGGCCGCTGCCCGCTGCGCGCGGCGGCAGCAGCGACCATCTGTTCTCCAGCCCGACAACTTTGTTCTCCCGGAGGACACGGAGGTCTTGTGCGCGGGACACGCAGCGACATGCATTTGCAGAAAGTCCCGCCGTGCCACTCTTCAACGGGCACCGGCGACCCGCGCCAGACCACCAGCTATTCCTGTGTGAGAGTAGCAGCGCTGGCGTGCCGCGGCTTACTGCTTCTGCAATCCCAGTTCCGCGGCCAGCTTGCCCATCTGCACCGTCTCACGCTTGAGCGCTTCCGTGTACTCCTGGGGCTTGATGGGGACCATCTCCGCGCCGGCGCCTTCGAAGCGCTCGCGCACTTCCTTGCTCGTGATCGCGGCCTGCAGCGCGGCAGACAGCTTGTCGACGGCGTCCTTGGGCGTGCCGCTCGGCACCAGCAGGCCGATGTCCACATAGGAGCTGAAATTGGGCAGCCCCTGTTCCGCGATCGTCGGGATCTCCGGAAAGGCCGGCAGGCGCTGCAGCGAGCTGACGCCCAGCGCGCGCAACTGGCCTCCGCGGATCTTGCCGGCGCCGCTGCCCAGGCCCTCGAAAATCATGGTCACGCGGCCGCTGATTACGTCAGGGATGGCGGCGCCGTTGCCCTTGTAAGGCACGTGCAGCAGCTTCACTCCCGCGCGCTGCAGGAACATGGCGGCGGCCATGTAGGGTGTCGTGCCCACGCCGCCCGAGGCGAAGGACATCTCCGCGGGCTTCGCGTTGGCGCGCGCTATGAAGTCGGCGACGCTGCGGTCCAGCTGGCTCGGGCCCACCACCATCACCCAGGGCGAGCGCACCACCAGCCCGATGCCCAGGAAGTCCTTGGCGAGGTCGTAGCCCGGATCCAGCTTCACGGCGGGCTGGCTGGCGATGCTGTTGGAAGTGGCCAACACGGTGTAGCCATCGGCCGGGGCGCCCTTCACATAGCGGATGCCGAGCAGCGTGTCGGCGCCCGCGCGGTTCTCCACGATCACCGGCTGCCCCAGCTTCTCCGCCATCTTCTGGGCCACGAGCCGCGTGGAGATGTCCACGAGCCCACCGGGCGAGGCGGCCACGACGATGCGCACCGGCCGCGCGGGGAACACCTCCGCAGCGGGGGCCGTGCACGCCACGGCCACCAGCAGGGCGGCAACTACCTTCTTCATCCTTGTCTCCTTGAGGGGTCTGAAATACTTCAATCGATCGAGTTAAACAGCGGCCCCGCCTGCAACACGGAGGTCTCCACCTTCAGGTAGTCCGTGCCGCCCGGTGCCAGTCGTTCACTGGCCGGCTCCGCTTGTCGATCAGCCGCGAATTCACGCCGCTCGAGCCAGTCGTGCGGGGGTTCCATCTCGTCTCACTCCATGTAGTTGTAGAGGGGGCCGCGGTTCAGCGTCGGGCCGTCCAGGGTTGGCAATTGCGCGCTCGCCACCCGCGCCGCGCCGTGGTAGTCGCTGGCTGCGCGGCAGTCCGCATCCACCACCATCGAAGTGCGGCTGGCGGAGTCGTACGCTTTCCATTGCGGCATGCGCGGGTTGTTCGGGTCGCCGCTGCGGGCGAAGGCGACGAAGGCCGAAGCCAGGCTGCGCGAGACCTCCAGCGCCTCGGGGCTGCCACCGGTGAGGTCCGCGGTCTTGTCCACGTTGGCGAAGGCGAAAGGAATGTCCACCGTGTGGGGCGAGCCCCAGATGCCACCATCCACCGGCGCCTTCCACGCGAAGTTGTAGACATAGACCAGCGCGCGGCCTGCGTCCGCCTTGGGCTCCACGGCGCTAATCATGGGCGTGCGAAAACGCACGTCGCTCGCGAACGCGGCCAGGATCTGCGGCGGCGTCGCGCGCGGCTCGTCGTGCAGATAGGCATCGACGATGCCCTGTACGCCCGTGTCGTCGAGGCCATACTGGGCGCGGATGCGCGCACGCATCTGGTTTGCGCTCACCTCGAAATTGCGCCTGTCGCGCCGGAAGTAAAAGGTCGCCTCGGTGTCCACGCTGCCCATCAGCAGTGGCACGTCGGCGTGCAGGGCCAGGCCCTGCGACGACATGATGGCTGCGGGCAGGTGGTGACCATCGATCACCGGGCGTGCGGCTTCGAAGCGCGCGGCCGCCACTGCTTTGGCCCGCGCGCGCAGCAAGGCGTCGGCGGCCACATGCTGCAGCTTGCGGGCATCGCCGCGGGCAAGGCCGAACGTCTTCAGGATCTCCTCGGTGTAGCGCTCGGTGCTAGCCGCCGTCACGTGGCTCCACGGCCCGCTCATGTTGATCGCCCGGTGGAACAGGCCGCTGGCCGCCGGCATGCCCATGAGGGCCATCACCTTTCCGCCACCGCCGGACTGGCCGAAGAGAGTGACATTGCCGGAATCGCCACCAAATTCAGCGATGTTGTCCTTCACCCAGCGCAGCGCCGCCACCAGGTCCAGCTGGCCGGCATTGCCGGCGTCGGCGAAAGCCGGATCGAAAGCGCCGAGGTGCGTGTACCCGAAGGCGTTGAGGCGGTGGTTCACCGTGACCACCACCACATCGCCAAAGCGGGCAAGATGGCTGCCGTCCAGGATGCTTTCGCCGCCGCTGCCGCTGATGTAGCCGCCGCCGTGCATGTAGACCATCACTGGCCGGCGCGCGCCGGTGTCGAGGCCGGGCGTGTACACGTTGAGTACGCAGCAGTTCTCGCTGAAAGGCGAGGGATCACCGCCCTCCCAGGAGAACACGGGCGTCACCGGCATGCGCTCGGTGGACTGCGGACTCTGGTCGCCCAGGGTGAAGGCGTCGCGCACGCCGCTCCAGCCGGCAACCGGGCGCGGTGCCTGGAAGCGCCCGTCGCCGCCGGTGTCCGCCGCATAGGGAATGCCCTTGAAGCTGATGGCGGTGTCACCGCGCACGCCGCGCAGGCGGCCGTGCGTGGTGGTGACGGTCACCGGCTCGGCAGCGTGGCGCGCGCCAACCAGGGCGCAGGCAGCGAGCTTCACGCGCCCAGGGACGCGACAACGACGCGCCACCGGAGCCCGAGATGAAAACGGTCCACGCAAAAACTTCCTATTCTTCAGGCTTCCCCGATGGCGGGGACGTAACGGGGAAAGGGTTCGAAGGCAATGCGCTCCTCGCGCAACGGGTCCGCCTGCAGGCGCGAGTGCCGGTCGAACACCATGGTGGCGCGTTCGGCCAGCGCATAGGGACGCCACGAAACGAGGCCTGCGTGGTTGGGGTTGCCACTGCGTGCGAAGGCGAGCCACGCGCCGGACATCTCCTCCTGCAGCGGGTCACGATCTGCGCCCGCGCCCACGATGCCACCGGGCACATCCACGTTGCCGAATGCGAAGGCGATGCACAGCGTATGCGGCGTTCGCAGCATGCCGTCCAGCACCGGCGTCTTCCAGCGCAGCAGGTAAGCGTAGACCGGGGCGCCGCCCTGCTCCGTCTGCAGCTCGGCCGCACGCGTGACGCTGCGGCGGTAACGGTGGTCGCCATAGACCTGCGCGTAGAGGTCGCCCGGGGCGTCGCCGGGGCGGCCGCTGCGATAGGTCTCCAGCAGGCGTTCGGCATCGGCGGCAGGCACGCCGAGCGCGCGCGCGGTGCTCGCCAGCGCCTGTTGCGCGCTCTGCCGGTACACGGCCGGCGTGGCGGCGAAGGTGAGGCGCTGCTCGTTTTCGCACCAGCCGGTCATGAGCGGCACGGCGGCCGAGAGCTGCACCGCCTCGGCGCTGAAGGGCTGCCACGGCAACGTGCGGCCATCGACCACGGGACGGTAATCGTCGCGATGGGTGGCTTTCACCGCGGCGAGCATGGCCTTGACCAGGGTCTCGGCCGGCAGCTCGTGCAAGGCACGCAGCCGGTTGCGGTTCAGGCCCAGCTGGGCCAGGAACTGCTCCGTGTTGCGCTCGGCCTCCTCCTCGGTTGCGAGCCGCAGCAGCGACGAGGCGCTCTGGATGATGGCCTTATGGAACAGGCCTCGCGCGCGTGGCATGGCCATCAGCACCGCCGCCTTGGAGCCGCCACCGGACTGCCCGAAGATCGTGACGTTGCCCGGGTCGCCGCCGAAGCGCGCAACGTTGTCGCGCACCCATTCGAGCGCGGCCACCAGGTCCAGCATGCCGGCGTTGCCGGCGTCCGCATAGCGCCCCCCATCGGCATCGCCGAGGTACAGATGGCCGAACACATTGAGCCGGTGGTTCATGGAGACCACCACCGCGCCCCGCCTGGCGAGGTTGCCACCATCCACGCCGGGGCCGCCTGCCGAACCGACCTTGAACCCGCCACCATGGATGTAGACCATCACCGGGAGCTTCGCGCCGCCATCCAGGCTGGGCGTGAACACGTTCAGCGCCAGGCAGTCCTCGGACATCGGCCGCGCGTCGCGCAGCCACGTGATGTTCAGCCGTTCCTCGTCCCGAGCCTCTTGGGGGGCGCGTGGCCCGCAGTCGAGCGCGTCGCGCACGCCAGCCCAGGAGCGGGGCCGCGGCGGCTGGAAGCGATGGATGCCGCCGGTATCCGCGCCATACGGGATGCCCTTGAAAATGTGGATGCCGGCCGCCGAGGTGCCGCGCACCCTGCCGGAGACTGTTTCCACCACGGGCCGCCTGGCCGCGGCGCCAGTGCCGGCACATTCGGACAGACCGGTCATTCGATTCACAGCACGCCCGCGGACCGCAATTCGTCGATCCGCTGCGCGCTGTAGCCAAGCTCGCCCAGAATCGCTTCCGAATCGGCCCCGCCGTCGGGCGTGGGGCGGCGGACGCGGCGCGTCGCGCCGTCGAAGTTCATGGGCGAAGCCAGCACGTGCAGGGTGCCCAGCTTCGGGTGCTCCATCGGCAGAGCCATGCCGAGGTGCCGCACCTGGGCATCCTCGAAGACCTGGTCCATGCTGTAGATCGGGCCACAGGTGACGCCGGCGCCATTGAGCTTCTCGATCCAGTGCAGCGTGCCGCGGGTGCGGGTGACTTCGGCGATGCCCGCGTGGATCGCCACCTTGTGCTTGCGGCGGCCGTCGCGCGAGGTCCAGCCCGGCTGCTCTGCCCACTCGGGGTGCCCCAACGCCGCGCACAGACGCGGCCACAGGCGCGAGCTCGCTGCGCAGATCGTGACGTGGCCGTCCTGCGTCGGGAACACGTCGGTCGGGATCGCGGTGGGATGCTCGTTGCCCACCCGCTTCGGCACCTCCTTGTCCACGAGCCAGCGGGTCGCCTGGAAGTCCATCATGAACAGCAGGCTCTCCATCAGACTGGTGTGCACCCAGCGGCCGCGGCCGGTGCGCTGCCGCTCGAAGAGCGCCATCATCACGGCCAGAGCCAGCATGTTGCCGGCGGTGAGGTCGCCCACCGCGATGCCGGTGCGCAGCGGTTGCCCATCGGGCAGACCCGTCACCGACATCAGGCCCGTCATGCCCTGAGCGATCTGGTCAAGGCCGGGGCGCTCGCGGTAGGGCCCGTCCTGGCCGAAGCCGCTGATGCTGCCGTAGACGAGGCGCGGGTTCACCGCGCTCAGGTCCTCCCAGGCGATGCCCAGCCGGTGCTTCACGGCCGGCCGCATGTTCTCGATCACCACGTCCGCCTCGCGCACCAGGTCCAGCAGCACGGCGCGGCCGGCCGGATCCTTCAGGTTCAGGCGCAGCGAGCGCTTGTTGCGGTGCAGGTTCTGGTAGTCGGAGCCGCGCTCCTTGCCCACCACGTCCTCGTGGGCCGGCGTGCCGGCCGGTGCCAGCGGCGGGTCGATGCGGATCACGTCCGCCCCCCAGTCGGCGAGGTGCCGCACCGCGGTGGGGCCGGCACGCGCCAGGGTGAGGTCGATCACCTTCAGCCCGGCCAAAGGCAGCGACCCTTGGTCGTTATCCCGCCTGGCGCCGGCGGCGCGCGCTGCTCCGCTCATGTCGGTCATCGGAGTTCCTGTTCGATTCGCATGGGCCGAATTCTCACGGCAGCGCGCACCGGCGTCCAATTCCAATTGGTTTGGCCTGCCCAACGAATGGCAGGTTTACCGCCTGCCGCGCTGCGCCGAGAATGCGGACATGGAAATTGGAAAAACTCTCGAGGACACGATGTGCGTGGTGGACCGTCACGCGGACGGCAAGCTGCTCGCGGGCCGCATTGACCGCATCGGCGTGGTGCTGTTCAACCAGCCGGAAAAGCGCAACGCCCTGAACCTGGCCATGTGGAACGGCGTGTGCGACGTCCTGGACGCCTTCGCCGCGGACGGCGAGGTGCGCGCGGTCGTGTACGCTGGCGCCGGCGGCGAGGCCTTCGCCTCGGGCGCTGACATCAGCGAGTTCGCCAGCAAGCGCAACAGCGCGGACGCCAACCTGGAGTACACGCGCATCACAGGGCGGGGCCGCGACAAGATGCGCGACTTCCCCAAGCCGACCCTCGCCTGCGTCCAGGGCTACTGCCTCGGCGGCGGACTCAACGTCGCATTGCAGGCGGACCTGCGGGTGGCGTCGCGCGATTCCGTGTTCGGCATCCCGGCGGCGCGCATGGGCATCGCCTACGGCATCGAGCCCATGGAGAAGCTCGTCTCGCTCGTCGGCCCCGCCCGCGCGCACCTCTTGCTCTACACGGCCCGTCGCTTCACGGGCGAGGAGGCGTTGGCCATGGGCCTCGTCGAAGTGCTCGCCGCCGAAGACGTGGTCACGGAAACACTGAAGCTCGCCGCCGCCATCGCGGAGAACGCACCACTGTCGCTGCAGGCCAGCCGCTTCGCGATCCAACAGGTGCTGAAGCCGCCGGCTGAGCGCAACCATGACCACATGGCGGAGCTTACCCGTCGCTGCATGGACAGCGCCGACTACCGCGAAGGGCGCGCCGCCTTCGCCGAAAAGCGCAAGCCCCGGTTCACCGGCGCCTGAATACGCCCTGCCCGAAGAGAAAGCACCGCATGCCACTGTCTGCCATCGCCGACCGCGAGGAAGTCCACCACCGCGTGATTGATATGAAGACCTATGCCCGCGCCAACGGGCTGTTCGACGCCGAAGCGCACCTGGTCGACCGCAAGCCCTTCGAGTTCACCCGCGCCGGCGCGACCGACACCGTCGCGGCCGGGGAAGCCTTCCACGACCTCTGGATCCGCGTGACGGTGGACCGCGACTTCGTCGTGCGCGCCATCGAGGCCGCGTCGGACGTGACGCCCTGGGCCGTGTGCAAGCAGGCCGGCGCCGCCTTGCAAGCGCTGGTGGGGGAGGCGCTGGTGAAGGGCTGGACCGGCAAGGTCAAGGAAAAGCTGCGCGGCGCGGCCAGCTGCACGCACCTGGCCGAAATGCTGATCCCGCTGGCGACCACCGCGCTGCAGGGCATCTACGGGCTGCGCACGCTGGCCGAACGCGAGGCTAAGATCGGCGCGATGGTAGACAGCTGCTATGCCTTCGGCAGCAGCCGGGACGTGATCAAGCGGCTCGCACCCCTGCACTACCAGGCGGCCGTCCAGGCCTATGAACCGTCCTCGAACACCAGCTGCTCCAGCCGCCGCTGCTCCAGCGAGGGATGCAGCTCCTCGAGGAAGCGGTAGACGTATTTCTGCAGATGGCTCTGCCGGCGCAGCAGCACCACCGATTCCGATGGCTCGAACAGGTGGCCGACGTCGCGAGCCCGCACCGCGCGATCCCGCGACGCCGACCAGGTGAAGGCGGGGATGATGCCGACGCCCAGGCCCGCGCCAACGTAGGTCTTGATCACGTCGGAATCGAGCGCCTGCACGACGACGTTCACCTCCAGCCCGGCCTCCACGAACTTGCGAACGATCCGCGAGCCCCGCGGCCGGGCCGAGTGCTGCACGATCAGCGCAGACTGCGCGATCTTCTCCAGTGTCAGCGCCTTGGTCTTGAGCAGCGGGTGGCCGGGCGGCGTCACCAGCACGCGCGGCGAGGTCAGGAAGGGCACGGGCACCGTCTCGCGCGGCAGTTGCTCCGGCGCGTGTGTCACGCCCAGCGTGGCCTTGCCGTCGCGCACGAGTTCAGCGATCTGCCCCGGCGTGCCCTGCAGCACCGTGATGCGCACCTTCGGGAAGCGGCGGCTGAACGCGACGATCGCGGGCAGCAACAGATGGTTGGCGTGGGCGTGGCTGGTGGCCAGCGCGATGCTTCCTTCGCCCCCGCCGCGCCCCTCGCGGGCAATGCCCCGGATGTTGTCCGCGGCCTGCAATGCGCGGCGGGCCCACAGCAGCGTGCGTTGTCCCTCTTCCGTCAGCGCGACGGGGCGGCCGCGCTGGCGCAACAGCAGATCGACGCCGAGCTCCTCCTCGAACTGCCGCAGCTGCTTGCTGACGGCGGGCTGGGTGGCGTGCAGGACGCTGGCGGCGCGCGAGATGTTGAAGCCCGCATCGACCACCGCGCACAGGCACTGCAGCTGCCGCAGCTTCATGCCGGGATCAGGACGGTTGCTTCTCCGCCGGCACGTAGTGCTGCGGCCACAGGCGCTGCACGACCTCGCGGCTGCGGCCGTAGGTGTAGCAGGTATCGAGCTGGGACGGCACGCCGCCGACGACAGGCCTGCGCTCGTCCTTCGGTTGCAGCCCGCGGATCCCCTGGAAGGCCGTGGTCGCCAGGGGGATCAGCATTTCCATCAGGTGGGTGCAGCTGGCGGCGCCGCGCAGCCGCTCTTTGACCTTGGCGGACCAGCCGCGGGCGATGCGTTCGCCTACGAGGACCTGAAGCGTCGTCTCGGCGCCCTTGCACAGCGGGTAAGGCGTCACGTCGGAGGAGGCTTCGATCGCCCGCACGAGGTAGTCCGCGTCCACCGTCATCCGCACCGAAATATCATGCAGCGGCTGGCCGGCCGGGGTCGGATGCGGCTGGGCCAGGCGCTCGAAATCGAAGGGTTTCGTGTCGACCAGGTGCGCCTCGATGTCGTAGAGGCCGTCCTCGCGGGCGTAGGCGCGCATGTCGATGACGCGATGGTGGGCTTCACGGCGGGCGACGGGTGGAGACAGGGGCATGGCGCGGCTTTCGGTTCGGCAGACCTGCGTATTGTGGACTACAGGCCCAGTTCTTCGCCGACCAGCACCACGTTGATGCGGTCGCTCATGCGCGGCAGCGCGCCCTCGAGGATGCCGGTGTAGTTGCAGATGCGCCGCGGATGGTCGCAGTCGGTGCAGATGCCGGTGGAGGCACAGGGCAGCTCGCCGTACCAGGGCCGGTTGTGCATGTCGAGGTGGCGCTTGACGTTCACCGGCGCGCAGAACTCGTGGATGCGGTCGAAGGCCGCGTCCAGGCCCTTCACGATCTTGTTGACGCCGACCACGATGACGACCTTGCGCGGGCCGAAGATCATGGCAGCCACGCGGTTGCCGGCGCCGTCGGTGCTGACGATCTTGCCATCCAGCGTGACGGCGTTGGCGCCGGTCAGGTAGACGTCGGCCATAAACACGTCACGCTGCAGCTTGAAATACAGGTCCTTGTTCTTCTCGTAGTCGCCGTTGATGTTGTTGCCCGGGCCGTCCTTCTCCTGCGGATACATGATCGTGTTGGCGGCGCGCGCGCGCAGCGCCGGGATCACCTCCAGCTGGTCCAGGGTGACGGAGTCGGAACGGAACACCGACACGTCGCGGGGCACGAGCGCCATGACGGCCGCGAGCGCGGCCTCCCGGTCGGGTACGTACTGCGCCTGGAAGTGCCGGCGCTTCATGGCCGCGACCACCGTGTTGGCGCGCTGCTCCTTCACCCAGTTGATGGGGCGGGAGATGTTCTTTTCGTCGACGGCGGTGAGCACGGCGCTCATGTCAGGTCTCCTGGTCGTTGGTCGCGGTCATTCTGCGGCCGCCGGCGCGACCGCGGGGTCGGGAATTGCTGCCAGCCGGTTAGCCGGACTTACGCAGCAAGCGCCGCGCCGCACTGCTTCACTCCCTGGGTAGCTTCAGATCGCTCGCCACCTTCGCCATCTGGGAATACTCCTTGGCGAGGTACTGGTCGAAAGCTTGCGGCGTGACGAAGGACGGGTCGGAACCCTCGGAGCGGAACCGCTCGCTGAGCTCCTTGCTCGTCAAGGCATAGTGCAGCGCGTCCGACAGCTTCTGCACCACATCCTTCGGCGTACCCGCCTTCACCAGCAACCCCAGCCACAGGGAGTATGTGTAGTTCACACCCTGCTCGACGAAGGTCGGCACGTTGGGCAGCGGTGCGATTCGCTCGGGGGACGTGACGGCGAGGGCTCGCAGCCTGCCCGACTGGAGGAACGCCGCGCTGCTGATGTAGCCGTCGCAGATCATGTTGACGCGATCGGCGACGACGTCCGGCAACGCCGCCCCGTTGCCCTTGTAAGGCACGTGCAGCATGTTGACGCCCGCGGCCTGCAGGAACATCGCACAGGCGATGTGCGGCGGGCCTCCGGTGCCGCCGGAGGCGAACGTCAGGGGCTCCTTTTTCGCGCGTGCGATCAGGTCGGGCAAGGTGCGGTCCGGCTGCCCGGCGCCGGTGTCCAGGATCATGGCGGAGCGCGTCATGAAGCCCAGGCCGGAGAAGTCCTTCACCGGGTCGTAGCCGGGTTCCCGCTTCGTGAACGGCAGCAACGTGAAGCCGTTGGCCTGCGCAAGGAGGGTGTAGCCGTCCGCCGGTGCGTCCTTGACCATGCGCGTGCCGAGCAGGGTGTCGCCGCCCGGGCGGTTGTCCACGATCACCGACTGCCCCAGCTTCTCCGCCATCTTCTGCGCCACCAGGCGGGTGGTCATATCGAGCGCGCCGGCCGCCGCGGCCGGCACAATGATGCGGATCGGCCGGGTTGGCCAAGCGTCGGCCGCGGCAGACCAGACGCTCGGTAACGCAAGCGAAAACGCGACGGCGCCGCGCGCCAGCAGGTGAAGAGTTCGTCTTTTCATGGTTTGTCTCCTAATATCTTTGAATTGATTCAAACTTCAGTCGTCAAGCCTGCGGTCACGGGCTTGATTGCTGAACCGGTTGACTCACCGCCGTGCAGCTTGAGTCTCCTTTGGGCACGAGCCCGTACACAAGCACAAGGCGCACGGCGGTGAGCACGGCGCTCATGTCAGGTCTCCTGATCTTGGTTCGCCCGATTCTGGGGCGAAGCCGTGCAACGCGCGGTCGGGAATTGCTGCCAGCCGGTTAGCCAAACTTACCCAGCAGACACCCCATCGCGGGAACAATGCCACGGCTGTCGCGAGCCTTTCGGCAGCAACAAGGAAGCAAATCATGATGGTCCAGACGGTGACCGGACTGATCCCCCTCGAACGCTTCGGCCGCACGCTGATGCACGAGCACAGGGCTTCCCGCATGACGTTGCTCAGCGAGTTGCGCGTCTGCTCCGCAGCCAGGCGGATGACGCCCACAGAGCCGATGCGCTCGGTCTCTAGATATTGTTCCTGGTCCATGCGCCGTGCCTCCCGGCCTCAAATCTTCGGGCGCCGCTTGAACATCAGCGTCGCCTTCATCTCCTGCACCACGCTACCGTCCTGCTTGACGCACTGGCGCTGGAAGCTCACCACGCCGCGGTCCGGCTTGCTGGTCTCCTTCTTCTCCACAACCTTGGCCACCACGCGGATGGTGTCGCCGTGCTTCACGGGGGCCAGCATGCGCCACTGGTCGATGCCCAGCAGGCCGATCAGCGTGCCGTCGTTGACCCCGCTGGCGTAGGTCAGGCCACCCATGATCCCGTAGATCAGCGGCCCGTGCGCGATCGGCTCGCCGAAGGGCGTGGTCTTGCAGTACTCGAAGTTGGTGTGCACCTCGTTGAAGTCGCCCGTGAGGCAGGCGAAGTTCACGATGTCGGTGGACGTGATGGTGCGCGCCGGGGTCACGATCTCCTCGCCGACCTCGAAGTCCTCGAAGTAGCGGCCGCGCGGCTGGACGTTGATGTTCATGGCAATCCTTTCAGTCGGGACACTCAGCCCTTGTCATTGGCCAGGATCAGGGTGCAGTGCGAGGACAGGATGCCGCCCTCGTTGTGCACCAGTGCCACCTCGGCGCCCTGCACCTGGCGCTCGCCGAGGCCGCCGCGCAGCTGGCGCACGGCCTCGACGATGCCGAACAGGCCGCCGGCGGCGCCGGCATGGGCGTGCGAGAGCATGCCGCCATGGGTGTTGACCGGAAGCTTGCCGCCGATGCGCGCATGGCCTTCGGCGAAGAAGGCGCCGCCCTCGCCCGGCTTCACGAAGCCCAGCTCCTCCAGCTCGATGATGGGGACGATGGTGAAGCAGTCGTAGAGCTGCGCGACGTCGACGTCCTGCGGGCCCAGGCCAGCCATCTGGTAGGCTGTCTTGCCGGACTCGGTGGCGCCGAACTCGGTGAGGCTGGGTGCGCACATCAGGTGTTCGTGCGTGTGGTACTCGCCGATGCCCTGCAAGTACACGGGCTTGGACTTCAAGTCACGTGCGCGCTCGGCGGAGGTGACGATGAAGGCGCCACCGGCGTCCGAAATCAGGCAGCAGTCCAGCATACCCAGGGGGTCGGCGATCGGCTTGGCCTCCAGCACCTGCTCCAGCGTGATCGCCCTCTTCATGTGCGCGTTGGGGTGCCGCAGCGCGTGCGCACGCGTGTTCACCGCGACGTGCGCCAGTTGCTCGCGCTTCGTGCCGTACACGTGCATGTGCCGCTGCGCGATCATCGCGTAGTAGCCGGGAATCGACCCGCCGTAGGGCTGTTCGAAATACGGATGGCCCACGGCCAGTAGCGCGGACAGCGCGGCGTCGCGCGTGAGACCGGTGGCCCGGTTCTCGCCGGCGCACACCAGGATGGTCTCGGCCTGGCCGGAGGCGATGGCTTCGGCCGCGTGCTTGAGCATCACCGCAGGGCTGGCGCCGCCGGAGACGACGGAGGCATTGAAGCGCGGCTTGACGCCCAGGTACTCGCACAACACCGAACCGAGCATGAAGTACGGCTCGGTGAAGGAGTAGGCGGTGAGCACGCCGTCGATGTCCGACACCTTGAGGCCGGACTCGTCCAGCGCGCGCTTGGCGGCCTGCGCGTTCAGCCCCAGGCCAGTCATGTTGGGAACCTTGCCGATGTCGGATTCGCCAACACCGACGATGGCGATCTTGTTCTTCAGGGATGCGGGGGTCTTCATGGACATTTCCTTCAGGCGCGCTGGAACTGCGGTAGCAGGGCGCCGTCGCCCCGGTCTTCGAACGTCACCTTGACCCGGTCGCCGATCTTCACCTCCAGGGCATCGGCACCCAGGATGTTGGCCATCATGCGCGGTCCCTCTTCCAACTCGATAAGCGCCACGACATAAGGAACGAGCGCGGTGAACGCCGGGTCCGAAGCGCGCCGCACGACGGTGAAGCTGTGGACCGTGCCAGTGCCCTTGGCGTCGACCCATTCCAGCTGGTCGGACCAGCATTGGGGGCACAGGTGCCGCGGCATGAAGTGCAGCTGACTGCAGGCCTTGCACTTGCGGATGACGAGCCGGCGCTCGCGCGCGGCGTCCCAATAAGGCTTCGAGTCGGCGTTGGCGACGGGCGTGGGGAGGGTGTTTTGTTCCATGCTTTGTCTCGGGTTCTCCGGGCTCAGTTCAGCCGGCTGCGCGCGAGGGCGGCCGGCACGTTGCGCTGCAGGAAATCGACTGCGGCGCGTCCAAAAACATCATTGCGTTCGCCGGCCACCTGCTTACAGCGTCTTCACCAGTTCCGGCACGGCCTGGAACAGGTCGGCCACCAGGCCGTAGTCGGCAACGCTGAAGATCGGCGCTTCCTCGTCCTTGTTGATCGCGACGATCACCTTGGAGTCCTTCATGCCGGCCAGGTGCTGGATCGCGCCGCTGATGCCGCAAGCCACGTAGAGCTGCGGCGCGACGATCTTGCCGGTCTGGCCAACCTGCAGGTCGTTGGCCGCGTAGCCGGCGTCCACCGCGGCGCGGCTAGCACCGATGGCGGCGTTAAGCTTGTCGGCCAGGGGCGTCAGCACTTCCTGGAACTTCTCGGAAGAACCCAGAGCGCGGCCGCCAGAGACGATGATCTTGGCGGCGGTCAGCTCCGGGCGATCGCTCTTGGCAATTTCCTGGCCCACGAACTTGCTCTTGCCGGCATCGGCGACGACAGGGACGGCCTCGACGGCCGCGTTGCCGCCGCTGGCCGGCGCGGGATCGAAGGCCGTGGTGCGGATAGTCAGCACCTTGACCTTGTCGCTGCTCTGCACGGTGGCGATGGCGTTGCCGGCGTAGATGGGTCGTTCGAAGGTGTATGCGCCGTGGATCTTGGTGACGTCGCTGACCTGCGCGACGTCGAGCTTGGCGGCCACGCGCGGAGCGGCGTTCTTGCCGCTGGCGGTGGCCGGGAACAGCACGTGCGTGTAGTCGCGCGCGATGGCCAGCACCTGGGCGGCCACGTTCTCGGCGAGGCCGTGTTCGAACTGCGCGCCGTCGGCGTGCAGCACCTTGGCGACGCCGGCGATCCGGGCGGCGGCCTTGGCGGCTTCCGCGGCATTCGCGCCGGCCACCAGCACGTGCACGTCGCCACCGCAGGCAGCGGCCGCGGTGACGGTGTTCAGGGTCGCGGCCTTGATGGTCGCGTTGTCGTGTTCGGCAATGACGAGGGCGGCCATCTCAGATCACCTTGGCTTCAGTTTTAAGTTTCACAACGAGGGTGGCCACGTCGGGCACCTTCACGCCGGCGCTGCGCTTGGCGGGCTCGGTCACCTTCAGCGTCTTCAGTCGCGGCTTCACGTCGACGCCCAGGTCCTCGGGCTTAACGACGTCCAGCTGCTTCTTCTTCGCCTTCATGATGTTGGGCAGCGTCACGTAGCGTGGCTCGTTCAGGCGCAGGTCGGTCGTGATCACCGCCGGTAGCGAGATTGAGAGTGTCTCCAGGCCGCCATCCACTTCCCTCGTGACCTTCGCCCGGCCGTCGGCCACTTCCACCTTCGAAGCGAAAGTGGCTTGCGGCAGGTCCGCCAGCGCCGCCAGCATCTGGCCGGTCTGGTTGCAGTCGTCGTCGATCGCCTGCTTGCCGAGGATGACGAGATCGGGCTGTTCCTTGTCGACCAGCGCTTTCAACAGCTTGGCCACGGCCAACGGCTCCAGCGCCTCGTCGGTCTGGACCAGGATGGCGCGGTCGGCGCCGATGGCCATCGCCGTGCGCAGCGTCTCCTGGCATTGCTGCACGCCGCAGGACACGGCGATGACCTCGCTGACCACGCCCTTTTCCTTCAGGCGGACCGCTTCCTCCACCGCGATTTCGTCGAAGGGGTTCATCGACATCTTCACGTTCGCTATGTCGATCCCGGTGCCGTCCGACTTGACCCGGACCTTCACGTTGAAGTCAACGACACGCTTGACGGCGACCAATGCTTTCACTGTCATGTCAGAACTGCTCCCTTGCTTTTGCGACCTGCGCGCGGCGTGCCGGCGCATAAGGTTCTTGACCCAGGGCCTCGTACAGGGCCTGCGTCACATCGTGGTGTTCTGCGAGCCCGGTGCGCTCCAGCAGCGAGATCGGTCCTTCGGGGTAACCGAGGCCCAGGCAAAGCGTCTTGTCCATGTCTTCGGCGCTGGCCAGCTTCTCGTCCAGGCGGCGCAGGGCAGCATTCAGGTAAGGGCGGATCAGGCGATCCACGATGCGGCCCGGGAAGTCGCCGCAGACCGCGACCTTCAGGCCGGCGGCCTCGAAGGCCGCCTTGGCCGCGGCGATCGCGCTGTCGCGCGTCTGCGGCTGACGCACCAGCTCCACCAGCGGCGTCGGATCGGCGCGGCCCAGGCGGAAGCGGGCGAAGCCCACGACGTTGGCGCCTTCGTGGCCCTTTTGTTCGCCCGTGTGCACGCCCAGGCACTCGGTGCCCAGCTCGATGGCGACGAAGGGGCAGGCAGCCAGCTCGCCGGCCGCTGCAAAGGCAGCGCCGGCATCCTTGCCGGTGAAGACGCGTGACGCTCCCTTGGCGTCCGCCTGCTCGGTGAAGGCGTGGCTGGCGGGGAAGGAACGGCTGTCGCCGGAGGAAACGATTCGATAGTTGCTCATGGGCTCAGGCTCCATACATCTTGCTGTCGGCGTACTTGAGGAGGCCGCGACCGGTCTTCTTGCCCAGCCAGCCGGCGGCGATCATGCGTTTCACGAGCGGCGGACACGCCGCGCGCGGCTCGTTGGTCACGCCATACATCGCTTCGCACAGCAGCTTCTGCGTGTCCATGCCGACCAGGTCCAGCAGCTCCATCGGGCCCATCGCGTAACCCATCGCCGTCTTGATCGCCAGGTCGATGTCCGCGGGCTCTGCCACGCCCTGCTCCACCAGCCGGATGGCGTCGTTGTTGAACGGAATCAGGAAGTAATTCAGCACGAAACCGGGCGTGTCCTGGGTCTTCACCGGCTTCTGGCCCATGGCTTCGCAGGTGGCCCAGGCGCGGGAGAAGGTCTCCTCGCTGGTCGTCAGGCCGGGGGACATCTCGACCAGCTTCATCAGCTGCGCCGGCAGGCAGAAGTGCATGCCGACGAATTGGTCCGGTCGGCCGCAGCCGCCGGCAATCTCCGTGATGCTGATGGTGGAGGTGTTGCTGGCGAAGATGGCTTCGGGCTTGCAGATGGTATTGAGCTTGCCGAACAGGTCGTGCTTGACCGGCAGGCTCTCGAACACCGCCTCGATCACCAGGTCGCAGTCGGCGAAGTCTTCCAGTTGGGTCGTGCCGCTCCAGGCGCCCATGATTTCGGGCAGCTTCTCCGCGGCCAGCTTGCCGCGCTCCACGCTCTTGCGAAGGAAGCCTTCGGTCTGCTTGCGCGCGCGCTCCAGCGCGTCCTGCTTCAGGTCGAACACGCGGGTCTTGAAGCCCGCGCGCGCGCAGACGATGGCAATGCCCGCGCCCATGGTGCCCGCGCCGGCAATGCCGATGGTCTTGATTTCGTTCATGCTTTCTCCTTGGAGGGCCTCAGCGTTGCAGGAAGCTGCGGCCGATCAGTTGGCGATGGACCTGGTTGGTCCCTTCCCAGATCTGGGTGATCTTCGCGTCGCGCATCAGGCGCTCGACGCGGAAGTCCTTGCAGTACCCATAGCCACCCAGCAGCTGTACGGCGTCGGTGGTGACGCGCATCGCGAGGTCGGTGGCGCGCATCTTCAGCAGCGAGGCTTCGATGCCGAAGTCCTTGGCGCCGGCGTCGACCCAGCTCGCCACCTGCCACAGCCAGCTCTCGACCAGCGCGAGTTCGGACGCCAGGTCGGCGACCATGAACTGGATGCCCTGGAACTCAAGAATCTTGCGGCCGGACTGCCTGCGCTCGTTGATGTAGGCCACGCTGTCCTCGAACGCGGCCCGGGCGATGCCCAGGGCATGCGCCGCCACGCTGGGGCGCGACTTGTTCAGCGAGGCGAACAGGATCTTCAGGCCATCGCCGGGGTTGCCCAGTAGGTTAGCGCGCGGGACGCGGCAGTTGTCGAAGGCCAGGGTGGCGGTGCTCGACGCGCGCGTGCCCATCTTGTCCTCCAGCCGCACCACCGACAATCCCGGCGTGCCCTTCTCCAGCACCAGCACCGAGATACTTTCCTTGGCACCGGCGATGCCTTCCCATTTGCCGAACAGCAGGTAGAGGTCGGCCACGTCGCCATTGGTGATGAAGGTCTTGCCGCCGTTTACGACGATCTCGCCGCCCTCTTCGCGGAACGACGTGCGCATGCCGGTGGCGTCGGAGCCGGCGCCCGGCTCCGTGATCGCCAGCGCGCCCAGGCCGCCTTCGGCGATGCGCGGCAGCAGGCGCTGCTTCTGCTCCTCGGTACCCCAGTCGATCAGGGGCTTCATGCCATGGTAGTTGGTGGCCCAGATAATGCCCGTGGCCGCGCAAGCCTTGCTGATCTCGCGCGCGCAGGCCAGGTAGGCCGTATACGACATCTGGGCGCCGCCGTAGGCCTCGGGGATGAACATCGCGTTCAGCCCGAGCTCGTTGATGGCCTTGACGTTCTCCCAGGGAAACTCCGCCGTGCGGTCGAAGTGCTCGGCACGTGGCGCGATCTGCTCGCGCGCCAGGATCTGCACGCTCTCGAGCAGCATCTTTTCTTCGTCCGCGAGCGCGATGCGGGAGTCGAGTCGTTCCAGGATGTTCATGGTGCTCTCTAGTGTGCGATGCCTTGACCGCCGTCGATGTAGATGGTCTCGCCCGTGAGGAAGCCTCCGGCGGGCGTGAAGAGGGAGGCCACCAGCGCGCCGACGTCGGCGGCGGTGCCCGGCTCGCGGCCCGGGATGCGTTTGTCCAGGTAGGCCCGCAGCGGCCCGCCCGCAGCCATGGCGTCGGCGTTGAGGTCGGTAACGATGTAGCCGGGCGCCACGTCCATCACACGGATGCCCTTGCCGGCCCATTCCACCGCCAGGCAACGCGTGATGGCACCCACCGCGGCCTTGCTGGCGCAGTACGCGAGGTTGCGCTTCACGCCCAGCTTGTCGAAGAAGGAGCCGATGTTGACGATCATCCCGCCGCCGGTCGCCACCAGGTGCGGGTACGCCGCCTGGCAGGCGCTCACCACCGAGGTGGCATTGGTGTCCATCACCTCCTGCCAGTGCTCCAGTGAGATCTCCGCCGACGGACCGTCCAGGTGCACGCCCGCGTTGTTCACCAAGCCCTTGATGCGCCAGCCTTCATCGGCCAGCTTGCGCATGGCGGCGGCGAGCGCCGCCGGGTCGGTGACATCGGCCTTGGCCCCGATCCAGCGCGCGGACACTTCCGCCGGCACCCCCGGGCAGGCCGGCAGCGCGCCGGAGCGCGAGAAGCAGGCCACGTGCCGGCCCTGCTGCGCCAGCGCCAGCGCGATGGCGGCGCCGATGCCCCGGCTGGCGCCAGTGACGACGATGCATTCCCGTTGTTCACTCATCGCGGAACTCCGCCTTGCGTTTCTCGACGAAGGCCTGCATGCCTGCCTCGGCGTCGCGGGTGCGATAGGCCAGCGTCGACAGGTCAGCCTCCACGCGCAGGCCCTCGTGCAGCGGCCCGTCCAGCGCACGCTGCACCGCCTCGCGGGCGAACTGCAGCGCGAGCAGGCCGTGGCCGCTGAACTCGCGGGCATAGGCCTTGGCGGCGGCCAGGCCGGGCGCCTGGACGATGCGGTTGACGAGGCCGATCGCGAGCGCCTCCTCGGCATTCACCGTGCGGCCGGTCATCACCAGCTCCAGGGCGCGGCCCGGTCCGACCAGGCGCGGCAGGCGCTGCGTGCCGCCGTAGCCGGGGATCAGGCCGAGCTTCACTTCGGGCAGGCCGAACTTGGCATGGGGCAGCGCCAGGCGCAGCGTACAGGCCAGCGCCAGCTCGCAGCCGCCGCCGAAGGCGAAGCCGTTGACCAGCGCAATGGACGGAATGGGCAGGCGATCGAGCTGCGCGAACACCGCCTGGCCCAGCTGCGCACCTTCGCGCTGCGCGGCCAGCCCGCGCTGCTGCAGTTCCTTGATGTCGGCGCCGGCGCAGAAGGCCTTTTCGCCTTCGCCGGTGACGATCAACGCGCGAGCCTTGGAGTGGCCCGCTTCCTTGATGCGCTCGCCGATCTGGGCGATCAGCTCGAAGCTGAGCGCGTTCAGCGCCTGCGGCCGCCGGAGGGTGAGGACGGCGAATTCCTCGTCGTGGGTGAGTTCTATCATTTGGCAGTGGCGGGCGCGCGGTAACGCACCGGTTCGGGTTGCAGGCGGCCGCTGGCGACCCATTGCACGAGCTCGCGCTTCAGGATCTTGCCGCTGGCGGTCAGGGGGAACTCCGTCACCACGGCGTAGAACTCGGGCATGTCGAACTTGGACAGGCCTTCCTTCGCCAGGTGCTGCAGGATCTCGTCCGGCGCGGGCGACTTGCCCTCGTGGCAGATGATGGCCAGGCAGACCTTCTCGCCCAGTCGCTCGTCGGGCACCCCGAAGGCCGCTGCCTTCTTGACCGCGGCGTGCCGGTGCGCGTATTCCTCGATGTGGGCGGGGTGGATGTTGTGGCCACCGCGAATGATCAGGTCCTTCTTGCGGCCCACGATCTGCAGGTTGCCCTGCTCGTCGAAGCGACCGAGGTCGCCGCTCAGGAACCAGCCGCTGGAGTTGAAGGAGTTCTCCGTGGCCGACTGGTTGTTGAAGTAGCCAAGCATCAGCACGCCGCCGCGGCCGCCGATCTCGCCCACTTCGCCGGGGCCGGGTTCCAGGTCCGGCTTCTCCTGGTTCCACAGCCGCACCTCGTAGCCGGCGCAGGCCTTGCCGCAGGTGCTGGTGATCACCTCGACCGGATCATTGGGTTTGGTGTACTGGTGCGAGCCGTTCTCGGTCATGCCGTAGACGTTCTGCGGCTTGGCGCCGAGCGACAGCAGGCGGCGCGCCACCTCGGTGGGAATCGGCGTGCCCGCCATGTAGAACACCTTCACGGCCCCCAGCTTCTTGAGCCCGCGCTTGTCCGCCTCCTGCAGCAGGTCCATGGCGTGCGTGGGCACGCCCATCACGTAGGTGGCGCCGGTCTGCTCGATCCAGTCCAGGGCACCAACACCCGCGGAGGCGTCGTGCATCACCAGTTCGCAGCCGGCCACCAGCGCCTGGTCCAGTGCCACGGTGCCGATGTGGTGGCTCATGGGGCTGAGCGTGAGCAGCACGGTCGCGGCGTTGTGGCCCCAGTCGGCGACCATCGCCCGGGAATTGGCCAGCAGCGTGTTGTCGCTGTGCATCACCCCCTTCGGCGTGCCGGTGGTGCCGCTGGTGAAGGCCAGGTAGACGATCTGGTCCGGGTGCGTGCTGGCAGGCGGCGCCGGCACGCGCGGCGCTGGGCCGGCCTGCGGCATGGCGCGGGTACCGGCCGGAATGGCGGCAGCAGGTGTGCGCAGTGCCGGCAACGCATACACGCCCTTCATGTGGCCCAGCTCCGCGGCGCGCGCGAAGATATCTGCCGTCTTCGCATCCGAGCCGTAGCCGGGCTGCGTGAACAGGGCGCGGCACTCGATGCGGTCCAGCAGGGTCACGATCTCCGCGACCGTGTAGTTCTGGTGTAGCGAGGGGTTGCAGACGTAGCCGTTGCGCGAGCAGGCCAGCAGGATGACCACGCTCTCCAGGCGGTTGGGCAGCCAGATCGATACGCGGTCGCCGCGGCGCAGGCCGGCCTCGTGCAGGTCCGCTGCCAGTGCGTCGACCCAGGCGACGAGCGTGCTCCAGGTGAGGCGGCGCGCGCTGTCGCGCACCGCATAGGCGCTGCCGCGCTCGGTCGCATGCCGGCGCGCCAGGGAATACAGCGTGTCCGTCTGCCAGATGCCCGAGAGATAGTTCTCCCGGGCCCGGGCCGGATCATGCAAGGTCAGCAGGTGCGACATGGCGAATCCTCCTTCGTGCAAGAGCTCAGTGGCCGAACTTGTCGGCGTCCGGCTTGCGGCGCTGCGCGAAGGAAGCAGCCAGCTCCTTGGACTCCTTCGTTTCCAGGTAGCCGCGCAGCAACAGGTCGTGCGCCATGCGCGACAGGCCCGAGACGCCGCCGTGGCGCGCATTGAAGGCGCCCTTGATGGAGGCGAGAGCGAAGGCGCCCCGATCCGCGATCTCCAGCGCGATCTTGCGGGTGAACTCCCACAGCTCGGCGTCGGGGACGACGTGATTGACCAGGCCCCAATCCAGCGCCTCGCGCGCCGTCAGTTTCGGATTGCGGTACCACATTTCCTTCGCGCGCTTCTTCCCGATGATGTCTTCCAGGTACCAGGTGCCGTAGCCGCCGTCGAAGCTGCCGACCATGGGGCCGACCTGGCGGAACACGGCGCTTTCCTTGGCGATGGTGATGTCGCACACCACGTGCAGCACGTGGCCGCCGCCGACGGCGAAGCCGTTGACCATGGCGATCACCGGCTTTTGCAGACGGTCGATGGACTCGTACATCTCCAGCGTCGGCAGCGTGCCGGCGTAGAGCATCGAGTCCTCCATGCCGTCCTTTTTGCCGCCGGTGCAAAAGACCTTGTCGCCCGCGCCGGTGATGATGAGGACGCGGGTGCGCGTCTCGCGCCGGATCTCGTTGATGCAATCGCGGATCTCGTGGCACATGCGCTCGGTAAACATGTTGCCGTCTTTGGGACGGTTCAGCGTGAGGATGCCGAGGGGGCCTTCTTCACGGTAGATGATTTCCTGGAACTGCATGGTGTCTTCCTCTCAGATGATTTGTTGGTTGCGGAGTTGGTCGATCTGCGTGGCGTCGCAAGCCAGCCACGTGCGCAGTATCTGCTCGGTATGCGCCCCGAGCTTCGGGGGCGGGACGGCCGTGCCTTCGGTGCGGCCGTCGAAGCGGATGCCCAGGCCCACCTGCGGGATCTCGCCGTCGGGGCCCTGGGTGCGGTAAATGAAGCCGGACTCGTGCAGCGCCGGGTCCTGCGCCACTTCGTCCACGCGCTGGATCGGGCCGGCCGGCACGCGGGCGTTGACCAACAGGTCCAGCCAATGGGCGCGCGGCTGGGTCTTCAGCAGCTCGCCGATGACCTTGACGATCTCCTCGCGCTTGGCGCGGCGATCCTTGTTGCTGGCGTACGCCGGGTTGGCGCCGACTTCCGGGCACCCCACGGCCTCCCAGAAGCGCTTCCAGATCGCGTCGTTGCCCAGCCCCAGGGTCATGGGAGCGTCAGCCGTGTCGAACACCTGGTAAATCGCGATGACGCTGTCGCGCCCGCCCTGGCGCCGCGCCAGTTCGCCGGAACCCAGGTAGGGCATCAGCTTGGGCGCCATGAAGCGCGACATGCTCTCCACCATGGAAATGTCGATGTCGCAGCCCTTGCCCTCGCGCTCGCGCCGCAGCAGCGCGGCCAGCACCGCCATCGCGGCGTCGTTGCCGGCCAGCAGGTCGGCGGCGGGCGTGCCTACTTTCTGCGGCCCGTTCTCAGGCTCGCCGGTCAGGTCCATCACGCCGGAATAGCCCTCGGCGATCAGGTCGTAGCACGGCAGGTCGGCACGGCTGCCCTGCAGGCCGAAGCCGCTGATGGAGACGTGGACGAGCCGCGGGTTCAGCGGCCGCAGCGTCGCGGCATCGAGGCCCAGCTTGCGCTGCGCACGCGCCACCAGGTTCAGCAGGATCACGTCGCACTGCGCCACCAGCTTCTTCAGGACCTCCCGGCCCTGCGGCGCGGCGATGTCGAGCGTGAGGCTCTGCTTGCCCCGGTTGACGCTCATGAACCAGAGCGACTCGCCGTGCAGGAACGGGGGTCCCCAGGCGCGCGCGTCGTCGCCGCCCTTGGGTTTTTCGATCTTGACGACGGTGGCACCCATGTCGGCCAGCAGTTGGCCGGCGTAGGGCCCCGCGACCGAGGAGGTGAGGTCGAGGACCTTCACGCCTGCGAGCAGGTCGAGCGCGGGCGCAGACCTCGCGGGGAGGCCACGCAGGGGGATTCGGGATTCTGGCGTAAACATTGCATGGTTTTATGCAAGCTGCGTGCCACCTCGCCAGACCCTCCGGAAACCGTGAAAAGGTGCGATTCCGCGCGCTTCTGCGGGTGCGCAGGCCCTCCTGGAGCTGAGCCGGTGTCTTCACCGAGGACAGGCCAGCACTCGACGGAAGTATCATTGCCCTCAATGGAAACACAAGACACAAGCGCGAAGGACACTTCCCTGAACGACCTTCGCGGCGTTCTGGTACTCGGGCCCGACGGCAAGCAGGTCGCGGCCAGCGGAATCGCGCTTCAGCCCGAGATTGCGAACCGCATCACCAGCGGCTGGCAGGACGTCCGCCGCCGCCAGCGCCGCCTGTTTTCGGTGGAGGCGCCCGATGGCGACCCCGTGGTCGTGGTGGTCCTGCCTTCTTCGGATGCCACCGTGTTCGTGGCCATGGAACGGGACAGCCGCGATGCCCTGTTCGAGTTCGTCGGCGCCGTGGATTTCGCGGGGGACATCCTCGCCCACTTCCTCACCAACCCGTTCGAGGCGCTGGCCGTGGTCGATCGCGACGCGATCATCCGCTATATGAGCCCGGTGCACGAGCGCTTCTTCGGCCTGCGGCCCGGGGCCGGCGTCGGCCGCCACACGACCGAGGTGATCGAGAACTCGCGCTTGGACCGTGTGGTGGAAACCGGCAAGTCGGAGATCGGCCTGCTGCACGAGATGCGCGGCGTCACCCGCGTGGTGGCGCGCCACCCCATCCGCAACAGCCGCGGCGAGTTGGTGGCCGCCATCGGCCAGATCATGTTCAAGGGGCCGGAGCAGTTGCAGGCGCTGTCCAGCGAGGTCTCCAAGCTCAAGTCCGAAGTGGCCTTTTACCGCCGCGAGCTGAGCGATCTGCGCAACCGCAGCTACGGTCTGGACCAGATGGTCGGCGACAGCTTGGCCATGCAGCGCCTGAAGCAGCAGATCGTGAAGGTGGCGCCGTTGGACGTGCCGGTGCTTCTCACCGGCGAGAGCGGCACCGGCAAGGAACTCGCCGCGCACGCCATCCACAAGCTGAGCCCGCGGCGCGACGGCACCATGGTGATGGTGAACGCGGCCGCCCTGCCGGCCACGCTGGTGGAGAGCGAACTGTTCGGCTATGAGGCTGGCTCCTTTACTGGCGCCGAGCGCAAGGGCCGCAAGGGCAAGATCGAGCAGGCCGACGGCGGATCGCTGTTCTTCGACGAGGTGGGCGACACGCCGGCTGAGGTTCAGGTGAAGCTGCTGCGCGTCCTGCAGGACGGCACGTTCCAGCGGGTGGGCGGGAACGACCTGCGGCGCTCGAACTTCCGCCTGATCAGTGCCAGCAACCGCAACTTCGAGGCAATGATCGCCGAGGGCACCTTCCGCCTCGACCTGTTCTACCGCATCGGCGGGGTGACGATCCGTCTGCCGGCGCTGCGCGAGCGCCTTGAGGACATCCCGCTGCTGGCCGACCTGGCCTTGAAGCAGTTCGCCGACCGCCACGGACAGCGTGCGAAGAAGCTCTCGGACGATGCCCTCGTGCTCCTGCAGAGCCAGCGCTGGCCCGGCAACGTGCGCCAGTTGATGCACACGGTGGAGCGCGCCGCGATCTTCGGCGAAGGCGATGTGATCGAGCCCAGCGACTTCGGCATCATCGACGCCGAGCCGGGGGATACCCTGGCCACGCCCGTGCCCCAGGCAACCGACAGCTTGCCGGCGCCCCTGATTTCCGGTGCGCGCCAACCCATGCTTGTCAGCAGCGCGGTGGAGCAGGTGGAAGAGCAGCTGATCCGCCAGGCCATGGCGAAGTTCAACGGCAACAAGAAGCGCGTGGCCGCCGAACTGGGGATTTCGCGCTCCTACCTGTACAAGCGCCTGGCGCAGATGGGTTTCGGCGCCGAAGCGGAAACCTGAATCAGCCCTGGAACGAAGCGGGATCCGCTTCTCCCAACGCCGGCGCACCGCCTCCGCCATCGTGCCGCAAGGCGGGCGCGATCGGCAGCGGCAGCGCCGGGATCTCCCGGCCGTCGCCGCTCGCAAGGCGGGCCTGGAACAGCCCGCGCTCGCGGAAATGCGGCGTCTGCACGGCCTCCTGCAGCGATTTCACCACCGAGACGCAGGCATCCACGCCGGCGAAGCGCTGCAGCCACTCGTCGGCCGTGCGCGTGACGATGATGGCGGCGACGGCGTCACGCGTACGCGCCGCATTGCTGTCGTCCAGCAGCTGCGGCGCCTCCAGCACGCGCAGGAAGTTCTTCCAGAACTTTTGCTCCAGCGGCGCGGCCGCCAGGTAGCGCCCGTCCCCGGTGCGGTAGACCTGATAGCGCGCCGTGCCGCCCGTGACGAGGTCGCCGCCCGGCGTGGGCCATTCTCCCGCCGCGAAACCGTTGCCCAGGCCCCAGTACACCAGGGGGAACAGGTTGTCGGCCATGGCGACGTCGATGAAGCAACCGGGGCCCCCGGCGTCGCGGGTGCGCAACGCGAGCAGGATGTTCATCATCGCCGGGTACGCGCCCGCCGCAAGGTCCGCCACCAGCACGTTGGGCAGGCCGGGGGCGCCATCGGCTCCGGCCGTCAGCGCCATCAGCCCCGTCTCGGCCTGGTAGTTGAGGTCGTGGGCTGCGACGGCGGCAAGCGGCCCGTCCTGGCCCCAGCCGGTGATGGCGCAGTAGACCAGGCCGGGGTTGAGGATGCGCATCGCCTCGTAGCCCAGGCCCAGGCGGTCCATCACGCCCGGACGGAACTGCTCGATCAGCACGTCGGCATCGCGCACCAGCTCGATGGCCTGCCGCACGCCGGCGGGATCCTTCAGGTCCAGCGCGACCGAGCGCTTGCCCTGGTTGAGCAGCGCGAAGTTCACGCTGTCGTCGCCGAATTTCGGCACGTACGATCGCATCTCGTCGCCGCGGCCCGGCCGCTCGATCTTGATCACTTCCGCGCCGGCCTGCGCCAGCAGCAGGCTGCACATCGGCCCGGGCAGCAGCGTGCTGAAGTCGACGACACGGATGCCGGCCAGGGGGGCGCGTCGCGCCGGAGTGATTTGCGTGTTCATGCGATGCCCGCTGCAAGCGCTATGCCAGGGCATTCTGCCGCAGGGCAGGCTCAACATGTTCGCGGCGGGGACACGGCGTGTCAAGCGCACACACAGTCGGACGCAGACACGGGGGGCGCAGCAGGCGAAGGTGCTCGGCACGCACCTTGCATCACCAGGCGTTCCGACCATTCCAAGGAGTTTCCCCATGCTTGCCGTCCAGGTTAGAAAACCAGGGCCCATCGACAGCCATTGCACCGAGGACATCCCGAACCTCACGCCAGGCGCCGGCCAAGTCCTAGTCGACGTCCAGGCCGCCGCGGTCAATTACCCCGACCTGCTGGTCGTCACCGGCCGCTACCAGACCGTCCCGCCGCTGCCGTTCACGCCGGGCAAGGATGCCGCGGGCGTCGTGCGCGCGGTGGGCGCGGGGGTGAACCGCGTGAAGCCGGGTGACCGCGTGCTGCTCCACGTGGAATACGGCACCTTCGCCACCCAGGCGCTGGCCCGCGAAGACCAGTGCCTGCCCTTGCCGGCCGGCATGAACTTTGTCGATGCCGTGTCGCTCGGCTTGGCCGCGCAGACCGCCTGGTTCGCGCTGCTGGAGCGCGGCGCCTTCGAACCGGGCGACCGGGTCCTGGTGACCGGCGCCAGCGGTGCGGTGGGCCAGGCGGCCGTGCAAATCGCCAGCGCGCTGGGCGGCACCGTGCTCGCTGCCGCCAGCAACCTGGAGCGGGCGCGCTCGGTGCTCGCGGGAACGCAGTGCCACTTCATAGACCTGTCCGCGCCCGACCTGCGCAACAGCCTGCGCGACCAGGTGCATGCCGCCACTGGCGGCCAGGGCGTGGACGTCGTGATCGAAACCCTGGGCGGCGACGCCTTCGACGCCGCCCTGCGCGCCATGGCCTGGTGTGGCCGCATCGTCGCGGTGGGCTTCGCCGCCGGTCGCATTCCCGACATCAAGGCCGGCCACCTGCTGGTGAAGAACATTGCGGCGCTGGGCCTGCAATGGACGGACTACCGGGACCGTCAGCCCCAGCGCGTCGCCCGGGCCCATGCCGCCCTGTCGGCACTGTGGGAGCGCGGGGCGCTGCGCGCACCGGTCATGAAGACGCTGCCGCTGCGCGAGTTCGCCGAGGCTTTCCGGTTGATCGACACGCGCCAGGCCAGCGGGCGGCTGGTGCTGACGATGGACTGAGGGTCGAAGAGTCGGGGTCGCGCGGCTCACCTTTCGGCCGCCGCTGGCGGCCGCCGGCCTACGGCTCTGCCGCGTCCTCCCCGAGGTGGCGCAGCCCCGTGCCCAGGTGGCTACCCACGCCGATGATCGTGCCCATTGCCCAGAACACGCCGCTCGCGCCCAGCACGCCGCCCACCGCACCGAACATCATGGGCATGCCGACGCTGGACAGGTTGACCAGGATCAGCCGCACGGCGAGAGCCTCGCCGTGGCGGTGCCTGGGCGTGATCTGGTGCAGCATGCTCATGACCATCGGCTGCACCAGCCCGAGCGCCGCGCCGATGGCGACCGAGCACAGGCCCATGGTGGCCGCCGAAGGCGTGAAGGGATAGAGCAGGAAGCCCAGGCCCGCCACGGCGGTGGCGCCGGTGATCAGCGCCCACTCGCGCACCCGGCGGGCGAACACCGGGATCAACACGCGCACGATGGCCGCGCCGATGGCGAAGCTGCCCAGGATGCTGCCGATCACCGAAGCCGGCAGGCCTCGCTCGTGCCCGAGCAGCGGCACCATGAAGCCGTGCAGATCCCAGGAGGAGTTCATGAACCAGTTCATGATCAACAGCCGCCGCAGGCCGGGATCGCGCAGCAGGTCCCAGGCCGCCGTCTTCTGCCCAGCCGGTGCGCCTTCGATCGGCAGTTCGCGCACGCGCAGCAGCAGCACCCCGGCCAGCAGCGGCAGCGCCGCGAGCAGCGCGAAGGCCGGACGATAGCCGCCATGGTCGATCATGAGGCCCGCCGCGAGCGGGCCCAGGAAGCCGGAGGCGGCCGGCGCGACGGAGATCCAGGCGAACACCTGGCGCAACTCGCGGGGGCTCGCCGCCATGCGGCCGACGTGGCGCTGCAGCGCGATGGTTGCCGCGCCGACCGCGCCGCCGCAGAGCAGGGCCGTCACGCACAGCACGGGAAAGACCGGCCAGATTGCCGCGAGGCCGACGCCCAGCGACGTGACCACCACGCTTAGCCGCACCGGCTTCTTCAGCCCGTTCCGGTCGGCGAAACGCCCGGCCGGCAGCGACAGGAAAATCTGGGTCGCAGCGAACAGCGCCACCAGCACGCCGGCGGCGGCCTTGCCGTAGCCATGGCCCAAGGCGAACAGCGGCGCGGCCATGCGCGCCCCGGTCATGGCGGCGTGCAGGCAGATGTGCGCCGCGATGACGGGGCCGAGTTCCGAGCGCAGTTGGCTCGCGCTGCGGGGCGTGCTCACTGGCGCGGGCTCATTGCTTCTGGATGCCCTGCTCGTTGACGAGCTTGTTCAGTGCGCCACGTCGCGCTTCAGGAACTCGTTGTACTCGTCCGGCGACATGATCATGGGCTCGGCGCCGTCGTCGCGCATGCGGTCCTGCAGCTCCTTGGTGTTCAGGGCATAGTGCAGCGTATCCGACAGCTTGGCCAAGACGTCCTTCGGCGTGCCGGCCGGCGCCAGCAGGCCGAGCCAGAGGTAATCGCTGTAGCCCGGCACGCCCTGTTCGGCGATCGTGGGCACATTCGGCAGGTCGGCTGGATTCTCCGCGGCGGAGCAGGACGAGCTTGTGCATGGTCAGGGACTCGGGAAGGCCCGCCGCGCGGGCCGGAAGGGTTACTGCTTGGGAATGCTGAGATCCGCCACCAGCTTCGAGTACCGGGCGAGGTCGGCGCGCAGCAACTGGGTGAATTCTTCGGGTGTCTGCTGCATCGGCTCCGAACCCCATTCGTGCAGCCGCTCCTGCACTTCTTTGCTGGAGGTCGCGCTGTGCAGCGCCTGCGACAGGCGCTGCACGACGTCTTTCGGCGTGCCGGCGGGGGCGACGATGCCGAGCCACAGCTCGTAGCTGTAGTTGGGAATACCTTGCTCGGCGACGGTCGGCATTTCCGGCATGGCGGACAGCCGCTTCTTCGACGTGACAGCGAGCGCCCGCAGCTTGCCGCCCTTGACCTGCGCGGCGCTGCTGCCATAGGCATCGAAGATGATGGTGACGCGGCCGGAGAGCACGTCCGGGAACGCAGCGCCGTTGCCCTTGTACGGGACATGCATCATCTTCAGGCCGCTTTCCTGCAGGAACAGGGCTGCCGCGAGGTGCGTGGTGGTGCCGACACCCGCCGATGCGTAGGTCAGCTTATTCGGGTTAGCCTTGACCCGCGCCATCAGGTCGCCGAGCGTCTTGTCACTCTGGCTGGTGGCCTCCACGATCAGCAGCGGCGACTGCGACATTGGGCCGACGCCGGTGAAGTCCTTCAGCAGATCGTAGCCCGGGTCCAGCTTCACCGCGGGCTGGATGGCGATCGTGGAGGCGGTTCCGAGGAGCGTGTAGCCGTCGGCTCGCGCCTGCTTCACCGCCCGGATGCCGATCAGGCCGTCACCGCCGGCGCGGTTTTCGACTATGACCGACTGACCCAGGTTTTCGCTCATCTTCTGCGCGACCAGGCGCGTGGTGATGTCGGTGAGGCCGCCCGGCGCAGTGTTCACGACGATGCGAATGGGGTGCGAGGGGAACGCGTCGGCCGCGACGGCGGCCGACGTGGCGAGGGCAATGCCCAGCGCAAGCAGCGAATGGATGAAGCGGTGTTTCATTCTCGGGTCTCCTAGGGAATAAGGGGGGTTACAGCCGCATGAGGACGGACTTGGTCTGGGTGTAGGCCTCGATGGACTCCGCGCCCATCTCGCGGCCGAAGCCGGACTGCTTGTAGCCGCCCATGGACATCACAGGATCGCTCTCCGCATAGGTGTTGATCCAGACGCGGCCGGCCTTCAGCGCGCGCGCCACGCGGTGCGCGCGGCTCGCGTCGCGCGTCCACACGGCCGCGGCCAGGCCGTATTCGGTGTCGTTGCCTTGCAGGACGGCGTCGTCTTCATCCTTGAAGGGGATGATCGACAGCACCGGGCCGAAAATCTCCTCGCGCGCGATGGTCATCCTGTTGGACACCGAGGCGAACACTGTGGGCTGCACGAAATAACCGACATCGCCGATCCGCGCACCGCCCAGGGTGAGCCGCGCGCCTTCGCTGCGGCCCGCATCCATGTACGACAACACGCGGCCCATCTGGCGGCCGGAGATCAGCGGGCCCATGTTGGTGTTGGGGTCGAACGGCGAGCCCACCTTGTAGGTGGCGGCGAGCTTCGCCACCCGTTCGGTCACTTCGTCCTGCAGGCTCTCGTGCACGAACAGGCGGGTGCCCGCCGAGCAGATCTGCCCGGAGTTGCGGCAGAACGCGACCACCGCGGTCTCCACGGCGCGGTCCAGGTCGGCATCGGGGAAGACGATGTTCGGCGATTTGCCACCCAGCTCCAGGGTCACCTTCTTCATGTTGCCGGCCGCAGCCTGCATGATCTGGCGGCCGACGGCGGTGGAACCGGTGAAGGCGATCTTGTCGATGTCCGGGTGCGCCGACATGGCCGCGCCGGCCTTGGCACCATATCCCGGCACCACGTTCAGCACGCCGGACGGCAGGCCGATCTCCTCGATCAGCTCCGCCAGCCGCAGCGTCGTCAGCGGCGTCTGCTCCGCCGGCTTTAGTACCACCGTGTTGCCGCAGGCAAGCGCGGGCGCGATCTTGGTGGCGGCCATCACCAGCGGCACGTTCCAGGCGTTGATCAGGGCGCACACGCCCATCGGTTCGCGCAGCATGTAGATGAAGCGGGAGCCGTCGGTGGGATTGGTGGTGCCGAGGATCTTGGTCGGCCAGCCGGCGTAGTAGCGGAAGGTCTCCGCCACATGGGCCACGTGGCGCTGCGCGAAGGCCAGCGGCGCGCCGACGTCCAGCGCCTCCAGCACCGCGAGTTCCTCGGCGTTCTGCTCCACCGCCTCGGCGATCTTCAGCAGGAAGCGGGCGCGCGCATGCGGCGAGATGCCGCTCCAGGTCGGCGCCTCGAAGGCGCGGCGCGCGGCGGCCACTGCGAGGTCGACATCGGCGGCCGCCGCTTCCGCGACGTGTCCCAATGATTCCTCGGTGGCGGGGTCAATGGTCTCGAAGGTCTTGCCGGACAGGGCCGGGACCCAGCGCCCGCCGATCAGCAGCTGCTTGGGTCCGGACCGCAGCCAGTCCATGGCCTTGCGGTAGCCGGCGGTGTTCCTCGCAGGCGCGGAGGTGGAGACGTCAGGTAGCATGGTCGTTGGATCCAGGGAATGTCAGGTGAGGGCCTGCGCGTTGGCGCGGGCCGGAAGGCGGTCGGCGCGGATCATGTCCGCGCCCTTCTCGCCGATCATGATGGTGGGCGCGTTGGTGTTGCCCGAGGTGACGACCGGCATGATGGAAGCGTCCACGACACGCAGCCGCTCGACCCCGAGCACGCGCAGGCGCGCGTCGACCACCGCCAGTGGGTCGCTGCCCATCTTGCAGGTGCCCGCCGGATGGAAGGCGCAGTGCCCCTCCCGCTCCATGTAGTCGATCCACTGTTCGTCGGTCTGCACGCCGGGGCCTGGCACCAGTTCCCCGAGGACCCGCGACGCCATGGGCTCGGTCGCCACGATCGCGCGCAAGCGCCGCAGCCCCGAAAGCGTGGCTTCGACGTCCTCGGCGGTGCCCAGGTAATTGGGATGGAATGCCGGCGCCTGCATCGGGTCCGGCGAGCGCAGCGCCACCTCGCCGCGCGAGGCCGGCCGCACGCGGTACACGGAGGCCCCGACGGCATCGTAGCCGTCGACGTCCACCTGGCCGCTGTCCCTGTACGTGAAGGTCATCGGGCGGAAGCTGATCTCCAGGTCCGGATAGTCCACGCCTGGGCCGCTGCGGACGAAAGCCGCGGCCGAGGACGAGGGCATGGCGAGATAGCCGCCCCGGGTGACCAGGTAGCGTGCGCCCTGCCAGTATTTGCGCCAGCCGATGAGGTCGTGGTTGTAGGAGCTCTCGCGGGTGGTGCGGAACTGCACCCGGACCGAGAAGTGGTCCTGCAGGTTCTGGCCGACGCCAGGCGCGTGCAGCACGGTGGAGATGCCGTGCCGCTGCAGTACCTCGCCATTGCCGATGCCGGACAGCATCAGCAGCTGCGGCGAGCTCAGCGCGCCGGCACAGACAATCACCTCCCGCGCCGCGGCGAAGCTGCGAACCTGGCCCTCGTGCAGCACTTCAACGCCGGTCGCTTCGCGGCCGCGCATCAGAACGCGCCGGACATGAATGTTGGTGCGGACCATCAGGTTGGGCCGCTGGCGAATGGGCGCGAGAAAGGCGCCGTATGCCGAGTGGCGGACGCCTCGGCGGATGTTGGCCTGCAGCAAGCCCGCGCCTTCGTGCTCACCCGCATTGAAGTCGTCGACCAGCGGCAGGCCGGTCCGGCAGGCCGACGTGATGAAGTCGCAAAGCGATGGATGCCGCACGGCCGGGTCGCTGACGGCCAACGGGCCCTCGACACCATGGAAGGGGCCGGCGCCGCGAGTATTGCATTCCGACCGCTTGAAGTACGGCAGCACTTCATTCCAGCTCCAGCCCGGGTTCCCGAGTTGCGCCCAGTGGTCGAAATCGCGGCGGTCGCCGCGCACGTACACCATGCCGTTGATCGCGCTGCTGCCGCCCAGCGCCTTGCCGCGGGGCCAATAGAGCTTGCGGTTGCGCAGCGTCGGCACCGGCTCGGTGTGGAACTGCCAGTTGTAGCGCTCGGACTTGAACAGCTTCGCCATGCCCGCAGGCGTGCGCACCCAGAAGTCGTTGGCCGGCGGCCCGGCCTCCAGCAGCAGCACGCGCAACTGCGGGTCATCGGACAGGCGCCGGGCCACGGCGCAACCGGCCGAGCCGGCGCCGACGATGATGTAGTCGTATGTATCCGTCGATGTGATCACATGGATCTACGAGGCAAGAAGGATGCCAGACGAAATCGGGCCTTCCTGCGCCTGCGCGCGCACATCACGGCCAGCAAAACGTCCCCGCCGCGCACACCTGTCGTCAACGCGGACATACCCCTCGCAGCCTCGCCCCCCGCCTGCGATGGCATGGGTGTTGCTTCCAGCACCGCAACGCAAGTTCCAGGAGACCAGCAACCATGAGCGGGTTCAGCAATCGCATCGGCACCACAAACCGGCCGGTGTATGTCGGCGACGGCGGATTCACCACGGGCAAGGGGCACTGAATGCGGATCGGCTACATCGGCCTGGGCGCGATGGGCAGCGCGCTTGCGCGCCGTCTGCTCGCCGGCCACGAACTGCGGGTGTGGGACCTGAATCCCGCAGCGATGTCCGCCTTCGCGCAGCTCGGCGCCATGGCGGCTGCCTGCGCGGCCGAAGTCGCGCGCGACAGCGACATCGTGATGCTCTGCCTGCCGCGCAGCGCCGACGTACGCCAGGTGATCTTCGGCGCCGGTGGGCTCGCGAACGAACTCGCCGCCGGCCAGCTGGTCATCGACCAGACCAGCGGCACGCCGCAGGAGACCGCGACCATTGCGGACGAACTCGCCGTGCGCGGCGTCGCGATGGTAGATGCACCGGTCTCCGGCAATCCGGAGGTGGTGGCCGCCGGACGCGGCACGATCATGGTGTCCGGCACGGACGCGGCCTGCGAGCGCGCGCTGCCCGTGCTGCGGGAACTGGCGGCCCATGTGCTGCGCTGCGGCTCGCGCCTGGGTGATGCGCAGGCCATGAAGCTGGTCAACAACACCATCAACGCCGGGTGCCGGCTGGCAACGCTGGAGGCGGCGGCGCTGGGCCGCAAGCTGGGGCTCTCGCTGGCCGCGATCACCGAAATGCTGAATCGCGGTGCTGCCAGGAACCGGACGACCCAGGTGATGCTGCCCGCCCTGGCCGAAGGCAAGGCCGCCAGCAATTTCGCGCTGGCCTTGATGCTGAAGGACCTTAACCAGTCCACGACGCTGGGCCGCGAACTGGGCGTGCCCATGCCGCTGGCGGGCTTGGTCCGGGGCCTACACCAGGTCGGCGTCAACACGCTCGGCGATCGGGCGCAACTCGACCAGGTTGCCCAGTTGATGGAAACGATGGCCAGCACGAAGGTCGCCGCGCCCGGCGGCGAGGCGGTCCCCGAAGCCCTGGCCACGGTCGAGGCGCTGGTCGCTGCCTCCAACATCGCGCTCACCTGGGAAGCCGTGGCTGTGGCGCGCCGCTACGGGCTGGCCCTGGATGCGATCGCCAGCGTTCTCGCGGTTGCCTCGGGCTCCAGCGCCGCGGCGAAGCGCTTGCTGCCCGAGTTCGTCGAAGGCGGTGACGCGACGGCCTTGCTGCAGCCCTGGATGGCCCACCTGCGGGGCGCCGCCGAAGAGGCGGTGCGGGCCGGAGCGCCGCTGCTGATCGCGAATGCGGTCCTCGCGCTTGCCGCCGCACCGGCTCTCAATCGATGCCAGCCAGCAGCGTCGTGAGTTCGCGCGGCATCAGCAGCATCGCGTCGTGGGCGGTGGGAATCTCCAGATAGCGCCATCCGGGCATCGACTGCGCGATCTCGCGCGAAAGGACGGTGCTCGCGAAGTAGGGTTCAGAGCAGGCGATGTAGGTCGCCGGCAGCCCGTTGCCCAGCGGATGCTGCAACTGCAGCCTGTCGTAGTAGGTCTGCAGCGGATGCGGCGTCAGCTTCGTGCGGACCCAGGCCGCCTGCTGCAGATCGGTGATGCCGAAATGCTCGGGCGGACCGGGCGGGATGCCCACGCCGTCCCCCGCGGTGAAAGCGCGCTCACGGTAGGCGGCCGCGCGTTCGGGCGAGCGGCTGGCGGAGGACTCTCCTGCACGAAGCACCAGCGCGTCGAGATAAATCAGGTGGCGCAGGCGCTCCGGCATCCGGTCCGCCAGTGCCGACACCACGGATCCTGCGAAGCTGTGGCCGACCAGGACGACATCCTGCAGGTCTTCGTAGCGGATCACCTGCGCGACGTCGTCAATGAAGGTCTGCAGCGTCGGTTCGAACTTCAGCAGGTGCGAACGTTCGCCGAGACCGGTCCATGTCGGTGTGACCACTATATGGCCGAGCGCCCTCAGGCCGGACGCGACGTCTTTCCAGCACCAGGCGCCGTGGTAGGCGCCATGGATCAGCACATAGGTTTTTGCTGTCATCAGAACACTGGCCTCTTTGTTGTTGAGTGGCACGTAACAACGCAACTGCAGTGCCAGCCCACGTGCGCCTGCCGCAGCACGTTGCGTGCCCGCGAGATTGGCAGAAACGTCGTCGCGACAGACACATGTCCGCAGACAGGACATGACACAGGCCTGAATTCGCCGTCCGCTTTCGCACGACGACGGGCACGTCTCTTGCACCCATCTCGACCATTCCCGCAATCATTTCCAGGAGCCAACGCATGCAACCCACCTCTACAACCGATTCCGCCCGCGTCTACAAGAACGTGCCGCAACTCGCCCGCATTCGCGAGGAGGTGCTGTTGGGCGACGTATGGAAACAGCCTGAGTTGTCTTACCGCGACCGGATCCTGGTCACTTGCAGCGTGCTCGCCGCCGGCGGCAAGGTGGACGAACTCAAGGTGTGGATGCGTCGCGGGGTCGAAGCCGGCATCACGTTGGACGAGCTTCGCGGCCTGGTCGTGCAGGTCACCTTCTACGCAGGGTGGCCCGCGGGACTAGCCGCCGGGAAGGCGGCGCTGGATCTGTTCGAAGCCGATCAGAAGTAACCCCGGAGCGCACGATATGCAGATCGGCTACATCGGCCTTGGCGCCATGGGCAGCGCGCTGGCGGGAAGGTTCCTGCCCACGCACCAGCTCGTCGTCTGGGACCTCAACGGCGCGGCCGTCGCCGCTTTCGGGAAACATGGCGCCAAGGCGGCGCCCAGCGCCGCGGAACTCGCGCGCCAGTGCGACGTCGTCCTGCTGTGCCTGCCGCGCAGCGCCGACGTGCGCCAGGTGATCTTCGGCGCCGGCGGCCTGGCGGAAGGACTTGCGCCGGGCAAGCTGGTCATCGACCAGACCAGCGGCGTCCCCGGCGAGACGCGCGAGATCGCGCGCCAGCTGGCGGAGCGCGGCGTCGCGATGATCGATGCGCCGGTGTCCGGCGGCGTCGCCGGCGCTGCCGGCGGCACCATCAGCATCATGGCTTCCGGCTCCGACGCCGACTATGACCGCGCCCTGCCGGCGCTCACCGCGATCAGCCCCAACGTGTTCCGCTGCGGCAGCCGCGTCGGCGACGGCCAGGCGATGAAGCTGGTGAACAACGTGCTGAGCGCGGGCTGCCGCCTCGCGACGCTGGAAGTGGTGGCGATGGGCCGCAAGATGGGCCTCTCCCTCGCCGCGATCACCGACGTGGTCAACAAGGGGTCGGGCCGCAACCGCACCTCCAAGCTGATGCTGCAGAAGATGGTGGACGGCACCCCCTCCGCCTCCAGTTTCGCCATGTCGCTGATGCTCAAAGACATGAACCAGGCCGTCGCGCTGGGCATGGAAGCCGGGGCGCCGACGCCGATCACGAACGTCGTGCGCGGGCTACTGCAGATCGGCGTCAGCCAGCTGGGCGACCAGGCGCAGCTGGAAGAGGTGCTGGGCCTGATCGAAGGCATGGCGCGCACGCGCATTGCCGACGAGCACAAGGACGCGCCGCCGCCGGCGGCGGCTGCCGACGCCAAGGAGATGCGCGTGGGCTACGTGGGCCTGGGCGCCATGGGCGGTGCACTCACGCGCCGCCTGATGCTCTCCCGCAAGATGCGCGTGTACGACGCGCGGCCCGAGGTCGTGCGGGCCTTCGAGGCGGAAGGCGCGATTGCGGCGCCCGACCTGCCGACGCTGGCCCGCGAATGCGACGTGATCTTCGTCTGCGTCCCCACTTCGGCCATCGTGCGCGAGGTGGTATTCGGCAAGGGCGGCCTGGCCGAAGGCCTGGCGCCGGGCAAGGTCATCGTGGACCAGACCACGGGCGACCCGACCGTCACGCGCGAGATCGCCGCGGGCCTGGAGAAGCTGGGCGTACCGCTGGTCGATGCGCCGGTGTCGGGCGGCCCGCGCGGCGCGGTGGCCGGCACGATCGCCATCATTTGCGGCGGCCCGGCGGAGCCGTTCGCCAAGGTGCGTCCCATCCTCGCAGGCATCAGCCCCAACGTTGTGTACTGCGGCCAGACGGGCAATGGCCACGTCGCCAAGCTGATCCAGAACACCGTGGCTTCCTGCAACCGCCTGCTGACCTACGAAGCAGCGGCGCTGGGCGTGAAATACGGCCTGACCCTGGCCGATATGGCGACCGTAATCAACAAGAGCACCGGCTGGAGCGGCGCCTCCGAGCGCATCCTGCCCACGTTGTCCGAAGGCAAGGCCACGGCGGACTTCCAGCTGGCGCTCATGGCCAAGGACCTGCGGCTGGCAGCGCGGATGGCCATCGACTGCGGCGCGCCCATGCTGATCGCGAATGCCGTGCGCAGCTACTTCGAGGCCGGCGCCAACGAGTTCGGCGGCACGGCCAACCTGGACGACATGAGGCACGTGGTGGAAGCCATGGCTGGCATCGAGTTCAAGGGCGCTTGATGGTTGCGCCCGGCCAAGCCGTCGTATTCGGCGCCACGCAGCGTCCCGACGAAGACTGGCTGGCTCGGGCCGCGCCCGAAGAGGCGCTGGAGCCCGCGCTGCCCATCGTCGATCCGCACGTGCACTTCTGGCACCACAAGAGCGGCTACAAATACTTCGTGGAGGAGTTCGCGCGCGACATCGCCGCCAGCGGCCATAACGTCGAAGCGAGCCTTTTCGTCGAGTGCAATGCCATGTACCGCGCGCACGGCCCCGAACACCTGAAGTCGGTGGGTGAAACCGAGTTCGCGGTGGGACAGGCGGCGATGGCGGCCAGCGGCAAGTACACGAATTGCCGCGCGGCTGCCGGCATCGTCGCCTTTGCCGACCTGGCGCAGGGCGTTCGTACCCGCAAGGCGCTGCAAGCGCATCTGGAAGCCGCCAACGGCCGGCTGCGCGGCATCCGCCAGCGTGCCAAGTGGGACCCGGACCCGGTGGTGCGGGGCCCCGTCAGTGCGGATCGCCCGTACCTGTACCTCGACCCGGAGTTCAGCGAGGGCGTCGCCCTGCTCGCCTCCATGGGCCTGGCCCTCGACGCCAGCGTCTTCCACCCGCAGCTGCCCGACGTCGCCGCGCTGGCGCGCGCGCATCCGGATGCGCGGATCGTCGTGATCCACTCCGGCAGCCCGGTAGGCCACTCCTCCTATGCCGGGAAGGACGCCGAGGTGCACGCCACCTGGCTGGCCGGCATGAAGGAACTGGCGCAATGCCCGAACGTCTCCATCAAGATGGGCGGGCTGCTGATGTGCCTGGGCAACTTCGACTTCACGGCGGCCGAAGCGCCGCCGACATCGGAGCAGCTCGCCGCCCTGTGGCGGCCCTACATCGAGCCGTGCATCGAGCTGTTCGGCGCCAACCGCTGCATGGTGTCTTCCAACTATCCCGTGGACAAGGCGGGCGTGCCCTACGGCACGCTTTGGAACATGTTCAAGCGGATCACGGCGGGCTGCTCGGCCGACGAAAAGCGGATGCTGTTCGCCGGCACCGCGAAGCGGGTGTACCGGCTGGATTGAGGCTCACCGAGCCTCCGGCCTCACGCGGATATTCGGATTCTTCACTGAATTCCACAACGTCCGCTGGAATAACTGCTGTAGGGTGGGTTCGCGCAGCGACCCCACCCTACGCGGCCGGAACTGCGCGCGCCGGCAGCGCATCCTCGGCCACCATCGCGGCGCCCTTCTCACCGATCATCATGGTCGGCGCGTTCGTGTTGTCGACCACTCCTGCATCAACCGCTGGGCGATCCGGTTTCTACCCGTTCTTGAGAAAGCGTTCCGCAAGCACGCGCGCGCGGCGGGCGGCAACTGGCGCATGGACGACACCTATATCAAGGTCAAGGGCGTCTGGAAATACCTCTACCGTGCCGTAGACAAGGAAGGCAAGACTGTTGACTTCCTGCTGACGGCCATGCGCGACAGGGCCCTCCCAGCCCTGCGGTTCTTTGAAAAAGCCATGAAGGCCAGCGATGTTCCCGAGAAGGTCACAATGGACAACAGCGGCGCCAACAAAGCGGCCATGGATGAGATCAATGACAGAGGTGAAATGCCAATCATCGTGGAGCAGGGCCATCGGGCCATCAAACGCATCACCAGGCCGATGTTCAACTTCAAGTCATTTCGAGCCGCCAAAAATGTCCTGGCTGGCATCGAGTTGATGCACATGATTCGAAAAAGTCAGCTCATGATCAAGGACTGCAATGAAGGGTCGTTTGCCGAGCAATTTTATGCATTGGCAGGGCAAATCCGTCCCGCCTGAGGAACTGGCATTCGTTCCCGTCCCCAACACGTTCATCAGCCGGCAACGCGACAGAACTCGTCTTCGTGAGCCATTCAAGAAACGGCATGCAGCGCGTGCTTATTTCGCAAGCGAGCCGTAGCTTGGCTTCCTCACCAGGGTGTCAGCCTTGCCCGCAATCTCGGGCTCATAGACTTTGGTCATCCAGTCGTCGGCCTCTACTTCCTCGATCGCGACCGAGACGGCCTTCTCGGGGACGCCCGCGCTCGACACGAGGGCCTGCGCGAGCGCCTGTGCGATTTCGGTCTTCAGTGAATCGGACCTGCCCGGCTTCATCTTGATCACGATATGCGGCATGTTTTCTCCTTTTTGGTATTGCATTGAATTCGAAGATCTGCGCTGACTCTACAGCCTTCACTACTGCAAACCGTGTGCCAGCCCTACGTTGACGTAAGCGGTGCCCGCACGGAGGCGAAAAAGTGTCTTTGCGGTATAAGCCGGTGTTTTCTATAGAAGCAATGAGCCTCAGCTTATGCGTTTGCAGGTGAGCACGGCGCGGCGATGCGGTGCACCAGCGTGTTGAGCGCATCGTCGATCACCATCCGCGCATTGCACGGGCGTTCCGCGCCAGCGACCCGGCGCAGGTCCGATCGGAAATCGAGCACCATATCCAGGACATCAACGCCTTCTTGCTGGCAACCACGCCAGATGTCGGCGAAGGGGATGCAGTTTCTTCCACTTCGGGCCCGGCGGACTGATGCGTGTCGAGCTCATTGACCGTGGCGTTCACCGCGCCGGAACCGCCTAGGGTGCGGCCCTGGCGCGCTCTGGGCCCCCGGGTAAGCGCCGCTGACAAGCCGCCCCGCGCTGTGCGTCAGCGGAACTTACCGTCTCCCCCAAAAAATACGACTCGACGCACGCAGCTCGCGCCCACAGAATCGGAGCGTCAACCACTCGCCCGTTTCGCCATGCCACGCAGCACCACACCCCTGCCCCTCAAGGGTGTCAAGGTCATCGAACTCTGCCACCTCATTGCCGGCCCGTACTGCTGCCAGATGCTTGCCGACGAGGGAGCGCAGGTCATCAAGGTGGAGCCACCCGGCGGCGAGCTCACACGCCATCGCAAGCCGAGCCGCAAAAGTGCAGGCGGCGAGGTCACGGCCTACTACGCCTCCCTCAACCGGGACAAGGAAAGCGTCGTCCTCGACCTCAAGCACCCCGAGGGCGCCGGCGTGTTCGAGAAGCTGCTCGCTTCCGCCGACGTGTTCGTCACCAACATGCGCGCCGCGGCGCTTGGGCGGCTGGGCTTTCATCCGAAGGCGCTGCACGAGCGCTTTCCGCGCCTCATCGTCGCCTGCATCTCGGGCTTCGGCCTGGAGGATGCCGGCGAGCACGCCGACCGCGCCGGCCTGGCGATGGTAGCCGAGGCCATGGCCGGCGCCACCGGCCTCACGCGCGACCACTCCGGCAACGCGGTCTGGTGCGGCTTCGCGCTGGGCGACATCATGGCGGCCGTCTCCGCGCACGCCGGCATCCTGCTGGCGCTGCGCAACCAGGAAAGCCTGGGCCAGGGTAAGCTGCTGGACGTGGGCTTGGTCGAATGCATGCTGCCGATGGTGTCGGTCGCCATGGGCCGCGTGCAGGTGGACGAGGAAGCGAAATCGGACTTCGCCGGTTCCAACAATTTCCACGGCGTGCCCTACGGCGCCTTCCCCGCGTCGGACGGCGCGGTCAACATCGGCTGCAACCGCGACGATTTCTGGGGCCGCCTTTGCGTCGCCATGGGCCGCCCGGAGCTGGGTACCGACCCGCGCTTCGCCACCTACGTCGATCGCATCAAGCACCAGCGCGTAGTGCACGAGATTGTCGAGGCGTTCACCCGCGCGCATACGCGGGCCGAGATCACGGCCAAGCTGGTCGACGCGGACGTGCCGACCGCGGGCGTGCTGAGCATGGAGGAAGTCGTGACCGACGACTACCTGCGCGGACGCGGCGCGCTGCGCGAGGTGGACGACGGCTTCGGCGGAACCTTCACCCTGCCGGCCAACGCCGCCTGGCCCGAGCACGACGGCCACCGCCCGCGCGTGCCGCGCCTGGGCGAGCAGCGCGATGCGGTGCTGCAGCGCGAGTTGCGCATGACGGCCGCCGACGTCGCGCGGCTGGAGCGCTCGGGCGCTTTCGGGGCCGCGACGGCACCCGTGCAGGCTACCGCCATCCCGGGCAAGTAAGGGAGCGCGCATGGATGAAGGCCTTTATTTCGAGGAATACGGCGAGGGCTGGACGCACGAGACCCGCCCGGCGCCGATCACCGATGAGGGCATCCGCGCCTTCGTCGCCCTGCACGGCTTCAACACGCCCACCTACACCGACCCCAAGTACATGAAGATGTCCTACGGCGGGCGCATGGCGCCGGGGCTCATGGTGCTGTGCGCGGCCGAGGGCCTGGTGCTCGATGCGGGCTTGACGCGGCGGCGCGGCATCTTCCTGGTGGAGCTGACGCCGAAGTTCAAGAAACCGGTCTATGCCGGCGACAGCGTGCTGAACCGCATCCGCTTCAAGTCCAAGCGGCTGACCAGCAAGCCGGACCGGGGCATCGTGGTCACCGAGCATGAGGTGCTCACGCAGAAGGGCGAGCTCGCCATCGCCTACGACGCGGTGCGGATGATCCGCACCCGCGAGTTCATCGAAGCCGAGGCGCAGGCGGACTGAGCAGCCAAGGCGCGGGCCGTCCCTGCGCCCCTCCTCCACGCTTTCGCGAGTTCCGCGCCCACGTCATCCTTGCGGATCTCGCGCAGCCCCCTCCTGCCATGGTGGCATTCGGCGATCTTGTAGTCCAGGGCGTCCTCCGCAATCACGATCTTCTGCACGTTGGCCGAGCCCTCGCCGGTGAAGAACATGTCGGAGTAGGCGCGGTAGTAGGAGACCGGGTACTCCTCGGCGAGTCCGTAGCCGCCGAAGATGTGCACCGCCTTGTCGGCACACATCTTGGCGGTCTGCGACGCATGGTACTTCGCCATGGCTGCGATGCGATTGGAGGGCAGTCCGTTGTCCATGCAGATCGCGGCCTTGTAGACCAGCGCACGGCTGTTCTCGATGGCGGTCGCCATTTCCGCGATGTCGGACTGGATCATCTGGAAGCGCCCAATGGCCTGGCCACACAACTCCCGCTCGTTGGCGTAGCGCACCGCTTCCTCAAAGCAGGCGCGCGCGACGCCGAGCGCATTGCCGGCGATGGTGACGCGGCCCGGCTGCAGGGCCCGGATGACGATCTTGAAGCCCTCGCCCTCCTCGCCCAGGTGGTCTTCCACCGGCACGACGAAGTCGTCCAGGAACAGCACGTTGGTACGCATGGACTTGGACAGGCCCAGCATGGGCACGGGCTGGGCGTTCCAGCCGGGATACTTCTTCGGATGCACGATGAAGGCGGTGACGCCCTTCACACCGGCATTGCGGTCGGTCTTGGCGAGCAGCACCCCGACATCGGTCTCGCTGGCCATCGAGGCCCCCAGCTTCCCCGCTGATGCGGTAGACGTCGCCATCGCGCCGGGCGAAGGTCTTTATGTTGCCTTCGGGGTCGGAGCCCCCGCCCGGCTCGGTGAGCGACATCATGCCGCTGGTCCTGCGGCAACCAGGTCGGGCACGTACTTCTTCACCTGCTCCGGCGTGCCGCCGAAGTAGATGCAGCTGGGGCAGGTGGAGCCCTGCTGGTTGCGGCAGGCGGCGAAGCGCACGTCCAGCCGCCCCATCTCCTCCTGGATAACGGTGGCCGCGAGGTAACCCACGTTGCTGCCGCCCACGGACTCGGGGAAAACGCCGCGCCGTAGAGGCCGGCCTCGCCGGCCTTGCGCACCAGCGCGCGCGGGAACTCGCCGCGCTTCTCATAGCCGTCCATCACGGGCAGCACCTCCGCCTGCATGTAGCTGTAGTGGATGACCATGTCGCGCGCGGCCTCGATCTCGGGGGACATCGCCGGATCCACGAACTGTTTCTCCTCTTGCAGTAGCGCTGGATTTTTGACGGCGGCCGGCGGCAACGGGGTCGTATTTAGTGTCCCGCGAGGTCAGAACTTCTTACCTCGCATGCGCTCAGGGCTGCTTGTCTTCACCGAATTCCGGGGATGTCATGGCTGGTGTAGGGTGGGTTCGCGCAGCGAACCCACCCTACGACTGAACATCCTTCACCACGAATTCGACACCGAACCGGCCGACCGGGCAAAGGCTCCCCGCGAGTCCTCGGCGCCTCTGCGGTGAATGCATTTCTCAGCAGGGCCGAAACCTCAGCCCTTCGGTCGCCGCTTGTACATCAGCGTGGCCTTCATCTCCTGCACCACGCTGCCGTCCTGCTTCACGCACTGGCGCTGGAAGCTCACCACGCCGCGGTCGGGCTTGCTAGTTTCCTTCTTCTCGACGACCTTCGACACCAGGCGAATGGTATCGCCGTGCTTCACCGGTCCCAGCATGCGCCAGGCGTCGATCTGCAGCAGGCCGATGAGGGTGCCGTCGTTGACGCCGCTGGCGTACTGCAGCCCGCCCATGATCCCGTAGACAAGCGGGCCATGCGCGATGGGCTCGCCGAAAGGCGTGGTCTTGCAGTACTCGAAGTTGGTGTGCACCTCGTTGAAGTCGCCAGTCAGGCAGGCAAAGTTGACGATGTCGGTGGAAGTGACGGTGCGCGCGGGCGAGACGAACTCCTGGCCGATCTCGAAATCCTCGAAGTAGCGGCCGCGCGGCTTGGCGGTGATGGCGGTCATGGTGTGGATCCTCCCGGGTCGTCAATAGGAACGCGGCAGGCCGAGCACGTGCTGGCTGACGTAGTTCAGCACCATGTTGGGCGAGATCGGCGCGATCTGGAACACCCGCGTGTCGCGGAACCGCCGCTCGATGTGGTACTCCCGGGCCAGGCCGAAGCCGCCATGCGTCTGCATGCACACGTTGGCAAGCTCCCAGGATGCGTCCGAGGCGAGCATCTTCGCGATGTTGGCATCGCCGCCGCACGGCTCGTTGCGATCGAACTTCGCGGCTGCCTTCCAGCGCAGGGCGTCGGCCGCCTCGAGGTGCGCGTAGCCGAGCGCGATGGGGAACTGGACACCCTGGTTCGCGCCGATCGGCTTGCCGAACAGCACGCGCTCCTTGGCGTAGTTGACCGCCTTCTCGACGAACCAGCGGCCGTCGCCGATGGCTTCCGAGGCGATGATGATCCGCTCGGCGTTCAGGCCGTCGAGCAGGTACTTAAAGCCCTTGCCTTCCTCGCCGATCAGCGAGGTTTCCGGCACGCGCATGTTGTCGTAGAAGACTTCGTATGTGTGATGGTTGAACATCACGTCGATCTTGCGGCTGGTGTACTGCTTGGGGTCGACCTGGCGCTTGTCGACGAGGAAGGAGGAGATGCCCTGGTGCGGCTTGGCCGGATCCTTGGGCGGGCTGGTGCGCGCAAACACCATGAACGCGTCGGTGTAGTCGAAACGCGAGGTCCAGAGCTTCTGGCCCTTGATGACCCACTCGCTGCCCTCCTTCCAGGCCTTGGTCTGCAGCTTGGCGGTGTCGGTGCCCGCGTTGGGCTCGGTCAGCGAGAAGGACTGCAGCCGCATCCGGCCGGCGCACACCTCCTCGAGGATCTTGCGCTTCTGTTCGTCGGTTCCGTGGCGCGCCAGGATGCCCATCATGAACATCTGGCCGTGGATCATGGAACCGACGCCGCCAGAGCGGTGCATCTCCTCCACGATCACGCAGGCCTCCTGCAAGCCCAGCCCCATGCCGCCATACTGCTCCGGGATCATCACCGTGTGCAACTTGGCATCCATCAGGGCCTTGATGTAGTCGTGCGGGTAGCCCTCCTCCTTGTCCAGTTTGTGGAAGTACTCGTCCCCGAAGCGGCTGGTCACGGCCTGCGTGGCTTGGAGGACTTCTTCGCGGCTGACGCTCAGGGAGTTGGAAGTGATTTCGTGGGGGTTCATATGGGTTCGGGTCCTTGGTGGCTCTAGTCTCGGCGCGGGGCCATGAAATGTCGAGTCGCTTTTTTTGGGCGGAGCGGTAAGCGCGGCTGACGCTTCGGCCTCCGGTAAAATCCGGGGCATCCATGGATGTCCGCCGGTTGAAGTACTTCGTGCAGATCGTCGAGAGCGGCAGCCTCTCGAAGGCGTCGCGCCAGCTGTTCATCGTGCAGCCGGCACTCAGCCAGCAGATGACGCGGCTGGAGGAGGAGGTTGGCAAGCCCTTGCTGGTGCGCTCGGTGCGCGGCGTCGTGCCCACCGAGAACGGCGAGGCGCTGTACCACCACGCCAAGTTCGTGCTGCGCCAACTGGAGGAAGCCGTGCAGGTCGCGCGCCAGGACTATGCGAGCGTCCACGGCCGCGTGACCCTTGGGCTGGCGCCCTCTACGTCGGCCATAGTGGGCTTGCCGATGCTGCGCCACATCAAGGAAAAGTACCCGGGGATCCTGCTGAACGTCGTCGTCGGCCTCCCCATCTACATGGAAGAAAGGGCGCGCCAGAGCCAGGTGGACGTGGCCGTGCTTTTCAGCAAGACCGCGGCCAGCGAGTTCACCGTGGAGCCCTTGCTCGAGGAGGAGGTGTTCCTCGTGGTGCCCGTGGACAGCAAGCTGGTGCCGCCGGAGCGGGAGTCGCTGACGCTCGCGGAAGTGGCCGCCCTGCCCCTGGTGCTGGCGAGCCCGGGCCACAACCTGCGGCGACGGCTGAACGTGGAGTTCGAGCGGGCCAACGTCGAGCCGAACATGATGGCCGAGATCGATTCGCTGCAGTTGATGATGCGCTACGTGGCGGAAATTGGCGGCGCCACCATCCAAACCATGGCCGGCACGCGCGCCGCCGGCTCACTGGACGGCTGGCGCTGCCTGTCGATCTCGGACGCGCGCATCATGCGTCCGAGCTATCTCTACGCCCTGCCGGTGCAAAAGCTGTCGCAGGCCTCGGCCGTGGTCCGCACGGAGCTTCGGCAGATAGTGCACTCGCTGGTGGAAAGCGGTGCGTGGCGCGGGGTGCGGCTCACCCCGCCGGCGCCCGAGGACGTGCAAGACTAGCTAGCCAACCCTGCGCGCGATCTCGCGCAGGAACTCCCGCGTATCGCGCGCGTACCGGTCGGGCTTCAGGTAGCAGTCGATGTGTTTGGCGTCCTCGTACCGGATCTGGCGGGCATCGGGGATGGCGTCCAGGATGGCCTGCTGTTCTTCCGGGTCAGTGTGCCGGCTGGCGCCCGGCGAAAGAAGCAGGGTCGACGCCCGGACACTTGCCAGCATGGGCTGCGCGGACACGGTCGGCACGAACCGCAGCAGCGCCTGTGCCACGTGCACCGGCGTACGGCCGCACTCCTCGGCGAACCAGTTGTCCTTGGCAGCATTGCCCGTGAGCTCGCCGGTGGCCGTGCGCGACCGCAGCCACCACTCCTTCATCCCGAGCGCCTGGATGGCTTCTGGCCAGGAGGGATAGCCGACGGCGTTCACCGCACCGGTTTTTTCCGGCCGGGCGCGGACGATGGCCGAGACCAGCGTCAGGCTCTTGACACGCTCCGGATGGCGGGCGGCCAGCGCGATCCCGAGGATGCTGCCCAGCGACTCGCCCACGTAGTGGACCCGCTCGATCTCCAGCGCATCCAGCAGGCCGATGAAGTCGGCCATGAAGCTCTCGAGCGTAAAGCGCACGTCCGGGCCCGGGTCGGCGCTCTGGCCCGTGCCGCGCAGGTCCATGCGGATGACGCGGAAGTCACGGCTCAGATGGGGAACCCACCCGCGGTACATGTTGCCGCTGCGGCCGAAGCCATGCTGCAGCATGACCGTGTCATGCGCTTCCCAAGGGTCGGCAAAGTCGTCATCCCGATAGAAGAGGCCGGCGTCGCCGACGCGCATAAGAGGCACGCCAATACCCTTAATCACGCTTGATGTTGGCGGCCTTGATCACCGGTTCCCAGCGGGCGATCTCCGCTTTCATCTTGCTCGTCATCACGTCCGGCCCGCCCGCGCCGCGCGAGCTGGCGCCCACGGCCGCCAGGCGTTCCTGCATGGCGGGCGTGCCGAGCGCCTTGATCATCGCGTCCTGCAGTTGCTTCACCACGGCCGGGGGCGTGTTCCTGGGCGCCAGGAAGCCCCAGTTCACCACCGGCGTGAAATCCTTGTAGCCCAGCTCCACCATCGTGGGCACGTCGGGCAGCATGGGATCGCGCTGCGTCGACGTGACGGCGAGCGCGTGCAGGTGGCCACCCCTGATGTTCGGGAGCACTTCGTTGACGCTCGAGAAATAGTAGTCGAGGCGGCCGCCGATCAGGTCCGACATCGCCGGGGCGTTGCCCTTGTAGGCGATGCTGACCGCATCGATGCCCACGTCGCGTTTGAACAGTTCGCCGGACAGGTGACTCATGGAACCCACGCCCCCGTGCCCGAAGGAAATTCCCTTGCTGTTCGCCTTTGCATACGCCACCAGGTCTGACACCTTCCGGTTAGGCGAAGTACCAGACGTTAGCAGCACCAGCGGCGCGCTGAAGGTGTAGGCGATCGGCGTGAAGTCGCGGAACAGGTCGTAGGGCACGGGCTGCAACACCGTGTTCACGGCGAGCGTCGTCGTGTACTCCATGATGGTGTAACCATCGGCTGGCGCCCTAGCCGCATATTCGGTGGCCGGGATGGCGCTGGCGCCCGGACGGTTCTCCACGATCACCTGCTGGCCGAGCGTCTGGCTCATCTGTTGCGCCAGAATGCGCGCCAGCAGGTCGCCCGAGCCGCCGGCGCCGAAGCCGACGATCATGCGCACGGGCCTGGACGGGAATTTTTCCTGGGCGATGGCCTGGCCAGCCAGCGCGAAGGTGGCCAGCCCCACCAGGCCGGCCCGAATGAAATGCGTTCTCTGTAACATAACTGTCTCCTTGGCCGCATTTTCCTGCGGGATCGTCGGCCGAGAAAGTATTGTTTTCCGACAGGGGGTATAGCTCCCCGTGATGAATGGGCCGCCACCTCCATCATTTTCAGCGATGGAGGGCCACGGAAAACAGTATTTCCGCTTCGGCTCGCTCGCTTCCTATACTGCCGCCACTACAGTGAGGATCAGTTCATGAGCGAAACATCAGCGGCGGTGCGCCCGCCTTTCCTGGCCAACCCGAACAAAGGCCATTTCATTGACGGCAAGTGGCAGCCGGCCCTGACCGGCGAGACCATCCAGACCTTCAACCCGGCCACCGGGCAGGTGCTCGCGACCCTGGCGCGCGGCCGCAAGGAAGACGTGGATGCCGCCGTCGCCTGCGCCCGCAGAACCTTCGAGGGTCCCTGGAGCCGCTTCACGCCGCACCAGCGCAACGCCCTCATGCTGCGCGTGTGCGAAGTGCTGGAGCGCAACTACGAGGAACTGGCGACGCTGGAGTCGCTGGACATGGGCGCGCCCCTCGCCCGCACCCGGGCGATGAAGAACGGCCTGATTCAGACCGTCATGTACTTCGCGAGCCAGGCGCTGAACTGGAGCGGCACGACCGTTCCCAACTCCCTCAATGGCAACTACACCACGCTGACGCTCAAGGCTCCGGTGGGCGTGGTCGGCGGCATCATCCCCTGGAACGCGCCGCTAATCAGCATGTGGTGGATCATGGGCGGCGTGCTCGCCACCGGCTGCACCGGCGTGATCAAGACGGCGGAAGATGCGTCGCTGACGGTGCTGCGCACCGCCGAATTGCTGCTGGAAGCCGGCGTGCCGCCAGGGGTGATCAACGTCGTCACCGGCCTGGGCAGCGAGGCCGGCGCCGCGCTGGCCGCGCACATGGACGTGGACCGCATCGCCTTCACCGGCTCCACGGTCACCGGGCGCGAGATCATCAAGGCCTCGGCGGGCAACATGAAGCGCATCCAGCTGGAGCTGGGCGGCAAGTCGCCGGACATCGTGTTCGCCGACGCCAACCTGGACAAGGCGGTGCCGGGCGCCGCGATGGGCGTGTTCAACAACTCCGGGCAGATCTGTTCTGCCGGCACGCGCATCTTCGTGCAGCGCGGCATCCAGGAGGAGTTCGTCGCGCGGCTGGTGGACTACACCCGGAAGATCAAGGTTGGCGATCCGTTCGACCCGGCGTCGCAGCTGGGGCCGCTGATCTCGCGCCGCCAGCTCGATCGCGTGCTGGGCTACATGAGCATCGGCCAGGAGGACGGCGCGCGCCTGGAAGTGGGCGGCAACCGTCTCGGTGCCCAGCTCGCCGAGGGCTACTTCGTCGCGCCGACGGTGTTCAATAACGTGCGCAACGACATGCGGATCGCCCGCGAGGAGATCTTCGGCCCCGTGGCTTCGGTGATTCCCTTCGACACGGTGGACGAGGCCTTGAAGCTTGGGAACGATACCGACTACGGCCTGGGCGGCGCGGTCTGGACCTCCAATGTCGGCACGATGATGAAGGCGATGCACGGCATCAAGGCCGGGAAGATGTGGATTAACTGCTACGGCCTGGCGGATCCGGCGGTGGGCTTCAGTGGCACCAAGCAGAGCGGCTACGGCATGAAAGGGGGAGCGCAGCACATCGACGGCTTCCTGTACGAGAAGAGCGTCTACATCAACGGGGACTGACCATGCAATCGAACAGCTACGACTTCATCGTGGTCGGATCCGGTTCGGCCGGCGGCGTGCTCGCCGCCCGCCTGAGCGAGAACGGCAAGTACAAGGTCCTCTGCCTCGAGGCCGGCACCAAGGACGCCAGCTACATCTGGACGCGCCCGCCGCTGGGCGTGGTGTACCTGGTGGACAACCCGCTGGTGGACTGGCGCTACGAATCTGAGCCGAATGAAACGCACGCCAACCGCAAGATCCCGGTGCCGCGCGGCAAGATGCTGGGGGGCAGCAGCTCCATCAACGCCATCGTCTACAACCGCGGCCAGAAGCTCGACTACGACACCTGGAGCGAGCTGGGCTGCAAGGGCTGGAGCTACAACGAGGTGCTGCCCTACCTGAAGAAGCTGGAAAGCACCGAGATCGGCTCGGACGAGTACCGCGGCCGCACCGGGCCGATCAAGGTCACTCAGAGCAGGAAGCTGTGCTCCTTCTTCGACCTGTTCATCCAGTCCGCGGAGGCGGCGGCCATTCCCCACAACCCGGACTACAGCGGCGAGAAGCAGGAAGGCGTGGCGATGGCGCAGCTCACTGCCTGGCACGGCGAGCGCCAGAGCACCGCGACGTCCTACCTGCAGCCGGCGCGCAAGCGGCCCAACCTGACCATCCTCACCGGCGCCGAGACCACGTCGTTGATCCTGGAGGGCAAGCGCTGCGTCGGTGTGCGCTATCGGCGCGACGGCGCGATGCACGAGGCCCGCGCGACGCGCGAGGTAATCGTCTCCACCGGCACCGCCAACACGCCCAAGCTGCTGGAGCTGTCCGGTATCGGCAACCCGGACATCCTGCGCCAGCACGGCATCCCGGTCGCGCATGAGCTGCGCGGCGTGGGCGAGAACCTGCGCGACCACTTCGCCGCCACCATGAAATGGACCTTCAACCGGCCCGGCATTTCGCTGGCGAAGAAGGGCCGGGGCTGGCGCCTGTGGCTGGAGGTGCTGCGCTGGGTGTTCCTGCGCCAGGGCCTGATCGCCCAGGGGCACGGCGCGATGCGGGTGTTCGCGCGCTCGCGCCCGGAGCTGAAGGAACCGGACGTGATGATGGTGGTCAGCCCCTACATCATCGAGCTCAAGACCGGCCGCGGCCGGCGCATGTCGGCCACCGAGGGCTTCTTCATGTACACGCACGTGCAGCGCACCGAAAGCACGGGCAACATCCACATCCGCTCGGCCGACCCATTCGCGCCGCCGCTCATCAACTTCCGTTTCCTGGAGGCGGAATACGACCGCAAGACCGCCGTGGCCGCGGTGCGCCGCGCCCGCGACATCGCCGCGGTTGCTCCGATGCGGGACCTGATCGACGCGGAGACCACCCCGGGGCCGCAGGTGCAGAGCGACGAAGCCATCCTGGACGCCATCCGCCAGACCGGCCTGCCGACGCAGCACATGGTGGGCACCTGCAAGATGGGCAACGACCCCATGGCCGTGGTGGACGAGCGCCTGCGCGTGCACGGCCTCACGGGCCTGCGGGTGGCCGATGCGTCGATCATGCCCACCATTATTTCCGGCAACACCAGCGTGCCCTGCATGATGATCGGCGAAAAGTGCGCCGACATGGTCCTCGCCGATGCTCAACGACCAGCCGCCACTGCCGCAGCTGCAACGGGCCGGCAATCAAAACGAGAGCTGGAGTCGGCCTCCTTCTGAAATGTGAACAGGCGCGCCGGGCTGATCCGGCGCGCGCCGTGCGCGGTTCATTCTCAGGCCGCGCCGAAGCGCCAGCGCAGGAAGGCGAGCACGTCATCCACACAACGCTCTGGCGCTGCGTCTGTCAGGTGGTGCGGCAGGCCTTCGTAAGTGATCAGCTGCGAATCGGGAATGCGCCGGTGCATCTCCTCGTACTGGTCGCCGCTACCGATGTTGGCCAGACCCGGACGCGCAATCAGCGTCGGGCAGCGAATTTCGTGCAGTCGCTCTGTCCAGTCCAACTGCGTCATCAGCGTGACGAAGCGACCGCCGAAGTCGACGTCTAACTTGTCGGCTTCGTCCAGAAACCATTCAATGTGCTCTGGCTCGAGCTGATCCACCGGCAGTCGGTCCCGAATGTTTTCGGCCAGGAAGTTGCGCAGTCCGATCTCCGCCACGCGCTTCAGCCACTCGCCCCACTGACTCTGCCGCAAGCCGGGCGTGGAGCTGAAGAGCATCAGGCTCTTTACCCGGTCCGGATGCGTGAGTGCGAGGTTCTGCCCGATGTACCCGCCGGCGGAGTTGCCGGCAATGTGTGCCTGCTGGCAATTCGCGTGATCCAGCAACTCGACAACGTCCTGCACCAGCCGCTCCATGTTCAGCGGCTTGTCGGGGGCAGGAAGCTCGGACGCGCCGTGGCCGCGCATGTCCATGCGCAGCACACGGTAATGGCCGGACAAGCGCGGTACCCAGGCGAAATAGCGCTTTGCGCTTCCCATGGCCGCATGCAGCAGCAGCAGGGTGTCGGGCTTGCGCCAGGGGCGCGTGGAATCATCGATGTAGTAGCTGAGCTGGATTCCGTCGCTGGTAGTAAAGCTTGACATGTGTTCCTTTCTAGTCCTCTGTGACGCCGACCTGGGCGACGATCTCGCCCCACGCCTTGTATTCGCGTTCCATGCGACTCTTGAAGGCCTCTGGCGTGCTGCCTTCTGCGGCGGCGCCGGCCGATTCGATGATCTTGCGGTTCTCGGGCACTGCGAGCGCCTTGAGCGCGGCGTCGTTGATACGCGCGACCACTTCTCGCGGCGTACCTCGCGGCACCAGCAATCCGTACCAGACCTCGGCCTGGAACCCTTTCAGGGTCTTGGCGATCGGCTCTACGTTTGGCACCAGTTCAGATGGTTCCAGCGATGCAACGCCCAGGTAGCGCAGCTTGCCGGCCTTGACGAACTCATTGATCTGCGGCGTGGTGGACGAGAGCATCAGCTTCACTTCGCCGGAGAGCAGCGCCTGCGTGATCGGGGCCATGCCCTTGTAGGGCACGTGGTTCATGCTGATGCCGGCCTGACGCATGAACTGCTCCGTGGCGAGCCGGCCGTTCGAGGCGGCGCCGGAGGACCCGAAATCGATCTGCCCGGGATGGGCCTTGGCGTAGTCGAGGAGTTCCTTGATGCTGCGCACCGGTAGTGACGGATTAGTCACCAGCACCATGGGCTGGGCCGCCAGCAGCGTGACGGGCTCGAAATCCCGGATGGGGTTGATACCCGCGCTCTTGATGATGTGCGGCGTGATCACGATGCCGTTGGTTTGCAACAGCACGGTGTAGCCATCCGCCGGTGCGCGGGCGACGAAACGCGTGGCGATCATGCCCGAAGCGCCTGTTTTCGCATCAACGACGATCGGCTGGCCAAGTTGGCTTTGCATAGCGGGCTGAAGTGTCCGTGCGATCACGTCCGTGGTCCCACCCACCGGGTACGGAATGACGACGTTCACGGGCCGGGTCGGCCATGTCTGCGCCCAGGTGAGCGCCGGCAAAGCAACTGCAGCAGCGCCGGAAGTAAGGGTCGCGAGCGCCTGGCGGCGGCTCTTGTTTGGAAATTTCATGATTTGTCTCCTGATTTGGATGGACTGCCAAAACGAGGTTCGGGCAGGCCCTTCACGCCCACATTGATGGCGAGTACGGCACCGGCCAGTGGTTCGCTGGTCGCAGTCTCCTTTGCGAGGTGCATGCTTCCGGACGTGATGAACAACGTGTCCATTGCCGGGCCACCGAAACAGACGCTGGTCGGGTGCGTAACCGGCAGCGCAACGATGCGATCGATGCGGCCGTCGGGTGCATAGCGCACGATCTGCCCACCAGCGTATTCGGCATTCCACAGGAACCCTTCGCTGTCCACACAAGAGCCATCTGGGCGACCAGGACGACCGGTGGTCTGTGCGAAAACGGTCTGATCAGAGATGACCCCGCTGTCGATGTCGAGATCGAAGCGCCAGATCGCGAACCGGCGCGTATCGGCGAAGTAGAAGAAGCGTCCGTCCGGACTGAAGGCGATGCTGTTCGGCACGATGATGTCGCCGAAGCAATGCGTCAGCGAACCATCAGGGTCCACGCGATAGAGCGAGCCACCCGGTGTGATGGACTCGTTCATCGACCCGACCCAGAAGCGGCCCTGGCGGTCGCAACGCCCGTCGTTGTAGCGTTGCGCAGGCGCCAGTTGGACCTTCCCGCGAAGTACGTCTGCGTCCCGCTCTGCGGGTCATAGGTGTCGATGCCCTCGCTGGTGGCGAGCAGCAGCCCGCCGTCCTCGCGCAAGGCAATGCTGCCAAGACGCTCGCCACGTACAACGGCGCAGTGCGTTCGGCCTGTCGACGGCTCGAACCCGTGCAGGGCGCAGCGGATCACGTCCACCCACCACAGGGTCTGCGTGCGCTCGCTCCATAGAGGCACTTCACCCAGGTGGTTGCGACCTTCGGTGATGACGGAATACTCGACCATGATGCTGAACTGTAGGTCCTTCGCGGAGCGCCGCAAACTACTGTTTTATGAGAGGGGCCATCACGGCAGGTGATGAGCAAGTCAGCGGCACAGGGTTAACCCTGGCGCTGGCTGTCCATTCAGCGATTCAGGCAGAGGGCGTCGACCAGCCGCGTGACGTCGGCGAGTTGGTCAACCGACCATATCGCCTCGAGCGTGCGGCGCGTCGCCACAGCGTCGCCCCAAGCTTCGTGGAGAGACGTGAATTTCTGTTCCAGCTCGTTGTCGCACAGCGGCTGGGCCGCATGACCCTTGGGCCATTCCTGCAGGTGGCTGTGGACGGACCCGTCCGCGCTGCTGAGCGTGACACGTGTCTGGACCTTGCCGGGGTATCCGCGCGTCAGCTCATCGGAGGCCGTCACGCGCACCTTGTCCATCAGGTGCTTCGTCAGCGCATCGTTCAATCGATCCTTCCCATACGCCGCCGAGCTCAGCCGGCCTTCCCGCAACGCCATGGCTACCGTGTACGGCAGGCTGTGGTCGGCGGTCTCACGCGTGGCCGGTGCCCACTTGCTGCTGTCGCTGCCCATGGCGCGATAGGCGGCCTCGTAGGTTTCCACGTGGATATCGACGACTTGCTCCAGGGGCACTGCCGAGCGCAACGCCAGCGCGGCATCGATCGCGGACTGGCCGTGGTAGCAGACAGGATGAAGCTTCAGATGCGTGTCCATCAGCAAGGGGCGCGTGCCCGCGCCCGGCCGCAACTCGAACTCCCCGACCAGATCGAACAGCCCGCCTTTTCCCTCGATCGGCGCCGTGGGGCCGGTGACGCCTTCGCACGCCAGCAGTGCCGCGAACACGCCGTTGCGCGCGCCGTTGGGACCCGCGCAGCCCTTCCAGTCCGACAACGTTCCGGTGCGCACGTTGTACAAGTGCAGGTTGGGTGCCAGGGCGAGCGCCAATGCATTGGCCATGCGGGCTTCGTCAAGGCTCAGCAGACGCCCGGTGCCTGCGGCAGCGCCCACTGCAGCGAAGGTGGCCTGGTCAAGCCGCCGCTCGGCGCCGGCAGCCTCGCACAGCCCGCAATAGAGTTCGTAGGCCACCACGATGGCGGCGACCAGCGCGCGGCCGGACGCCCGGTGGGCCTCGGCCACCGCCACCAGCGCCGGAATCATGTCGCTGGGATGCCCCGCGCCCCGGCCTAGCCAGGTGTCGCTGTAGTCCAGGAAGCGCACCATGGTGCCGTTGGCGAAGGCGGCCATCTCCATCGACGTGGCCGCGCCCGTGCCCCAGACCCGCGCCGGCGGCACGCCTGCGTAGTGTCGCGTGAAGGCGCGCAGCGTCTCGCACAGGGGCTCGCGAAAGGCGCCGGCCGCGCAGGCCACGCTGTCGACCAATCGCCGCTCGCATTCGTGCGCCGCCCCGGGAGGAAGCTGGTCGAAATCGGTGTCAACGGCGTAGTGCGCCAGGTGCAGGAGCGTCGCATCCATCGCGCCTCTCCTCAGCCCAGCACGCGCAGCAGTTCGGTGGCGTCGTCCAGCGCCTCTAGGTGGCGCGCCATCTCCTGGGCCTGGCGGATCTTCGCGGCCGAAGGCGCCACCGCGGCCAGGGATGCGCAGTCGCGAAACTTGTCGAACAGGTAATCCCAGTCCATGGGGCACTCGGCATCGCCCGGGACATTGTCACCGACGCGGGACAGGGTGCGGCCGTCGCGGGTGACTATGTCCAGCCGGCCCTTGGGCAGGTGGCCCTTCCAGTCGAAGCCGCGGTCGACGACCGGCACCACCTTCTCGGCGGCCGCGAGCACCTGTGGGTCCTGCAGGTTGGCGCCGAAGAAGTCCGACACCTTGACCGCTCCGCGGGTCGCCGCCACGGCCACGCAGAACGGAATGCTGAACTTGGCGTCGGCGGGCGTGGCGGGCCGGCGCCGGCTGGCGATCGGCTCGCACAACTGCTGCTGGAAGTCGCCGACGTTGACGCGGATCTCGGCGATGTCGGAGAGCGCGAGCTTGTGCTCGCCCATCAGGCCCAGCGTCGCGTGGATGAAGCCGTGCGAGGCCCCGCAGGAGGGCCAGGGCTTGAAGAGGATGGAGCCGCCGTCATAGTCGGTTCCCAGGCCCCGCAGCATCTTCGCGCGGTCGTACTTGCCCTCGAAGTAGACGTTGAAGATGCCGGCCTTGCCCTCGAACACGCTGCGGATGCCGGTGGTGCCCTTCTCGGCCAGCAGTGCCGCGAGCACCGCGCCCTTGGTGCTGAACCCCGCGTACATGCCACGCAGGTCGCTGCCCACGCCGTAGGCCAGCTCCATGGTGCCGCAGGACTGCATGCTGGCGATGCCCAGGGCATTGAGGGTCCTGTCCGCGTCGAGGCCCAGTACGCGGCAAGCGCTGGCCGCCGCCGAAAACACGCCCAGCACCGTCGTCAGGTGCCAGTCCTGCTTCCAGCTCACGTTGCGGCGCAGGCGCAGGAACATGTCCTGGCCGGCGGCCACCGCCGCGATCAGGTTGCGGCCGCTGACGCCGCCCCGGCGCTCCGCCACGGCCAGCGCCGCCGGCACGATGGAGCTGCTGGGGTGGTGGCCTTCGGGTGCGTGGTCGTCGAAATCGAGGCAGTGCGCCATTGCGCCGTTGGCGAAGGCGGCCATCACGGCCGGCACCTTGCCGCCGAAGCCGAGCACGGAGCTCTCGGCGCGCCCGCCGCCCTCGCGCACCAGTTCCGCCACCCCGTGCACGGCCGGTTCCACGCCGCTGGCCGCGAGGATCACGCCCAGCGTGTCGAGAATGCTCTTCTTGGCGCCCTCGACGGCGGCGGCGGGCAGGTCTTCGTAGCGGGTCTCGGCGGCGAAGTGGGCGAAGTCGGAGGACAGGTCGGTGGAGGTCGGCATGGTGGAATCCGCAGAGGGCGAGGGTTCAGCAGCCTGCGATTGTCCGGGCCGCCGGCGCCGGTGTCGAGTCGCTTTTTTCGCTGCCAGCGTCAGGCTCGCTTACCAGCGGGAGCGTCAGCGCAACTGACGCATGCGCGCAGGAAAGACGACTGGACGGTCGGGCCCGTGGGACCGAGACTTTGCCGTTGCCAACTGCCTACCTCCTGCCATGGATCTCGCCTACCACCTCGCCGGCAATGCCGTTTCCCGCAACTTCAGCGATCTTTCGCCGCAAACGGTGGACGCCACGGTGGATGCGCTGATCGACAGCCTTGCCTGCGCGCTCGCCGGCACCCAGTCGCCCGGCCTCGCGAAGGCCCGCGCCGCGCTCGGCCGCTGGGGCGGTGATGGCTGCTCGGTGTGGGGCGGCTTCGGCCGCGCGCCCGCGCCCTGGGCGGCGTTCCTGAACGCAGTCAGCATGCATGCGCTGGACTACGACGACACCGACGACAAGGTTCCGCTGCATGCCAATGGCCTGGTGCTGCCGCCGCTGCTGGCCGACCTGGAAGAGAACCGGCCGGACTGCGACGGCCGCGAATTCCTCACCGCGCTGGCCGTCGGGGTCGATGGCGCCATGCGCATCGGCCGCGCCGGCGGCCCGAAGGGGTCGCGCGGCTGGAACTACAGCGTGATCAGCGGCTCGGTCGGCGCGGTGCTGGCGCTGGCGCGGCTGCGCCGCTGGGACACCGAGACCACGGTGAGCGCACTCGGGCACCAGCTCACCCAGACCGCGGGGAGCCTGCAGTCGATCATCGACGGCAGCCTGGCCAAGCGCTTCCAGCCCGCGCAGATGGTCAAGAACGTCGTGCTCTCCGCGGCGCTCGCGCAGGCCGGCATCGATGGGCCGCGCAACGTCTTCGAGGGCAAGGCCGGCTTCATCAACCTGTACCAGGACGGCAAGTTCGACCGCGAGGCCGTCGAGCCGGGCCTGCAGCACTGCGCCCTGGTCAACGACCTGAGCCTGAAGCCCTATCCCGCCTGCCGCTTTACGCACGCGCCGATCGATCTGGCGTTGGAACTGCACCAGCGCGGCGTTCGCCCGCAGGACATCAAGCACATCGGCATCCGCGTGAGCGGCCAGGCCGTGAATATGGTCGGGCGCCGCTTCGACGCGAAGACGGCGGGCGTGGTCGACGCGCAGTTCAGCATTGCCTACACGGTGGCCGTAGGCCTCGCGCGCGGCGCTGTGCGCATCTCTGATTTCACCGAGGAGACGATCCGCGATCCTCGCGTGGGCGCCTTCGCGGCCGAAAAGATCACGATCGAGGCGGGCGAGGCCCTGCCGTTCCTTGGCATGGTTCCCGTGTTCTTCGATGTGGAGCTGGGTAACGGACAGCGCATCGAGCTGGCGACCGAGAACGTTGCCGGGAGCCCGGAAAAGCGAATGTCATCCGGGCAGCTTCGCGACAAGCTCATCGACTGCCTGGGCTACGGCAAGTCGCGCGTCGACCCCGACGAACTGATCGCTACGGTCAAAGGACTGCGCGAGGGCAAGCCGGTCGCATCGGTGCTGCAACTGCTGGCGTAAAGCCGGCGTGGCATCGCTTGGAGTTATTTCGAATGACAACGTCTGACGGCAGCCTGTCTTCTCGCGAAGGCGCCCTTCCTGCTTGATGTACCCGATAATTTAGGAGCAACCAATGAAAAGACGCGCATTCATCCAAACCCCTGCGGCCCTGATCGTCGGCACGACCCTGTGCTCGGCTGCCTTGTCGCAGGAACCCTTCCCCTACAAGCCGATCCGGTTCGTCATCCCGAGTGCGCCCGGCGGGGTGAGTGATGCGGTTGCCCGAGTATACGGCGAGCGCATGTCGAAGTACCTGAAACAGCCGGTGCTAATCGAGAACATGCCCGGCGCTGAAACGCTGCTGGCCGTGCGGCATGTCCTCAAGTCGCCGGCCGACGGTTATACGCTGATCGTTTCGGCCAATACCGTCGTAACCCTGCCCCATGTGGACAAGAGCGCGGGTTACAACCCCAGCGATTTCACGGGCGTGTCCTACCTGTCGAAGATGCCAATGGCGCTCGTTGTCTCCGGCCAGTCGCCGTTCAGGACGCTCGCCGAACTCGTCGCTGCAGCGAAGAAAGCACCCGGCACCATCACGTTCGCGTCGTTGGGCATCGGCACTACGTCTCACATGCCCGTGGAGCTGTTTACCCAGAGCGCCGGCATCAAGCTGCAACTGATTCCCTACAAGGGCATCCCCCTGGCAATCCCGGACGTGGTGTCCGGACGAGTCACGTTGATGATGGGGACTTCACCCTCGGTGGGAGCACTGATCAAGGCCGGCAAGCTGCGGGCGCTGGCGGTCACGTCCGAAACGCGTTCGCCGTCGTTCCCCAACACCCCGGCTTTCGCCGAGTTGGGCTACGTTGAATCGACCTATGAACTTTTCCTGGGCCTCATGGCGCCCGCCAAGATACCGCCCGCGGTCCTGAAGATCCTGTCGGATGCCGCGGAAGAGGCCAAGAACGACCTCGACCTGCGCGAGCGGCTCGAAGCCCTGGGACAGGAGCTTCCCTCCCAGACTACACCGGAGCAGTTCAACGCCTTCCTGCGCCGTGAGGAAGAGAAGATGAAGAAGCTGGTGAAGGAAGCCAACATCCAGATCAGCCGGAGCTGAGGACGGGCCGGCCTGGCCTGAACCGGCGACGCGCTCACGGCTGCTCGTCGAACCTGCGTCCTCGCCACCCGCGGGCCCGGTTCACTCGCGCCCGAGCCTCACTCGTCGACTCGGGTCGACAGCGAAAGCTCGGTCCAGCGTTCCAGTTCGGCAGCCACCGACGCGGTCTGCTCCCGCACGAGCTTGACGGCATCCTCGCCGATCGGCAGCCGCAGCGGCGGCTGCTCCGCGTCGACGAGGCGGCACAACGCCAGCCCGAACTTGGCCGGGTCGCTCGGCTGCTTGCCGTGCCGCCGCTCCTGGTACTCGGCGACGCGCTGCTTCGCGGCAGCGTAGTCCTCGCTGCCAGTGAGGCCGGTGACCAGCGAGGCCCCGGCAAAATCGCTGCGGTGCCCGCCCGGCTCCACGATCGTCACGTGGATGCCCAGGTGCTTGAGCTCCATCGCGAGTGTTTCCGAATAGCCCTCGACGGCGTGCTTGGCCGCGCAGTAGAACCCGAAGCCAACGGAGCCGGCGAAACCCGCCACGGACGACAGGTTGACGATGTGGCCCGAGCGCTGCCGCCGCATGATGGGAAGGACGGCCCGCGTCATTTCTGCGAGGCCGAAGAAATTTACCTCGAACAGGGGCCGGTACTTGTCCGCGCCCGTTTCCTCCGCGAGCGCGATCAGCCCATAGCCCGCGTTGTTAACCAGGATGTCGACGCCGCCGAAAGCGCGCTCGACCTGCGCGACCACTTCGGCACAGCGCGCGTGGTCACGCGCATCCAGATGGATGGACAGCAGCCGGTCGGGGTACTGCGCCGCGAGGCTGTGGCTGCCGTCAGTGGCGAGCACCGTGACAGCCACCCGGTCGCCGCGTTCCAGGGCGGCCTTGGCGGTGAAATAGCCGAGGCCCTTGTCCGCGCCCGTGATCAACCACGTTTTCGTCGATGTCTTCTTCATATCATTCCTTGTCGTTCCTGTCTGCAAGTGGGTGGCGTGTTCAGACCTGCGTCGTCTTCTGCAGAACCGTCTTCGTCACGAGAAAGGCTTCCAGGCTCCCCGGCCCGCTTTCGCGGCCGAGCCCGCTGTCCTTGACGCCGCCGAAAGGCGCATCCGCGCCGGGCGCGCCCATGTGGTTGATGGACAGGGCGCCGCATTCGAGCTCGCGGCCGATGCGCTCGGCATCCTCCAGCGAGTTGGTGAACGCGTAGGCCTGCAGCCCCAGGGGGAGGCTGTTGGCCAGCGCCAGCGCTTCGTCGAGGGTGTCGAACGCAACGCACAGCGCGAGCGGGCCGAACGGCTCCTCGCTCATGGCCATGGCGTCCAGCGGCACGTCGGCCAGCACGGTCGGGGCAAAGAAGCACCCCCGCTGTCCGATGCGCTGCCCGCCGGCCACCACCCGCGCGCCGCGTGCCTGCGCGTCCTGAACCAGGCCCTCGATGGCCGCCACGCGACGCGCGTTCATCAGCGGCCCGACCTGCACGCCGGCAGCGAAGCCGTCGCCGACGCGCAACTCGCGGGCGATCCGGGAGAGTTCGGAGACGAAGCTGTCGTAGACGCTGCGGTGCACGATGAAGCGCGTGGGCGAGGCGCAGATCTGGCCGGCCATCCGCATCTTCGCCGCCGCGGCCTGCTGCGCCACGTGGGCGCCGTCGACCCCTGCGCAGACCAGGACCGGGGCGTGGCCACCGAGTTCCATGAGCACCGGCTTCATGGCTTCGCCCGCGAGCTTCGACAGTTGCTTGCCCACCTGCACCGAACCGGTCAGGGTCACCATGCGGATCACCGGCGAGGCGATGAGGGTGGTCGAGATGAGCACCGGGTCGCCGAAGACGAGGTTGACGACGCCGGCGGGCAGGCCGGCCTCCTGCAGGCACTGCACGAAGGCGCAGGCAGCGCCCGGCGTGAACTCCGAGGGCTTGAGAATAACGGAGCAGCCGGCAGCGAGCGCCGCGCCGAGCTTGCGCCCCGGCGAGCTGATGGGCACGTTCCAGGGCGTGAATGCCGCCACCGGGCCGATCGGCTGCTTGAACACGAGGCGCTGCATCCGGGGCTCGGACGGCAGCACGCTGCCATAGACACGCAGTGCCTGCGCGGCCTCCCACTCGAGAAAGCCGCAGGCGCGCTCCACCTCGGTCTTGCCGTCGGCGTAGGGTTTGCCCTGCTCCAGGGTGATGGTGCGGCCGATCTCGTCGCGGCGGGCTCGCAGCAGCTCGGCCGCACACAGCAGCACCCGCGCCCGCTCCGGCGCGGGCGTGTCGCGCCAGAGCGCGAAGCCGCGGGCCGCCGACTGCAGCGCCCGCTCGAGATCGGCCGGGATAGCACCCGGCACGCTGCCCAGGACGGTGTCGTCGCTCGGATTGCGCACCTCGCAGAAGGCGGGCCGGTCGTGGATCCACTCGCCGTCCACGAAAAGGGCGATGCGCGGGTAGGCGACCTGGGGCGCGTCGGTGCTGGAAGATTGGTTCATCGGAAAGCTACTCACTGGAAGGATTCACCTGGCGGCCCTGGCCGCCCAGGCCTGTCACGCCATCGGTCGGGCCGCGCCTTGCGCGGCGGGCCTGCCACCACGCGAGCGCCTCGCCCACCAGGCCGCGGCGGAACAACATCACGCAGGCGACGAAGACCACGCCCTGCACGACGACCACCCACTCGCCGAGCGAGGCGAAGTAATACACGATGGCAAATACGATGAACGCCCCGACCACCGGGCCGTACAGAGAACCGATGCCGCCGATCAGCGCCATGAGCAGCGCTTCTCCGGACATGCTCCAGTGCATGTCCGACAGGTTGGCGCTCTGCGACACGATCGCCTTCATCGCACCGGCGAGGCCCGCCAGTGCGCCGGAGATAACGAAGGCCACGAGCTTGTAGCGGCCCGCGTTGTAGCCGAGCGAAACTGCGCGCGCCTCGTTGTCGCGCACCGCCCGCAGCACCTCGCCGAAAGGCGAGTTCACGATCCGGGCCAGCGCGAGGATGGCGAGGACGAACACCGCGCTGACCACGACGTACAGGACCTTCGGGTTCGAGAGCGGCAAGAACCCGAGCAGGTCGGTCTGCGGCACCTTCTGGATCCCGTCCTCGCCGTGCGTGAATGGAGCCTGCATCGCGGCGAAATACAGCATCTGGGCGATGGCCAGCGTGATCATGGCGAAGTAGATGCCCTGCCGGCGCAGCGCGATGAGGCCGACCGCATAGGCGAGTACGGCCGCGGCGACGACGCCCACCAGCATCGCGAGGTCGCTGGGAACGCCCCAGGCGGTCGCCAGGTGCGCCGCCGCGTAGCTGCCCGCGCCCAGGAACATGGCATGGCCGAAGGACAGCAGTCCCACATAGCCGATCAGGAAGCCGACCGACAGGGCGTAGATCGCCAGGCACATCGCCTGCATCAGCACGTAGGGAAACACGAACAGCGGGGCCACCGCGACGACCAGCAGCGCCAGGCCGCAGAAGACGAGCACGCCGCGCGGCGTCACGTCCGAGGTGTCCTCGTTCTCGATCGCATCGGCAGGCCCACTCACCACCCAGCCGAAGAGCCCCGCCGGCCGCACGATCAGCACCAGCACCATCACCAGGAAGACGGCCGTGGTCGACGCCTGGGGATAAATGAAGGAAACAAGTCCTTCCAGCAAGCCCAGGCCGAAGCCCATCACGATGCTGCCGAGGATCGATCCCATGCCGCCGATGACGACGACCGCGAAAACGATGATCAGCAGGTCGGCGCCCATCATCGGGCGCACCTGGTAGATCGGGGCGGCCAGCACGCCCGCGAGGCCGGCAAGCCCGACGCCGAAGCAGTAGGTCAGCGTGATGAGCAGGGGAACGTTGATCCCGAAGGTCCGCACGATGGTCGGGTTTTCCGTGGCGGCGCGCAGGTACGCGCCGATGCGCGTCCTCTCGATCACGTACCAGGTGCCGCCGCACACGGCCAAGGAGAACAGGACGACCCACAGCCGGTAGTAGGGCAGGAACAGGAAGGGCAGCCGGATGCCGCCGGAGAAGTGTTCCGGAGCGGAATACTGCAGGCTGGACGCGCCGAAGGTACTCTGCATCGCGCCCTGGATCACCAGCGTGAGGCCGTAGATCAGCAGCATGCCGTACAGGTGGTTCAGGTTCGCCACCCGGCGCAGGAACAGGCGCTCGGTCAGCAGGCCGACGATGCCGACGGCCAGCGGCGCGAGCAGCAGCGCCCACCAGTAGCCGAGGCCCAGGCGTCCCAGCGCCACCGCCGCGAAGGCGCCCAGCATGTACTGGGCGCCGTGGGCAAAATTGACGATGTTCAGCATGCCAAAGATGACGGCCAAGCCAAGGCTCAGCAGCGCGTAGAACGAGCCGTTCATCAGGCCCAGCAGCAGTTGGCCGAACAATGCGTTGGGCGAGAAGTCAAACATGGGCGCTCCGATCGTGCGATGTCGCTGCGTACTTCATAGCGACAGCCATTCCTGCAGGCGGCCCGACTGGGCCGGCGCATCCCGCTGTTCCACCATGCCGGCGACGCGGCCGTGTTCCATGAGGTAGAAGCGATCGGCCAGGGACATCGCGAAGGTGAGGTTCTGCTCGACCAAGAGGATCGTGAAGCCCCTGGCCTTCAGCAGCGCGATGGTGTTGGCGATCTGCTCCACGATCACCGGCGCCAGGCCTTCGGTGGGTTCGTCGAGCACCAGCAGGCGCGCGCCGGTGCGCAGGATGCGGGCGATCGCGAGCATCTGCTGCTCCCCCCCGAAAGCCGCGTGCCCTGGGTGGACAGGCGCTCCTGCAGGTTGGGAAACAGGCGGAAGATTTCCTCCACCGACAGTCCGCCCGGCGCGATCACCGGCGGCAGCATGAGGTTCTCCTCCACCGTCAGGCTGGAGAGGATTGCCCGCTCCTCCGGACAATAGCCGATGCCCATGCGGCTGATCACTTCGGGCCGTTGTCCGAGCACCTCCTTGCCGTACAGGCGGATCGAGCCGCGGCTGCGCGGCCCGATGCCGAGGATGCTCCTCAAGGTCGAGGTCTTGCCCGCGCCGTTCTTGCCCAGCAGGGACACCAGCTCGCCCTCGGCAAGCTGCAGGTCGACGCCATGGAGCACATGGCTCTCGCCATACCAGGCGTGCAGATCCTGGATCTCCAGCACCATCCGCGGCGCTGCGGCCGACGCCGGCTTCCGCTCCCGCAATTCAGGCATGGGACGACCCCAGGTAGGCCGAGCGCACCTCGGGATTCTGCGAAACCGTCGCATACGGGCCCTCCGCAATCACGCGGCCGCGCGCCATGACGGTGATCACGTCGGCTAGTTGCGCGATGACCTTGAGGTTGTGTTCGACCAGCAGGACCGTGCGTGGCCCAGCCAGCGACTTGATGAGCGCAGCCACTTGCTCGACGTCCTCCTGACCCATCCCGGCCAGCGGCTCGTCGAGCAGCAGGACGTCCGGCTCGAGCGCCAGTGTGGTGGCGATTTCGAGCGCCCGCTTGCGGCCGTACGGCAGGCGCGCGGCCCTCTCGTGCGCCCAGCGTTCGAGACCGACGGCGGCAAGCAACTCCATCGCCCGCTGGTTATGGCGGTCCAGGTCTCGATGCGAGCGCCAGAAGTGGAACGAGTGGCCGCCGCGGCGCATCAGGGCCACTCGCACGTTTTGCAGTGCCGTCAAGCGCGTGAACACCGACGAGATCTGGAACGACCTCACCATGCCCAGCGAGGCGATCTGCGCCGGGCCGGCCGCCGTGATGTCCTCGCCCCGCAGCAGGATGCGGCCTTCGGTGGGCTCCAGGAACTTGGTGAGCAGGTTGAACAAGGTCGTTTTCCCGGCGCCGTTCGGCCCGATCACGGCGTGGATGCTCCCGCGCCGGACGGCGAGGTCCACGCCGTCCACGGCCCGGATGCCGGCGAAGCTGCGCTTCAGGCCGGTGGTCTGCAGGATGAAGTCAGTCATGGCGGAAGGCGTCACCAACGGCGCAGGCCCGGCTGTTCAATGCTCAGCGCTTGACCAGCGGGCACTCGCTTTCGGCGAGCGGGCGAAAGGCATCGGCACCGGCAACAGTGGCGCGCGTCTCGTAATAGTCGAACTTGTACTTGGATTTCGCCGGCGACTTCACCTGGAACAGGTAGAGATCGCGAACGACGCGGCCGTCGGCGCGGATCTGCCCGTTCTTCGTCATCATGTCGTTGATCGGCATGCGCCGCATAGCGTCAGCCACCTTGAGTCCGTCCGAGGTACCGGCGGCGGCCACCGCCTTCAGGTAGTGCAGGGCCGCGCTGTAGTTGCCGGCCTGAAAACTGGTGGCCGGTACACCCATCTTGGCGATGAAGCGCTTGGACCACGCCCGGGTTTCGTCGTTCAGGTCCCAATAGAAAGGCTCGCTCACATACAGGCCCTGGGCCGCCGCCAGGCCGAGCGCGTGCACGTCGATGATATTGGCGTAGGGCGTCGCCAGCACCTGCTGTTCACTGATGCCGAACTCGCGCGCCTGCTTGACCTGGTTGATCAGGTCGGCGCCGGCACCGCCCAGCATGATTACGTCTGCCTTGGAGCCTTGTGCAGCGAGCATCGTCGAGGCGAAGTTCGTCGCACCCAGCGGCACCTTCACCTTGCCGACCACCTTGCCGCCAAACTGTTCCACGGCGCCCGCGACATCGCGCTCCAGCGCGGCGCCCGCCGCATAGTCGGAATCGATGAGGTACCAGTTCTTCTTCCCGCTGGCAATCAGCGCCCGCGGCAGCACGCGCGACAGCGAGTAGGTGTCATAGGTCCAGTGGAAGGACACCGGAGTGCAGGCCTTGCCGGTGATCTCGGAGGAGGCGCCGCCCGAGACGATGGCGATGCGATTGGCCTTTTGCACCAGCGGGATCACGGCCAGCGCCACGGCGGAGTTCTGCAGGTCGAAGATGGCCTGCACGTCCTTGGACTCCATCCATTCGCGAGCGATGCCCGTCGCGACGTCGACCTTGTTCTGGTGGTCGGCCGAAAGCACTTCGATCGGGCGCCCGAGCACCTTGCCGCCGAAGTCCGCCACCGCCATCTCCACCGCGAGCTGGGCGCCCTTGCCGCCGATGGTCGAATAGACCGAGGACTGGTCGTTCAGCACGCCGATACGGAACGGCTTGACATTCTGAGCGCTAGCCCCGCATACCGCGAGCGATGCGAACAACGCGCAGGTGGAGGCGGCAAAGGCTTTCTTCATGAGGTCGGTTCCTGTAATGGTGGAGGATTCGAAGGGCATAGCACGCAACTCCCATGCCATGCGCAGAGGATGCCTTCTCCAGGGTTAACCCTTGAAACATCTACCCGGCAACGCCTGGTGTCGCAGCCTCATGTCCCCACCGAGGACAGCGGTTGTTTTCCATGGAGACATGCGCCCGACGGAGTGCGGCGATAGACCGGCCATTTCCATGAGCGCGCGGGCGCAATGCACGCCCGGCACGGCTCGTGCATGTGCTTTGCGCTGCCAAAAAACCCTGATGGAGACCCACGTGACCTCGTCGCAACCCGCCACCCGCTTCGGCCAGCTCTATGCCCCCAACGAGGATTGGCTCAAGCTGGGCCGGCGCGAGCCGGCGCTGGAACCGGACCTGACTATCATCGACACACACACGCACCTCTGGGATGGCGCGTATGCCGGGACGGACCGCTATTTCGTCGAGCAATTTGCCCGCGATGCGGCCGAGTCGGGCCACAACGTCGAAGCCACCGTCTACGTCGAGTGCCACTCCATGTACCGCGCCCACGGCCCGGAGCACTTGAAGCCGGTGGGCGAGATCGAGTTCGCCGTCGGCATGGCGGCCATGGCGGCGAGCCGGAAGTACACGGCCACTCGCGTGGCCGCCGCGATCGTCGGCTACGCGGACCTCACCCAGGGCGAACGCACCCGGGAAACGCTCGAGGCGCAGATCGAAGCGGCGAACGGCCGGTTCCGCGGCGTCCGGCAGCGCTCCAAATGGGATCCCGATCCGGTGGTGCGCGGGGCCGTGTGCGCGGACGGCCCCGGCCTCTATCTGGAGCCGGCGTTCGGCCGCGGGCTGGACCTGCTGGCGTCCCTCGGCCTGGCCTTCGAGGCCAGCGTGTACCACCCACAGATTCCCGACATCACGGCGATGGCGCGCGCCCACTCCGGCGCCACCATCCTGGTGAATCACTCCGGCAGTCCGGTAGGCCATTGTGGCTATGCCGGCCGCGAGGCCGAGAACCACGCGCAATGGCTGCGCGACATGAGGGAGCTGGCGCGCTGCCCGAATGTCTGCGTCAAGATGGGCGGCGTGCTGATGCACCTGGCCAACTATGACTACATCGGGGCCGACCGGCCCGTCACCTCGAAGGAACTGGCCGCCTTGTGGCGCCCTTATATCGAGCCCTGCATCGAGCTGTTCGGGGCCGACCGCTGCATGGTCGAATCGAACTTCCCCGTCGACAAGGCCGGCTTCAGCTACGGCACGGTGTGGAACATGTTCAAGCGGATCACCGCGGGCTGCTCGCCCGACGAGAAGCGCAAGATCTTCGCCGAGACGGCTCGGCGCGTGTACCGCATCGAGCGGGAGTGATAGCGACACGGTCCGCGTGGCGCCTGCCCTCGCAGTTCAACCGGTGCGGCGCGGCTGGCGGAACCTTGAGCAGTCCGGCTTGCGCTTCTCCAGGAAGGCGCTGGTGCCGTCCTACTGCTCGGTCTGCGCGTAATCGTCCGGCGCCATCCTCGCGGCGGGGGACGGACTGGCCGAACTGGATCTCTGTCACTTCGCCCCTTGCGTCACATGGGGATGTTGCCCCGGCGCACGACATCGCCCCAATGCTGCATGTCGTGCCTGATGATATCCGTCAGTTCCTGGGGCGTCGTCGTGCGACCTTCCGAGTTGCGCTGCGCCAGGTAGTTCTGGTACTCGGGGCGGTTCACCGCCTGCACGACCGCGGCGCGCAGCTTCTCGGCGATCTCGTCGCTGGTGCCCTTCGGCGCGAACACCGCGAACCAGATCACGCTGTCGAACCCGGGGATCTCCTCGGCCACGGCGGGTACGTCCGGCAGCGTGGCCACGCGCTTAGGCGACCCGACCGCCAGCACGCGCATCTTGCCCGACTGCATCAGGGGCGTGGCCTCCATGGCCGTGAGGAAGCTGCCCTGGATGTCGCCGGCGAGCAGCGCCGTGACGACGCCTGCGCCGCCCTTGTACGGCACGTGGGTCAGGTCCAGGTTGCCCAGGCGCGCGAACTCGTAGCCCGTGAGGTGGGCGAAGGAGCCGATCCCGGAAGAGCCGTAGTTCATCTTCGCGCCCGGCCTGCGCGCCTGCGCCATGAACTCCTTGAGGGTCTTCGGCCCACGCTCGGCCGGCACCGTCAGCACCAAGGGCATGAAGGCCACGGTGGTGAGGGGCCGCAAGTCGTTGATGGGGTCGTAGGGCGTCTTGCGCACCGCCGGCACGATCGCATTGGGCCCCTGGTTGCCGAACACGATGGTGTTGCCGTCGGGCGCCGCGCGAGCGACAAACTCGGTGCCTATGGTACCGGAGGCCCCCGGCTTGTTGTCGACGATGACGGTGCGCTTGAGCACGTCGGCCAAGGACTTCTGCAGCAGGCGCGCAAGGGCGTCTGTGGTGCCGCCGGCCGAGTAGGGCACCACCAGGTGCAGCGGAGGCGCGGGCTCCTGGGCCACGACGGGAGAGAGGGGCAGCGCGAGGGCGGCGAGCAGCCCCAGGGTGCGGACGATGGCGTTTTTCATGGTTTGTCTCCTTGTTGGCGGTTCATGTTGCGAGTTCCTTGACGATCGCGACCAGCCGGTCCAGCACGGGCTCGGTGCGGCCCTTCACCCAGCCGAGCGCGAAGGTGGTCGTGTAGTTCACGTCCTTCAGCGGGATGACGGCCAGGCTGGCGGGGTAGTTGAAGTTCTTGCCGGTTACGGTGAGGCCGATGCCCATGCCGACGGACACCAGGTTCAGCTGGGATGCGATGGACCCCACCTCCTGCACGATCTGCGGCTGGAAGCCGGCCTTCTGGCACAACGCGTAGAGGGGGCCGTAGCCGGGGCTCACGCTGGAACGCGGAACGACCACGAAGCGTTCCTTGCTCAGCTCGGCCAGCGACACCGACTTACGCGGCGCCAGCGCATGGTCGTGGGGCACGACGACGCCCAGGCCGCCCGACTGGATGCGCAGGTTCTCAAGCACCGTCTCGTCCTGCGGCACCGCGCCAGGCGCCCGCCGCGGCCGGCCGGCGCCCGACTTCGGCCCGAAGTGCATGAAGCCCGCGTGAATCTTGCCTTCCGCCAGCGCCTTGGGTTGTTCGGAGGTGGGGATCTCGAACAGCGACAGCGTGACCTCCGGGTAGGTCTCGTGGAAGCGCTTCATCGCCGCGCGGAACAGCGGGTGCAGCAGCGTGAGCGAGCCGTAGCCGATGTTCAGCACGCCGGTCTTGCCCTCGCCCACCCGCTTCGCCAGGGCGACCGCCTGGTGCAAGTCGCCAATGATCGTCTGGAACTGCGGCAGCAGCGCGCGGCCGGCCGCGGTGAGCTTCACCCGCTGCGCCATGCGCTCGAACAGCATGATGCCGAGTTCCTCCTCCAGGTCGGCGACCATCTGCGACACGGCTGGGCGGGAGACGTGCAGCCGATGGGAGGCGCGGCCGAAATGCTCCTCTTCCGCCGCGGCGACGAAATAACGAAGGTGCCTCAGTTCCATGTCATCTCACCTCACTGCCGGTTGTCCAGCGCGAGGCGCAAGTCGCGCACGCGCAGTTCGTCGAGCCGCCACACTTGCGCGCGCAAGGCCTGGGCGCGCGCTGCGCCGATCACGGGCGCGCTGAGCGCCTCGAATTTGGCGTCCAGTTCGGCATCGGCCAGCGGGAACTCGGGATCCCCGCGGCGGAACGCGCGGAATTCGGCGAACTCCGCGCCATCCGTGGTGCGGATCGTGACCCGCGTGTCGCGGCGGGAGGGGAACCGCTGGCCCAGTTCAGGAACCGCTTCCAACGTGCACAGCCGCATCAGCGCGCGAACTTCGGCGCTGGCCAGCCGCTCCGATGCGAAGGCATCCAGCCCCACCGACCCATGCACCAGCGCGTGGCTCACCGCATAGGGCAGGCTGAACTTGGCCTCGTACGGCGTGCGCGGCTCGAAGCGGCCGGTGGCCTCCACCGCCTGCGGATAGCTTGCGACGTGAATCGCCGCAATCCGCCCTGCATCGATCCCGTGCCGCGCACGCAAGGCCAAGGCGGCATCGATGGCGGGGAAAATGTGCCCGCAACAGGCATGCACCTTGTGCGTCACGCGCGCGATGTGGTAGCTCTCGCCCAGCCCCTGGGTCGCCCGCGACCAGTCGGTCTGCTCGGCCATCACTGCGCCCAGTCCCAGCTCCGCTTCCAGGATATCGGCCGCGCCCGTGACCCCGTGTGCGGCGGCCTGCGCCGCCCGCACGCCCACGGCCGCAGCGTGCCCCGCATGCAGCGGCTTGGTCATCGCCTCGGAGCGCAAGGCCTGCTGCAGGCCCGAGGCGAAAGTGGCGGCGGTGGCCATGGCGTGCCGCACCGCCTGCGCATCGCGGGGGCGCAGCAGCACTGCTGCGGCAACGGCGGCGCCCAGGCAGCCGATGGTGCCGGTGGCATGAAAACGGCGCACGTGCGAAGGCTGCAGGGCCGCGCCGATGCGGGTGGCGACCTCGTAGCCGACAACGACGGCGGCCAGCAGTTCGCCGCCGCTCGCGTCGCGCGCCTCCGCGATCGCCAGCGCCGCTGCCACCGTGGGACTTCCCGGGTGGTACACCGCCTCGCGGTAGATGTCGTCGAACTCCACGGCATGCGAGGCGCTGCCGTTGATCCAAGCTGCCGTCGCAGGGAAGGACGTGGTGCCGAAGCCGACGACACTGCTGGCGCCCACACCGAGTTCGTCGCGGCAGGCTTGCACCAGTTGCAGCGCCGGGGCGCAGCGGGTGCCCGGGTAGGTTGCCGCCAGCCAGTCGAGCACGGCGCGCTTGGCATGGCGGGTGATCTCGCGCCGCGCCGTGCGGCCCACTTCTGCCACAGCGTATTTTGAAAGCTCGTGCAACAGGGCCATTTGTTTGTGTCCGGTGGCTGGCAAGTCTGAAGTGGCCGCAGCGTTGCGTCAATTCAACTTTCCTGGGGCTTCCGGTAAGTTGCGCTTATCGGCGTCAGCGTCGGGGACGCCGACGCAAGGGCCAGCAAATACGACTCACGATGACGCCTCGCCTGCCTACGATCCGGCATTCGCAACAGACACATCATGAAAAGCTCGTTTGGTCGCGGTCTCGCCGCGCTCGCGCTCGCCCTCGTCGCCGGGCGGCCTGCTGGACCTCGTGACGCGGCTCGTCGGCCAGCAGATGAGCGAAAGGCTGGGCCAGCCGGTCGTGATCGAGAACAAGCCGGGTGCCGACGGGCTGCTGGGCATCCGCTATGTCAAGTCGCAGCCGGCCGACGGCTACACGGTGCTGGCGAGCGCAGGCACCATCGCCATCCAGCCGGCGGTCAAGCAGGATCCCGGCTACGACCTGATGAAGGACTTCACCGGGTCGGCCCCATAGTGCGCTCGCCGCTGCTGATGGTGGCGGGGCCGGACCAGCCGGACAAGACCCTGGCCGATTTCATCGCGCGCGCCAAGGCCAACCCCCAACAAGCTGACCGACGTGTCGGCGGGTGTCGGCACCACCACCTACATGGGGGCCGCCATCTTCCTGCAGTAGGCCGGCCTGCACTTGCTGCACGTGCCCTACAAGGGCAATGCGGCCGCCATGCCGGACGCGTGAGCATGATCTTCGAGGCCTATGGCAGCGGCGCGTCGAAGGTGAAGGGAGGCCGGCTGCGCGCGCTGGCGGTGACGTCCACGGCCCGCCTGCCTGCGCTGCCCGACGTGCCGACCATCGCTGAGCAGGGCATTCCGGGATTCAACTATTACCTGTGGTTCGGCCTGCTGGTGCCGGCCGGCACGCCCGCCGATGCCGTGAACCGGTTGTCCGAGGCGCTGCGCAGCGCGCTCGGAAGCAAGGAACTGGCCGAACGCCTGCGCGCGGACGTAGCGGAGCCCCTGCCGATGACGCACTTCGTCACCGAACTGGCGCGGCCCAAGCAGTGACCCAGGGCGCGCGCTACTCGGGCCGGATATTCGCCGCCTTGACCACCTGGCCCCAGCGCGCGATCTCGCCTTTCAAGGTGGCCGCGAGTTCATCGGGGCCGCCGAAGCTGGACGTGAGGCCCAGGGCCTGGAAGCGTTCCTGCACGGCCGGCGAAGCCACAACCTTCCCGATGGCATCGCCCAGTTGCCTGACGACCGGCGCCGGCGTGCCAGCCGGGACCAGGTAGCCATAGTTGCTGGCTGGGTCGAAGCCCGGGAAGCCCGATTCGATCATGGTGGGTACGTCGGGAAAGGTCGGCACGCGGCGGGTCGCAGTCACGGCGAGCGCGCGCAGGTGGCCGCCCGCCACCCCCTGCACGGCCTCCGGCTGGGAGGCGAAGAAGAAATCCAGCCGGCCGCCGACAAGGTCGGGAATCACCGCCGAATTTCCCTTGTACGGCACGTGCAGCGCCGTGACCCCGCCGGCTCGCTTGAGCAGTTCCCCGGACAGGTGGCCCACCGAACCGACCGCGCCCGAGCCGTAACTCAGGCCGCCCGGCTTGGTCTTGCCGTAGGCGATGAGGTCCGCAACGCTGCGAGGCGAAGCGGTGGCGGGAACCACCAGGACCAGGGTGGATCCGGCGACGCGCGCCACCGGCGCGAAATCGCGCAGCAAGTCGTAGCGCGGCTTTTCGCGCAGCACCATGTTGATCGTCTGCGGCGTCGAGACCTGCAGGATGGTGTAGCCGTCCGGCGGCATCCTGGCCGCGTATTCGGTCCCGGTGACGCTGTCGCCGCCCGGGCGATTCTCGACGATCACGCTCTGCCCCAACAGCTCGCCCAGCGGCTGGCTGATGATGCGCGCCACCGTGTCGCCCACGCCGCCGGCCGTGAAGGGCACGATGATGCGGATCGGCCTGGACGGATATTTCTCCTGCGCCTGCAAGGCCGGGGATGCGCTGGCCGCCAGGGTGACGATCAGCGCGCAGAAATTGCGACGTTTCATAGTTTGCCTCCTAGCCCCAATACTGTTCAGATACGAAGCACCGGCGTTGGCTGATGCTGCTGGTGCAGCAGTTCGCCTCGATGGCGGACGTTGAAGTTGCTCATCTTGCGCTTGACGCCGCGCGGGTTGAAGCGCCCGCGACTGCTCACGCACCGGCCGGCGGCGATCTCATCGAGCATCGCGTCGCGCCAGGCAACCAGACGCTCAGGGGGGACGGCCGCAGCTTGCGGCATCTTGCGCTTGATCACGCGCAGCGCGTGCATGAAGCTCAGGCGATCGGGATCGAGCCCGCGCGGCCACGCAGCTTGTGTCATCAACTGCCGAATCGCGAAGCGCGCCAGCAGCAACCCCCACAGCTCTTGCTGGACCAGATCGGGCGTCTTGCTGCGCAGCACGGTGCTGTTGGCGCGCAGGTGCGTCTTGAACTCGTCGAACACGCCCTCGATCTCCCAGCGCTCGTGGTACAGCGCGGCCAGCTCCAGCGCCGGCGCCTGCTCGGGGTCCAGGATGTTGGTCACCAGCCGGTAGCTGTCCTGCACCGGGGTGGCCGAGTCGTGCAGCGTGTAGTCGATCACCCGCACGAGTTGTCCCGCACTGCGTGCACGGTCGGCGCTGTCGAACACGCTGCTCAGGTACGAGCCATCGGGCAGCATTCGTTGCACCGGCAGCTTGAGGTTCGATTTGACCCGCCAGGCCAGCTTGGCGCCGCTGGCGCAGGCGATGCGCCAGAGCTTGAAGCCGTAGAAGTTGCGGTCGGCCAGCACCAGCATGTCGGGCGTGAGTTTGGCCGGCAGCAATTGCGCGGCCATGGCTTGCTCGCTGTGGCTGTAGGGTGCAATAGCAGCGCCCACCACCGCATGCGTGCCGCATTCCACGAGGCCCAGCACCCGCGCCTGCGGGAAGGCACTCTGGCCGCGCGAGGCGCCCGGGTAGCCGAAGTACCGGGCGTTGGCGGCCTCATCGGCCACGTCCATGCAGCTGCCATCCATGGCCATGACGCGAAGCCCCCGATACCACGCGCCCGGCGCCCCCGGAGTGGCCAGCGGGCGCAGCACGCGCTCGGCCAACTGGCGCATCGCCTCGCAGCCCAGCCGGCTGCGCGCCTGCGAGATGGCCGACTTGCTGGCTTGCACCGCGCCAGCTTCGCCGCCGCCCAGCCACTGCAAGCCTTCGCACACGACGCGCAGCACTTCCTCCAGCGGCGCCTCGCGCCACAGGGCGAGCGCCATCACGTAGTACACGACCGCCGGCGCCGGCAGCAGCCGCTCGCGCTGGCTCGCCCGGCCTGTGTCGGCCAACACCTCCTCGATCAACGCCCGTGGACACACGCTGGCCAGCACGCCAGCACTGATCAGGTGCGCCACGTCCACCTTCGCCGGTAGCGCCTTGCGAGTTCTCGCCATCGTCCACGCCCATCGGAGTCTCGATGAACATGGATTATCAACGATTTTTTCTATCTGAACAGTATTGCTCCTAGCCCGAATTGTGGGAACCGGCCCCGGCCGGTGTCGAGTCGGCTTTTTTGCGCCGGACGGTAAGTTGTCCTGACGTTTGCCAGGGCATCGGGCTACCAGGCTGCGTCGAGGATCCCGCGCACATCTGCCACGCCCTGCACCCGCCGCGGGCTGCGGCTGACGAAGAAATCGCCCATGGCCGCCTGCGCGATGACGTCGAGATCCGCCTCGGTGATGCCGATGTCGCGCAGCCGGTGCGCAATGGGCAGCTTCGCGAGCAGGGATTCGAGCACGTCCGCCGCTGCGCCCGTCTGGCCGTGGCCCAGGCTGTCGGCGATGCGCGGCGTCGTCTGCTGCGTTGCCAGCGCATTGAAGCGCATGGTGTAGGGCAGCACGATCGCGTTCACGACGCCGTTCGACACATGAGCGCGGTGACCGATGGCATGGGCCAGCACGGACGAGAGGCCGCCGCCCGCCTGCTCCGTGCCGCGTCCGCAGAGCACGGCTGCGATCGCGAGGTATTCGCGCCCGGCGGTCTCGTCCTGCTCCAGGCGGTCCAGGTTGCGCGCGATCAGCCGCAGCGTGTGCATCAGCATGGCCTCGGAAACAGGATCGCACTGCGGCGACTCCAGCGCCTCCACCGCCGTCGACAAGGTGTTGAGCGTCGCCTCCCGCACCAGCGCAACCGGCGCCGTGCGCAGGAACGCCGGGTGCAGGAACAGCGCCTTCGCGCGTGTCTTGGGGTCGAACAGCGCCAACCGCTGGCCCGTCGCAGCGTCGTGCACCGCGCTGCCGGCCTTCACGAAGGCCGTGCTGGGCGTGGTGGGCAGCACGAACTGCGGCAGCTTGGGGGCATCCAGCCGCGGGCTGTCGAACCGGCCATCGGGCAGCCGCCGCGTGCAGAGTTCCTGCGCGGGCTTTCGCTCCGCCAGCAGGATGGCGGCGGCGCGCGCCGTGACGGCCGCCGAGCCGCCGCCAACTGCGATCACCGCATTGGCCTCGTTCGCCTCCAGCACGCGCGCGACCTCCTCCACCGCCGGTACCGGGCTGTTCGGCTGCACCGACTGGGATTCGCCGACCAGCACGGGACCCAGCGCGTTGCGCAGCAGGTCCATCGCGCCGGAGCGGGCCACCGAACGGCCGCTCACCACGACCGCGCGCCTGCAGCCATTGCGCTTCAGCTCCCGGGCCAGCGCCGCGAGGCTGTCCTCGCCGCAGTACAGCCGCAGTTCGGCCGCGAGGTGCTGGAAGGACGGAGCGGTTTCCTGCGTCATCGCCATCACTTCTTGCGGGCCTCGACCGGCACGCTGGTCCACTCCTCGTACATCTGGATCGCCGAGACGGCATCCTTGTTACCCAGCCCCTTGGCGCGGGCCATCTGGTAGACCTGCAGCGCGGTGTTCGCCATGAACATTGGCATGCCCAGCGACTTCGCGAGCTGGGTCTGCAACTCGACGTCCTTGAAGGTGATGTCCATGCGGATGCCGTCGAACTCACGGTTGAGGATGCGCGGGGCCGAGTACTGGAAGGCTACGCTGTTGCCGGTGGTGCCGCTGATCGTCTCGAACATCTGCTGCGGATCGAGGCCGGCTTTCGCGCCCAGCGCCAGCCCTTCCATGATCAGCACGCGGTTGACCTGGAACAGCATGTTGTTGATCAGCTTCATCGCCAGGCCCTGGCCGATGGCGCCGAAGTGGGTGATCTTGGTAGCCATCGAGGCCAGCACGGGGCGCACCTTCTCCAGCGCCGCCGCATCGCCGCCGACGTAGGCGTTTAGCACGCCCTCCTTCGCGCCCTTCTCCATGCCGGTCACGGGAGAGTCGAGCAGTTCCACGCCTTTCTGCATCAGCTTGGGATGGAGGCGGCGCAGTGCCATCAGGTCGATGGTGCTCATGCTGATGACCACGTCGCCGGCCTGCGCGGCCTGGATGAAGCCGTCGGGCCCGGCGATCACTTCCTCCATCTGGGCCGTTGTGTCCACCATGGAGATAAGCACGCACGCCTGGCGCGCAGCATCGGCCGGCCCCGTGGCCGCCTGGGCACCCAACTCCACGAAGCGCGACACCTTGCGCTTGTCGATGTCGTAGACCACGACGGCATGGCCCTTCTTCAGCAGGTTCTCGGCCATGGGACCGCCCATCTGGCCGAGGCCGACGAAGGCGACGGTCTTCTCACGCGCTTGCTTGCTCATTGGGATCTCCAGATCGCGGGGCTTACCCGTATGTCTTCATCAGGAAAACAATGCAAGGACGATGCCAACCGCCTCCGCCCCACGGCGACTGGACCTGCGAGCTGCGACACGGCTCAGTGGGCGAAGACCTGGTGGTCAGCCCGGCTTGCTCGGACCGCTCATTGGGCGAGCGCCTCCGGCAAACGATACGCCCGAATCGCCGTTCCCGCGAACAGGTTCGCCTTCTCGCCCTCCGAGCAGCCGGCCGCGAGCCGCTTGAACGCGTTCCACAGTACCACCGCCGACACGCCGCACTTGTCCGGCGGAAAGTTGCTCTCGAACATGCAGCGGTCGGCGCCGAATATCTCGATGCAGGTTTCCACGTGCGGCGCCCAGGCCTGCGCCAGTTCCTGCGAGGTCGGCGGCAGGTCGCGATCGATGAAGTCGCAGCCGTGCATGCGCATGCTCAGGCCGCCGATCTTCATGAACACGTTCGGCTGCCGCGCCAGCGCCTGCAGCGATGCCTTCCATTCGCGGAAGGATTCGTCCGCGCGGCTCGCGTAAGGGCCGGTGTGCACCAGCCCGCCGATGTGGTCGACGATGACCCGCGTGTCCGGGTATGCATCGATCAGCGACACCAGTTGCGGCAGCTGGGGATGGTAGACCCAGGCGTCGAAGGACAGGCCCAGCGGCGCGAGTTTCCCGAAGCCCTCCCGGAAGCGCGGATCGAGCAACAGGTCGCGCGCCGGTGGCCGCATCAGCACGTTCACTTTCGGGCTCGCGTCCCAGGCCGCCATGTGGCGGATGCCGCGGAAGCGGTCCGGCGCGTGCGCCATGCAGGCGCGCAGCACCTCCTCGGCGAAGGCACCCAGCGTCAGGTCCACCTTGCCGACGATGCCGGCGCAGGCCCGCACCGGCCCGTAGTAGCCGCTCGCGAAGAGTGCCGCCACGCCATTGGCGTATTCCACCTCGCCGACGCAGGCGAAGCGGGGGTCGCCCTCGGCGCGGTACATGGACGTGCACTCGATGTAGACCGTGCCGCGCAGGTTGTGGCCGCAGGCGAGATCGGCCGCCAGCTGCGGCTCCAGGTAAGCCCCCGAGCGGTTCCACAGATGGTGATGGGCATCGACGATCGGCAGCCGAGGCTCCAGCACTTCCTCGGTGCGCAGCGCCAGCCACTCCTCGTCCACGTACAGCAGGGGCGCCATGCCCCTGCGCGGCTTGTCCTTGGTTTCCATGTTCGACTCCTGTTCAATGCTTGCCGAGATAGGCTGCGCGCACGTCGGGATGCTTCAGCAAGTCCCGGCCCGCGCCTTGTAGCGTGACGCGGCCGGTCTCCAGCACGTAGGCGCGGTCGGCTTCGGCCAGCGCCTTGTTGGCCATCTGTTCCACCAGCACGATCGTCAGGCCCGAGTCACGCAGCGCACGGATCGAGCGGAAGATGTCCGCCACCACCATCGGAGCCAACCCCAGCGAAGGTTCGTCCAGCAGCAGCAGCCGGGGCTCGCTCATGAGGGCGCGCGAGATGGCCAGCATCTGCTGCTCGCCGCCGGAGAGCGTGCCCGCCATCTGCTGGCGCCGCTCCTTCAGGCGCGGGAAACGGGCGAACTCGCGCTCCACCAGCTCCTCCACCTTGCGCCTGTCCTTGCGCTGCGAGTAGCCGCCCAGCAGCAGGTTGTCCTGCACGCTCTGGTCCGCGAACACGCCGCGGCCCTCCGGCGAGAGCGCCAGGCCCAGCGCGACGCGCTTGTGCGGAGGCACGTCGGTGCAGTCCTTGCCGTCGATCAGGATCCGGCCGCCCGCCACGCGCTCCAGCCCGACGATGCCCTTCAGCAGCGTCGTCTTACCGGCGCCATTGCTGCCGATGATCGCGACCACCTCGCCTTGCCGCACCTCGAGCGACACGCCCTTGATCGCCCTGATGGCGCCGTACGCCATTTCCACGTCCTGCAGCTTCAGCACGATGGCTTCCCTTTCAGGCCGCGACTTGCGCGGCCTCATCCTCGACGCCGAGATAGGCGGCGATCACCTGCTCGTCCTGCTGCACCTCGCCCGGCGTCCCTTCCGCGATCTTCACGCCGCGGTCCAGCACGATCACGTGGTCGGAGATGCGCATGACGAGGTCCATGTGGTGTTCGACCATCAGGATGGTCATGCCCAGGCGGCTGATGCGCACCAGCAGGTTGCCGAGATCCACCGTCTCCTGCGGGTTCAGGCCGGCCGCCGGCTCGTCGAGCAGCAGCAGTTGCGGTTCGGTGGCCAGCGCGCGCGCCAGCTCCAGCCGGCGCTGCAGCCCGTAGGGCAGGCTGCCGGCGCATGCCGCGGCAAGGTGGCCGAGACCCGTCATGTGCAGCAGGGCAAGCGCATGTTCGCGCGCCGCCTTCTCCTCGCTGCCCGCCTCGGGCAGACCCAGCAACGAGCTGAAGAAGCCGTTGCGCATGCGCGCATGCCGGCCGAGGATCACGTTCTCCAGGACCGTCAGGTCGCCGAACAGCCGCAGGTTCTGGAAGGTCCGGGCCATGCCCAGGTCGCAGATGCGGTGCACGGGCGCACCCACGATGTTGCTGCCGCAGAACTCGACGCGCCCGGCGTCCGGCCGGATGATGCCGGTGAGCATGTTGATCAGGCTGGACTTGCCCGCGCCGTTCGGCCCGATCAAGGCGTGCACGTGGCCCCGTTGCAGGCGGAAGGTAACGTCCTGCGCCACCTGCACGCCGCCGAAGGACTTGCCCAGGCCCTGCACGATCAGTAGTTCACCCGTGCCGCTGCGGCCAAAAGCCACCTGGACCGTCCCTGCGCCCGCAGCCTCGGCCGTCCCCTCGGTTCCAGCACCTTCGAGCCGGCGCGGCGCGAAGGCGCGCTGCAGCAGGCCCGCGATTCCCTCCGGCATCACGTACAGGGCGAACAGCAGCACCGAGCCATAGACAAAGTGCTGGACGGCCGGCCAGCGCGCCAGCGCGGCATCGACGATGGTGAGCACCACGGCGCCGGCCAGCGGCCCGAACAAGGACTGGGCACCGCCGAACATCACGAGCAGCAGGATGAAGATCGACAGGTGCAGGCTGATGAAATCGGAGTTGATGTACTGCGTCTGCAGCGCGACCATGCCGCCCGCCAGGCCGCAGGTGGCGGCGGCCACGGTGAAGGCGAGCACCTTGTAGCCGTAGACGCGCACGCCGACGCAGGATGCGGCGATCTCATCGGCCTGCACCGACAGCAGCGCGCGGCCGACGCGCCCGCGCACGAGGTTGCGCACCAGCAGCCAGGCGCCCAGCGACAGGGCCACGCCCAGCCAGACCCACTGCTGCAGGTTCAGCGCCGCGCCGTTCCACGTCAGGGGCCGCACGCCGTACAGGCCCTGGGCGCCGCCGAACACGTCCGTCCATTCGGTGACGAGCTTCTCCGCGACGATGCCGAAAGCCAGCGTCACCATGGCGAGATAGGGCCCGCGCACGCGCAGGGCGGGCAAGGCCACGAGAGCGCCGCATGCGCCCGCCACGACGACCGCCAGGGCCAGCGCCAACCAGGCGTTCATGCCGGTGTGCACGGTCAGCAGGGCGGCAGCGTAGGCGCCGGCGGCGAACAACCCGGCCTGGCCCAGCGACTTCTGCCCCGCATACCCGACCAGCAGGCCCATGCCCGCGGCACACAGGTAGTACACGCACATCATGAAGCCGATGCGCAGATAAAAGTCATTGGACATGGCGCCGGCCAGGACGCACAGGCCGGCGGCGACGGCGGCCGCCGCGAGCGGATGCAGCAGGCGCTTCATACCTTGTCCATCACGCGGGTGCCGAACAGCCCGTTGGGGCGCACGGCCAGCACCACGATCACCAGGGCGAAGATGGCCACCTCACGCCATTGGGCCGACCAGAGGTTGATGAAGGACTCCAGCACGCCCAGCGCGAAGCCGCCGAACACGCAGCCACGCGGATTGTCGAGGCCGCCCACGATGGCGGCCGAGAATCCCTTGAGGCCGACCGCCACGCTCATGAACAGCGACAGCTGGATGATCGGCGCCAGCAGGAAGCCGGACAGGCCGGCCAGCGCCGAACTGAGGACGAAGGCGCCGACCATCATTCCGGTCACGTTGATCCCCATGAGGCCGGCGACCTCCGGCTTGTACGCGACGGCGCGCATGGCCTTGCCGATCATGGTCCTGCGCATCACGTGGTCGAACGCCAGCATGACGGCGGTGGCGACCACCAGCGTCAGCACTTCCTGGGGCAGCATCCCGACGCCGGCCACGCGGATCACGTCGCTGCCGAAGGGACCCGGCACGACCACCGACTTGGGCCCCCAGATCGCCATGCCGATGCTCTGAAGAATCACGCCGAAGCCCAGCGTGCTCATGACCCAGGCCATCCCCGGCCGGCCGGCGAAGGGACGCACGCCCAGCACGTACAGCAGCCAGCCGATCGCGCCCATTCCCAGCACCGCGGCCACCAGCGCCAGCAGCTGCGCGGACGACGCGGGCTGGGCGCCGCTGAAGGTGGTGGAGGACGCCGGGATGCCGAGCGCGGCGAACAGCACCGCAACGCCAATGAAGGCGCCGGCCGACACAAAGTCGCCTTGGGCGAAGTTGAGCGTGCGCGTCGTGGCGAAGGTGATGCTGAAGCCCAGGGCGATCAACGCGTAGGCGCTACCGACCGCCAGCCCGCTGAACAGGGCCTGCAGCAGTGAGGTCAGCATGGTTTGTCAGCGATTCGTGTCGGCCGCGGTCAGCGACTTCGTCACCGCGTCGCTGTATTCCGCCAGCTTGTCGCCGTTCCAGTGCACCCATTTCACGTCGGCGGGCGTCATGGCTTCTCGCTGCGCCTTCGAATAGGGCTTGGTGTAGGTCTTGAACACGCCCTGCACCGGTGCCTGCAGGTTCTCGAGGGCTTCACGCACCTTGGGGCCATCCGCGGCGCCCGCCTGGCGGATCGCTGCCGCCAGCAGCAGGGTGGAATCGTAGCCCTGCATGGTGTAGATAAAGGCACTCGGCGCGGCCAGCTTGGGCTTCACGCGCTCGTACAGTTTCTTTTGCGCCGGCGTATCGGGATTGATGAACGGGCGCAGGAAGATGGCCTTGGCGGCCAGCGTCTCGCCGGCGGCATCGAAGAAGGTGATGTTGTCTGCGGCCGCAGACGCCAGGAACTTCGGGAAGTAATTGATCTTTTCCATACTGCGCAGCAGCAGGCCCATGGGCGTGCCCTGTGCCCACACGATCACCGTGTCGACGCCGGCGGCCTTCATCTTGCTCAGCTGCGACGTCATGTCGGTATCGGTCACGGCGAACTTCTCCACCGCGAGTGGCGCGATGCCATGGACCTTGGCGAGCTCCTGCAGGTCGCGCAGGCCGCCCTCGCCATAGCCGGTGGTTTCGGTCAGCAGGCCGATCTTCGTCGTGCCGCTTTTCTTCGCATACGCCATCAGCGCCGCCGCCTGCAAGCGGTCGTACATCGACAAGCGGAAGAAGTAATTGTCGGCGCCGGGCGAGAGCGGCTTGGTGATGTCGGTTGCCTGCGCATTCGACTGCATCGAGATGACCTTCTTCTCGTTCGGGATGCGCTTCCAGGCCATCGCGTTGCCCGAGTTGGTGGGGCCGAGCACCGCCACCACCTTCTCGTTGTCGATCAGCTCCAGCATGTTCTGGATGGACTTCTGCGGCTGCGCCAGGTCGTCGCGCACGACCAGCGTCAGTTTGCGACCGAGCACGCCGCCGGCAGCATTAACGTCGTCAATGGCCGCCTGGATGCCGGCCACGGCGGCGCGGCCGCTCTGCGCGGTGGGCGAGGCCGACAGGTCACCGTTATAGGCCAGCTTGATGTCCTGCGCGTGCGCCAGCGCAGCGGCCAGCACACCGGCTGCCAGGACGGCAAACCGGGAAAATGTTGCGAATCTCATGGTCTGTTTGGGTTTGTTTGCCGAAGGGTGGCCAGTGTAGGTTTGCTGCGGTTGCGCCGAAAATACTGTTTTGCTCGCGCTGGTATCGCGGAAACTTATGAACCGGCCCTGCCGCGAGGGACCGGTGAGGTTGCCCGCACACCCGGTCAAGGGTTTCCACTGACGCGGTCTGCCGCCGGCGTGTCCGCTGCACGGACGCGGCGGGCGGCCGAATGTATCCTCGGTGGACACAACCGGGCCTCGCAGCGGCGAAAAGCGCGGCACGCTAGTTGCAAGGTAATCGGGCGGAGACTTTCCGCCCCCACCAGAAAGCCATGCAACTTCGACACCTGCGCTATTTCATGGCGGCCGCCGAGGAGGAGCATTTCGGCCGCGCGTCCGACCGTTTGTACGTCACCCGGCCTGCGGTTTCCCAGATCATCGCGGACCTGGAGAGCGAGCTGGGCACGCCGCTGTTCGAACGGCTGGCGCACCGAGTCCGTCTGACCGCCGCGGGACGCGCATTGCTGCCGCAGCTGCAGTCGGTGATGAACGACCTGGACGACGCGCTGGCCATGGCCAAGCGGGTCGGTGAGGGCAAGAGCGGCAACCTCAATATCGGCTACGGCTCGCTCACGCTCCTGCATTCGCTCTTCCGTGCTGCCGTCAAGCAGTTCCACGAGAGCTATCCCGAAGTCACCCTGTCGCTGCTGGAGATGGCGACTTCCGAGCAGCCGAAGGCGCTGGCCGAAGGGAAGATCCACGCCGGCTTCATGCACTTCGGTCCGCGGCCCGCGCTGCTGCGCAAGAAGCACGGCGACGGCGTGCTCGCGCAGGACGAAACGGTGCTGGACTGGTTCCGCATCCAGACCGGGGGGCTCGGCGTGGTCGTTCCCAGGGAACACCCGCTCACGACGCGCAAGTCGCTCACCCTCGCGGAACTGGCCGGCGAACGCTTTGTCGTCGTCCCGCGTTCCAGCAGCAGCCCAGGTTACGGACCGCTGTACACCCTCTGCCAGAAAGCCGGCTTCGAGCCGAACATCGTGCAGGAAGTCAGCTCCATCGCCTCGCAGCTGAATCTCATCTCGGTGGGCATGGGCATCGGCCTTGCGGTGATCGGCAAGAACTTCACCTATCCGGTGGGCGTGGCCGTCATCCCCCTGCACGAGGAGAACTACACCACCACATTTGCCTTCGGCTGGGTGAAGGGCCAGACGGACCCCGCCCTGGACCGCATGATCAAGATCGTCAAGACGTTGGCGCAGTAGCAGTAAAAGTGACACACCCGTCGTAGGCTGGGTTCGCGCAGCGACCCCACCCTACAGCAGCTACGCCAGCGTGTCCTGCCGGCAGGCCGTTACCAGCGCGTCCACGGCGGCAAGGCCTTCGCCCTTCTTCTTCACGATCACCGGGTTGATCTCGAACTCCTGCACCTCGGTGCTGGCGACGAACAGGTCACCGAAGCGCACCGCGGCGCGCGCGAGCGCCTCCACGTCGGCGGCTGGTTTGCCACGGAAACCCTCGAGCAGGGTCCACAACTTAAGCTTGCGCAACGCGGCCACGACTTGCTCCTCGGAGACCGGCAACGCCAGGTAGGTCACATCGCGGAACAGCTCGATGGCGACGCCGCCCATGCCGATGGAGACCACCGGCCCGAAATCGGCATTGCGCAGGCAGGACAGCACCACCTCGACGCCATCGCCCACCATCTCCTGCACCAAGATGCCGGCCTGCGGCTTGCCCATGCGCTGGCGGAACTGCTGCGCCAGCGCGTCGACATCCTCGGCGGACTGGACGCGCAGTTTGACCAGACCCATCTCGGTCTTGTGCTCGGCGTCGGAAGGCAGCACCTTGACCACGAGCGGATCACGGTGCAATCACTCCTTCTGAAACTTCAACTCTTGCTTGAATGGCAGGATGCACCGCAATTGCAATGCCAACTCCCACCCGCGGCGCAAGCCGGGCCGTGCGCGCCTGGCTGCCTGTCCGGGCTGCATCAACGTCGCTGGCAGAGACACATGTCCTCCGCCAGAACACACCGCCGTGCCGCCTGCCTGCGCGGGACACCGGCACAACTCTTGCATGGTGTCCCCATCGATCGCCATTCAAAACTCAGGAGCAACCAAATGACTCTCACGTCCACTTCCGATTCCGCCCGCGTTTACAAAAACGTGCCGCAGCTCGCCCGCATCCGCGAACAGGTCCTGCTGGGCGACGTATGGAAGCAGCCTGAACTGGCCTACCGCGACCGCATCCTGGTCACGTTGGGGGTGCTGGCCGCGGGCGGCAAGCTCGACGAAATGAAGGTATGGATGCGCCGCGGCGTCGAGAACGGCATCACCCTCGACGAGCTGCGCGGCCTGGTCGTGCAGGTGACCTTTTACGCGGGCTGGCCCGCCGGGCTCGCCGCCGGCAAGGCCGCGCTCGAACTGTTCGAGGTGGAAGCCAAGTGAGCGACGGCGCCGCAATAAAGATCGGCTACATCGGCCTGGGCGCCATGGGTGGCGCGCTCGCGCGCCGGCTCGTGGGCACCCACAAGCTCACCGTCTGGGACGTAAACGCCGCGGCTGCAGCATCATTCGACAAGCTGGGCGCGACCGTGGCACCTTCCGCGGCCGAACTGGCCCGCCAGTGCGACATCGTGCTGCTGTGCCTGCCGCGCAGCTCGGATGTACGCAAGCTGGTCTTCGGGCCGAGTGGCCTGGCCGAGGGTCTATCGGCGGGCAAGCTCGTCATCGACCAGACCAGCGGCGTTCCGGCAGAGACCCACGAGATTGCCACCCAACTGGCCACCAGTGGTGTCGCGATGATCGATGCGCCCGTCTCAGGCGGTGTCGCCGGCGCGGCCGCAGGCACGATCACGATCATGGCCTCTGGCCCGCAGGACAATTACCAGAAGGCGCTGCCGGTGCTGACGGCGATCAGCACCACCATCTTCCGCTGCGGCAGCCGCGTCGGCGACGCACAGGCGATGAAGCTCGTCAACAACGTGCTCAGTGCCGGCTGCCGCCTGGCGACGCTGGAGATCGTCGCCATGGGCAGGAAGATGGGCCTGTCGCTCGCAGCCATGACCGATGTCATCAATAAGGGGTCGGGGCGCAACCGCACGTCGAAGGTCATGCTGCAGGGCCTCGTGGACGGCAAGCCCTCCGCCTCCAGCTTCGCCATGTCGCTGATGCTCAAGGACATGAACCAGGCGATCCAGCTGGGCATGGAATGCGGCGCGCCTACGACCATCACGAATGTCGTGCGCGGTCTGCTGCAGATCGGCGTGAGCACGCTGGGCGAGAGCGCTCAGCTCGAGGAAGTCATGGGGCTCATCGAGTCGATGGCGGCGACGCGGATCGTGAACCCCTCGGAGGCCGCCGCGGCGCAGCCCGGCACCACCGCGGCCACGGTGGAGACAAAGGATCTTCGCGTCGGATACGTGGGGCTGGGTACGATGGGCGGGGCGCTGACGCGCCGCATGATGCTGTCGCGCAAGATGCGGGTGTTCGACGTGCGGCCGGAGGTCGTGCACGGCTTCGAGTCCGAAGGTGCGACCTCCGCCGCGGACCTGCGGTCGCTCGCGCGCGAGTGCGACGTCATCTTCATCTGCGTGCCGACCTCGGCGATCGTTCGTGATGTCGTCTTCGGCAAGGGCGGCCTGGCCGAGGGACTCGCGCCCGGCAAGATCATCGTGGACCAGACCACCGGCGACCCGACGATGACGCGCAGCATCGCGGCGGACCTGCAGAAGCTCGGCGTAGCGCTGGTCGATGCCCCGGTTTCCGGCGGCCCGCGCGGCGCGGCAGCTGGAACGATCGCGATCATGTGCGGCGGTCCGGCCGACTCATATGCCACGGTGCAGCCGATCCTGGCATCGATCAGCCCCAATCTCGTGTACTGCGGACAGACGGGTAACGGCCACGTGGCCAAACTCATCCAGAATGCCGTGGCGTCTTGCAACCGCCTGCTGACTTACGAGGCCGCCACAATCGCAGTCAAGTACGGTCTCAGACTCGAGGATATGGCGACGGTGATCAACAAGAGCACCGGGTGGAGCGGCGCCTCAGAGCGCATCCTGCCGGCGCTGTCGGAAGGCAAAGCGACCGCCGACTTTCAGCTGCAGCTCATGGCCAAGGACCTGAAGCTGGCCGGCCGGATGGCCATGGACTGCGGTGCGCCGATGTTAATCGCGGGAACGGTGCGCAGCCTCTTCGAGATCGGTGTGCACGAGCTTGGCGGAACCGCCAACCTGGACAGCGTGGCCCAGCTGTTCGAATCCATGGCCGGCATCAAGTTCGCGGGCGCCTAAGTGGTAACCATGGAGTATCGACGCCTCGGACGGTCCGGATTGAAGGTCTCGCCCCTTTGCCTGGGTGCGATGATGTTCGGCGACCAAACCGACGAGTCAGTCTCGCGCAGCATCATCGCAAGCGCGAGGGAGGCTGGCGTGAATTTCATCGACACGGCGGATGCCTACGCAGCCGGCAAGTCCGAGCAAATCATTGGCGGCGCCGTGAAAGCCGAGCGGGACCGTTGGGTCGTCGCCACCAAAGTGGGCTTTCTCGCCGACCCGCTCGTTCCGGCAGGGCCGGACCTGTCACGGAAGAACCTCATGCGCGCCGCCGACCAGAGCTTGCGGCGCCTCGACACCGACTACATCGATCTCTACTACCTTCATCGGGACGACTTCTCGACTGCTCTGGAGGAGACGATCCATGCGCTTGCGGACCTGATCCACCAAGGCAAGATCCGTTACTTCGGCATTTCGAATTTCCGAGCATGGCGCGTGGCCGAAGTGGTTCGACTTTGCGACCAATTCGGCATCGACCGACCCGTCGCGTGCCAGCCTCAGTACAACGCCATGAACCGCATGTCTGAGGCCGAGTTGTTCCCTGCCTGCCAGTTTTATGGCATCGGCGTGGTGCCCTATAGTCCGCTCGCACGCGGTGTGCTCACAGGCAAGTACGCCGCCGGGGGCGCCCTGCCCGAAGGCAGCCGCGCGGCGCGCAAGGACAAACGCATTCTGCAAACGGAGTTGCGAAACGAATCCGTCCTCAAAGCGACGGAATTCAAGTCTCATGCCGAAGCGCGTGGCAGCACGGCATCCCACTTCGCCCTGAAGTGGGTGCTGAACAGCACCATCGTGACTTCGGTGATCTGCGGCCCCCGCACGATGGATCAGTGGACCGACTACTTGGCCGCGTCGGAGGAGGAGACGCCCTTCACCTCAGAGGACGAAGCGTTGGTCGATCGGCTGGTACCACCGGGTCACCCTTCGACACCGGGCTACACCGATCCCAACTATCCCGTGACGGGACGTTCACCCCGCATCCCCGCAAGCTGAACATAGAAGCAACCCGGCCAATGACCAGGGACCGCCGCACAGGCAGGAAAATCCGGACAGGCCAAGTCAGAGGAGACATTTCATGCAAGTTTCGTCAAATATGGGCGCGAGCCGTCGATTGATACGCCATGCCTTGCTTGTGTTCGGGATGGTGTCGGGCGCCGTTGGCGCGAGCTCATCGTTCGCGAGTGATGTTGATCGCCGAGGCCATGTCGGCACCGGTCCGGTCGTCGTCACTGCCGACGGGGCCATCCGGGGATACACAGACAAGGGTGTCAATGTCTTCCTCGGCATCCCCTATGCTGAGGCACCCGTGGGCGATCTGCGTTGGCAGCCCCCCCAGGCAGTTAAGGTTTGGCGGGGGACGCGAGATGCGACAAAGTACGGCGGAAGTTGCCCGCAGGTCACCACTCTCGGTCTCTTCGCGGGGCCGACTAGCGTCAACGAGGATTGCCTTTACCTCAACGTTTTCACGACGGGCAAAAGCCGTTCCGGCCAAAAGAAGCCAGTGATTGTCTGGATCCATGGTGGCGGCAACATCGATGGCGCATCTAACGACTACGACGGTACGAAGCTTTCGACCGGCGGACCTGATGGCGTTGAGACCGTGGTAGTCACATTGAACTATCGGCTGGGCGTATTGGGAACCTTCTCGCACCCCGCCGTCAATTCCGAAGGGCACGCGTGGGGCAACTACGGCACGCTCGACCAACAGGCCGCGTTGCGCTGGGTCCAACGCAACATCGAGCGCTTTGGCGGCGATCCCGGGAGGGTAGCCCTCGGCGGTCAGTCCGCGGGGGCATACAACGTTGGCGCGAATCTGCTTTCCCCGTCGAGCAAGGGTCTCTTCAACAGGGCCATTATGCAAAGCTCGCCAGGGTTCGTTGCGTGGCTTCCAACCGCAGAAAGCGCTTTAGCAACAGGTACGAGCTTTGCCACGGCTGCAGGGTGCCCGGAAGCCGACGCTTCGACGGCAAGGTGCTTGCGAAGACTGTCTGTCGCGCGCATTCTGCAATTGCAAGGAACACTCAAAGTGGGCGGACCCCACGCCCTGGCCATGCCTTTCGTGGACGGCACAATCCTGCCCATGCAACCCGAGCAGGCCTGGACAAGCGGCCGTTTCAACAAGATGCCTGTCCTGGGTGGCGCTACTAAGGACGAGGCGGCATTCTTCACTGGCATCAACGAGTATTTCTCCGGGCCGCCGCAAACGCCGATAACCGCCGCACAATACAGCTCACTGACAGCATCAGGTGCATTCTGCATCTGGTGCAACGCAGACCGCAAAATACCTGCGGGACTTGCGGAGCTCTACCCGCTATCTGACTTTGGCGGGGACGCGTCGGTCGCATACGAGCGCATCGGAACGGATGGCGCAAAATGCCGGGACCTTCACGTCATGCAAAAGCTGGCGCCTCAGGTTCCCACCTACGCATACGATTTCACCTACCAGACAGCGCCCTTCTACTTCCCGAAGATGCCGGGATACAAGCCGACGGCGGTGCACACGATCGACATCCAGTTCCTGTTCGATAACTTTCATGGTGGACATCTCGGCGTGAACGTGGACCAGATGACCGGCATGCCACGCGAACTCAACGCAGCAGAAGAGAAACTCTCAGACCATTTGGTCGCCGCGTGGACGCATTTCGCCGATACGGGCAATCCGAACGGGACGGGTGACGCGCCGTGGCCGAAGCTCACCGCCGACGATTCTGCGCGCTACTTCGTCCAAGCCGTTCCAATCTCGACGATTTCAGTCTCGCAGTACCGGGCTGCCTACAAATGCGACTTTTTCGACGCTCAACTGAAGTACTGAAGTTACGCAGCGCGCGGTTGCGCAGGAGATTCAATTGATTGTCAAAATGGCCGAATTCCATGTGACACCCAGTGAACAAGAAGCGTTCGAGGTGGCAATGACGCCCGCACTCCAACTCATCACGGCCAAAGCGGTTGGCATGAGAGGTTACGCATTCATGAGGTGCATCGAGTCGCCCAAGCGCTACCTCCTCGATGTGCAGTGGGAGACGATGGATGACCACATCGTTACCTACCGGCAAAGTCCCGAGCGTGATAAATGGCGCGCGCTCGTCAGCCGCTTTTACGCGCATCCACCGGCCATGGAGCACTTCACAGTTGTCGCGCAGTCGTGATCTCAAGCACAAGCGGATCTCCATGGTCAGCAGCGCCGCACAACATGATCAACCACGTATTCAAGGAAACTTTCATGAGTAGCCAACAAGTCGGTGTCAGACCCGACACCCCTACGTTTACCAAAGTCATCCTCGAGGCCGGCCCTGATGGACGCTCACGCTTTCGCGAGGAAGTGATCTCGCTGGCTGAGACGAAGCCACGGCTCTACCTCTCAACAATGATCCCCAGCGTCGGATTGATATTGCGCCAGAGTCCGCCAGGCTACCGCATGGACTTCCACGTCACGAGTCAGCCGCAGTGGACGTTCGTCCTCAGTGGGACGCTGGAGATTGGGTTGCAAGATGGTACCTGCCGGGTGTTTCGCGCCGGCGACATTCTCTATGCAGAGGACACGCTCCCGCCGGGCGCCACCTTTGATCCAAAGGTACATGGCCATAACAGCCGGCAACTGGGCGACGAGCCCGTCGTAACCGTGCTGGTGCGTTGCTGAACCTTGACCGCCTCAGCGCGCTGGCTTTATCAGCGCGCGCTGGCCCCGCCTCCCAAAATTCCGCGCCGTGGAAGTAGCCTGGATGAGTGATCGACACGAAAACGTTCGCGGCGACTCTTGCAATCACTCGCCGATGACGATGCCCCGCTCGCGCACCAAACTGCCATAACGCGCGTATTCTGAAGCAACGAATTTCTGGAACGCTTCGGGCCCCGGCATGGACGTAGCCGTGACCAGCAACTTGAGAAATTGCGCGCGTACATCTTCCCTCGCGACGCACTTAACCAATGCCGCGTTGATCTTATCGATAACGGGCTTTGGAGTATTTGGAGGCGCAAAGAAGTTGATCCAATTAGTGACCACCAGTTCCTTTGAAACTTCGCCTGCCGCTGGTACGCTGCCGGATCTGGACGGGCTCCATGGAGCGGCGCTCCGCATCGGCAAGGACCGTATCGGCGCACTTCTCCCCGATCATCGTGCACGGCACGCTGGTGTTGCCTGAGATCATGGTTGGCATGACAAACGCGTCGGCGACTCGCAAGCCGGTGATCCCGTGCACGCGCAGGCGTTCGTCCACAACGGCCATGGAGTCGTTGCCCATCTTGCAGGTGCCAACCATGTGCTGCGTCGTCTGCCCGGTTTCGCGGAGGTAGTGGAGAATGTCTTCCTCGGATTGCATGCTCCCTCCAGGCGCGATTTCTTTTGCAATCACGTCGCGCACCGGGGCAGCAGCGGCAATGTCTCGCGCGCGCCGAATGGCCGCCACAGCGGTCCGGCGGTCGTACTCGGTGTCGAGGAATCGGTATTTGATCGTCGGCGCCGCGAATGGGTCAGTCGAACGGATGTGGATGCTGCCGGTGCTTTCGGTCCGTTGGACGTGCGTGTACATGAAGAACCCCTCGACGTCCGACATGCGCCGCCCCTTGCCAGCCTTTAGTTCGACTATGTACGGGCTGACGACCATCATGACATCCGGCTTCTTCAACCCCGGGCGCGAGCGCGCAAAGACACGTATCGAGCCATGCCCTTGCGCAATGAGGCCCTTGCGGAGAAGCACCCAACGCAGGATCTCCACGCCCAGACGCCAGCCCCGGCCCTTCTTCGCAAGCGATATGCCTGGCTTGTTGAAGCGCCACTTCATCACAGCCGCGTAGTGGTCGCGGAGGTTTTCGCCCACACCCTTGAGTTCGTGCGCTACTTGGATGCCGTGGTGCCGCAGGACGTCCGGGTTGCCGATGCCGGACAGTTCGAGGAGCTTGGGTGTGTTCGCGGTTCCCGCGGAAACGATCACTTCACGCGCGGCGCGCGCTTCGTGCATGGTGCCGTTGCGACGGAACCGGACGCCCATGCATCGCTTTCCCTCCAAGATGAGGGCAGTGGCCTCGGCGCCGGTAAGGATGGTCAGGTTCGGTCGCTTGCGCGCCGGCTGCACGTAGGACGTCGCGGTGCTCTGGCGCTCGCCGCGGCGGGCGGTCATCTGCGCCATCGCTACGCCTTCCTGACTGGCGCCGCTGTAATCGGGATTGAAGGGGATGCCGGTAGCGCCCGCGGACTCAATGAACAGGTCGTAGAAAGACGATAGCTTCTTGCTCTGCGTGACCTTGATCGGTCCGTTGCGGCCGCGGTACTCGTCCGAACCAATCTCCGTGCTCTCGAGCTTCTTCAGATAGGGCAGCACGTCTTGGTAGCCCCAGCCCTTGCACCCCAGCTGGCTCCAGGTGTCGTAGTTGAGCTTCTGGCCGCGGTTGTACACGATCGCATTGATCGAACTGCTGCCACCAAGCATCTTGCCGCGTGGGACGGCAAGTCGGCGGTTGCCGTGGCTTGGATCCGGTTTAGATTCGTAGCGCCAGTCGACAACGGGGTTATCGACCAGGAACTGCAAGCCCGGCGGCGGGCGCGTGAAAATGTAGCATTCGTCCTTCGTACCCGCTTCGAGGCACAGAACCTTGCATTTGCCGTTTTCGATCAAGCGACTGGCCAAGACGCCGCCGGCTGAGCCAGAGCCGATCACGATGAAATCATAGATCTCGGCCTGAATGACTTTGTTGTTCATGTCATGCGCCGTTGATGTAAACGCTCTTCTCGCAGAGGAAGTTGTCCACGTGCTGCGCGCCCCCCTTCATGCCGTAGCCGCTTTGCTTGAAACCGCTGAAACCGACGGCGGGGTCGGCCAATCCATAGCAGTTGATCCACAACTTGCCGGCCTTGAGGCAGTGCATCGCGGTCATCATCGTTCCGACATTCGTCGTCCATATTGCGCCTCCCAACCCGTAGACGGTGTCGTTGGCTAGTTTGATGGCCTCTTCGACTGTGTCGAATGCAATGACCGAAGCCACCGGCCCGAAGATCTCCTCGCGTGCGATACGCATGTTGTTGTCGACCTTGTTGAAAACGGTCGGTGCGACGAAATAACCCTCCGCCAGATCGTTGCCGAGCCGCTTCCCGCCCGCCAGCAGTTGGGCGCCTTCCTCGCGGCCGATCGACATGTACTCCATCACCCGGTCCATCTGGCGCTTGGAGACAATCGGTCCGAGCTGCAACGTGGGATCGAATGGGTCGCCAACCTTGATCGCTTTCGTGTACTCGACCATCCGAGCAACGAATTCCTCCTGGATGCTGCGCTGAACGAAGATCCGCGTGCCGGCGGAGCAGATCTGTCCGGAGTTGTTGAAAACCCCCATTGCCGCGCCGGGCACCGCTTTGTCGAGGTTGGCATCGGCGAAGACGATGTCTGGCGACTTTCCACCCAGCTCCAACTAGGGACTGTTAACACAAACGAAGTCCATCGGCGATTAGCGCGAAGCTGATGAAGCCGAGGAACATCACATCGAGCTTCTCGAATCGAGAGAATATCCTTCGGAAACCCTTCAGCCGCCGGAATAGTCGCTCGACTTCGTTGCGGCGCTTATACGTCTCGCGGTCGTATTCCCAGGGCTCGATGCGGTTTGTCTTTGGCGGCACCACAGGAATAAAGCCCAGCTCGAGCGCCAACTGCCGCGTCTCGTTGCCTTCGTAGGCGCGATCCATGAGCAGATGCACCGGCCGGTTCGGCCCGCCCAAGCGGCGCAGCAGCGCTCGGCCTTCTGGCGCATCGTGCGCCTGTCCAGGCGACAGCGAGAACGCTATGGCCGTTCGAGCATCCGCGGCAACCAGATGAATCTTGGTGTTCCTGCCCCCTCGGGACTTTCCGATGGCCTGTGGGCCGTTTTTTTTAACGCCCCCGTGCCGTCCGGATGCACCTTGATGCTGGTGCTGTCCAGCGACACTGCTTCGATCTTGATGCGAACCACCTGAGCGCGCTGCAATTCCTCGAACACCCGATCCAGTACGCCGGCTTTGGACCAGCGGTTCATGCGCGTGTAGATCGTGTGCCAGTTGCCGAACCGCGTGGGCAGCCCGCGCCACTTGCAGCCGTGCTCGGCCACGTACAACACCGCGTTCAGAACGCTCAAATTCGACAGACTGACGTTGCCTCTTTGCGTGGGAAGGCAGTGCGCAATCTGCTCAAACTGGGTTTGTGTGATTTCCATGCCACCGAGTCTCAGACATTGCTGGGAATCACACCATTAGTGTTAACACGCCCTAAATGCGCTTCATATTGCTGGCCGAGGCCTTGATGATCTCGCGTCCGGTGATCGTCGATCCAGTGAAGGCAACACGATCAACGTCCATGTGGGCTGCCAGCGCCGCACCGGCCTCTGCACCCAGCCCGGTCACGACGTTGATGACGCCGGGTGGAACGCCGGCCTCAACCAGTAGTTCGGCCGTGCGCAGCGTCGTCAAGGAGGCATCCTCGGCCGTCTTGATCACCCCGGTGCAGCCGGTGGCCAGCACGCCTCCCATGATCCACCACATGCTTATCAGCGGGGCGTTCCAGGGAATAATGCCGCCAACCGCACCGACTGGAGCCTTCAGTGTCAGGGTGGTGAAGTTGCCGGGCAGTGAGTTCGGGATCGTGCTGCCGGCCCAGTTCATGGCCAGACTGGCAAAGTACATGGTATGCGTTCCGCGAACCCATCTATCGTCTTGGCGATGAAGCTGCGAACCTTGCGTCTCTGTAGTCAACGAACGAGACGAGGTGAGCATGGATCGACAGCAGATGGAGAGCTGCTTGGAACGGGTGGCGGCGTATCGGGCCTCGGGACAGACGGCGAAGGTATGGGCCGAGGCGAACGACGTTCCGATGCGCGCGATCGCGAGCTGGTGCGCGCATGCGCGGCGCTGGCAGGCGCGGCTTGAGGGCGCCAGCGCGGGGCCCGCAACGGCACCCAGGCCCAGCGGTTTCGTGGCCGCCCGCGTGGCGCCCAGTGCCGCGTCGGCGTCGGTGCGGCTCGAGCTGAACGCGGGCGGCGCCCGGCTCGATCTGCATTGGCCACTGGCTCATACACGCGAACTCGCCTCGCTACTGCGCGAGCTTGGCCGATGATCCGCATCGAGGCCGTCTGGCTGGCGCTGGGCGCTAGCGACCTGCGCGGGGGCATCGACACGCTGCTGGCCCAGGTGGTGCGCGGCTTCGCGCTGGGGGTGCAGGCCCACCACGCCTACGTGTTTGCCAACCGCCGCGCCGACCGCCTCAAGGTGCTGGTCTACGACGGCACAGGCATGTGGCTGTGCACGCGGCGCCTGCAAGCGGGCAGCTTCGCCTGGCCGCGCCAGGACCGCGGCTCGCTGAACCTCACGCGCGAGCAGTTCTACTGGCTCGTCGCGGGCCTGCCCTGGCAGCGCCTGGGTGCGCGCGAGCCGCAGTCCATCACGGTGGTCTGATGCGCTCGATTCGAGGCGACGGTTTGCGCGCTTGTCCATTGGCGAATATCCCGCCTCGCGCGCGCACGCGCGCGAGGGATACTTGGGGCCATGCTCGAAGGACCGGATACGACGACGCTCGATACGCTGGCCGCAGCCGATGCGGTGCTGGTATCGCGCGATTTTGTCGAGCGGCTGCAAGGCGAGGTCAAGTTCAAGCAGGCCAGGATCGAGGCGCTGAACTTCGAGATCGCGCGCCTGAAGCGCTGGCGCTTCGGCTCGTCCAGCGAGAGCCTGGAGGCGAGCACCCAAGCCGTGCTGTTCGATCAGATCCTGGCCGATACGGCATTGGAGGACCGCGCCGCCCAAGACCAGAGCAAGCCACCGCCCGCGCAGCCGCGCACCAAAGGCCAGGCAGTACGCCAGGCGCTGCCCGCGAGCCTGCCGCGCATCGATCATCACCACGAGATCGAAGAGACGCACTGCGCCTGCGGCCAGCCCTTCAAGCGCATCGGCCAAGAGGTCAGCGAGCAACTCGACTGCGTGCCGGCCCAGTTCTTCGTGCTGCGCCATATCCGCGGCAAATACGCCTGTGCGTGCTGCCAGACGATCCAGGCCGCGCCGATGCCCGCGCAGATCATCGACAAGGGCATCCCCGCCCCGGGCCTTCTGGCCCAGGTGGTGATCGTCAAGCACGACGACCATCTGCCGCTGTACCGGCAAGAAGAGATCTACGCGCGCTCTGGTGTGCACATCCCGCGCTCGAGCATGGCCCAGTGGGTGGGCATCTGCGGCGTGCGGCTCAAGCCGCTGGCCGACGCACTGCAAGCGTTCATCCTCAGCCACAGCGTGATCCACGCCGACGAGACGCCGGTGTCGCTGCTGGCGCCGGGGCGCGGCAAGACCAAACGCGCCTTTGTGTGGGTGTACCGCACGACCGACTTCGTGGCCCAGCGCGCGGTGCTGTACGACTTCGCTGCCACTCGCGCGGGCGAACATCCGCGGCGCGTGCTGCACGGCTTTGGCGGCACGCTGGTCACCGACGATTATTCGGGCTACCACGCGCTGCACGCCCAGGGGGGCGTCACCGCCTCGCTGTGCATGGCCCATGCCCGCAGGAAGCTGTTCGAGGCGCACGAGCTCAATGGCAGCCAGATCGCCGGCCAGGCGGTGGCGCTGATCGCCCAACTGTACGAGGTCGAGCGCGAGGCGCGCGACCTCGAGCCCGAGGCCCGGCGGCGGCTGCGTCAGCAGCGCTCGCGGCCCGTGGCCGACGCCTTGCACGCCTGGCTCACGGCGCAGCGCCAGACGCTGGCCAATGCCGACGCGACGGCCAAGGCCATCGACTACTCGACAAGCAACTGGCGCGCGCTCACGCGCTACCTGGACGACGGCAATGTGCCTATCGACAACAACGCCGCGGAGAACGCGATTCGCCCGCTCGCAATGGCCTGTTCATAGTGCCCCACCTCGTTAAGTAGTTGAAAACATTGAGATTTGCTTCTCGTCGTCGGCACGACACGGGCGATCTGTTCGCCCTGCGGCATCGATAACCTTCGGATCAAGCAGGTCGCCGGCCCGAATCTGATACGGCGCGCATGGCACGACCTGTTCGGCTGGAAGCAGTCCGTCCTTGATCAGGCGCCTGATGCGGTGGTTGTTGACCCCGAGCCGCTTTGCGGCCTCCGACATGGTCAGCCAATCGCTGTCCTTGTGCGCCGAGCGATAGGCACGAATATCGTGAACCTTGCGCGTTGACGCGACGCGGAGCGCAGTCCAGGTCTTGCCCTGGCCGGTAGGCAGGCCCATGCGGTTCAGCGATGCGGCGATGTGCTCGTCGGACCACTTGCCGGCCATGCTGCGTATGACGGCCAATGCCTCGTCAGGTGTGCGGCAGCCGTGCTCGCCGCTGCGCGGCTTGATCACGCGGACTTGGGAGTGCTGCCCGCCGCGCCAGTGGATTGTGAGCACCACTTCGCGCGTTGCGTCGTCGACATCGGCAACGATGTCCTTGACGAGCGTGCGCAGCAGTTGCTGGCGCGAACGCATGGTGACGCCAGGTGCATTCCATGCGCCCTGGAGATCCTCGGCAAGGCCCCTCAGGTCTGGCGTTGGTGCGGCATCCTGCTCCTGATCGAAAGCTGCCAGGCGCTGTTCGCAGCGGCGCACACGCTCAAGTGCAGCTTCCCAGTTCTTCTCGAGCTGGGAGGCGATCAAGCGGTGGTCGGGATCGCAGGCCGCGTAGCGTCGCTCGGCGAGAGACGCCTCATAGCGCGCCTGCTGCAGATCCAATTCCACGATGCGCCACTGTTCGGCCTGAACTTCCATGTGCCTCCGTTCGGCCTGTAGTGCCGCCTCAATCGCCAACGGCTCCACGGCGCGCAGCAATTCGCGTGTGATCGCCTCATCGGGCCGCCGGCCTCCGAAGGTGAAGCATCGTGGCTGCCCCAGTTGCGTGTTGGGGCGATCGCACCGGTACACCGCCTGACGAATGCCGCGGCCCACATAGGCCACCGTCAGACGACGGCCGCATCGTCCACAACACAGCATCCCGGACAGCAGCGCCCGGCCGCCGCGGCCCGACTTCGCGCCGTCCACTCTACCGTAAGCGTTGATCGCCAACAGCTTCTGGTTACGCTCGAACTCGGCCCAGCCAATGTAGGCCTCGTGGTGATCCTTGATCACCACGTCCCACGTCTCCACCGGCTTGCCATGGCCATAGCTCTTGCGCAGACGCCCCTCGACGAGGGTCGTTCGCTTCTCGCTCTTGCCATAGACGTAGACGCCGGCGTAGAACGGATTCTTGAGCACCGAGATCACGTTGCGGTAGCGGATCGGTGTCCAGTCGAAGCTCACCATCTTCTTGCCGTCCGAGGGCCGTGGGAAATGAACGCCATCGGCGGCCAGCGACAGCAGCACTTGCCTGGCGCTGCCCAGCTTGCGAAAGCGCTCGAAGATCAAGTGGACGGCCTCCTGCAGGCGCACATCGGGATCGAAGCCCAGACCGACTTCGCGATGCCAGATGTAGCCCACCGGAACGCTGATGCGCAGCTCCCCGCGATGGGCCTTGGCGCGGGCTGCCTCGAACATGCGCGTCCTGAGTACACCGAGTTCAAACTCGCTGATACTGCCCTTCATCCCCAGCAGCAGGCGATCGTTGGGCCGACACGGGTCGTACACGCCATCCAGGTCGATGACCCGGGCCTCCACCAGACCGCACAGTTCGAGCAGGTGGTGCCAGTCGCGACCGTTGCGGGCCAGCCGCGATGCGTCGAAGCACAACACAGCGCCGACTTCGCCGGCGCACAGCCATGCGACGAGACGGTCAAAGCCCGGACGGGCGACCATGCCGCTGGCGGAGCGCCCGAGGTCGTCATCGATGACTTCGATCTGCGAGAAGCCGCGGCGGCGCGCCTCCTGCACCAGATCGTACTGGCGGCGTTGGCTCTCCAGGTTCATCTGGACTTGCGTCTGGGTGGATTGGCGCACGTAGACAACGGCCTTGCGCCGCAGCACGGTGGCAGGCAACAGTTCAGAGTTCGCCATCGTCATCCCCCGTGGGCCGGCCGGCGGCGGCTTGTAGAAGCAGGCTGGCCAGCTGAGCGACCACGCTGGTGCGCTCGCTCGCGGTCAGATCCTGGATTACTGCTGACTCGAACGCCATGCTCATCTGGCGTGGCGCCATTGGGCGTGGCGCGCTTGAGATCGACGACAAGAGCTTCGTGCGTGGTGGCAGGGTCATGTGGCTCCTCGCTGGTGGTGGTGTGAACACCGCAGCTTCGTCGAAGTCCGCGCTGGCACAGCAGCAGGTGCAACTCGCCGAGTGCCTCCAGCGACGCTCTCGGTGGCCCCAGTTCCATCGCTGCGCAGGATGCCGCGTTGAGCATCCACGCTGCAACAACGATGACGATGCCGGGCGAAGCCTCGACGTGAACCACCTCACCGGTGGCCCGCTGCTCGCTGTACTGCCGCCTCACCCGGCGCCCGTACAGCGGATGCCACCTGTAGAAAACTTCGACTTCTTGCGCGATATGCGCAGAATGACCCTGTGATTGCTGTGGGCCGCAATTATGTCCAGTTGGCGATTATGTGGAGTCGCCGCCAGCAGGTCGCTCGATTTGCTGCATCCTGCCCCTGGCAACTGCGCATAATCAAAGAGCCTGCAGGAACTTCAACAATGCGTCCGTCGGACGGTAGCGCGTGCGCCGAGTTCCTGGGGGTGCGATCGCGGCCAGGGCTCGTTCCTTCATGGCGAGATCAGCTTCGACGTAGCCGTGGGTCGTTACCGGACTCTCGTGCCCGAGCCACAAAGCAATAACCGTGAGGTCGACACCGGCCTGTAGCAGATGCATGGCGGTCGTGTGGCGCAGCGTATGTGGGGAGATGGTCCGTCCGTCAAGCGAAGGACACTGCGGCGTCACCGTGCTCACGGCCCGCGCGATCCTCTCGGCGACGTTCGATCGGGTCATCGGCTTTCCCCAGCGGTTGGGCAGCAGGGACTGGTTCTTCTGCAGGCCAGCGGCGTCGATCCAGCGACGGATCTCCACGACGGTTTCTCTCCAGAGCGGAACAGTGCGCTGCTTGCGCCCCTTGCCGTGCAAACGCACCGACGACGTGCCGTCGAGTTCCAGATCGTGGACACAGATGCCTATCAGTTCAGACACCCGGGCACCGGTGTTGTAGAGCAGCTTGAGCAGCACCCGATCCCGGCGGCCGCACCAGGTTGTGGCGTCGGGAGCAGCCAGGAGCGCCCGCACCTCGTCCCGCGAGAGGAACCCGAGCAGGGGCTTGTCGAAGCGTTTCATCGGAATGGCCAGGATCTGCTGGACGTGCAGCAGTGCCGCAGGGCATTGCACCGCGATGTACCGGGCGAAGGCCCTTACTGCGGCAAGCCGCGCATTGCGGCTACGCACAGCGTTATGGCGCTCGGCTTCGAGATGCGCCAGGAAGCCGAGAATCAGCTCTGAATCGAAGTCCCCCAGGGTCAGCTTGGCGGGCGGCTTGCCGAGCCTGCGCTCGGCATACTCCAGCAACAGCCGGAAGGCGTCACGGTACGCAGCTACGGTCCTGGGGCTGACGGCCTGCTGCTGAAGCAGGCGCTCGGCGAAGAAGCGCTGGAGCAAGGCGGCGAACTCGGCCGGATCGGCAAGTAGCGGGTTCATGTTGGCGCTCCCTGAGCGTAACGATGGAAGCGCTCGGCGGCGACGGCCATCAGTTCCGGAATGCCGGTGAGGTACCAGTAGGTATCGACCACCTTGGCATGGCCCACGTAGATCGACAGCGCCGGCAGACCATGCTCGATGTCCCCACCCTGCTCATACAGGCGCAGGGCACTGCTGACGATGAAGGTGTGGCGCAGGTCATGAAGCCGGTGATGGGCATGGTCCCCGCGCACCTGCCAACCGAGCTGGTCGCAGAGCAAGTGCAGCGCGTAGAGCATGCTTCGCTGATCAACGGGCCGGCCGTCGTCGCGCAGGAAGAAGCGATCGCAGCACGGGCCGGAGACGAGCCGGTCCCGTAGCTGCGCATACGCCTGCAGGTACGGTGGGACGCTCGCGTGCAGGGGAACGAAACGATGCTGGTGACACTTGGCGTCCCGGATATCGAGCACTCCCGCCTGGAGATCCACGTCGGCTCGTGTCAGTTTGAGCGCTTCGGAGATGCGCAGTCCGGCTGTCGCCAGCAGTCCCAGGAGGGTCCGGCAGGTGGCCGGGCGCAAGCTTCCGGGAGGCCCCAGGCGGTCGGTCGCTTCCAGCAGGGTTCGCAGTTCCTCGTCGGTGTAGATATGCGGTACGAGGCGTCGGTGGGCCGGGCCGAAGAGGTTGCGCGGGGGCACGATCGTGTCCGGATCGGTGCGCAGGCAGAATGCGGCAAAGCCGCGGAGCACCTCGATGCGGCGCGCCCAACTGATCGGACGAGGATGGCGTGAGGCGCGTGCCCAGTCTGCTGCGAGTTCCAGCGTGATCCGTTCGGACCCACGTTGGTCAGCAAAGCGGGCAAACGATTCGAGCTGCCCTCCCTCGATGGTGAGCTGGAAGCCGAAGCTGCGCCGATAGGCGAGATACGCTTCAACCCGAGCCGCCCAGGTCGTGGCGGTGTTCATGATTCGCTCCCCGGCCAAGGCAGGGCAACGGCCCGCAGGCGCTCCAGGTCGACGCGGGCGTAAACCCGGGCCGTGTTCAGATCGCGGTGGCGAAGCAAATCGGCGATCTCCTTGATCGATGCGCCTGTCTTCTGCAGCCGGGTGGCCATTGAACGTCGAAGCACATGGGTGTTGCAGAACCGATCCGCCATACCGCAGCGGACAAACGCGCGATTCATCGCGTTGCGAATGGCCGCCACGCTGAGGGGGACGCCAAAGGGCGCACGGTGGCGGACGAACAGGGCGCGGCTATCCGTCTGCGCACGCCCTTCCCGCAGGTAACGGCCAAGCGCTTCGCCGGTTTGCACCGGCAAAGGCAGATGCTGCACGCGCTGGCTCTTGGTGCGGTGGAGCATCACGACCCCGTTTCGCCAATCCACGCAATCCAACGTCAGGTGAGCGGCTTCGTCCCCTCGCAGGCCGAGATCGAGCAGGCAGCGGGCGATGGCATAGTCGCGCAGTCCGACCGGATCGGTGAGATCGAAGGCTTGCAGGAAGTGCTCGAGCTGAACGTCCGAGAGCACCTTCGGAGGGTGCCGTCGCCGCCAGTTCGCGATCGCCGGCAGCGTCGCGGACAGAATCCGGGTGTCGTCGCCCAGCATGGCGCGAAAGCGTAAATAGCTGCGCAAGCTCGTGCAGACCACCTTGCGCGAGGCGGGCTTCCAGTGGGCGGACAAGCCGTTCAGGAAGGCATCGATGTCCCTGGCGGCCAGCAGTCGGATCTCGGGGGCGTCACTGCCGAAGCGGCCGACAAGGAAAGCCTCTACATGCCGGACCCGATAGGTGCAGGTCGGCGGCGCCAGGCCACAGGTGTGGCGCAGATGATCGCCGAAGCGCTTGAGCTCGGCGGCAAGCGGGGTCGTCGTGGTGACCCCATCGTCCCCCTCGGGCAGCAAGGCCTGCAGATGGTGAAGAGCCGCCCGCATCTCCTTCACCTCGGATCGGCACGGTGCAGGGCAGGTGCAAGCGGGCAGGTGATGCCGTAGGAAGCGCTCGATGAGTGCCAGGTCGATGCTCTCGGCAGTCAGCCCTTCTCCCCTCATCCAGTAGCTGAAATGCGCGAGGCAGCGCAGATAAGCCCCGAGGGTGCTGTCTGCATAGCGCCGGGTCTGCAAGGACTCGACATACGAAGCGATGAGTTCTCTCAGTGGGCCGTCAGTCAGCCAGTCTCGACGGGCAAGGCGTGCCAGGCACAGCTCGGTTGGCATGGAATTCTCCTGTGGTTAGGTTGGGGAACCATAGGAGACCACCGATTGTTATGAATAGTAGGAACAGGCCATGATCGAGCCGCAAGCCCGTCGGGGCTTCAGCTTCTCGCACCGCTGGCGGCGACTCCACATAATCGCCAACTGGACATAACTGCGCTTATGGCCAATTGGCCATAAGCGTCGGAATTGGCTGTTCGTCGGATCGCAGCAGGCCGGCGAGCGCGCCGCCGTGGTCATGAGCCTGATCGAGTCGGCCCAATGCCGCGCGCGGCATTGGGCAGATTATGCCGACCGCTGAACTATGCCGAGCGGGCTCGCTTCTCCCCGGATTTGTCGTAGTCGGCGCGTGACCGGTTCGGCATAGTTCATCCTGCCTCCGTCCTCAACAACGGAGACTTCGATGACGAATACGGCAGAGTATTTGAGCGGGAGCCGGCTGTTCCGGCGCCTGAGAAGCGGTACCCACGGGCATCTTGTGGAGTTGTACGCAGCGCGTCTTGTCGAGGTTGGGCTCAGTAGACACGGCACTTGGCGCTCCCTCAACGTGGTCGGCAATCTCTTGGCCTGGATGACAAGCCACCGGACCAAGCTAAGCAGCCTTGATGAACGCATGGTGGAGCGCTACCTGCGACACCAAGGAGCAAAGCAGACCATCCATCTCGACGACCGGGCCGCGCTGAAGCGGTGGCTGCTGACACTACGTACCCTCGGCACAATTGCGCCGGTGCCGGTCCCGAGGAACACGCCGCTACAGCAGATCTTCGCGGAGTTTGGCGACTATCTGCGAAGCGAGCGCGGTCTGACAGCAAAGACTATCGCGCACCATCAGCCTGCGATCCGACGGTTCCTGTTCGAAGTCTGCCCCGCTGGCGCCAGCGATCTCGGCAAGATCAAGCAGGATGAGGTGATTCGCTATGTCGAGTGCCATGCCCAGGATTGGAGCCCGAAGTCCGCCAAGTTGATGTGCTGGTCGCTGCGCGCGTTTCTCCGATACCTTCATCACACGGGATTGAACCCGCACGCATTGGCCGGCTGCGTGCCCTCGATCAGGCAATGGAACCTCGTGGGCCTCCCGACCCATCTCTCCGCGGCACAGGTTCAGAAGGCCCTGGATGGTTGCGACCGGGCATCGGCGGTGGGACGACGTGACTTCGCCATTTTGATGATGCTTTCCAAGATCGGCCTGCGGGCCGATGAGGTGGCCACACTCACTTTGGATGACATCGACTGGAGAGCTGGTGACATGCTTGTTCGTGCCAAGGGCCGACAGCGCGCCAGGATGCCGATCGCATCAGACGTCGGCGCAGCGATCGTTGCCTACCTACAGGAAGGCCGACCCAAGTCCTCCTGTCGTCAGCTATTTCTCCGCAGCCTTGCGCCCCACACCGGATTTGCGTCCGCAAGCGCAATCACGATGATCGCCAAGACCGCGCTCGAGCGCGCCGGCATCCAGGGCTACGCGCACCAGGGTGCCCATATTTTCCGGCACAGCCTGGCCACCGAGCTCTTGCGCAGTGGCGCAACCTTGACGGAGATCGGCCATCTGCTGGGCCACAAGAGCCACGACACCACGCGGATCTACGCAAAGGTTGATATCGAGGCACTTCGCACATTGAGCCCACCCTGGCCGGGAGGTGCGCAATGACTGATCTACATTCGGCACTGCAGCGGTACTTGAGTATGCGCAAGGGGTTTGGATTCAAGTATCAGCATCAGACACGAAGGCTCACCGACTTCGTCGCCTTCATGGACAAGCACAAGGCCACGACCATCACCACGAAGCTCGCAATGGAGTGGGCGACGCTACCGCCTGGTCGGCATGCGTCCTGGGCATTGCGGTTGACGGATGTTCGCGGCTTTGCGCGCCATATCGCAAGCTTCGATCCAAAGACGGAAGTGCCTCCGGTCGGCCTCCTGCCAAGCCTGAAGCGGGCCAAGCCCTACGTCTATACCGATGAAGAGGTCAGCGCGTTGCTGGCAGCCGCCCTGTCCTTGCCGCCAGCAGGTGCACTGCGCCGCTGGACCTACCACTGCCTGTTCGGACTGATCGCAGTGACGGGCATGCGTCTGTCCGAGGCGATCGGCCTTGAATGTGACGACGTTGACCTGGACGCCGGTGTGCTGACGATTCGATTGACCAAGTTTGGGAAGTCACGGCTCGTACCCCTGCATCCAACGACAAGTACAGCGCTACGAGTTTATGCGCAACGGCGCGACACCCATCTACCAACGCACCGCACCCCACACTTCTTCGTTGCGGAGCGCGGTGGACCACTGCTGCATCAGTACGTCCACCGCGTCTTCTGGCGTTTGTCGCGTGAGATCGGTCTGCGGCGTCCTGGCGATCATGCGGGACCGCGCGTGCACGACTTCCGGCACCGATTCGCTATCTGCACGCTGTTGGGCTGGTATCGCGAAGGCATCGATGTCGAGAAGCAACTCCCTTCGCTTTCCACCTATCTTGGCCACACCTGCGTGCGCGACACCTATTGGTACCTCTCGGCGTTCCCAGAGTTGATGCAAGAGTCGGCGCGGCGCCTCGATCAACGGTGGGAGACTCAACCATGAAGCCCGGTTGCAACGTCGCTCCGCTCGTCGAACGCTTTTTTACCGAGCGGCTTGTCCGTCAGCAAGACGTGAGCGCCCATACGATCGCGTCCTACAGGGATACGTTCAGGTTGCTGTTGAAGTTCGCGATGGCGAAGCTTCGCAAGGCGCCGTCCGCCCTGACCCTCGATGAACTGGACGCGCCTTTCATCGGCGCGTTCCTGACCGATCTCGAGATGGAGCGCGGCACCAGCGTCACGACACGCAACCTGCGCCTGACCGCCGTCCGCTCCTTCTTCCGGTTTGTGTCCTTCGAAGAGCCGGCTCACAGCGCCCTCATCCAGCGCGTGCTCGCGATACCGAGCAAGCGACACGACAAGCGTCAAGTAGATTTCCTGACGCGTTCCGAGATCGAAGCCGTCCTCGCTGCGCCCGATCGGACGACGTGGCTGGGCCGCCGTGACCACACATTGCTGCTGCTTGCGACTCAGACGGGCTTGCGCCTCTCCGAGCTGATCGGCTTGAGCAGGCAAGCCATTCATCTCGGCATCGGTGCGCACGTCAGGTGCATGGGCAAAGGCCGCAAAGAGCGATGTACCCCGCTAACCAGATACGCCCGAATCGCGCTTCAGGCCTGGCTCAATGAGCCTGCCCGGCATGGTGCCAGCGCCTTGTTCCCCAACTTGCATGGAGGCCAGCTCAGCCCGGACAGCGTCCAGTCGCTGCTGGCTAAGCATGTGGGCGTCGCCGGCAAAACATGCCCAACGCTGGCATCCAAGCGCGTGTCACCGCACGTCCTGAGGCACAGCGCCGCGATGGAACTCTTACAGGCGGGCGTCGACAGCTCGGTGATCGCGTTATGGCTCGGTCACGAATCGATCGAGACTACGCAGACCTACCTTCATGCCCACCTCGCCCTCAAAGAGGCAGCTCTCGAGAAGCTTGAGCCATACAAGCAATGCAAGCGGCTCCGATTCCGCCCTGACGATCAACTGCTCGCCTTTCTCGAGACGCTGTGAGCGGTCAGACTATGCCGAACCGGTCACGCGCCGACTACGACAAATCCGGGGAGAAGCGAGCCCGCTCGGCATAGTTCAGCGGTCGGCATAATCGGCCAAACTCAACGGGCACGATCCTTGGGCCTACCTCAAGGACGTGTTCGAGCGCCTGCCCACGCTCAAGGAGCGCGACCTCGCGCAACTGCTGCCGCACAACTGGCGGCCGGCCAAGGACACCGCCACGCCCACCACGGCGCCGGCCGCCCTCGCCGCGTAGAACCACCTTCACCACGCCGTCATCGACGGCGCAAGGGTGTGGTTCGCGGAACGCATACAGTACATGACCGTCTGGAGCAGGCCGTTCTTCATCGCACGAGTGCGAGAGATCGGCGCACCCATGTAGAGTGATTCGAGCGTCGCGAGTGCCTCGAAGTTTTTTTTCCAGGACATCGCACACTCGCAGCATGAGCGCACATCGCTGATGCTGCGTGCAGCGACTCCACGGACCCTCGAAGGCACGGCGGGCGGCGGCCACCGCGGCGTCCACATCCTCCCTGTGGCCACGCGCAAGCGTAGCGAGCACCCGTCCGGTCGCGGGGTTAAAGGTCTAAATGCTCTCGCCGGCAACGGCTGGCTGCCACTTGCCATCGATGAAATGCATTTTGTCCGGATTGGACAGGAACGGCGACTGGGCGGCCGGCGTTGAATAGGTCATCTCTTACTCCTCGAAGGATTCACGGATCTGTCGACAACCCGCTGTCACCAGGCGCTGGTCCCGCTGGACCACGTCGAGCAGGAAGTCACGGGTATCGCGTGCGTACTTGTCGGGCTCCAAGTAGCAGTCGATGTGCTTGGCGCCCGGGTATTGGATCTGGCGGGAGTTGGGAATGGCGTCGAGAATTGCTTGTTGTTCTGCCGGATCCGTATGCTCACTGATGCCGGGTGACAGCACCAGCGTGGGGGCCTGAACACGGGCCAACATCGGTTCCGCGTTGATCGTCGGTGCGAAGCGAGCCATTGCCTGTCCCACGTGCACCGGAGTGCGGTCGCACTCGTCGGCGAACCAGTTGTCTTTGGCAGAGTTGCCGGTTAGCTCGTTGGTGATCGCGCGAGACTTCAGCCACCACTCCTTCATGCCCACTGCCTGGAGCGCTTCCGCCCAAGAGGGATAGCCGAGGGAAACCACCTTCCCGGTTTTCTCGGGGCGGGCGCGGACAATGGCGGAGACAAGAGTCAGGCTCTTGACGCGATCGGGATGGGTGGCAGCCAGCGCGATCCCGAGAATGCTCCCGAGCGACTCGCCCACGTAGTGAACCCGCTCGATGTTCAACGCATCCAGCATGCCGATGAAATCGGCCATCAATCCATCAAGCGCGAAGCGGATGCCCGGCCCAGGGTCGGCGCTCTGGCCGAACCGGCGCAGATCCATACGAATCACGCGGAAGTCACGCGACAGATGGGGTACCCATCCGTAGTACATGTTTCCACTCCGGCCGAAGCCGTGCTGCAGCATCACCGTGTCATGCGGTTGCCATGGGTCGGCAAAGTCGTCGTCACGATAGAAGAGGTCGGCATCGCCGACGCGCAGAAGAGGCATACGTAATTCCTTTTCGGCTTTCAGGTTGGGTTGTGGTCTAGTCCATCGCTTACGCCGATGGTACCGATGATTGCGAGTGCAGCAGGAACCAGGCCACAAGCCAGTGATTGGGTCCGGATCAAAAACGGCAGTTCTCGAAATCGCCGAGGTTCACGAGTCCGACGCCAGACCAGGCTGCCCCGGCCAGCGGCCGAGAGACCATTCATTCACGCCCGATAGCCCGATCAGGTGTCACCTAGGCGTGACGAATATTTGTCCGGTGCACACTGCGCCGTCCTCCGCGAAGACAGGCCAGACGCCACGCAATTTGAGCCTGGGAAATTCGGTCTCTGACACATGACACAGGTCTTGCACCCAGTACCGGAAGAGACGCGACGATTGCGTAACCAAGGCGTTCGGCCTTGGCGCAACACCATGAGACCACATGAGTGATGTGCCCAGAGACAAGACCGTCGGATTCATCGGACTCGGACCCATGGGCGGCCTCATGGCCGAAAACATCGTCAAGAAGGGGGACCCGCTGGTGGCCTACGACATCGACAAGCGAAAGGTTGAACGTTTCGTTACCTAGGCGCCGAAGCCGCCACCGGTCCTGCGGATGTCGCGCGCCGCTGCCGCGTAGTAATATCAAGCGGGTGTGGCGCGCCGCATCGATCCGGCCATTCCTCGCCGCAGCTTGCTGTTGAAGTTCCATGCATTCGATTTGGGTCAGTTTCGTCACAACCTCCAGAGCCGCAACGATACTTCCCTTTTTAAATGTTACAACGCAGTAGGCCAAGAAGGGCATGGCACCACATCGTCAGATCGGTGGCCAGCTCTTAGTCACCGTCGCCCAGCGTGATGTGGGCGAATTGCTCGTAGACCTTGACGATTGCTGCTCCGTCCTCGCTGCCGAGCCCTGCTCCTCGCCCCAGTTCGCAGACCTGTTGAGCGATATTGGCCATGAACATCGGCACCTGCAACGATTTACCCAACTGGGTCTGCAACTCCATGTCCTTGAAGGTGCTGTCGAGGCGACTGCCGACGAAATCGCGCGAGAGCATGCGGCTGCCGGCGGACTGGAACGCGATGCTGTTGCCGGTGGCCTTGCTGATCACTGCGAACAGCTGCTTCGGTTCGATTCCCGCCTTGGCGCCCACGACCAGCGCCTCTGCGATGGTGATCCGGGCGACCTGAAAGATCATATTGTTAATCAGCTTCATTGCAGCGCCCTGGCCGATGCCACCGATGTGCGTGATCTCTGCCGTCATATCCTTCAAGATGGATCGGGCCCGCTCGAGCGCCGCCGCGTCGCCGCCGACAAATGCCTTGAGCGTGCCTTCCTTCGCCCCTTTGTCCATGCCGCTGACCGGAGCGTCGATGAGCGCGACGCCCTTCGCAGCAAGCAGCTCATGCATCCGCTTCAGCGCCATTGGGTCGATGGTGCTCATGCTGATCACGAGGTCGCCGGACTGCGCCGTCTGGATGAAGCCCGCCGGGCCGACGATCACCTCCTCGGCCTGGGCGGTCGTATCGACCATGGAGATCATCCTGCTCGCGCGGCGCGCGACGTCCGCCGGTCCGGCGCCCGCCTGCGCACCGAGGCTGACGGTTTGGTCAACCTTCGTTTTATCGATGTCATAGACCACCAGCAAGTGGCCGGCCTTGAGGAGGTTGGCGGCCATCGGGCTGCCCATGGATCCGAGTCCGACGAATCCGACGGTTTTTTCTCTGGGTTGACTATTCATTGTTATCTCCAAGTGTTTGCATTAAATTATTTCTCATCAGTCCATGCGGTACACGCGCCGGGCGGTGCTGCCGAAGATCATCCTCTTCTCGTCGGCGGAGCAGTCCGCGGTAATGCGCTTGAACATGTTCCAGACGATGCCGTAGGGAACCCCGGGCTTGTCCACAGGGAAGTGGCCCGCGGCCATGCAGCGGTTGGCGCCGAAAAGCTCGATGCAGGGTTCGATGTACGGTCGCCTCGGGTCGGCCAGTTGTTGCGACGTAGGAGGCCTTTCGGCCCCGGTGAATTCGGAATTGGCCAAATACATCATCAGGCCGCCAAGTTTGACCGAGACGTTGGGACACTTCACCAGTTCCTTCATGCCAGCCAGGTGGCATGGACCTGCGCCTCCTTGCCCGCATAGCCGGCCTGTTCCATTGGGCTGCCGGTGTGGATCAGGACAATGTTCGCGCCCGGATGCGCCCGCGCGAGCGAGACCACGTCGGGAATCTGCGTGTGGAAGACACTGGCGTCGAAAGTCAGGCCCATGGCTGCGAGCACGTCGAGTCCCTTGCCGAACTCCGGCTCCAGGTAGAACCCGGCACGCCCCGGGCCGATGGCGCCGCGAACGGCCGGGTCCGAATCCCATTTGCCGGCTTGCCGTATCCCGGCCAGGCGTCCATTCGCGGCCTCCTTGTGCGCCTCGCGCGTCTCGCGCGTTCGATCGCCGAGCGTGAGGTCCGCAAAAGCCACGATGGAGGCAGCCACGCGCGCGGCCGTGTACTCGCCGCTGGCAGCCATTGCGGCGATCCCCACCAGGAACGTCGTCTCCCCGACACACTTCAGGTGGTCGGGCCAGTACGCGCGATACATCGCTCTGCATTCGGCCGCGACAGTCGCCACGACGTTGTGCCCGCACGCCGCGAGATCGTGGGCGTACTCCTCCAGGAGGTACCTGTATTCGCCCCGGTGCAAGGAGTGCAGGTGCGCGTCGACGATCGGCAACTGCGGCTCCAGCGCCGTCTCGGGCACCGCCTTGGCGAGCCATCCTTCGTCAGGCTCGTGCGACTGCCCGAAGATCCGTTTGGTCGTGGGTTTGGTCATCTGTTCCTTCGTTGGGTTCTGCGGCGCATGCGCGCAGCGGGCTGTACGGGCGAGCTCAAGTCTCGTAGCCACCGCCGTCGACCAGCAGGTCGGTCCCGGTGACGAACGACGAGGCGTCGCTCGCAAGGAACAGCGCCGCCATCGCGATCTCTTCGGTCTGCCCGAAGCGTTTGAGGGGGATTCTCGACACCAGGGCTTCCCTCTGTAGCGGCGAGAGTTCCTTGAACCGGTAGGCGACCCGATCCGTTTCCACTGTCCCTGGCGAGAGCGTGTTAACCCGAACGCCCTGGGCAGCATGATCTAGAGCCATCGTTCGGCCCAGTTGCAGCAGTGCGGCCTTCGTCGAGGTGTACGACACCCGGCCGGCGCGGCCGATCCGGCCGAGGATGGAGGAGGTATGGATGACCGAGCCACCGCCGACTTTGATCATGCTGGGGAGCACGGCACGCGACATCAGGTAGGCGCCGGTCAGGTTGACGCGATGCACCCTTTCCCATTCCTGGAGATCGATGTCGAGAACGGTGCCGCTGCGGTCCATCACGGCGGCTACGTTCACCAGGACCGTGGGCCGGCCCAGATCGGCGACAACGCGGGCTACCGCCGACAGCGTGTCCAGCTCCGAGCCGACGTCGCAGGCGACCCCGATCGCCCGACCTCCGCCGGCTTCGATGTCGGCCGCGGTCGAGCGAGCGCGATCGGCATCCACATCCAGGCACGCGACCACGGCTCCGACGTTTGCGAAGACGCGCGCAATGGCGCCGCCGATCCCTCCGCCGGCGCCCGTCACGATGGCCACGCGCGAATCGAGACGGAACATCGTCTCATTGAACTTCCTTGTGGCTCCGCCGCCCGCCTGCTGCTGCATGTCGCATCCCTTTTCAGCTGCATCCCCAATGGATGCGGGCATGCCACGCAAGGCCGATGCCAACGCCGAACTGCTCCTCGGGGAACGTCATCCGCGAGGGAGGGACACAGCATCACGGTTCCGACGATCGGCAAGGCGCGCTGCCGACGGACATGCATCCCTGCGCTACAGGCAGTGTCTGCGTCGCGGACACATGAATCCCGCACACGGCACGCGGACGGCAGTTCGCAATGCCTGTCATCAATCCCCCCGCACGGAGAAGGCGCTGTCGTCAGGAGGGGCATGGATATTGCTTGAACCTGTCCTACAAGGTAGGAAACCTCGTGTCACCATCACGCAAGGAGGAAGGGACGATGCTGGAAGTTGCCGAATTCCGGATCCGGCCCGGCGAGCAGGCAGCCTTCGAGGAGGCGATAGAGCGGGCGCTGCGGACCATCACCGCCAAGGCCGCGGGGATGAAGGGCTACAGGTTCCTCAAGGGCTTCGAGTCGGCCGAGCGTTACATCCTGCAGGTCACATGGGAGAAGCTGGAAGACCATATGGTCACTTACCGGCAAAGCCCGGAGAGAGACCAGTGGCGCGCAATCGTCAGCCCGTTCTACGCGCAGCCCCCTCTGATGGAGCATCTCACACTGCTGGCGCAGTCCTGATCCCCGGTCTGAGGTCCATCGGCCCTGGCCCCAGGCAGCGCCGAGTCCCTTCGATCGATGAAGTCGCGAGGGCATTCTGAACACTAAGACGGGGCGCTCCTGGAGCGGAGACTACTGAGGTTGCACATGGACATACGTCAGTTGAGGTATTTCGTGCAGATTGTCGAAAGCGGCAGTTTGACCAAGGCGTCGCGCCAGTTGTTCATCGCGCAGTCGGCACTCAGCCAGCGGATGGCCCTGCTCGAAGAGGAAGTTGGCAAGACCCTGCTGGTTCGCTCTGTGCGCGGCGTCGTCCCCACGCAGAACGGCGATGCGCTCTACCAGCACGCCAGGTTCATGCTGCGCCAGCTCGACGAAGCGGTGTTGATCGCGCGCCAGGAATTCTCGAACGTGCGGGGACGCGTCACCGTGGGCCTGGCCCCCTCGACCGCGTGCATGCTCGGACTGCCGTTGTTGCGGACCCTGAAGGAGAAGTATCCGGGAATCCTGCTGAACGTGTTCTCCGCGCTGCCCGGGCACCTCGAGGAGAAGGCCAGGCTGGGCGAACTGGATGTGGCGATCCTGTTCAGCAAGACAGCGGCCAGCGAGATGACGTTCGAGCCGTTGCTTGACGAGGAGGTCTTCGTCATCCTGCCCGGGAACACCAAACTGGTAGCGCCGCGCAAGAAGTCCCTCACTCTGAAGGAGACGGCGGCACTCCCGATGGTGCTGTCCACGCCGAGTCACGCCCTGGCTCGCAGGTTCATGCTCGAGCTCGAGCGCGCCGGCCTGGAACCGAATGTGGCCGCCGAGATCGATTCCCTGCTGCTGGTCATGCGCTATGTCGCCGAAGGTGAAGGCGCCACCATCCAGCCCATGGCGGCGACGGAGACGCTCTACCCTCCGGACGGATGGCGTTGCTTGCCGATCTCGAATGCACCGATGACCCGCGCCAACTACATCTACGCATTGTCGCCACAGAAGCTTTCCGCGAGCGCTTCCATCGTGCGTGCCGAGCTCAAGCACATCACCGAGCAGCTGATCGCAAGCGGCACTTGGCAGGGGGTGCGACTCACCCCCACGGTGGCCGAAGCCATCGGCGAAGACCGGCAGGCAAGCCAGGGGCTCACCCCAGTTTGATGCTCTTGCCGACCTCGCGCCACTTGGCGAGTTCCTTCTGCACAAAAGCCTTGAAAGCCTCGGGCGGGGTCACCGGCGCGGGCTGCATGAACAGCGTCTCCTACAGCCGCTTGACGACGTCGGGCATTGCGCTGATCCTGGTGAATGCGTCATTGAGCTGCGCGACGATTGGGGGCGGCAGGTTGGCGGGACCGGCCAGTCCAAAGTAGGTGTATGGGGGGATGGTCTCCAGGCCTTTCAGGTGGACCTCCGCCACGGTCGGTACGCCCGGCAGGCTGTCCATCCGGGAGAACCCATCGACGGCCAGCGCCTCACCTTCCCCGTTGCGATGAGCGGAATGGCGAATTGCGCAGTGGTCATCCCGACCTCGACGGTGCCGACTGCGACCTCCCGCATGGCTTCGGCATCGGATTTGTATGGAACGTGAATCATTCTGGCCCCATTGTCATTCATTACGTACTCGCCCTCCAGGTGCACGGCGCTGCCAAGCCCTGCGGACGCGAAGCTCAACTTGTCGGCGTTGGCCTTGGCGTAGGTGACGAGCTCACCCACCGAGCGCAACGGTAGGTCTGCATTCACGGTGATCAGGCCCGGACCAGGCTCTCAAGGCGCGCCGAAGCGCCAGCGCAGGAATGTCTTCACGTCGTCGACACAGCGATCCGGCACACCATCCGTAATGTGATGCGGCAAGCCTTCATAGGTCACGGCCTGGATGTCAGGGATGCGCTGACGCATCACTTCGTAAGCGCTTTCGTTCCCGATCTGCGCGGCGCCCGGAATGGCTAGAAAGGTCGGACAGCGGATTTCGTGCAAGCGGTCCGCCCAGTCCTGTGTCGTCATGTAAGTGACCAAGCGCCCGCCGAATTCGACGTCGAGCCGGTCGGCCTCGTCGAGAAACCACTCGATGTGCTTCGGGTCCAGTTGATCGACTGGCAGCCGGGCCCTGATGTTCTCGGCCAGGAAAGCCCGCAGCCCGATTTCCTTGACCCTCGGAAGCCACGCAGCCCACTGGCTCTGCAGCAGCCCCGGTGTCGAGCTGAAGAGCATCAGGCTTTTGATCCGGTCGGGCCGCGTCATTGCGATGTTCTGCCCGATGTAGCCGCCCGCGGAGTTGCCGGCGATGTGCGGCCGCTCGCAGCCGACGTGATCGAGCAGCTCGATGACGTCCTGCACGAGCCTCTGCATGCTCAGTTCCTTCTCGGGCGAAGGGACCTCCGACGCGCCGTGGCCGCGCATGTCCATGCGCAGCACCCGATAGTGGCCGCACAGGCGCGGTACCCATGCGAAATAGCGCTTGGCGCTACCCATTGCGGCGTGCAGCAGCAAGACCGTATCCGGCTTCTTCCAAGGCGATGTGGAGTCGTCGATGTAATAAGCAATCCTAGTCCCGTCGCTCGCGGTAAAGTGTGTCATGGCGGCTTCCTAGTCTTTTTGGGCTCAGGCGAGCTTAATCATGATGCTCTTGGTCACGAGGAACGCTTCGAGCCCCTCGGGTCCCATCTCGGCGCCAATGCCGCTCTGCTTCTGGAATCCCGTGGGCATGTACTTCAGCGGCGAGTCGTCGCGGAAGCAATTGACCCAAACGATGCCGGAACGAACCGCCCGGGCCACATTCATTGCCGTGTCCAGGTTCGTGGTCCAGCACCCCGCGACCAGGCCGAAGATGGTGCAATTGGCAATCGCTATGGCGTGCTCGACGTCCTTGAAGGTCAGGATGCTCAGCACCGGCCCGAAGATTTCCTCCTGCGCGATGCGGGAATCGGCGCCGACCTGGTCGAAGATGGTGGGTTCCAGGAAGAAGCCCCCACGCAAATCGGCGCGGTCCGGGCGCTTGCCGCCGTGGATCAGCCTGGCAGAGGATTTTCCAGCCTCGATGTAGGACTCGACCCGGCGCAGCTGGTCTTCGCTGACGAGCGGGCCGCACATCGTGTCTTCGGCAAACGGGTCACCCATCCTGGCAGCAGCCACGTGCTTGAGCAGGAGCTCGACGAATTCTTCCTTGACGGATTCCTGGACCAGGACGCGGCTGCCGGCCTGGCAGGATTGGCCCGCCAGCCGGAAGATGCCCTTGGCGACGACCGACGCGGTGTGGTCCAGGGATGCCGCATCGGCAAAGACGATGTTCGGCGACTTCCCGCCAAGTTCGAGCTTCACCCGTTTCAGGTTGCCCGCGGCGGCGCGCATCACGGCCTTTCCGGTGGCGCTGGAACCGGTGAACGTCACCATGTCGACCTTGTCGCTGGCGGCAATTGCCTGGCCCACCACGGCTCCGTTTTCCCTCGCGCTGGTCACCACGTTGAAGGCGCCGGGCGGAAGTCCTGCCTCTTCGAGGATGCGCGCGAATTGCACGACCGCGCCAGACGACTGGTGTGCCGGCTTGATGACGACCGTGCAGCCCGCAGCCAGTCCCGGGCAGGCCTTGTGCGTCACCGAAAGCGGCGCGTTCCATGCCGTGAGTGAACCGACGACGCCCACCGGCTCCTTGAGGATCATGCCGATTGCGTCGCGGCGCTGGCCGCCGATGGCTTCGTCACGACGTTCGACAATCAGGCCGGCGTAGTAGTCCAGGGCATCCGCGGCGCCGGCCACTGCCCGGAGCATTTCCGACTTCGGCTGGCCCACTTCCCGGGTCATCGTGTCGGCGAGCGTCTGCGCCCGGTCGCGCATCAATGACGCTGCCCGCCGCAATACCGCGCCGCGCTCGGCGGCGGATTTCCGCGACCAGGGACCCTTGTCGAACGCCTGGCGTGCCGCGTCGATCGCATCTGCCGCATCGCGCTCGTCCGAATCCTGGTAGGTTGCAACGAGCGATTGGTCGAATGGGTTGTGGCGTTGATAGGTCCCGCCGTTGACGGCGTTGACCCACTTGCCGTCGATGAAATTCTGGCTTGGGGTCGTCGCTTCAGCCATGGGACACTCCCAGCAGCGATGGGACCACCTGCGCCAGTTCCGCCTGCGTCCAGCGTCCATGCTTGCGGACCATGCGGCTGCCCCGCTTGTCGAGCTGGTCACCGTAGAAAACGACGTCGCCGCCGGCCGCGTACATGATCTTGCCGCTGATGTCGACGGCCTGCGGGCTGCAAAGAAAAACCGCTGCAGGCGCGACGTCGTCCGGGTCCATGGACTCGGATGCCGGCACGCCTCCGACCATTCGGGGCTTGGTTTCGGGAAAGAGCTGTGTCGTCGCGCTGGGCAGCAGGCAATTGACGTTGATGCCGGAATCCCACAGTTCCACGGCCAGCGTCGTTGTGAAGCCCAGGATGCCCGCCTTCGCCGACGCATACGCGACACCCGACGGCCTGCGCATGTCCTTCTGGTCACGCTTGCTTGCCGGAACCTGGAAGAAGGCGCCGCGCGACGCGACCGTGAGAATCCGCCCGCTGTTCTGCTTGAGCATGTGGGGCAGCGCCATCTTGCAACTCAGAAAATGCCCCTTCATGTGGAGGCTGATGATCGAGTCCCACTGTTGCTCGGTCAGTTTCACCAGCGGCGCGCGAAGGAAATTGCCGGCGCTGTTGACAAGTATGTCGAGCCGGTCGAACCGCTTCACGACGGCATCCACCATGGCACGCGCGCCCTCGGCCGAAGTGACATCCTCGTGCAGGGCCAGCGCGGTACCGCCTGCCTGTTCGATCTCGGCGGCGGTCGAGTCCGCTGCGCTGACGCCCGCCACATCGCGGTACAGGTCATCGATCGCGACCACTGCGCCTTCGGCTGCAAGCGCCCGCGCAATGCTGCGCCCCAAACCCCGCCCGCCACCCGTGACGAGCGCCACCTGCCCATTCAATGAACCCATGCAATCTCTCTTGTTTCGAATCAGCGTGGACTGTGACGCCTGACGCGCAACTTGAAAACTACGCATTTCCGAACGGGGCCATCGCGGTGGCTTATGGATCGACCCGAAGCGCAATGCTCACGCACGCCCCCATAAGCTGCGCAGATGGGAGGGCTCGGAAAACAGAATTTGCGGCTTCGGCGCGCCCGGTCCTAAACTGCCCTCGCTTCGTGACGAAGGCCAAGTCTTCTTGGACATCGCTTCGACCTTCCAGGGGTGGAAGCGGCAGTCACTGGACCTCATTCCAACTTATTTTGAGACAAACATGAACCCCATTGCAACCGACCAGGCCAGCTTTCGACGCTCGATGAAACGGCGGACCATCCTCGCCACCGTCTTAGCTGCCCTCTTCTGGGCGAGTCCGGGATTTGCCCAGGGGTTCACCTCACGACCAATTCGATTAGTGCTCGGCTTTTCGCCAGGGGGAGGTGTTGACGCCATCGCCCGCATCCTTGCGCCACACCTTGGAGAAGCATTGAATACCACAGTGATCGTCGAAAACAAGGTCGGCGCAAGCGGCGCGATCGCTACGGAATTTGTCGCAAGATCCGAACCTGATGGATACACGGTGCTGCTGGCGCCTGCAAGCGCCATGACCATTTCGCCGCAAGTGATGAAGGTGCCGTTCAACGTAGTCACCGATTTCACGCCAATCAACTTGATCGGAGGGTCACCCTTGGTCATCGCCGTAAATCCGTCCCTGGGTGTTCACAACTTGAAGGAACTCCTCCAATTGACCCACACTCGCAAGGTGACATTGGGCTCGGCCGGCTATGGTACGTTGACACACCTGACGATTGAATTGCTAAGCAGGGCATCCCCCGGTAACATCATCCACGTCCCCTACAAGGGCGGCGGTGCGGCCGTCGTCGACGCCGTGGCGGGCCACGTTGACGGTATGGTCTCCGACCTCCCGCCGCTGCTCCCCATGTTCCAGGCCAAACGGCTCATCCCGATCGCGGTCACGACCGACAAGCGTGTCGAGTTCCTCCCGGAAACTCCGACCGTGGGCGAAGATCTGCCTGGTTTCGTCGCCCTCAGCTGGTCCGGCCTGTTTGCACCGGCCAAGACACCGCGGGAGCAGATCGATCGGATCAACGCCGCGCTTGTGAAAGTTGTTGCTCGCGACGACGTGATCGCGCAGTTGAAGAAGGTCGGAGTCTTGACGTCCACGATAGCATCTCCGGACGCCTTCAAGAAATATGTAGCTGAGGAACACAGCCGCTGGGGCAAGGTGGTCAAGGAAGCGAACATCGTCGCGAACTAAGAGTGCGCTCTTAGCCAACACTGGAAAGGTCTAGAGCCCTGGGGCTGCCACTGAGAACTATGGGCGGATCGCACATGCGACTTGGAATGATCGGCGTCGGTGACATGGGTCGCCCGCTTGCGATGCGGTTACTGAAGGCCGACTTTGAGCTCGCCGTGTATGACGTCAATCCGGAGGCCGTCGCCGATCTGGTCGCGCAGGGAGCAAGCGCCGGTGAATCGCCGCAGGGGGTCGCTTCATGCGCCGAGCTGGTGTTTGCATGCCTGCCGTCGCCCGCCGTGAGCGAGCGCGTAGCGCTGGGTCCAGATGGGGTGATTCACGGTACCGCCATCCGCCAATACGTGGAGATGTCGACAATCGGCTACATATGCATGCAGCGGATTGCATCAGGCCTGTGGGCCCGTTCGATCGCACTGCTCGATGCGCCGGTCAGCGGCGGCCCGCTCGGCGCAAAGGCTGGACGCCTGACCTGTTTCGTCGCGGCACCGCGTGCGCAATTCGAAGATGCCGAGCCGGCCCTGCTCGGCGTCTGCGATCGGCTATTCCACGTCGGCGAGGAACCAGGCCAGGCCCAGGTCCTGAAGCTCGCGAACAACATGCTCAATGCCGCCAACCTGTCACTTGCGATCGAAATGGTCCTGATGGTGCGCGGGGCCGGCATCGACGAAGCGATGGCCATCGACGTGATCAATGCCTCCACCGGGCGCAGCCGGGCGACCGAGGAAACCTTCAAGACACAGATCCTGTCTGGCGCCTTCCGCACTGGGGCAAAGCTCAGTATCGCCAGCAAAGACGTGGAGTTGGCCGTGGAGCAGGCGCGCATGCTCGGCGTGGAGCACAGCGTCGCACAGGCGGTCAGCCTTCTCTGGAAAGCGGCAGAAACACAGGGCCATGGCGGCTCGGACCTGTCGCGGATCTATGACTTCATCAATGGACTTGCAGCGCCGCGTCCTGCTGACGCTTGACTCGCGCGAGGATGCCTTCCCGTCTAGCGCAATGCCGAAAACCGGGTGGGGGTGAGGATAGTGTTGGACAAGGACGCCACCACCACACCGCCTTTTTCTGTCTCCTTGAACTGTGCAAGCCATTGAGGATCGGTGCTGAAGGCCGCCCACTTGCGCTCGCGCTCGTCCAGGGACTCCCAGGCCAGCATGTGGAACATCTCCAGGTGGCAGGCACCGATGGTCGTGGTCCAGAACCCGACCTGCCGGATGCCGTGCTTGTCCCAGTAGCCCAGGACAATCTTCTCGAAACGATCGAGCATCTCGTTCATCTTTCCGGGCATGGCCCGGTAGAACCGAAGTTCGTAAATCATCTCGTCATCTCCTTGGGACAGTCGTTGGTGACAATGTTCAATTCCCTGATCAGCTTGCCCCAGCGTCCATAGTCCTGCGCCACGAACCTCTGGAAGGCCTCGGGGGAAGCCATGGTGGTCGGCACGAAGCCGGCTTTGCGCAGCGGGGTTTTCACGTCCTCGCGAATCACCACGCTCACCAGCGCAGCGTTGATCCTGTCGACGACCGGCCTGGGGGTGCCGCCGGGCGCCAGCACGCCGGCCCAGTTGGTCGCACCGAGGCCTGGGATGTCCTCGCTGACGGCCGGAACGTCCGGCAGGAATTCGACGCGCTTTTCGCTCGTGACCGCCACGGCCAGGACCCGTCCGTCCTGCAGGAACGGAAGCACAGGCGTCAGGTCCGAGACCACCCCTTGCACATGGCCTGCCAGCGTATCGGTGATGGATGGCCCCGCACCCTTGTATGGGACATGGACGATGTTGCTGCCAGAGGAGCGAATCAGCGGTTCGATCGCGAGGTGCGTCATGCCGCCGGTCCCGGACGAGGCCAGGGACACCTGGTGCGCGTGGGCCATGGCCAGCAGGTACTTGAAAGTAATGATTCCGGTCGGCGGGTTCACCGCGATGACCTGGGGCGTCAATCCGACCGTGTTGATGGCGACCAGATCCGTCAGGGGATTGAACGGTACCTTCTGCAGCGTCTGCGGGGAAATGACCACTGGACTTGCGGATCCCATCAGCAGGGTCGTGTCGTCGGGAGGTGATTTGGCGACGAAGGCACCGGCAATCGTCCCGCTCGCGCCCGGCTTGTTTTCAACCACCACGGTGGGGCCGAGGGCCTCCGCAATGCGAGGCGCGATCATCCGGACGACGAAGTCAGCGGATACGCCTGGCGTGAAGCCGACCACCAGCTTGATGGGTTTGGCCCCAAGGCTCTGCGCGACACCTAGCCCGGGGAGGAAGAGCAAGAGCGTCGCCAAGCAGAGAGCGATGGACCGCCGCCGTGAACCCATATCGCGCGCCACGTTCTGCCGGGGATCGTTCATTGCTTCGTTTGCCACATGTATCTCGTCTTTCAGTCGTTGGCGGCCCGTGCGCAATCGCCCCTGTTCCTGATCAAGGCGAACTGTGACGCGTCATCGATGCGGTGCAAACTATTCATTTCCGAAGGGGGCCATCGCTTGCGCTTATGAAACCGGTGTATCGGAGAGCCCGATGTTCCATTCCATAAGCTGCGGCGATGGTGGTGCTCGGAAAACAGTATTTCCTGCTACCGCCCCTTCCTTCCTACACTGCCTTCCTCTTCTCGCGCCCCCAGATGGGCTGGTGAATGCGGCATCGGTCGATGGTACGGCCACGTGGAAACATGGAGACAGTTGCATGAATTCGTTTGAAGGACAGGTAGCATTGATCACAGGTGGCGGCCGGGGCGTGGGCCGGAGCATCGCCCTCACGCTGGCCGCAAAGGGCGTTTCGGTCGTGATCGACGATCTCTTCCGCGATGCCGGTGGCGTCAGCGCCGCCGAAACGGTAGTCAAGGAGATCGAGCAGGCTGGCGGCGCCGGGCTCGCCTTGGAGGAGGATGTCTCCTCTGAAGAAGGGACTCGCCGCATGGTCGAGGCCACGGTGGGCCGTTTCGGGCGCCTGGACATCCTGATCATGTGCGCTGGCAACAACGTACGGGGCCTGTTGCACGAGCTGACCGTCGAACAGTGGGACTCGGTCATCGCTTCGCACCTGCGGGGCCATTTCCTGTGCTGCAAGGCGGCCCTGCCCCAGATGCTCAAACAGAACAGCGGCCGCATCCTGACCGTCGCGTCACGCGGGGCCTTCTTCCAGGTTCCAGACAGCAAGCGCGTGCCGCGCTCATCACGCAAGCCGCCAAGCACGGCGTACAGCGCGGCCAAGGCCGCCATCCTGGGCCTGACGACCACCCTGGCGGTGGAGCTCTGGGACACCGGCATCAACGTCAATTGCCTGATGCCCAGCGCCACGACCCAGCTGTTCCCGGAAACCACACCCCGGATGGTTGGCGGCGTGCCAGCGACCGAATCCATGAACCCCGACGATGTCGCGCCCGCGGCGGTGTATCTCTGCAGCCCGGAAGCAGCCGACATCAGTGGTGAACTGATGTATGCCGCCGGAGGCGACATGGTGTTCTACGGCGACCAGCTCGATGTCCGCGGCAGCCGCATGGTGCGCAAGCACGGCCGCTGGACCCAGGAAGAGCTCCAGAGCGTCGTGCCTGCGATTCTTGGTATCGCCGCCACCTGATCCGACCGCAGCGCCAGCCCGAGTGTCCTTCGGGAATACAAGGTGTCCATCGAGGTGACAGCGCATGCCGCAGTCACCTCGATGGACGCATTCACCAGCCGCAAAACAGCAGAAATGAACCGGTTAGAGCTTTGTAAATGACATCCCACTCGGCTCAATCCTAGCCGTTCGACGTGCCCGACTGGCACGCAACTTGCACGACCGAAATCACGTTTTGTACCGACAACAACAGTCGGAGTAGAAATGCCAGTCACCCAGCACCCCCTCCACAGATCCGTACGTGCGGAATTACCGCATACGGCTCCTGCCTTGGGTAATGACGATCAAGCGTTGATTGGGGTACGGGTGACAGATTCGAGCCGGGGGCAGCCAATGCGCTATCAAGCGAAGCATTCGACGCCAGGGCAGGTGATGCGTCTGGCTGCGCCGGCACAAAGTGCGATGCCACAGCCGCCCCACCTGGAAGCGGAACACACTGAGTCGCGCGCCGTTGTTCGGCACGCCGTAGTAGCGGCCATGTCCGGCCACCACAGCCTGCAGGTATTTCCCCTGCTCGGCTATGGGTCGGTGCATGCGCCGTCTCAGCTCAAGCTTGACCGCCTGCAGTTTGGTTCGCAGGCGTTTGGCATGGGTCAGTCGCAGCACCATGAACTTGCCCGAGCGGGTCGTGGCACAGCAGTGCGTGAACCCGAGGAAGTCGAAGGTCTGCGGTTTGGCTTGCCCGCGTCGCTGTCGGTTGTCTCGGGCGAAGCGCCCGAACTCGATCAGCCGCGTTTTGTCCGGATGCAGCGCCAGCCCAAAGCCGGCCAGCCTCTCGGCCACCGCCCTCTGCAAGCGTTCGGCGTCGTCGCGGAATTGGAATCCCGCAACCCAGTCATCGGCGTACCTCACCACAATGACCTCGCCGCGCGCGTGGCGCCCTCTCCACTGTCTCACCCACAGGTCGAACACGTAGTGCAGGTAGATGTTGGCCAACAGCGGGGAGATGCTCCCGCCCTGTACCGTGCCCACCTCACTTTGCACTCGCCTGCCGTCTTCCAGCACACCGGCGTTCAACCATTTCTGGATCAGCCGCACGATGCGCTGGTCGGCCACGCGGTGCTCGATGAATTTGATCAGCCAGCCGTGTTCGATCGTGTCGAAGAAACGGCTGATGTCCGCATCGAGCACCCAGTTCACCTTTCGCACCGTCAGCCCCACGGCCAGCGCATCGAGCGCGTTGTGCGCGCTCTTGCCGGGCCGAAAGCCGTACGAGAAGCCAAGAAAGTCCTGCTCAAAGATCGCGCCCAGCACTTCGACCGCGGCGCGCTGGACGATTTTGTCCTCCAGCGCGGGCACGCCCAGCGGGCGTGTCGTTCCGTCGGTTTTGGGTATGTGTACACGCCTCACAGGCTTGGCCCGGTAGCCGCCGCGCGCCAGCCGTCCCGACAGGTCCTGCAGGTTCGCCTGCAAGTCCTGCCCGTAGTGCTGCCACGTCTGCCCGTCCACCCCGGCGGCCGCATCGCGCTTGAGCGCGAAGTAAGCCGCTTCGAGGCGTTCGAGCGCGTAGACATGGTGCATCAGCGTGGCGAAGCGACTTTGCCGATCCCCTTTCGCCACTTGTCGTATCCCCTCCAGCGCGCTGTGCACGTCATAGCTGCGGCTCGGTGTCCGCGACGTGTTGGCTTGAAGAGAATTTCCCTTGGCCTGCCGCCTTCCCTCCACCACCTCCGCCGCCGCGCCAGTTGCAGGCGCAGCCTTGTTCGGCAGTCTCGTTGGTACTACGCAGCAGTCCGACTTCCCGGGGTCGTGGCTCATCGCTGTACGTCCTTGGACTTTTCGATGCGCTCTGCCGCTGTCGTCTCCCGACGCAGCGCAGAAGACCTCGGGATCTCCCGGTTCCCATGCAAAGTGTTTCCGCGCATGCGCGGGGTCTGTGACCGCGCGGGGTCCGGCGCTGCCTCGCCAATGCGGCAGCACCGGTGTGGCCTTCGGCATGTCTCCACTGCCTCGGCACCCCGGACCTCCCGCGCCTCTCGGCGCGAGGCATGTATTTCGCGGCTCAATACCCGGCCTGCGCGTACCCCTGTCAACGCTTCGCCCACACCCTCGCGGTTGTTGACGCATGACTCGGGGCCGCCGTAGCTGGCTAAGCCTTCAACGTATGACTCTTTCATTCACAACACTTTGCCGGTTTTGACCGGCGCACGGAGACTTCATGAACGCTTCGCTACTCGTCAAGTCAAGGCTCGCATCGTTCTTCAAACGAGGTGCGCTTGTGGTCTCGCTGCTCGTTGTTGCGCAAGTCCAGGCCCAGAACATCAAGCTGGGCTACAACGGCGACCTTTCGGCCTCGCCCACGGCCCAAAGCGGCAAGGCCGCCGTGCTGGGTATCCAGGCCGCGATCGAGGACATCAACGCCTCGGGCGGCGTGCTGGGACGCAAGCTGACGCTGGTCGTGCGTGATGACCTAGCTCAGCCGGCGAAGTCGATCCAGAACATGACGGAACTGATCGACAACGAGAAGGTGGTCGCCGTGCTGGGCCCGACGAACTCGGGCAATGCCATGGCGTGGCGTCGCATCCCGAACGAGAAGAAAATTATCTCGATGCAGTCGAATGCCCAGGCGTCCGACATCACCAAACCGCTCTCGCCGGACGCTGACAACTACTTCTTTCGTGTCTCCATGTACGACCATGCGCAAGCCGCGGGTCTGGTGGCGTACGCCAAAAAGAGTCGCACAACCAAGATCGGCCTGCTGACTGAAACCACCGGCTACGGCGAGGGCGGCCTGCGCGATCTGCAGGATCTTGCCAAACTCAATGACATCAAGCCGCTCGCGATCGAGAAGTTCGCCGTGTCCGACACCGACATGACCTCGCAGTTGAACAAGATGAAGGCCTTAGGTGTCGACACGGTACTGGTGTGGGCACAGGGCACGCCCATGGGCCTCGTGCTGCGCAGCATGGAAAAGCTCAACTACTTCCCGACCTTCCTGGCGTCAGCGGCCGCCGACAACATCACGTTCTTCGATGCGGCTGGCAAGACGCTAGCCTCGCGGGCCATCTTCATGCGCCCCATCGTCAATCCCGACACACCGGTGCAGAAGAAGCTTTTCGAGCGACTTGGCGCCAAGCTGGCGGCGCCAAGCGCGTTCATTTTCAGCATCCAGGGCTACGACTCGACCCTGCTGTTGGCTGCGGCCATGCAGCAGGCAAAGTCCACCGACGGGCCAAAGATGCGCGAAGCGCTCGAGAACCTGGCGACGCCGGTGCAGGGCGTGATGAAGACCTACAACAAGCCGTTCTCGAAGACCCAGCGAGAAGCTTTGACGCCCGCCGACGCCAAGTGGGTGCGCTGGGTCGACGGCAAGCTGTCCGAGTACAGCGACCCGGTGATCAAGTCGCTGACTGCCACTGACATGAATCGTTGAACTTTCTCAAGAGGTCTCGACAAGGGCCAGCGCCTGTGCCGGCCCGCACTTATTTTTCCAGGCATTCGATGGACGGTTCTCTCTTGCAGGCGCTGCTCAGCGGGCTGGTGGTCGGCAGCGCTTATGCGCTGATCGCGCTAGGCTTCAGCGTGACGTTCACCACGACCAAGACGGTCAATTTCGCCCACGGCGACTTCGTATCGGCGGGCGCCTTCATAGGCGTGACCGTGATGTTCCTGTCACTGGGAATCCCGATGGCTTCGACGACTTTCAGCGGTGCCCAGCCCGCGGTCTCGGCGCAGATGCTGGCGCTGCTGGTGGCGGTGGTCGGCATGGGTCTCATGGGCTGGCTACTGTTCGTACTGGGTGTGCGGCCGTTCGCCCGCCGGCCCGGCATGGCCTGGATCATGAGCACCCTCGGCTTCGGCGTGATCCTGCAGAGCGTCGGCATGGCAATCTGGGGGCCCAAGTCCGTCGTGGTGCCTGGACTGCTGGGCGGCGACGTCATCCGATTCCTCGGGGTCGGGCTGCTACCACAGGAGCTGCTGACCCTGGCGGTTGCAACCGTCGTCATGCTGGCATTCGACCATGTCATGCGCAAGACCATGATCGGCAAGGCCATGCGCGCGGTGGCTTTCAAGCCGGAGGTGGCCGGTCTGATGGGCATCAACGTCTACGCCCTGATGGTAGGGGCCTTCGTGATCAGCTCCGCGCTGGCCGGCCTGTCCGGCTTCCTACTGGCGCCCATCATTCAAGTCTCACTGTTCATGAGCATCGCCGTCGGCCTCAAGGGCTTTTCCGCCGCCATCTTGGGTGGCCTGGACAACGCGCGCGGCTGCGTGTTTGGAGGGTTCCTGCTCGGCGTGCTGGAGTCCTTCATCAACCTGTGGTCGGCGCAGTGGCGCGAGGTCGCGATCTTCGTGCTGGTGATCGTGGTACTGGCCTTCAGGCCAAACGGCCTGTTTGGCACCAAGGTGACGGACAAGGTATGAACGGGCTGCGTCACCTCGCCATCGTTGCAGGTGTCACCGCCGCGCTCTGCGCTGCAGTGGGCATGCTGTCCAACGATTACTACCTGCGCATCGGCTTCATGATGTGCGTGTACTACTTATGTGCCGCCGGCATGGGCGTCCTCGTGGGTTACGCTGGCCAGAAGTCTCTTGGGCAGGCCGGCCTGTTCGGGGCCGGGGCCTATGCGGCCTCCCTGCTGACCGCTCACACTGGGATGAGCGCCTGGATCGCCTTGGCGCTGGCCGTAATCATCTCCGGTCTTTTTGGCGTGCTCATCGCGCTGCCCGCGTTGCGCGTAAAGGGTCCCTACCTGGCGATGGTCACGCTCGCATTCGGCATCGTGGTCGAGAAGCTCGTCACCGAATGGACCGACGTGTTCGGAGGCGCGCAAGGCGTTTACGGCGTCCGTCCCCTACTGTGGAACGGTGCGCCGTTGAATACCAAGCAGTGGGTCTGGCTCGGCATCGGTCTGTCGATCGTCACTTATTTGCTGCTGCGCAACTTGGTCAGAGGTCGTGTCGGCCGGGCGCTGCTGTCCCTGCAAGCTGACGAGATCGCGGCCGCTTCTGTCGGGGTGCGCGTCTACCGCTCCAAGGTCATCGCCTTTACGATAGCGGCCATGGCCTGCGGCCTCGCCGGCGGCATGGTGGCGCTGCAGGCTCAGTACATCAACTCCGATTTCATCACCCTGAACCTGTCCATTTTCATCCTGCTGCTGGTGCTGCTCGGCGGCGTGGGGTCGGTCTACGGGCCGGTTGCGGGCGCCGTGCTGCTGACCGTCACCGATGCGGCGCTGTCCGAGTGGCCAGCCGTACAGCATTTCGTGTATGGCGCGGTGCTGTTGTTCGCCCTGTACGTAATGCCCGGCGGCGTGACGGGCGCACTCGACGTCTGGTGGTCGCGGCGCAAGCGCAAAGGGCCGGCCACACCCACTGCTGCTCCGGACCAGCCGGAGATCACCTTCGCGCGCAGCCGCGAGGGCGGCCCGCTGCTGGTCGTCGACGACGTCTGCAAGGCCTACGGCGGCGTGCGCCCGGCGCAGAACGTGTCGTTCGAGCTGCGGCGCGGCCATGTGCACGCGCTGATCGGCCCCAACGGGGCCGGCAAGAGCACCATGATCAACCTGCTGACGGGGATCGTGCGCCCGGATTCGGGTGGCATAGCCTTCGGTGGCGCGAGCCTGGTCGGCGAGTCGGTCCATTCGATCTGCACCATGGGAATCGGGCGTACGTTCCAGAACCTGCGCCTGTTCAGCAGCCTATCCGTGCTGGACAACGTCATGCTGGGGCGGCATTCGCGCATGCACAACGGGTTCTTTAGCTCGCTGCTCGCCTTGCCATCCACGCGGCGGCAGGAGGAGGCGGCCCGGTCGCGTTCGCTACGCCTGCTGCAGATGCTGGGCTTTGCGCACCTGGCCGACGCGCCTGCAGGCAGCCTGCCCTACGGTCTGCAACGCCGCGTCGAACTGGCGCGCGCGCTGGCCACCGACCCTGACTTGCTGCTGCTGGATGAGCCGGCAGCCGGCCTGAACCCGCAGGAAACCGCCGAACTGGGCGACCTGCTGGTACGAATCAGCCGACTGGGCTTGACCATCCTGATGGTGGAGCACCACATGGACCTGGTCATGCGCATTTCCGACCACGTGATCGTGCTGGACTACGGCGTGAAGATTGCCGAGGGCACGCCAGCCGAGGTTCAGGCCAACCCCAAGGTTATCGCCGCCTATCTCGGTGTTGACGCCGATGCCGACGTCAGTCAGCAGCACGCCAAATCCTTCGTCGAGGAGGCCAGCCATGCTTGAGCTGCAAGGTATCGATGTAGCCTACGGGGCCATCCGGGCCGTCAAGGGCGTGTCCCTACGCGTCAATGCCGGGGAAGTGGTGACCATCATCGGCGCCAATGGCGCCGGCAAAAGTACCCTACTCAGGGGCATCGCTGGCCTGGAGCCCCTGGCCGGCGGCCGGGTCCTGTTCGAGGGCGCGGACTGCAGCCGGATGCCCGTGCACGCGAGGGTCGGCTTGGGCGTCGCCTTGGCGCCCGAGGGGCGTGGGGTGTTCGCGGACCAGACCGTGCGCAACAACCTGATGCTGGGTGCCTACCTGATCCGCAAGGACAAGCAGCAGGTCGAGTATCGGATCGAGCGCGAATTTGCGCGCTTTCCGCGCCTGAAGGAACGTCGGGACCAGCCGGCCGGCACCCTCTCGGGCGGCGAACAGCAGATGCTGGCCATCTCGCGCGCGCTGATGAGCGATCCCAAGTTGCTACTGCTCGACGAGCCGTCACTCGGCCTGGCACCGCAGATCACAGCCGATATCTTCCGGTCTATCCGCCGGCTGCGTGAGTCGGGTGTGACCATCGTGCTCGTCGAGCAGATGGCCAACCAGGCCTTGGCAGTGTCGGACCGCGCGTACGTGCTGGAGACCGGCAGCATGCAGCTCGAGGGCACCGGCAAGGAGCTGCTCAACAATCCCCTGGTCCGGGCCGCATACCTGGGCGGCCATTGAGCGCCCGCAGCTGCGCGCTCGCATGGACAAGACATGAAAGGAGAAGGCATGAACACGGACAAGCCTAGGAGGGGGATGGCCCCCCTTCATTTTGTCGACGATGAGTGGCTCGCGCTGCGAACAGAAGACGTCATCGATCCCGATCGCCCGATCGTGGATGCGCACCACCATATCTGGGACGGGCACCACACATACCTCGTCCCCGACCTGGTGAACGATCTGCAGTGCGGCCACAACATCCGCGGCACGGTCTATGTCGAATGCTCGTTCATGTACCGGGCCGACGGCGATCCCCGGTTCGCCAGCGTCGGCGAGGTCGAGTACGCCAACGGCGTGGCGGCGACCTTTGCCAGCGGCTACTACGGCCCGGTGCGCGCATGCGCCGGCATCGTGGGCAGGGTCGACCTGACCCTGGGCGCCTTGGCGCAGCCGGTGCTGGAAGCCTGCATGTCGCGCGCGCCCGATCGCTTCCGCGGCATCCGGCACATGGCGGCATGGGATGCGAGTCCGGAGGTGAACGTGCTGCGCAGGTCACCGCCGAAGGATCTCTTGTTGGACCCCAACTTCCGGGAAGGGTTTGCGCGACTGAGCGAACTGGGCCTGTCGTTCGATGCCTGGTGCTACCACCCCCAGCTGCCGCAGCTGATCGACCTGGTGGACAAATACCCGAACACGCGCGTGATCATCGACCACGTCGGCGGGCGCGCCGCGAAAGGGCCTTATGCAGAGCGCAAGGAAGAAGTCTTCCGGGGGTGGAAGGCTTCCATGCAGCAGCTGGCCAAGCGTCCCAACGTCTTCTGCAAGCTCGGCGGTCTCAACATGCGGCTGAGCGGCTTTGACTTCATCGACCGCGACCTTCCCCCCACCTCGCAGGAGCTGGCGTCCGCCTGGAAGCTATCAATCGAGACATGCATCGAAGCATTCGGTCCGAGTCGCTGCATGTTCGAGAGCAACTTCCCTCCCGACAAGTCTGGTTGTTCGGCACGCGTGCTGTGGAACGCGTTCAAGCGCGTCGTCAGCGGCTATTCCGAAGACGAAAAGTTCGAACTCTTTGCGGGGAGCGCCATCCGCGCGTATCGCCTGCCGGATGCCCTTGGTAAACCGGCGCCGGATGTCTGACCAGGAAACATCAGCAACGCGAGCCCATTGCGGTCATCCTTGTGTGTCCGGTGGGTGAGAGGGCTTCGCAATTAAAATGCCGGCAACCAGGCGCATCATCTCAAGCCGGGCCATGCGTGCTTGGGTGCCTGTCCGCACTGCATCAGCGTCGCCGGCGTAGACACGTGTCTTCCGCCTAGACACACCGTTGCGCCTGTTGCCTGTGCGGGGCACCGGCACAGCTCTTGCAACGTGGTCCCATCGATCGACTTTGAAAACTCAGGACCCATTCGATGACTCGTTCGCCCCGTTCCGATTCCGCCAGTCCTTTCAAGGCTGTGCCGCTGCCATCAACCAGCGGATCCATTTTTACGGCCACACGGGCGCCCAACCCCGACTGGCTTGCCCGAGCCGTCCCGGAAGCAGCCATCGAGGCCGAGCTGCCGATTGTCGATCCGCACATGCACCTGTGGGATCACAAGTCCGGCTACAAGTACTTCGTTGAGGAATTCGCGCGCGATGTCGCAACGTCGGGCCACAACGTCGAGGCGACGGTCTATATCGAGTGCCACTCGATGTACCGCGCGAGCGGGCCGGAGCACCTGAAATACGTTGGTGAAACCGAGTTCGCCGTAGGCATGGCAGCGATGGCCGCTAGCGGGAAATACACCTCGTGCCGCGTCGCGGCCGGGATCGTAGGTTTCGCGGACCTGACGCAGGGGGAGCGAACGCGCGAAACCCTCGAGGCCCACATTGAAGCGGCCAACGGGCGGTTCCGCGGCGTGCGACAGCGAGGGAAATGGGATCCGGACCCGGTGGTCCGCGGGCCGGTCAGTGCGGATCGCGCCGGCGTGTTCCTTGACCCGGAGTTCGGCAAGGGGCTGGACCTGCTCGCGTCCATGGGGCTCGCCTTCGACGCCAGCATTTTCCACCCGCAGTTGCCGGACGTCGCCGCGCTGGCGCGCGCGCATCCCGATGCGAGCATCGTGGTGATTCATACCGGAAGTCCGGTGGGGCACTCCTCGTATACGGGCAAGGAAGCCGAGGTCCACGCCACCTGGCTCGCCGGCATGAAGGAGCTCGCCAAGTGCCCGAACGTGTCCATCAAGATGGGCGGGCTCCTGATGTGCCTGGGCAATTTCGATTTCAGCATCGCGGATGCGCCACCGACTTCGGAACGGCTGGCGCAACTCTGGCGCCCTTATATCGAGCCTTGCATCGAGTTGTTCGGCGCCCACCGATGCATGGCCTCTTCCAATTTCCCGGTCGAAAAAGCAGGTGTGCCCTACGGAACGATCTGGAACACGTTCAAGCGGCTCACGGCCGGCTGTTCCGCCGACGAGAGGAAGATGATCTTCAGTGGCACGGCGCGCCGGGTCTACCGCCTGGTCTGAGCGCTTCGCCCGGCACATTTCCATCTAGTCCAGTGTCCCGTCGAGCGGCCTTGGCAAGGAATTAAACGTAGGAGTTCTTCGAAATGAAACGCTTTGAAAGCAGGACAGTGTTGGTAGTGGGTGCTGGCAGTGGCATCGGCGCAGCGTGCGTTCGCCGGTTGTTCGACGAGGGCGCGTCGGTGGTCGCTGCGGATGTGCGAAAGGACGATGTCGACAGGGTCGTTGCCGAATTCGCGGGCAGTGACCGGGTCTATGCCGCTCGCGTTGATATCACGGACCGCGACCAGGTGGCCGCGGTCGTGTCCGGAGCGGTTCAACGGTTCGGAAAGCTCCATGGGTTGGTCAACAGCGCCGGCATCCGGGGAGTCGGCACCATCCTGGATGTCGATCCCGAGGCGTGGCGCAAAGTTCTTTCGGTCAATCTCGACGGCACCTTCAACGTGTGTCAGGCTTTCGCCCGTGTCGTGAAGGAAGCGAAGGTACCTGCGGCGATCGTGAATGTAAGCTCGTCGGCCGGAATCAGGGGCGTTCCCAACCGCCTCTCCTATGCCGCGTCGAAACACGCAGTCGTGGGCCTCAGCCAAACCATGGCACTGGAACTCGGGTCGTTCGGCATCCGCGTCAATACCGTGACGCCAGGCATGATCCGCACTCCCTTCACCGAGGTCATGTTCCAGGATCCGGAGAATGCCGCCCGTATCCGCGCGGCTCATCCCATTGGTCGCGAGGGCCGGCCCGAAGAAGTTGCGGCAGCGATTGCCTTCCTGCTTTCCGACGACGCCAGCTTCATCACCGGCGTGGTGCTTCCGATTGATGGCGGCAAGACCGCGGGCATTGCATCACACTGATGCAACCTGCGTCCGACTGGCGCATCGCGCGATATTCCAGTCTGGTGCGCGCGCCGCGGTGATCAGTTGACCCGCTTGCTTCTTCCGAGCATGGGCGTCACGTTGCTCGGAACGCCGGTCAGAAGGTCAGATAGCCGCCATTCACGTCCAGGATGCAGCCGGTCATGTACCGGGACTGTTCGGAAGCAAGGAACAGGGCCACATCGGCTAGTTCGGTCTCGACGCCGCGCCGGCGCAGGGCGATCTGGTTCAGAATCGTCGTGTTGTCGCGCGTGGCCCAGATCGCCTCGGCGCGCTCGCCGGCTCGCACGAACCCCGGCGCGATTGCATTTACCCGGATCCCGTTGGGGCCAAGGTGCATGGCCATGTTGCGTGTCAGCCCGATGATGGCCGCCTTGGCCGCGCTGTACTGCGGGCTGAAAATCTCGGCACCGGTGCGTCCCGACATCGAGGTCAGGTTGATGATGGAACCCCCTTGCGCCTTGAGTGCCGGCAGTGCGACCTTCGTGCAGAAGAAAGTGCCGCGGACGTTCCAGTTCATCACCTTGTCGTAATCCTCCTCGGTGACGTCCTCAAGCTTCGGTGGGGTATGGGCGCTGCCGCCCGCGTTGTTTACCAGCACGTCGAGACGGCCATAGGTGTCCACGGCCGCCCGCACCATGCATTCGCAATCGGCGACGACTGCCACATTGCCGGTGACCGCGGTCACCTCCTGCCCCGCGCTTCTGAATCCGCTGACCGCCTGTTCGAGGGCGTCAGCATCGAGGTCGCTGATCACCACCCTGGAACCTTCACGTGCCAGCGCCTGCGCGATGGCGAGGCCGAGGCCCCGGGCGCCGCCGGTGACCAAAGCCACTCGCCCATCCAGCAACCCGCGCCCGGGCAGCGAAACCGCGCTCGCATTCGTATCCTGTGTCATTTTTCACCTTCGAAAAGTTCCAGGGCGGCCTTGCCCGCACTCAGGCCGGCGGGCCAACCGGCGTAGAAAGTCACCTGCATGACCAGGCCGCGTAGTTCGTCCACCGTGACGCCGTTCTGGACGGCGCGTCGCATGTGCACCGTCAATTCTTCGTTCTTGCCCAGAGCGGCGAGCACGGAACAGGTGACCAGGCTACGGTCACGCATGTTCATCTCCGGCTGCTTCCAAACGTCGCCCAGCAGAACGTCGGTCCGGAGGCGGTCAAGCTGGGGGATGGCCTTATAAACGCGGGAGGAAATTTCGTTAGTCGGTTTCATGGTTGTCTCGCAAGGGTGAAAGCCAGTGCCACGCCCGGCCGGATGGTTGCGCCACAGATAGGAAGTGCGCAGCTTGTGAAATCGGTAACGCAAAACATGTGCCAGACGCCGGTCGCGTTCAGAGCGGGAGGGTCGAACAACGCCACTGGCGCCGACGTCCACGCAACCGCTCAACGAGCGCTAGGCCGAAGCGTGTCTGTACGCGGGAAAGACAGCCGCGTACGTCCGGACGACAGTGGTTGATCCCATGACCCCGGTCCGCTCGCGGAGGGTGCGAAGCGCCGTAGCGTCGCGGACCGACCCTCAACGTCATTCCGACCTGAAATCCTGAGTTTCAGGAGCACGGGCGAACAGTTATGGCACGCGCATTGCGCTCGGCTGGACATCTCACCCCGATACGGCGCCTCGTATCCGCTTCCTGTTCGTCAGGCCAGCGCTTTGCCCTACAGCTTCCTTCAGACTCGCAGTCGCCCGCGAAACCGATGTCTTGGGCTAACGCTTCCCCTTGCCGGGCGAGTAGAGGACTTTCACCTCCAAGTGGGTGCGCCCTGCCGGGCGCACCACGGAAAAAAGCCTCATCGCCGGGGAGCGATGAGGCTGGAAAAACCGGTCTGGAGAAACTCGCAAACGCCCCCGGTTAGGGCTGAAACGCTCGATTAGAAGGAATGGACGTAGCCCAGCTCCAAAGCATTCGAGGACGCGTTCGGCCCCGTGATCGCCCCGTCGAGCGCGGCGCTCGATCCGCCGCTGTTGGACTGATGTGAGTACGTCACGTACATCCAAGTGCGCTTGGAGAGATAATAGGTGTCGCCGATCGCAAACCTCTTTATTTTTGGATTCCCTGCGGCGTCGTTCCCGACCCATGAATAGGCGACTCGCGGCACATTTGCGCCAACCGGCACCGTCAGACCAATTGCACCACCCGTGGCATTCGCGGCCCCCAGAGAGTCCTTGCTGTACTCCCCCACGAGCTTGGCAACCTTGAAGTCGTAGGTGGCAGAAATGTTGCGCGCGACGGCATCGCCTGTTAGGTACTTTGTGCGACCATAGGCAACACCTGCCGTGAACGCGCCCCCCGCGTTGTAGAACAACTGGGCCCCGCTTCCAGTGCCATCGTTCGAATTCGCCGTATTGCTAGCGTTCTCGCCGAAGTAATGCGCGATGGAACCGCCGAACCCGGTCGAGTTCTGCGGAACCCAATACGTGATCATGTTGGAAGCTCGAACGCTCGCATTGCCGGTGCCGGCTATCTGGTTACTAAAATTGACTGCCTGTCCCGCGCCAGACGAGCCAAATACGTCGCCACGGTTGAGGTTCCAGAACGTCGGTACGAAATCGCGGCCAATCCGGACTTCTCCAAGCCCGCCGACCAAAGACACGGTGGAGCGCCGGTTGAAGGTCAGCCCCTGCGTTCCGTTGGGCGCCACCGAAGTTCCGCTGGATTGGTTATTGATGTTCGTGGCGCCCCCGGTACCGTTGTCCGGGAACACAGCCGACTCGAGCCAGAAGCCGGCAGACAGGCCACCGCCCAGATCTTCGACGCCTTTAAAGCCAAGCCGGCTTGCACCCCACGCACCCTGAGTCAGTTGGCTCTTGTCTGCGATCGAGCCTGTGGATCGCGCAAGCGTCATATCTAACAATCCGAACAGCGTGACCGACGATTGGGCGGACGCAAGGCCCGCGAACATCATCGCGGACAGTAGCAGGAGAGGTCTCTTCATCATTTAGCTCCGTTTATAGTTAAGGTTGGAATTTGCTGGAAAGTCAGCAGATTGAGAGAATAGGGAGGGCCGCCCGAAAGGTCCACGTGCAGCTCTCCTGGGACTTAAGCAGAATGAAACCCTTCGCGAAACGAAATCGAGCCAACTTGGTCCCTCATTAACTCCAGCTGGCCGAATACGAGCTTGCCGTGCGCTACAAGAACATCGCCCGCGTCGGTAAGTCGCAGTCCGCGATAGTCGCGCACGAAGAGTGCTCTTCCGATGGATGCCTCTAGTGCCTTGAGTCGTTGGCTGGCTGCGGAAATCGAGCAGTGGGTGCGCTTCGCGGCGGCAGAGAGCGAGCCCAATTCCGCGCACACGATCACAAGGCGGATAGATATAAGGTCGAGCCGGGCGATGTTGATATCCACTTGATTGAAATTCCCGTCGGTTAAGTTGCTCGAAACACAAGTATTCGAATCCACCAACTTGGGTTCAGTTGGCTCTCCAGGGGCCGCAATGCCCAACGTGTGCTGCCAGCCGAATTTCCCCGGCTAGTCTTCGACACTGCCGCCTTTGTGAATCTGCTGTCTTCTATTTGTCGAGAACGTTTGCAATGTCCGTGCCAAGTTAGATGCCCTGTTGCGGCGGCTCTGGGTCGAATCGAGATGTCTCGCTTCACCTGGTTGGATGCGGAGACAGACGACGTCAGGCGGTGCCACAAGACTCCTGGGCTTTAGCAAATAGAAAGGCTCTGCGTCGCCGCTACACAACAAGAGCGTTAGGGAGACGCTGATTTATTCGTGGCAAGGTCATCGCGACGGGTGGCCAAGCGTTGAAGGCCGAGCCTCCTACGACGAGCGACGAAAAATGAGCCAACGCAGTTTTGCCAGCGCCGAGTACGCGATGAAGAAGAAGCGCACGCGGCGCGAGAAGTTTCTCGCCGAGATGGAACGCGTCGTGCCATGGGCGCGCCTGATAGGCGTGATCGAACCTCTGTACCCCACGAGCGGGCGAGTCGGGCGCCAGCCGATCGGCGTTGCCCGGATGTTGCGCATGTACTGTCTGCAGCAGTGGTACGGCTTGACCGACGAAGCGTTGGAAGACGCGCTGTACGACAACCAGGCGCTGCGCGACTTCGTCGGCATCGATCTGTCGCGCGAGTCGGTGCCGGATGCCACCACGGTGTTGAAATTCAGACGCCTGCTGCTGGACAACGACCTCACCAAGGCGCTGTTCGAGGAGATCAATACCCATCTTGCCGAACAAGGGCTTTTGATGCGCGCGGGCACCATCGTGGACGCGACCATCATTGCTGCGCCGAGCTCGACCAAGAACGCGGGCAACACGCGAGACCGGGAAATGCACCAGACGAGGAAGGGCAACCAGTGGTATTTCGGAATGAAAGCTCACATAGGAGTCGATGCCGAATCGGGCCTCGTGCACACGATGGTCGCCACGGCGGCCAACGTCCATGACGTGACCCAAGCCGGCGCACTGCTTCAAGGCAAGGAGACGGTGGCCTTCGGCGATGCTGGGTACTGCGGTGCCTGCAAACGCGAAGAAGCCCAGGGCCCGCAGTGGCACGTGGCGATGCGGCCCGGCAAGCGCCGACAACTGGACCCGAAGCGCAAGTGGGCGCAGTTGCTTGAGAAGGCCGAGCAGCTCAAGGCGAGCATCCGGGCCAAGGTCGAGCATCCGTTCCATGTGATCAAGAACCTGTTTCACCACAAGAAGACACGCTACAAGGGCCTGGCCAAGAACGAAGCGCAGCTGTTCAGCCTGTTCGCTCTGGTCAACCTGGTGATCGCCAAGAGGTCGCTCCTGTGCGTCGTAACCCGAGGTGCGTCTTAAACGCGGAAAGTGACCTCGAGAGGGGCGAAAACACCCGGTAGGGAGACCCCATGGCGCGAAGTCAACGGATTTCGCGCTGGTATCGCGACGTGATGCCGTTAGTTCCGGCTGCAGCGTTCATTGATCAGCATCTCCCTTTCGCCCGCCGCGACGTCAGCTGCTGGTGGTAACCAGCGCGTCGACCGCGCTAAGACCCTGGCCCTGCTTTCTAACAATCACGGGATTGATCTCGAACTCCTGAACCGCCGGGCTGGCGAGGAACATGTCGCCAAACCGCACGGCGGCATTCGCGAGCGCCTCGACATCCGCGGCCGGCTTGCCCCGGAAACCCTGCAGCAGGGTCCACAGCTTGAGCTTGCGCACCGCGGCGAGCACCTGTTCCTCGGACACGGGCAAGACCAGGTAGGCCACGTCACGGTACAGCTCGATGGCGACGCCACCCGTCCCGATGGAGATCACCGGACCGAAATCGGCGTTGCGCAGGCAGGAGAGCACCACCTCGACCCCGTCGCCGACCATCTCCTGCACCAGGATGCCGGCCTGCGGTTTACCCATGCGCTGGCGAAACTGTTCGGCGAGGGCATCGACCTCTTCGGGCGATGCCACGCGCAGCTTGACCAGGCCCATCTCGGTCTTGTGCTCCGCCTCAGAAGGCAGCGCCTTGACCACCAGCGGGTAGGACAGATGCGCGCAAGCCTGGCCGGCACGATCATGGGGGCCCAGCACCACCCATTTGGCCGGCGTGACGCCACTGTCGTCGCAGAACTGCATCATGGCGGACCAGTCGCCCGGAACGGTCCGCTGCGCCAGGGGCTGGCGCGGTTGCAACTTGGGCAAGCGCATCGCATCGCGGCGCCGGTACAGCAGCGACAAGGCACTCATCGCGGCCGAGGGATCGGCGCACAGGAGCACACCCGCGTCGCGGAAGTCCTTGCGCATCTCGGGCTCGATGGTCTCGCCGATGATGCTCAGGAACACCGGCACTTCGCGCGCCAGCGCCTTGAACACCTCCGCATTGGCGATGAGATGGCGGCGCACGGTGGATGCGAACTGGACGATAACCGCTTCGGTCCTGGAATCGGCCACGACGGTCTCGCAGGCGTCCTCCAGCATGCTCGGCACACTGTTGACCTGGCCCGTCAGATCGATCGGGTTCGTCTTGCGAGCAAACGACGGCAATATCGTGTTGAGTTTTTCGACCGTGGAGGGATCGAACTCGGCCATGGTAATGCCGCGCTCGCTGCTGTGGTCGGCCAGCAATGCGCCGGCGCCGCCCGAAGCGCTCAGGACCGAAGCCCCACCCTTGGGGTCCCGGCTGTCGCGCGGATCGCGCATGAAGGCCAGCACTTCGACGGCGTCGATGAGCTCCGCAATGCCGTCGACTTCGATGATGCCGGCCTGCTCGAAGGCGGCGGCATAGACGGCGTGGGACGAAGCGATCTTGCCGGTATGGGAGGCGGTTGCATCCTGTCCAACGGCCGATCGACCGGTCTTCAATGCGACGATCTGTACCCCACGATCGCGGGCGCGCTCCGCGATCTTGAGGATGCGGCTCGCATGGTCCAACCCTTCGAGGTAAAGCGCCACCACCCGGACATCGTCCTGCTCGATGATCGCATCGGCGGCGTCAAGCACATCCAGGCAGGTCTCGTTGCCCACGCTGACGATGTAGGACAGGCCCATGCCGGCGTTGTTGAGCGAATTGCCGATGGCGCCCGCCAACGCACCACTCTGACTGAGCACGGCCACGGGGGCGTGGTTGATCTTCTCGATGTTGAGCGCCGCACCGCTGAAAGTCATGATGACCTTCTGCCGAACCGACCAGAGGCCATTGCAGTTGGGCCCGATAACAGCCACGCCATGCGTCCTGGCCGCCTCGGCCAGCTGACGCGCATTCTCCTGGCCGCCTTCGACCTCCTCGAAGCCGGCACTGAACACCACCGCGTTGCGGATGCCCTTCTGGCCACACTCGGCGATCACGCCGGCCACGGTATGCGCGGGTGTGATCACCAGTGCGACGTCAGGCACTTCGGGCAATTCGCCAACGGTCTTGTAGGCTTTCAATCCCTCGATCTCGGCGTGGCTGGCCGTTACAGGGTAGACGGCCCCTTGGAACCCGTGCTTGAGGAGGTTCTTCACCAAGGCGTTGCGGGGCGTGCCGGCCTGGGGCGAAGCGCCGACGATGGCCACGCTCCTGGGCTGCAGGAATCTGGCGAAAGTATTCTGGTCAATCATGTCTATTTATGTATGTATCTATCCACCCGCAGGCAGCTTGTCCTCATTGGCCCTTGAATCGGGGCATGCGCTTTTCCTTGAAGGCGGCCAGCGCTTCCTGGTGGTCTTCGCTGGTGCGGACGATGGGCATGCTGGAGGCCACGATGTCCAGCGCCGTGCCCAGGTCTTTGTCCAGGCCCAGGCGCACCACGCGCTTGATGGTCTGCACCGCCAGCGGCGCGCCGTCGGCCACCTTGCGCGCGAAAGCGTAGGTGCCTTCCATCAGGTCGGCGTCCGGGAAGACCTTGTTGACCAGGCCGATGCGCTCGGCCTCGCGGGCTTCCACCCAGTCGCAGCTCCAGAACAGCTCCAGCGCCTTGGCCGTGCCGACGATGCGCGGCAACAGGTAGGCGCCGCCGGCCCCGGGAATCAGGCCCATCTTGGCGTAGGTCTCGGCGAAGCGCGCACTCTCGGCGGCGAAGCGGATGTCGCAGGCCAGCGCGATGTCCAGGCCGCCGCCGGTGGCAAAGCCGTTCAGGGCCGCGATTACCGGCTTGTCGATCTCCGCCAGCTTGCGCGGCAGCCGCTGGATACCCTCGACCAGGCGCTTGCGGATGCCGGCCGCGGTCTGCTTCGCGCTGGCGCTGAAGCCTTCCACGTCGCCGCCTGTGGTAAAGGCGCGACCGGTGCCCGTCATCACGATGACGCGCACCTCGGGGTTGGTGCGGGCGTCCTCGAGCACCGCCAGCCAGGTCTCTAGCATCTCGTCGGTGAAGGCATTGAGCTTCTCCGGCCGGTTGAGCGTGATTGTGGCGATGCCCTGGTCGATCTCGAATTTAAGGTGTTCGGACATGGCGTCCTCCTCAGGCCTTGCTCTTGAGCTCGCCGGCCACATCATCCTTGCGGATATCACGCAGGCCGGTCTTGCCATGGTGGCGGTCTGCCATCTTGTAGCCCAGCGCGTCCTCGGCAATCATGATCTTTTGCACATTGGCGGAGCCCTCGCCGGTGAAGAACATGTCTGCATAGGCCCGGTAGTACGAAACGGGGTACTCCTCTGCCAACCCGTAGCCACCGAAGATCTGCATGGCCTTGTCGGCACAGAACTTGGCCGTCTGCGAGGCATGGAACTTCGCGATGGCCGCGATGCGGTTGGACGGCAGGCTCGCATCCATCATCAGCGCCGCCTTGTAGACCAGCCCGCGGCTGGCTTCGATGGCGCAGGCCATCTCCGCGATGTCGGACTGGATCATCTGGAAGCGGCCGATCGGCTGGCCGCGCAGCTCTCGCTCGTTGGCGTAGCGCACGGCCTCCTCAAAGCAGCGGCGCGCCACGCCCAGCGCCTTGGCAGCCACACCGACGCGGCCGGGCTGCAGAGTGCGCATGATGATCTTGAAGCCTTCGCCCTCCTCGCCCAAGCGGTCTTCCACCGGCACGACAAAGTCGTCGAGGAACACGACGTTGGTGCGCATGGACTTGGAAAGCCCCAGGCAGTCGATCGGCGTGGCCTTCCAGCCCGGGTGCTTCTTGGGCTGCACGATGAACGCGGTTACCCCCTTGGCGCCAGCGTTGCGATCGGTCTTGGCCAACAACACACCGACGTCGGCCTCGTTCGCCATCGAGGCCCACATCTTCTGCCCGGTGATGCGGTAGACGTCGCCATCGCGCTGCGCGAAAGTCTTCATGTTGCCCTCGGCATCGGAACCGCCGCCCGACTCGGTGAGCGACATCATGCCGATGGTCTTGCCGGCGACCAGGTTGGGAACGTACTTCGTGATCTGCTCCGGGGTGCCACCGAAGTAGATCGCACTCGGGCAAGTGGAGCCCTGCTGGTTGTTGCACGAGGAGAAGCGCACGTCGTTTCGCACCATCTCTTCCTGGATTACGACAGCGGCCAGGTAACCCATGTTGCTGCCACCCACCGACTCGGGGAACACCGCACCGTAGAGTCCGGCTTCCCCGGCCTTACGTACCAGATCACGGGGGAACTCACGGCGCTTCTCATAACCGTCCATGACCGGCTTGACTTCCGCCTCCATGAAGCGGTTCACCATGTCGCGCACCGCCTCGATCTCTGGAGACAGCTCGGGAAACATCGACACATCCATCAAATCTCTCCTATTGGGGTTCTAAATTCACGGCGCCGCGGCCGGTCAGGCGGCTCGCTTCGGCGAGGCGCCGCTCGCGTCCTTGTTGCTCGACGAGCGCGCCGCGGCACCGGCGAAATCAGGCTGGCGGCTGTCGATCGCAGCCGACAGGCCTTCTCGGAATTCGGGATTGGACATGGCCATCACGGCGCCAAAGCCCTCGTAGGCAAACATGTCCGTCAGCGTGGTCTCGAAGCTGCGCGCCATCAGGGTCTTGGCCAGTCCCATGACCTCGGCCGGGCCCGCCGCCAGGCGGGTGGCCTCGGCCAATCCTGCGGCCTCGACCTGGTCGTCGGGCACGACCTTGGCCACCAGGCCGAGTTCGAGTGCCTCCTGCGCCAGCATCGTCGCACCGCTGAACAGGAAGTTCTTGGCGCGCGCCATGCCGATGAGCCGGGGCAGGTGGTACATCATCCCGACATCCGGCACCGTGCCCAGGCGAAAGAAGCCGGACACGAATTTCGCGCCCTCGCCCGCGACCACCACATCGCCCGTGAGCGCCAGCCCCATCCCGCCGCCCACGGCATGGCCGCGCACACCCACGACCACGGGCTTGTCCAGCGTGATCAGCGGCACGAGCCAGCGGCTGAGGTTGCGGAAGCGCCGATGGACGGGCCATGGATCGCACTGCGTCTGCAGCATCTTGAAGTCTCCGCCGGAGCAGAACGTCGGCCCCTCGCCGGTAAGGAAGACCGCACGCACCGACGGGTCGCGCTCGGCGAGCTCCACCGCCTCGCCCAACTGCTGGCGCAGCTCGGTCGTCAGCGAGTTGCGGTTTTCTGGGCTGCAAAGCCGAATCACCAGCACCGAATCTTCCCTCACCGTTTTCACCACCTGATTGCTCATCTTGGAATCCTTTGCGTTGCGCTCCCCCGGAACGATACGCCTCTTACATGCAAGGCACGTGCCATGCGGAATGGGCCACTCCAGAGGCCAAAAACACCCGAATGTTGGCGCCCCGACTTGAATTTCTGTTCTCTGCGAAAACACAGCCGTGTCCACAAAAGACACTCCCGCACCCTCCCGGGGCAGCCCTGCGGCACTTGGGGCCCGGGCGGCCGCAAGCTGGCACGCGGCTTGCGGTGATGCGGACAGCTGAATAGAAACTTACGGAGAAGGATAAAGCTTGATGTTCACCAATGACACGCTCAAGGGCCGCACGGCCCTGGTCACCGGGGGCGGCTCCGGCATCGGCCTGGAGATCGCCACCGCCTATGCACGCCTGGGCGCCAGCGTAATGATTGTCGGCCGCAATGAGGAGCGCCTGCAGGCCGCAGCGGAAGGCCTCGCGCGCGAAGGCGGCCCGGTCCAGACCCGCAAGTGCGATGTGCGCAACTACGACGAAGTAAAGCAGGCCGTGGAAGCCACCGTCGGGCGCTTCGGCTCCCTCGACATCCTGGTAAATAGCGCCGCGGGCAACTTCGTCTGCCCGACCTCCGAGCTGTCGCCCAACGGCTGGCGGACGGTCATCGACATCGACCTCAACGGGACCTTCTATGGTTGCCATGCCGCCTACCCCCACCTCAAGGCCTCCACCCACGGCGGCTCGATCATCAGCATTATCACGATGCTGGGGGTGACCGGCTGGCCGGGCGCTGCCCACGCGGCGTCGGCCAAGGGCGGCATCCTCTCGTTATCGCGCACGCTCGCGGTGGAATGGGGAGGCGACGGCATCCGCGTGAACACCATCTCTCCCGGCCCGATCGGTGACACCGAAGGCGTGCGCCGCATGTACATCGAGGCAGGCAAGGGCGACCTGGAGGCGCAGAAGACTGCCCTCGGCCGCTTCGGCCGCAAGGAGGACATCGCAAATGCCGCAGTCTACCTTGCCTCGGACCTCGGCAACTACGTCACCGGCGAGAACCTGATTGTCGACGGCGGCCGCTGGCTCAAGTACGTCGCCAACTAAAGCAAAGACACTGGTCAGCGCCAGAACCCCGACCAGTGTCCTTGAAAGAGACGTTCACCCGTCTTCCGGACGTACATGCGTCTGGGCGACCGGACGCTCGACCGGGCGGGCGCCCCCGGCGATTGGCATATGTCTTGCCTCGCACAAGAGAACTGAAGAGAGGAACAAACCATGGCAAACGTGAATTCACGAGCGACCGACACCTCGGTCGCTTCAACCTACCCGCGCATCGGCCTGTTCATCGACGGGGAGTGGATCTACGAAAGGCCCTCCTGCTACGCGGTGTGCAACCCCAGCGACGAGGCTGTCCTAGGCCCCGTGCCCAGCGCCAGCCAGGAAGATCTGGAGCGGGCGCTGCGCGCCGCAGCCAAGGGCTTCAAGGTCTGGCGCGACACGCCTCCCACCGAGCGCGCGAAGGTGCTGCACAACGCCATCGCGCTGCTGCGCGAACGCGTCGATGACATCGGACGCATCATCACGCTGGAGCAGGGCAAGCCCTACACCGACGGCCGCACGGAGGTCGACCGCGCTTGCACCTTCCTCGAATGGGACGCGGCTCAGTCGCTACGCACTTATGGCAGCGTGCTCCCCTCGGAGCCGCACATGCAGCGCATGGTGCTGCGCCAGCCGATAGGTCCCGTGGCCGCATTTACGCCCTGGAACGTGCCGATCAGCTCGCCCTCGCGCAAGGTCAGCGCCGCCCTGGCGGCGGGCTGTTCCGTGATCCTGAAGGCTGCCGAAGAGACTCCCGGCGCCGCCTGCGCGTTCGTACAGTGCTTGGTCGACGCGGGGCTGCCACCCGGGGTGCTGAACCTCGTCTTTGGCGAGCCGGCCAGGATCTCTTCGACGCTGATCGCGTCTCCGGTGATCCGCATGGTCACCCTCACCGGCTCGGTTCACGTTGGCAAGCAGTTGTCGCAGCTGGCCGGCGCTGCAATGAAGCCGGTACTCATGGAACTCGGTGGGCATGCGCCCGTGCTCATTGGCGAGGGCGTTGACGCCGCCAAGATCGCCCAGCAGGCGGCTACCTCCAAAATGCGCATGGCGGGCCAGATCTGCGCTTCGCCCAGCCGCTTCATTGTCCACCGCAGCGTGTATGAGGATTTCGTCTCGGCCTTCGCGAAGATCGCCCGGGAACTGCGCGTCGGCGACGGCTTCGAGCCCGGTGTGCAGATGGGACCAGTGGCCAATGCGCGGCGGCTCGCCGCCGTCGATGCCTTGGTGCAGGACGCCAGGACCCGCGGCGCGCGCGTGGTCGCCGGCGGCCATCGCATCGGCGACCGCGGCTACTTCTATGCCCCGACCATCCTGGCGGACCTGCCCGTCGATGCCGATGCGATGACCACCGAGCCGTTCGGCCCGCTGGCCATGTGCGTGCCTGTGGACAGCCTGGACGAGGCGCTGGCGCTGGCCAACAGCCTGTCGGTGGGACTGTCGGCCTACGCGTTCACGAACTCGCTGCACGACGCCGAACGGATCAGCCGTGAGCTCGAATGCGGGGTCCTGTCCATCAATCACCTAGGCAGTCCAGGTGCCGACGCGCCATTTGGTGGAGTGAAGGACAGCGGTATCGGTCGCGAAGGCGGCGCAGAGAGCCTCGACGCGTACCTGGTCAGCAAGACCGTGCTGCAAAAGACGGCAAGGGTCTGAGTGGCGGGCCGGAAACGGTGCGGCGCGAACCGGCTCGCATGGACTCGCAGCAAACACATGTTCGCGGGATTCACACGGAAGTGTTCTCGGCGCGGACAACTTGCTCGCTGCTGGGCGCGCAATCCCACCCGGTGAATCCATGGCACATGTCTTGCTGTCGGAATGCATCCGATCACAGGAAATCAGGAGAAATCATTTGAGCGCACTGCCGAGGGAAAGGACTGTCGGATTCGTTGGCCTTGGCCAGATGGGCGGCCCCATGGCCGAGGACATCCTCAAGGGCGGCCATTCGCTGGTGGCCTACAACATCGACAAGCGCAAGGTCGACCACGCCGTCAGCCTGGGGGCACAGGCCGCCTCCGATGCGGCTGACGTCGCGCGCCGCGCGCGCTTTGTGGTGTCGATGGTCGACACCACCGCCCAGGCCGAGGAAGTGATCGTCGGCCCCGGCGGCTTCATCCAGACCGCCCAGGCCGGTGACGTAATCATCAGCATGGGCACCATCGATCCGATGGCCCTGCAGCGCATGCAGGAGCAGCTCGCAGCGAAGGGCGTCGACATCATCGACGCACCGGTGAGCGGCATGGAAAAGGGAGCGCGGCAAGACACCCTGAAGGCGTTCGTTGGCGTCAAGACGGAGGCGCTCGAGGCGGCCGGCCCGTCCTTCAGTCTATGACGTCGAAAATCATCCACTTCGGCCCCATCGGACAGGCGCGGCGTGGTAGGAGAGATCGCAAGCCGCCTTTCGAACAGTACGGGCAAGGACGTGCAACCAGACAACATCAGGAGTTCAAATGAGCAGCAACCTTAGAGAGAAAACAGTCGGATTCGTCGGCCTCGGGATGATGGGCGACCCCATGGCCGAGAACATTTTGAAGAAGGGCCTAGCGCTGGTGGTCTACGACATCGACAAGCGCAAGGTCGAACACTTCGTCGGCCTTGGCGCACAAGCCGGAACGGGCCCGGCCGACGTCGCTCGCGGGGCGTGCACGGTCATATCCATGGTCGACACGACCGCCCAGGCCGAGGAGGTCATCGTCGGGTCCGGCGGATTCATCGACACTGCACAGCCTGGCGACGTAATCATCAGCATGGGCACCATCGATCCGATGGCGCTAAGGAGGATGCAACAGAAGCTCGCCAGCAAGGGCATCGATTTGCTCGACGCGCCGGTCAGCGGCATGGACAAGGGTGCAAAGGCCGGAACGCTCAAGGCGTTCGTGGGCGGTGACGCCGCCGCCCTCGATAGGGCCAGGCCGGTGCTGGCGACCATGTGCGCGGAGATCATCCATTTCGGCGCGGTCGGCAACGGCACGTCCATGAAACTGGTCAACAACATGCTGTTCCAGGTGGGCCGGATTCTCGTCACCGAGGCGCTGGTCCTCGGCGCCAAGGCCGGACTGGATCCGAAGCAGATGGTCGAGGTGATCGGCAAGGCCACCGGCAACAGCGCCGCCTTCCAGTACACCGCGCCGAAGATTCTCGCCCGGGATTTTGACGGAATCCGGATGGACATCACCTACAAGGACATCGAGCTGCAGACCTCACTGGCGAAGTCGCTCGGGGTGCCGATGTTCATTGCCCCCGTCGCGCAGCAGGTGTACCAGATCGCCAGGGCGGCGGGTTTGGGAAGTAAGGACGCGACCTCCATCGTGCAAATCTACGAGCAATGGACCGGCGTGCCGGTGGCCCCACATGAATGACGTCGCGCGCCGCGGGCGGGGTCGCCTCGACGTGATACCGATCTTCGGCTCGCGAGACCGTTGCCTGAAGTGGGTGCATCCCATCATTGATGCCTCCGAAGGCAAGCCGACCCCTCTTCATCGCACTCCTTTTCGATGAACAGCAGCAACGCAGAAAAGATCGTCATCACGAGTGCCAGCAGCGGCTTGAGCGAGGCAACCGCGCGGCATCTCTCATCGCTCGGCGCTACGGCGATTCTGGGCGCCGATCGCGTCAACTCGCTGGCCGCCGAACTGACTGGCCTTGGCCCCAAGGCGCTGGCTGTGGCGAAGAACCTCACTCGCGCCGCGCAAGTGAAGCATCTGGTTGACGCCGCGGTCCAGACCTTCGGCCGCGTCGACGTCATGCTCGACAACGCCAGCCTGATGCCGGACTCGCCGCTCAAGCGACTGAAGATTGACGACTGGGGCCGCATCGCCGAACTGTGGCGCCCCTGCATCGAACCGTTCGGGGCCGACCGCTGCATGGTTTCGTCCAACACCCCGGTCGACAAGCCAGCCTTTAGCTACGGCAGGGTCTGGGACACGTTCAAGCGGATCACAGCGGTCCGCTCGGACGAGGAAAAGCGTTTGATCTTCGGGGGCACCGCCAAGCGAGTCTATCGACTCGATTGACGGGGGCCCCAACATTCCCCAACCACCACAGGAGATACCATGTCAACATCGCACACACGCTCTACGCTAGCCACCACCGACCGCGATACTCGCCTTTCCCGCAGGAACCTGCTCGGCCTGGGCATCGCCGCCGGCTTCGCACCGGGGCTAGCACTGGCCCAGGAGTTTCCCTCCAAGCCGATCCGCCTGATGGTGGGAGCGACGCCGGGTGGCTCCATCGATTTCGGGGCCCGCACCATGTCGGCGCCACTGTCCGAACTGCTTCACAACCCGGTCCTCGTCGAAAACAAGCCCGGCGCCTTCGGCGTGCTCTGCACGCAGTATGTCATCAAATCGGCACCAGACGGTTACACCCTCCTCGTGGGAACGCCCAGCCCAGTCATCATCGCGCCACAGGCTATGCAGAAAGCGCCGTTCAACCCGTTGACCGACCTGACGGCGATCAACATGGTATCGACCTCACCCATCGCGATCGCGGTCAATCCGCGCCTGGAGGTGAAGAACCTCAAGGAGCTCGTGGCGCTGTCGCGCAAGCGCCCCATCACCATGGGGCTACCGCTCGCGGGCAGTTTGTCCCACTTGGTGGTGGAAATGACACGCAAGGCGACCGGAATCAACTTCCTGAATGTGCCGTACAAGGGCGCCGCCCCCGCGATCGCCGACTGTATAGGGGGCACCATTGATGCAACCGTCTCGGACGTGGGGGTGTTTCTCCCGTACCATCGGGCAGGGCAGCTGCGCGTCGTGATGGTCACGTCGGAGAAGCGCATCGACGCCCTGCCCGACGTTCCGACTGCCGAGGAGTACTCCCCAGGCCTGGTGGTGACGAACTGGGTCGGGATCTTCGGACCCGCCAAGATGCCCAATGCCGTGGTCGAAAAGATCAATGCGGCGCTGTTGAAGGTCGTCGCCCGGCGTGATGTGCAGGAGCAGTACGTCAAATTCTCCGCCACTGCGTCGGCCATGGCAGACCCCGACGCATTCCAGAAGTTCGTCGCATCGGAGTACCAGCGTTTCGGCCAGATCGTGCGCGAGAGGAACATTGTCATCGGCGGGTGAGCACGAGCGCCGAGGAGCGTCCGATGGGAGCCCGATCCCCTGCCCAGTGAACCCACCCCACCTGCGGGGCCGGGTTACGTGCTGACGGGGTGCACCCTCGATGTGAGTGGCGACCAACTGACCGCCTGAGGAGCGGCCCACGGCCCGCCCTTCGCGCTCCGCAGTGTTCTTCGAACGGACGGGTGCGTGTCCTTCGCGCATACAGAAAGAACCGCGCGCAGCCGGCCCGTGAAGCCAGCGCCCATGCCGCTCTCACCGCACGATGCATCCGTGCGCACGTGATCGGGGCCGGGTTCCCGCGTGCCTCGCCTACGTTGGCATATGTCTTGCAGCAAAGGGACAGCGTCCCGGCCGGGGCGGCAATTCGATGGAGGGACGGAAAGGGGATCGCATGATGGGACGGGAAGTGCAACGAGTGGGAGTGATCGGTGCTGGTGCGATGGGGCGCGGCATCGCGCAGGTCTGCGCCGCGGCGGGCTGCTCGGTGCAACTCTTCGACACCGCCAAGGAGGCCGTGGCGCGTGCGCGTGACGCCGTGGGCGGGGACCTGGCACGCGGCGTGGCCAAGGGCAGGCTGTCACAGGAGGACGCCGATGCCACCCTCGCCCGCATCCAGCCCGCGAACGAGTTGCGCGACATGAGCGACTGCGAACTGCTGGTCGAGGCGATCGTCGAGAAACTAGAGGTCAAGCAGCAGCTGTTTCGCGAACTGGAAGCAACCGTGCGGCCAGACTGCATCCTGGCCACCAACACGTCTTCGCTAAGCGTGACGGCCATCGCCGCTGCGTGCGAGCATCCGGGCCGCGTTGCCGGCTGGCACTTTTTCAACCCAGTACCCCGGATGCGGCTGGTGGAAGTGATACAGGCGCCCCGTACTTCAGCGGAAACGGTCGAGGCGCTCGTCGAGCTCTCCACGCGGGTCGGCCATCGCGCGATCGTCGCGTCCGATTCTCCCGGTTTCGTGGTCAACCACGCCGGCCGCGCGTTTGTGACCGAAGGGCTGAAGCTGCTGTCCGAGTGTGTCGCCGAACATTCCATGCTCGATGCGATCCTGCGCAACTGCGCGGGCTTTCGCATGGGCCCGTTCGAACTACTGGACCTGACGGGGTTGGATGTCTCCGTCCCGGTGATGGAGTCGATCCACGCGCAGTACTATGGTGACGATCGCTACCGTCCGGTGACGCTCGCGCGCACGAGGTTGATGGCGGGGCTGCTGGGACGCAAGAGCGGCCAGGGTTTCTACAGTTATGGGAGCAGGGGCGGCGGCGCCGCGCCTGTGCCCCAGCCGCCAGCGATACCGGCCGAAGCGGCGCTGTGGTGGCCAACGGAAGGCCCGGCCGCCTTGCCAGAAACGATCACTTCGCTGCTGCCCGCCGCCAGGCGAGCAACGGAACCCCGGCACGCCGACGTCATCTTCTTGGCGCCCCTGGGTGCCGACCTGTCCACGACCGCCGCGCAACTGCAACTGGATGCCGCCAAGGTCATCGCGATCGACCCGGTTTTCGCGGGAACCTCTGGCGTGACCCTGATGGCCTGCCCTGCCACGGCTGCCTCGACAGTGATGGCCGCTCGTGCGACATTCGCGGCGCAATCCGTGCTGACATTCGTTATTTCGGATACGCCGGGCTACGTGGCATCGCGTGTGGTGGCATGCATCGTCAATCTGGCCTGCGAGATGGCTCAGCAAGGCATCGCGTCGCCGGCAGACATCGATGTGGCGGTACGCCTTGCCCTAGGGTATCCGGCGGGCCCCTTCGAATGGGGGGACAGGCTGGGCGCCGCGCGCGTGCTGCAGATTCTGGAGGGCCTGCACGCAACGTTTGGCGACCAGCGCTACCGCCCTTCGCCGTGGCTGGTGCGCCGTGCACGTCTGTCGCTGCCGTTGTCTGCGCCCGATCGCCAGAACTGATTTCAACCCCTTCCCCGTAACACCCTCATGACCCGACATGCCTTCATCTGCGACGCCATCCGCACGCCTTTCGGCCGCTTTGGCGGTGCCCTCTCCTCCGTGCGCGCCGACGATCTCGCTGCGATCCCCCTCAAAGCCCTGATGGCCCGCAACCCGAAAGTCGACTGGCAGGCCATCACCGATGTGCTTTTCGGCTGTGCCAACCAGGCCGGAGAGGACAACCGTAACGTCGCCCGCATGGCTTCGCTGCTTGCGGCGCTACCCGTGGAAGTACCTGGTGCCACCATCAACCGGCTGTGCGGCTCCGGCCTTGACGCCCTCGGCACTGCCGCACGCGCCATCAAGTCCGGAGAAGCCGGTCTGATGATCGCGGGTGGCGTGGAGAGCATGAGCCGCGCGCCCTTCGTGATGCCCAAGGCGGAGTCCGCCTTCTCGCGCGCGAACGCGGTGTACGACACCACAATCGGCTGGCGCTTCGTCAACAAGCTGATGAAGGAAATGTACGGCGTCGATTCCATGCCGGAAACCGCCGAAAACGTGGCCACCGATTACAGGATCGAGCGCGAGGCGCAGGACCGCATGGCGCTGGCTTCGCAGCGGAAAGCCGTGGCGGCGCAAAAGTCCGGCTTTTTCGACAGCGAGATTACCCCGGTGACCATCACGCAGAAGAAAGGCGAGGCCATCGTCATCAGCAAGGACGAACACCCCCGAGAAACGTCACTGGAGACGCTGGCCAAGCTCAAACCCATCGTCAAGCCGGATGGCACGGTGACTGCAGGCAATGCCAGCGGCGTCAACGATGGTTCCTGCGCGTTGTTGCTGGCCGATGAAACCACGGCCGCAAAGTATGGGCTGACGCCGAAGGCGCGCGTCGTCGGCATGGCGACCGCGGGCGTGCCGCCGCGCGTCATGGGTATCGGACCGGCGCCCGCCACGCAGAAGGTACTCGCGCTCACCGGACTCAAGCTCGAGCAGATCGGCGTAATCGAGCTGAACGAGGCATTTGCCGCCCAAGGCCTCGCCGTTCTACGCCTGCTGGGGCTGAAGGACAACGATCCGCGGGTGAACCCGAACGGTGGCGCCATCGCGCTCGGGCACCCACTCGGAGCCTCGGGAGCACGCCTCGCGACTACGGCCGTCAACCAGTTGCATCGAACCGGCGGACGCTACGCGCTGTGCACCATGTGCATCGGCGTGGGCCAGGGGATCGCAGTCGTTCTGGAGCGCGTGTGATCGCGCGACCCCTGCGCAGCGCTCAATAGAGATTCCGCAATGTACAACCCCGTTTTCGCAAGCTGAAATCATGCAGATAGGCGTACCGGCCGAAACCACGGTGGGCGAGACCCGCGTTGCCGTCACCCCCGAGACGGCCAAAAAACTCATCGCCCAGGGCCACACGCTGCATGTCCAGTCGGGCGCCGGCGTGGCCGCCAGCGCCACCGACGAAGCCTATGCTGCGGTTGGCGTGCAGATTACCGATGCGCCCGGCGCTTTTGGCTGCGAGTTGGTGCTCAAGGTCCGAATCCCATTCGGCAGCGAGTTGACGCTGATGAAGCCCGGCACCACGGTCGTGGGCATGCTCAACCCGTTCGATGCGGCGGGCCTGCAAAGCCTGGCCGGCGCCCAGCTCACCGCCTTTGCGCTCGAGGCCGCACCGCGCACCACCCGCGCGCAGAGCATGGACGTGCTCTCCAGCCAGGCCAACATCGCGGGCTACAAGGCCGTCATCATGGCGGCCGACGGCTACCAGCGCTTCTTCCCCATGCTGATGACGGCGGCCGGCACGGTCAAGGCCGCCCGCGTCGTGATCCTGGGAGTCGGCGTGGCCGGGCTGCAGGCCATTGCCACGGCCAAGCGGCTGGGCGCCGTGATCGAGGCCTCCGACGTGCGCCCCAGCGTGAAGGAGCAGATCGAGTCGTTAGGGGGCAAGTTCATCGATGTGCCCTATGAAACCGACGAGGAGCGCGAAGCGGCGGCCGGCGTCGGCGGCTACGCCAAGCCGATGCCGCCGAGCTGGCTCGCGCGCCAGCAGGTCGAGGTGGCCAAGCGTGTGGCGCAGGCCGACATCGTGATCAGCACGGCGCTGATTCCGGGCCGTCTGGCCCCGGTGCTGATCACCGAGGAGATGGTCAAGTCCATGAAGCCGGGCTCGGTGATCGTGGACCTTGCGGCCGGCAAGGGCCCCGATGGCGGCGGCAACTGCCCGCTGACCGAGACCGACCGCACCGTCGTGAAATACGGCGTGACGCTGGTCGGCGAGACCAATCTGCCCGCACTGGTGGCGGCCGATGCGTCGTCGCTCTATGCGCGCAACGTGCTCGACTTCCTCAAGCTGATCCTCACCAAGGAAGGTGCGCTCAAGATCGACCTGGAAGACGACATCGTGGCGGCCTGCCTGATGACCCGCAGCGGCGAAGTGCGCCGCAAATAACGACCCAACCAGGAGCGACATCATGGACGCCGTCTCACCCACCATTCTCAATCTGATCATTTTCGTGCTGGCGATCTACGTCGGCTACCACGTGGTCTGGACCGTCACGCCGGCCCTGCACACGCCGCTGATGGCGGTGACCAACGCGATCTCGGCCATCGTCATCGTCGGCGCCATGCTGGCCGCCGCCCTGACCGTCACCGGCCTGGGCAAGACCATGGGCGTGCTGGCGGTGGCGCTGGCCTCGGTGAACATCTTCGGCGGCTTTCTGGTGACGCGCCGCATGCTGGAGATGTTCAAGAAGAAAGAGAAGAAGGCGCTGCCCGCGGCGGACAAGGGGGTGGCCAAATGAGCATGAATGCCGTCACCCTGCTGTATCTTTTTGCCTCGGTGTGCTTCATCCAGGCCCTCAAGGGTCTGTCGCACCCGACCACCTCGATCCGCGGCAACTTCTTCGGCATGGTCGGCATGACGGTGGCCGTCCTGACGACGGCGGCGCTGATCGTCGAGCACTCCGGGCAGGTGCTGGGTCTGGGCTGGGTGCTGCTCGGCGCGGTCGTTGGCGGCGGCTACGGGACGTGGCGCGCCAAAACCGTCGAGATGACGCAGATGCCCGAGCTGATCGCGTTCTTCCACAGCATGATCGGCTTGGCCGCGGTGTTCATCGCCGTGGCCGCCGTGGCCGAACCCTCCGCCCTGCTGGAGGGGCTGGCCAAAGGCGCCGCCATTCCCACCGGCAACCGGCTCGAGCTGTTCCTGGGCGCGGCCATCGGTGCCATCACCTTTAGCGGCTCGGTCATTGCCTTTGGCAAGCTCAGCGGCAAGTACAAATTCCGCTTGTTCCAGGGGGCACCCGTTCAGTTTTCAGGCCAGCATCTGCTCAACCTGGTGCTGGCGCTGCTGACCATCGCGTTCGGGGTTGCGTTCATATTGACCGAGAGCTGGAGCGCCTTCGTCTCGATGCTGGCGCTGAGCTTCGTGCTGGGCGTTCTGATCATCATCCCGATCGGCGGGGCCGACATGCCGGTCGTGATCTCGATGCTCAACAGCTACTCGGGCTGGGCTGCGGCGGGCATCGGCTTCTCGCTCAACAATTCGATGCTGATCATTGCCGGCTCTCTGGTGGGCTCATCGGGTGCGATCCTGTCCTACATCATGTGCAAGGCCATGAACCGCTCTTTCTTCAACGTGATCCTGGGCGGCTTCGGCGGTGAGACGGCAACCGCCGCGGCCGTCGGCGCGGTGCAGCGTCCGGTCAAGAGCGGCAGCGCCGACGATGCTGCCTTCGTGCTCAGCAATGCCGAGACCGTGGTGATCGTGCCCGGCTACGGCCTGGCCGTGGCGCGCGCCCAGCACGCGGTGAAGGAGTTGGCCCAGAAATTGACCGATAAGGGCATCTCGGTCAAGTACGCGATCCATCCGGTGGCGGGGCGCATGCCGGGCCACATGAACGTGCTGCTGGCCGAGGCCGAAGTGCCGTACGACCAGGTGTTCGAGATGGACGAGATCAACGGCGAATTCGGCCAGGTCGACGTGGCCATCATCCTGGGCGCCAATGACGTGGTGAACCCCGCCGCGCTGGTCAAGGGCAGTCCGATCTACGGCATGCCCATTCTGGAAGCCTACAAGGCCAAGACCGTGATCGTGAACAAGCGCTCAATGGCCGCCGGCTATGCGGGCCTGGACAACGACCTGTTCTACATGGACAAGACCATGATGGTCTTTGGCGATGCGAAGAAGATCGTCGAGGAAATGGGCAAGGCCATCGAGTGATGCGCCGGGCATCATGACGAATCTCGTTCTATTACGCCACGGCGAATCCGAATGGAACCGGGAAGGACGGTTTGCCGGTTGGGTGGACGTGGCACTCACCGCCACTGGGATCGAGCAGGCCAGACGCGCCGGAATCACCCTGCGAGACCGTCTGTTCGATTTCGACCTGTGCTACACGAGCGTGCTGAGGCGAGCGACACACACGGCGTGGCACTGCCTCGACGCGATGGACCGCACATGGCTGCCCACGATTCGCTCGTGGCGCCTCAATGAAAGGCACTACGGTGCCTTACACGGGCTGAACAAGGCGGCAACGGCGAACGCGTACGGGGAGGAACAGGTCAGGCTGTGGCGAAGGAGTTACGACACGCGGCCACCCGCGCTTTCTGCGGCAGGCACCCGCAGTTTCACCGCCGACCGGCGGTACGCCGATATGCACGTGCCAGCCTCCGAGTCGGTTGAAGACACCGTCGCGCGAGTGTTACCGTTCCTGGAGCAATTCATCCGGCCGTCAGTATCCAGCGGGACACGCGCCTTGGTGGTGGCCCATGGCACGTCCTTGCGAGCGATGATCAAGATACTCTGTGGGCTGACACCATCAGAGATCGTCCGAACAGAGATTTCGAATGGCGTGCCGCTCGTAGTTGAGCTCGATAAATGGGGAAAAGCGAGGCGCTCTTATAGCCTGGATGGCTGACGATCGGGCCCCCTCCTCCACGCACTTTGCCCGCTTTCTACTTTCTTAAAAGAGACCTCATGAAGATTCACGAATACCAAGGCAAGGAAATCTTGCGTCAATTTGGTGTGCCGACGCCGCGTGGCATTCCGGCGTTCACGGTGCAGGAGGCGGTGGAAGCCGCGCAAAAACTGGGCGGCCCGGTGTGGGTAGTGAAGGCCCAGATCCACGCCGGCGGGCGCGGCAAGGGCGGCGGCGTCAAGCTCGCGCGCTCCATCGACGAGGTGAAGAAACTGGCCGGCGAAATCCTCGGCATGCAGCTGGTCACGCACCAGACCAGCCCCGAGGGCCAGAAGGTGCGCCGCCTGTTGATTGAGGATGGCGCCGACATCAAGAAGGAATATTACGTGTCGGCCGTGACCGACCGCGCTTCGCAGCGCGTGGCCATGATGGCCTCGTCCGAGGGTGGCATGGACATCGAGGAAGTGGCGCATGCCACGCCCGAGAAAATCATCAAGGTGTTTGTCGACCCAAGCGCGGGCCTGACCGACGCCCAGGCGACCGAGCTGGCGAACGGCATCGGCGTGCCGGCCGGCTCGACCGCGAAGGCCGTCGATGTGCTGCAGAAACTCTACAAGTGCTACATGGAGACGGACGCCTCGCTGGTCGAGGTGAATCCGCTGATCCTGGAAGGCAACGGCAACATCAAGGCGCTCGACGCCAAGTTCAACTTCGATCCGAATGCGCTGTTCCGCCACCCCGAGATCGTGGCCTACCGCGACCTCGACGAGGAAGATGCGGCCGAGATCGAAGCCAGCAAGTTCGACCTCGCCTACATCAGCCTGGACGGCGACATCGGCTGCCTGGTGAACGGCGCGGGCCTGGCGATGGCGACCATGGACACCATCAAGCTGTTCGGCGCCGAGCCGGCCAATTTTCTGGACGTGGGCGGCGGCGCTACCCCCGAGAAGGTCACCGAAGCCTTCAAGATCATGCTGAAAAATCCCAAGGTCAAGGCCATCCTGGTCAACATCTTCGGTGGCATCATGAAGTGCGACACCATCGCCACCGGCGTGATCACGGCCTGCAAGGCCACCAACCTGGGCGTGCCGCTGGTGGTGCGCATGAAGGGCACCAACGAAGAGCTGGGCAAGAAGATGCTGGCCGAATCCGGTCTGCCCATCATCAGCGCCGACACCATGGCCGAAGCGGCGCAAAAAGTGGTGGCTGCGGTTAAATCCTGACTAGGAAAACATCATGTCGATCCTCATCAACAAAGACACCAAAGTCATCACCCAGGGCATCACCGGCAAGACCGGCCAGTTCCACACCGGCAAGTGCCAGGAATATGCCAACGGCAAGAACTGCTTCGTCGCGGGCGTGAACCCGAAGAAGGCGGGCGAGTCGATCTTCAACATCCCGATCTACGGTTCGGTCAAGGAAGCCGCGGACAAGACGGGCGCGACGGTGTCGGTGATTTACGTGCCGCCGGCGGGCGCGGCCGCCGCGATCTGGGAGGCCGTCGAGGCCGATCTGGATCTGGCGATCTGCATCACCGAGGGCATCCCGGTGCGCGACATGCTGCTGGTGCGCAACAAGATGCGCGCCAAGGTGGCCGCTGGCGGCAAGGAAACCTTGCTGCTCGGGCCCAACTGCCCGGGGCTCATCACACCGGACGAAATCAAGATCGGCATCATGCCCGGCCACATCCACCGCAAGGGCCGCATCGGCGTGGTCTCGCGCTCCGGCACGCTGACCTATGAAGCCGTGGCGCAGCTGACCGAAATTGGCCTGGGCCAGTCCAGCGCGGTCGGCATCGGCGGCGACCCGATCAATGGCCTCAAGCACATCGACATCATGCGGCTCTTCAACGACGACCCGGACACCGATGCCGTCATCATGATTGGCGAGATCGGCGGCCCGGACGAAGCCGACGCCGCGCGCTGGTGCAAGGACAACATGAAAAAACCCATCGTCGGTTTCATCGCCGGCGTCACCGCCCCGGCGGGCAAGCGCATGGGCCACGCCGGCGCGCTGATCTCGGGCGGTGCCGACACAGCCGAGGCCAAGCTCGCGGTAATGGAGGAGTGCGGCTTCAAGGTCACGCGCAATCCGTCGGAGATGGCCAAGCTGCTCAAGGCGCTGCTGTAGAGCTCGGCATTCGCTAACCTTCGACATGGGTAAAGAACAGGAGAACACCGTGCCCCACGTAATCGTCAAGCTTTATTCAGGCAGAACGGAAGAACAAAAGGCCAAGCTCGCAGAGGAGGTGTGCAATGCCGTCATCTCTGCCCTGGCCTGCGATGAGAAGTCGGTATCCGTGGCGATTCAGGATATCAGGCCAGCGGATTGGCAGGACAAGGTCTATAAGCCGGACATCCTTGCCAATTCGGCCAGGATTTACAAGAAGCCGGCATACTGAACAACCCAGAGGTGCTTTTATGACATTCTTCAAATCTCTTCCGGACAACGCAGGCCCGCCGAACGTCTTCACCAAATATCCGGAGGTTTACGGGCCTTGGTCGACGATGAGCCAGGCAATGATGAACGGGCCATCGCCTTTAAGCCAAGGCGAGCGGGAGTTGATCCTTGCCTATGCAGCAGGCCTGGGTGGATGCACGTTCGTGCATGTGGCTCATTCGGAGGTCGCCTATGCGTGGGGCATTCAGCAGGGTTCGGTAGAGCGACTGCTGGAAGACCCGAACACCGCGCCAGTGAAAGCGCGCTTGAAGCCACTCCTGGCGTTCGTCCAGAAGTTGATGGTGACGCCAAGCGAAATGACTCAAGCGGACGCCGACGCGGTGTTCGAAGCCGGCTGGGATGAGCAGGCACTGCACGACGCGATCGCGGTGACTGCCCGCGCGGCCTTCATGCAGCGGCTGGTCGAAGGATACGGTTTCACGCCATTGACCCGCGAGGCCGCAGCCAAGCACGCGAAGCGACGGGTGGAGCGCGGCTACGTCAACCTGTATCCGGCGTTCCGCGAAAACAAGTGATGGTGCGGTAGCTCGAGTCTGATTCTAAGTTCTTGGCGCAGCCCGGCATTGGTGTCAAGTGATGCAACGTGTATCCGCTTATTGATTTACCGGAGCAGTTCTCGCGACTCGACCCGTCACCGGATACTGTGGGTCGGTGAAACCTGGCGTCGACGGATGCCCAGCTGGGACTAGTTGGTTGACCAGTGCCTCATCCTCGGCCGTGAAGGGAGCCTTCAGCGCCTCAAGATAGTCTTCCCACTGCTGGGGCGTACGAGGACCTGCAATGACGGCGTTGACCAGTGCATTGTTAAGTACCCAGTTGATCGCAAAATGCGAGGTAGTGTTGCCCCTTGACTGCGCATGCGCCTTGATCTGCAGCGCGAGTTCAATCGACTCGTGGCGCAGCTCGGTCTGCAGCGTGCGGCGGTCACCCCGGGCGGCGCGGCTGCCCTCTGGAAGCTGCTCCACACTCGCATACTTGCCTGTCAGGACCCCTCGGGCGAGCGGGCTGTAGGGCACGACACCGATGCCGTAGGACTGGCAGGCCGGCAGCAGTTCGGCCTCGGGCATACGGTTCATGGCGTTGTACTGGGGCTGGCAGGCCGCGGGGCGGTCGATGCCGGCATCCATGCACAGACGGACCAATTCCGCCAGACGCCAGGCACGGAAGTTCGACACGCCAAAGTACCGGATCTTGCCCTGCCGCTGCAGGTCGGCAATGGCGCGGACGGTTTCCTCCAGCGGCGTGCTGGCGTCGTCCCGGTGCAGGTAGTACAGGTCGATGTAGTCGGTGCCCAGCCGGCGCAGGCTCTGCTCGGCAGCACGCATCACGTACTTGCGGGACAGGTCTGCCCCGGTCGGGATGGCCGAGTCGGCCGGATAGCCGACCTTGGTGGCCAGCACCCAGCGATCCCGGTCGCCGTGAACGGCGCGGCCGACGATCTCCTCCGACTTGCCGGCGCCGTAGGCGTCGGCCGTGTCGATGAAGTTGACGCCAGCCTCGCGAGCCCGGGCGATGATCTGGTGGGAGGTCGCTTCGTCCGTCTGGTCGCCGAACATCATGGCGCCAAGGCACAGGGGAGAAACTTTCAGGCCGCTGCGGCCCAGTCTGCGGTATTCCACGGATGACTCCTGGGTTGAATGGTTCAGTCCGGCGAGGCGCCGAACAGTTCTTTGGCCTTGGCGACGGCCGACATCGCGTTCGGCCAGCCGACATAGAACGCCATGTGGGTGATGAGCTCGACGAGCTCGTCCAGCGTCACGCCGTTCTCGATGGCCCGGGGGAAGTGAAATGTCATCTGCTCGGTCTTGCCCGTTGCGATCAATGCCGCGCAGGTGATCAGGCTGCGGTCGCGCTTGGACAGCTGTGGGCGCTCCCAGACATCGCCAAACAGGACCTGGTCGGTCAGCTCGGCCAGTTTCGGTGTGATGTCGCCGAAGGACTTCTGTGCCGGGCCGGGCGCTTGGTTCGCATTCATCGTGTGTTTCCTTTCATGGATTGCTGTGGGGAGGTGCGCGGGAGATGGTCTGCCCGGCACCTGGTTTCAGAACGCTCCGTCCGTCGACTTCGAGAGTTCTTGGTAGCGTTGAAACTCCTCCAGCCGCGCGCTGAGGGCCGGTGCCACCAGCCCGACGGCGTCGCTGCCGGCGAGAAACTGCTTCGGCGGGTCCTGCATCTTGGCCAGCTTCACCATGACCTCGCCAAGCTTGGCCGGGTCGCCAGGCTGCCCCCCGTGATAGCCGGACCACAGGTCCGGTGTGCTGCCTTCGGCCGCATAGTCACTGATCGGACGGCTGCTCCAGCGGACGTTGTTGGCGTCCAGCAAGTCGGTCCGGAAGAAGCCGGGCTCCACCACGGTGACCTTGATGCCGAACTGCGCCACTTCCGTGGCTATAGCCAGCGACAGGCCCTCGACGGCGAACTTGGTTGCGCCATAGGCAGCGCAATGCTTGAAGCCTACCAGGCCAGCCAGGGAGCTGACGTTGAGGATGCGGCCAGCCCTTTGCTGGCGCATGACGGGCAACACGGCGCGCATCAGGTGCACGGCGCCGTAGAAGTTCGTCGCGAACTGGCTTTCGATGTCCTCAACGGCGAGCTCCTCGAAGTTGCCCAGCAGGCTGTAGCCCGCGTTGTTGACCAGTACATCGATGCGTCCGAAACGCTTCAACGCCCCGTCGACCGCCGCTTGCGCCTGCTGCGCTTGCGAGATGTCCAGTTGGACCAGCGCCAGGTTGTCGCCACCCAAGCCTGCGAAGGCCTTGCGCAGCTTGTCGAGATTGCGGCCGGTGGCCGCCACGCGGTCTCCAGCTTTCAGCGCCGCGATGGCCGTGCCTGCGCCGATACCACTGCCGGCGCCTGTGATAAACCAAACTTTGCTCATATTTGCTTCCAATGCATGAAGGGGTGTGCTTCAACGATGACGCTGCTCGGTGGAAGCGGATGTCTGAAGCACTAATGTAATTTTGGGGCTCAAAGCTCGTGGCGACTAGATGGCTGAATCGGCATGTTCTTGTGAGCACCATTCATGAATTGACCAAACTTGCAGACCCATCAAGCGTTGTTGTAAGCGCTCAGCCCGCGCGGCTGCGAGAGGAGGAACATTGCAATCCCCGCAGCACACAGGACAAGCAGTGCACTCACCAGGAACACTGACCCCATGCCCCAAGCGCCAGCTACCAAGCCAAGGGCGGGGCTGGCGATGCCGAGCGCCAAGTCGAGGAACGCGGTGTAGGCGCCCATGGCGAGCCCTCGGCTTTGGGGTGATACACGGCGCACAGCCTCGACGCCGAAGGCCGGATACACGAGGGAGTAACCGAAGCCCGTAAGCACTGCGCCGACCAGTGCAAGCGTGTACCTGGGGGCAAGCCATATCAGGGCTTGACCGGCCACCTCCAGCAGCACAAACGCCAAAGCGACCTTGGCCCCACCCCGCTTGTCGGCCAGGTGGCCAAACAACACCCTGGCGAAGATGAAGGCCACTGCAAAGCCCGTGAAAGGCGGCCAGACAGGACTCCAGCCCCGCGCAGCGAACAGAAGCGCCACGAATGCAGTGATGGCTCCAAAGCCCACGCTGGCGAACGCCAAGCCGATTCCGGGCACCCATATTGCATTCAGCACATGACCCAGCTGGACGCGAGCGGCACCCGACGGGGTGACGGACTTCAGTGGCGCGACGATCCATAACGTCAGCAAAGGCATGACCGTAGTGGCCACGGCAATGGCCGCGAAGCCATACCGGGCGTACAGCGAGGTTCCCGCCGGTGCCCCAACGGCAAATGCCGCGAACATGGCTGTTCCCATCCACGCAATGACTTTGCCTGTGTACTGCGAACTCACCAGCCCGAGCCCCCAGCTGAGCGCACCGGTGATGATGAAGCTCTCGGCGCCGCCCAGCAGCGCCCGCCCCAGAAGCAGGATCGTGACCGAAACCATGGGAGCGGAAGCAAAGCGCAGCGACAACAGGTAAAGCATCCCCGCGCCGGAAGCTGCGATCAGCCCGGCGACCACGGCCCGCTTCGCGCCTCGGCTATCGGCATAGTGCCCGGCCCAAGGTCGTGATACCAATGAGGCGGCAAACTGGCTCCCGGCCACCAGGCCCACCACAAAGGTGCCAAGCCCCAGCCCCTGGTGCACATGGAGAGGGAGGATGGGCATGGCAAAGCCGATGACCAGGAAGGCAATCAGCACGGCGGACATAATGGGGAGCAGTGCGCCCAAGACGGGGGCTGCTCCAGAAGATGTTCTTGCGGTAGAGGCTGTGGACATCACGGATTCCTTTGAGGCGCTGACCTGGAGTGCAGTTGGCACGGCTTCGGTCAGCCGATTGAGTCTATGCAGCGACCCGTCTGGCGACTAGATAGCAAACTCCGCATAGACCTATGAGGTGGATTCATCAATGGTGCGAGAAAACATTAACGACCTGCTGGCGTTTCTCGCCGTTGCACGCGAGCGGAGCTTCACGCGTGCCGCGGCCAAGCTCGGGGTCTCTCAATCGGCACTCAGCCACACCGTTCGGGCGCTCGAGAGCAGGATGGGGCTGCGCCTGCTGACCCGCACCACGCGCAGTGTGGCCCCGACCGAGGCGGGCGAGCGCCTGCTGCAAACCGTGGGGCCGCGCTTCGAGGAGATCGAAGCCGAACTGACCGCGATGGGTGAGTTGCGCGACAAGCCGGCAGGGACCATCCGCATCACGACCACCGACTATGCGGCCGATAGGGTCCTGTGGCCCAGGCTCTCCAAGGTTCTGCCAAATTACCCGGAGCTCAAGGTTGAGATGATCGTGGACTACGGGCTGTCGGACATCGTGGCCGACCGCTACGACATCGGCGTTCGCTTCGGCGACCAGGTTGCCAAAGACATGATCGCCGTTCGCATCGCGCCGGACGCCAAGATGGCCATCGTGTGTGCGCCGTCCTACCTGGCGCAGCGCCCGGTGCCCAAGATTCCGCAGGACCTGCTCTCGCACAACTGCATCACGTTGCGGCTGCCAACGCGAGGGGTCCTGTACGCCTGGGAGCTCAAGAAGGGCGAACGCGAGTTGCAGGTTCGTGTGGATGGCCAAGTCACCTGCAACGGCGCGTACCAGATGATCAACGCGGCTTTAGATGGTGCGGGCCTGGCCTTTGTGATGGAAGAGATGATCCAGCAGCATGTAGCCGAGGGGCGCCTGATGTCTGTGATGGAGGACTGGTGCCCGACCTTTCCAGGCCTTCACATTTTCTACCCGAGCCGCCGAGAATCCACGCGCGCGATGGTCGTGGTGGTTGACGCCTTGCGCTACCGTCCGTAACGAATCGCCCGTATCAGAGTCGTGGCTTCTGGCGTCCCCATTCATGAGCCTCATTCATAGGTTCATGCGGACTGGTACCCTTTATCCAATCCACTGGAGACCGTAGACTCTCCTTTCATTGAGAAAGGACTACATCTATGAGGCTGCTTGCCGCGACGGCGATGTCGTTCGCGATGCTTCCGTGCACCTTCTGTGCTGGCTGGCCCAGTGCCTACTCGGCAATGACAGTGGCCAAAGAAGTGCTGCAAAAGAAGTGACTTAGTGGAATAGCGCAGCAGCGCGCCACCTGCATTCCAACTTTAGTCGCGGTATCGGAAGACGCCGCGTGGTTCAACTCGCCCGTCTCAGCCCAAGGATCGATTCACCATGAGCTACACAATCAAAATCAATGGTCAGCGCCGCGTCGTCGATGTGGACGCGGACACTCCACTTCTATGGGCCGTTCGGGATGTACTGGGAATGCCCGGCACCAAGTTTGGCTGCGGCATGGGCCTGTGCGGCGCCTGCACTGTCCACTTGGACGGGGCAGCAGTCCGCTCCTGCATTACGCCCGTCGAGAGCGCTGACGGTCAATCCGTCACCACCATCGAGGCCGTTGGGTCAACTCACGTCGGTCGTGCGGTCCAAAAGGCTTGGCTGCAACTGGACGTCGTGCAGTGCGGCTACTGTCAGTCTGGCCAGATTATGTCCGCGACCGCGTTGCTGTCCAGCAATCCTCGCCCCACCGAGGAGGACATCCGTACCGGGATGGCGGGGAACATCTGCCGATGCGGTACTTATGTGCGAATCCAGCAAGCGGTTGAGCAAGCCGCCAAGAGCATCGCGTCCAGCCAGAAGGGAGCCTGACATGAGCGCATACAAGAACCCCGAAGTCAGCTCTCCCACATCGGGGCCGACGCGTCGATCGATTCTGAAGGCTTTCGCCGTCGGTGGCGCCTTGATGGTCATCGTGGAGTTAGCTGCTGGCGCATCCAAGACTGCGACCAATGCGCAGGATCAGGTTTTGAATGCCATAGTCCGCGTCGGCGCCGACGACGTGGTCACGCTGGTCATGCCCCGTGTGGAAATGGGACAAGGTACCTACACCTCGCTGCCGCTCTTGATTGCGGAGGAGCTGGAGATCGATCCAGCCTGGGTGCGCTTGGAACATGCGCCGGCCGACGACAAACTTTATGCCAACCCGAGCTTGGGTATCCAGGCCACAGGGGGCTCGACCTCAGTGAGCAGCGCGTGGATACCGATGCGCCAGGCCGGCGCTGCGGCCCGCATCATGTTGATCCAGGCTGCCGCAAAAGCCTGGGGCGTCGAGCCGAGCGCCTGCCGCGCTGAGAATGGCAGTGTCGTGCACGCGGCGACGGGTCGCAGGCTCAGCTACGGAAAGCTGGCCGTCCAGGCCGCCGCTGTGCCCGTTCCCGCCGAGATTGCCCTGAAGCCCGTCAACACCTTCCGTCGGATTGGTGGCGATCAGCTGAGACTGGATGCAGCAGGAAAAGTGAACGGTACGGCGCAATTCGGCATCGATGTCATCTTGCCAGGCATGCTGGTGGCCGCAGTTGCTGCGAGTCCAGTCGCGGGGGGCAAAGTACGCAGCGTGGATGCCGCGGCTGCCTTGCGAGTGCGTGGAGTGCAACAGGTCGTTCAGCTGGACGACGTAGTGGGCATCGTTGCCAAGCACATGGGCGCAGCACGAAAAGGCCTCGCCGCGGCGAATGTCCAATGGGATGATGGCTCTGCCGCTGGCTATTCCAGCGAACGCATGATTGCCGAGCTGGAGCAGGCCTCGCGGCGAGACGGTGCCACGGCGCGTTCAGAAGGAAACGTAGCGACCGCCAGGGCCGCTGGTGCCCGCAGCTTCGATGTGGTGTACCAGCAGCCGCTGTTAGCCCACGCAACGATGGAACCGATGAACTGCACGGCCCATGTGCGGCCGGATGGCTGCGAGCTCTGGCTGGGGACCCAAGTGCCCACCCGAGCCCAGGCAACTGCTGCCGAGGTGACGGGACTGCCTATAGAGAAAGTCACCGTGCACAACCAGTTGCTGGGGGGCGGATTCGGCCGGCGTCTCGACGTGGACTACGTGACGCAGGCCGTGCGCGTGGCGCAAAAGGTCAAGGCGCCCCTCAAAGTGGTGTGGACCCGCGAGGAGGACATGCAGCACGACACCTACCGCCCGTATCACTACAACCGCCTGAGCGCGACCCTGGATGCCACGGGACATCCTACCGCCTGGCATCACCGCGTCACCGGCTCGTCCGTGCTCGCGCGCTGGGCGCCGGCGGCCTACAAGGACGATATTGACGGCGACGCCATCCGGGATGCCGCGGGGCCGTATGCCTTCCCGAATGTGTTGGTGCAGTATGTCCGCCAAGACCCACCTCAAGGCCTGAATACGGGCTGGTGGCGTGGCGTAGGGCACATGCAGAACGGATTCCCGGTCGAGTGCTTTCTCGATGAGCTTGCCCATGCGAGTGGTCGCGACCCCATCGAGTACCGCAAGCCTCTGCTGGACAAACATCCTCGTGCAAAGCGCGTGCTGGATTTGTTGGCGGACAAGGTCCAGTGGTCCAGGCCGCTGCCCAAGGGCCACGGTCGTGGCATTGCGCTGACCTTCGCGTTCGGCACTTATGCGGCACAAGTGACCGAGGTGGCCGTCGACCCAGACGGGACCGTACGACCGCTACGGATCGTGACCGTGGTCGATTGCGGTGTGGTGGTCTCGCCCAAGTCAGTGGTTGCACAGGTTCAAGGCGGCTCCATCTTCGGCTTGTCTGCCGTGCTCTTCGGAAACATCTCCATCAAGAATGGACGCGTCGAGCAGTCGAACTTTCATGACTATCGGGTCCTGCGAATCAACGAGACCCCGGTCATCGAAACCCACATCGTTCCGAGCATAGATACGCCAGGGGGCATCGGCGAAGTGGCCACAGTCCTCGTCACGCCTTCCGTACTGAATGCCGTCTTTGCGGCGACAGGCAAGCGTGTTCGGCGCCTTCCGTTCGAGCCGAACGAGCTCCGGACCGCCTAAGGCGACACACTGGCTCAACCTGCTCGTGCGTCAAGCATTTCGAGAACTCACCATGAAGCTCCGCCTGGAAGTGGGGAACTCGCGCATCACCGCAAGCGTTATTGACAGCGGGACGGCGCGGGACTTTCTGTCCCTGTTGCCGCTCCAACTGAGAATGGGAGATCTCCATCGCCGGGAAAAGTGCGCGCACCTTCCGCGGCCACTGTCCGAGAGTGGCACGCTCACCAAGAACTACGAGGTGGGCGACCTCGCCTACCGGCTTCCGGAGGGCGATATTGCTGTCTTCTACCGACACGATGGGCAGACCGTCCCGACCGGGCTCATCACGATCGCCAAGGCCAACTCACATCTGAAGGCCCTCAGCGCTGAAGGACCGGTGGATGTCACCATCGATCTCGCAAAGTAAACCTCGACAAACTTCACTTAGGAACCAAGACCATGGTCATAAACGTCCGCGGCTACGCCGCCCACTCCGCCGATTCTCCGCTGGGTCTCTTCAGCTTCGTCCGTCGCGATCCACGTCCCAATGACGTGGTGATGGAAATTCTGTATGCCGGCGTATGCCATTCCGACATCCACAGCGTTCGTAACGACTGGGGCAATGCCAAGCATCCGATGGTGCCGGGCCACGAGATCATTGGTCGCATTACCGCAGCGGGTGCCGATGTCACGCGCTTCAAGGTTGGTGACCATGTGGGAGTCGGTTGTATGGTCGACTCCTGCCAGCATTGCCGGGCGTGTGCAGATGGGCTGGAGCAGTATTGCGAGGAGGGCAATACGCTGACCTACAACGACTTCGACCGGCATGACGGCATGCCCACGTACGGCGGTTACTCCGAGCGCATCGTCGTCTCCGACAAGTTCGTCGTGAAGGTGCCAGACGGTCTGGACCTCGCCGGCGCCGCACCGCTACTGTGCGCCGGCATCACCACCTGGTCGCCGCTGCGCCATTGGAAGGTCGGCCCCGGCAGCAAGGTCGCTGTGGTTGGGCTGGGCGGCCTGGGCCACATGGCGCTGAAGCTGGCCAAGGCGCTGGGCGCGGACGTGACCCTGTTCAGCCGCTCGCCGGGCAAGGAAGACGATGCTAAGCGCCTGGGTGCCGACCGCGTGGTGATTTCCACCGACGAAGCCCAGATGGCGGCGGTCCACGGCCAGTTCGATCTGATCATCGACACCGTGCCCTATGTGCACGACGTGAACCCCTATGTCGCCACCTTGGCGCTCTCCGGCACCGTGGTAATGGTGGGCTATCTGGGTCCACTCGAGCCGCTGCTGAACTCGGGCCCACTGGTGCTGGGCCGCAAGGCCGTGGCCGGCTCGGTGATCGGCGGCATTACCGAGACCCAGGAGATGCTGGACTTCTGCGGCCAGCACGGCATCACCTCCGATGTCGAAGTCATCCGGATCCAGACCATCAACGAGGCCTACGAACGCATGCTCAAGAGCAATGTGAAGTACCGCTTCGTGATTGATCTTGAATCCCTCAAGGAGCATGTCACCGAAGCGTAGTAGCAAGTCGGTGGGGTATCTCCTGGAATGACGCCAATAGAGCTGGCGGGCTTCAGTGGGGCCAAACGGTGTTCGCATAACCTTGTTCGTGCGATGCGGGCCGGTAAGCCACGCACTGCATAGGCGCATTCGGACCTTCGCACGCTTCGGGGCAATACATGCACTCATCGGAGCGCGCCTTTTAATGAGCTGGATTCATAGGCACATGCGCTGTAGTGACCTTTATCTAAGGCGTGAGATGTACTCAAATATCGGTGTGGAAGCAAACGGTCAATTTTGTTCAATCATGAAGCAGCATTCAAACAGGTTTTTTGTGGCAACAGCGGCGATGGCTGTTGCCGTTGCGGTAGCGAGTGCCGAGCCGACTGATGCTCCTTCCAGGGTGTCCGCAATACCAACTCCCAATCAGCAGGCAGTCACCATGAAAATACGCATCGATGTTGAGGGTACCGTGGTCATGGCCACTCTCGTCGACAGTGCGGCGACTAGAGATTTCATCTCGCTGCTCCCGCTCACCTTGACGTTGAGAGATTACTCCGCAACAGAAAAGATCAGCGACTTGCCAAGAAGACTTTCCACCCAGGGGGCTCCTTCCGGCAGCAAGCCTTCGGTGGGAGACATCGCTTATTACGCGCCATGGGGAAACCTGGCGCTGTTCTATCGAGACTTCAGTTACTCAAGTGGCCTCATCAAACTGGGGCGGCTGGATTCCGGAATCGAGGCCTTCCAGCGATCCGATCCGATCAGGGCCAAGATCGATCTTGTTGGGTGACCGATACACCGCGCCACTTCCTTTCTCCGCCCCCCAATACGCAGACTCGCAACGAGTCTCATGACTTTAGGAACCTACCGTGAGTCTTTCTACACCCTCTCCCGTCACCACAGGTGGTGCGGCCACCGAATCCCCGTCTGAAAGCTCCTGGGGCGCTGTCGCGGTGCTGGGCATCGCTGCGTTTGCGCTGATCAGCACTGAGTTCTTGCCGGTCGGCCTGCTGCCACAGATCGCGCACGAACTCGAACAGAGCGAAGGCCGCACCGGCCTGATGGTCACGTTACCCAGCGTGATGGGCGCCCTCGCGGCACCGCTGACGATTGCGTTTGCCGGACGGCTCGACCGACGCTGGCTGCTTGGCGGCCTGGTGGGGCTGCTCGCCCTGTCCAACTTTATCGTCGCGATGTCAGGATCCTTCGCGGCGATCCTCTTTGGACGCCTGCTTATGGGCATTGCTGTTGGCGGTTTCTGGACAGTTGGCGGCTCCCTTGGGCCTCGACTCAAGCCCGGGCCGCAGGCGGCTCGCGCCAGCGCCCTGATCCTGTCTGGCGTGTCGATTGGAACAGTGGCTGGCGTGCCGGCCGGCGCTCTGCTCGGCGAACTGGTCGGATGGCGCTGGGCCTTCGGTGCTGCCGGGGCGATCTCGCTTGTGGTGCTGGCTCTGCTGCTGGCGCTGCTGCCCGCGCTGCCGTCGACCGCGACGCGCAACGGTCTGCGTGAGATCCCATCATTGCTACGTGAACCAAAGGTTCAGCTCGGCTTGGCAACCATCTTGCTGCTCTTCGGCGGGCAGTTCAGCGCCTATACCTACATCAGCCCATTCCTGCTACAGGTGACCGGCATCGCGCCGGTCACACTCGGCGCGGTGTTGCTAGGCTACGGCGCTTCCGGCTTCGCCGGCAACCTTGTCGGCGGATGGCTGGCAGAGCGCGACCTGCGCGGCGCGCTGGTCGCTACCGGCCTCGTGCTGGGGATGTCGGTACTGGGCCTTGTGCTACTGGGGCAAGGAAACGTCTCGTGGGCTGTGGCGCTGGTGATCATCTGGGGGCTGGGCTTCGGCATGCTGCCGATCGCGGTTCAGAGTTGGATGTTCGGCGCCGCACCGCAGCGTCTGGAAGCGGTGCAGGCGATGTACGTCTCGGCCGCGCAGGCTGCGATCGGCGGTGGCGCATTGCTTGGTGGCTTGCTGGCCGACAGTTTCGGTATTGCGAGTGCAATGTGGCTTGGCGCGCTCTCGGCGCTCGCGATATCGTTGGTCGTTGTAGGCCAGCGCTTTTGGCGACGGCAGGCGCCACAGGTTTGCTGCGCGCAAGCCTCATGAGGCTACAAGGGCCTCCCCACCTTTGTCAAACACAAATTCACCGAGGTTGGATCGCGCAGCGATTGACCACGGAATTTGACTTCCGAATTTCTTCTCACCCTGCCGATTTCTATCGTCGTCTATTGAGCGCAAGGCGTGCGGACGGCGAAACTACAAACGGTCATTCGAGGCCGCGTAAATTGCAGCGGGACCTGATGAAAGACGTGCATCGGGGGCTCCACTCGCTAGTCGGAGCATGGCCCGATTGCTCGGTCCATAGACTCCCTTGACATGATCAAGCATTCCCCAGCGCAGGTCCAAACCTTTCACTCCTCAACGACATTCCATCACACGGTGACTTCGGCAAGCTCTTGGCTTTTTTTCTTTTCCGGCTCGCACCCAGACGTATCTTCAGGCCGGCACCTTGAACCCGTCGCCGCGCAGCAGCATGGCCCAGCACATGCGCGCGTTCCCGGCCGCGATGGCGACCCTCGCCTTTCAGTAGCCTCGGCGCTCCTGCACTGCGATGGCCCAGCGGCTTATCTGGTCGGTCTTGTTCCTGGCCGCCGCCAGTACCGCCTTGGCGCCCGGGATCAGCAAGGTTCTGAGGTAGCGGTCCCCGGCCTTGGTGATGCGCCCCAAACGCTGCTGGGCACCTGAGCTGTACCGGCGCGGCACCGTGCCTAGCAAGGCGCAGAACTGGCGGCCACTGCTGAAGTCGTGGCCCTTGCCTATCGTGGCCACGATGGCGCTGGCCGTGGTCGGCCCAATGCCAGCAAGCCGCATCAGTTGGCGGGAGCGTTTGTCTTCCCTAGCGATTTGCGCGATGTGCTTGTCGTATTGCCCTACACGTTCGTCCGGCCGGGTGAGCTCGCTCAATGCATCGCCCATTACAGTGTTCAGTGTTGCACCAGCCCGGCAGGTCTTCCGGGTGCTTGTGAGCTTCTCGGCGCACGGTGGCGGCTTTGCGCGGCAGCACGATGCCCAGCTCGGACAGCAGGCCGCGGATGCGGCTGATGAGAGCGGTGCGCTGCTCCACGTAGCCTTGGCGCGCGCGGTGCACGAACAGGCGCGACCGCTCCTCAATGCTCTTGATGGGCACGAAGCGCATGTTGGGGCGGGTGTCGGTCGACAAGCAAATGCAGATCGTCGGCCACGCGGCCCAAGACGATACCCACCTGCGCAACGGAGCTTCAGGCCTGTTTAGCAAGTACCAGATGACCGTCGCCACAAACACTTGGATTTGTCTGGCGTCGGTGCGCTGCCCCTGATGGCCTTGCTGAAGCTGGCCCTCGACAAAGCGTCGATCTTCAGGCTGAACTACCGGCCTTGTGCCGGGCCGCCACACTCGTGGAATCGCAGGTTCGTTTGGAGGGCCCCAAAACGGTGACATGGACCAGTGGCTGGCATGCCAACAACAAGGCCATTGGTCAACGCGAGCGTCACAGATGTTTGGACGCACCAGCCAGTCCTCCTCCCTGCTCGGCAATCCAGCGCCGAACATCCTCGGCACGCCACACCGTGACGCGAGCTGAAAGTTTCACGGGCTCCGGAAAGGACTTTGCCTGGATACGTCTCCACAATGTGGACTTTGAAATAGGAACAAAAATCAACACCTGCGGCTGCCGCAAAAAACCGGTCTCTGGCAACACTGGCACTGTCGACGAAATGGAGGAAGTCACCGCAGAAGCGGTGGAAGACAAAATTTGTTTTTGCATGATCTGACCTCATCACGGCATGCGCCATGGAAAGACTTGACCCGCACTGTCGCGGCCACGCTAGGTCAGGATTGCGCATACCGGTAGGAACGCCGAGCTCTTCGGTACACCGCAGGCGTTCCGGTCATGCGGTGTTGATGGAAATTGACAAAACAGGCATTCACCTTAACGTACCAGACAAGGTGCGGGTGGTGCTTCAATTGATTCTGTCTGCACGTCACAGCGTGCGGACCGGATGCGCTCAAAGAGCGTCCAGGCCAAGGCAGGTATCGACTGCGACGCCGCTGCGTAAACAACGGGGAAAAGCGCCAAGCGCATGGCCACCGACCGGGGCGACCTTCTCTCGTCTTGTTCAAATTTTCGAAACTTGTCCCCTATCGTTCAAGGCTGGCATCAGCATGCCCGGCCGACGGGGAGACATCAGCGTTGTCCTGGGCGCCGTCGCCACCCTGTGACACAACCTGTACATCGGCAGCTTCTTCTTGTTCAGGCGCGGCGGGCACGTCACCCGTATCGATGCTGTCCCGATTCCCCAGAGCATTCATCCGCCGCCGCAGCCCCATCGCGAAGTTGCGCGCCCCATTGGCCACATCACGCACCTGACGTTTCAGACCGGCCCGCTGGATGTCCACCGCCTGCGCCGTGATAACTTCGTGAATCTCCAGGGTTTGCAGCAGCGGCATGAGCTGATCGAGTTTTCCAAGCACTTCCAGGTAGCGCCGACTGGTCGACGACATCACGCCCACATCGACTTCCAGCGGAACCGTGTCATAGGTTGCCACGCTGGTCACGCCATGGCTCTTGAACAGCGCTTCAGCACCATCGATGGCCTTATTGAGGTTCTCGTTGACAGCGTCCATCTGCGTCCGGATGGCCGCCTCCACCTTGGCAACGTCCTCGTGATCCAGTCGTGTCCGGGCAATCACCGAAACAAAGTGGGTGTTGAGCTGAAGCGTACTGAACAGCCGGACAAAAAAGCGCTTACCTTCCGCACTCGTGAACCGAGCCCGCATCTTCAGGCTGGCCGCCTCGATACGCCGGAAATCCGCCTTGGTTTCCTTGGCAAGGATGCGGGCGTTGACACCGCCCTCATCCATCTTCACGATCTGAATGTCCGACATGCTCGGCTTCCTCTGGATGCCACGTTGGACCCAATCATCCGCACCGACACCCGCATTCACCACGCGCAATGGTTGCCACTTGGGCACCGTTTCGCAATCAGCATCGGTTTTGCGGTTTTGGGGGCTTGACCCGGCATTTCCGTGCCGCTACCTTTGCGTCATGCAGCAGCTGGCCCTGCATTCCAACAAGGCAAGCCCTGGAGTTTCTGATTGACAGCCGCTTTCTCCCCTTGCGGGTTGAGCGGTGGCAATTCGTCGCGACATTGCTGACGAAGGCCGTTCCGTGATGCCGTCGAAGCAGCTTTCGAGGTGAAGGCGAAAGGGTGGCTGCGTATTGCCGCCACGCCCTCCTCCCCCCGAAAGCTTTCTTCGATCGGTCGCTGGCACACCGATCAAGGTGGTTCATACCGCCTTCAAGCCAGCCCTGGAGTCCTTTTCCCATAGTCGCCGGTCCTGCACCGGCCGTTCATCACCCCGTGGGGGCATCCGCCCTCACCCCTGGTGCGCGTTGCCTTCGCATTTTCTTGGAGGCAACGATGCTGAACCTGAGCGCATCCCACAGCACATTCCACCCGGCTTCTGCGGGGTTTGTATTCTCGCCCTTCGCAGTGCCCTCGCACCCACGATCCGCTGCCATTCCCGAACGGGCTGCCATCGACACCTTGCTGGACGACGATGCGTCTCCGGTCGAGTGGAGCGAGGAAGACATCGTCTTCCTGCATTGGCGTCTGTTGCAAGAGGTCAGCCACCTGGCCGATCCGGACAAGCCACTGGAAGAGAAGTTCGACACCCTGCGCTGGGTCTTTACTGAGCGCGAGAAAGACGGGCAACCCTTTTCTTTCGTAAGCTGCCTGCGTGTGGTGGGGTGCAGCCCGCTGTCGCCCATCGCCTACTGCGGCCTAGTCGATGCGCAGGAGGTCCGTGATCGCATCCAGAACAGCCTGAAAGCCTGGCTTTCAGCCACGCTGGAGCGCTACCCGGCCTGGGTCCGTGAAGCCGTCGTCCAAAACCCCGAGTGGGTCGAGGCGCGACTGCTCAAGAACCCCCAGTGGATCAATGAACAGCTCAAGCGGCTGTCGGTGCAGGACGACCTGTTCGCCTGACCCTCCCCACCCCTCAGGTTTGCGTGTTGTTCCGCAAGCCTGATCATTTTTAGGAGTAGACCATGTCCACCCTCAAGGACGCCCTGTGTCTGTTGGCGATTTTCTTCGCCTACGGCATCACGGGACACATGGATTACGAAGACGCAGTGATGCTGGAAGAAACCCAGCGGAATCTGCGGCCCTCGGCATCCACCGACTGCTGGCCGACGATCACCTCGCCGACCGGCCATCCTGCAGCGCAGGTTCGTCACCTGAGGTCCGATCCCCAGCGCGACGACCAGTCAGATCCCGCTTCTGGCACTCCGCCAGAAGCGATTGAGCTTTGCCCGCCCGTCGTTTACTGAGGAATCCACCATGCAAACCCATGTATCAATTCCCGGCAACGACGCTCCGCTGCTGAACGTCCGGGCACCGGAAGACATCGAGTTCCTGGTGAAGGAAAGCGAAGTGCTCACCGGCAAACCCGGTCGCACATTCGTTATTGCCGGTGCCGACCGTCTGAGCTACCGGGTGCAGTGGTATCCCATGGGCTCCAAAGTCGAGCGGCTCGATGAGCACGGACAGGCCCTGAGTTCCCAGCACTTGCTGCCTCGGGAGTTTCTCAATCACAGCGTTGTCGAGGCCCTGCGTGCAGGGCAGTTATTCACCCCACTGGTTCGCCGTCCCGGCTGACCGCTTATGTCCCCATGGTGGGTTCGTCCCGCAGGGGCTGGATTCCGCCTTCATTTATGGAGAATTTCATGCAGATACAAGTTCGAATCAATGAGGAAGGTTCCCTGCGCAACCAGCGCTACGCCTTCACCGATCGCTTCACGCTCATTTCCGAGCTGTTGCAAAACGCCCGCAGAGCCGGTGCAACACGGATCGAAATCCACTACGACGCGACCTCCAAAGTCCTGCACGTCACGGACGATGGCCGTGGCATAGACGACTTCCAGAAGCTCCTGAGTTTCAACGAGTCCGGCTGGGATGCATCCACCTGTGCCGAGGAGCGCCCCTTCGGGGTGGGCTTCTGCAAATGCCTCTATGCCGCTTCGCGTTGCATCGTGGCTTCAGGCCGTCAATGGGTTGACTTCGACACCAGCGCCGCGCTGGCCAAGACAGCCATCGACGTGTTGCAGACCAAGGAAGCCCATGATGTCACCGGAACGCGGATTGAACTGCACGGCGTCGATCTGCCCGATCTGGGGGCTCGTATGGAGACTTTGTGCCAGGGTTTCCCGGTGCCGGTGCTGTTCAATGGCAAATCGCTGGAGCGACGCTTAGCCGAAGCACACCTCGCGACGATGCCAAGCCCGATGGGGACAGTCCATCTCACGGGCACGCGCGATGGCAAGCACAGTCACCACACGATGGTGTTCCTGCAGGGGTTTTGCGTGCTGAACACGGGCGACCACCTGTTGGGAGGCGTCAACGTCGTGCATCTGGATTCGCGCCAGTTCGTGGCACGCCTGCCGGACCGCGACAAGTTGATCGACGAGGATGTACAGCGCAAGCGCATCGACGCCGAGTTGAAAGACTGCTGGCGCCGGATACTGGAAGTTGCCAAGACCCAGCTTGCGCCTGATCGCTTCGTCGAAACCTACTACCCGGCGATGCGGGCTTGGGGTCATCTTGACCTGCTCAATGACCTCAATGTGCTGCCATGCGCGCTGTTTGACGCCATCGTCGGCTATCCGATCCTGGACAACGCCAGCCACCGTGACTACGTCCAATCCGTGACAACCGCACCGACCCGTGAAGCCATCGAAAGCGGCGCCGTCACGCTGGTCGACCTCGACTGGCTGGGCGACGACAACGCCGCCCGCTGGATGCTGGCGCGCGCCAAGGGCTACCTGGTGTTCGACTGGGCCGGCCTGCATGCCGACCACTGGGCGCAGCGCCACGTGCACTACCTGGAAGATGAGGCGGTGGAGGTCGAGGCGCTGGCCGAACAGACTCGTACGGTCTTGGAAGGGCGCTGGGTCTGGCCAACGGTCATCCTGTGCGAAGCGGTACGGATCAAGGTCGGTAGCGAAACGGTGAAGATCGTCGATGACGGCGTCTACCACGGTGACACGTTGTATATCCCTACAGGTGAAACCTCGGGTGAGCCGGTGCGCCAGGCCTCGTCCTTCACGGACGAGAATGACCAATTCCTGGAAAGCGACCTGGATGCCGACCGTGACGCGCTGGCTGATCTGATCTGCCGCCTGCGCTCGGTCGATCCGGTGCAAACGCTGGATTCACTGATGCAGACACTGAAACTCGGCAAGTACCCGCTGCTGCATGGCAAGACCTTCCAGTTAAATGTCGGCATGGGATCAGTACCCGGCCACTCGATTGAACTGGTGGGATGAGCCATGCAGAACGCAGAGTACGCCGCCCGTGTCGACGACGTCAAGCGCCGCGCTCACGGGCGCTGGACCGAGATTCTCGGTAGCTTGCAGGTAGACGAGCACATTCTGAAGAAGCGCAACCTCCCCTGCCCGCTGTGCGGCGGCACCGACCGCTTCCAGTACACCGACAAGTTCGGCGAGGGCAACTACCACTGCCGCAGTTGCGGCCCTGGCGGCGGCTTCAAGCTGCTGCAGGCGGTAAAAGGAATCGATTTCGGTACCGCCCTGCGGGAAGTCGAGCGCTGTGTGGGCATGGTTCTTCCGACACTGAAGGCGGTTTCTCCCGAGCCATCGGCAGAACGCATGAAGAAGCTGGCCAAACGGATCTGGGATGAAGCTGTGCCGGTGACTGCCGGTGATGAGGTGGATCGCTACCTGCGCGGCCGTGGACTGGCACTGCCAACCTACCCGAAGGTGCTGCGTTTCCACCCGGCGCTGGGGTATTTCGAAAAGGATGGTGCAGGCAAGTCGCGCAAGGTAGCCGAGTACGGTGCCATGCTGGCCTGCATCCAAGGGCCCGACGGTCATGCCGTCACGCTGCACCGCACCTATCTCAAGGACGGGCAGAAGGCCATGGCACGTGACGCCAAGAAGGTGTTGTCGGCGGGAATCAACGGTGCCGCGGTGCGTCTTTTTGAGGCCATTGACGAGCTCGCGCTCAGCGAAGGCATTGAGACGGGCATTGCCGTGCACCTGGCGACCGGAAAACCGGTGTGGGCCGGGCTCAATGCGGGCAACCTGGAAAAACTGTGGCTGCCGGATTCCGTGCGGCGAATCTGCATTTATGGCGACAACGATGCCAATGCGGATTTTGACGGCCAGGCCTTTGCCTTTGCGCTGGCACGCCGGTTGAAGAAAGAAGAGAGGAGAACCGGTCCTCGGCAGGTGCAGGTCTTTCTGCCCAAGCAAGCCGGAACGGACTGGGCTGATGTGTGGCGCACGCGAGGGGGGCATCCTCCAAACGTGGCGTAGCTTTTGTGGGGGTGTGGCCGAACGGCCGCACCCGTCTTTTGACGGTCACTGCGCGTAATCGGTGCGGTGGCCCTCAAAAGGCCCATTTGATTTCCCCCACTGGTAGCTGTCAGACCAGGTTGTGCCTCATGCGCAGCAAAGACAGCCTTCGAGTTCTGGTGCGATTCACTTCGTGCCCTTCGTGGATCGGCTTGTACGGTCCGTCATTGACCCTTGTGGGGATGCGCATCCCCGCGAAGGAGGAGTGCCGTCCCCGTTTTTCTTACTGATTGGAGATTATTATGAAACGCGGACGTTCTCTCGTGAGCCTGGCCCAGGAACTGGAGCGCCAGTTGAGTTCGAAAAAAGATCTGGTGGTGTCATCGCAATTGCTGCGGCACGACACCAACGATGAGGGAGATACCCAACTCGTTATTGAAGAAAACAGTGGCCCCGCCAAGTACGGCATCACGCCCCTGGCACGGCGCCAGTTGGCAGAAAAACTGAAGATTCCTTATGCGTATTTTGAACGCATGCGGCACGACCAACCGGTTCTGCTGGACCGCAACGTGAACACCTGGCTGCAAAGCGAGGACGACCGGCGCATGATCCGAACGCTGGATGGTCACGTGCGGGCCGTATTGTCGGACCGCTACCGTCGGCTCGACAACTTCGATCTGGCCGAGAGCGTTCTACCCATCCTGCAGCAACTCCCCGAGGTGAAGTTCGAATCCGTTGAACTGACGGACACGCGCATGTACCTGAAGGTCGTGACACCACGTCTGAAGTACGAGATGGCACCCGGCGACATCGTGCAGGCGGGCGTGGCGATCACCAACTCCGAAGTGGGGCAGGGAACGCTGTCGGTACAGCCCCTGCTGTACCGTCTGGTGTGCCGCAACGGCCTGATCGCATGGGACCGATCGCTGCGCAAAACCCATGTCGGGCGAGCACTGGGGGCCGAGGACGATGGCGTCACGGCGTACCGGGACGACACCTTGCGTGCCGACGACAAAGCCTTCTTCTTGAAGGTCCGCGACGTGGTGCAGGCGGCGGTGTCGGAAACCACCTTCCGCCAGATCGCGCAAAAGATGCAGAAGACATTGCATATTCCGCTCGTCGGCGATCCGGTCAAAACGGTGGAGGTTCTGGCCAGCCGCTATGACCTGACGGATACCGAACGCTCGGGCGTTCTGCGGCATCTGATCACGGAGGGGGATTTGTCGGGTTACGGACTCGTCAATGCCGTCACCCACTTCTCGCAGGAGGTGGAGGACTATGATCGGGCGACCGATTTCGAGATCCTGGGTGGCAAGCTGATCGAGTTGCCGACTGATGAGTGGAAGGGTTTGGCGCAAGCCGTCTGACCCGTCCGCAGGCTTACAAAAGTCTATTGCCCGCCAGCCCCCCTTCGGGTTGAACGGGCACCGTAAGGAGCGGAACCACCGGGACGTTTGCCTCGGTGGCTTCTGTCTTCAATGCACCCAGAAGTGAACAGTGCGAATGATCCCGGTGACTATGCCCACCACACGCAAGCCTATGCGCTGTGCGGAGGCAGCATCCTTCACCACGCATTCTGCATAGGCTGGGTTCTCACAGCTCAGCACCACGCCCCTACCGATGCGGTTTTCTACATGGCGAACCACGAGGCGGTCTTTCCACTCGATCACATAGATACCGTTGCCGGACACCTCGCCGAGGTCATGACTCACAAACATATGGTCACCATCCCGAATCCTGGGTGCCATCTCGTCGCCCGACATGCGCATCGGTTCGCAATCGTGAAAATCGCCCCAGAGCTCATCCAGGAGTTCGACCATCCAACCCGCATCCGCATTTCCGCCATCGGCATGCGACACAGGCACCAAGCCCGGTGTCGCGGACAGACCCAGCATCCAGTCAGCGTTGCAATGGAGTCCTTCGCACAATCGCGCATACGACTCCAGATCGGGCAGACCGGGCCGGCCCGCATCGAACCAGCGGCTCACGGTCTGAACCGCGCGCCCGGTTAACTCCGCCACGTACACCATGCGCTTGTGTACGGGCACCTCGGCCTGATCCAGCCTGGCAATCAGGCGTTCTCTGAAATTGCTTTTTGCATCAGTCGCTGCAATGGGCTGCCGCACTGCAGCTTGCTTGGTCGAGGCATTTCTCCGGCGCGCCTTCGGCGCGCGCTTCTTGAGTACTTGCCGGGCAAATCGGCCGTCAGAGAGTGTTCCGTCCTTGTTCATATCGACGTCCTTTCTCGTTCGTAAAACCAGCCGTCAATCCTGCCCTGCAAACTCTCCAACACAAGGCACAAAGTACAAATTACCAAGAATTTGGTTGCTTGCAGGTGGCAACAGCAAATGCTTACATATTTGTAACATTTGCCAGCTTATGCTGAATCCGGCTAAATCACAATCCGTTCCCCCCTACGAGGGAAAGCCACTATCGATCTGTCACACCACTATGCCCCACAGGGGTTCACCAAGGGAAAGAAGAATGAGCCATGTCAAACTCTCCGATGTCCAATGCATCAACCTGAACGTTCTCACCGCCATCAAGATCGGCATCCTGCACGACAAGGTCGCGACCTGTTGCAGGTTCTCTCTTGATGCCGCACAAGCCGAACATCTTGGAAGCCTGAGCACCGACCAAATCTGGGCGATCGTGGCCAGCGTGGGACACGCGACCTTGTTTCCGCCACGCCACGACCTGCTGGCTCTGTTGCAGACCCCACTGCCACTGGCCGGTCCCTTGGCCACCGTCCGTTCACCCGTGCTGCCCAGTCGGTAAACAAGGAGGCTGGTATGCCGACACGTGCAGACCGACATCTTCGGACTGTCAGACTCGCCAAGGACTGCGCTGAGCTGGGTGCGCGGGTACGCACCATCCATAGCATCACGGGTCTACCCTCTCGCGAGATTCAGCGAATGTTTTTCAACGATCCCCAGTCCATTCCACGGGGTAGGCCGCCGGACTCCCCCGAGTGGTATCACAGCGCCAACCTTCTGTTTCGCACGGATGCCTCCATTGTTGTGGCCATCTACCGCCGACTGCGCCATGCGGGCTTCAGCCCCGGGGAGGCCTTGGTAGGTGCCTACCGTCATTACCGGGTGGTGTGCCAGGCGCCGCACCGGATCAGTTTCGACAGGGCCTTTGATCTGGCCTCGCACACCGACGGCATCTGGATCGCCAAGTCACCCAGCTTCGCCATCGTAACCTGCCCGTCCTGCGCCAGCGAGTTCCTGGCCGCCCTGGGCACAGTTCCCACGGCAGACACTTGCCCCTTCTGCAAGCTGGTCCAGCGCTACGGCACTGACCCGCGCGTGCAAACCTCGTTCCCCACACATCCCCTGCCCGATCCAACAGCATTTCAGCAGGGAATGTCGATGCTCTTATGGAAGAACACCGGCGAAGCCGATGGCGATAGCCTGGTTACCTCGACGCCAATTCCAGGGGACGCGAAGGAAACCTGACCGAAGAATGGGACATTGATTTGCGGATCGGCAGCGATGGTCATTCCTTCTTCGGCAGCGAATACGTTTTCCTCAGCTGACCCTGGCTTTGCGGTACTGACGGTCGATGAGATGCTGACCGCCAATGCCGACATCGTTGCACGCATCAAGCTCTGCTACGGAACGGACCGGGACAGCTTCGAGACCGACGTGCTGGCACTGATCCGCCGGTACGCAGCCTACGTGCACCTGCTGCCCGCAACGGCGGACAACTATTTCAGCGCGCCAGGTGGCCTGTTGCGGCTCGGCCTGGAGACCGGGTTCTTCAGCCTGCAGGGCACGGACGCCCACATTTTTTCGGGACGTTCGACCATTACGACGCGCCGTCTGCTCGAGCCACGCTGGCGGCATGCCACCTTCATCGCAGGCCTGTGTTGTGAAGTACACCGGGTGCTCAGCCACATCATCGTCACAGACGCCAAAGGCGAGGTATGGTCGGGCTATCTGCAGCCTCTGTCCGACTGGCTCACGGCACGCGGTGCAACGCGTTACTTCCTGAGCTGGCGTCCGCAAGCCATCGAAACCCGCAGCCTGAGCGTGTTTGCGCTGCCGCACGTGGTTCCACCCCAGGTGCTGAAGTACCTGTCCGAGGACAACGCCATCATCGTGCCGCACCTGATGGCCAGCATCAGTGGCATGCCGGCCTACCGGGATCACAATGTTCTGGACGGCTTGGTTCGCCGCTCGCTGGCCCTGGTCATTGATCGGAATTTGACAGCCAACGCGGATCGTTACGGCTCACCCCAATTCGGCTCCCACCTGGAGCGCTACCTCGTGGATGCGTTGCGGCGGCTCGCCAGCAGCGATTCCGCATGGGTGTGCAACCACGATAAATCGCGGGTGTGGTTCGGCCAGGATGGACTTTTCCTGCTGTGGCCCAACGCCGCAGACGACGTTCGCAAGCTGCTCGAAGCCGATCAGTTGCCGGGCATCCCCAAGGCCGTCGAAACCATGCTGGAATTGTTGCTGGCTGCAGAGGTATTCGAAGCCCAGGACGCAGCGCATTCGATATGGACCATTTATCCGCCCAGTGCCAAGACGGTGCTGGAGGCAGTCAAGCTGACGTCGGCGTCCATCCTGTTCGCTGGCATTGACCCGTTGCCCAAAGCGCTGGACATGAAGCTCGTGCGTCGCCCGGGGGCACCCGATGCGTCCCCTCCCCCGGCAACCCCACAACGGCCCGCGCGACCCGGGGAGCAACTGTCCTTGATGCCGTCCGTTGTGTCGCCTTCCGCAGAAAAGTCTGCCGACGAACGGCTCCCAGAGCTCTCACACCCCACGCCCTCCGTGAAGTCCTCTCCTGCAGCTCCCCGCGACTCGTTCACGTTGCAAGCCCCATTGCGCCTGAACCCGGTCGTACGGGATGCGCTGGCAACTGTCGTCCACACGCTGAACGAGGGCGCTGGCCCAGCGCAAGGCTGCACGACGGCTCAAGGATTCTTCGTGCCGCTGAACGAATTCGAACGGCGCGGCCTGCAGCCATTCATGGCCTTGCATGCCTTGGCCGACGTGGGCATGCTCGTTCCAACGTCACCAGGTGGGCCGCCTACCTTTGCCCGTGACTTCAACGGCGCGCGGTCGGTAGGCATTGTGGTTGATCCGCGCTTCATAGCTGGATTCGATCTCGACGGATTCGCATTGCAGGACTCGGAGAACCACTGACATGCTGCTTCGGCGCTATGAGATGCCCTGGCGACGGGCCTACGAGGCCCATGCCAGCATCGCCTGGCTATTCGCCCTTGCTTGGTTTGTCATCGTGGGTGTCACCCGGCACCTACCCAGAACCTTGGCTTTGCCAGTGTCTCTGGTATGCCTTCTCATGGCCTTGGCACGCCTCGCGCAGGCGCTGCGCACCCTGGTCCTGAGGGCATCGCTGTCCGGACGCAGTATCCAACGCCTCACGACCCAGGCGCTCGCCACGCTTTGCAAGAAGCCAGACGAGGTGTTCTTGGGCTTTGGCTTTGAATGGCGGCCCGTGCACTCGCAGCGCCTGTACGAGCTCGCCAAGATCGACTATCGGGAATTTTCTGTTTCACCTCGATTGCTGACGTGGCTGGGCTATGACGTGAAACCGCAGTCCGATGCCGAGATCGGATTACCCTACATCCACGGCGTGGAACCACGTGAAGTGCCCCTGTACCGCCCACTGCAAAACTTCGAAGGGGGTACCTTGTTGGTCGGCACCACCCAGTCTGGCAAAGGAGTGGCCCTGGGCAACCTGATCACGCAGGCCATCCGGCGCGGTGACGTGGTGATCGTCATCGACCCGAAAAACAGCCGCAGGCTCAAACGCATTGCCCAGCGCGCCTGCGAAGACTACCGCGATGCTGACACCTTCCTTGAGTTTCACCCGGCGTTTCCAGAGACCGGCATCCGGATTGACTTCACCTTCAACTGGCAGAAAGCGACCGAACTCGCCTCGCGCATCCAGTCCGTCATGCCGCCCGACACAGGGGGCGCGTTCTCGGCTTTTGGTTGGGATGCAGTGAACGTGGTCGTGCAAGGTCTTGTCGAGCTGGAGGAGCGCCCCAACCTGGCCAAGCTCACCAAGTACATCGAAGGCGGAATCGAGCCGGTCCTGGAAGGATCACTTCGGCGCTTCTATGACGAAACCTTGGGTGGAAATTGGCGTGACCTGCCCGAGATGAAAAAGTTACTGCACGACGCGCAGCGCGGCAATGTTAGAAAGCCGTCGGAAGCGGCCAGTGCCGACCTGATGGCCTTCGTCGCCTACTACGAACACCACATCACGCAAAGCCGGCGCAGCAAAGTGATTGACGCCCAGGTACGCACCTTCCGCCACAACCGTGAGCACTACCAGAAGATCACGGCCAATCTGTTGCCCGTCCTGTCAATGTTGACCTCGGGCGACCTGGGCCCGAGTCTCTCGCCCGATCCCTTCGATGCAGACGACACGCGCCCCATCATGAATTTCGAGAAAATCGAGCGGGCTGGCCACGTGCTCTACATGTGCCTGGATTCGCTGCCCGACCCCTCAGTGGCCTCGGCCATTGGTGCGTTGGCGCTGGCCGATCTGGCAGCGCGTGCCGGCATGCGCTACAACCTCGGCGGCTATCGGCGCATTTCGCTGTTTGTAGACGAGGTCTCGAACGTCATCAACCAGCCGCTGATCGAAATCCTGAACAAGGGTGCAGAGGGGGGCATTTTTACGACCTGCGCGATGCAAACACTGGCTGACCTGGCCAAACGGCTGGGCAGCGAGGACGCCGCGCGCATGGCGCTGGGCAACCTCAATAACCTGATCGCCATGCGCACGAAAGACCGGCCCACACAGGATTTCGTGGTCGAGACCTTTGGCAAGACCGCCATCCACACGGTGCGCGTCGGCCTGAGCCATGGTTCTGACGCCCATCTCGGGGACTTCTCGTCAAACTACTCGACTCAGCTTGCCGAGAGCTTCGAGGAAATGGTACCGGCCGACGTGCTGGGCAAACTGCCCAACCTGCAGTACTTTGCCTCCGTATCTGGGGGACGGATCATCAAGGGGCGATTCCCCATCCTCGATCCGGATGCCGGGCACGAGATGGTCGCATCGAAAGCCACGCCATGATCCGCGCCACCGCCGTGCTGTCCCTCGTCATCCTGCTGATTCTGGTGCTGTACATTCCGTCGGCCCACCCGCCGCAACACTTTGTGGCGCAGATTCGCATTGAGCACGAAGCCACGGCGGCGTTCTGGGGAGCCGAGCCGGCGACCCGGATCCTGGCCCGCGCGGTGCGTATGCAGGACGCCACTGCCGAAGTCACGCCCATACCCAAGGCGTCCGATGCACCTTCGACCACTGGGGTGAACAACGCCGTGGCTCAGGAAATGGCATCGGTGAACCAGCGGCTCTTCAATAATCCCTACTTCCGCTCGATCGACGCCTTGCTGCTGCTTGGCAGCTATCGGCTCGCCACCCTTCTCGAATGGCTGCCTTGGCTGACCGCATTCGCACTTTCAACCTTGGTTGACGGCTGGTTTGTGCGATTGATCAAGGCCAAGGAGTTCGTTCAGCATGATCCGGAAATGTTCGCCGTCTATGCCTGTCTGGCGATCATCACGATGTGTGCGGCGGTGGTTGGGTTTGTGGTGCCCATCACGCTGCATCCGCTGGTGCTGCCTTGTGTTCCTCTGGTGGTCAGCGTGCTGATTGGGCGAGCATTGGGGTGCTTTCATCGGCGGGGATGACCTGGCCAAATATTCGGCCACTAAATCCAGTGCTGATCACCAGATACGAGGCAATCCGGCCGCTCGTCACCCCAGAACTGCTCATAACTGGGGCCGTCTCGTAATGGCCACTCCGGTTGGTCGTCGCCCTCAGTTCCTTCGGCCCATCCCGAGCCCAAAATCCCCCACACAAAGCCTCCATTCCCCTGCGACAAAGGCACCAGAGCGCCCTACCCTTCGGTCATGCGCTCACAAGAGCAACCCGCCACACCCGAACCGAGATAAGCGCACATGCTTTCCATCCCGACAGCGACCAAACAGCACCTCCCAAAACGAAGCCCATCGGAGGACGGCTATCAGGACACCATCGAAACCCGCCTGTGGCTCGATGAACACGTTTGGCTTTATAAGCTGCTGCGCAGCGAACAAAACGTCTCGCCGACCTTCCGTTTCCCGGATCTGATTGCCGCCTGCGTGTCACTGGTCTTCACGCACAACGACGCGCCATCGCGCATTTTTCGCTACTTGGGCACCCAACTGGTGCTGCGCGCGCCACAGACCCTGCGCCGCCGCGAATCCATGTGGCGCCAGCAGTATGAGCTCTTGCTTGAAGTGCAGCGCTCGCCCGCCAACCGCCATCCGAACCCCAAGTTCCAGCTCGATCAGTTGACAACCGCCTGCGTGGCCCTGTGCCGTGAGCAAGACGAGTCCGGCACCAGCATCCTCCAACAGGCGCGCCACAACATGGCTGAGCGCGCGCGACGCGGAAAGCAAGTCCAACTCACTGAAATCTGAATCGCTTCCGACCGAACCGATCACCAGCCGCCACTACGCGCTTTCGACCAGCTTCTACCGCACCCAGCCTGGCACCACGCCCGGCCTGACCCGAACCCGACCCAGACCGCCTGAGCACGACAGGCGGCCCAGACCCCTATGGCCCGCTTTCCAGCGGCTTGCGTCAATCCTCTTCAAAGGGTGCGTCATGCATTTGTCGGTTTTCGCCGTATTGATTGCCTCAGCTGTGCTGGCTGCCATGCCCTCCTGGGCACTGGCCTGCTGGGGTGAAGCCGCGCAACGCTATAGCGTACCGGTCGAACTGCTGTATGCCATCGCCCGCGTCGAATCCAACCTGAACCCCAAGGCAGTCAATCGCTCACACTTTCAGAAAACCGGTTCTTACGACATCGGCCTGATGCAAATCAACAGCGGGCACCTGCGCACGCTCGCACGTTACGGCATCCGCGAATCCGACCTGTACGACCCCTGCACCAACCTTCATGTGGGCGCCTGGCTGCTGACGGACAGTTTTTCTCGTCGGGGCGTTTCGTGGGATGCGGTCGGCGCCTACAACGCGGCGTGTTCACAGCTCAAAGGTGAGGCCTGCAATCAAGCCCGAGCCAAGTACGCATGGCGGGTCTATCAGCGACTGCCATCACAGCAAGCAAGCACCACAGCGGGCGCAGCAGCGCCGCACCGCCGGCCGGCGCAGGCACCAACCACCGTTCCCATGCAACTTGCTGTCCGGGTGTCGCCATGACGAAATCCCCCTCTCGCTCGGTCGCCAGCCCTGTCCGCTGGGTTCTGCCGCTCTGTGCCGCCCTGCTCATCTCGTCCTGCAGTCTTTTGCGGCGCAGCCAGACGGAAGCACCTTCGCTCCCACACATCGCCGAGCCCGCGCCACACCTGGCCCAGATGAACTTCGGACGCCAGGCTGAGTTCGGCCTGTGTACGCCGCCGGTTTGCCCTGCTGTCACGCCCAAGACGCTCGCGCCGCCACTTCCGCATGCAACGCTGCCCACTCTCCGACCGCTCGTCGGGTCATCAACCTTGGACGCTGGAGAAGAAATCATGCCTCCGTCTTCTGGCACAACGACAAGATCGCCTTCTCCTTCCAGTCGTGCCCCGGAGTCCATCAGCAAGACAGTGACCGTGCATTTCAGATTTGGCGATGCATCACTGAGCCCCGCAGACAAGCTCGCATTGGACAGTGCCGTGGCAGTGGCACCCGATGCCAGGCACATCGTCATCTCGGGCCGCACCTACAGCATCGGACCTGCCAACGCCAACGCACTACTTGCCACAGCCCGTGCCCGCACTGTCAACGACTACCTGCGGACAGAACATCCCCATCTGGCTTCTGTTTTGAAACTCGATGCCCAGGGAACCTGCTGCTACGTGGCCTCGAACGACACGGAAAGGGGCCGCGGCCTCAACCGCCGCGTCGACGTCCTCTTCAGCAGCGATGGGGAGCAACCGCACTGATCCACAACCCTCGCCCGACGGAATGACCCACCGTCGTTCCTCGCATTCACCTGCAAACGACCCGCAGAGCGCTGGCGCTCCCACCCGCCTTGCCACCCGTCTTTTCTTAAACCAAACGTTTTCAGTCCACACATTTCTGGAGGTTCTCATGGGTACTGCCACTCTCGCCGCTTCTGCTCCATCCCTTTCGCGTCCATCGTCGGCCCGCAAGCCGATGCTGCTCGCATTTGTCTTGACCGTCCTTGGACTCGGCATGGCCATCCCGGGCTATGCCCTGGACCTGGTCGGCTTCACCGGCATCACCGGACCACTCACCTCGGCCCTGACCCAGATCTCAGCACTGGGCCCCGGCATCAAGGCCCTGGTCGGCTTCGTCGGCTTCGTGGTCGCCCTGATCTCGCTCTCGGCCTTGCGCAATTTCGGGCCCGTCTTGTTCTATGTGGGGCTGGCGATCTTCGCGGCGGTGGGCCTGGTGATCGCCGGCGCCATCATGGGCGCGGTCATCTGAATCACCGGGCATCACGGAGGCCCGCATGCAAGCCGACACCTACATCCCGCGCCGTCTGGATGACGCCTGGAAGATCGGATTCTGGAACGTCGACGTCGCCGCCCCTGTCCTGTTTTTCTTCTTCGTCGGCTACCTGTCCGGCAGTAAGTTGTCCTTTGCCGCCTGCATGGCGTCCGGCATCTTTCTGTCGCGCTGGATTGCGCGCCTCAAAGCCGACCGGCACCCGGCCTTCGCCGTCCACTGGCTGTATTGGCATCTGCCAGCCAACCCCGTGACGGCGATGCGCGCCACGCCGCCATCCCACATCCGTCGCATGGTCGGCTGAGCGCAAGGAGACCTCTCATGGATTTCGAACGCCTCAACAGCGACATCAAGGAGATGCGCCGACGCAACCGCAGCCTGGGCCTGACCGTGGGTGCACTGGCGGCTGGCCAGATCATCGCCCTGCTGGTCATCCTGAACCTGCTGGGCACGGTGCGCACGGTGATCGTGCCGCCCTCCATCAACAAAAGCTTCTGGGTGACCCGCGACAAGGCCAGCAGTGAGTACCTGGAACAGATGGCCAGCTTCGTGGCCTGGCTGGTCCTTGACGTGACCCCATCAAGCATCGACTGGAAGAAAGACATGCTGCTAGGCTACGTCGAATCCGACCAGTACGGTGCGCTCAAGACCCGGCAGGAGGTGGAAGCCGAACGCCTCAAACGCATCAATGCCACCACGGTCTTTGCGCCCCAGCAACTGGTACCCAGCGAGGACGCGCAAAACGTCGTCGTGCGGGGCCGCCTGCGCACCCTCGTCAATGGCTTCGAGACGACCAACGAGGCCAAGGCCTATCTGGTCGAGTTCAGCTACTCGGGCGCGCGCATGCACCTCAAGACGTTCAAGGAGATTCCCAATGCGAGCAAATAGATACAGGCTGCGGTTGCCTCAGGCGCACATCGCGCTGCCCGCCCGCCTGGCAGCCATCGCGGCAATCGCAGTCGTTGTTGTTGCGACAGCGCTGACTACCTCGTCCGCCCATGCACTGCAGCTCATCGAAGCCAGCGATGGCGTGTCGGTCGAGGCCATCCTGTCGATCAAGGAACCCACCCGCATCCGCATCGAAGGCTCATCCATTACGGACGTGTTTGGCAACATCCATTCAAGCCATTGTGGTACCACCCAGACACTGTCGGCATTGCCCGGCATGCCTGCCGGAACAAGCCCAAGCGGCCCTATCACCCCAGTGACCAACCCGGCCGGTGATGTGGTCCTGGAATGCGACCGCGACAAGGGGGAGGTCTACCTCCGTCCGGTGGGCGATTCGTCCAAACCCATCAACCTGTTCATCTCTTCCGCGACGGCCACTTACACCCTGCTGCTGCGCCGCTCGGATACACCTGCGGACACCATCGTGATCCGCGACAAGACGCCGAAGTCGCTGAAGCCCACCGAAGCCACGCAGAGCCCAGCTGGTCCGTCGCCTAACCACATCCGCGCCATGAAGGCCCTGCTGGTCGCCATGGCTTCGGACCGGGTCCCCGCTGACATCCGGGTCGAAGAGACCAATCGCTCCATTCAGCTTTGGGCCGAAGCCCGGTTCTCTCAGGTGCGCCAGTACGAGGGGCGTGGCCTTCTGGGTGAAAAATACCTGCTGCAGAACGTCAGTCAAAACGTCATGGTGCTGGCCGAGCAGGAGTTCGACCGCGAAAGTGGCAATGTGGCCGGTATCGCCATCGAGCAGCACAACCTGCGTCCGGGTGAGACCACCAGCGTCTACGTGATCCGGCGCGGGGGTGTGCAATGAATCCGTCACGCCACCTGTCCCACCTCCTGCGCGATCTACTGGCGCGCCTGTCCCCGAGTCAGCGCCAGCACGCCATGCTCGCCACCCTCCTGGTCGGCGGTGTCGGCCTGCTGTGGCTGGTTTTTTCGTTCACGGATTCACACCCAAAGAATGAAGGGGCCCGGACATCGACCGGACTGCCCAGCGCGGTCACCAACATCGGCATCATGCCGCCGGGCGGCCAGGTCAATCCGGTGGACCAATGGGTCGGTACCGCCGGACGCAAGCTCGCCCAGTACGAGAACGAGCGTGAAGAACAGGGCCGGTTGAACAAGGACCGGCAGGCATTCGAGTCCAAGACCCTGCAGCGCTTCGCCGACCTGGAACAGAGGCTGACCTCGACCCAGCAGGCGGCCCTTACGCCACCAACCCAGCCACAAACACCGGCAACACTTCCCCCGCCGGCGTCATCCAACCCGTCCGCCATGCCACCGGCCGCGAGCCTGCCCCCGTTACCACCGCCCGCCAAGGCCTCTCCAGTAGCGGCGCTGCCAGGCGGCGTGCCGGGCAACCCGATGCCCATGCCGTTTGATGCGGCACCTGCCGCTCCCGGTATCACCCGCATCACGCTGGCAGAGCGGACCAAGCCCGCCAGCACAGCAAGCGCTACGACAGGAGCTGGGCCAGATGCCAACTCACCCAAGGACGCGCGGACCGTTTCGACCTTCCTGCCAGTGAGCTTCACGCGTGGCACACTGCTCGGCGGGCTCGATGCGCCCACAGGTGGGCAGTCGCAATCCAACCCGCACCCGGTGCTGATCCGCCTTGTCGGACAACAGCATCCTGCCCAACCGCTTCCGTGGCGAATACCGCGACTGCTTTGTGGTGGCCGCCGGTTACGGCGACATCAGCTCGGAACGGGCCTACCTGCGCACCGAGAGTCTGTCCTGCGTGCGCGCCGATGGCGCCACGCTGGAGGTCAAGATCCAGGGCAGCGTCTACGGTGAGGACGGCAAGGTCGGCATGCGGGGCCGTCTGGTCACCAAGCAGGGCCAGATGCTGGCCAATGCGCTGCTCGCCGGCGTGGTCAGCGGCATCGGCCAGGGCGTGGTCACCTCCTCCACCGAGTACAGCACCTCGGCACTCGGCACGGTCGCCAGCGCGCAGGGGGTCGATGCCTACCGCGCCGGCGTCGGCACGGGGGTCGGTCGCGCACTGGACCGCCTGGCCCAGTACTACATCAAGCTGGCCGAGAACACCTTTCCCGTCATCGAAGTCGATGCCGGCCGCGAGATCGACGTGGTCATTACCAAGGGCGTGCGCATCGACGTGCCCATGACCGCCAGCGCGATGCCGCCGTCGCGCACATCCCCATCCCCCGAAACCCGCTATCTGGAGGTACCTGACGATGGCAACTATTGATTCCCGGCGCGCGCGCATGCTCGCCCCTGCACTGATGACGGCCCTGGTCACCGCGCTCTTTTGCGTGGTCTCCCCGGCCCGCGCCTCGACCACAGAAGAGGTGCGCTTGCTGGCCGCCTTGAAGAAAGCCCACCCCGGCACCCGCTTCACCGAAGTCTCGCGCTCCCCGGTCGAAGGCATCTATGAAGTCTGGATGAATGGCAACGTGGCCTATGTGGCCGCCAGGAATCCTCGCTATTTCATCTTCGGGCGGGTCTTTGACACGCAAACGATGCGGGACATCACCGGGCCGAAGCTGGCGCAGGCGTCCAGCCCTTCAAACGACGTAGTTCGCACATCAACATCCACCGCGACGGTCTCGTTCGACCAGTTGCCGCTGGCCGACGCCATCAAGACCGTGCGCGGCAACGGCCAACGCAAAGTTGCCGTGTTCAGCGACCCGAACTGCTCCTTCTGCAAACAATTGGAGCCCGAGCTCGCAGGCATCGACAACGTGACGGTGTACACCTTCCTCGTGCCGTTCCAGGGTGAGGCCAAACCTATCGCGGTCTGGTGCGCCACCGACCGGGAACAGGCCTGGCAGCGCCTCATGCTACGCGGCGACAGCGCCCTGTTGAACACGGCTTCCGCCTGCGCCCACCCCATCGCCCGCAACCTGGCGCTGGCCCATCAACTGGCCGTGCAGGGCACGCCCACCCTGATCTGGGCCGATGGCAGTCGCACCGAAGGCTACGTCGACCGCAGCGTACTGGAAGCGCGTCTGGTGCAAACCACGAAGGAGGCCCGACCATGAGCAAGCGGTTTCAACTCCTCACACGAGATACTGACCTGATGGCTGTGGCGCTGGCTGGAATGGTCGGATTGAGCGGCTGCAGCAACCTGTCCGGCCTGGATGGCGGATCCAAATACGCCTGCAAGGCGCCCGAAGGCGTGGCCTGTGATTCGGTGTCCGGCACCTATGCCAACGCCCTCCACAACAACTTGCCCAGCCAGCGCCAGCGGCAGCCCGTTGAAATACCAACGCCATCAGAGCCGTCGCCATCGACTGTGCCGCGTCGCGTCCCCTTGGCGGCCGCACCGGCCGTCGCGACCACCGGCACGCTGATTCCCGCTCAAGGGGTCAATCCACTGCGCTCGCAGGCCCGTGTGCTGCGCCTATGGACCAAGCCCTGGGAAGACGCCGATGGCGATCTTTATGACCAGGGTTACGTCTACGTGCAGGTCAGCGCCGGCCAATGGCTGATCGAGCACGTACAGCACCAGATTCGCGACGCCTATGCCCCGCTGCGCCCTCCGTCCAAGGCAGCGGAGGCGCCTGGCAGTCAGGGCACAGGCAGCGCAACGGAGCCGCTGGAGACCTTCCGCACGACACCTGCACAGACCTCTTCCCAACCCTTCGGTAGACCCTCTGTCGGCATGCCCTCGGGGACCTCCTTCAACCGCGCGCAGTGAGGCCCGTCATGACCCAATGCTCCTCTGCATCCACCGCCGCCCGAGCATCCCGCGCTCACGCCAACCTGCTCAACCTCGGCCAGCCCGTCGATACCCCGGCCGAGCAGTTTGCGAGCTGGCTGCCCTACTCCGCCTACCTGGCCACCGAGAAACTTTTCGTGAACCGCGACAGCCTGGGTTTCATGCTGGAGGTGATGCCGCAGTCCGGTGCCGACGACCGCATGGCCGAGGTGCTGGTCTCGCTGTACGCGAATTGCCCACCCGGCACCGGCATCCAGTTCCACCTGTTCGCCTCGCCCCATGTCCGCGCCCAGCTGCGCCAGTACGCCAACCTGCGTGTCGAGGACGAGGATCAGGCCGAGAAGGCCCAACAGTGGGGTCGGCCCGCGCGCAACGACAACCTGTTTCGCAAGCTGGCGCGCCAGCGGGTCGGCCACCTGCTGCAGGGAGCCCGGCAGTCGCTGACCGCAGGCTTCCATTACACGATCCGGGATTTCCGGCTGATGCTGAGCGTGGCGTTTGCGGGGGATGCCGAGGACCTGAGCAAGCGGGACGAACTGCTGGCCTTGCGCGACTCGATGGCCTCGACGCTGCGCTCCGCCTCCCTGCCGAACCGGGTGTGCGACGCCGCCGACCTGATCAACTGGTGCGCGCTGTTCACCAACCCCGACCGCATCTCCCAGACCGATGGACCCGACCTGCGCTACGACGATGGTCGCGAGATCCGCGACCAGATTGTCGACTTCGACACCATCCAGGACCCGCACCCGAACGGCCTGACACTGTGGAAGGAGAACAGCCCGGATGTACTGGAGGCTCGTTTTTACTCGATCAAGAGTTTTCCGGAGCGCTTCGCGCTGTGGCAGATGGGCTCGCTGATTGGCGACCTGATGCAGCCTGCGCTGCAGTACTCCGCGCCTTTCCTGCTGACCATGGGCGTGCACGTGCTCGACCCCAACGTCACCAAGTCAGTCGTCATGGCGAATCACGTCCGCGCTACCCAGAACGCCAAAAGCAAGATGGCCGATGTCATGCCGGACGTCAACAAGAAGCTGCAGGACTGGACGGCCGCAGCCAACGCCATCGACACCGGCGGCAGCCTGGTGAGCCTGTACCACCAGCTCGCGATCTTCTCACCGCCCGAGAAAGCCGTGTCTGCCCATGAAACGGCGAATGCCATTTGGCGCGGCCGTGGCTTCCAGCTCAATGCGGATGCCTATATGCACCGCCAGGCATTGTTGGCCAGCCTGCCGATGACTTTGACCGAGAAGTTCCACAAGGATCTGGCCAAGATGCGCCGCGTCACGCGCAAGACCACGGCCAATGCCATCCACATGGCCCCGCTGATCGCGGAGTGGCGCGGCACACGCACGCCGGCCTTGGTGTTTGGCGGGCGGCGCGGCCAACTGATGACGCTGGACATCTTCGACAACGACCTGGGCAACTACAACTTCGCCATCATCGGCGCCCCGGGATCGGGCAAGTCGGTGCTGATGAACGAGATGGCCTGGTCCTACCGCGCCATCGGCGCCAAGGTCTGGATGCTGGACCTGGGGCGTTCCTTCGAGAAGCTGTGCCGCAAGGCCAAGGGCACCTACATCGAGTTTCGACCCGACGTCGACATTTGCCTGAACCCGTTTACGCATATCGCGGACATGAACGAAGACATCGACATGCTGGTGCCCGGCATCGCCAAGATGGCTTCGATGCAGCACACGCTGGAGGAAGTTCAGTACAAGGCGATCTCGGCAATGGTGCTCAAGCTGTTCCGGGAGTACGGCCGGGACCTGCGGATCACCGCCCTGCGCGACGCCTTCAAGACCGGCACCCTCGATGAACTGGGTGTCGTCAACGACCAGCGTCTCAAGGACCTGGCCATCATGCTCAACCCCTACGCACGGGGCGGCCAGTACGAGCGCTTCTTCGAAGGGCCCAACAACGTCGACTTCTCGAACGATTTCATCGTCATCGAGAACGAGGAACTGAAACGCCGACCCGACTTGCATGCCGTGGTCAACATCCTGCTGCTGCACCAGATCACCGGCGAGATGTACCTGACGCGCAACCGGCGCAAGGTGCTGTTCATTGACGAACTCAAACAACAGCTCGGTGACATTGGCGCCGACGATCCGGTCAAGGCCGCCGTGATCGAGGAAGCGGCCCGGCGCGCCCGCAAATACGGTGGCGCGCTCGGCACCGCGACCCAGAGTGCCGATGATTTCTATGGCTCGGCGCAAATGGAAGCGGCCTTCAACTGCTCCGATTGGGTGTTCCTGCTGCGCCAGAAGCCGGAGTCCATTGAAATGCTGGATCGCAAGGGCCGGCTCACCATGGACGAGCCCAAGAAGCGCCTGCTGAATTCGCTGCGCACCGAGGCCGGTGTGTTCTCAGAGCTGTACATCTCTTCGCCGGTTGGCGAAGGGGTGGCGCGCAACATTCTCGATCCGGCCACGCACCTGCTGTTCAGCAACAAGCTGGAGGACAACGCACCCATTGATGAGTTGCGAGCTCAGGGCCTGAGCGTCGACGAGGCGATCACCGAGTTGCTGCGCCGCAGGGGGCATGCCGTATGAAAACCTCCACCGCCCAGTTCCTTTTGAACGCACTGTTGTCGCTACTCATCCTCGCTGCCGGATTGGCGCTGTATGACCGTATCGTGGTGCGCCCCGCCCTGGTCATTGGCATGGTCGACGTCGCCGAGGTGTACCGGGCCAAGGAAGCGGAGTTCACCCAGATGCTCACGAAGACTGCCTTGGAAGAGGACCGCCAGAAAGCGCTGCTGATGGCGCGCGCCTTTGCGCAGCGCCTGCCCGTCGCCCTGGAGGAATTGCCGCGTGACTGCGGCTGCCTGGTGATCCTCAAGAGCGCCCTCGCGGGACCAACGCCGCACACCGTGGACCTGACGCCCCTGTTGCGCAAGAAGGTGGATACGCCATGACGATCACACCCATGCCAAGCGTCCCGGCTGGCCCTGACACGGGCAGGTGGTCAGGTACGCGACGCCACACAGCGGAATTCCTGCGTCATGTCTGCCGGCGCTGGTACCTGTACCTGCCCGTGGCCGTGATCTGGGGCCTGGCCTATACCCGGCTCTACATCGATCCGACACCGCGACTGCCTGTTCTTTTCAACTGGACGGCCAGTCTGCCCTACCGCGTCGCCCTCGTCCGCCACACCCCACACGCCATCGAGCGCGGCGACTACATCGTGTTTTCCTTCGCAGGAGAAGCGCAGGCAAGCTACCCCGGCCTGCATGGACAGCCCTTCTTCAAACAAGTACGGGGGCTGCCCGGCGACGTCGTGACGGTGGAAGGACGCACAGTCTCGGTCAATGGCGAGGTCGTCGGCCTCGCCAAGACACACGCTTTTGATCGTCAGCCCCTGGAGCCGATCGCGGCCACCGTGATCCCGCCCGGGCATTATTTCGTGCAGGGCACGGGTCCCGATTCCTTCGACTCGCGCTACCGCAGCAGTGGCCTGGTGCGCGCGGACCAGGTGATCGCCATCGTGGTTCCACTGTTCTGAGAGGGATCACATGAAGTTCACCATCCAGAAACTGCCGTTCACGCTCACGCTCCTCGCTGCAATGTCCACCTTGGCCGGTTCGCCAGCCCTGGCGCAAACCAGTCCGGCACGCGGGGCGCTGCAGAGCAGCGACGACATGCCGTTGCCCGACTACCTGGGCCTGCTGGGTCAAATCGCCCCCGCGGCCGAAGAGGGGGCCAAAGCGTACCTGACCGCCTTCCAGCAGCGCTGCGGCCACGCCCTGAGCACGGCCGAACTGCGGCGATCCATGACCCAGGGTGACGGAGATCCGGTCCTGATGGGACTGATTCGCGCCAGCCACCTGCGCGACGCCGCAGCACGCGACCAGTGGGTCCAGCGGCTGCGCTGCCCAGGCAAGGAGGCGCGATGAAGCTCTCTCACCGGCACCGCCTGCTGCTCACGGGCCTGGTGGCGCTGATCACCACGTCGTGGGTAAATGCCACCGACCTCGGCGTCATTGGCCCGACCTATGAGATCAGCGAACCGCATCTGCTCAGGATGATCGAACAGCGCCTGCGCGAGAAAGAGCGCACCGGTGAACTCAAGCACCTGGAGGAGGAGGCCAAGGCACGCGGCATCGAGACGGTCACCAACCCGCCGCCCATCGCCGACATCCGGACCACGCAGACCGCGCGGACCTTCTATATGGACCCGAGTTTCACGCTGGACCGCAACATCCTCGACGCCCAGGGCCGGTTACTGTTTCCCGCGGGCACGCGCAAGAACCCGCTGGAGATCGTGTCCCTGTCCAGGCATCTGCTGTTTTTTGATGCGCGGGATCGTCGCCAGGTCGACCGGGCACGCGAACTGATGGCAACCTACCAGGGGCGGGTCAAGCCCATCCTGACCGGCGGCTCCTACCTGGACCTCATGAAATCCTGGCGCATCCCGGTCTATTACGACCAGCAGGGTCTGCTGACAAGACGCTTCGGCATCCACCAAGTGCCGGCCCTGGTCTCCCAGGAAGGTCAGCGGCTGCGCATCGACGAACTGGAGATCACGAAATGAATCGGCTGCGTCACCGGATTGCGGCTGCTCTCGCATCCGTTCTCCTCCTGATCTTGGGCGGGCTACCAATCCCTGCGTTGGCCGCCGGCGCCGCCACCTGCACCGGCAAGTTCCCGAACCCGATCACCGACATCTGCTGGTCCTGCATCCTGCCCATCAGCGTCGGCAGCGCGCGCATTGCCAACTTCGGCGACCAGGAGGACATCGACAACCCCGGCAGCCCGGTGTGCAGCTGCGGGGTCAATCCGGTGATCGGTCTGTCCATCGGCTTCTGGGAACCTGCGCGGCACGTCGAAGCGGTGCGCAAGCCTTTCTGCCTGACCTCGCTGGGCGGCATCAACCTCGATCCGGGGATTCCGGCGCCCGAAGCGGCGCGGTTCACGCGACCCGAAGGGGATGGCGACGGCGGGAGTTTCTACCAGGCTCATTACTACACGAATCCTGTCATGTACTGGCTGGAAGTAGTGACGGATTTCCCGTGTCTGGAGAAAGGATCGTTCGATCTGGCCTACCTCACCGAGGTCGATCCGCTCTGGAATGACGATGAGCTGACGCTGATCCTGAACCCCGATGCGGTGCTGTTCGCCAATCCCGTCGCCATTGCCGCCTGCGCCGCCGACTGCGTGGCCGCGTCCCTGGGCTTTGGCATCCGCGAGATGTTCTGGTGCGCGGGCTGCCAGGGTGGCTTGTATCCACTCGACGGCCACGTGCCCTACCACCTGGGCGGCGTTCGTACCGCCGAGTTGATAGCCCAGCGGCTGACCGCCAAGCTGCACCGCGAACTGGTGGCTTGGGGCTGGCATGGGCGCGCCGGCCTGTGCGGGCCCTATTTCCTGCCGGTGATGGACAAGACGGCCTACAAGACCCAGCTCACCTACCCCATCCCCGCCACCGAGAAGGAAGGCGGTCGCTGCTGCCAGCCCTTTGGCCGGACCACCGTCACCTGGGGTGCTGGCAAGGAATACCCGGTTATGGGCGAGGACTTCGCCTTCATGTTGTTCAGAAAAAGGAACTGCTGTGTCGGCTACTGACCCTTTCATCCGCCCCTTCACCCGCGCTTCCCTGGCCCTCACGGCCCTGCTTCTGAGAAGTGTGGTCGGCATGTCCAGCGTACAAGCGCAATTGCCCCACGTCGTCACGGAGGTAGACATCGAGCGGGCCCGCCGCGAGCAGCCCAACATCACGGACCAGGACATGGAGCGAGCCCGGCAGAAGTACCGCGCGCCGAGCGATGCCGAACTGAATGCAGCGCCCGTACCAGTCCAGCCGAACATCGACGCCCTGCCCCAACCGAAGGCGCAAGCACCCATCGACCTGGAAGCCCTGGCGAAGGGCTACAGCGCGCAGTCAGACGCCATGGCGCAGGCTCAAGGGCTCGCGACAGGGCCGGGCCTTTTTGTATTCATCAGCTTGTCCATGCCGCAGGTCACACTCCAGCGCCTGGTCGACCAGGCGGCGCGCGCCGGCGCCTCGGTGTTCATTCGGGGTCTTGCGGGCGGCTCGCTGCGCACTACCGTGGCGCAGGTGCAAGGCCTGATTGGCCAACGCCAGGTGGCCATTCAGATCGACCCGCAGGCCTTCGACCGCTTCGCCATCGAGCGCGTGCCCAGCTTCGTGCTGGTGCGTGACGGCACGCGCCCGGTTTCCTGTGCCAGCGGCACCTGTGCGCCACCCGAGGGTTTCCTGCGCACCACGGGCGACGTGAGCCTCGACTATGCGCTGGAATACATGCAACGCAGGTCGCCGCAGTTCGCCAAGGACGCTGCCGGATTCCTGCGGCGCATCAAGGGACAGGGGAACTGACATGCGCCGCCCCATTCGACTTGTTGTCACCTGGTTCACCCTGTTGTGCTTCGTCACGACACAAACCGCGGCAGTGGCCCAAGCGCACGATGAAGGCACGGCTGCAGGCCAGGCTGCCAACACCGTAACACGAAGCCAGATCACCGCCCCCCGAGCCACGGAGGTCGTGCCCGGTTACACGACAATGCCGCCTGAAGGCGCCTATTACGGCCAGCCCAACCTGTCGGGCCAAATCAACGCCCGGCTCGCCGCCTGCACCTTGACCCCCAACGACCCGGTGTGCCAGGCACAGCGCGGCGCGCTGTCCTCGGCCAATACGCCGCGCGATGCCGTCTCCCCCAACGACCCGGCGGTGCTGGCCGCACGCCGCATCGCCGGCAACCCGGCCACCACGCTGGAAGACATCGCGAGCTACTACAGCGGCTGCCAGGTCAGTACGGTCAACACACCCACAACCGAAACCCGCGTCTGCCGACAGTACAGCGGCAGCACCCAGCAGTCCTGCGCGCGCACCCTGAGCGTTTCCGTGGCGCGCAGCGAAAGCTGTACACCGGGAGATTGGTTCGCACATGCCGGATCGGGCAGCACCGGGCTGGACCTGCAGTGTGTGTCGGGCCGGCCGGTGGTGCAGCAGCATTTCCGCATCACCAGCAACGGTGCTCCGCAAGCTTTCTTCGACGTCGATATGACGACGCCCCTGGTGTTTCCGCAAAAGGTGGCCGCGCTGCCGAACACGCCGTACGGCTGGGCCGATGGTCCGAACGGCGTCTGGGTTGCCGACAACCAGTGCATCGGCGACGCTTGCCACCTGACGGCCATGGTCGCCAACACGTACCGAACGGTCTGCACCGGCAGTGGCGGCGACGGGGGTGACTACAGTTGCACGCAAGTCCGCCCCTTCCTGGAGGTCTACGGTGCCTGCCAGACTGGGACGCAAAGCGGCAACAACATCCTGACCTGGGCCGGCAGCGGCGAGGACTACTCGTCGAGCCACCTGGATGAGCCCACCTGCTACGCACCGTCAGCGACGTATTCGCCCTACTTTGGCTACGACGTGACGGGCACCTTGCAGAGCACTTACTGGACGGTCTCTTCCCAGCGCCCCATCATCGGCTGGCGCGTCAATCCCGCCTATGGCCCCATTCCGCAGATGACCCTGGGTTACGACCGACCCCGGACTGCTGTGGCTGAAACAGATCAATGGGATGACCAATGCCCAACCCTGAGCCAAGGAAGCGGCACCAGTCCCCGCTGCGAGATGGCCGGTGCGGCGCGCTGTGTCGACGGACCGGCCACCAAGAGCATAGACGGCGTTCCGGTCACGCGCGCCTGCTGGCGCTACGAGACACCGTTGTCCTGTCCGCAAGGCGCCAGCTCCAACGAGTGCGCCCCCCTGATTGCCGCAGGATGCACGCGGGCCAGCACGGCCTGCCGCCAGATGAACGCGACCACGGGCGTCTGTGAGGTTACCGAGAACAGCTATACCTGCCCGGTGGCACCGGGCACCAACGTGACGGCAGCCAACTGCCCCGCCAATGTGTTCTGCCTCGCGGGGAGCTGCTTTAACACGAGCCATACGAACGACAGCGACTTCGCCCGCTCCATGTCTTTCATGGAAGCGGCACGCGAGGCGGGCGTGTACCTGGACACCAACAACCTGCAGGTATTCAAGGGCGAGGCCAACAGTTGCCGGGACCGGCTGTTCACGAACTGCTGCGCGGCAGACGCGTCCGGCGCGGGCATGAGCAACCAGAGCCTGTTCGGCACCGGCTCCCGGCTGGTATACGACGTCCTGATGAATTCGGAGAACCGCGCGTTTCTTTACCAGGGGCTTTCTGCGCTGCTCACCAGCGGCGGGTTCAGCGGCTCGTTCACCAGCTATGGCGTCACGGTCGCCGTCAACGGCACCGCGCTGCCCGCAGGTGCGGCAGTCATGTATTCGGGGGAGAGCATGGTGATCGCCTTCGATCCCTGGTCGTTGGCCATTGCCGTCGTGATCTACGTCGTCATGTCGATGATGTCCTGCAACGAAAACGAAGGAAAGCTCGCGATGAAGGAAGGTGCTGGCCTGTGCCACACCATTGGCAGCTACTGCTCCTCCTGCATCCGCATCTTCGGCGATTGCGTTTCGTGCATTGAGAACACCACCGGCAAATGCTGTTTCAACAGCAAGCTGGCCCGGATCATCAATGAACAGGGACGCCAGCAGTTCGGCAAGGGCTGGGGCAGCGCCGAGAGCCCTGATTGCTCGGGCTTCTCGATTGCCCAACTGCAGAGCATGGATTTCTCGCGGATGGATCTGACCGAGTTCTACGCGTCCATCGTGCCCAAGCTGCCCAACGTCAATGCCCTCCAGAGCGGCAACGCCAACCGGGCCTCCAACTGCTACTACGGTCAGGGAAAATGCCAATGAAGCCTTCCACGTTCCTGCTCGTCATGGCGGCCATCGCCATGTCAGCATTCGCAATACCCGCGTTTGCGGACGATTCCGCGCAAATGTACCCACGCACGCCCGTCCCGGATGCGCGACCGGTGATGCTGGCCGCGATTCAGGCCACCAACGGTGAAGCGCACGGCGTGCTGACAGGTGACGTCGCCAATGCGATCAGCCAGCGTTTTGGTGCCTCCTCACCGATCTTCATCGACGTCACAACCGAACGGCGCTACCAGCAGCCGGGCTGCAGCCGCCTCAAGGTGCTGTTCTCGCAGGACGGTGTGCTGCTGCCCGGTGCCCCAGCACCGCGCAAGCAGACCATGGAGTTCGGTATCAACTACTGCCTCGACGGCTTGCCACCGAAGTCGCTGCAGTAAAGGAGTCGCCATGAACAACCCGACATCCTTCTTCGCCATCACCCGGCTGGCCCTGGTTCTTTGCGCGGTCTCGTTGACGGTCGGTGCCTTGACCGCCAGCGCCCAAGACGCCCCGCGACGTTACTGGTCGGACACCTGGCGGGGCTGGCACTTTTACGAAGAGCCGGAACCTGATGACGCTGACAAGCCAGCAGTACCGCCCAAACCCGCGTCGCCCGTGGTACCTGTTCAGCCACCCAAGGCCCCGGAGCTGGCGGCGTTCGAGCGACTGCAGAAAACGCTGGAGGAGACCCGGAACATCGCCATCATGCAGCCCACCGAGGCCAATGTGCGCCGCTACATGGAACTCGAATCCCAAGTGGTCGAACGCGCATCGTATTTTGCGGATGTGGCGCAGCGCGTGGCCTGGGCGACGCCGGAGCTTGACCCGACCCTGCAAGGCCGACCCGTAGGGGCGAAGGCCCTGGAGGTGTTCGAGAAGCAGCAGCTCACGGAACGTTCCCGTTCCATCGCCGATCTGGGCCGGGACCATGTGCTGTTCTTCTTCTACCGCTCCGACTGCCCCTACTGCCATGCGTTCGCGCCCACGCTGGAGGCCTTCCAGGCGCGTCATGGCATCAAGGTCGTGGCCATTGGGGTGGATGGCGGGCCGATACCGGGCTTCCCCGATGCGCGCGCCGACAACGGCATCGCCACGACGCTGAAGGTGACCCAGGTCCCCGCCGTGTTCCTGGCCCAGCCTTTCACCGGAAAGATCACGCCGATTGGCTTTGGTGTGCTGTCCGAGGCGCAGTTGCTGGAGCGCATCGCGCTGGTCGCTACACCGCAGGCTGATGCGATGGTACCCGGTGCCTCGCGCCTGATTGGCCTTCAGTCTGTCTTCCCGTAGGAGTCCGCCATGACCCGTACCTTGATTCAAAGAACTGGTGCCTCTGCCATTACGTTCACCCTGATGGCCGTGATGGCCATCGCCCCGCATCCGCTGCTTGCGGGTGACCTCAACGCCGAGGTGAACACCATGTTCAACAACCTCGGGGCCATCGGCAACTACACGGCGCCGGGAGCGTTTCGGGGTCAGACCTTCAACACCTACACCGGCGGCAGCCTGATGATGCGTTCCCCCAACAAGGTCTACCAGTTGGCCGCCGTGCAGTTTCCCAGCGCCAAGACCGGTTGCGGCGGGATCGACGTGTTTGGTGGCAGCTTCAGCCACATTTCCGCCACCGAGTTCAAGAACATGCTCAGAAACATCACGGCGGCCCTGCCGGGCATCGCCTTCCAGTTGGCGCTGGAAGCGGTGTCGCCCCTGCTGGGCGGGTTGACCAAGTGGGCCAAGGGCCTGGAGACCTGGATCAACAACGCCCGCATCAACTCCTGCGAGACCGCCAAGGCCATTGTCAGTACAGCGGCCGAAGCGAGCGGCTACAGTTCGCAGGAAACCTGTGCCGACCTGGCCATCGAGATGGGTCTGGAAAGTGACCGGGACGCGGCACGCCGCCGCTGCGCAACGGACCGCAGCAGCATCCTGGCCTCGGCCCGGTCGTCCGGCGACGCCAATATCCGCAACAAGGCACCCTTCGTCGGTAACCTGACCTGGAAGGCCCTGCAATACACCGGTGCCTACCTGGACGATCAGGAGCGCGAACTGATCATGAGCCTGGTGGGTACGGTGATCTTCTACCCGGAAGATGCCAACCGCGACCCAGAGCCGATTGCGCCCACCCTCACTTCCATCAGTCAACTGCTCTATGGACAAGCCGCCGGCACCGGCACGGACGTCGTGCAGCACCTGCTGCGCTGCAACGATTACACCAACTGCGATGCGGTGACCCTGAACACCGGCTACACGCACACCCCGTTCACGGTGAAGGTGGAAACCATGATGCGGTCGATTGCCGACAAGATCGCCGCGCGCACCGCCATTCCCAACAACTCGCCTGAGGTTGGTTTCGTCAACCAGACCACCGAGCCTGTCTACAAGATGCTGTCCATCGGCGCCACGATTCCCGGTTCCGGTCTTTCGGACAGCCTGATCGGCCAGTACCGGGACGTGATCGCCGCCGATTACGCCTATGTGTTTCTGGAGCGCAATCTGCGGCTCGGCATGGCCGCGCTGGACAAGGACTACACCCTGCAGCAGACGCAGCGTGAACAGGTCAACCATATCCGCCAGCGCGCCCAGGCCATGCTGCTGCAGCTGTCGCAGGAGAAGAGCCTGCTGTACCAGAAGGTGGGCTCGTTTCGGGCCGTGTCCAGCCATCTGGAACAGTTGGAGCGGCAATTGCGCTCCAGCATGCCCCAGCATGTGATCGACATGCTCGGCCAGCAGGCGGCCTACCTCGCCCGGTAACGGACGTCAGATGAACCATCATGTGGGAAATCTACGCCTACCAGAATTCGGACAGCCTGTTCGGCGTGTTCAACGCCGCAGCGGCCATTCATGCTTCGAACGACTACCGGTCCGCCTTGGCCGCTGTGGCGTTCTGCGGCTTTGTTTCAGCCTTGATCGCCTACGCCTTCGCACCCGAAAAGCTCCAGGGCTGGAAATGGCTGGGCTCGGTGGTGCTGGTGTTCTCCGTGCTGATCGTGCCCAAGGTGACGGTAGGCATCGTGGACAAGACCGGGGGATCGGCCGTCAAGATCGTTGACAATGTGCCTTTCGGTGTGGCCGTGCTGGGGAGCCTTACCAGCACCATCGGCCACACCTTGACCGGTCTGTTCGAAACCGCCTTCCAGGTGATCCCGGGGCCGGGGGCTCTCCCAGCGGAGTTGAGCTACCAGCAGAACGGCCTGATGTTCGGTAACCGCTTGATCCGCGAAACCGGCAATGTGGTTTTTCAGGACCCGGGATTCCGCACGGACCTGATCAACTTCATCCATAACTGCACGACCTATGATCTGGTGGACGGAACCCTTGATCCGGCAACGTTCTCCAGTTCTGGCGATGTCTGGCCGCTGATGGCTTCACCCAACCCGGCGCGTTTCAGCACGGTGACGGGTGCTGCAGGCATCAGCATCGATACCTGCCCGAATGTCTATCTGGGTCTCAATGGTCGCCTGCCCGCCCAGATCACCCGGATTCAGGGACGCCTCGCCTTCCAGCTTAATCCGACACTGCCGGGGGCCGCGGCCGCGGCCGCTATCGCGGGCCAGGTCCAGCAGGCCTATCTCAAGAACAGCATCGCCAACGCTGCCGCCACGGCGGCCGACATCATCCGGCAGAACGCGGTGCTCAACGCCATTGAAGACACGGGGAAGATCGTCGGCCAGAAGGTGAACGATCCGGCAGCCATGGCGCTGGCAGTGGGCCGGGCGCAGGCCGTGGCCCAGCAGAATGCATCCTGGCTCAACTATGGCAAGGTGGCTGAACAGGCGTTGCCGGTGTTCCGCAATGTGGTCGAGGCCATCACCTACGCCCTGTTCCCCTTGTTCGTCCTGCTGCTCCTGCTCACCAGCGGTCGCGAAACCATGATGGCGTTCAAGGGCTATGCCGCCATCCTGATCTGGATTCAGCTCTGGCCACCGCTGTACGCCATCCTGAACTACATGGCATCAATCTACGCGGCCTATGACCTGGCCGCGGCGGCCGATCTCGGCACCGGAACCAAGGCGCTCGCCCTTCAGACGGCCTCAACCATCTACTCGCGGGCGATATCTGGGGAAGCTGTGGTGGGTTACCTGGCCATCAGCGTTCCCTTCATCGCCTGGGCGGCGCTCAAGCGCATGGAGAACATGGGCACAGCTCTCGTGGGTGGGTTGTCGGGTCTGCAGGGCACGCTGTCCGGCGCCACCAGCAGTGCGGCGGCCGGCAATGTCAGCATGGGCAATGTGGGGATGGACCAGATGCAACTGGCACCGAACCGCACCTCGGCGTTCATGGGGAGCTTGCAGAACGACTTGAGCGGGAACACCTTGTCCTCCAACGCCCTGACGGGGCGTACCGCGGCCAGCCTGTTGCGCAACCAGGGGTTTGCTTCGCGCGTGGTATCGATGCGGGTGTCTGAACAGGACCTGACCGAGGCCAGTCACCAGGCGGAAGCGGCGCGCAGCGACGCGGTTTCCGCTGGGCAGCAGCGCTCGGCCACGCTCACGGAAGCGTTCACTCGTGGGGTGAGCAAGCTGCGCTCAACGCGTAACAGCACGGGCACCGCGTCCAGTAGCTTCGAACAACTGGGGGAAAGTCTCAACAACCTGGACCAGATCGCACAGAGCGTGTCACAACGCACCGGGCTGTCGCAATCGCAGGTCGCCCACATTGCCTTCGGGGCCAGCGGCTCTCTGGGCCTGTCCACCCCCGCCGCCGGCGCGAAAATCCAGGGCAGCGCCGGGAAGAACTACCAGTCGGGCATCCTGAGCGATGAACAGAAGGTGCTCAATACCATGACCACCGAGCAGTTGGCCGCGTTCAAGCAGTTCGGCGACCGGGTCTCGCGGGACAGCAGCGTGATGAATGTGATCGCGTCCGACAGCAGGGAGGGACGCGACATGTCGTCCCGACTGGCCACGGCAACTTCCCAGGCGGAACGCGCTGAAGCAGTTTTCGCCCAGCGTCAGGGTCTGGCCGAACGCATGAGTGCGGCGCACGAGCGTGGGGAGACCTTGTCCATCGACATCGCCCAGGACCCGCACAATCTGGATATGTTCATGCGCTATGCCGAACAGTATGGCGGCACCAGTGCTGCGGCGCATACGATGATGGGATCCGAGTTGGCGCGACAAGGGTTGCGTCCCACGCGAGTATTCTCGGATGGGACAGCTTTGCCCTCTTCGTTTGGGAGCGTCCGTGAGGCTTACGAGCAGAGACGCTCTGAAAGCGTCTTTGCACCCACCTTGGATACCACTCGACAGGGCAATGACGGGCGCGTGGCGGGACAGAAGACCGGCGCCGCGCCGGGCAAGACTCCCAAAGCAGGGCCATCGCCGGTCAGGGCAGAGATTCAGCGGGCTCATGGACACATTCAGGGCCAGACAACGGGTGCCGTCGGCAACTTCGATGCGAAGGCAGAGATCGTCAAAACGCCCGATGGCACGCTCAAATCGACGAAGTCACTGTTCGCGCAAACCGGCAAGCAGGTGATTGGCGATGCTGACGTGACGCTTGACGCCGCCAAGGATGCGGTGAAAAACTTGCTCAAGCGTGACAAGTAATCATGGTTCGTGACTGCGGGGGTCGTTGTCGTCGGGGTGCGGCAGGCCTGGCGATGCTGTCAGCCTTCCCCTATCCAGCCAGTAGTTGCGGGCTTGCTCGTCCTGTACTGCAGCAAGTCCATCTGCCTCGCTGAATTGAGTGTGGGGCCGACCGCGGCGACGGCCAATTTCTGCGAGGGCACCGCCGACTGCTGCACCTGCTGCGGTACCGATACTGCCCAGGATGATCTTGAGGCCGACACTCTCATTGAGCGCGGCAAATACACCCACCGCCGAGCCAAGCAGGATGAAAAGAACAAACATGGTTTTACGCATACGAGTCTCCTGAAAATTCAGGGTACTCGTCATTTATCGTATTTCAACTGCGTGATTCTTGCCGACTCAGCGCAGCAGGAATTACCACTGAAAATCCCCCCGAAATCCTGCCGCTTGCACGACGGTAATTCGAATCAAACTCATCCAATCCGCTGCTCACTGCGATTTGTCCGACATGACGGAGAAGCAACGAATGGGGCTACGTTCCGCTTAAGGTTTTGCGCTGTTGCGCCGCTAAGAGCTTCACAAACGCCGCCCGGACCGCCACAACGACCTCAGCGGCGAGATCCTCATCAGGCAACGCAGAAAACTCTTTGAGCAGCTTGCTCGACGCCTGGCCACCGTTCTCGCGCACCGACCAGATACTGCGGTCGATGTCGCCGTCCGACCCTTCGATGACCTGCTTGGCGCGCTGACGGGCCAGACGAAGGCTGCACAGATGGCCCGCTTCCTTGCGCATCCCCACTCAACGGTTTCCGAGGGCTGGAAGCCCGCATGGATGCTTGCTTTGTGGGATCCAGGCATGGTGCTTTACCGTCACTTCTGCCGTCAAAAGACGAGCGCTTTTACTGGCGCGGGAGTTGGACTCGGTTTGACGAGCGGCTACTCCACCGCATGAATCGTCAACTATCGCCACCATTCAAAGCTCCATTTTGCCCGTGTCTAGGCGCGCCGGCCGCAAGCCTCCGCAGACTAGTTCAGCAAATCGGCAGACTCTTGCGACGCAGCCGCGATCACTCGGGCCAGCAGGGATCCATCGCTTCCTGCTCGACCGCGAGCGCCCCAAGTGCTCCAGCTTCATCACCCCACCCCCAGCGTTCACAGATCCGGAGAATCTCGCGCCGTGCCGAGGGTACCAATTCACGCCGGGTAACGGTGCCGGGTAGCACGGCGTTAGCGCGCATGCCATGCAAGCGGAGCGAACGCCCTTCTTGCTCGCAGCACTTGGCGATGTGCGACGCGATGCGGAATCCGCCTAAATCGATGTCGCCCCAGTGGTGGAGCGCAGCGGTCGGCGCAAGCGCCTTCAAAAACACTACGTAGGCTCGCTTCCACGATGGACTCGGCATGCCGCCCGTGTAGATGACGATCGCATCGTCCGGCCGCTGTACGGCCATTTCGTGGAACGTGGTCAGATTCTCGACGGTCAACAGGCGCTGGCCAGAACCAGGATCGACGTGGGCCGAGCGGATGACTGAAGGGGCGAAGCCGACATATGGCCGCGATGCCCTGACCGTTTCATCGCCGTACGAAACCGCAACGTTACCGGCGACAAGAAGGGTCGGCGGAAACTTGACCAGTCCCAGTTCGGAAAACAGCTCCTCCATTTCGCTCTGCACCATGGTCGCGTCGCCCTGCACCAGGGCATCGAGCGCGGGCCAGATCGCCTCGATGCGCTTGCTGTCGCGGAACAGACTGGCGCTCAACCGGCGGATGGCGATATCATCGCCGCGCCTGGACGCGCAGTACTGCATCACTTGGATGGAATCGAGCCACGATGCCACCTCGCCCGGCCGTGTGCCGCGCAGCAGATTGCCCTTGCGCCAGGCTTCGAGCACGTGCGCGAGCACCGGGTGCGCGGCGACGTGAGGTTCGAACTGGCGCTTGGCCAGCGCCACCACGTCCCAGCGCGGCTCGATCCCCAGGTGCCGGGCTAGCCCAGCGCCGTCGCGCAGCAAGATGCGCTGGACATGCGCGCGTTCGCCCGCCCGGTGATCCCATTCGACGCTTATCGCGCCATCCAGCTCGGCCAGCTGCAGGCTGGCGTTGCACACGGCCTTGTCCGCATGCCGTTGCAGGCGAAGGTACTCGGGGAAGGATTTCTCGGACAGGGGCAGCGTCACGGACCTGCCGGCGCGGTCCGTCTGCGCCGGCCCCTTCGCGGCGGCGTTCTCCGCTCGAGCCAGCAGCCGCTCCAGCGCCTTGCGCGCCAGCGCCGCACCGCGCCCGGCCGACTTGTCGTCATCGTCCGCCATGCGACCACCCTACCCTGGCTGCGGCAAGCAGCTGGGATTCCGCCGCATCGATCAACTCGGGGTGCAGCATCGGGATATCGCTCGAGAACAACGCACGCGCCGCTTCCTTGACGACCACATGTTCGGCAAACACGTCCGAGCCATACCGGGCCAAATCGTAGTAGTTGTCCATCAGGGGGGCGAGCTTGCCGACGTCGCTATCGGGGCCCGCCATCATCAGCTGCAGCCCAAGGCTCTTCAGAAAGGTCGCGGTCACATAGGTATTCTGTGCATCCATCCCGTAGAAGGCTTCGTCGAGAATCATGAGGCCCGCACCGACTTGGGCGACACCCGGCCGGATGCGGTAGGCCGTGGCCAGCGCGGCGCCGGCAATAACGTAGAAGGGCACGCGGTGCTCACCGTTGGACGCCACGCCCATTCGTTTGCTCAACAGGTCAACGACCTTGCCGTCCTGGATGATCTGCAGGTCAAAGTTGAACAGCAAGCGGTAGTCCTCCAACGGGTTGTTGCCCCGGTCCTTGCCGCTTTCGCTGTCCTCCAGCAAGGCCATCAGGTTGTTTTGAACGCCCTGCTGCCCGAAGAGATCCTCACCGCCCGCCTCAGGTGAGGCGACGATGAGTTCGTACAGGTCGCGGTGCGCCGGCGAGGGCTTTGCCAAGAACTGGTACTTCTCGCCATTGGTGAAGGCCGGGCAGGTTTGCAGGATCGCGTTCAGGTCGCGGATCTCTTGCTTAACCCGCTGGATGGCCTCGCGCATCCTGAATTTGACGTCCGACCGGAATGATTGTTCAGCGGCCTCTCGCGCGTCATCAGCCTGCTTGCGGTACTCCTTCAGCGTCGAATCATTCAGCTTCCTGATGTGCCGTCCGATCCAGCCATGGGCTTTGCGCCAGTCGCTGCGCTCATCCACCAGCCCGATCGAGTATTCATTGATGAAGTCGACAAAGCTGTCACGGGCCACAGCGAGTGCCGTCTGGATGTTCGAATCCAACTGGCGCGCGCGCTGCTCCAATTCCATCAGGGCCTGCTCGAATCCGGCCGACAGAATTGCCGCCTGAAGCCGGTCGTACTCCTGGGGCAGGGTGTCGTGGTCGCAGTCCGGATCGCGGATGGCTTCTGCATGCACCCTCTCAAGTTTCGCGAGGTCTTCTCGCGCCCGGGTGAGCTGTGGAGACAAGATGGAGAGCCTCGTCTCCTTGCCGTTGATGGCAAGCTTGTAGTCATGCAGCGTATTTCCGGCTTCGACCGATTGCCCCCGCGCCTCCTCGACATCGGTGCGCAGAGTCTTGAGCCGCTCGGACACCGGCACTGCCGCTGGGTCGGTTGTCGCTTGCAGATCCCGCGCTGCGGACGCATGTTGCGCCACGGCGGACGCATACGACACCTGAGTGACCTGCTGCAAGGCGGCCTGGACCTTGGCGAACGCCCCTTCGACTTGGGCGAGGTACAGACTGGCGCCGCGCTCAGCGTTGGCTGCGTTGCGGCTCTCATTGACGGCGGCGACCCGGTCCTCGTTGGTCAGTTTCACACCGAGCATCCAGGATTGCTCATCGAGGGGACGAATTCGCTTGCTCCCACCATTGGCGCTGAGCATGTAATCGACCGTCATGGCGCGCGGCTCATGTCGTAGTTGCTCGGTGGAGTGCACTCGCTTCATGCGGCCCAGAATTCTGCGCAGATAGGCCAAAGCGACTGCATTGGTGCTGTCCAGCAGCGCCGCGACGCTGTCCGGCGCTGGCGCGCGGCCAATGTCATCGCGCAGGTGCTCCGGCTGCACGACGGTGACGTTGTTGACCCGCTGCCGCCGGATCAGGTCAACCGCCTCATCCTCCCTTCCGGCTTCGACGACGAGCGCCAGGCGATGGGGGCCCAAAAATGTCTCGATGGGACCCCGCCAGCGCGGATCAGTGACCTGCACCAGGCTGGCCACGGGCTCATAGGCGATCCCGGCCTGCTCAAAGAGGGCCGCAGCCGTCGCGACATCGCCATCGGTGATCCGCTTGCCTTGGTTCACGGCCCGCAGCTTGGCCTTGGCGGACAGCGCTGTGGCCTTGGCTTCATGCTCCTCCTGACGGGCGAGAGTGCGTTCGCCGCCCAACTGCGTCTCGCACGCCGCCAAGATGTCCAACGCCGTCTTCAACTCCTCCGGGGTCGCGATGTGTCCTGCCTTAGCCCAGCCGTCCCAGCGCTTCATCTCCTCTTCCACCGCGCTCGCCTTCTGCGCGTGCCGCGCCACCAGAGCCACCGCTGTCTCCAGCATCGCTTCACGTAGCTGCAGCGCCAAGCGCTCCACTTCCTTGCGCGCCTGTTGGACGGTCGCGCCATGTGCCTTGCGCAACTGTTCCAGTTGTGCGGGTTGCTGGGCCTCGGGATCGGCGCCCAGCCGAGCGAGCAGGCTCTCATACGCCGCGTGCAGTGTCTGGTGTCTTTGCGCCAGGTGCGGCAGGTCCTGGCGAGCCTTCGCCAGCTGCCTTTCGAGCTCGTTGATTTCCGCGTCCAGACTGGCGACGCTCTCGTCGGCTGCCTCCAGTCGAACCTGCTGGCCGACCGCTCGAGCGACGGCTGTCTGGCGGTGCAGGCCAGCAACTTTCGCGTAGCGCTTCTCGATCACTTCGAGCCGTGCCACTTGCGCCGTCACATCTTCGATCTGCCGACCCAGGCTGCGAAGTGTCTTGATGTGTTGAAGGGTCCCCCGCTTGTCGATCGGTGTGGCTTCGACAAGGTAGCCGCGCAGGAAGTCCCCGACGCTGCTGACGGCCTTGAGATTGATGCTGTGACCGAAGGCGCGCAGGAACTTGCGCACATCGACCCCCTGCTGCACGTTATGCAGCAACTCCTGCATGTAGGTCTCGGGCCGCGTCGTGATGGTGGGCGTGCGCCCCGCGGCACGGACATGCGAGCGTCCGAATTCGGCGAAGAGTTCCCAATCAATCGGGGCCTTGCCTCGATCCCCCAGGTCCTCCAGGTGGTGCTCCAGTTTCAACTCCACGCCGGGCAGGACGTATAGACCCATGACCCGATGGTCTGCAGTCGTCGCATGGATGCATATGCCTGCACTGAGCACATCGCCCGGCTCCTGGCCGCGGAAAACCAGCGAAATGTACGACAGCGCCACGTCCCGCTTGCGCGACACGACACCTTGCTCGCCTTCTCCGGAGCGCATCGTGCCGAGCGCATAGGCCCGGATCGACCGAGAGTCCTTGTGCACCGATTGCGCATTGAAGTGCAGGTGCTGGCCGTGCCCGCCGACCATTGCGATCTGGACGGCATCGACCAAGCTCGTCTTGCCAGCGCCATTGGGGCCGATGACACCGGTGCCCCCGGGACTGATCTGGAATGTCTCGTAGTCCCACAATGAGAACTGCACGACGTGCACGGCGACCAGGGTTTTCATGAAGTAGGCTCCTGCGCCACCGCCGGCGCCTCCGTTGTGACCACGCGCGCCTTCAGATCGGCGCCGAACCGGTTCAGCGCATGCTCACTCAGTACTTCGACGACGCCTGGCCAGATCACGATGGCGAAAGGTTGTGGATCCCCTTCGGGGGCATCCACGGCCCTCGCAACGCCATGCCGCGCCGACATCTTCAAGAGGGTGCGCAGGGTGTCCACTCGCCCATCGAAATCCCGGTGACACAAACTCTTATAGCTTTCCTCGAACTCCGCGATGTCAATCAGTGCGTCGCCGTCCGGTGTGAGGTCGCCAGCGCTTGCGCGGGCGTGGTAGACGTGGCGCAACGTCAGCAGGAAGAGCGTCTCCTGCAGATCCATCGGGCTCTGCGTCCCACCATCCTGTGTGACATAACAGAGCTCGTGCCGATCGACGAAGCCCAGGCGCAATCCCATCAGTACGACGGCCTCGCCAAAGGCATCCCGGTGCGCCGAGATCAGGCGGTATGCGACGGCCTGATCGCGCTGTCGCAGATAGATGCACTGCTGGACGACCAGTTGGTACATGGCGTGCTTGAAATCGCTCGCCTCATACAGTCCATCGGAGTTTGCCGCAAGGGCATTCCAGTCACGCGGCATTGGTGGACCTCCTTCTCACTTTGAATCCCGGTAGTTCGAACAGCTCTGTGCTTACCCGCCCGCCTTCATCCATGACTGCTTCGAAGTCGAGGTTCCGCAGCAGCGGATTGGCGCGCAGGGCCCTCGGGTTGACACGCCCGATGGCGGCAAGTCGCATCAACACCAGGACCGCCACCGCGTCATCCACCCCGTACACGGGGAGGTGGGCGCCCTCGATCTCCGAGCCTAAGGGCACATGTGCCTGCACATAGCGCCTGATCGCCGCGGGCGTTGTATCCCGGTGACGAATCATGGCCCGACGAAGCATCAGTTCGGCGCGCTCTCGCGGCGTCATCTCGCGCCTGACCATCGCGCGGCGGTCTGGCTTGGCCGCCGGCAGGTTGGGCATCCGCAGACGGTAGTCCGCCACTACAGGCGGTGGAGAGAGCAGCCTGCCAGTGATGGGCTGACCCTGGTCAGCCAGGCGGCACGCGCTGGCGACAGCGTCCGCCAAGACATCTTCGAGCCGCTCCGAGGCCTTGAGGCGATAGCCGAGATAGGCCAGCGCCCGCTGTGTCGCAGAGTCGATGACGCGGTCCATTCGCTCCAGGAACTTCTCAACGTCCAGTAGACGCTGGAACCTCGAAACGTCACGAGCCAGCATGTCCTCAACCGCCTCATGGCGAGCACCGGGCAGCGCGCGGTAGCCAGTCAACAGCTGCTCGCGGGCCGGCTCCGTGGTCGCGATCGCATCGACCAGCTCGATGATTTCAAAGCGCAGCATCAGTGGATGGTTCTCCGTGCGCATCTGGCGGAAGTCACGAACATAGAGTTCTTCGATGTGCTCACTGAAGAAGCGCCTCACGAAGACAGGCGTGGCCTGCTCCTGCGTCAGATCGCGAATGAGGTCCCTCACCCTCAAGGTAGTTGCGTTCAGGCTGTTGATCAGTCGCGAGCAAGACTGGGCAGCTGTCTGAAAGCCGGCTGCCTGTTCCTTTGGATTGGACTGCGCTGCCTTGAGCTGGTTGTAGATCATCTGGATGCTGCCGCCGACCAATTGCGGGCCGTCGAGCGCAAACTGCTCCAGGGCATCGAAGAATCGGGCCACCACTGGGCGCATGCTGACAAAGACCCGCAGCCCAACCCGGTCCTCGATCAGCCAACCGGTTTCAACCAGCCGCGCCAGCCATTGGTTGGCCTGCACGTTGATCGGTGTCGCCGCAGCCTCCGCGTTCTCCTCCTCCCATTGCTCGTCAAGCAAGAAGCGTTCGATCTCCTTCGTCACCTGCTCGTGCAGATAGCCTTCGGCATACGGCGGCACACAGTCCGCACCGAAAAAGCGCTCCGACAACCGTATCAGCAGCTCCCAGGCCCGGCGGTTGTAGCGGCCGGTTAGCGGGCCAAAGAGCGCATTGGGCAGGCGATCGAATAAGTTCATGACAATTTATACTCTAAGCTAAATTAGCTTGCAAGCTAATTTTGTAGTATGCTTCGGCCATCGCAATTCGATCCATCGGTTCCGTGTCCCACCTGACCAATCTCGAAACCGTACTGACCTGGGAAGGCGCGATCGACAACGAGCGCATTCGACAGTTGTTGGACGTCAAAGCCGTGTGGGCAAGCCGCCTTTTGGGCGAACTGGTCAAGCGGATGGGACGCCGCGCCCGACGCGCATCGGCTCATGCCCCACTCGAATTCGCAGATCCGCATTCCGCGAGACGCTCGCCCGACGAATACTTGCGGATCGTGAGCACGCACCAGGACCGCCTGATCGGAGGATTCGTAGAGGATGCCCGCGTCGATCTCTCTGCGGTAGCCCCACAATTGTTTTCGACTCTGTTTCGCGCCGTCAAGCAGCAGGCCGGCGTCCAAATCGTCTACCGGTCCATGTCCTCGCCGGCGGGCTCGGAACGGATCATCTTTCCCCACGCATTCGTGCGCGCACCCCGGCGCTGGCATGTGCGCGCTTGGTGCGCAAAGCGCCTGGGCTATCGCGACTTCACACTGGGTCGCATGGCGTCAGCCGAACTTCTGGATACCCCGAACTCGAATCCGCGAGAGGGCGACGCGGAGTGGTTGCGCATGCTGGAGCTCGTGATCGTTGCCCACCCTGCCCTGTCCATCTCACAGCAAGAGATGATCGCCCATGAGTACTTTCCTGGCGCCCGGGCCATGCGCCTGCGGGTGCGCGAATGTCTGGCCTCGTATGCCATCCAGGACTTGCGTCTCGCATTGGACGCATCCAGGCAGGGGCCGCCGGACTACCAATTACTGGTCAGCAATGCGGCGAAGCTCCCTCCATTGTTCGGCCAGAAGGGAAATTTGACATGACCAGACGAGCGCCCGTCTGCCGGTATGCTGGACGCCAGTCCTGTGCCATTCAAATGCATTTCGCTCGCTATCAATCGTCAACGACACCATGCCTCATGACGGCATTCCGCCCCTCACCAACGGCTGCCTGTATGTCGCAAAGCAGCACGGCGATGAGCATTGGAAGCCTGTGGCCGTGAGCATCAAGCCTCCGCTACCGACAGACGGGGAACAGATTCCACGTGGGGCGTGAGACGAACGGACGATGAGCAACCTATTCGACGTTGATGGCGCCAATCTTGATCTCGGGTTCGAGAACCTGAAGGCCGCTGAGTCTCCTATCGAGCAGCAGCTTCGCGCCATGCTGCAGGAGATGTGGTCGCGCTACGAGCCTTATGCCGATTCCGATTTCCGGCATGGCTTTGCGCGCGACGTCGATGGCCGCTTCTGGGAGATGTACTTGGGTTGCACGCTGCTCGAAGCCGGATGCACCTTGCTTCCCGTTGTCGAACGCGAACGCGATGGCGGGCAACCCGATCTGTGCGTCCTCGAAGACGGCCGTCGGATCTGGATCGAGGCCATCACCCCGGACGAAGGTGCTCCAGGGCCAGACCAGATCGTGCGGCCCGTTCCGATCAACGAAGGCGGGAGTCTTGTCGCCGCACCAATCAGGCAAGCGCAGCTTCGAACCTCCAGCGCTTTCTGGACCAAGGCACAGAAGATTGGACGCTACATCGAACAAGGCGTGATCGCGCCGGAGGACCCGCGCATCATCGCGATCAGCGCTAGCCGATTCGGCGTCTACGTCGCCGAGCAGCCATTACCGCTCATCATGACGACGCTGTTTCCGATCGGGGATGCCTACGTCACCATCGACCGAGAGACTGGCGGCGTTCTTGAAGAAAGCTTTCACGCCGCGCCATTAATCCAGCGTGAGCGCAATCCGATCCCGCGCACCGCATTTCTTAATGAGCGCTTTGCGCACATATCGGGCGTGATCTGGTCGCGGATTGGTATCGGCAACCTGTCGCGCCAGGTCCGTCCCATCACCTATGTCCACAATCCCCTGGCACAGACTCCGCTGTCGCCGAATTGGGGAGTCTGGGATCGCGAGTTCGTGACGAACCGGCGCGGCGACGAATGGGAGGCCAACGACATCCTCGCCGAGGCGACCGCGGTGGAGGCACCATGACAATCCGGCCGTCCCCACCCACTTGTCCGCCGTACGTCAAGAGGGTCGACCATGGTAGTGGGCATTGAGCAGCGCTTGATCGCGCCGATCGCCGCACTGATCATCCATGCGATGACCCCGACACACGCGCACCGGGGGAACCGGCAATATCCGCCGATCGCTGAGCGGATAACGGCCATGATTGGCGACTACAGTGTCCCGGGAGGTTCATCCTTTTGGCTTGTCACGGCCTGCCTCCTGACCGCACTCATGCGGCAAGAGAACCGCCCACTTAACATCATCGCGTCCTCAAACCAGGAGATGGTCGAGATCCTGCTCGACCGGCTCCGTTAAAACCGCAAGGAGCGCGACGTGCCAGTCTATTTCATTGGCGAAGATGAAAATGGATGCTCCCCGATCAAGATTGGGGTCGCGAAGAATATAGAGGTGCGCAAGCGCAACCTTCAGACCGGTAATCCTCTGGAACTGCGTTTGCTCGGTTGGATCGACACTGTCGACTCGTTCCAGCTTGAGCGGCACCTCCACCATCACTTTGAGGCGACCCGTGTACGGGGAGAGTGGTTCGCCATTGAGCCGGCGGACATCCTGCTCATTCTCATGCGCGCCGGCCGCGATGGGTTTGTCGCCAAGAATGCTGACGCCTTCCAGATCGTCGGCTATGACCGTGACGCAGTCCCCGAGTATCTCGGCGTATGGGAATGGGGAGACCTTGAAATCGACGAATGCTGTCCCTTCTGCGGGTGCTTTTGCGGCATGCATTTTCAGGAGGCATCGCAGATGTACCACTGCCTCAACTGTGACACGCTGAGCGACTTTTCGGAGCTCGATCCGCGTAACGAAGAACCGGAGGACTGAGCCATGAATGACAACGGACAGAGTGCAAGCGAGCTATGGCTGGAAGGGCGCGCGCCTGGCTTTCGGGATCTTCCTGATCCAGACCGCCGCGTCATCTTTGACTTCGCCTTTCTCTGGAGTCTTTTCGAAGCGCAGATCATGGGCAATTTCGCTCGTGCCGACCGCATCCGGGAACAGGTCGATCGCTGGGCGGCAGACGGTACGCTTGAGGCAGATCTCTACGACGCGGAGCTTGCCTACTTTCGGAACCGTTACTTCGCCGATGGGGCATTGACCCATCACTTCTCTTTCCTCAATCTTCGCCCCTCAGACCACCCTGATCTCGTCCAAGCTGTCATCAAGGGCACGAATGGCGACCCACGCGACCGGGTGCTGGGTCTGCTGATGATCGTCTGGCGCCTGCGCAACAATCTCTCCACGGCGCGAAATGGGCCTACGAGCTTCGCGGCCAGCGGGACAATTTCACGCACGCGAACAGCGTCTTGATGCGAATGCTGGACCGCCATGGCCAGCTCGACTAGTGGCGAAAATCCACCGGCCTATTTTTTTTGTTTCCTTGCAATCTTTCGTGCTGGCGCGGCAGAGTCCGTCGCGCCCTTTGCACTCGCACTGATCGCACTGGGCAGGTATCTCCGCCCCGGCACCTTCACGACGACGACATGCCGCGGTTCCGCCTCGTCTTTCCTGAGCACGGAGCGACACTCCACAAGGGATCGAATATGCGGGGTGCCTTGGCGCTTCGCCTCGGTTAGGTCAAGTACCAGCAGGAACCCCAGTCGGATACTGACGTTCTGATAATCGGTGGTTTGCCCCGCGTAGCTTTTCGCCAAGAAGTCGAACGATGCGTCCTGCGTTTCGCGCTTGACCTCAACTACGATCCGCTCACCAGTCGTTTTGAGCGCCACGTCCGCGCGACCGCCGCCAAGATTCGTTGCCTCGATCTCTCCGGCAGCAGCTTGGGTGGACAACCAACGAAAGTAGTCCTCCTGCAGGGCGCTTTCCGGCGGCACCGTGCCATCCGTGGTTTCAAAGAGATAGGCCACTGAAGGATCATCCTTTCTGGTCACTTCAAGTCGGTTCTTCAGAAACCTTACCGTCCATAGCAGTACGGTGTCGAACAACTTGGCGCCACGAATGTTGTCACGGTGATCTGGATGGCTCTCAACTGCCGATCGGCAATGGTCAAAGATATCAATCTCTGCCCCGCTCAGATTCTCCATACTCGAAGCGAATGCGTTGGCGATGACCTCCCTTACTCTCCGTTCAGTATCTTCACTGCAGCGGGCTTGTGAGAGTACGGCAGCAACCGGCGCCCAAACGGCGGCTGCCTCAATGGGGTTCCGCGAGATTTCGGCGCGATTCGGTATAGCGCGTTCGATGCCCTCTAGGATGGCATTGGCCTCCGGAACCAATTCGTGCTCGCGGTTCTGCACGAGCCAGCGCTTCAAAAGATAGGCCTGCCCTTCGCGTCCGCTGATAGAGGACTCTATTCTTGGCCGGACCAAAGTCTCGAGGTGCCCGTCGCGATTTCGCTTGAGGATCGTTCGTCCCGCACTGTACGCGGCTAAAACTTGACTCTCGATGACGACCTTGGGTTCCCACCAGCTAACTTCGTCTAGACTTTCGGCAAGGGATGCCAAGGTGTTCGCGAGATCGTTCCAGCAAGCAGCTTGCAGGTGGCGTGCACCAAGCCAAGCTGGCGCACTGGCATCCGTATGCCAAGCGAGCAATTCAAAGGCGGCCTTGTGAATTAAAGCGCTGCGTCGATTCAGTTCGAGCTTGCTCTTGTGCGCCTCGAAGTCCGTCAGCAGATCAAGGCATTCACCATAGAGCACGGCCTCTGGCGCAGTCTCTCGCGTTGCCTCGGCCTTCTTGAACCAGAGTAACGCGTCTCTGAATAGGGAGTCCGCTACGTCTCGACGAGACTCATCCAGCGCGGAGGTCAACCCCGCCATCCCCATTTCAAAGCTTGCGTCATATGCGGCCTCCTCACATTCTGCAAGGCCTTGCAGGATGCCAAGCAGTTCTCCCTCCCGCCAGTGCGAATGCGCGACACCCATAATCTTCGCTGCGTAGCGGAGAAAAATCGGTTCGTCGGACGCCTTGATACCAAGCAGGACGTCAAGGAGGCGAAACTGCATCCGGCGAGTGGACGCAGCCAAGCGGAAGGCACCGTCGAGAGCGATCGCACGAGCGTACCCTGAGATGCGCCCTGACAAGTCGGTCGCCTTGTGTAGAAAGGCCATGAAAACATCTTCAACAGCAGTCTCCCGCAACTCCCCACAGGCAACAGTGGCATCGACCATCTCGATCAGTACGATGTCGTTAGTCGCCCCGCGCACCAGACACCCAATGGTTTCCTTCCACAGATGCGCATCATCCCCAAGAGCTTCGCTCGGCGTGCGGAGCAGCGCCAACAGAATCTCGCCCGCCAGCGGCGACGTCGCCAGCGACGAGGCGGCCTTGGCAATTGCATCAAGCCCACCAAGATCATCTACACGCGGTGTTTTGCCTTGGACCAACAACGCCTGCAGAGCTTTCTCCAGCGGGTGTAACTGGGCATCTGCAAGATCGCTCACCACAGATAACCTCCATCGGAGGCTTCCTTGCGACAGTTGGGAGGGATGAATTCGCTCATTGCCGTGGAAGTGATGCCTGCAACGAATATCTGAAGGTGTGGAAGTTCTTCTCTCACCACCTTCAGGCCTGAAAGTAGACCGCGGAGATCTTCTGGAGCAACTTCCTGGGCAGCGGGTGAATCAATCATGATCAGACCGGGATGTCTTCCAATGCCGCGGCGCTCACCCACCTGAATCATGGCAAGCACCGTAGCGACCTTGAGACGCAGGCGCTCACCCTTCGTCACCTTGCTAAAAGAAGTGTCGGCGCCTCCCTTTACGAGCAAGAGGTTCGCATTTCCACGAAGCTGCGCCTTCGACAGGCTGTGCATTCCAAAGCTCTGGGCATAGTGCAGGAGGCTGGTTGACACCTCCTCGAGGAATTCGTCGCGAACTGCTTTGGATCGCGACTCGGTCTCACTAACGATTGCCTTCAGTACTGTTGGCTCATCATCCGCCGCTTCACTGAAGCCAGGGTCGAACCTGGCTTCTTCCAGACGCCCTTCAAGCATTGCAACTTCGTTCAGCAGCAGCTTTCGGGCATCGAACGCCCCCAGCTGCTCCGTCAATTCTTGAGTCTTGGATTGGATGCCTTCCAAGTCCGTCTGCAATGTCAAAAGGCTCTCTTCGGCCTGCTTTCGATTCTTCTCGGCTTTGTCGAAGGCCGCCTTCGATGCCTTAACGCTTGACTCAAGCCCCGCTTTCAGGAGGTCGGCGTCTTCGCTGCTCGCGATGCTCTCGCCACACACTGAACACGAATGGCTCAGTGTCTCCTTCTTCTTTCTCTCCTTGTCGATTTCATGATCGCAACGCGGGCAGCATGTCGGGTCAAGCATGCGGAAGATTGACCCAGCAGCTGTGGAGTCCTTGTGCGCCTGAAGCTCCCTGCGATCCTGCAGATAGGCTGCACTTGCTTGCTGCTCAGCAGCCGCTTCCCGAGATGCCCGCTCTTGCATCGCCTTCTCACGACGCTTTGCTTCTGCATACTTGCCACTGAGCAGCGAGAGTTCGACTTGAATAGCCTCGTCCGAAGGAAGCGCAGCCAGGCTTGCTCGCTTCTCGGAGAGCTGTGCCTCAATTTCACCGACACGCGTCTGTTTCGCACGCGCAGATTGACCTCGCCGACGGGCCTCTAGGTTGTTGCCAGAATCGACCAATTTCTGTGCCGCCAGAGCCGACGCATGGGTGGAGACCCAAGGCACACCGAGATACATCTGCATGAGCCGTGCCTGCGTTCCCGTGGTGAAGGGCAGATCGCCCAGCACGACGTCATAGTTGGTGCCAATGAACATCGCGCCGGACAGAGCTGGCCAGCCATGCACGACGGTTTGGCCGCTCTTGTCTTCCGAATCACTTTCTCGCCAGGTTGCGATGCTCTCCATAGAGAACGCTCGCAAAAAGAAGTCGGACATCACCATCTCAAACTGCTTCTCGCTGCTGAACGTGGCGATTACCGTGGCGTTGGCTGTTGCCGATGTTCGCCGGCTCAGCGCTCCTTTGGCCCCATCCCGACAATCCACCTGAACCTGATACTCAAGGCCATCCAGATCGAGGCGCAGGCAGGCGTTATGTATCCAGGCTCTCACGTCATCCTGCAGATTCGGCGATGGCCTTCCCCTCATCAGCCAGCGTACAACCTCGATGATTGACGACTTACCGCGCAGATTGCGATCAGTCATCATCCCCCACAACCCTTCGCTGAGCTCCTTCCATTCGAACGTATAAGAGCCTTCGTCCACTACCTCGCGTTTCACGCCACCGAAGGAAATGCTCAAGAGTTTCAGCCTTCGCGGAGCCGGTAGTACTGGCGTTGGAACTATATGTCGCGCTGTCAAAACCTGCTCAACACGAGCCACGTCGACGTTCGCCTTGCTTGCGATGGCCTCCAGCCATTCCATGCTCTCTTTTGCCATGTCCCCTCCTTTAGGCAGTTTGCTTGAGTTGAGCAAGTCTCTTCTGCACCTGCGGTCCGATTGGTGGAATGATTCCGCCAAGCTGAGTCTCGGCGTAAGTCGCTTGCTCGTATTGCTTTTCTTTCAGGGCACCACCACCACGAGTGCCCGCAATGTCTGCGACCAATGCTGCCCGATCTGCATACCACCCGAGAACAGGCTCCTGACTAACGGCCGTCGAACACACTCCAACTCCCTGGACCGTAAGGACGAAGTCGGTTTCGTGAACCTTTATTTTTCCCTTGGTCCCCGTGATCCGCACGAGGTCGCGCGATCGTAGCAATGACAGCGCATCATCGAGTCGTTCATACGCCCCAAACAGGTAGCGAATCATCGGGATGCGCCGCAGATCCGGCTCGTCGCTTTCGAATATCGCCTCGGCGGCGAGGCGGTGGCCAGCATTGCCGGTCGTTTCAAAAGAGTCCAACAGCTCACTTGCTAGGTAGTCTGGGTTGCGCATCCAAAAATCGAAGGCATGCAATCGCGCTTCGCCTCTAAAGATTTTGGCGACTGTCGCGTCGTCTGGATCGCTCAGCGGCACGCCGCCCGCGGTCAAAATGAAGAGTATGCGCATCGCATCACGGTGTGGGCTACGGCCACTCATGCTCACTCCTTCTTCCTCAGCATCAACTGGATCATCGCGAACAGACGATAAAACAGGTAATCGATCTGGTCCACATCGATGACAGGCACTTGGGAAACCTCGGAATGGCGAATCAGATAGCTGTTACCGATGGAGGTCAGCTCCAGTGCTTCCGCTTCCAACCTGGCCCTCAAAGTCGATTCCGATGCCGCAGCGTCCAGAATGATCTTGACCGACCGCTTCTTGTCACCAGGGTCAGCAAGAGATTTGAGCCTTTCCCACGCGTCCCACAAACGCTCCAGCGCCTCGCGTCGAACGAGAGGACTGCGATCAGAAAATTTCACGCGGCACTCGTCCAGCATGTTGTCGAGAGTACGATCTCCGGTGTCGAACGCTGTTCGTCTCAGTTCGTCACCCAGAACCAGCGGCAGAACTCGAACAATGCGTCCTGTCCCAAGCATCTCAAAGGCTAGGCCGTTGCGCGCGAAAATGCGATTGATGGTCGCCCGAAACTCGTCTTGTCCGGCTTGCTGGTCGAAACTCAGGTGATGGTGACTGAAGAAGTCGTGGTACTTGCCGGGAATTGGCTTCGCCAAGGCGGCATACACGAACTCAATGAAGTCAAGAACCAACAACGTGTCCGGCGCAAAGGGCTCTCGTTGAGAGAAAAGCCCCTCCGCTACTTCACGAGTGGTTTCAAGCGGCCATGCCAGGCCTGGCATCTCCGCGACCACAGCCGCAGCCAGTGAGTCGGAATCGCACCCGCAAATAGCTTGCCCATCTGGGCATCGTTCGGGGAACCGAAGTCCGAAGGCACCGCTGTTGATCAACCCCTGCACCGAGGCGGCCAAGCCGGCCCAAACCGCAGGTGAGATCGATTGGTCGGTTCGCGCCTTTGGGCCGTTCTCCCGGTCGCTAAAGTAGTCCGTCATCAGCGCACCGCCTTGTGATCGATTGACACGGCTATTTCCGGGTCGTTGAAGAACCATTCGCGATCGGTTGGCAGCGCATGGACGGTTTCCGACAACCCGCTCATTAGCTCGCCTCCCGAACGGACGTAATCAGAGGTGATTCGTCCTCGTCGTAAGTCAGATGAACCTGAGTTTTGGCGCGCGTCACGCCAACGTAGAAAAGTCGAGCTGCTTCTTCCAACTGCTCGTCGGTCTTGTCGTAGCCGCTGGGGAACACACCGTTCTCCAGCCCGACCATGATGACGGCCTGGAACTCCAGCCCCTTCGAGCTGTGTAATGTCATCAGATTGATCTGGTCCGGACTCTTGCCCTGATTCCCGAAAATCTCTACCGTGAATGCCCGCAAGGGCCCGCCCGCGGCCGCCGCCTCCATCAGGTCGTCCAGGTTGTCTTCCTCATCGGCGAGACCAGGCTCCTCTCGGAGCAGTTCATCCAACGCTTCGCGACGCAATACCGAGAGCCATCGATGCAGGGGCTGCGCACCGTCCCGTAGTGAGAACAAGGCCGAGATCAACTGCTTGCGTGCGGCCAGCAGTTCGGATTCACGCGTGACAGAGCGACGCAACCGTCGCCAGGCTTTGAGCAGTTGCGAAAGAGGCACCGACCCTGTCTGCCAGCCGTCAGCACACCACCGCGCAGCATCTGTGAGCCACTCGGTCAGGCGGGTACGCTTTATCGGCGATCCATTGTCAAGCCGGAAGTACCGCAAGCCGAGGGCATCCGCCGCCTGCGCAATCGGTGTCCCCTCGTTGAGCGTGCGGTACAGCAGCGCTATGTCCCCGTGAGTCCAAGACGGATTTGCCGCGAGGAGCGCCGGCACCAGCGTCCCAAGCGCGTAGTCCGCCTGTTCGCGGATATTGCACTCCAAACGGTGAATAAGGATTTCGCCCGCCCGCCCATCATGAGAACGAAACTCAGCGGGTTCCGGCAAAAGCGCCATGGAAGCAGCGATGATGCGGTCCGCGCAACGATAGTTCAGCTTGAGTCTGATGGATTCCATTTTCGGGAGACGGGCCAACGCTCGCAACAAGCTCGGCTTGGCGCCGGTGAATCCATAGATGGATTGATCCGGGTCTCCCACTGCAACTACCCGGGTACCCGCCCGAAGCAATGCCAACACGATGCGATGCAGTGGAAGGCCAAGATCCTGATATTCGTCGATCACGATCACCGGATACTTGGCCTGAATGGCACGTCTAACCCACTCGTGCTTCTCAACAAGTTGCAGTCCGGCAAGGACCAGGCCATCGAAGTCGATCAGGCCATTTTGCAGAAGCAATGTTTCGTAGGCCTCCACCACCGCTGTCTCACGGGCGGACCATGCACGCCACTCGTCACTACCCTTGTCCGGGACGGTGCGCCGCAGCTTGTCGCAAGCCACGCGAAACCAATTTGGCGCATTGCCCCTCAACTGCTCGCGATTGGCATCGGCAAAGAGCTTCCGCGCCTGGGCCGGCGAAGCCACAAGGAGGGGATCCGGTACGTTGAGACCTGCCAATGCCGCATAAGGCAGAACCAACTCTGTCAGGCAGAAGGAGTGCACTGTCGAGAGCAGGAGATGATCACCTTCGTTTACACCTAACTTGTTCAGCCTTGATCGCAGTTCGCCGACACAGGCATTGCTATAGGTGATGCAGGCCAGTCGACGAGGACGGTGTACATCCTCAGCAAGCACGCGGGCGATCTTGACGGTAATAGTCTTGGTCTTCCCGCTGCCGGGTCCGGCCAAGATGACGCAATTCCCTGTCGATTGGTACGCACGCCATTGATCCTCGTTCCCCCGAAAATCTTCCGCGGCTTTGAGGTACGGGGAAGCGGTGGACGTCATCCCAGCTTGGCCTTCAGATAGTCCAACGCAGATTCGATGTACTCGGGGCATACATCGACGTCCTCCTTTATCAGTACGGACGCCAGCCTTTGCGCCACTCGACCCTTGCCGATGGAGTCGATGTCCTTAAGGAATTGCGAGGGTTCCAGCGAATCAGGGTCCGCCGCAAGACTTGCAAAGCGCGCGTGCATCTTCCTGTTGGTGGTGAGGTCCTTGATGGCTGTCAGGAATTGGTCCTCTGCCCCCGTTCGGAAAACATCGATCTCAAACGTGAATTCGTTCAAGAACACACCATGTTTGGGCGCAAGCTCCATCACCTGCGCAAAGTCGCATCCCTTCCAAACGTCGTCATCCAGAATATGCTGCATGATCTGATTGACCACCCGGTTCTCGCCATAGCTGTCCGTAACGCCTGCCCCATCAGGGTCGGCGTCTTCCTGGCTCGGCACTTCGTTCTTCGGGTCGTAATCCGTCAGCACCACAAACGGGATATCGAGCCCCTTTGGCCCCAGCAATTGGACGTAAGGTGCGAAGTTGGTGCCGGCGATGGAGCAGACTGTGATGCCCATTGCATCAAAATCTAGACTCTCGTCATACAGCATGGCCAGCGTCGGCAGCAGAAACTTCTCCGCATCGCCTTCCACCAGAATGACGCCCTTCGAGAAAAACAGTTCGCCGCGCGTGACGTCGATATAGCGTTCCAGGTCCTCACGGTCGCTAGTATCAAGTTTGATGCCTTTGAGAGAGCGCCCAACGGTATGCCCTTCGCTAGCAATCTGGCGCAGGACAACCACATTGGCGAGCGGCGCCACGCTGGCCACGTTCGGCGAATGCGTTGTGAGCAGAATGCTGCGCGGCCCGGGTCCGGCTTGCTCGTCATCACGCGTTCGCAGGTAGTTCCGATAGATGAGCCGCTGTAGATGAGGATGCAGGTGGGCCTCGGGTTCCTCTATCGCCAGAAACGTGTGTTGACGCTCCCCCTCGTCCACCAGGTATTGATGTTCCAGATGCTTCAGTGCGAGGTAAAGCACATTGGCGGAACCGAGACTAGCCTCTGCCACGCCGCGCTTGCCGCCATCGATCATCATTTGCAGCGCGCGTAGCAAGCGGTCCGGCTCCGTAGGCGCGAAACCTAGTGCCGTTTCGACGGCATGCTTGTCTCCCACCATGACGGTAAGCTGATTGTTGACCTGATCCACAACCCCTGCGAGTTCAGGTAACGCAGCAATTTTTGAGGTGGTTTTGTGAAGCTCACCGGCGATCGTGCTGAGTGCTTTCGTATCTACCGTCTTCGCAGCACGGTCCAGTAGGGGGCGCAGCGGAGAGCGCGCCCAGCGCGCCAGGTCCGATTCTGCATCGCGCAGCGCCGGAAATAGATCCAGCGGCATCCAACGCCTCAGGTCGTAGCCGACCGTGTTGTCGGGACGGTCTCCGCCGAACAGAATGAACTCATAGTCTGCCTCGCTGCGCGGCGCACCTTCAATACCAGGCACGGGTTGGTAGCGATACGTGATTCGCGCCACCATCGGGTCCGGCCGTACGAGGTGATCCGCCAATACCGCCAGCAGATTTTCATCGTCTTCGAAATTTCGAAACTCGACCGACACCTCAATCACGTCCTCCGCCTTCACCGGCCGCGCCAGCCCATCCCAGAAATCATCAAGGCGCAGCTTGCGCAACGAGTCGGGAAGTGAGGGATCGAGGATCAGTCGCAGCGCAAACAGCAGGTTGGTCTTGCCAACTTTGTTTTCTCCGAGGACGACGGCATGTTCGCCCAGACGAACGTCCAGCAACTTGAAGTTGCGGAAATTCTTGATAACGATCCGGCTCAGTCGCATGGGCATTTCCCGTTCTTTTGGCTCTAGGTTTTCTTCTCGGCACCGGAGATCGGGTGCACGTAGATGAGTCCCTTGGTTTGCGCCGCCTTCACCTTGCGGTCGATCATGTCGCGAAAGTTCAAGTGCCCTTCAAGCACGAGAATCAAATCTTCACCGTCAACGAAAAGCGTCTGAATCTCCTTGCCCATGACCAGGCTCCGGACCACTTCGGCGCTGAATCCATTGACCGAGATGAACAAGCCGCGTCCGTAGAGCTTGCCGGCCACCTTGCCAGCGAACTGGTAGACCGGCTCATTACTTGCCGATTTCTCCTGCCATTTGGCCTCTATCAGGTAGTGCTCTCCGTCGAACTTCACCGCACCATCGATCTGCTCGCCGTGGACGCGAAATGCTTCCGTCGTCTCCAGACTTGAAAGCCTAGCAAGTTCCGCCAAGATACGCTCCAGTGCGTAGCCGCGTTGCTGCCTCGATGTCTTATTGGCCAGCAGGTCCAAGTACTCAGCACGCAGAACTTCCAAGGTGACCGTCGACTGCTGGCGCGCCGCCTCGTGGGTCGCTCTCCGCTCTCGATCCGACTTGATCCTGGCATCACGGATTTCCTGTAATTGCTTCAGGTGCTCGAGATTTCTGGTCGCTGCCGCACGATCCAGCTTGCGCAGCTTGTCAAAGTAGTATGGGTCGAAGTGCGACCAGGCCAGCAGCGACTGCAGCATGGCGCGAAACGGTCCAAGCCCGTTGTCAGGACGCGCGTTCAGCGTCTCGAAGAGCACGTCGATGATCTCGTGTCGCTTGAGGCCATTCTCGCCATCGATCTTTAGGCCATCCACTTCAGCCTTCGTGCATCCGTGTTTTTCAAAGAAGCCAACGATGTCTTTGCGTGGCCAGAACAAAGCCAGGATGCAGTCTTTCATGCAGCCCTTGATGTCGGCAGGAAAAACCATGTCGTTCCCTTTCATCAGCTGATCCGACCGAGAAGCTGATCGATCACATCGCTCACTTGGCGCTGGCGCAACGCCCTCGCCTCGCGCTGCTCAGGCTCGTCGCTCTCGCCAAGTTCGAACTTGGCCACGGACACCGGGCCATCTTTGCGATAGCCCTCCGTCTTGTCGTCTTGCACGAAACGACTATGCAGGATCGCCAACGACGCCTGAATCACGGCGCCGTGCTTGCCATCGCGTTCCTTGCGGAACGTTTCGGCGACGGCGTCTATGCCGTCGGGCGCATGTTCGATGCAATAGATCAGGTCGTGCGCGTCCTTGCGTTCGAAACGCTGGTCGAATGCGAACGCCTTCAGGCAGGTGAAGCTGACCAGGTTGGCGTGCTTGACCTTCTCGGCCGCCACGCCGTTGCCGCCCAACAATTCGGCCTGAATCTCGGTGACCTGATGGAGGTCGAAGACGATGGACGAGTGCGGAATGTTCAGCGCCGAGATCGCGCCCTCGGTCGGCAACGGCTGTACCTTGCCGCCGGCGATGTGCGGCGCGTCGGCCAACAGTTCCAGCACCATCAGCGCACCGTGTTCGGTGCGGGTCTGCCAACGCCAGGAGAGCTTTTGCTTCTTTTCGTTCTCGGCACGCTCGAAGCCCATCTTCTTGAGGTTGTCCTCCAGCGTGTGATACGCCTCGGTGTCGGCCAGAATCTGCAGGTCGATCACGATGTCCACGTCCAGCGTGCCCGCGTGCGCCGGCACCACCGGCGGCCGGGCGGCGACTAGGTACCTCGGGGTGAGGCCACCGACCAGATATACAGAATCCTTCCATGGCCCCAGCCCGCGTAGCAGCGTCACGAGGACGCGTTCGCAGTCGAGCGTGTACTGGTCGCTGTAGCCATCGAGCGTCGCAGGCTTGGTCATCAGAAGCCGATCCTTTCTTTACGCAGGTGCTCGGCCATTTCCTTGGAGCGGCCTTCACCGCGAAGCAGGTCGAGATAAACCTGCACCGGGCTGGCCAGCCAGATGCCGCCGACTCGTTCGCGAAAGAGCAAGTCGCCGGGCGACTTCGCTTCGACAATTGCCAGGTTGGCGCCTTCGTTGACCACACGTGCGCCGAGATCACCGATGGCAGCGTCGGCGTTGGAGCCGATCAGCAGCCGGGCGCGCACCTGGGAAACGCTGGAGAGGAATGGGGAATAGCGCTGTGCTGCGGCTTCGTGACTGATCGCGTATCCGGCATCATGAGCGTCGAAGACTTCGCCGACCCGCTCCAGCAATGTGTCCGCTTTCGTGGCCGGCACGTAGTAGCGGCGAAGGTTCGGGGGGCGGATCGATGCGAGTTGCTTCACCCATGCATCCAGCAAAGCTGCGGGCTCGCGAAGGTGGCGTTCCTTGCTCGGCCCTTGCCCGCGCGACACCAGCCAGTCGAAACGCTCAAGCTCCGTCAGCACCTGGGAGGCGGTGGCCGGGGACACCATCGCCCGTTGGGCCAGCTCCTTCACGCCGAACCAGTCCTGATGTTGGACCAGCACGGCATGAAGCACTTGCGCGCGTCGCCCGGAAAACAGGGATCGAACCGATTTTGCGAGGGTCTTGGGCGGAGGTTTGTCGATGTAAAAGTACGCTCCCGGCGCAGGCAAATACATGCTGCCGCCGCTGTCGTAGTACCCGACGTGCTCATCTCTGAGCAGTTCCTTGGCACCCGGGGAAATGGACTCGGCGACCAGTAGTGACAGCGGCTCTTTGCCCTGCCCCCTGGGCCGGCCGTGGCTGGCCTCCCGGAACTGCCAGATCACCTGGCGAACGTCTCGCGGATAAACGGCCTTCTTGGCCTCAACCAGCAGGATGAAGGACTTACCCGCTACCTGAAGGTCGATCTGGGCGTCATGCCCGCGATCGCCGGTCGAGCCCACAGGCTCCCAGTGATCTAGGTCGGCATGCACCTTCGGCAGCTCCCGGAGAGCATCAAGGAACCGCGCGATCAACTGCCGTTCGGTCAGGGAAGACTCAAGCATCATGGGTGATAAGGGTTGTTTACTGCACAGTAAATAATGCTATGTTAGCGAATATTCTTGATTTTTGCAATATTTACTGCACAGCGAATAAGGCGTAACGTTTAGATGGTTGCCACTGTGGCGTCAAAGCGTTGACCTCAGTAGGCCCGGGTGTCCAGGCTATCCGGATCGGATCACTGACACCTACGCCGCTGGGCCGGGCTGTGCACCCCAGGAAGCCGCTGCGCTTGATCAGGTCCAGCCCCAGCGCCTAACCGGGTTTGCCCGCCGCCCTGCGCGTGTTACGACGCATCAGCCGCCCGCTGCATCAGAGCTTGAGCCCGCCTGTGCGCGGCGTCGCGAACTCAGATGGTTCCTGACCGAGCGGAAACGCGACCACATACAGAATCGTGGCTGGCATCGGCTTGGCCTCCGCATCACCGTCGAACTTGAGCTGCACTTTGCGCTCTGCATGGCACAACGACACCTGAAGCCGGAGCAGATCATCGATGTGCGCCTGCAGGGCATCGTAGATCTCGAATTTGCCGGACTCGCTGTACATGTCCGCGCAATCTCGGTATTCCCGGAAGTAGTCCACCAGCTCCGCAAAAGCCTGCTCAGCCTCCCGCCCCATCTCGAACGCCGGCTCTGAAAGGTCCATGGTGCTCGCCTCCGCCAGCTTGGCCAACTGGCGGCCGCTCGTCAGTGGCTGCGCCGCCAAGGTGGCGTTCTCCCTATCGAATTTTTCCTTTGCCGCCTTGATGGTCTCGTCCGAAGGAATCGAGAACGGCTTGCTGAATACGTCGATGTCCTCAAACTCGAAGGCCCGGGCGATGGCGCGTCGCGTGTCCAGGCTGGCAGGCATTGCCTGCTCGACGCGCTGGATCGTTCGCACATTCAGACCCGACAGGTCGGCCAACTGCTCCTGCGACCAGTGCCGCATTTCGCGGAACACTCGCGTCAAAACTGCCAGCTCAGCGGGTGTCAGAACCCGGGATTGCTGTGTTTTCTCTTCGGTCGTCATAGGCGCTCCTCCATAGATGGCGTTTCGATGCCGCTAGTATCGACAGGCACCCGAAATGGCAACACGACAGCAACACGACAATGATCCGACATCCCACATGGCGGACGACTGACCGAGTCGGCTTTCCCGCCCAACGTACAAAATCTGCGCAAGGAATGTTGTCCCAGAGGAGCCCACAACGGCTCACGATATCCTTGTCACAGCCGGGTATCCAGACGGGGGTTGAAACGAAACACGGGCCGCTAGGGCCCGTGTTTGCTTGCTTTTTGGCGGAGTGGACGGGACTCGAACCCGCGACCCCCGGCGTGACAGGCCGGTATTCTAACCAACTGAACTACCACTCCTGGTAGATAACGTTCACTCTTGCGAGTCAAGTCGCCTGCCCTTGCGGGCAAACCGTTACCGACTTGTGCCTTGCTCATCAATCGATGAATTTGGCGACCCTACGGGGATTCGAACCCCGGTACCTACCGTGAAAGGGTAGTGTCCTAGGCCTCTAGACGATAGGGTCAAAACCTGGGAACTTCGCTGCAAACCTGAATTAACAACTTCGCTCTCTAACTCGAAAATCTCGCGATTTCCATAACTCAAAAATTGGTGGTGGAGGTAAACGGGATCGAACCGATGACCTCTTGCATGCCATGCAAGCGCTCTCCCAGCTGAGCTATACCCCCCGAACTTCCGGCACTGGCAATACCTGCGCCGTCAATTTCTGAGCCTTGAATTATAGCTTGAAATTTGGCGCCAACATCAAATTGCGTTCAGGCGGGAGATCACAACTTCACGCGTACACAACGCCAGCACCGCATCCAGCGACGGCGTCTGGGCCGTGCCCATGACCAGCACCCGCACCGGCATCGCCAGTTGCGGCATTCTCAAGCCCTGTGCGGCCAGCACTTCCTTGATGGCCGCGGCGATGGAGACCTTGTCCCACGCGCATGCTCCGAGCTTTTCAGCAAGCAAGGCCAGGGCCGGCTTGATGGCCTCGGTGACGTGCTGCGCCTTTTCTTCGGGTTTGGGCGTGATATTGGCATAAAAAGCGGCAGCCCAATCGGCCAGTGCCACAGTGGTGTCGCAGCGATCCTTGAACAGCGCGCAAATCAGCGGCAGGCGGTCGTCGGCCGTGATCCCGCGCTTGCGCAGCACAGCGGCCACCAAAGGTGCCAGCGCATCGTCGGCCATCGCCTTCAGATGCTGGGCATTGACCCAGCGCAGCTTGGCCTCGTCGAACTGCGCCGCGCTCTTGCCCAGGTGATCCAGGTTGAACCATTGCAGGAACTGCGCGCGGCTGAAGATTTCATCGTCACCATGCGACCAGCCCAGCCGCGCCAGGTAGTTCACCATCGCATCAGGCAGGTAGCCCTCCTCGGCGTACTGGGTGACGGGCTTGGCGCCATTGCGCTTGCTCATCTTTTCGCCCTGCTCGTTGAGCACGGTGGGCAGATGCGCGTACACCGGCGGCTCCTTGCCCAGGGCACGGAAGATGTTGATCTGGCGCGGCGTGTTGTTCACGTGGTCGTCGCCGCGGATCACATGCGTGATGGCCATATCCATGTCGTCCACCACCACACAGAAGTTGTAGGTCGGCGTGCCATCGGGTCGTGCAATCACAAGGTCGTCGAGCTCGTCGTTGCTGATTTCGATGCGCCCCTTGACCTTGTCATCCCAGACCACCGAGCCGCCCTGCGGATTCTTGAAGCGCAGCACGGGCTGCACGCCCGCCGGCACGGGTGGCAGCGTCTTGCCCGGCGCGGGGCGCCAGGTGCCGTCGTAGCGCGGCTTTTCTTTCGCGGCCATCTGGCGCTCACGCAGTGCATCGAGTTCGGCCACGCTCATGTAGCAGGGGTATACGTGCCCCGCGGCGTGCAGATCGGCCAGCACGGCCTTGTAGCGGTCCATGCGCTGCATCTGGTAGAACGGGCCTTCGTCATAGTCGAGTCCGAGCCAGCGCATGCCTTCGATGATGACGTCGACCGCGGCCTGGGTCGAGCGCTCCAGGTCCGTGTCCTCGATGCGCAGGATGAAGTCGCCGCCCGTGGCACGCGCGAACGCCCACGGGTACAGCGCCGAGCGGATGTTGCCCAGGTGGATGAAGCCGGTCGGCGACGGCGCAAAGCGCGTGCGGGTTTTCTGCATCATGACAAGGTATCCAGCCCGCGCGCGAGGTCGGCCTTCAGGTCGTCGATATGCTCCAGCCCCACGGCCACGCGGATCAGGCCCTGGCCGATGCCGGCGGCCTGGCGCTGCTCCTCAGTGAGGCGACCGTGCGAGGTGCTGGCCGGGTGCGTGATGGTGGTCTTGGTGTCGCCCAGATTGGCGGTGATGCTGCACACGCGGGTGCTGTCGATCAGGTGGAAGGCGTTTTGGCGCGCCGCCTCGGGGCTCGCGCCCTTGACGTCGAACGACACCACGGCGCCGCCCAGCCCCGACTGCTGGCGCATCGCCAGCGCATGCTGCGGATGCGACTTCAGGCCCGAATAGTGCACGCGCGCGATGGCGGGTTGCGCTTCGAGCCACGTGGCCAGCGCCAGCGCGCTGGCGCTTTGCGCCTGCATGCGGATGGAGAGCGTTTCCATGCCCTTGAGCACGATCCAGGCGTTGAAGGCCGACAGCGTCATGCCGGCACTGCGCAGCACGAGCACGAGCTTTTCTTCGATCAGCTGCTTCGATCCGCAAACCGCGCCGGCCATCACGCGCCCCTGGCCGTCGAGGTACTTGGTGCCCGAGTGAATGATCAGGTCGGCGCCAAACTTCACCGGCTGCTGCAGGGCCGGCGAGCAAAAGCAGTTGTCCACGGCGAGCAGCGCTCCGGCCGCGTGCGCCACATCGGCCAGCGCCTGGATGTCGCACACGTCGGTCAGCGGGTTGGTCGGCGTCTCGGCAAACAGCAGCCGCGTGTTGGGCTGGACCGCGGCCCGCCATTGCGCCACATCGGTCTGCGACACGAAGGTGGTCTGCACGCCGAACTTGCCGAACTCGCCGCCGATCAGCTTGATGGTCGAGCCGAACACCGACTGCGAGCAGATCACATGATCGCCCGCCTTGAGCAAACCCATGCACAGCAGCAAAATCGCCGCCATGCCGCTGGCTGTGCCGACGCAGGCCTCGGTGCCCTCGAGTGCCGCCAGCCGCTGCTCCATGCTGGTCACCGTCGGGTTGGTGAAACGCGAGTAGGTAAATCCTTCTTCCTCGCCGGCAAAACGGCGCACCGCGGTCTCGGCATCGGACTGGATGAAGCTGCTGGTGAGGTACAGCGCCTCGGAGTTTTCGCCGTATTGGCTCTTGTCCACGGCCACACGCACGGCCAGCGTGTCGCGGTGCAAATTGGGGGTAGCGCTCTTTCAGTCACGATTCAAACCTTTTTAAACTTCCTGGGCGTTCGGCAGCGCCAGGCGCGAGGTGTCTTCCTCGCCCTCCTGCGCGCCAACGCGTTGTTGATTCATTCGAGCGATGTCGTCGGAGGTGATGTCGCCGGTCACATACACGCCGTCGAAGCACGAGGCGTCAAAACCCGCGAGTTGGGGATTGAGCGAGCCGATGGCCTTTTTCATCGCATCCACATCCTGGTAGATCAGGGCGTCGCAGCCGATGATCTCGCGGATCTGTTCCACGCTGCGGTCGTGCGCCACCAGCTCGTCCTTGGTCGGCATGTCGATACCGTACACATTGGGATAGCGCACCGGCGGCGCCGCACTGGCCAGATAGACCTTGTTGGCCCCCGCATCGCGCGCCATCTGCACGATCTCGCGACTGGTCGTGCCGCGCACGATGGAGTCGTCAACCAGCAACACGTTGCGGCCCTTGAACTCGCTACCGATGGCGTTGAGCTTCTGGCGCACCGACTTCTCGCGCGCCGCCTGCCCCGGCATGATGAAGGTGCGCCCCACATAGCGGTTTTTGACAAAGCCTTCGCGGTACGGAATGCCCAGCAGATGCGCCAGCCGGGTGGCGCTGGGCCGGCTCGATTCGGGGATCGGAATGACCACGTCGATCTCATTGGGCGGCACCGTGGAGACCACGCGCTTGGCCAGCGACTCGCCCAGATTCAGCCTGGCCTGGTAAACCGAAATGCCGTCCAGCACGGAGTCGGGCCGGGCCAGGTACACGAACTCAAAAATGCAGGGGAATTTTTTGGATGAGTCCGCGCATTGCTGTGCGTGTACCGTGCCCTGCAAATCGACAAAAATCGCCTCGCCCGGCTCCACGTTGCGCTCGAGCTTGTGCGCCGTGCCTTCCAGCGCGACCGACTCGCTGGCCAGCATCACCGTGCCGGGGCTGGTTCCCATGCATAGCGGGCGAATGCCGAACGGATCGCGAAACGCCAGCAGGCCATGCCCCGCGATCATGGCGATCACGGCATAGGAGCCGCGCACGCGCCGGTGCACCTGGCGCACCGCGGCAAACACATCTTCGGGCTTGAGCGGCAGCCCGCGCGTTGCCTTGTCCAGCTCGTGCGCGAGCACGTTGAGCAGCACCTCGGAGTCGCTCTCGGTGTTGATGTGGCGGTGGTCGGTCAGGAAGACCTCCGCCTTCAAGGCCTGCGCGTTGGTCAGGTTGCCGTTGTGCACCAGCACGATGCCGAACGGCGCGTTGACATAAAACGGCTGCGCTTCCTCTTCGCTGTAGGCATTGCCGGCGGTCGGGTAGCGCACCTGGCCCAGGCCGCAGTTGCCGGGCAGCGCGCGCATGTTGCGCGTGCGAAACACGTCGCGCACCATGCCCTTGGCCTTGTGCATGAAGAACTTGCGTTCCTGCTGCGTCGCGATGCCGGCCGCGTCCTGGCCCCGGTGCTGCAGCAGCAGCAAGGCGTCGTAGATCAACTGGTTCACTGGGGCGTTGCTGACAACGCCGACGATTCCGCACATTACGTGATCCTCATGAAGGAAGATACCTTCCAAACTTTTCCGGCAACACCGGTTTCAACTCCCTGAGTGCCGACGTCAGCACGGTGGCACCCTGCGATGCCTGCCACCACTGGCCGGTCTTGAGCGCCGTCAAATTCACCACGACTGCCATCGCCAGCAGCAAGATCGCGCCGCGCAGCAGGCCAAACGCGGCGCCCAGCGTGCGGTCCACCGGACGCAGACCCAGCGCCTCGACCAGCTTCTTGGTCAGCCAGGCCAGCAAACCGCCCGCAAACACGGCCGCCACAAACACCACCACAAACCCTGCCACATGGCGCATCGGCTCCGAAACGTTGTCCAGCGGCATCATCTGCGCCGCGGCTGGCGCATACCACTGCGCCAGCCAGAAGGCGGCCACCCAGGCCAGCAGCGACATCGCCTCGTAGACCAGCCCGCGCAAGGCGCCGAGCAGCAGCGACGCCAGCAGCACCGCCAGCAAAATCCAGTCCAGCGTGGCCATCGGGCACCCTCACCCTACAAGGTGAGGATGGCAGCGGGCAATTCCAGCCCCTTGATTTTTCCGGCCGCCTTGTCCGCCTCGGCCCGGCTGCCAAACGGGCCCACGCGCACACGGATGCGCTTGCCGTCCTTGGTCTCCACCACCTGCGTATAGGTCTTCAATCCGGTTTTTTCAACCTTCTGGCGCGCCTCATGGGCCTTGCCCGCGTCGGCAAAGGCACCAACCTGCACCACGAAGCGGCCCGCTTCGCTGGCGGCAGGGGTCGCCGCCGCGGTCTTGCCGTCCAGCAGGGCTTCGGCCTTGGCGCCATCACCGGCCCGCGCGGCGGCCTTGGCTTCGGGCTTGGGGGCCGGTTTGGGCTCTGTCTTGATCTGGGCTTTCGCCACCGGTGCGGCAGCTGCCTTGTCGACCTTGGGTTCAGGCCGGGGCGCGGGCGTATCGGTCACGACCTCTTCCTTGGCCCCCAGACTGGCGGGTGCCGGCACTTGCGCTGCCGGCCCACTTGCCGTCGCCGGGGTGGGCGGATTCACGGCAGCCGCGCCGGCCGTGGGCGCAGCCGCCGGTGGAGGCGCCGGAATCACCAGTGGTTTGACCTGGTTCTTGTCGGGAATCTCGATCGGGATATCGACCGGGATCGGCCGCGGTTGGGTATCGAACACCAGCGGGAAACCCACCACACCGATCGCCACCAGCACCGCCGCGCCAATCAGGCGGTGCTTGGCGCGCTGGCGCATCGCCTCGATGCTTTCGGACTTGACAGCGGCGGGTGCCTTGTCGTCGCCCCGCTTGCGGCCGGGCAGCGGAAACTTGAAAAAAGCCATGAAGTGAAGACTCAGGCGTTCAGGTGTTTGGCGTGAAGACGGGGAATCCCGTCTCTCAGGACGCCACCCACGGTGTAGAACGATCCAAAGACCACAATTCTATCAGCGGGCCCTGCCGCGGCGAGCGCCGCCTGCATGGCCCTGGTCGGGTCCGGCCAGGTGCTGGCGAGCACGTTTTTGCCGGTTTCACGCGATTCCCACGCGGCCATCAACCCGGCCGCCGTCTGTGCCCGCGGCGTGGGCAGATCCGTGAAATACCAGCGATCCACAAGGGGTCCCATGCGCGCCAGCATGGGCATCAGGTCCTTGTCGGCCATGACGCCGAAAACGGCATGCGTGGCGTGGAAGAAGCCCATGGCATCGAGATTCGCAGCCAGTGCCGCCACCGCGTGCGGGTTGTGCGCCACGTCGAACACCAGTGTGGGCTGACCTGGAACGATCTGGAAGCGCCCGGGCAACTCGACCATGGCCAGGCCATTGCGCACGGCCTGGGCCGTGACCGGCAGCCGTTCGCGCAGCGCCGTGAGCGCAGCCAGCACACCCGAGGCATTCATCAGCTGGTTGGCCCCGCGCAGCGCCGGATACGCCAGACCGCTGTAGCGCCGCCCGCGCCCGGCCCAGCCCCATTGCAGCTTGTCGCCCGAATAATTGAAGTCGGTGCCGAAGCGCCACAGGTCGGCGCCCAGCGCCTGCGCGCGATCGAGCACGCTTTGCGGCGGCACCGGGTCGCTCACGATGACGGGACGCCCGGCGCGCATGATGCCGGCCTTCTCCAAGCCGATGCTCTCGCGGTCCGGCCCTAGGAGCTCCATGTGGTCGAGGGCGATGCTGGTGATCACCGCACAGTCGGGGTCGATGATGTTGACCGCGTCGAGGCGCCCGCCCAGGCCCACCTCCAGGATCGCCACGTCGGGATTCGAGCGCGCCATCACATCGAGGATCGCGAGCGTTGAAAATTCGAAATACGTCAAGGAAATATCACCCCTGGCCTGCTCCACACGTTCGAATCCCGCTATCAAATCAGTAGCTTTCGAGATCTCGCCATGAAGCCGCAGCCGCTCCTCGAAGTGCACCAGATGCGGCGAGGTATAGACGCCGGTGCGGTAGCCCGCCTGCAGCGCGATGGCTTCCAACATGGCGCAGGTCGAGCCCTTGCCATTGGTGCCGGCCACGGTGATCACCGGGCAGTCGAAGTGGATGGCCATGCGCTCGGCCACCTGCCGCACGCGCTCCAGACCGAGGTCGATGCTTTTGGGGTGCAGGCGCTCGCAATGCGCCAGCCAGTCTTGTAGTGTGTTCATACGGGAGGGTATTGTCCGCGCGAAACCGCCGGGGCGGCTCGGGCCGCCGCAAAAACCCCGCAAACGCCGCGTTCGTCAAAGCCGCTTCATTGAGTGAAAACCATCGTCAGGAGAGATGGCGCGAAAATACGCCGGAATCACAATTTGCCACCCACCATTCTCAGCCACCCATGATCACCCTGTACGGCATTCCCAACTGCGACACCGTCAAAAAAGCCCGCAGCTGGCTCAGCGCTCAAAACGTCGACTACCAGTTTCACGACTTCAAGAAACAGGGCGTGCCCGCGCCCCGGGTGCAAGCGTGGATCCGGGCCGTGGGCTGGGAAAAGCTGGTGAATCGCCAGGGCACGACGTGGCGCAAACTCGATGCGGCCACGCAATCCGCCGTGCGGGACGCGGCCAGCGCCAGCGCGCTGATGCACGCGAATGTCAGCGTGATCAAGCGGCCGGTCGTCGAATGGGGCGCACAGACCACCGTGGGTTTCGACGCTGGCGTCTGGGCCACGCTGCTGCCTTGATCCGCAGCATCAACTTTTACCCAAGGTTTACCGAACTGCGCCTCGAATAGCGGCTCTGACAAGCCTAGACTTGACTTGGGCCAGCGGGTGTTGTTCCCGCCTGCCGCGGCGCCAGGGCGTCCAGTTTCGGGACGGTTTTGCTACAGGAGATGATCATGAAAAAGCTGCTTGTGTTGCCCGCCTTGCTGGCCGCAGCGGGTTTGTGCTCGGCGCAAGAAATGGGCCGCGTGATTTCCAGCACTCCCATGATGCAGCAAGTCGCGGTGCCGCACCAGGTGTGCGGCACCGGCCAGGTGGTCAGCCAGGCGCCCACCACTGGCGCCGGCGCCCTCGTGGGCGCGATTGCCGGCGGCGTCGTGGGCAATGCGATCGGCGCCGGCGCAGGGCGGGCGGCGGCCACCGCGATTGGCGCCATTGGCGGCGCGGTGGTCGGCAACAGCGTCGAGGCCGCGGGCCAGACGCAGGTGCAGAACGTGCAGCAATGCGGCACACAGTTCTCGTACGAGACTCAGCCCGTCGGCTACAACGTGGTGTACGAGTACGCGGGCAAACAGTATTCGGTGCAAATGGCCAGTGACCCGGGGCCGAACGTGCCGCTGCAGATCTCGCCCGTCGGCGCGACGCCTCCCGTGGCGAACAACTACGGCGCGCCGCCAATGGATGGATCACAGGTCGTGACGGCGCCCACTTATGTGGCGGCGCCTGTGGCATACCCCGGGTACTACCCCGGGTATTACTACCCGCCCTACCCCTACTATGCGCCGGTGGGCGTTGCGCTCAACTTCGGTTTTGGCGGCCACTACGGTGGCCACTTTGGCGGCCGCCGCTGGCGTTGAACCTTTGAGGAAAAAAAGGCCTGTCGCCCTTGATGTGCGTTGGCAGCCAGCTACTGAATTTATAGCGTTGTCTGCAGCAGCGCCCCCTTGAACAGCACCGGTCCGGTCGGGCCGCCCGCGCTGGGCACGCCGCCCTTGGGCTCCAGGCTGATCGCCAGCGCCGGCACGCCCTGCACCTCGCCTTCGCTGGCCGCCAGCCGGATCACCCTGCCCTCGCCCAGCACCCCGAGCGATTTCGGCGCGCCGCCGGGCGGCAAGGCCCATAGCTGCAGCGACTTGTCGGACGCCTCCTGGTAGGCACCCACGCGCTTGAGCGTGAGCGTCTGGTTTTTCGGATCGAACGTCGCCAGCATCGAGGGCGCCGCCTTGTCGTCGGCCAGCACGGCCACGTACTGGATCTGGGGCGTGGCCTTGAGCTGGGCCGCGAGTTTGGCGTTTTGCTGCGCCACCTCGGTGCCCTCCCGGGTCACCTGCGCGAGCTGGACGCTCTGGCGGTCCACCTGACGGTTCAGGTTCACGCCCACCAGCACGGCGGCCACGCTGGCCAGCACGCCCGCAAAGGCGGCGCCGCGCCACAGACCCAGGGCCCGGCGAAGCTTGTCGAAGAGGGGGTTCTCCTGCGGCGCGACCGGTGCCGCACGCGCCTGCGGCTGCGCAGCCACCAGGTTCTCGATGCGCTTCCAAACATTGGGGCTGGGGGCATCGACGGCCTGCAGCTCGGTTATGGAGGCAAAGCGCTCCTGCCAGATCAGGGCGCTGGCGCGCACGGTAGGGCTGCTGCGCGCCAGCGTCTCGAAACGCCGGCGCGCGCCGCCGCGCAGCGTGCCGAGCGCGTAGCTGGCCGCGAGTTGGTCTACCAATTGGGGGTTGTCAAGAATGTTCATGTCGGCGCATCAGGCAAAACGGGCCATGCAGCCGCGCAGCTGGTCCAGCCCGCGCCGGATCCAGGTCTTGACCGTGCCCAGCGGCAGCTTGAGCTGTGCGGCCAGCTCGCTGTGGCTCAGGTCGCGCAGATACGCCAGGCTGACCACTTCGCGCTGCCGCGCTTCCAGTTTGCGCAGGCACTCGTGCAGGGCCCAGGCCTGCTCGCTCGCCTGCGTGGTGTCCATCGGATTGGCGCCGTCACCCGCCACGGTGTCGCTCACAGATTCGTCCAGCGCCTGGCCCTGGTCGGCCCGCTGGCTGGCGCGCCGGCGCAGAAAATCGAGCGCGCGGCTGCGCACCACCACGCCCATCCAGGCCATCGGCGGGCTCAGGGAGGCGCGGTAGTCGCCCGCGATGCGCCAGATGTTCAGGTAGGCCTCCTGCAGCACATCTTCGGCCCAGCTGCGGTTGCCCACCACGCGCAGGGCCACGCCGTACAGCTTGGCGGAGGTCAGGTCATACAGCTCGCGCAGGGCGGCCTGGGCATCGGCACCATGGGCGGGAAGGCGGTCGATCAGGGCGATCATCTGGAGGTCTTGGGTGTCTTGGGCCATGGCTGGATTGTCGGGCCTGTCCTACCTTACGCAAGCCCCCGCGCACTGGATTCAGGCTTGGTGCGCCGCCCGAAGCGCCCGGGTACCCTAAAATTGACGGTTTATCCCTACAGCGCCGCGCCAGATCGAGCGTCCGGGCGCAGCCAGGAAAGCAGCCACATCCATCATGACTACCGAAAAAATCGACGGCGTGTCCGTCACGACCCAGGCCAGCGTCTATTTCGACGGCAAGTGCGTCAGCCACGGCATCACCTTCCCCGATGGCACGAAGAAATCGGTGGGCGTGATTCTGCCCGCCACGCTGACCTTCAGCACCGGCGCGCCCGAGACCATGGAATGCGTGGCCGGCGCCTGCGAGTACAGGCTGGCCAGCAGCGACGTCTGGGTCAAATCCGGCCCCGGCGAGACATTCAGCGTGCCCGGCAACGCGAAGTTCGACATCCGCGTGGCCGCGGGTGCCGAGGCTTACCACTACATCTGCCATTTCGGTTGAGCCGAAGGAGCCTGCACCATGGCCACCATTCTTCAAAACCTGCCCGCCGGCCAGAAAGTCGGCATCGCCTTCTCCGGCGGCTTGGACACCAGCGCCGCGCTGCACTGGATGAAGCTCAAGGGCGCGATTCCCTACGCCTACACCGCCAACCTGGGCCAGCCCGACGAGCCCGACTACGACGAGATCCCGCGCAAGGCGATGCAGTACGGCGCCGAAAAGGCACGCCTGATCGACTGCCGCCTGCAGCTCGCCCATGAGGGCATCGCGGCGCTGCAGGCCGGCGCCTTCCACATCACCACCGCGGGCGTGACCTACTTCAACACCACGCCGCTGGGCCGCGCCGTGACCGGCACCATGCTGGTCGCCGCCATGAAGGAAGACGACGTCAACATCTGGGGCGACGGCAGCACCTACAAGGGCAACGACATCGAGCGCTTCTACCGCTACGGCCTGTTGACCAACCCCTCTTTGAAGATCTACAAGCCCTGGCTCGACCAGCTGTTCATCGACGAGCTGGGCGGGCGCGCCGAGATGTCGGCCTTCATGACCCAGGCCGGCTTCGGCTACAAGATGTCGGCCGAGAAGGCCTACTCGACCGACTCCAACATGCTGGGCGCAACGCACGAAGCGAAAGACCTGGAACTGCTTTCCAGCGGCATGAAGATCGTCAACCCCATCATGGGCGTGGCCTTCTGGAAAGACGAAGTCGAAGTCAGGCGCGAGGAAGTCACGGTCCGCTTCAAGGAAGGCCGTCCCGTTGCCCTGAACGGCGTCGAGTACCCCGACCTGGTCGCGCTGATCCTGGAAGCCAACCGCATCGGCGGCCGCCACGGCCTGGGCATGAGCGACCAGATCGAGAACCGCATCATCGAGGCGAAAAGCCGCGGCATCTACGAAGCCCCGGGCCTGGCGCTGCTCTTCATCGCCTACGAGCGCCTGGTCACCGGCATCCACAACGAAGACACCATCGAGCAGTACCGCGACAGCGGCCGCCGCCTCGGCCGCCTCTTGTACCAGGGCCGCTGGTTCGACTCGCAGGCCATCATGCTGCGCGAAACCGCCCAGCGCTGGGTCGCCAGCGCCATCACCGGCGAGGTGACGATCGAGCTGCGCCGCGGCAACGACTACTCCATCCTCAACACCGACTCGCCCAATCTGACCTACCAGCCCGAGCGCCTGAGCATGGAAAAAGTCGAAGGCGCGTTCACCCCGCTGGACCGCATCGGCCAGCTCACCATGCGCAACCTGGACATCACCGACACCCGCGCCAAGCTGGGCATTTATGCCAAGACCGGCGTGCTGTCGCTCGGTACGGGTGGGGATTTGCTGAAGTTGTCGGGGGACAAGAGTAAGTGATGATTTAGGCCTGTAGCCCTTTCCGGGTGTGCACCGTTAGCTACTGAATTCATAGTAAATCATTTGTCATTCCCGGCTCGGTTGCTGTCATTCCCGGCTTGACCGGGAATCCACAGTAGTGAAGCGTTGACCTTTGCAGGGGCTGCTGGCCGGGTGGCGCCCCGGCGGGCGCCTCACTTTTCTTTGCTTCGCCAAAGCAAAGTAAGCAAAAGAAAGGCGAGCCGGATTCGTCGGCCCTGCGGGCACGCTGCGTTGCTCGACTTGAGCCGGGTGCGCGCAAACTCGGCTTCGCCTCAAACACGCGCGCCCCTGATCGGCTCAAGTCTGCGCTACTCGCCTCCTCATGACGGCGTGAGGACGGCCAAAACAGCCAATACCAATACGACAAGGACGCGCCATGGCGCGTCCTTGTGGGGACCTACGTTTGGTATTGAATTTGTCTTGGTATTGGTCTTCGGTCTCCCGCCGTCCTGGCACGGCTGAGCAGCGCAGGGGCAGATGGATCAGGGCTGGCGTTGTCTGAGCCCGCAGGGCGAGTTTAGCCAGACTCCATCTGCACCGAGCAGCGCAAGGCACCCCGCAGGGGCCGTGTCTGCGGCTGCCCTTTCTTTTGGTGACTTTTCTTTGGGCACTCAAAGAAAAGTTACTGCGCCGTCGGGCGCACATCCCGACTCCCACCCGTCGCAGCGACCCCACCCTTCAAACCACCACAGGCTCAGGCTCCAGCCGCAAACCAAAGCGCTCATAAACGCTGGTCTGTATCGCCCTGGCCAGCGTCATGACTTCACCGCCGGTCACCGGGTTGGCGCTGCCGCCCCGGTTCACCAGCACGAGTGCCTGTTTCTCGTAAACACCAGCGTTGCCGACCGATTTGCCCTTCCAGCCGCAGGCGTCGATCAGCCAGCCCGCCGCCAGCTTCACGGAACCATCGGCCAGGCGATAGTGAACGATTTTGGGTTCGCGCTGGATGATGTCCGCGCACTGTTCAAAGGAAACGGTCGGGTTCTTGAAGAAGCTGCCGGCGTTGCCGATGACTTGCGGGTCGGGCAGCTTGGCGCGCCGGATCTCACAGATCCACTCATAAATTTGTAGCGCATCAGGCCCGTGGATATTGGACTGGAGCATCTTTTTGTCAATATCGGCGTAGCCCAGCACGGGTTTCCAGGCTTTCGGCAGCGCAAAGCGCACCCGGGTGATCAGCGCCTTGTCCGCCAGGCCCAGGGCCTGTGCGCCCGCGGCTTCGCCCGGCTTGCTGGCGTGCTTGAAGACCGAATCGCGGTAGCCGAAGGCGCATTGCGCCGCATTGAGCGTGAAAGCCTTTCCGGTCGTGAGGTCGATGGCATCGAGCGAGTCGAAACGGTCCTGCAGCTCGACACCATAGGCACCGATGTTCTGTACCGGCGAGGCGCCCACGCTGCCGGGAATCAGCGCCAGGTTTTCCAGGCCGGGGTAGCCCTGCTGCAAGGTCCAGGTGACCAGGTCGTGCCAGTTCTCGCCCGCGCCGGCCTCGATGATCCAGGCCTTCGCGGTCTCGCCAGCGAGGCGCTTGCCCATGATTTCGACCTTCAGAACTACCGGTTTGACGTCGCCCGTCAACACGATATTGCTGCCGCCGCCGAGCACAAACTTCGGCTGGTGGCCGAGCGCGGGGTCGGCCAGCACCGCCTGCACGTCGGCCTCCCGCCCCACGCGCACCAGGGTATGCGCCCTGGCCACAATGCCAAAGGTGTTGTAGGGCTGGAGCGCGACATTTTTCTCGACTAACATCAAGAGATTGTCGCATCGGCCTTTGCCCTGATCCGGGGCGCCAGGCCCACACCACTCAGGAATCAACCCATGCCTTCTTTTGACACTGTTTGCGAACCCAACCTGGTCGAGGTCAAGAATGCGGTGGAGAACACCGCCAAGGAAATCGTCACGCGCTTCGACTTCAAGGGCACCTCGGCCGCCATCGAGCTCAAGGACAAGGACATCACCCTGCTGGGCGACGCCGAGTTCCAGCTGCAGCAGGTGGAAGACATCCTGCGCAACAAGCTGACCAAGCGCAATGTGGATGTGCGCTACCTGGACAAGGGCGATGTGCAGAAAATCGGCGGCGACAAGGTCAAGCAGGTCATCAAGGTGCGCAGCGGCATCGAGACCGAGCAGGCCAAGAAGATCACGCGCCTGATCAAGGACAGCAAGCTCAAGGTGCAGGCCGCGATCCAGGGCGACGCCGTGCGCGTCAGCGGTGCCAAGCGCGACGACCTGCAGGCCGCGATGGCGCTGATCAAGAAGGACGTGACCGACGTGCCCATGACCTTCAACAATTTCCGGGACTGAAAAAGATGAGGCCGCGGGTGGCTCTTGCGGCGACCCTGCAGCTCGCTCTAGGGCTCGCGCTGTCGCTCCTCGCGGGTGCGGCCCAGGCTCAATCGGTGGCGCTGTCGGGCATGCTCGGCCACAAGGCTTTGCTGATGGTGGGCAACAGCGCACCGCACAGCGTGGCGCCGGGCGACACCTACCAGGGGGTCAAGGTGATCTCGACGGCGGGCGATCAGGCCGTGGTCGAGATTGACGGCCAGCGCCGTACCCTGCGCGTCGGCGACGCGCCGGCCCGCTTCGCCGGCGATGGCGGCAGCCCGGCCAGTGGCGGCAAGATCACGATTGCGGCCGGCAGCGACGGTCATTTCACGGCGCCGGGCAGCATCAACGGCCGAGCCGTGCAGTTCCTGGTGGACACCGGTGCCAGCGTGATCGGCATGAGCGTGTCGGAGGCCGAGCGGGTCGGCCTGAACTACAAGGCTGGCCAGCCGGTGCGCATGGGCACCGCCAACGGGGTCACGCAAGGCTGGCGCGTGCGGCTCGATTCCGTGCGCGTGGGCGATGTGGAAGTCTCCGGCGTGGACGCCGTCGTCATGCCCCAGCCCATGACTTACGTGCTGCTGGGCAATAGCTTTTTGACGCGCTTTCAGATGCAGCGCGACAACGACATGATGACACTGCAGCGCCGTTACTGAGCTATTTCTTGGCGCCGAGCCGCGATTCCTTGCCCTGGATCAGCCGAGCGATGTTTTCGCGGTGCCGCCACGCCAGCAGCATGGCCATGACAAAAATGGCCATCGAAATAGCCGGGTCGGTGTACCAGGCCACCCCGTTGGCCAGCAGGTAATACACCGGCGCAAACGCCGCCGCGATCAGTGAGGCCAGCGACGAGTAGCGAAAGAAAAACGCAATGATCAGCCAGGTGGCGACCGTGGCCAGACCCAGAATCCAGTTGATGCCGAGCAGCACGCCCAGCGCCGTGGCCACGCCCTTGCCGCCCTCGAACTTAAAGAACACCGGCCACAGATGCCCCGCGAAGGCGGCCAGCCCCACCAGCGCGACTGTGCCGTCCCCCAACCCATAAGGCTGGCCGAACCAGCGCACCAGCATCACCGGCAGCCAGCCCTTGACGGCGTCGAGCACCAGCGTGGCCACGGCGGCCGCCTTGCTGCCGGAGCGCAGCACATTGGTAGCACCCGGGTTCTTGCTACCGTAGCTGCGCGGGTCTTTCAAACCCATGACGCGGCTGACGATCACGGCAAAGCTGAGCGAGCCGATCAGGTAGGCGGCCACGGCGGCGAGCAGGGGGTAAATCATTTCCAAGAGAAGTCTCCTCCAGACAGCCCGCTATTCTGCCAGTGCGCAATGCACGGGCTGCGCGCCCAGCAACTGCACGCAGACCTGCGGCGCCAGTTGCACCAGGTAGCCGCGGCGCCCGCCGTTGATCGCGATCACCGGCAGCGCCAGGATGCTCTCTTCGATGTACACCGGCATCTGCCGGCGCGTGCCGAACGGCGAGGTGCCGCCGACCAGGTAGCCGCTGTGCCGGTTCGCTACCTCGGGCTTGCACGGCTCGACCGACTTGGCACCGATCTGGCGCGCCAGGTTCTTGGTCGAGACCTTGCGGTTGCCGTGCATCAGCACCACCAGCGGCCTGGCGTCCTGGTCCTGCATGATCAGCGTCTTGACCACGCTATAGGGGTCCAGGCCCAGCACCTCGGCGCTGTGCAGCGCACCGCCGTGCTCTAGGTACTCGTACGGATGCTCGGTGAACGCCACCTTGCTGGCGCGCAGTAGGGCAGTCGCAGGGGTCTCGCTGACGTGTCCCCTGCGGCTCATTGGGCGAATCCGGGGTTTCCCGGCGGCTCGCTCGATCCCGGTTGAATCTTGTTCATGAAAAGCTCGGTAGAAGTCCGCCGGACCCAGGGGCCGGCGATCGCATGGCGGCATGCCCTCGCCAGTCTAAAGGCTGCTCCCTGCGCCCGCGCCCGACGCAGCGGCAGCGAAATTCGCGGCGCCGTCTTACACATCGACACAGCTCCATACGCTATGCTTATTTTGGTTTGAATAACTCTTCCCTTTTTCTTTTTCAAGGAGATTCCCCATGAAATCAGTCCTCACATCTCTCGCCTGCGCTGCCCTGGTGCTGGGCGGACTCTCCGGCTGCGCCGACATGAGCGCCACCCAGAAAGGCACGGCGCAGGGCGCCGGCATCGGCGCGCTGGCCGGCGCAGTGCTGGGCGCTGCCGTCAATGGAGAAAGAGGGGCGATCGCCGGCGCGGCGATTGGCGGCGCGGCGGGCGCCGGCGGCGGCTATCTGTGGTCCAAGAAAATGCAGGATCAAAAGCAGGCCATGGAAAAAGCCACGGCCGGCACCGGCATCGCGGTCAGCCAGACGGCCGACAACCGGCTCAAGCTGGCCATTCCCAGCGATGTCTCGTTCGACGTGGGCCGCTCGGCCATCAAGAGCAACTTTGCAACGGTGCTGAACCAGTTCGCCACCAGTCTGAACCAGAACCCGGTGACGACCATCACCATCGTCGGCTACACCGACAGCACCGGCTCGGACGCCATCAACAACCCGCTGTCGGTCGACCGCGCCGACAGCACGCGCGACTACCTGGTCGGCCGCGGCGTGGCGCGCACCCGCTTCATCACCGATGGCCGCGGCTCGCGCGACCCGGTCGCCGACAACAGCACCGCGGCCGGCCGCGCCGCGAACCGGCGTGTGGAAATCTTTGTTGCGGAGCCGGCACAGGCCTCCAAGTAGTCATCCGCGAACCGCGAGAGTCTGGCCGCCGCCTGGCGGTCAGCTCGCCGCCTTGAAGCGCTCTTCTTCCTGCAGGCGCAGCACGCGGCGCTGCACCTTGCCGGTGGTGGTCATCGGCAGCGCGTCGATGAACTCGATCTCCTTGGGGTATTCGTAGGGCGCCAGCTTGCCTTTGACGTGGGCCTGCAGTTCGGCCACGAGTTTGGCATCAAAGTCGCCCGCAGCCCCGACGAAACGTGCTCGTGCAGCTACAAAATCGGGAGCGAGCACAACATAGGCCTTGACCAGCGCGCCGCGATCGCGGTCCGGCTTGGGAACGGCGGCGGCATTTGCCACGGCCGGGTGCTTGACCAGGCAGTTCTCGATCTCGCCGGGCCCGATACGGTAGCCCGCGGCCTTGAACACGTCGTCGGCCCTGCCCTCGTACCAGAGGTAGCCATCCGCGTCGCGGGTCGCAAGGTCGCCAGTGCGGCACCAGTCGCCGCTGAACTTGGCGCGCGTGGCCTGCGGGTTCTTCCAGTAACCCAAAAAGAAAATCGGGTCCGGGTCGCCATGCACGTCGAAGCGGTTCAAGGCCACGTCGCCCGGCACGCCGACCGGGCATTCGTTGCCTTCCTCGTCGATCACCGCCACGCGGTGGCCCGGATAGCCCTTGCCCATGCTGCCAGGCTTGGCCGGCCAACCGACTCCGTTCGACGGATAGCCGTTCATGGCACAGTTGCCGACGATGTAGTTGATCTCGGTCTGGCCGAACATTTCGTTCACCGTCACGCCGAGCTGGCGGCGGCAGTAGTCGAACACCGCATCGCCCACGGCCTCGCCGGCGCTCATGATGGCCTGTAGCTTGAGCTTGAACTGTGCCTGCGGCCGCGGGTAGGCCTTCATCATGGCTTTCAGCGCGGTCGGGAACAAAAAGGTGTGCGTCACGCCGTATTTCTGCATCAGCGTGAAGGCCGTCTCGGGACTGAAGCGGCCGTTGTAGGCGACGATCTCGCGGCCGAAGTACAGCGTGGGCAGCAGCGCATCCATCAGGCCGCCGGTCCACGCCCAGTCTGCCGGAGACCAAAAAACGCTTTGCGTTTTTGGCTCCGGCAGACTGGGCTTTGCCCCTTTTGTGCTCGCCCCCACCCCAGTCCTCCCCCGCACGGGGGAGGGAGATTTTGCTGCGGCCTGCGGGTCGAAACCAAACCAGTTCTGGCTGCAGACAAAGCCGCTGAGGTTGCCGATCAGCCCGCGATGCGCGATCAGCGCGCCCTTGGGCTGGCCGGTGGTGCCGCTGGTGTAGATCAGCACGGCGGGGTCGTCGGCCAGTGTGGCCACCGGCACATATTCGGCGCACTGCTGCGCCAGCGCGCTGGCATAGTCCACGTCGGCCGCCACGGCGCCCTCCCCGACACCGATGATCGTGCGCAGCAGCAGGCAGCTCGCGCGCACCGAGGCGAGCGCGGCGCTGGCGCCGGCGTCGCAAATCGCGGCCACGGCCTCGCTGTCGTGCAGGCGGTATTCGAGCGCCTCGGGACCGAACAGCATGGACAGCGGCATCGCCACCGCGCCGAGCTGCAACACGGCCATATAGGCCACCGCGGTCTCGAAGCGCTGCGGCATCACGATGGCGACGCGGTCGCCACGCGCCACGCCCAGTGCTGCCAGCACGTTGGACAGGCGGTTGGCCGCCTGCTGCAGCTCAAAATAGGTATGAAAAGTGGCCGCAGCCCCCGTCCCCTCTGCACGGATAGCTACTCTTCTTGTAGCGCCTGGCTTGCCCTGATCAAGCGCCGCCCAGCGCGCGCAACAGGCCTCGGCGATATTGAAGTGCTGCGGTACCTGCCAGCGGAACTGGCTGTGCATGGCCTCGTAGTGGTCCGCGCCCACCGGGCCGGAGCCGGGCTTGTGCAGTGGTTGGCGGGACCGTTTGTCCCTGTGTTGACTGACGCTCACGGTGTGTCTCCTTATGATTGCCCGAATGTACCAAGTCAAAAGAATCTCGCGCAGCGAGTTTGTCCCGATCCGCAACCTGAGCTACCACGTGCGCCTGTGGGGCGAGCCCACGCCCGGCGTGGCGCCGCTGGTGCTGGTGCACGGCTGGATGGACGTGGCGGCGTCCTACCAGTTCGTGGTGGATGCGTTTTCCGAAGCGTTTGCGCAGGGCCGCTGCATCATCGCGCCCGACTGGCGCGGTTTCGGCCTGACGCGCTGGCAATCGCCGGACGGGCAAAGCGGCGCCGGCGCGCCCGACAACTACTGGTTTGCCGACTACCTGGCCGACCTCGATTTTTTGCTGGACCACTACGCGCCCGGTCAAGCCGTCGACCTGCTCGGCCACAGCCTGGGCGGCAACGTGGTGATGCACTACGCGGGCGTGCGGCCCGAGCGCATTCGCCGCCTGATCAACCTCGAAGGCTTCGGCGTGCCCGCCACCCGGCCCTCGCAAGCGCCCGGGCGTTACGCCAAGTGGATGGACGAGCTCAAACGCCTGCACCGGGGCGAGATGGCGCTCAAGGCCTATCCCGAGGCCGGCGGCGTGGCACGCCGCCTCATGAAAACCAACCCGCGCCTGGGCCAGGACAAGGCCGACTGGCTGGCGCAGCACTGGGCCGTCCCCAACGCGCAGGGGCAGTGGGAGATCCTCGGCGATGCGGCCCACAAGATCCCCAACGCCCAGCTCAATCGGGTGGACGAAGTGCTGGCGCTGTACGCGCGCATCACGGCACCGACCCTGGCCATCGAAGCCTCTGACGACTCCCTGAGCGGGTGGTGGGGCGGCAAGTTCACGCTGGCCGAATTCCACGAACGGCTGAAGGCCGTGCCGCACCTGACGACCGGCGTGATCCAGGATGCCGGCCACATGCTGCACCACGACCAGCCCGAGCAACTGGCCCGATTGATCGAGGATTTCGTCGCGTGAGAAAATAGCCAGTTAGCCATCGACCAGGACACACCCCATGGAAGCAGAACGCATCAATCAAATCGACGCCCAACTCACCGACCTGTCCGCCCGGACCGAGGATTTACGGAGGTATCTTTGACTTCGATGCCAAATCCGAACGCCTGAGAACCGTCAACGCCTCGCTCGAAGACCCCACCGTCTGGAACGACCCCAAGCGCGCCCAGGAGCTGGGCCGCGAAAAGAAGGCGCTCGACTCGGTGGTGCTGACCATCACCAACCTCACGCGCGAACTGGCCGACAACGCCGAGCTGTTCGAGATGAGCAAGGAAGAAGGCGACGAAGCCGGCCTGCAGACCATCGCAACAGAGACCTCCAAGCTGGCGACAGACATCGAGCAGCTTGAATTCCGCCGCATGTTCAATAACCCGGCGGATCCGCTGAACGCCTTCCTGGACATCCAGGCCGGCGCCGGCGGCACCGAGGCCTGCGACTGGGCCAGCATGCTGCTGCGCCAATACCTGAAGTACGCCGAACGCAAGGGTTTCAAGACTCAGATCGAGGACGAGACGCCCGGCGACACGGCCGGCATCAAGGGCGCCACGATCAAGATCGAAGGCGAGTACGCGTTTGGCCTGTTGCGCACCGAGACCGGCGTGCACCGCCTGGTGCGCAAGTCGCCGTTCGACTCCTCGGGCGGGCGCCATACTAGCTTTGCCAGCGTGTTCGTCTACCCGGAGGTGGACGACTCGATCGAGATCGACATCAACCCGTCCGACGTACGGGTGGACACCTTCCGCGCCAGCGGCGCCGGCGGCCAGCACATCAACAAGACTGACTCGGCCGTGCGCCTGACGCACATCCCGACCGGCATCGTGGTGCAGTGCCAGGACGGTCGCAGCCAGCACAGCAACCGCGACGTGGCCTGGAAGCGGCTGCGCTCGCGCCTGTACGACTTCGAGCTGCGCAAGCAGCAGGAAGCGCAGCAAAAGCTGGAAGACACCAAGACCGACGTCGGCTGGGGCCACCAGATCCGCTCCTACGTGCTGGACAACAGCCGCATCAAGGACCTGCGCACCAACGTCGAAGTCTCGGCCACGCAGAAGGTGCTGGACGGCGATCTGGACGTGTTCATCGAGGCCTCCCTGAAACAGGGCGTGTAATGACGACCGTGTGCACCGGTACCGAACGATTTGACCCGAACTTTTTAGGAACTCTCCATGTATCGTGAAGGACAGGCCACCGCCATCCAGCGTGCCGACTACAGCGCACCCGCCTACTGGATCGACACCGTCGATCTGTGTTTTGACCTGGACCCGGCCAAGACGCGTGTGCTAAACAGGATGTTCTTGCGCCGCAACCCCGAGGTGCCGGCGCAGCCGCTCAAACTCGACGGCGACGAGCTCAACCTGGCGCGCGTGCTGGTGAACGGACAAGGCACGTCGTTCAAGATCGAGGGCACGCAACTGGTGCTGGACAACCTGCCCGATGCTTTCGAGCTGGAAATTTTCACCACCTGCTGCCCGGCGAAGAACACCAAGCTGATGGGCCTGTACGTCAGCAACGACTCGTTCTTCACGCAGTGCGAGGCCGAGGGCTTTCGCCGCATCACCTACTTTCTGGACCGCCCTGACGTGATGGCCAGCTACAGCGTGACCTTGCGCGCCGACAAGGCAAAGTATCCGGTGCTGCTGTCCAACGGCAACCTGGTCGCGCACGGCCCGCTCGAAGACGGCCGGCATTTCGCGAAGTGGGTCGATCCGCACCGCAAGCCCTGCTACCTGTTCGCGCTGGTCGCGGGCCAGCTGGTGGCACGCGAGCAGCGCATCCTGTCCCGCGCCGGCAAGGAGCATCTGCTGCAGGTCTACGTGCGGGCCGGCGACCTCGACAAGACCGAGCACGCGATGAATTCGCTGATGCACGCCGTGGCCTGGGACGAGGCGCGCTTTGGCTTGGCGCTGGACCTGGAGCGCTTCATGATCGTCGCCACCAGCGACTTCAACATGGGCGCGATGGAGAACAAGGGCCTGAACATCTTCAACACCAAGTACGTGCTGGCGAACCAGGCCACCGCGACCGACACCGATTATTCGAACATCGAATCGGTGGTCGGCCATGAGTACTTCCACAACTGGACCGGCGACCGCGTGACCTGCCGCGACTGGTTCCAGCTCAGCCTGAAGGAAGGCCTCACGGTGTTCCGCGACCAGGAGTTCAGCCAGGACCTGGCTGGCGAGGCTTCCGCGCGCGCCGTCAAGCGCATCGAGGACGTGCGCCTGCTGCGCACCGCGCAGTTCCCCGAGGACGCGGGCCCGATGGCGCACCCAGTGCGGCCCGACAGCTACATCGAGATCAACAACTTCTACACCGTCACGGTCTACGAAAAGGGCGCCGAGGTCGTACGCATGATGCAGACCCTGGTGGGCCGCGCGGGCTTTGCCAGGGGCCTGACGCTGTACTTCGAGCGCCACGACGGCCACGCCGTGACCTGCGACGACTTCGCGCAGGCCATTGCCGACGCGAATCCCGGCTCGGCACTGGCCACGCTGCTGCCCCAGTTCAAGCGCTGGTACAGCCAGGCCGGCACGCCGCGCCTGCACGCCAGCGGCACGTACGACGCGCAGGCCCGCACCTACACGCTGGCCGTCTCGCAAAGCTGCCCGCCGACACCGGGCCAGCCGCCCAAGGAACCCTTCGTGATTCCCATGGGTGTCGGCCTGCTGGGCCAGGACGGCCAGGAACTGCCGCTGCAACTGGCCGGCGAAGCCGCCCCGGTGCCCGGCCAGCGCACGCTGGTCATCACGCAGGCCACCGAGACGCTGACGTTTGTGGGCGTCGATGCCGAGCCCGTGCCGTCCATCCTGCGCGGCTTCACGGCACCGGTGGTGCTGGAGTTTGACTACAGCGACGCGCAGCTGCTCACACTGTTGGCGCACGACAGTGATCCGTTCAACCGCTGGGAGGCGGGCCAGCGGCTGGCGCTGCGCCGCGCTATCAAGTCAATAGCTGCTACCGCTTATCCGGCGGGGGCTACGGCACTGGATGATGCTTATATTGAAGCCATGCGCAGCGTGCTGCGCCATCCCCTGCTTGACGCCGCGTTCAAGGAACTGGTGCTGACCCTGCCCTCCGAGACCTACATCGCCGAGCAGCTCGACGTGGTGGATCCGCAGCGCATTCACGCGGTGCGCGAGGCCATGCGCGCGCAGCTGGCACACGCGCTGGCCGACGACTGGCAGTGGGCCTACGAGACGCATCGCGACAGCGGCGCCTACCGGCCCGATCCGGTGTCGTCCGGCCGGCGTGCCCTGGCCGGCATGGCGCTGGCGAATCTGTGCCTGGTGGCGCAAGGCAGCGGCCCTTCGGCAAGCTCAGGACAGGCTTCGGTCTGGCCCGGCAAGGCCTACCAGCGCTTCAAGGATGCCGGCAACATGACCGACCGCCTCAATGCGCTCAGCGCCCTGGTCTCCAGCGGCCATGCGCTGGCCGCGCAGGCCCTGCCGCGCTTCCACGCCCTGTTCAAGGACGACGCGCTGGTGCTCGACAAATGGTTTGCGCTGCAGGCCGGCGCGCCAGACCGCGACGGCAACGTGCTGCCGGCCGTGCGCCAGCTCATGAAGCACCCCGACTTCACCCTGCGCAACCCGAACCGCGCGCGCAGCCTGATCTTCAGCTACTGCAGCGCCAACCCGGGCGGCTTTCACCGCGCGGACGCGGCTGGCTACGTGTTCTGGAGCGAGCGCGTGATGGAGCTCGACGGCTTCAACCCGCAGGTGGCCGCACGGCTGGCGCGCGCGCTGGACCGCTGGACCAAGCTGGCCGAACCCTACCGCAGCGCGGCCCGGGAGGCGATTGTGCGGGTTGCCGCCAAGCCCGATCTGAGTAACGATGTGCGCGAAGTCGTTTCGCGTGCGCTGGCCGATTGATATTGGCAGCCCAAGGAGTTCACATGTCCACCAAAATCTCCCTGACCCGCTACCTCGTTGAACAGCAACGGGTCGACGGACTCATCCCCTCGCAGCTGCGCCTGCTGCTCGAGGTCGTGGCGCGCGCCTGCAAGGGCATCAGCCAGGCCGTCAACAAGGGCGCGCTCGGCGGCGTGCTCGGCACGGCGGGCACCGAGAACGTGCAGGGCGAGGTGCAGAAAAAGCTCGACATCATCGCCAACGAGGTGCTGATCGAGGCCAATGAATGGGGCGGCCACCTGGCGGCCATGGCCTCGGAAGAAATGGACACCATCTACGTGGTGCCCAACCGTTATCCGCAGGGCGAATACCTGCTGCTGTTCGACCCGCTCGACGGCTCCAGCAACATCGACGTGAACGTTAGCATCGGCACGATTTTCAGCGTGCTCAAAAAACCCGAAGGCCTGGCGGGCGTGACGGAAGCCGACTTTCTGCAGCCCGGTGCCCGGCAGGTTGCGGCCGGCTACTGCGTCTACGGCCCGCAAACCACGCTGGTGCTGACCGTGGGCGACGGCGTGGCCATGTTCACGCTGGACCGCGAGCAGGGCTCGTTCGTGCTCACGCAGGAGAACGTGCGCATTCCCCAGGACACGCAGGAGTTCGCCATCAACATGAGCAACATGCGGCACTGGGACGCGCCCGTGAAGCGCTACATCGACGAGTGCCTGCAAGGCGTCACGGGCCCGCGCGGCAAGGACTTCAACATGCGCTGGATTGCCAGCATGGTGGCCGACGTGCACCGCATCCTCACGCGCGGCGGCATTTTCATGTACCCATGGGACCAGCGCGAACCGAACAAGCCCGGCAAGCTGCGCCTGATGTACGAGGCCAACCCCATGAGCTGGCTGGTCGAGCAGGCCGGCGGCGCCGCCACCAACGGCCGCCAGCGCATCCTGGACATCACGCCCACCAAGCTGCACGAGCGCGTCAGCGTGATGCTGGGCTCCAGAAACGAAGTGCAGCGCGTGACCAGCTACCACGCCACGCTATAATCGTGGGTTAAAAAAACGCCGGTGTAGCTCAGTTGGTAGAGCAGCTCATTCGTAATGAGAAGGTCGGGTGTTCGATTCATCTCTCCGGCACCACTCTTAAAAGCCCCTGGCTGTCATGGTCAGGGGCTTTTTCATGTAACCAACGCGTACCCCTAGCTGTAATCGTATCCGGAGCGTCCTACTTACTCAAGCAATTAACGTTCGACTTAAGCGGCCTGCCGAAGGCAGGTCCGCTTGAAGGAAGGGTTAGACCTCTGGGAATGGCACGCCTTCATTGATGAAGCGCTCCATTTCGTTGATTCCGCCTGGACGAAGGCCAACGCCTTGCATTGCGGAGTACCAGCTTGCCAAAGCCCTCTTCATTGCAGCCAGGTCGTCCTTGGGCGCAGCGCCGACATGCCGTATCCAAAGCTCGATTTCTTCGACTGTAGTCTCGCGCTTGCCAACGAGAAGCTTGGCGATCTGGACAAGACCGCGAGCAAGTTTTTCGTCGACCACATCGATGGGAACTGACCAATGACCATTTCCAAGACAATCCGTGTAGAACCCGAGCTGTTTGACTTGGTCAAGAACAAAGGGATGCTCGGCATCGTCTTCAAAGAGAGGGCGCAGATCCTCGAGCTTCCGGGCACCATTCATTGCAAGAGCAGGGAGTTGCCACTGAGCGTTCTTGCGAGTGTGGGATCGATAGCTCTTCCAGGCGTCAGCGACTTCTTCCTTGCAGGTGGCAGTCGCGAGTTGACGCAGGATAGACACCTTGCCAGACTCTTCAATTGATAGAGCTGCAAGGGAAGCTGCAGTCGGACAACGGCCAGCGGCAAGTAGAGCCTGAGCGTCTTCCACCAGACGGAAGGCGTTTGCGTTGGCGACGTTCATTCCGGCGGCGATCGCAGCGGCGGATAGCGGCCCTCGATACGCGTTCAGCTTCTTTGAAAACATGGAGAGGTCTAACGCGATGTATAGAGCAAATACTGCTCCATAACTCGGGACTTGGTGAATAACGTGGCGTCGATCCTTCGCGCCAGCGCATTGTCACGTAACGATTTTATGATCATTTCGCATCCCGCCCAGCTTGATAAATTGCCTGAACAACTCCGCAGCCCTGCATCAGGGTATCGAGCCGACTCGCCGCAAATTGCAGCCCTTCCGGCGCAACATGAGCATACCGCTCTACCATGGATTGCGTCTTCCAGCCGCCCAAGCGGCGCTGTAGTTCATGCGTCGGCGTGCCTGCCTCCCTATGCCAGGTTGCAAAGGTATGCCGCAAGTCATGCCAGCGGAAATCGAATATGCCGGCACGTTGCAGCGCGTTGCGCCACGCCTTGGTATTGACCTGCACCACAGGCTTGCCCTCGTAGGTAAAAACATGGGTTGGGTGGGCACGCCATTCGACCTCGACGCGCGTCCACGCGCTGGTGATGCTTTGCCAATCGTCGCCCACCGCAAAAAGGTATCGTCCAGGTCTGTTCACAAGGGCACGGGCCATCCTGGCGCGGGCGCGGCTTGCGTCCTGAAATTCATCGACCATCACCAACTCAAAGGGGCTGCTCCAGCGACCCGCCTCCAAGTGGTCCGTCGCCAAATTCAGCATGTCCTCGAAGTCAATGACGCCCTCTGCGGTCAGCTTTTGCTCCCAGGCTTGCCGGATGGCGACAAACAGCGACAAGAAGATCTCATGCCCGAATCGGAACTTGCCTGTTGCTTCTTCCTGTAGCCGAAGCGCACTTGGGCGTTCACGCACTAAACTTGGGACGGAAGCCCGATCCTACCGCCAGCCGACGCCCTTTTACTCAGCAGTTCGCGGTGGTCACAGGGCAGGATGTTGGTGATGCCAGTGAGTCTGCTGTTGAAACTGGTGCCCGAGGCGCAGCAGTGTGCTCTCTCCGAACGGCCGACCGACGAGCTGAATGCCATTTGGTAGCCCGTTCGCGGTGAATCCGGCGGGCAATGCCAGTGCGGGCAATCCGAGATAGTTGATGCCGCGTGTCCAGTAGGAGAAATTACCGAAACGCGCTTCGATGTCTCTTTCGCTGCCGGTAGTCGTTTCTTCGATGGTGGGCACAGCACACGGCAACGTCGGCAATAGAAGGGCGTCCGCGCCCGCCAGATGCTCGGCTAAAAAGCGCGCCTGATACTGAGCGCGCAGGCGTAAGGCATCCACATAACGGGTCGCCGGGTACAACAAGCCGCGCTGGATGCGGCGTCGAACTTGGGTGCCGTAAGCTTCGGGACAGCCGGTCAGCCATTTGCCATGGATCGATGCCACTTCGACTCCGAGCACGAGCGATGCAAGAGCCGCAGCTTCGGCAATATTGGGTAGGGCAACACGCCGCAGGGTCACACCAGCGCTGGCGAGGTCGTTCGCCACTTGCTCCACCAAAGCGCGCACCTCATCGGTCAGCGGCGCATCGGCCGGAAACTGCGGCACCACAACCACGTCGGCTCGAGTTAGAGGTCGATCCAGTCCTACTTCGTAATCGTGCCACCGAGTCGCCACGCAAGCCGCGTCTTGCGCATCTGGGCCAGACACTACACTCAGCAGGCGGGCGCAGTCACGTGCAGTCTGTGCAAGAAAGCCAACGCAATCCAGACTTGGGGACAACGGCATCACGCCGTACGTCGATACTGCATATTGAGTGGGCTTGATGCCCGTGACACCGCACGCCGCTGCTGGAAGTCGCACCGAACCGCCGGTATCCGATCCCAACGCGCCAAACACAAGACGCGCGGCCACCGCAGCACCGCTACCGCTGGAAGAACCGCCAGTCACATGCTCCTGAGACCACGGATTTCGTCCATGACCCAGGTGCGCATTGAATCCAGTTGGACTCATGGCGAACTCTGCCATGTGCAAAGCGCCGAGGTCCACAGCCCCTGCGTTCGCCAGTCGTTGAATGACTGTGGCTGTATGGTCCGGCCGAAATCCGCTGAGGATCCGGCTGCCACATTCCGCTAGCTCGCCCTCCTGGAAGAACATGTCCTTGTGGGCCAGCGGCACGCCATGCAGAGGGCCACACTGAGCGCCCTCATGTCTTTCCTTATCGAGTTTGGCCGCCTGTCCTAAGGCCTGCTCACGCCTCGTGCGAACGAACCCACTGAAGCCGGTCACAGCCCCTTCGACCTGGGCCAAACAGGCGCTCGCAAGCGCGTGCGCCGATACATTCCGGCTGAGCATCTCCGCCGCCTCGCAGAGCGATACCGCACTCGGCAGCGATGCTGTGATGTCAGCGCCCATCGGCTTGCTCCATGCGGCGCATTGCACTTAGGAAGGCGTCCGGCGCTTGCCACGTAAGCTCGCGTGCCGCTTGCGATACGGCCTGGGTGACTTTCAAAGCACCTGCAACGAGGTCGGAGGCATCATCCGGCGCCAGCGGCGCAGCGCCGAAACTCGCCACCCAACGCTGTGCGGCATCCACCAAGTCAGAGCTGTCGCCATGTTGATTCACTGCATCCATCAGATTCTCCTGTTAGAAAGCATCCCCATGTCATCGTCACCGTGCCTTTCCCTTGGCAAACAACGCGCCACCCATGGCGTCGACGTTCGATTTAGGCCCAATAGTCAACGAGAGCCTCGCCTATCAGATTCGCCCGGCGTCGACCTTTACCCGGCCATCATCGCTGTCGTTACCGGGCATCCACGACAGCCAACGCGATTCACTCGGGCGCTTTGCGGGCAGGAACGGCTGCTAGACCGCGTACCCTAGATATCATCCTCCCAGGAAAGAACGGCGCACCTCGTCATCTCCCAGAAGTGCCAACCCCGTACCGGTGTGGCTAACCACCCCTCGCTGGATCACGTAGCCCCGGTCGGCTAGTTCCAATGCCGAACGGGCATTCTGCTCGATTAGCAGGAAGGTGATGCCGGCTACCGTTCGGAGCTCGCGCAACTTCTCGAACATATTCTTCGTCAAGATCGGGGACAAGCCGACGGAAGGCTCATCCATAAGAATCATGCGTGGATTGAGCATGAGCGAGCGACCGACCTCAAGCGCTCGTCGTTCACCGCCGGAAAGGGTCCCCGCGTACTGACCCCGCCGTTCCGCCAGCCGCGGGAACAGGTCCAATATCTCGTTGATCCGTCTCTTCACTCGTGCTTTGTCCCGAACGAGATACATTCCGAGTTCAAGGTTCTCGTAAACACTCATTGATGGGAAAATCGTCGAAAGCTGGGGAACCATCGCGATTCCGGCTCGCAACAAGTCTTGCGGCTGCATCGATGTGACGTTCTGGTGCTCAAACGACACTTCGCCGAGGCGAACCTTGATCAAGCCGTAAATCGCCTTAAATACCGTCGACTTGCCAGAGCCGTTTGGCCCCACGATAGCGACAATCTCGCCGCGGCGGACCTCCAGGTCGACTCCGTGCAAGATGTCGAAACCTCCGTAGCCAGCGACGACGCCCTTGAGGGCTAGCATGACTTCGCCCGCAAGCATTGTGGAGGTGTCGGAAGGATTCACTTCAAGCGCCGAGGTAAGCAACGATGACCTCCTCATTGTGTTGGATCTGTTCTGGCGACCCGTCGGCTAGGAGTCGTCCATCGTTGAGCACCACGATTCGATCCGCGATCGAGAAGATGAAGCCGATATTGTGTTCAACAACGATGAAAGCAACTCGTTCTTCCTGGTTCAGGACCTTGACGTAATGTTTTAAGGACTCGATCAGGGTGGGGTTCACCCCGGAGGTGGCCTCGTCCAGCATGACAAGACGCGGCCTGGACATCATGGCCATTACGAGCTCGAGAAGCCGCATCTGCCCCCCAGAGAGGTTGCCGGCATACTCATGGATCAGCTGAGGGAAGCCCATAAGTTCGATGAGGTCCGCCGCGCGCTGACGAGTAGCAATATCTGCAGGGCGCAGCATGTCGCGCAGACCGACCCCCTTCCACTGCCGCCCCATCAAGGCGTTTTCCCATACGGAGAGTTCCGGGAATATCCTGACGTTCTGAAAGGTCCGTCCTATGCCGTTTCGTGCGACTTGCATGGCCCGCAGCCGCGTCACATCGGTTCCATCGAAGACGATTCTCCCCGCGTCCAATAAGATGTCTCGAGATAGACAGCCAAGAAGGGTGGACTTACCTGAGCCATTGGGGCCGACTAGGCCAACGATCTCGCCGACGGCAACGTCAAAGTTCACGCCTTGAACGGCGCGGATCCCGCCGAAGCTCTTTGTGATGCCCTGTGCGGAGAGCAAGGACGGTTGGTTGCCTTTAGGCGCCGCCTCGCTAGATAAGGCCCGGTTAATCATTGGTTACGATCCTGACGGAGGCAGAGGCGCCGGCCGGATGAGATATGTCGACATGCGACGAGCCCCTGTGGCGCAGACGCCTGATTAGCCGCCCCAATACCGTCCGGTCCCCACGCTGGATGGTGCCGACAATGCCCTCGGGCATGAACAGCACAAGCACGATCAAGAACACGCCGAACACCACCAGAAAAGAACTACCCTGGTTAGCCCAAAGTGTGTCTCGCACGAGGAGGAATACAACGGAACCTATGACCGGCCCCCAGACCGTTCCCAAGCCGCCAAGCGTAGCCATGATCGCGACATTTATGAGAAAACTGTCCCGAAACATGATCCCGGGATCAATGAATGTCACCTCGTACGCCCAGCAAGCTCCGACTGACCCTGTAATGGCAGCCGAGAGGCAAAAGACAGTCAATTTGAGTACCGTGGTGTTGACACCTCTCGCTTCTGCGCCGTATTCGTCATCCTTGATCGCCAATAGAGAGAGGCCGAATTGGGAGCGTCGAAGCCACCATGCGAACGACACTACCAGGACTGCCCCGACAAAGAAGAGGTAATAGAAGAACACCCGATCTACTTCCGATGGCAGGATAAGTCCTTGAGCTCCGGCGGTCAGGGGCTTGGCAATCAGGACTAGTTCTCGAGCGGCCAAGAACAGGCCAAGCATAGCGATTGAGAAATACACACCACGTAGTCGCAACAAAGGGTAGCCTACGAGAAGCGCCAAAGCTGCCGAGAAGACGGCTGCAATCGGTACGGTCGGTGCAAATGGAAGTCCGAGTTTTGCTACAAGAATTCCCGTTACGTAACCGCCTACTCCAAAGAATACTCCGTGTCCGAAGTCGACATAGCCCGTGAAACCCGAAATGAAGTTCCAGCTAGACGACAGGATGATCCACATGAAGATGGTGCTCATTGTAAGGAGCACGCTGTCATTGACACCAAGGAACGGAACCACACTCAGTCCCACAACGCCCGCAAGCGCTAGAGCCAACAACCGATAGCGGCTGAAGCCCCTAGCACTGCGCTCTACGCGTTCGATATCGGTCGAGCTCAAAGTGGTGACTGGATCGATCATGCGGTCACCCCACGCAACTGGAAAATACCTTTCGGACGGGCAGCCAAAACGACGACGACAAGAATGAAAGCAGCAGCCGTCCCAAGGCCAGTTCCGACATTAGGCACATAACCACTGAGTGCCGACTCGATGAGACCGACAAACATTGCGGCAGCCAGGGTTCCAGCGATCCGGCCGCGGCCACCAAGGATCACGATCACAAAGGCCTTCAGGGTAAACAAGGGGCCCGAGAACGGGTAAAAACCCTGGGTAACGCTAAACAGGGCTCCAGCAGCGACTGCAGTAGCAGTGCCCACACCAAACGCGGCACAATAGATTCGTGTGACGTCAATTCCAACAATGCGCGCAGCCTCGCGATTTTCCGCGGTCGCTCGCATTGCCTTGCCAGCCTTGGTGCGATTGAGGAATAGTGCAAGCAGACCGAGCAGGACAATGGCGGCGATCAGCATGACAACCTTGGCCACAGAGACTCGGTAACCGAAAAGCGCGAGCACCGAGTCCGAATAGGAGGCAGTAGTGATCCGGGGAGTAGTAGTGAACACCAGTGTCAAGACGCCTTGGATCAAGGCGGCCAGTCCAAATGTGATCAACAGCGGCATCAGCTCCGGCCTTTCGAGCACGGGGATGATGAGCAAGCGCGACACAACCCAGCCGACTGCGAATCCCACGACGATCAGGATGGGCAACGCCATGAGAACATCAATACCTAGATATCGTTGGGCCATCCATGCTAGATATGCACCTATAACGAGGAATTCTCCATGCGCAAGATTGATGACGCGCATGATCCCGAAGATCATCGACAGTCCCTGGGCCATCAAGGCGTAGAACCCCCCGAGGATGACACCGTCAATAACAACTTGGATGAATATATGCAAAGCTTGTCTCCGGCCGCGCTGCGGTTTGTCGCAATTTAGTGATCAAATTGCCTCAGCGGGCGTTCCACGCCTTTAGCGGTCGGATTGGGGCCTCTGCGATGTCCAGAGGCGCGACCACGACCTGGTTGCCGTTCTCATCAAGTTGGATTGTCAGCATCTTTCGGTGGACGTTTGCACCGGCAAGGCCACTTGGGTCCCCTAGGCCTGTGTAGGCGATCGGCCCGTAGAACGTGTTCACCTTCATATCGATCAGTGCCTGACGCACTTTCTCCGTATCGACGCTACCAGCCTTCTCAATTGCCATCTGAAGTGACAGCCCTGCCGCAGAGGCACCCGCTGGAAGATAGGAGGGGTTCGAACCGTACTTCTTGACGTAGGCATTGAAGTAGTCCTTGGCAGTTCCAAAGTACTCGTCCTTGAGATTCGCGGTGGGGACCCACTGAGTCGGGGCCATTATCCCCTGCGCGGTGGCCGCGCCTAGTTGCTTAACGAAGGTGACTTCTGTGGGAGCCTGAATCATCAGAACATATGTCGGTGCCCAGCCGATGTCGCGCATAGTCCGCGTCGCAAGCAAGCCCATGAGGGTCGTCCCTGCTTCGACGAATACGTCCGGATGTTGCGCCTGCATCTGCCGCATCGCGCCAGTAATATCGGTTGCATCCGCGGGCACAGTCTGGATAGACACGACTTTTAGACCCATGGCCTCAGCTTGCTGGACCGTGGCTTTCTTGATGTCGGTCATGGGAGCATCATCTGAATGCATCACGGCTATGGTCTTCACACCCTTCGCCTTGAGTGCTTCGAGGCCGCTCGTGGTGTAACTGCTCGTCAAACTTAGGGGACTGAAAACGTACTGATTCTTGTGATCGAACACGCTATTGGCTGCTGCCGCCCCGGCAAACATGATTTTTTTGTACTTCGCAGCGATGGCGGACGTTGCGATTGTGAGGCCGGAAGAATACGGACCAAAGAGAAAATCGACCTTGTCCTCACTGATCAAACGCTGAATGAGTTTGATCGCGGTCTCGGGCTCTGACTGGTCGTCATAATATATAACTTGCACCTTGCGCTTGGTGCCTGCCACGTTGATGCCACCCCGCGCATTGACCTCGTCGACCCACATCTCATAGCCGCGTTTGGTTGATAGGCCCTCGATTGCGAACTTACCAGTGTCCGATACGGCAGCCCCAATTTTGATGGGGCCGCTTTCGGCGGCGTTCGCGGCCTTTCCATAGCCGCCAACAAGAAGCGAGCCGGCAAGGACGGCAGTGGTAGCGATACTCAAAAGTCGAATCATGATGTGGCCTTTCCGAGGAAGACTGAGGGAAACTGAAGGAGACGCATTGAAACTATTGATCTTTCCTAAAAGCACGACAACCCATCCGGCGGTCATGCCTTACGTCTCCAGGAACCTTGCTGGAGAATTCGGCCTTGGTGCAAGACCCGTCGTGCGGAGCGACCGCGTGCTGCCCGGATCCTGTAAGGGGTAACGGCTGCGCCGCGGCTGTTCTGTCGGTGGGTGTGGCACGGCAAATCGCGGTCACATGGAAGGTATTGCTCGATGACTGTGGCAGCGACGCTCCGAGAGCCGTGCCCGGATCGCATTTCTGCCTTCGTACGCGTCGGACCTGAATCCCGCGGTGGGCCTGTGAGCGTCGCTCAATCAACATGCGCGGGTCAACGACTACTCCGACTACGTGAGCCAACTGCCCACGACGGCACGCACCAAAACCAAAAGCGCGGAGAAACGCCTCTCGATCATCGCTGCTCGATGGCTGCCGACTACGCTGTGGTGATTTCATGACTCAGGAGAATCTCAATGGCGAGACTGAATAGACATGTTGAGGACGAGAAATGTTTTTGGATGGTCCGTAGCTTTGACATGTTCGAAGGACCGGTGAAAGGCCAGGTTAGCAAGCGAGGAGACGCAGATCGAGCAGATTCGGTCGAGGGTGGTCGTTTCCGCCATGTTGTTCTCATGCAATTGATGTAAAGATATTCGAATGTCCGGACATTATGTGGTTCCCCAAATGCCATGTCAATACTTACATTGCGCTTTTTAACTTGCTTGGTGTTTTCCCTTCCGTGGGCTTGAGGGCGCACGCTTGCCGATCCCCTCGGGTGGCGAACCATGAACCACGATACTTCTACCGCCTCCGCGGCAGAGTCGGGGATTTCCCCTAGCTTGGAGTGCCACGCGGTTCTCTAGTTGTTTCATGGCGGAAGCCAACGCTGCTTTTGACCCGGAAAACCTTTGCCAACATTTCGTTGGTACGCATCCCACTGATGACGGACAGTGATGCCGTCCAACCACGCAGGTTAGGCCGATACAGCTGACTGGCTGGCGATAAGGGTGGAGCGACTGCCTACCCCGCCAGCCAAGGACTCCAGCAAATCATTGCGCTCGTGCGCGGCAATTGGTGCGACGGCGAAGCGTCAAGTATCAGATCCGACTTCGCTAGCGTTACTTTGTCCTAAATGGATGGGCGGGTTCATTGATTTGGAGGGTGGACCATGCTCTAGCACGCTTGTGAGCGCGACGGACCGTTGAAGGCGCCACTTCGCGAGCTCGTTTGCCACGTATCGCCCCCCGCTGGCCCTAGGTCAGGCACGCCAAAGTACGCCTCCAACGTACCAGCCCCGAAGGCCTGGAGTCGGACAACCGTTTGCAGATGGGCCTCTTCCATGTCGATCACCATGCGAAAAACGATCGACCGAAAGCCACTATTCACACTCACACCTCGTCGAACGAAACGAAGCCTTGACAGGGCCATTTGACAAATAGATAATGTCCGGACATTCGAATGTATCAACCCCCATTCCAAGAAAACACCATGGACTCAACGACCGCCCCCGCACGCCACCGTTCAAGCCTCGGACGCTACTTTGAAGACTTCATCGTCGACGATGTCTACGAGCATTTCCCCGGCAGGACGATTACCGACACGGACAACATTCAGTTCTCCCTACTGACCATGAACAACCACCCGATGCACTGCGACCACGCTTTCGCCGCCAAGAGCGAGTTCGGCAAGCCGCTTGTGAACAGCGGACTCACGCTTGCGATCGTTCTCGGCATGACCGTCGCGGACGTGAGTGGTAAGGCCATCGCCAACTTGGGCTGGACCGACATTAAGCTCACCGCTCCCGTGCATCCTGGCGACACCATTTACGCGGAATCCGAGGTACTCGAGAAACGCGAATCGAAGTCGCGTCCGACGCAGGGCATTGTCACTGTCCGCACCATTGGTAAAAAGTCCGATGGCGTCGTTTTCATGTCCTTCGTACGCTCCGTTCTTATTCCCAAGCGCGGCCACGGAGTGCAGGACATAGCCTGAACCGATCCACTCCGGGGACGAACGGGCGATGCCGGGCTGCGATCGCACCACACCGGTCATAGACAACCAAACCGTACCCCCTACGCCACTCACGCTCATCGCCAATATCCCCGTCATCTCACTCATGCCCCTATAGGAACCGGAAAGGACTCGCTATGACCCAAATGTCAATCCACGCCGATACAGCATCGGAAGCGGCGGCGCAAAGCGCGACCATCGCCGCCACGCTCGCAGCCTTTGCCGAGGGCCTGCGCCCCGAGACGATTCCCACTTCCGTGGTCGACCGCGCGAAGTACCTTATTCTCGACGCCGTCGGCATCGCGCATGCGTCCACCCGCTACGAGTTCGCGCACCGCTCACTCTCTGCGGTCACCGAGCTGTCCGCCGGCGCCGGCGACACGCCGGTGATTGGACTGTCCGCCCGACTGCAGTTGCGCGACGCAATGCTTATAAACGGCATCCTTGTGCACGGCCTCGACTACGACGACACGCACGTTCAAGGGGTCATACACTCGACCGCCGCCTGCTTCCCCACCGCGCTAGGAGTGGCGGCACATGCCCAGCTCAGTGGGAGAGACCTTCTCACAGCCTACGTGGTGGGCATGGAGGCGGGAACGCGCCTTGCCTCAGTAGCCAAGGGCGGCTTCCACCAGATCGGATTCCATCCTACGGGCCTCGTGGGCGCCTTCTCGGCCACGCTCGTCGCAGGTCGTCTGTTCGGCCTCAACGCCCAGCAACTGTCCATGGCGCAGGGGATCGCTCTAAGCACCGGCGCGGGCAGCCTTGAGTTCCTCAACGATGGCGCATGGACCAAGCGCATGCACCCTGGTTGGGCTGCGGGTGTCGGCTTCACCGCCGCAACCCTGGCGCGCCACGGTTTTGTCGGCCCTACGCAAGTCTACGAGGGCCGCTTCGGGCTCTTCGCGAGCCATCTGGGCCAGTACGCCAAAGACATTGACCTTTCGCTCGCGACCGCAGGGTTAGGCGAGGTCTGGGAGACCGCCAAGGTCGCGGTGAAGCCAATCCCCGCGTGCCATTTCACGCACGCCTGCGCCGACGCAGCCGTCATCCTGCGCGACAAGTATGGCCTGACTGCCGCGGACATTCGCTCAGTGCGCGCGCTTGTGCCAAAGGAAGTCGTGAAGACTGTGTGCGAGCCCGTGGCCACCAAGAAACGCCCCCAGAACAGCTACGACGCGCAGTTCAGCATTCCCTACATCGTCGCTACGGCGCTCGCCCGCGGTAGCTTTGGCCTCGCCCACCTCGAGAGCGCGGCGCTCGGCGATGCCGAAGTGCTGGCCCTCGCGCAGCGAGTAGAGTCCGAGGTCGACCCAGACTCCCCGTTCCCTAAGTACTACTCCGGTGAGGTCATCGTCACCACGCACGACGGGCGCGAACTGCGTCATCGCGAGGAGATCAACCGCGGTGCCGCCGACCGCCCGCTGTCCGGCCCTGACATCGAGAAGAAGTTTATGGACAACATGCTGCTCGCCGGCTCTAGGAGCCGCGCCGAGCAGGTGCGCGACCTCGTCCTCAACATGGACCAGTGCCTGCATGCCCGTGACCTCGCCGAGGGCCTGGCTGCCCGCCGCTGAACCCCTCCGCCCCATATAACGCAATAGAGGAAATGCCCATGACGCCGGAACAACTAGAAAACGAACAGATGATCCTCGACTCGGTCGACAGATTTCTTGAGGCCGAGGTTCGCCCGCATGCGCACCGGCTTGAGGCCGCAGACCAGTACCCGCAAGAAATTGTGGACAGGATGAAGGAGTTGGGCCTGTTCGGCTGCATTATCGACCCCGAGTACGGCGGTTTCGGCCTGAGCACCACGACTTACGCGAAGATCATAGAGCGCATGGCAGCGGTGTGGATGAGCGTCTCAGGCATCCTGAACTCGCACCTTATCATGGCAACAGCTGTGCAACGACACGGGACGGATGCACAAAAACGGCACTACCTGCCAAAATTCGCCACCGGCGAGTTGCGCGGCGGCGTGGGCCTGACCGAGCCTGACGCGGGCACCGATCTTCAGGCAATCCGCACCGTGGCCGTGCGCGATGGAGACCACTATGTTGTAAACGGCGCGAAGACGTGGATCACCAACAGCATGTATGGCAACACCATCGCGCTGCTAGTGAAAACTGACCCGCACGCGCAACCGCGCCACAAGGGTATGAGCCTGTTCATTGCCGAAAAGGGGCCGGGTTTCAAGGTTGCGAGGAAGCTGGAGAAGCTGGGCTACCGAGGCATCGACACCTGCGAGCTTGTGTTCGAGGACTATCGAATCCCCGCTGACCGACTGATCGGCGGCGTCGAGGGCAAAGGCTTGCAGCAGGTGCTCAGCGGCCTCGAACTTGGACGCATCAACGTAGCAGCGCGTGGCGTGGGCGTGGCACGTGCGGCGCTGCAGGACGCTGTCGCATATTCACAGACGAGGAAGACTTTCGGAAAGCCCATTTGCGAGCATCAGGCCATCCAGCTCAAGCTCGGCGAAATGGCTACCCGGGTGGAAGCCTCGCGACTACTGGTGGAGTCGGCCGCTAGCGCTTATGACCGTGGCGATCGTTGCGACATGGAGGCTGGCATGGCCAAGTATTTCGCCACCGAATCGGCGATGGAAAACGCGCTTGAGTGCATGCGCATCCACGGCGGCTATGGCTACTCGAAAGAATACAACGTCGAGCGTTACTTCCGCGACGCGCCCCTGTTACTCATCGGCGAAGGCACCAATGAGATGCAGCGGATCATCATCGCCAAGCAACTGATCGAACGGAATCCATCATGAGCCTGCCACTTACCGGCGTTCGCATCATTGCTGTCGAGCAGTACGGTGCGGGCCCATTCGGCACGCAACACCTCGCGGACATGGGCGCTGAAATCATCAAGATCGAGAATCCGGCCGAGGGTGGGGACGTGGGTCGACTGGTCGGTCCGCACTACTTTGGTCCAGGCGATAGTCACTTCTTCGAGGCCTTTAATCGCAACAAGAAGAGCCTGACGCTCAATCTCAAGCACCCCGAGAGCCGGGCCGTGTTCATCGACCTAGTGAAAAGCGCCGACGCCACCTTTGATAATCTGCGCGGCGACCTCGCGGGCAAGCTAGGCCTGACCTACGCAGATCTTGGCGTGCACAATCCGCGCATCGTCTGTGGGCATCTCTCGGCCTACGGGCGAACCGGCCCGCGCGCCGCATGGCCTGGTTACGACTACCTCATGCAGGCCGAGGCTGGTTACCTTTCCGTCACTGGTGAACCCGACGGCCCGCCCGCACGTTTCGGGCTGTCCATCGTCGACTTGATGACCGGCGTCACGGCGGTGACGGGGCTGCTAGCTGGCATCATCGACGCGCGGGCCAATGGCAAAGGGCGCGACATTGACGTGAGCCTATTTGACGTTGCGCTCACCAACCTGAACTACGTGGCGGCCTGGTACCTCAACGACGGTGTGCAGGTCAAGCGCGAGCCGCGCTCGGCGCACCCTTCCCTTACACCCAGTCAACTTTACCGAACGCAGGACGGCTGGCTTTTCGTAATGTGTAACAAAGAGAAGTTCTGGCCCCTGCTCACAAAGGCGATTGGCAAACCCGAGTGGGCGACGCACCCCGACTATGCGAACTACAAGGCGCGCTTAACCAACCGCGAACAGCTCACGCGCGAGCTTGACGCGGTTCTGGGCACGGCAACCACCGTCCAATGGCTAGAGCGGCTGTCTGGCATTGTGCCGGTGGCCCCAGTCTACGACGTGGCCCAGGCCCTTGACAGTCCGTTTGTACGCGAGCAGGGCTGCATCATGGAAGCCCCGCACCCCGCGCGCGGGATGATACGGACACTCGCCGCGCCGATCCACTGCCCCGGCGAGACGGCGAAGATCGGCATAGCGCCGACGCTCGGAGAACACACGAGGGAGCTTCTGCGCGGGCTAGGTTACGATGAAGATCGAATCAATCATCTAGCCGAATCCGGAGCCCTCTGAACGTGCAATCCCGCTCTCCCCTGCTCGCGCATCAACCTCAGTATGTCTTGGTTGCGCAACGCCTCATCGAAGATGTCACCAGTGGCCGCTATCCTGTAGGGAGCCTCCTGCCCACCGAGTTTGATTTATGCACGCAGTTCGGTGTGAGCCGCCATACGGTACGTGAGGCGATCCGCCGACTGCTGGATCGGGGATTGGTCACTCGTCAGCGCGGGATCGGCACGACCGTGAAAGCAAACCGGGTGGAGACCCGCTATGTTCAGACCACCGCGAAGATCGCGGACCTGCCGCGCTACGTCGAAGACACACTACTTGTCACCACGCAGGCCGAGGAGGTGATCGCGGATGAGGTGCTCGCTGAGCTGTTGAAGTGCCCGCCCGGGCAGCGCTGGATGAAGGTGACGGGTTTTCGCCATGTCAACAAGGGCAAACTTCCAATGGCGCTCACCGATATCTACATCAACGCGGCCTACGGGGGATCCGTAAACTCATCGGCACGATGAAGGTGCCTGTCTACACGCTGATCGAGAGGCAGTACAGCTTGACCATCGTTGAGGTGCAGCAGGAGATCAGCGCCACCATCATTGGCCACGCCGATGCCATACGCCTGAGCGTCAAGCCTGACTCGGCAGGCCTCGTTGTCACGCGTCGGTACCTTAGTGACAATGACCGCACCATTGAGGTGGCCGTAAACCTGCACCCGGCCGACCGTTTTTCTTACTCGATGTCGATGCGCCTCCAGATGCCGGCCGATGCCGATGCGTAGTTCGCTGTTTCCGCTGGCCGTGACGCTCGCGGTGCAGGTTCTTGTGTCGATGGCGGTAGTGACGGTGCCCGTGCTTGCACCGGCCGTGGCAGCTGAGACCGGCGCTTCAGCCAGCCACGTTGGTATCTTCATTGCAATGGTGTACGGCGCCAGCATGGTTGCGAGCCTCGTGTCCGGCCCGCTCGTACAGCGTTTCGGAGCCATCCGCCTGAGCCAGGCCTGCCTAGTGGTCTGCGCGGTCGGGCTGGCCTGTGTGGCGACGGCGGTGCCCACCCTGTTCGTTGTTGGCGCCATCTTTCTTGGCATGGGCTATGGCCCGGTCACCCCGGCTAGTTCGCATATCCTCGCCAAGAGTACGCCGCGGGAGAGAATGTCGTTTATTTTTTCGCTCAAGCAGACCGGCGTGCCGATTGGTGGTGCGCTGGCCGGTGCGCTGGTGCCGGCGCTGGTGTTGTGGGGCGGCTGGCGCGCAGCCGCGCTCGCGGTGGCCGGGGCTTGTCTGGCCACCTCCATCTCCGCCCAGCCCCTGCGAGAGGCGCTCGACACCGACCGCGACCCTGATCGGCCGTTAGTGATTGCCAGCCTCGCGGGGCCACTGCGCTACACATTGCGCGACCCGGTGCTGCGACGCTTGGCCTTCTGTTCGTTCTTCTTCGCGGCGCTGCAACTGTGCCTCATCACCTTCCTCGTGACGTACCTCACGCTGAACGTCGGCATCTCGCTGGTTGCTGCAGGACTCATGCTCGCTTCCGCGCAAGCCGGCGGCGCGGTCGGGCGCATCGGGTGGGGCATGATCGCAGATCACTGGGGCCGGCCCGTGCGTCTACTCGGTCTCCTTGCCATTGCCATGGGAGCGGCTGCCGTTGCGACGGGGCGTTTCACGCCGCAGTGGCCGGCCGTTTCAGTTGCCTTGGTGTGCGCGGCCTTCGGTGCCACCGCAATCGGCTGGAACGGCGTCTACCTTGCGCAGGTGGCACGGCTCGCCCCTCCTGGCAAGGCTGGTGACGCCACCGGCGGAGCCCTGGTATTTACTTACGCAGGCGTCCTGTTCGGGCCGCCGGCATTCACGTTTCTCATCGGAGGGGGCATAAGCTTTGCGTCGGCGTTCGTGGTGCTCGCCGTGCCGGCGGTTGCCTGCGGGCTGTGGCTGTTTTGGCGAGACGGGAATCAAAACGAGCCCGAGCGCGGTGCGCCCGGCAAACTGGAGAATAGATGATGGAGCGGTCTTACTTGTTCGTGCCGGGCAACCGGCCGGAGCGATTCGACAAGGCGTATGGTGCCGGAGCGCACGCGGTGATAGTGGACTTGGAGGATGCGGTTGGCCCGGCCGACAAGGCCACCGCGCGGGCCGCGGCGCGAGCCTGGCTCACGGCGGAAAAGCCGGTGTGGCTGCGCATTAACGGCCCCGAAAGCGAATGGTTCACCAGCGACCTCGACATTTTGGCTCTCGCTGGTGTGAAGGGCGTGATGCTTCCAAAGGCTGAGGACACGGCGGCCATCGCTGAAATCCGAGGGCGCCTGGGCGCGGGCGCGCGCATCATTCCACTCATCGAGTCGGCGCTAGGCCTGTGGCGGGCTGAAGCTATCGTTTGCGCAGAAGGCGTCGAGCGCCTCGCCTTTGGGTCCTTCGACTTCCAGCTGGACACCGGAATTGCCGGTGAGCGGGAGGAACTTCTCTTTGCCCGCTCCCAGCTCGTGCTCGTCTCGCGGGTGGCGGGTCGCCTCGCACCGGTAGATGGCGTGACCGTCGCCCTAGACGACGAGGCCGAACTGCGCGAGGATGTGGAGCGCGCGCGACGCCTTGGTTTCGGGGGCAAGCTCTGCATTCACCCGAAGCAGGTGGCGGCCGTGAACGCAGGCTTTCGTGCCCCCGACGCGGACGTCGCGTGGGCGCGTCGCGTTCTCGAGGCGGCAGATGCAGCGGCCGATAACGCGGTTCGCCTGGACGGCAAGCTTATCGACCGGCCGATCATAGATCGGGCGCGTGCAATCCTCGCCGATGCCGAGGGGCCGCGATCATGACCACTCTGCCGAAGGAAGTCATCGTCGATGAGATTGAGCTGCTGCGACGGCTAGTGCCACTTGCCGGTGCCCGCGTGGTGGAGCTCGGATGTGGCAACGCGGCCCTCGCGCGGCGTCTGCTGGAGCAACAGCTTGTCACCTCGGTGATGGCGTTTGAAGTCGACGAGGTACAGCACTCGCGAAACTTGACTGATCCGCATCTAGGTGGCCTTCACTTCATGGTGGGCGGGGCCGAAGATATTCCTTTGCCAGACGCTTCCTGCGATGTCGTGATCATGCTGAAGTCGCTACACCACGTGCCCATATCAAGGCTGGACGCGGCGTTTGGGGAAATTCGACGCGTGCTGGTTCCTGGCGGTTATCTGTACGTCTCCGAGCCCGTATACGCAGGGGATTTCAACGAGATCGTGCGCCTTTTCCACGATGAAGGCAGCGTCCGTGCGGCAGCCTACGACGCGCTGCGACGCGCCGCCGCCGCAGGATTGCTCACCCATGTTGAGGAAACGGTGTTCAATACGCCGCTAGCATTCCGTGACTTCGACGATTTTGTTGACAGGATTGTTCACCCGACGCACTCCACTCTCACCCTCGAGGGTGCAACACTTGTCGAGGTCCGCCGCCGCTTTGATCGCTTCTTAACGCCGGAAGGCGCTCGTTTCGTGCGAGAGATGCGCGTAAATTTGTTGCGGAAGTGATCAAAGGCAATAAGGAATAGCTCCGCGAATCTGAGCCGGTGAGACAAAACAGACACCGTACACAAAATTAGCCCCCCTGCGTTACGCTTGAATGAGGGTAGTTTCAATTTTCTGACGAGGACAATCGGTCAGGCAACGACTACACACGAGTTACCAAGCTGCCCTGGCACAGCGCCCTCAGCCGGTCCGTAATCTGCTGCATGGGCTTGCGCAAGCGCTCCAGCTCCGGGGTGATGTAGCCGGCAGTCACATCCTGCTTGTCAGGCGTGCTGTGATTCACCAGCATTTTGATGGCATAGGGCGAGATGTCCAAGGACTCCGCCACTGTGATGAACGTGTTGCGCAGGCCATGAATGGTGAACGAAACCCCAAAGTCCTCTCGTGGCTCCGATATGTGCCCCGTCTTGCCGTCGGCGGGAAATATCCAGGGCGAGTCAGCAAACACGGTTTTCGTCTGCTCGCAACCTTGCCGCCCTTTGAGCAGATCCAGTAGCAAGTCTGACAGAGGCAACTGGAAGGGCCGGCCGCTTTTGGGGGACGGTACAAGCAACGCCCGGTTGGCCCAGTCCACATCGCTCCATCGCACGCTGGCGGCGTTTTGGCGGCGCAGGCCCGTGAGCATCACAAACAGCAGGTAGTCACGCCGGACAGGGTTTGGCAGCGCCAGAACCTCACGGAACCATGCGGCAAGATCAACACTCGGGATCGCGGCCTTACGGCGCTCCTCCGGGAACCAATCAACCGCGATGGTCGGGTTGACCCCAAGCTCTTCATGCACCTTCAAAGCGGAGTTGTAGGCCGCCCGGAAAACCCGAAAGGCGGTGTTGGCGGCATACGGGCCATGATCGATGCCGATTTTCTGGTGCCGATCGCGACAATCCTTGCGGGTGAATTCGATCAGTGGGCGCCCCAGCCAGTCGGACAAGTACTGCTCAGCCAAGTAGCGATAGTCATGAATCGTGCGCTCAGACCTGCGCTTGTTAGAGTCGAGATGCATCGTCAACGCCTCGCCAAAAGTCATGGACGCGGTTCGACGCTGTTCTTTCTCGCGGTTGGGGTTGATGCCCTTGGTCATTCGGATCAGAAGCTCCCGGGCCTCCTCCCGCGCCTGCGCGACTATATACACACCATACCGGCCAATCGTCACACGGACGGTCTTGCCGTTCATGTCGCGCTGTGTGAAGAAGGTCTTAGTCCTTGCGCCGACACACAAGCCAAAGCCCTTGAGTTCAGTGTCCAGGTACAGGCGCTGGCGTGGCACGCCGTCGATGACTAGTGGCTGCGCGTTGTCCACGGCAGTCTTGGTCAGCTTCACTGGTATGCTGGTTTTAGCCATCGCATCCTAATAAGATAATAGAAAGGGTCCTACTTAGGATCAGGTAGGGTCCCCTTCTAACTTCTAGCCGCTATTTTCTACTAAAATAAACGAAAAGAAAACCTTATTAAAACGCAGCGACCCCTTGTTGAAGAATGACAATCCTAATTCGTAATGAGAAGGTCGGGTGTTCGATTCATCTCTCCGGCACCAGACATTGACAAGGGTTAGCAGAATCAAACCTGCTAACCCTTTGTCTTTTCTGCCTGCCTTGTCAAATCGCATGAAAATCATCCCTCATGAATCCTGATGCCCAGCAACTCTGGCGCGCACCGCGCTGGGCTTTGGCGATTTTGCTGGCCGTGCTGGGCATGCTGGGACCGTTCTCCATCGACACCTACATCCCTGCGTTCTCCGGCATCGCACAATCACTAGGCGCGACGCCGGTCGAGATGCAGCAGACGCTGTCGGCCTATCTGTTCGGCTATGCCTTCATGAACCTGTTTCACGGGGCGCTGGCCGACAGCTTTGGCCGCCGCCCCGTGGTGCTGTGGGGCCTGGCCGCGTTCACGCTCGCCTCGGTCGGTTGCGCGCTGTCGCAAAGCATCGGCCATCTGGTTTTTTTCCGGGCCGTGCAGGGCCTGTCCACCGGGGCCGGCATCGTGGTCTCGCGCGCGGTGATTCGCGACATGTTCCCGCCCGCGCAGGCCCAGCAGGTCATGAGCCAGGTCACCATCTACTTCGGCGTGGCGCCGGCAATTGCCCCCATCGTGGGCGGCTGGCTGTTCGTGCACACCGGCTGGCACAGCATCTTCTGGTTCCTCGTCGCGGTGGGCGTCATGCTGTGGATCGCCAATTTCAAGCTGCTGCCCGAGACACTGCACGTCACCCAGCGCCAACCGTTCAACGTCCGGCACCTGATGCGCGGCTACTGGCAGCTCGGCAGCAGCCCGAGCTTTTTGCTGTTGGCGCTGGCCAGCGGCGTGCCGTTCAACGGCATGTTTTTGTACGTGCTGGCGGCGCCGGTCTTCCTGGGCACGCATCTGGCGCTGGCGCCGACCGAGTTCTTCTGGTTCTTTGTGCTCAACATCGGCGGCATCATGCTGGGGGCCTGGCTCAGCGGGCGCCTGGCCGGCAAGATCGCGCCCAAGCAGCAAATCCGTCACGGCTTCGTGATCATGCTGGTGATCGCCGTGGTCAACCTCGCGGCCAACATGCTGTTCAAGGCCAACGCGTCCTGGGCCATTTTTCCGATTGCCGTGTTTGCGTTCGGCTGGGCCCTGATGGTGCCGGTGGTGACCCTGCTGGTGCTCGACCTGTACCCCGAACGGCGCGGCATGGCGTCGTCGCTGCAGGCCTTTGTCGGCTCCACCGCCAACGGCATCGTGGCCGGCGTGATCGCGCCGCTCGTGATGCACTCCACCGTGGCGCTGGCGGCCGCGTCACTCTTGATGATGTGCGTCGGGCTGGTGGCGTGGATCTATCTGCACCACCGCTGGCCCGAGATTGGCAGGACCGCGGCAAATTGATGATCTGCCCGTTTGTCACCCTCCCGCAAGTGGCAGCCATTTCTTCAGGCGTGCCCCGCTGCCCGATAAGCCAACCATCCAGCCCACTCATGCAGCGCCAACTGCCAGCGCCACAGACTCTTGGCCATTGAATATTCGGTCCACGGCGTGCGGGTCCCGGTGCGATAGTCCACGGGGTAGGGTGTCACGTTCCAGCCGGCGGCATGGAACGTGGCCAGCGCGCGCGGCATGTGCCAGGCGGAGGTGACCAGCAGCCAAGGCCGGGTCTTGTCGACGTCCGGCAGGACTGCGCTCAGCACGGCATTTTCATAGGTGGTGCGCGAGGCGGCCTCGAACTGCATGCGTTGCGTGGGCACGCCCAGGTTTTCAAAAAACTCACGGGCCTGCACCGCCTCGGGCTCGCCGGTGGTGTGGAATTCGCCCTCCCCGCCCGTGAACAGCAGGCGCAATTGCGGGTGCTGGCGCATCAGCACCACCGACGCGGTCATGCGTTCGGCAGCATCGTTCAGCGCCACCTGGCCGTTGCCTGCGCGTACCCAGGCCGGCTCCAGCGCACCGCCCAGCACCACGATGCCGGCGTAGTGTTGCCATTCAGGCGCTGATGGCACAGCAGTCCAAGCCGGCGGCGGGCACTGCGCCTCCAGGCCGCGCAGCAAGGCATCGGGCAACGGCCGCCAGCCAAGCAATACCAGCAGAGCGAGCGACGTCCAACCCAGCGCCAAGCCCAGGACACGTTTGCGCGGAATGCACAAAAGGGCTACAGCAAATAGCGCTGCAACCCAAGCCAGCGGCTGCGTGGCGAAAGACAGGAATTTGGAGATGTAGAACATCGAGGGATTCAGCACGGACATGAAAAGCCGTTATTGCAGATTCTGCTTCGAATCCCCAGCGGTTGATTCACCATTTCTGGCTTAACCGGCAATTCTCGGCCTTGATTCACAAAATCACGAGATCAAACCGGGCTTGATTCAGCATTCAAGAATTATGGGGCCCGCCTGTAGCGCCGATTCGGTGAAGCCAATTGGAACTCGATCCAAAGCTAACTCCACCTTCATGGAATCAATGCAGAATCACCCAATCACAAACTTCGCCCGATCCTGGCCCTGAATCCACTTGGGCGGCTTGCCGCGCCCGGTCCAGGTGTCGCCGGTGGTGGGGTTGCGGTACTTGGCGGCCACTTTGACATGCACAGAACTGGTGCGCGTCTTGCCCGAAGGGAAAACATCTTGTGCGGTCAAGCCGAATTCGGCAACCAGGCCACGGACCTGCGCCACGGCCTGGGCAATTTCACGCTGGCGGGCATCCTTGATTTGCTGTTCCAGGACTTCGCGCTGTTTCAGGAGTTCTTTGTAGGTGGACATGGATTATCTTTTCCAATAAAAGTGAAGTTTCGGTTTGATTAAATCGGCGTTCGATATTATCTGAAAATGAAGTGGGTTTTGGGGTTTTCGGAGAATGGGGATTATCTTGATTTGCCATTCCCGGCCCCCAAGTCGTCATTCCCGGCTTGACCGGGAATCCACCATAGTGGGTCTGCGGCGGTGGATTCCTGCCTGCGCGGGAATGACAAATCGAACGCGGGAATGACAGAAGAAAATCAATGCTCGGCAGGTATTTCCGTGGCCAGCACTTTATCAATCCGCTTGCCATCCAGATCCACCACTTCAAACACCCAGCCGGCGCATTCGATGCGCTCGCCGGTCTCGGGCAGACGGCCCGAGACCGACATCAGCAGCCCGGCGACGGTGTTGTAGCGGCCGCGGTCTTCTTCGGGCAGTTCGCGGATGTCGAGCCGGATTTTCAGCTCGCCCACCGGCATCAGGCCATCGAGCAGCCAGGAGCCGTCTTCGCGCAGTGTGGCCCAGGCGTCGGCCTGGGCACCGGGCTGCAGCTCGCCGGTGATGGCCTCGAGCAGGTCGCGCGGGGTCATCAGCCCCTGCACCACGCCGTATTCGTCGACCACGAAGATCATGCGGCCCGACTTGGCGCGAAACTGCTCCAGCAGCTCCATGCCGCTCAGGGTTTCGGGCAGAAAGGCAGCCGGCTGGGCGTGCGATTCAATGGTGCCCGGCGCGTCGGGGCCGAGTTCGAGCAGCCGCCCCACGCTGATGATGCCCACCACATGGTCCAGCGAACCGCGGCACACGGGATACCAGGAATGCGAGCCTTTTTCGCCTCCAGACCCCACCAGTCTTAGGCTTTGTACTACGGTATTTGTAGCATCAAGCCACTCCACATCAGTGCGCGGCACCATCAGCGAGGTCAGGGGGCGATCGTCCAGGCGGAACACGTTTTGCACCATCTGGTGCTCGTGCTCCTCGATCACGCCGGCGTCCAGGCCTTCCTCCAGGCTGGCCGCGATTTCTTCCTCGGTCACGGACCGGGCTGCGGCGTTGTCCACGCGCAGCAGCTTGAGCACGGTTTGCGTGCTGACGGACAGCAGCCGCACAAACGGCTTGCCCGCCGAGGCCACCCAGGTCATGGGGCGCGAGACCCAGCGCGCCACCGCTTCGGGATAGAGCTGGCCGATACGCTTGGGCACGAGCTCGCCGAACACGATGGTGACATAGGTGATGATGGCGACCACCAGGGCTGTGGCGCTGATGTCGGCCACGCGCACGGAGACGCCAAAGGTCTGGATCCAGACCGAGACGCCCGCGCTGAACGCCGCCTCGCCAATAATGCCGTTGAGCATGCCGATCGAGGTGATGCCGACCTGCACCGACGACAAAAACTGCGTCGGGTTGTCCAGCAGGGCCAGCGCGGCCTGGGCGCCCTTGTCGCCGCCCTCGGCCATGACACCGAGCCGTGCCTTGCGGCTGGACGCCAGCGCCAGCTCGGACATGGCAAACACGCCGTTGAGCAGGGTCAACAGCGCGATCAGCAGGAAATCCATGAATCAGGGGAGAGAATCGACACCATGGCACTTTACTTGATTGGCGATGTGCAGGGCTGCGACCGTGCGCTGCAGCGGCTGTTGGACAAAATTGATTTCTCGCCGAGCCGCGACACCCTGTACCAGCTGGGCGACCTGGTGAATCGCGGCCCCGACTCGCTGGGCGTGCTGCGTCGCATGGTGCGCTTCGGCGACGCGGCGCGCTGCCTGCTGGGCAACCATGACCTGCACCTGCTGGCCGTGGCCCATGGTGTGCACAAGCCGCACCGCAATGACACGCTGGGCGGCGTGCTGGATGCGCCCGATCGCGCTGCCCTGCTCGACTGGCTGCGCCAGCAGCGCCTGGCGATGCTGGAAACGGTAGCCGGTCAACCCCTTTTAATGGTCCACGCCGGCGTCCTTCCTGCATGGAATGCTACTGAAACAATAGCGTTGGCGGCGGAGGTGGAAGCGGTGTTGCGCGGGGATGGGCTGGGCGAGTTTTTGCCGCAGATGTATGGCAACGAGCCCGCGCAGTGGAGCGATGCCCTCGCCGGCGCGGCTCGGCTGCGCGTGATCGTCAATGTGCTTACGCGCCTGCGCTTTTGCACGCCCGAGGGCGCCATGGAGTTCGCCACCAAGGAAGGCGCCGGGGCCGCGCCCGCGGGTTACCTACCCTGGTTCGATGTGCCGGGCCGGCAGACGGCCGATGTGACGGTCGCCTTCGGCCACTGGTCCACGCTGGGCGTGCTGGCGCGGCGCGATGTGCTGTCGCTGGACACGGGCTGCGTGTGGGGTGGGTGCCTGAGTGCGCTGCGGTTGGATACGGGCACCGCGCCAGGTCAGCGCGTCAGGGGCGAGCTGATTCAGATCAAGTGCGCACAGGCGCAGGCGCCGGGGTGAGAGTCGCGGGGGTGGTCTCCGCTTGTCCTCCCGGCCCTTTCTTTGTCATTCCCGGCTCGACCGGGAATCCACCGTGGTGATCCGCGAGGGTGGATTCCCGCCTGCGCGGGAATGACAAATGGGGCGCGGGAATGACAAAAATGGTTATTGAAACACCCTAGAAACACCCCTTCGATGTCATTCCCGCGCAGGCGGGAATCCACGGCCACTTAACCCAGCAAACCCGGATAAAGGTCAGCCCAGCGCGGGTTGTCTTTTTCAATCAGCGAGATTTTCCAGGCTCGCTTCCATTTTTTGATCTGCTTTTCCCGCCGAATCGCCGATTCGATGGATTCGGACGACTCCCACCAGACCAGGGTGTGAACGCCGTAGCGCTTGGTGAACCCTTCGGCCAGGTCGTTCTTGTGCTCATGCACGCGGCGAATCAGGTCGTTGGTCACGCCGACGTACAGCGTGCCGTGGGGTTGGCTGGCCAGCAGGTAGGTGTAGTACGACATCAGGTGTTGTAGACAACTGCCATGGATTCCCGACTCCGTCCCTGTCATTCCCGGCTTGACCGGGAATCCACCGTAGTGCTCTGCGGCGGTGGATTCCCGCCTGCGCGGGAATGACACAAATAGGGTCCGGGAAGGGCACAAATAGGATCCGGGAAGGACACAAATGGGGTGCGGGAATGACGCACAGGCGGGACCGGCCGGCAGGAATAACAAACGGTGCGGGCCACGTAGCCCGCACTCTTATTACGACTTGAACAGCGCCGCGACCTTGCGTTTGGGCTTGATGTTGGCCGAGATGCTGCGCGAGCCGGGTGAGCGGGCGGCGGCTTCCCAGGCGGGGGCCGCGTCGTTGGCGGGGGCCTGGTAGGGCTGGTCGAAGAACGGGTCGCGCGGGGCATGGCTGGTACGCTGCGGGCGCGGCGCGCGGGCCGGCGGCGCATCGAGCACGTCGCGCGGGTCGCCGGTCTCCCCGGCGTCGCGCCAGGCGCGCCGGCCATCGTTGATGCGGCCCTGGTCCCGGATTTTGGGGGTGTCTTCCTCGAACTCGAGGGGTTCGAGCTCGATCTTGGTCTTGATCAGCTTTTCGATGTCGGCCACCAGGCGCACGTCGTTGCCGCCGCCGGCAAAGCTCACGGCCAGGCCGGAGGCGCCCGCGCGGCCGGTACGGCCGATGCGGTGCACGTAGTCTTCGGCGTTGAACGGCACGTCGAAATTGAACACCGCCGGCACGTCCTTGATGTCCAGGCCGCGCGCGGCGACGTCGGTGCACACCAGCAGATCGACCTCGCCGCTCTTGAACGACTCCAGCGCCTTCAGGCGCTCGTCCTGGCTCTTGTCGCCGTGCAGGGCCGTGGTCTTGAGGCCCTCGCGCTCCAGCGAGCGCGCCAGCCGGGCACAGCCGAGCTTGCTGTTCACGAACACAAAGGCCTGCTTGATGCCGCGCTGGCGCAGCACCTGGTGCAGGGCGCGGCGCTTGTCGTCGGGGTTCACGCTGTAGAAATGCTGCTCGACGGTGGAGGCAGTGGCATTGGAGCGCGCCACCTCGATCGTCACCGGGTCTTGCAGGTAACTGTTGGCCAGGCGCTTGATTTCGGGCGAGAACGTGGCCGAGAACAGCAGCGTGATGCGCTGCTTGGGCAGGTACGAGAGGATGCGCTGCAGGTCGGGCAGGAAGCCGATGTCGAGCATGCGGTCGGCCTCGTCGAGCACCACGTATTCGACCTGGTTCAGCACCGCGTTCTTGGCTTCAATATGGTCCAGCAGGCGCCCCGGCGTGGCCACCAGCACCTCGACGCCCTTTTTGAGTTCCAGCGTCTGCGGCTTCATGTCCATGCCGCCGAACACCACGGCGGCGCGCAGGTTGGTGTACTTGGCATAGGCCTTGATGGCCTGCGCCACCTGGTCGGCCAGCTCGCGCGTGGGCAGCAGCACCAGCGCACGCACAGGGTGGCGCGCCGGCGAGGTCGAGCTGTTTTCGTGCTTGAGCATGCGCTGCAGCAGCGGCAAGGCGAAAGCGGCCGTCTTGCCGGTGCCGGTCTGGGCCGCACCCATCACGTCTTTGCCTTGCAGGACGACCGGAATGGCCTGTTCCTGGATGGGGGTCATGGACTCGTAGCCCAGTTCGGCTACGGCGCGTGCCAGCGGTTCAGCCAGCGATAGATTTGAAAAGGAATGAGTCATTTAGCTCTTCATTATCGCATTTGGCGATAAAAAGAGCCGATTCCCCGCCGACGCCGCCCGTTACAGGCTGCGCGCGCTGAACGTATCGCAGTCTTTCACGCTGCCGCCTTGCAGCCCGGCATTGAACCAGTGCGTGCGCTGCGCGCTGGTGCCGTGGGTGAAGCTCTCGGGCACCACATGGCCGGTGGCTGCTTTTTGCAGGGCATCGTCGCCGATCCTGGCCGCGGCGTTCATGGCGGATTCGATGTCGCCGTTTTCCAGGATCTGCCGCGAGGTCTGCGCGTGGTTGGCCCAGACGCCGGCAAAGCAGTCGGCCTGCAGCTCCAGCCGTACGCTTAGCGCATTCGACCGGGCCTGGCTCGCGTGGCTGCGCAGCTCGTCCACCTTGGCGCTGATGCCCAGCAGGTTCTGCACGTGGTGGCCGACCTCGTGCGCGATCACATACGCCTGCGCGAATTCGCCGGGCGCGCCGAGCTGGTTTTTCAAGGTCTGGTAGAAGTCCAGGTCGATATACACCTTGCGATCCACGGGGCAGTAAAACGGGCCCATGGCCGATTCGCCCTGGCCGCAGGCGGTGGGCGTCGCGCCACGAAACAGCACGAGTTTGGGGTCGGTGTAGGTGCCGCCGGCCTTGGCAAAAATGTCGGTCCAGACGTCTTCGGTATCGGCCAGCACGGTGGAGACGAACTTCGCCATGCGGTCGTCGGCCGGTGGCGCGTGGGCGGGCGCCTGCTGGGTTTGCGTCACGGGAGCGCCGCCACCACTGAGCAGGCTCAGCACCGTCATCGGGCTGATGCCGAAGAAGTACGACGCGACCAGCGCGATCACGATGGAGCCAATGCCGATGTGCCGACCGCCCAGGCCGCCGCCACCGCCGCCACCGTCATCCCGGCGGTCTTCCACGTTGTCCGATTCGCGGTTGCCTTCCCACTTCATGCCTGGCTCCTGTGATGTGATGCGCAGCGTATCCTGCGCTACAGTGCCAGCATGGTAACCGCCCAACGCCCGCCACCCACCGTGCTGCTGACAGGGTTCGACGCCTTTGGCGGCGAGCGCCTCAACCCGAGCTGGCTGGCCGTGCAGGCGCTGCACGGGCACCAGGTGACCGGGCACCGCGTCATCGCGGCCCGGTTGCCGACCGTGTTTGACGAGTCGCTGCACGTGCTGCGCGGTCTGCTCAAACAGTACCGGCCCGCGCTCGTGATCTGCGTGGGCCAGGCCGGCGGGCGCAGCGCCCTGTCGCTGGAGCGCGTGGCCATCAACGTCAACGATGCGCGCATTGCCGACAATGCCGCGGCGCAACCGGTGGATACGCCGGTCATTGCGGACGGGCCGGCCGCGTATTTCACCACCCTGCCGATCAAGGCCATGCTGGCGGCACTGCGGCAGGCCGGCGTGGCGGTGGAAGTGTCGCAAACCGCGGGCACCTTTGTCTGCAACCATGTGTTCTACGGCCTGATGCACCTGCTGGCCACGCAGCGCGGCTGCAAGCGCACGCGCGGTGGCTTCATTCATGTGCCCTATTTGCCCGAGCAGGGCGCGCCCGCCATGACGCTGGACGACATGGTGCACGGCCTGCGGCTGGCGCTGCGCTGCGCGCTGACGACGCAACGCGATATCGTGCAGGGCGCGGGTGCGGTGAGCTGATGAACTACCCTGAGCCCACCGGCCCACCTGTTCTGGACGCCGCGCACACCGCGGCGCTGCTGCCCTACCCCGAGCTGGCCCGGGAGCTGCACCGCCTGCTGCTGGACGACACCGTGCAGGTGCCGGCGCGTCTGGTGCAGGCGCTGCCCGGCGGCGGCACCCTGTTCGTGATGCCAGCGCTGGACAGCCGGGTGGCCATCACCAAGCTGATCACTTTCACGCCGGCGAACGCAGGCACGCCCCGCGCCACGATCCAGGGCGATGTGGTGGTGTTCGATGTGGCCACGGGCGAGCGCCGCCTGCTGCTCGATGGCCCGACCGTGACGGCGCGGCGCACCGCGGCGGTGTCGCTGCTGGCCGCGCGGCGGCTGGCGCCCAACCCGCGCGGCCCGCTGCTGATCGTGGGGGCGGGCGTGCAGGGCCGCGCGCACCTGGAGGCGTTTGCCGCGGGGCTGGGCGTCACCGAATTCGTGATCGCCTCGCGCAGCACCGCGAGCGCCCGCGCACTGGCAGACCATGCAAAGTCGCTCGGGCTGAAAGCCGGCATCACGCCAGACCCGAACGCCGCACTGGCCGACTGCCCGCTGGCGGTAACCTGCACGCCAGCCAGCGGCGCCGTGTTGCAGGCGCCGCCGCGCGACGATGCTTTTGTGGCCGCGGTGGGCGCCTTCACGCCGACGATGGTGGAGCTGGATGCTGCGCTGTGCCGCCGCTTTGCGGCACAAGGCACCATCGTGGTGGACACGGCAGACGCCGCGCATGAAGCGGGTGACTTGTTGCAGGCCGGGCTGGACGTGGCGGCCTTCGCCACGCTGCGCGACGTGCTGCGGCGTGCGCCGGACAGGCTGGATGGTGCACGCACTCCGGTGCTGTTCAAAAGTTGTGGCTGGGCCGGTTGGGATCTGGCCGCCGCGCGGTTGGCCTTGCGCTAGGGTTTGGGCGAGTACGACACGGTGCTGACACCCTGCGGGCTTTGCACTCCCTCGGACGAGGCGCTGGCGGCGGTCGCCACCGACCCCGTACGCTGCGATCCGGCGGCGGCCTGCGCAGCGAGTTCCGCCTCGCGTGCCTGGGCGTGGTCAACCTGGGCCGAAACCACCCAATCCATGGCCAGCAACTGTAAGGCGATGACCACGATCGCGACACCGAGAAACAGCAGCTGGCGCGGTCGAACGGGGCCGAAGACAGCCGGCCAGGGCCGCATGGGCTTGGTCTCTTTATATGTGCTCATGCGCTGATGTTAGAGCAGTCCCCTGCGCGCCGTGACGGCGCACGCCGTAACCGCGTGTAAGACAAAACCGCGTTGCCAAATAGTCGGCCCCCGCTAGCGCAGCAGCGCCGACATGGCCGACAGGCTGTTCAGGGTGCGCACCGTGTCCTGCACCGTGGCGCTCGTGAAGCTGATCGTCACCGCATCGATACGCTCAACGCCGGGCAGGATGGCGAACAGGTCGGCCAGCGCGCTGGTCTGGGCCTGCAGCGGCACTGAACGGGCAGCGCCATCGGCACTGGTGCTGCGGGGCTCGCAGCGCCGCACGCCCGCATGACTTCGCGCGCCGCCGCCTCGATGGCGCCGCAGGCGTTGTACGGGGACAGCGAGATGCCGCTGGCATGGCCCTGCGCCGTTTTGGTGACGACAAAGCGGGCCTGCGGCAGCGTTGGGCGCGTCTCGGCGGCGAACACGTCGTCGCCGCTGGCCAGCAGCACCGGCACGCCGAACTCGCCCGCCAGCGCGCCATAAATGCCGGCCTCGCCCAGTTCCGCCCCGCCGAACCAGATGCGCGCAAAGGCAAAGCTGTTGACGGTGTGCGCCAGGATGCCGCGGCTTTGCGAGCGCGCGTGGTAGCCGATCATGAACACGCCCTGGCAGCCCTGCTCCACGCCGGCCATCATGCCGAGCACGCGCGGCTTGCCCAGCACCGCCCGGGCGCGCGGGTCCAGCTCGTCGGGCAGCAGGTTGCGAAAGCCGCCGTGCGAGTCGTTGACCAGCACCTCGGACGCGCCACCGACGAAGGCACCGCGGATCGCGGCATTCGCCTCGGCCGTCATAAGCCGGCGCGCGCGCTCGTATTCGGGGTTGCCGGCGCGGGTCTGCTCGGGGTGGAACACGCCGGCCACGCCTTCGATATCGACGGAGATCAGGATTTTCATGACAGCATCATCTCGGGTCGATCTTGGGGTCGAGCGCATCGCGCAGACCGTCGCCCAGCAGGTTGAAGGCCAGCACGGTCAGGAAGATGGCCATGCTCGGAAAGATCGCGATATGCGGCGAAGTCATCATGTCGGCCCGCGCCGCGTTCAGCATGGCGCCCCATTCGGGCGATGGCGGCTGCGCGCCCAGCCCGAGAAAGGACAGGCTGGCGGCCGTGATGATGGAAGTGCCGATGCGCATGGTGAAGTACACCACCACCGACGAGATCGTGCCCGGGAAAATGTGGCGCGTGATCAACGTCCAGTCGGAGGCGCCGAGCGAGCGCACGGCCTCGATATAGGTCTGGTGCTTGAGCGACAGCGTGTTGCCGCGCACCAGGCGCGCGAACGCGGGAATGCTGAACACCGCCACGGCAAGGATCACGTTGACCATGCCGCTGCCCAGGATCGCGACAATGCCGATCGCCAGCAGGATGCCCGGGAACGCAAACAGCACGTCGGAGATGCGCATCACGATGCGGTCCCACCAGCCCTCGTAGTAACCGGCGAGCAGGCCCAGGGTGGTGCCGATGAGCGCGCCGACCGCGACCGAAATGAAGCCGGCCGCCAGCGAGATGCGCGTGCCCATCAGGATGCGGCTGAAGATGTCGCGCCCCAGCGAGTCCACACCGAACCAGTGCGCCCACGAGGGTGCAGCGTTCAGCGCATCGTAATCAAAGTAATTTTCCGCGTCGTAGGGCACGATAAAGGGCGCAGCAATCGCCAGCAGCACCAGCAGCAGCACAAAAACGCCGGCGGCCAGCGCCACATGCTGGTCCTTGAACTTGCGCCAGAACTCGCTCCAGGGCGTGCGGATGCCCTGGCCGGGCAGAGGAGTTGCCTGAGCAGGTGAAGCGACGGACGTGTTCACGGCGGCCTCACTTGTTGTACCGGATGGTGGGGTTGATGACGGCATACAGCACGTCCACCACCAGGTTGATCAGGATGAATTCGAGCGAGAACAGCAGCACCTCGGCCTGGATCACCGGGTAGTCGCGCATTTCCACCGCATCGATCAGCAGGCGCCCCATGCCGGGCCAGTTGAAGACCACCTCCACCACGATCGAGCCGCCCAGCAGAAAGCCAAACTGCAGGCCCATCATGGTGACGACCGGAATCAGCGCGTTGCGCAGGCAGTGCTTGACGACGACCACGGTCTCGCGCAGACCCTTGGCGCGCGCCGTGCGCACGTAGTCTTCCTTGAGGATGTCGATGAACGAGGAGCGCGTGAAGCGCGCCATCACCGCGGCCACACCAGCACCGAGCGTGATCGAGGGCAGGATATAGTGGCGCCAGCCGTCGGCGCCCACGGTCGGCAGCCAGCCGAGCTGCACCGAGAAGATTTCCATCAGCACCATGCCCAGCGCAAACGCGGGAAACGAGATGCCGGACACCGCCAGGGTCATGCCCAGCCGGTCCGGCCATTCGTTGCGCCAGACCGCAGAGACGATGCCGATCACCATGCCGAACAGCACCGACCAGACCATCGCCGCCAGGGTGAGCCACAGCGTGGGCATAAAGCGCTCGGCAATCTCGGTCGAGACCGGGCGCTTGCTGCGCAGCGAGCGCCCGAAGTCGGCCTGCGCCGCATTCACGAAGAACCGGACGAACTGCTGGTACAGCGGTTTGTCCAGCCCCAGGTCGGCGCGCACCAGCTCAACGGTCTGCTGGTCTGCCTCGGGGCCGGCGGCCAGCCGCGCGGGGTCGCCGGGCAGCAGGTGCACGAACAGGAACACCAGCACCGCGACGATCAACAGCGTCGGGATCAACCCCAGCAGGCGTTTAACGATGTAGTTGAGCATTGGAGCCGTTGATCCGCGGTGTCATTCCCTGACCCGTGATGTCATTCCCTGACCGGTGACGTCATTCCCGCGAAGGCGGGAATCCACTGTTGTCCCCACCCCGGGCTGACGTTCTGGATTCCCGCCTTCGCGGGAATGACAAGCTCTTATTTTTGACATGAAGATGAAATTACTTCTTCAGGTCGATCTCATCAAAGTTGAACGAGCCGTCGGGCATCACGTAGACACCGGTCAGGTTCTTGTTGTGGGCCGACAGCAGTTGCTCGGTCGCCAGAAAGGCCCAGGGCGCGTCGTTCCAGATGTGTTGCTGCGCGTCCTTGTAGAGCCTGGCTTTCTCGGTCACATCGGTGATGGCCAGCGCTTTGGCGAGGTCGGCATCGACCGTGGGGTTCTTGTAGTAGGCCGTGTTGAACATCCTGGGCGGGAAGGACTCGGACGCCAGCAGCGGGCGCAGGGCCCAGTCGGCCTCGCCCGTCGAGGACGACCAGCCAACGTAGTACATGCGCACCGGCGCCGTGGCCGGGTCCTGCGCGCTTTCCACGCGCTCGACGCGCTGACCTGCTTCCAGCGCCAGCACCTGAGCCTTGATGCCGACCTGCGCCAGCTGCTGCTGCACGAACTGGATCACCTTCTGCGCCGTGGTGTAGTTGTAGGCCGACCACAGGGTGGTCTCAAAGCCGTTGGGATAGCCCGCTTCCTTGAGCAGTTCGCGCGCCTTGGCGGGGTCGTAGGGCCAGGGGCCCAGCTTGACCGCGTACTCCACGCCCTTGGGCACCACGCCCTCGGCCGGAATGGCGTACCCGGAGAAGGCCACCTTGACCAGCGCCTGCTTGTTGATCGCGTAGTTGATGGCCCGGCGCACCCGGGCGTCGTTGAACGGCTTTTGCTGCGTGTTCATCGAGATGTAGCGCTGGATGATCGAGGGCGCGGCAACCACCTCGACCGTGGACTTGCCCTTGAGCAGGTCCGCCTGCTCATATGGCAGCGGAAAGGCAAAGGCCGCCTCGCCGGTCTGCATCATGGCGCTGCGGGTGTTGTTGTCGACCACCGGCTTCCAGGTGATGGTGTCGACCTTGGGATAGCCCTTCTTCCAGTAGCCGTCGAACTTTTCGACCTTCATGTAGTCGGTCTGCTTCCACTCGACGAACTTGAACGGGCCGGTGCCCACGGGCGCCAGCGCGATGCCCTTGCTGCCGTATTTTTGCAGCGCGGCGGGCGAGATCATCACGGCCGAGGGATGGGCCAGCGTGTTGATGAAGGCGGAAAACGGCTCGGCCAGCGTGATGCGCACCGTGTACGGATCGAGCACCTCGGTCCTGGCGATGTTCTTGTACAGGCTGTAGCGCTTGAGCTTGTTCTCGGGATTGGTGACACGGTCGAAATTGACCTTCACCGCCTCGGCATTGAAGTCGGTGCCATCCTGGAACTTGACGCCTTTGCGCAGCTTGATGGTGTAGCTCAGGCCGTCCTTGGCGGCCTGGTAGCTCTCGGCCAGCACATTGACCAGCTTCATGTCCTTGTCGAAACCGAACAGGCCCTGGTAGAACGATTTGGCGACGGCCTGCGACAGCGTGTCGTTGGCGTCGTAGGGATCGGTGGTGGTGAAGTTGGACTGCACCGCGATCACCACGTCCTTGGCGGCGTAGGCCGGCGCCGCAAACTGCACCGCCAGCGCCACCGCGCCCCAGGCCAGCAATGGGTGGGTCTTGCGGGGAGGATTGAGTCTTGGTTTCATGGGTCGTTCTCCAAAATAATCGCAGACGCGATGGGGTTGCAACAAGGGTTTCACGGTTTCAGTAAAGGCCGCCAACGGCATGCCGCGCGACGAAGTGGCCCGAGCCGACCTGCACCAGCGGGGCGACCACGGGCTCATCGTCCAGCGCGCGGATCGGGCTCGGTATTTCTTCGGACAGCAGCGCGCTGCGGCCACGCCGGCGCGCCGGATCGGCCACCGGCACGGCCGCCATCAGGCGCCGCGTGTAGGCGTGCTGCGGGTTCTCGAAAATGGCGCGGCGCGGGCCGATCTCGACGATCTGCCCCAAGTACATCACCGCGACGCGGTGGCTGACGCGCTCGACCACCGCCATGTCGTGCGAGATGAACAGGAAGGCGATGCCGAACTCGCGCTGCAGGTCCAGCAGCAGGTTGACGATTTGCGCGCGGATCGAGACATCGAGCGCCGACACCGACTCGTCGGCAATGACGATCTTGGGGTTGAGCGCCAGCGCGCGCGCAATCGCGATGCGCTGGCGCTGGCCACCCGAGAACTCGTGCGGGTAGCGCTGAGCGACGTCGGCCGGCAGGCCCACGCGCCCCAGCAGCCCGTTGACTCGTTCTTCGGCCTGTTTGCCGCACGCCACGCCATGGATCAGCAGCGGCTCCATGATCGAGAAGCCGACCGTCAGGCGCGGATCGAGCGAGGCGAACGGGTCCTGGAACACGAACTGGATATCGCGCCGCAGGCTTTGCAGGGCGCTGCCCCGCAAAGGCGCAATGTCGCGCCCGGCCACCTCGACCGAGCCCCTGCTGATGTCCACCAGCCGCGAGAGCGAGCGCCCGGTGGTCGACTTGCCGCAGCCCGACTCGCCCACCAGCGCCAGCGTCTCGCCCGCATACAGATCGAAACTGACCTGCTCGACCGCATGCACGCGCCGCGTGACGCGGCCCAGCACGCCGCTGCGCAGGGAAAAGCGCGTGACCAGCTTGTGCACGCGCAGCACCGGGGCCTGATCCATGCGCACCGAGTCCGGTTCGGACACCGGCGGCGACGGGGCGCTGCCGCCGCCCGCCACGGCCAGCAAGGGAAAGCGGGCCGGTCGGTCGGTGCCCTGCATGGCACCGAGGCGCGGCACGGCCGCCAGCAGGGCGCGGGTGTAGGGATGCTGCGGCGCGGTGAACAGCGGCTGGCAGTCGCCCTCCTCCACTTTTTCGCCCTGGTACATCACCAGCACGCGATCGGCCACCTCGGCGACCACGCCCATGTCGTGCGTGATGAAGATCACGCCCATATGCATCTCGTCCTGCAGGGCGCCGATCAGGCTCAGGATCTGCGCCTGGATGGTGACGTCCAGCGCCGTGGTCGGCTCGTCCGCAATCAAGAGCGAGGGCTTGCACGACAGCGCCATGGCGATCATCACGCGCTGGCGCATGCCGCCCGAGAGCTGGTGCGGATAGCGGTCCAGCACGTTGCGCGCCTCCGGGATGCGCACCAGGTCCAGCATGCGCAGGGCCTCGGCGCGTGCGGCAGAACGGCTGGCGCGCTGGTGCAGGCGGATCGACTCGGCGATCTGCTCGCCGACCGGGAATACCGGGTTCAGCGAGGTCATCGGCTCCTGGAAAATCATCGCAATCTCGGCCCCGCGCACCTGCCGCATGCTTGCCTGGCTGGCCTGCGCCAGATCAAGCGTGGCGCCGCCGCGGCGCGCGAAGTTCAGCCGGCCGGCGACGATGCGCCCACCGCCGTGCTCCACCAGCCGCATGATCGCCAGCGAAGAGACCGACTTGCCCGAGCCCGATTCGCCCACGATGGCCAGGGTCTCGCCGGCATCGACATGGAACGACAAACCGCGCACCGCATCCACGCTGCGCTCGCGCGTCTCGAAGCGCACGCTCAAGTCCCGCACGTCCAGCACGTGCGACGCACCGGCAGCAGCGACTTTTGTGGGGTCGCTCACGACGGCTCCTGCGGCGCGGCAGTCGGCCCGCTGTCGTCGGCCCCGTAAATCGCGCAGACCGGCTCGCCGCCGACGCGGGCGTAGCCGCGGTACATGCCTTCGGTATTGAACGGCAGCGCGACCTGGCCCTGCGCGTCCACCGCGATCAGGCCGCCGCGGCCGTCGATGCGCGGCAGCTTGTCCATGATCACGCGCTGTGTTGCCGCCTGCAGCGACAGGCCGGCGTATTCCATGAGCGCGGCGACGTCATGGGCCGTCACGGCGCGCATGAACATCTCGCCCGTGCCAGTCGTGGACACCGCCGCGAGGTGGTTGGCATAGCAGCCCGCGCCCACGATGGGTGAATCGCCGACCCGGCCCACGCGCTTGTTGGTCACGCCGCCCGTGGAGGTGGCCGCGGCGAGGTGGCCGTGCGCATCCAGCGCCACCGCGCCGACGGTGCCGAACTTGCTGTCCGGGTCCAGGGGCGCGGCCGCACCGGCCCCCAGTTTTGCCACTGCGTGTGCTGCACTGCCCCCCGAGGGGGCCGAGCTTGCGCGGGGCGGCCCTTCGCTGCCCTCCTGCGCTGCCAGGCTGGCGGCGTCGTGGTCGAGCAGCACCGCGCCGCTGCCGGCGCCCGCCTGCTGGCGCGCGCGCAGCCACTGGGCGTAGCGCTCGGGGGTGGCGAACCAGTCGGGCGCAACCAGTTCCACGCCATGGCGGGCCGCAAATTCCTGCGCGGCCGGCCCGATCATCAGCACATGGCCGCTGTGCGCCATCACGGCGCGCGCCGCCAGCACCGGATTGCGCACGCGCGTGACGCCCGCGACCGCGCCGGCGGCCAGCGTCGCGCCGTCCATCACGCAGGCGTCCATCTCGTGGGTGCCGGCGTCGGTGTAGACGGCGCCCTTGCCGGCATTGAACAGCGGGCATTCCTCGAGCCGGCGCACGGCCTCGGTCACGGCATCGAGCGCACTGGCGCCGCCGGCCAGCAGCGCCACACCCGCGCGCAGCACGTCCTGCAGGGCACGGCGGTAGTCGGCCTCGAGCTTTGGGTTCATGCTGGCGCGCAGGATGGTGCCGGCACCGCCGTGGATCGCAATGACAGGGGTGATGCTCATGATGTCTTCATGCCCGCCATCCGGAGCCGGCCGGTTCAGGCCCGCGGCAAGGTCACGCCGCGCTGGCCCTGGTATTTGCCGCCGCGGTCCTTGTAGCTGGTCTCGCAGACCTCGTCGCTCTCGAAGAACAGCACCTGGGCGCAGCCCTCGCCCGCGTAGATCTTGGCGGGAAGCGGCGTGGTATTGGAGAACTCCAGCGTCACATAGCCTTCCCACTCGGGCTCGAACGGCGTGACGTTGACGATGATGCCGCAGCGCGCATAGGTGCTTTTGCCCAGGCAGATGGTCAGCACGTTGCGCGGGATGCGGAAGTACTCCAGCGTGCGGGCCAGCGCGAAGCTGTTGGGCGGGATGATGCAGACGTCGTCATGAAAATCGACAAAGCTTTTTTCATCGAAGTTCTTCGGGTCCACCACGGTGCTGTGGATGTTGGTGAAGACCTTGAACTCGGGCGCGCAGCGGATGTCGTAGCCGTAGCTGCTGGTGCCGTAGCTGATGATCTTGTGGCCGTCGTGCTCGCGGATCTGGCCGGGCTCGAACGGCTCGATCATGCCGGTCTGCTCGGCCATGCGGCGGATCCATTTGTCGCTTTTGATGCTCATAGGGAGTTCCTGCTGTGGCGATGATTGTAGGCACGCCCGGGCGCTTTATTCATCGGCCGGTTTCGCCACTCATCCGCCCGCTTCGTCATTCCCGCAAACCCTTCGTCATTCCCGCGCAGGCGGGAATCCACGGTAGCGCACCGACGTCGTCTGGATTCCCGCCTGCGCGGGAATGACATCAAAAGGCGGGAATGACTGTCAAGGGACAGAAATCGCAATCAGGAAGCGGCAATCACGGTTTTTTCGACCAGCCGGTCGTCACCCAGAACGATCATGGCGAACAGCAGCTCGTCCAGACTGTTGGCGCGCGCCGTTCTGCGGGCCAGCAAGGGCGTGGCCTGCGGATTGAGAACGATGAAGTCGGCTTCGCAGCCCGGCTGCAGGTTCCCCACCACGCCCGCCAACCCGAGCGCCTGCGCCGCGCCGGCGGTGTGCTGCCACCACAGATGCTGGGGATTCAGGCTCAAACCGGGCCGGAGCTGCCCGCCCTGCTCCACCGAGGCGCGGCCCACGTAGTAGGCGGCCAGCATGGTGTGAAACGGGCTGAAGCTGGTGCCGCCGCCCACGTCGCTGGCCAGGCCGTAGCGGAAGCCCGCACGGTCGGCGCCGGCGTAGTCGAAGAAGCCGCTGCCCAGGAACAGGTTGCTGGTCGGGCTGACGGCCGCTGCCGTACCGGTATCGCGCATCAGGGCCCGGTCGGCGTCGTCGAAGTGGATGCAGTGCGCGTAGACCGCGCGTTCGCGCATCAGGCCGAAATCGTCGTAGACCGACAGGTAGCTTCGCGCGGCGGGAAACAGCTGGCGCACCCAGGCGACCTCGTCCCGGTTCTCGGCCACATGCGACTGGATCCAGACGTCGGGGTAGCGGGCGGCCAGCTCACCCGCGCCGCGCAGCTGCGCCTCGGAGCAACTGGGCGCAAAGCGCGGCGTGATGGCATAGCCCAGCCGGTCCTTGCCGTGCCATTGCCGGATCAGCGCCTCGGTGTCGGTCAGGGATTGCTCTGTGTCATCGCGCACGCCGTCGGGCGAGTGGCGGTCCTGCAGCACCTTGCCGGTGATCAGGCGCAGCTTGTGTTTTTGCGCCTCGCCAAACAAGGCGTTTACCGACGCCGGGTGCGAGGTGGCAAAGGTCAGCGCCGTCGTGACGCCGTTGCGCAGCAGCTCCGCTATGAAAAACGTAGCTGCCTGCGAACTGTGGTCAAGGGCTGCAAAGCGTTTTTCTTCAGGAAACGTGTAGTTCTCGAGCCACGGCAGCAAGCCCTCGGCGGGCGAGCCGATCACGTCCGTCTGCGGGTAGTGCAGGTGCAGATCCACAAAGCCGGGCGCCAGGATGCGCCCCGGCAGGTGCTCGACGGCAATGCCGGGAAAGCGGCCCACCAGATCACGGTACGGCCCGACTGCGTGCACGACCTGCACCCCGTTCGCGCCGGGCCCGATCACCAGCAGGCCGTCTTCTTCATAGACGGCCGATCGGTGCGGGCCGCCATCGGTGGCGAAACGGAGAATGGCGGCGCGGTAGGCATGCATGGCAGCGCTATTTTGCGATCTTTCCCTGCACGCCCGATACGAGAAAATTCATATTAAGTATTTGTTCATCGCTCAAGGCCTGGCCCCTGGCCAGCACGAGGTGGCCTTCGTTGTCCTCGATCGGACCGGCGAACGGCTTGAGCTTGCCGCTGGCGATGTCTTTCTCGCGCGCCAGCACTTCGCTGCGAACCGCCTTGGGCACCTTCGGGCCGAAGCCTTCCATGCGGATCATGCCTTCCTTGACGCCGCCCCAGACCTTGCCGCTTTTCCAGCTGCCGTCCAGCACGGCGCGCGCGCGCGCCGTGTAGTAGGCGCCCCACTGATGCGTCACCGCGACGATCTGCGCGTCGGGCGCGACGGCCCGCATGTCGGAGTGGTAGGCCACGGCGAGCTTGCCGCGCTCCTGGGCGGCCGCCATCACGGCATTCGAGCCGGTGTGGAAGGCAATCACATCCACACCCTGGTTGAACAGCGTCATGGCGGCATCGCGCTCGCGTGGCGGGTCGAACCAGCTGTTCAGCCAGATCACCTTGACCACCGCCTTCGGGTTCACCGACCGCATGCCCAGCGTGAAGGCATTGATGCCCTGCAGCACTTCGGGAATCGGAAAGCCCGCGACGTAGCCCGCGACGTTGCTTTTGGTCATGCGCCCGGCCGCGATGCCCGACAGGTAGCGGCCCTCGTAGTAGCGCGCATTGGCCACCGCGACGTTGGGCGCCGTCTTGTAGCCCGTGATGGATTCGAACTTTACGTCCGGAAAGTCTTTGGCCACCCGGAGCGTGGGCTCCATATAGCCAAAGCTGGGCGTGAAGATGAGCTTGTTGCCCTGCCGCGCGAGATCGCGAATCACGCGCTCGGCGTCGGCGCCTTCGGGAACATTTTCCACGTACGTGGTCTTGACCTTGTCACCCAGTGCCGCCTGCACGGCCTGGCGTCCCAGTTCGTGCTGATGCACCCAGCCGGCCGGCGTGATGGGCGTGACATAGACAAAGGCGATCTTGAGCGGCTCTTTGGGAGCCACGGGTGCGGCGTCTTTGGCTTGGGAAAAAGCGGGAGAAAACAAGCAGGCGGCCGCGAGCGCGGCAGCGAGGTTTTTATACATGGTAGTCCTCTACATGGCCCCGGTATGGAAAACGCAAAACCCGCCGGGGCGGCGGGTCGATGCGGGCGTATTTTACCGCGCCCTCGCCGTCATTCCCGGGCTCTCGCTGTCATTCCCGCGCAGGCGGGAATCCATGGCAATGTGCCGACACCGTCTGGATTCCCGCCTGCGCGGGAATGACAAGCACATTTGCGGGAATGACAGGCATGTCTGCGGGAATGACGAAGAGTCAGTCAAACGAGGCAAACACCTCGTTGACCTGGTCCAGGTAGCGGCGCTTCGCGCCCGGCTCGATGAAGCTGGCCTCGAAGCTGTTGCACGCTAGCTGGTAGGCATGTTGCGCCGCGAGTCCCGTTGCAGCGAAGGTCTGCAGGAAGTTCTCGTTCATATAGCCGCCGAAGTAGGCCGGATCGTCGGAGTTGATAGTGGCCACGAGGCCCGCCTCCAGCAGCGCGCCGATGTTGTGGTCGGCCAGTTGCGGGAACACGCAGAGCTTGAGGTTGGACAACGGGCACACGGTCAGCGGAATCCGGTCACGGGCAAGGCGCTGCATCAGGGCGGCATCTTTCGACGACTGCACGCCGTGGTCGATGCGCTCGACCTTGAGTATGTCGAGCGCGGTCCAGATGTAGGCAGGCGGCCCTTCCTCCCCGGCGTGCGCCACCAGATGCAGGCCCAGTTCGCGGCAGCGCGCAAACACGCGCGCGAATTTTTCGGGCGGATGACCGAGTTCGCTCGAATCGAGCCCGACGCCGATGAATTTATCGCGATGCGGCAGCGCCTGCTCCAGCGTTTCAAAGGCCTCTGTTTCACTCAGGTGCCGCAGGAAGCACAGAATCAGCGACGCGCTGATGTTCAGTTCGGCCTGGGCGTCCACACAGGCGCAGTGCAGGCCGTTGATCACCGTGTCCATCTTGACGCCGCGCGCCGTGTGGGTTTGCGGGTCGAAGAAGATTTCCGTGTGCGCTACGTTATCCATAGCGGCCCGCGCAAGGTAGGCGCGGGCCATATCGTAAAAGTCCTGCTCATGCAGGAGCACGCTGGCGCCCGCGTAGTAGATGTCCAGAAAGCTTTGCAGGTTGGTGAAGGCATAGGCGCGGCGCAGTTCGTCCACGCTCGCGTAGGGAATGGCCACGCTGTTGCGCTGCGCGAGCGCAAAGATCAGATCGGGCTCGAGCGAGCCTTCGATGTGGATGTGCAGCTCGGCCTTGGGCATGCGGCGCAGCAGCTCCGGCAGACGGTCAGGGGATACGGGTTTCACGGCAATGTTCATCAGCAAACTCCAAACGTGATGCCGAGGGTTTTGAGGTGGCGCCGATAGGCCGACGAGGCCTTGTCGGCCGCGGTGTGCAGCTCGGCGCGCAGGTCCAGCGGCAGGCGCCGCGGGCGCTGCGATTCGAGCACCGGCTGGTCCTGCATGAAGATGGTGTGCTGGAACGCGCGCAGCTTGTCGTCCGGCGACTCGAGATCGGCCACCGCGAGCCGGAACCACACGCAGCTGGATTCCGGTGTCAGCGGACAGACGAACAGGGCGATGGACTCGCGGTAGCCCGCGATGGCCACCGTGGCGGCGTCCGGCACCTTGGTCAGGACGGCGCTGTACGGCCCGGTTACTTCGTAGGTGTACTCCACCTGTGCGGGCGCCGTCGAATGCAGATTGGATTGCGGCTGCCAGGCCTTGCAGCCAGTGGCCAGCAGACCGGTGGGCGTGGGCTGCACCTGGTAGTCGTCGATCGCGGTGGCGTGGCGTGCGTCGCCGGGCACGCTGCGCATCCCGAGCCAGCCTTCGTGCACGAAACCGAAGTGCGCCATGTCCAGGAAATTCTCGACCAGCCGCGGCGCGCTGGTGGCCACCACGTAAGGGCCGCAATGGAGCTTGCGCAGGCGCGCATCGTCTTCCGCGGCAAACGCGGGTAGCGCGGCGGCCTCGCCCTGCACAATCTGCACCCACACCAGCCCGTAGGCTTCGCACGCCGCATAGGTGTGGGCGCAACTGGAGACCGGCGGCTCAAAGCTGGGCAGCGCCGGCACATGCACGCAGTGGCCCGATGCCTCGAATTGCCAGCCGTGATAAGGACACTCCAGGCGGCCGTCCTGCACCCGCCCGAGCGACAGCCGGGCGCCGCGGTGCGGACACTGGTCGGCCCAGGCGTGCGCCCTGCCGGCCGCATCGCGCCAGAGCACGACATCGCGCTCGAGCAACCGCGCCGCGAGCGGCTGCTCCACCACATCGGCACTGAGTGCCACCGGATGCCAGAGTGTTTCTTCGATCATGGTTTTCAAATAAAAAAGGGCCGCCTCACGACGACCCTTGGCTTCATGACGATAAATTATTTCTTGTCGCCGGGAACCTTGCCTTCCACGCCCTTGACGTAGAAGTTGATGCCGCCGAGGAACTTGTCATCGGCCACCGCGTCCTTGGCCAGCACCACCTTGCCGGTGTTGTCCACGATGGGGCCTTTCCAGATGGCGAACGAGCCGTCTTTCAGGCCTTTCTTGATCTCGTCGATGCGGGTCTTGGTCTCGGCCGGCACATCGTCGGCGATCGACACCATGTCGATGGCGCCTTCCTTGACACCCCACCAGCTGCGGCTGGAGGTCCACTTGCCGTCGAGCACGTCATGCACGGTCTTGATGTAGTACGGCGCCCAGTTGATGATGGCCGAGCCCAGGTGCGCCTTCGGGCCGTACGCCGTCATGTCGGAATCCCAGCCGAACGCGCGCTTGCCTTTTTCTTCGGCAGTCTTGAGCACCGCGGGCGAGTCGGTGTTCTGGAACAGCACGTCGGCGCCGCCATTGATCAGCGCGGTCGCGGCCTCGGTCTCCTTGGGCGGGTTGTGCCAGTCGTTGACCCACACCACCTTGGTTCGGATCTTGGGGTTGCTCGACTGCGCGCCCAGCGTGAAGCTGTTGATGTTGCGCAGCACTTCGGGGATCGGCACCGAGCCGACCACGCCCAGCGTGTTGCTCTTGGTCATCTTGCCCGCGATGACACCGGCCATGTACGCACCTTCGTAGGTGCGGCTGTCGTAGGTGCTCATGTTGTCGGCCGTCTTGTAGCCGGTGGCATGCTCGAACTTCACATCCGGAAAATCCTTCGCAACCTTGAGCATGGGCTCCATGTAGCCAAACGTGGTGCCGAAGATCAGCTTGTTGCCCTGGTTGGCCAGGTCCCGCAGCACGCGTTCCGCATCCGCCCCTTCGGGCACGCTCTCGACAAAACTGGTGACCACCTTGTCGCCGAATTCCTTGTCTACCGCCTTGCGGGCCTGGTCGTGCGCATAGCTCCAGCCACCATCGCCGACCGGGCCGACGTAGGCGAAAGCGATCTTCAGGGGCTCGGGCTTGGCGGGCGCCGGTGCCGACACGGGAGCCGGTGCCGCAGCCGGTGCCGGCGCGGCCTCCTCTTTTTTGCCGCAGCCCACCAGGGCCGCAGCCGCGATGGCCGACAGGGCCGCCACTTTGAGCATCGAGCGTTTTTTCAGGTCAGTCATGTCAGTCACTTTCTTGCAAGGTTGGACACAGGTTGGCAAAAATCCGATTATGAACCGGGGTAAAAGGGTTTTCCAAGCGAAGCCGGCATGTTGATGCGAATCCAGGCCGGGTTGCGCGAAATTAGCGCCAGTACCACCACGGTGGCCAGATAAGGCGTCATCGCCAGGAACTGGCTGGGCATCTCCACACCCCGGCTCTGCAGGTAAAACTGCAGCATGGTGACGCCGCCGAACAGGTAGGCGCCGAGCAGCACGCGCGCCGGACGCCAGGTCGCAAAGGTGGTCAGTGCCAGCGCGATCCAGCCCTTGCCGGCGACCATGCCCTCGACCCACAGCGGCGTGTAGACCAGCGAGATATAGGCCCCCGACAGACCGCACAGTGCGCCACCGGCCACCACCGCCGCCAGGCGGATGCGCCGCACCGGGTAGCCCAGCGCGTGCGCCGAGTCAGGCGATTCGCCCACACTGCGCAGCACCAGGCCGGCGCGCGTGCGGTACAGGAACCAGATCAGGCCGAAGGCCAGCGCGATGGTCACGTACACCAGCGGATGCTGGCGAAACAGGGCCGGCCCGATCAGCGGAATATCCCCCAGCACGGGGATGGAAAAATGCGGGCGCTCGGGCAACTTGGCCTGCACGTAACCGGCGCCCACAAAGGCCGAAAAGCCGGCCCCGAACAGGGCCAGCGCCAGCCCGGTGGCGTACTGGTTCGTGTTGAGCCAGATCACCAACACGCCAAAGATGGCGGCCAGCACGGCACCCGCGCCCATGCCGGCGGCGAACCCGATCCAGTCGCTGCCGGTATGCACGACAACGGCAAACCCGGCAATGGCCGAACACAGCAGCAGGCCTTCGGCCCCGAGGTTGACGACGCCGGCCTTTTCGTTGATCAGCAGACCCAGCGAGGCAATGGCCAGCACGGTGCCCGCATTCAGCATGGAGGCGAAGAGCAGGGCATAGGATTCCATCACTTCACTCCCTCTTTGTTCGACCAGGTGGACTTGATCCGGTAAGCAATCAGGGTGTCGCAGCCCAGCAGGGTGAACAGCAGCAGCCCCTGGAACACATCGGTGAGCGACTTGGGCAGGCCCAGACGCGATTGCGCGAGCTCGCCGCCGATGTAGAACATGCTCATGAGGATGGACGAGAACACGATGCCCACCGGATGCAGGCGCCCGACAAAGGCCACGATGATGGCCGCAAAACCGTAGCCCACCGGTATATAGGGGGTGAGCTGGCCGACCGGGCCGGCCACCTCCAGCGCGCCGGCCAGGCCCGCCGCACCGCCCGAGATGAGCAGCGCCGTCCACAGCGCCTGGCGCGATGAAAAGCCGGCGTAGCGCGCGGCGGCGGGTGCGAGACCGCCCACCTGCTGCGCAAACCCGGCGCGTGTGCGAAACAAAAACACCCACAGCGCCGCCACACCGCCCAAAGCAATCAGGAGCCCGATGCTCACGCGCGAGCCGTGCATCAGCCGCGGGATTTGCGTCACCGCCTCGAAGGTCTTGGTTTGCGGAAAGTTGTAGCCCGCCGGATCTTTCCAGGGGCCAAAGACCAGATAACTGAGCACATAGATGGCGACGTAGACCAGCATCAGGCTGACCAGGATTTCGTTGGCATTGAAGCGGTCGCGCAAAAAGGCCGTGATGGCCGCCCAGGCCATGCCGCCGAGCACACCGGCGCCCATGATGGCGATGACGATCCAGCTGCCGGTGCTCTTGTCGGCCAGCAGCGCCACGCCGCCCGCGGCCACGGCACCGATCACGTACTGGCCTTCGGCGCCGATGTTCCAGACGTTGGTGCGAAAGCACACCGCCAGCCCCAGTGCAATCAGGAGCAGCGGCGTGGCCTTGACCATCAGCTCGCCCAGTGCGTACGGGGAACGGATCGGTTCCCAGAAAAACACCTGCAAGCCCTTGACCGGATCCTTGCCCAGCGCCACGAACAGGATGACGCCGATGATGACGGTGATCAGCAGCGCCAGGAGGGGCGAGCCGTAGCTCCAGAACTTAGACGCTTGCGGGCGCGCTTCAAGCTTGAGCATGCTGCACCTCCGCGCCAGCCGGCGCATTCCACAGGCCGCTCATCCACTCCCCGATCTGGGCCACGGTGGCGCGCGCGCGATCGACCGAAGGCGACAGCCGCCCCTTGGCGATCACGTACAGGCGGTCGCTGATCTCGAACAGCTCGTCGAGCTCCTCGCTGACCACCAGCACGGCGCAGCCCGCATCGCGCAGCGCCAGGATTTCACCGCGAATCTGCGCCGAGGCGCCAACGTCGACGCCCCAGGTCGGCTGCGAGATGATCAGCAGCTTCGGATTTGCATCGATCTCGCGCCCGACGATGAACTTTTGCAAGTTGCCGCCCGACAGCGAGCGGGCCTCGGCATTCGGGCCGCCGGCCTTGACATTGAAGCGCCGGATGATGTCGCTGGCCTGGGCTTCGAGCGAGCGCACGTTGATCCAGCCGCGATTCCACCAGGCGGTGCCGATCGCATCGCGCCGCGTCAGCAACAGGTTGTGCGCGAGCCCGAGCGTGGGCACGGCGCCGCGCCCCAGGCGCTCTTCCGGCACAAAGTGCACGCCCAGGGCGCGCCGGCGCCCCGGGCCGAATTTGCCGGCGCTCTGGCCTTTGATTTGAATCATCGGCGCTGCCGCGCGCGTGTCCTCGCCCGAGAGCGCATAAAGCAGTTCCTGCTGGCCGTTGCCCGATACCCCGGCAATCCCCACCACCTCGCCGGCGCGCACGTTCAATGAGATATCTTCCAGATCCACGCCGAACTGGTTTTCAGTGGGCAGCGAAAGCGCGTTCACCGCCAGCACGGTGGCACCGGTTTTGACCTCGCGGTGCTGCAGCGCAGGCGGCTCGGCGCCGATCATCAGGCGGCTCAGCGAGGCATTCGTCTCCTGGCGCGGGTCGCAGACCCCGGTGACCTTGCCGCCGCGCAGCACCGTGCAGGCGCTGCACAGCTCGCGGATCTCGTGCAGCTTGTGGCTGATGTACAGGATGCTGCAGCCCTCGGAGGCAATCTTCTTGAGCACCCCAAACAGCCGGTCCACGGCCTGCGGGGTCAGCACCGAGGTGGGCTCGTCCAGAATCAGCAGCTTCGGGTCGGTCAAGAGTGCGCGGATGATTTCCACGCGCTGCATCTCGCCCACGCTGAGCGTGTGCACCGGGCGCAGGGGATCGACCTCGACGCCGTATTCGCCGGCCTTGGTGGTGATGCGCCGCGTCACCTCCGCCAGCGTCAGGCTCCTGGACAGCCCGAGCCAGACGTTCTCGGCCACGGTCAGCGTGTCGAACAGGCTGAAGTGCTGGAACACCATGCTGATGCCCAAAGCGCGCGCCTCCTGCGGGTTGCGGATGTGCACCGGCTGGCCGTTGAACACGACGCTGCCCTCGTCGGGCTTGACCGAGCCGTAGATGATTTTCATCAGCGTCGATTTGCCGGCGCCGTTTTCACCGAGCACGGCGTGGGTTTCGCCGGCCTGCACGGTGAGCGACACATCGCTGTTGGCGACCACCGCGGGGTAGCGCTTGGTGATGTGCGCAAGCTGGAGTCTGGGAGGAGTCATGGCGCCGATTGTCTCTCGTATATTTATGGTTGAACAGGCTTCGGATCGTTGCACAGTATGAGTAGTTCGCTATTCCTTTCGTAGCGCTTCGGCGACCGACCGGACGCGCTCGCGCAGCCATTTGGCGGCGCTGGAGGCGTGGCTGCGTTCGTGCCAGAGCTGGTAGTACATCAGTTGCGGGAATTCGATCGGACAGGGCAGGATTTTGACCGGCAAACGCTCGGTGAAGCGTTCGCAATACTGGCGCCCCGTGGTCAGCACCAGCAGGCTCGAGGCCACCATCGCGGGAATCAGGCCGAAATGCGGGCAGCGCGCCGTGATGTTGCGCTGCAGGCCCAGCGAGTCGAGGTGGTCGTCAATCACGCCGCGCCCGCCCGGGTGCAGCGGCGTGGGCGCGATGTGCTCGGACGTAAGCCAGCTCGCAGCGTCCCAGGGCCGGCGCACGGCGGGGTGATCTTTGCTGACCAGGCACACCACCTCGTCGCCAAACAGGCGGCCCATGTGCAGGTCGTCCGGGGCCTTGAGCCAGTTGCCGATCACCACGTCGACCTCGCCCTGCGCCAGATGCGTGTGGTAGTCGGAGTCGGCCGACAGCGGGTGGATTTCGATGTGGCACAGCGGCGCCCGGGCCTTGATTTGCGCGACCAGCTGCGGCAGGAAGAACGGGTCCAGGTAGTCGCTGGCGGCGACGCGGAAAGTGTTGCGCGCGGTCTGCGGCTCGAAGCCGCGCGCCTCGGTAAACAGCACCTCGGCCGCGCGCAGGATGCCGGCGCTGGGCTCGATCATGCGCAGCCCGGCGTCGGTGGGCACCATGGCGGCGCCCGAGCGCACCAGCAGCGGGTCGCCGGCCAGCTCGCGCAGGCGCTTGAGCACCGCGCTCACCGCGGGCTGGGACATGCCCAGGCGGATGGCGGCTCGCGAGACGTTGCGTTCGGTTAGCACTGTGTACAAGACCCTGATCAAGTGGAGGTCTATCTTGTCAAAAAGCGCCTGGTCTCTCATATAGGTATGTGCATGCTCGTCATATGCCGATGCTTATGTCGGATCGCCGCCGCCGGTGCGCTCTTTTGCGCAGGGACACTTTGTGTCCGATGCACGAAACCATTCGATTCGTCAGTTGCCGCCGCCAGCCTGTCTCGCTGGGCAATGTACCACCCGCCCGGATGGTCGAGCTGGCCGCCTACAGCCGCTGCATCCACGACGCCATCTCGTCGGCCACCTGCGCAACCAGCGCCGGCTGGCCCGCGAGGTAGTGATTGCCGCCCTGGATATCCACGTTGCGGATGCGCGCACCGCCGGCGCTCAGCCACGCATCGCGCGTGCTCGGGAAGGTGGACTGGTCCGCCGTGTAGGTGCACAGCAGCGCCGGCACGCTGGTTCGGGCCAGATTGGCCGGGCCGTCGGCACGGCTGTGCGATGACCATTGCGAGAGGAACGCGGTCAGCGAGGTGATGCGGCCCATCTGGCTGGCCGCGTAGTTGACGGCCCGCGCACCCTCAAACCCGTTGCCCCAGACGCTGCCGGGCTGCCGGTCGTTCGGCTCGATGCTGAGATCGAGGCAGCGCGGGTCGGCATGGGTGCGGTAGATGACGAAGGTCTGATCGCGCGCACTGCCAGGCGTGTGCTGGCTGCGCAGCAGGCGCAGGCGTGCCCAGACCCAGTCCTCGATGCGCGCGAGGCGTGCGCGCTGCGCGGCCTTGAAGCGGGCCAGGAATTCAGGCGTGTAGGGCGGCGAATGGGCCGCGCTGTAAATATCAAGCGCCGGGTCGGCGCTGAGCGGGTCGTGCTCATCGATCACCGAGGGATCGATCCAGTTGCGCATCAAAGCCGAGCGGCCTTCGTGCGCGGCGCACAGTGCCAGGCCGTCCACCGGCGGCAGGTCGGCGGGCACCAGCCCCGCCGGGTCGCCATCGACCAGGGTCTCGATGGTGAGCCGCTCGGCCTGGGCCTGGTAGAAACTGGCCAGCGAGGCGCCGCCCGAGTTGCCGATCAGCACCACCTTGTCGTAGCCCTGCGCGCGCAGCCATTGCACGCCCGCCCCCAGATCCTGGATCACGCGCTCCATCAGCAGCAGAGTGTCGTTGCCCGCGTAGCGCGAGTTCAGCCCCAGGCAGCAGATGCCGCGCTCGGCCAGCGGCCCGATCAGGTAATGCCCCATGAAATTGCTGGCCGGATGCATCACGATGGCGGCCGTCTTTTTGGGGCCGGCCGGCGCCGCATAGGCGCCGTAAATGCGCGGGCGCAGCAATTGCAGGCCCGACTGGCTTTCCAGCGCCGCGCCGGGCTTCACATCGATCACGGCAAGTTGCAGTGCAGGCATGGATCTTCTCGATTCGGCTCTTGGCTTGATGAAAGTTGTACCTGGTTGTACCTTATTCGGCGAACAAATCTACTAGCGTCTGGCGCAGCCAGCGATTGCAGGGGTCGGCCTCGAAGCGCCGGCTCCAGTGCAGCGACACGGTGAAGTCGCGCAGCGGAAATTTCGGCTCGAGGATCGCGTAGCCCCCGCCGGCGTTGAATTCACGCGCGATGTTGCGCGGCATCACCACGCCCAGGTCGGTGGCCTTGACGATGGCGGGCAGCACCAGGTAGTGCGTGGTGGTCATGCGCAGCTGTTTTTCCAGCTTGAGCATCTTGAGGATGCGCAGGGTATCGCTGTGGGAACGCACCGCCACCAGCTCGACGCGCCGCAACTCCGCCATCGTCGGTGCCTTGCCGCGGCTGGACTTCACCAGCGGGTGGCCGCCACGCAGCAGCAGCACATAGCGGTCGTCGAGCAGGCGCTCACGCCGTGTGTCGGTGACGGTGGGCAGGAAGCCCACCGCAAAGTTGAGATGGCCGCTATCCAGCCCTGGCACCACCTGGGCCGGCTCCAGCTGTACCAGCTCCAGCCGCAGGCCGGGCGCAACCTGCATCACGCGCTGCATCAGCGGTGGCATGAACACGCATTCGCCGATATCGCTCATGTGCAGGCGAACCAGGCGCTGTGAATTCGCCGGATCGAACTGCTCGTCCTCGGTCAGGGCCTGTTCAATCGCCGCCAGCGCGAGCTGCACCGCAACCGCCAGCCGCTCGGCACGCGGCGTCGGCTTGACGCCGCCGGGGGCGCGCTCGAACAAAGGGTCCTTGAGCAGCAGGCGCAGGCGCATCAGGCCCTGGCTGGCGGCCGGCTGCGTGAGGTCCAGCAGCTCGGCGGCGCGGCTCACATTGCGCGTGCGAAAGATGGTTTCAAACAGGCGCAGCAGGTTCAGATCGACGTCTTTGATATGCATATATCTAATACAGAATATTCCGGTTATTTTATTGATTTATACAGTCATCGCCCTCAAGATCGAAGGATGCCCATCAACCCCACGCCGTCAGGAGCCGCGCCCTTGCTGGAGAAAGTCAGCGTTCGCGCCGCCGTGCTGGACTTGCTGCGCGGCTTCAACATCACGACCATGTTCGGCAACCCGGGCTCCACCGAATTGCCGCTGTTCCTCGATTTCCCCGCCGATTTCCGCTACGTTCTGGGCCTGCAGGAATCCGTGGTGGTGGGCATGGCGGACGGCTATGCGCAGGCCACGCGCAATGCCTCGTTCGTGAACCTGCATTCGGCCGTGGGCGTCGGCCATGCCATGGGCAACATCTTCACTGCCCACAAGAACCGCACCCCGATGATCGTCACGGCGGGCCAGCAGGCGCGCTCCATCCTGCCGTTCGATCCATTCCTGTTCTCGGCTCAAGCCACCGAGCTGCCCAGGCCCTACGTCAAATGGAGCTGCGAGCCGGCCCGGGCCGAAGATGTGCCGCTGGCCATTGCCCGCGCCTACTACATCGCCATGCAGGAGCCGCGCGGGCCGGTGCTGGTGTCGGTCCCCGCGGACGACTGGGACAAGCTCACCGAGCGGGTGCTGCCGCGCGTGGTGAGCACCGAATCGCGGCCCGAGCCGCGCGTGCTCGAGCAGATCGGCGCCGCGCTCGACGCCAGCGCACGCCCGGCCTTCGTCATCGGCGCCGCGGTGGACCGTGGCAACGCCTGGAACGAGGTGCTGCAACTGGCAGAGCGCCACAACGCGCGTGTCTGGACGGCCCCCATGTCCGGGCGCTGCGGCTTCCCCGAAGACCATCGCCTGTTTGCCGGATTCCTGCCAGCTATGCGCGAGGCGATTGTGAGTCTGCTCGGCGGTCACGACCTGATTTTTGTCATCGGCGCGCCCGCCTTCATTTATCACGTGGAAGGCGCCGGCCCGCACGTCCCCCCTGGCGCCACGCTGGTCCAGTTGATCGACGACCCGACGATCGCGGCCTGGACGCCGGTCGGCACGTCGGCCGTGGGCAGCATCCGCCTGGGCGTGCTCGATTTGCTGGCGCGCCCGGCGCCCGCACCGCGCGCCCTGCCGGCCCCGCGCGCCGCGCTGCCGCGGGCCGAGCCCTCGGCACCGATGTCGACAGCCTATGTGCTGCAGACGCTGGCCGAAGTGCGCGAGCCGGCATCCATCGTGGTCGAGGAGGCACCCAGCGCACGCGCGCCCATGCATGACTACCTGCCGATTTTGCGCAGCGAAACCTTCTACACCATGTGCAGCGGCGGCCTGGGCCACAGCCTGCCGGCGGCCGTGGGCGTGGCACTGGCCAGGCCCGGCGCGCGCGTGATCGGCCTGGTGGGCGACGGCTCCGCCATGTACTCGATCCAGGCGCTATGGAGCGCGGCGCAGCTGCGGCTGCCCATCACCTTCGTCATCCTGAAAAACCGCCGCTATGCGGCGCTGCAGGAGTTCGCCCCGGCCTTCGGCTTCCGGCCCGAGGACCCGCTGGAAGGCACGGCCCTGCCCGATCTCGACTTCGTCGCGCTGGCCAAAGGCCACGGCTGCGACGCGGTGCATGTCGGCGACGCCGCGCAGTTGCACGAAGTCCTGCGCCAGGCGCTGCGCTCGACCGGCCCGATCCTGGTGGAAGTGGATGTGGCCTGAACGCCATCCCAAAAAAAGCAGGAACCCTCATGGCTCCCAAATTCGCCAAGGTTTCCCCGCTTGCCCAAAGCGCGGCATCACGTTAAGAATCCGGATACCTCCCGCTCACTCACGAAAAGCCTCACTCGGCCCAGACAGATTTTTCTTCAGCGCGATTTTTGGTTTCGACCTTTCCACCTTCTGCCTTCAAGAGCAGGAATTACAACCAGGAGACAAGACATGCGTTACACCAAACTGCACAGCACACTCACCACATTCCGTGCCCACGCGGGCAAGGCGGCGCTGGCCGGCGCCGCGGCTTTGATGCTGCTCGGCACCGGGGCGCAGGCGCAGGACAAACCGGTCCAGCTCAAGCTGTCCAGCTGGGTGCCGCCGCAGCATCCGCTGAACCCCTCCCTGATCGCCTGGGCGGAGGACATCAAAAAGGCCTCGGGTGGCAGCATCACCGCGACGATGTATCCGTCCGAGCAGCTCGGCAAGGCCTTCGACCACTACGACATGGCGCGCGACGGCATCGCCGACTTCGCCTACGTCAACCCGGGCTACCAGCCGGGACGATTCCCGGTGATGGCCGGCGCCGGCCTGCCCTTCCTGTTCTCCAACGCCAAGGGCGGCTCGGCCGCCATCGATGCGTGGTACCGCCCCTACGCGCAGAAGGAAATGAAGGACGTGCATTTCTGCTTCGCCTTCGTGCATGACCCCGGCACCTTCCATTCACACAAGAAGATCGTGCTGCCCTCGGACATCAAGGACATGAAGATCCGTCCCGCCACCAGCACCATCGGCCAGCTCGTCACCTCGCTGGGCGGCACCAACGTGCAGGCGTCGGCACCGGCCGCGCGCGATGCGCTCTCGCGCGGCGTGGCTGACGCGATCACCTTCCCGTGGGGCTCCATCGTGCTGTTCGGCATCGACAAGGTGGTGAACTATCACATGGACGTGGCGCTGTACACGACGCCGTTCGTTTGGGTCATGAACAAGGACAAGTACAACGCCATGTCCCCCGCGCAGAAAAAGGTAATCGACGACCACTGCACCACCGAATGGGCCGAGAAGGTCGCCTCGCCCTGGGCCGACTTCGAGTACGCCGGCCGCGCCAAGATCGCCGCCGAACCCGGCCACGAAATCTACAAGCTGACGCCGGACCAGCTCGCCGCGTGGCACAAGGCCGTCGCGCCAGCCGAAGCTGAGTGGGCCAGCAGCGTGAAGAAGGCCGGCTACGACCCGAAGGCGGTGATGGACTCGCTCAAGCAGGAGCTGGTGAAGCACAAGGCCGGACTGTAACGGCGGGCAGCAGCAGCCATGAAACGCGATTTCATGGACCGCGTGATCGACACCATCGAGTGGCTGGCGGCGCTGTTCATCGGCATCGTCGCACTCGACATCTTCGTCGCGGTGGTGCTGCGCAAGTTCTTCAACACCTCGATCCCCGACAGCTACGACTTCGGCAAGCTGCTGCTGGGCACGCTGATCTTCTGGGGCATCGCCGCCACCAGCTACCGCGGCACGCACATCACGGTCGACCTCGTTTGGAGCAGCGCCAGCGTGCGCGGCAAGCGCTACATCGACGTCTTCGCAACGCTGGTGCTGCTGTTTGTGGTAACCGTGCACACCTTCGCGATCTTCGACAAGGTGCGCGGCACCTACCACGACCACGTGCAGACCTTCGACCTGAACCTGCCCGTGTGGCCGCTGTACGCGCTGGCCTGGGCGGGCGATGCCGCGGCCGTGATGCTGATCGCCATCCGCACCTGGCAGCTGATCTTCCGGCCGGAACGGCTCGCCGAGCCGGCGCATGGCAGGGAGGTTGAATGAGCAACGACATGGTGGCCCTGATCGGCTTCGCCGTTCTGTTCATCCTGATGCTGGCGCGCGTGCCGGTCGGCATGGCAATGGGCCTGGTGGGCGTGACCGGCTACAGCTACATCGTCGGCGGCGGGCCGGCCATGAAGCTGGTCAGCCTCACGTCGATGCGCACCGTCACCGACTACACCTTCGGCGTGATTCCGATGTTCATGCTGATGGGCGCATTCGTATCCGCCTCGGGCCTGTCCAAGGAGATGTTCCGGGCGGCCGACGCCTTCATCGGCCACCTGCGCGGCGGCCTGGGCATCGCCACCATCGTGGCCTGCGGCGGCTTCGCGGCCATCTGCGGCTCGTCGGTGGCCACCGCCGCCACCTTCTCCGTGGTCGCGTATCCGGAGATGCGCCGCTTCGGCTATCCACAGTCGTTTTCGACCGGCGTGATCGCGGCCGGCGGCACGCTGGGCGCGATGCTGCCGCCCTCGACCGTGCTGGTGGTCTACGCCATCCTCACCGAACAGGACATCGGCAAGCTCTTCATGGCCGGCATCCTGCCGGGCCTGCTTGCCATGGCAATGTACGTGATCACCGTGAACCTCATCGTCAAACTCAAGCCGGAGCTGCTGCCGGCCGGCGAGCGCAAGCCGTGGTGCGAGCGGGCACAGGCGCTCAAGATGGTGTGGGCACCGTTGACCCTGTTCATCTTCGTCATCGGCGGCCTGTACGGGGGGTTCTTCACGCCCACCGAGGCGGGCGGCGTGGGCGCGAGCGGCGCCTACCTGCTGGGCGTGCTGCGCGGCAAGCTCGATCGCAAGAAGACGCGCGACGCGCTGTTGCAGGCCACGCGCACCACGGCGGCGGTGTTCACGGTGCTGATCGGCGCGCTGCTGTTCGGCTACTTCCTCACGATCACGCAGACGCCGCAAAAGCTCACCGAATTCCTCACCTCACTGGGCATCGGCCGCTACGGCGTGCTGGCACTGATGATGGTGACGTTCCTGATTCTCGGCAGCCTGATGGACGCCATGGCGATGATCATCCTGACGGTGCCCATCGTCTTTCCGGTCATCACCGCGATGGGGTTCGACCCCATCTGGTTCGGCATCATCATCGTGATGACGGTCGAACTCGGACTGATTCATCCACCCGTGGGCATGAACGTGTTCGTGATCAAGAGCGTGGTGAAGGACGTGAGCTTCACCACCATCTTCAAGGGCGTGCTGCCCTTCATTGCCACCGACATCCTCCGGCTGATCATCCTGATTGCGTTCCCCGCCATCGCGCTGTGGCTGCCGCAGCACATGGGCTGACGAATCCGGGGGGTCCGCTTCGCCCTAATCGGTCTTGGCGCCGGCCTGGAACCAGCGCGCGAACATCGCGCGCTCCTCATCGGTCATGCCGGTGGCGTTGTTCATCGGCATGATCCTGGTCACCACGATCTGCTGGTACATGTCCTGCGCATGTTCCTTGATCAGCGCCGGGGAGTCGAACCGGATATTTTTCATCTGCACCGTGGCGCCGTGGCACAGGTAGCAGCGCTGCGCCACCACCTTTTGCACATCCTTGAAGGAAACTTCGGCTGTAGCCCCTGTGGCACCTTGGCTGGCAGCTATTGAATTGGTAGCGTCCGGGCGGATCCAGGCAATCACGCCCGCGATCACGAGCATGCCAACCAGCGCATACGGCAGCGGATTGCCGTTGCGCCCCAGCTTGAAGCCATGGCGCATCACGAAGAACTGGCGGATGGCGGCGCCGGCGAACATCATGAGGATCAGTACCAGCCAGTTGTTCGGGCGGCTGTAGGCAAAGCTGTAGTGGTTGGACAGCATGGCAAACAGCACCGGCAACGTGAAGTAGGTGTTGTGCACGCTGCGCTGCTTGCCACGCTTGCCGTGGATCGGGTCCACCGGCTGGCCGGCCTTGATGGACGCCACCACCTTCTTTTGCCCGGGAATGATCCAGAAGAACACGTTGGCGCTCATCGACGTTGCCATCATGGCGCCCACCAGCAGGAAAGCGGCGCGCCCGGCAAACAGGTGGCAGGCCAGCCAGGACGCCACGCACACCAGCACCAGCACCAACGCACCGACGATGGCGTCGCCGTTGTTGCGCTGGCCGAACACGCGGCAGATGCCGTCGTACAAGAGCCAGAACACCACCAGGAAGGCCAGCGCCGCCGCGATGGCCGCGGCCGGCGCCCAATCCATCAGCGACTTGTCGATCAGGTAGATGTTCGCGCTCCACAGGTAGGAGACGGTGAACAGGCTGAAGCCGGTCAGCCAGGTGGTGTAGCTTTCCCAGTAGAACCAGTGCAGATGATCAGGCAGTTTGGGCGGCGCGACATTGAACTTGACGGGGTGGTAGAAGCCGCCGCCATGCAGGGCCCAGAGTTCGCCGCTGACACCCTGTTTTTTCAGGTCTTCGTCGACCGGCGGTGTCAGGCTGCTGTCGAGAAAAACGAAATAAAACGAGGAGCCCACCCAGGCGATGGCAGTGATGACGTGGACCCAGCGCAGCAGCAGGTTGGCCCAGTCGAGATAGTAACTTTGCATGTCTCTCAACCTCGCGGCACGAAGCCGCCTTTTTCCAACCTGCCCACCACTGCGGGCGCTCTGAGCAGAAATCCGGCCGCGAACTACAAAATTTGTGCCTCGCTGCGACCTGTACACGAGAAGTGTATACACTTTTCCACCCGGGCTCCAGCGCCTTGCTGCGCCGGCGACTCAGTACAAACCCTAGATTTGAAGCTGCAGCAATTGCGCGGCAACCGCCACGGCAATGACTTCCGGCTCCTTGCCCTGGATGCCGGGTACGCCGATCGGGCAAGTGATGTGCGCCAGCTCGTCCGCGGTAAAGCCGCGCGCCTCGAGCCGGTGCCGGAACGTGGCCCATTTGGTCTTGCTGCCGATCAGGCCGATATAGGGCAGGTCGGCCCGCGCACGCTGGCGCTGCAGGCAGGCCGCCACGATGTCCAGGTCTTCGGCATGGCTGAAGCTCATGATGATCACGCGCGAGCCCGGTGCCAGGTCCTTCACCGCGGACTGCACCGGATCGGAGTATTCGCAGCTGACGTCGGCGGGAACGTCTTGCGGAAAGATGCCGTCGCGACTGTCGATCCAGGTCAGCGAGAACGGCAGCATGGCGATCACGCGGGCCAGCGCGGCGCCCACATGGCCGCCGCCGAACAACGCGACCGGCTGCAGGCGGGGTGCCAGCCGGTCGCGCAGCGCCGGGACATCGGCTAGCGTGACGCATTCAAACTGCAGGTGCACGACACCGCCGCAGCATTGCCCCAGGCTCGGGCCCAGCGCAAAGCGCAGCACCGGCTCGCCCCGCGCACCGGCCAGGCGCGCACGCGCAGTATCGATGGCTTGGTACTCCAGATGGCCGCCACCGATGGTGCCGATCACGTCCTGCGCGAACACTGCCATCCAGGCGCCGCGCTCGCGCGGTGCCGAGCCTTTGGTTGACGCCACGCTGACCAGCACCGCGCCCTCATGCGCGAGCCGGGACAAGAAAATTTCTGCCGTATTCACAAACCGATACCTCTGCGCGCGAACCCGCAGCGCGCGCCGCGACTGATTTCGGGCAAAGTATGCTCCGAGTCGTCTGAAAACCCTTCAACCATCCCGTGCCTGCCGTCAATATGAATCACACGCCTCCCCTCCGGCTGAGAAAGACCTCTTGGGCGCCCGCCCTGAACCGACGCCTGTTGCTGGCTGCCGGCTGCGCCGCAGCGGCGGCGGCCCTGATTGCCGGCTGCAAGACAGCACCCCGTTTGGCGCCTGCCCCGGTGCCGGCAGCTCCCACCGTCCCCGGGGCGAGTGCCGCGCCGCGCGCTTCGAATGCCGCCACGGCCCGCGAATACCGTCTCGACGCGGCACATCACCTGTATGCCCTCAATGCCGACAGGATCTACAAGGGCAAGATGCCGCCCATGCTGTACGCCGTCGGGGTGCTGCAGGTGGACCTCGATGGCCGGGGCCGGGTACTGCGCACGCGCTGGATGCGCGCGCCCACCCAGGCGCCCGAAGTGATCGCCGAGATCGAGCGCACCGTGCGCCAGGCCGCACCGTTCCCGGCCCCGCTGCGGCTCGGCCGGGTGACCTATACCGACGTCTGGCTGTGGGACAAAAGCGGACGTTTCCAGCTCGACACGCTGACCGAAGGGCAACTCGGGGAAGACTCGCAGTAGCACGGTGCCGTGGCTCAGGAGCCGCGATAGGTCGAGTAGCTCCATGGGCTGACCAGGAGCGGCACGTGGTAGTGCTGGTCGGTGTGGGCCACGCCGAAATCCAGGCTCACCCGGCCCAGAAAATTCGGCTCGGGCAACGCGACGCCACGCGCCTTGAAGTAGCCCGCGACGTCGAACACCAGGCGGTAGGTGCCCTGGCGCAGGCTGGCGCTATCGAACAGCGGGGCGTCGGTGCGCCCATCGCTGTTGAGCGTCAGCTTGCGGATCAGCGTGGCCGCTTCGCCCCGCGTGCTGTAGAACTCCACCGCCATGCCGGCCGCGGGGCAACCGTGCATGGTGTCCAGTACATGTGTGCTCAAGCCCATGGTGTATTCCGATCCATAAGGGTCCAACGGCAAAGCGCCAAATTTGGTCGACAGAAGTGTATACACTTTTTAAAAATGACGCTATCATGCCTTTCATGCAACCGTCCAGCACCAGTTTCATTGTCGATGCGCTGACCCGTGCCATCGTCGAGCACCGCCTGCAGCCCGGCGCCAAGCTCGCCGAGCAGAAGCTGGCGGATCACTTCGGTGTCTCGCGCACGCTGGTGCGCCAGGCGCTGTTCCAGCTGGCGCAAAACCGGCTGATCCGCATGGAGCCGGCGCGCGGCGCCTTCGTGGCGGCCCCGCCCGTCACCGAGGCCAGGCAGGTTTTTGCGGTGCGCCGCATGCTCGAAGCCGAGATGACGCGCGCCTTTGTGCGCGAGGTCACACCGGCCAAGATCCGCGCACTCAAGGAACATGTGGCGCAGGAGCGGGCGGCGGTCGAGCACGAGGACGTGGCGGGCCGCACCGAGCTGCTGGGCGACTTCCATGTGCGCATGGCCGAGCTCATGGGCAACCAGGTGCTGGCGCAGATTCTGGGCAAGCTGGTGGCGCGCTGTGCGCTGATCACGCTGATGTACCAGAGCGCGAGCGCCGCCCGGCATTCGAATGAAGAACACGCCGAGATCATCAAGGCGCTGGCCGCGCGCGACGAGGAGCGTGCCGTGCGCCTGATGAACGAGCACCTGCTGCACGTTGAAGAGAACCTGACCTTCGATCGCAAGGTGCCCACCAGCGATATTTCCATGGCCTTGTCCTGACCCCGCATCATGAACACCTATGACAGCACCCTGCCCTACCCGCGCGACCTGAAGGGCTACGGCCGCAACCCGCCGCACGCACAATGGCCCGGCAACGCGCGCATTGCCGTGCAATTCGTGCTCAACTACGAAGAAGGCGGCGAGAACTGCGTGCTGCACGGCGACGCCGGCTCCGAGCAGTTTCTCTCGGAGATGTTCAACCCCGCGAGCTTTCCCGAGCGCCACATCAGCATGGAGGGCATCTACGAATACGGCTCTCGCGCGGGCGTCTGGCGCATCCTGCGCGAGTTCGAAAAGCGCGGCCTGCCGCTCACGGTCTTCGGCGTGGGCATGGCGCTGCAGCGCCATCCCGAAGTCGCCAGCGCCGTGAAAGAATTGGGCCATGAAATCGCCTGCCACGGCTGGCGCTGGATCCACTATCAGGGCGTTGACGAGGCCACCGAGCGCGAGCACATGCGCCTGGCCATGCAGGCCATCGAGCAGCTCACCGGCGAGCGAGCGCTGGGCTGGTACACCGGGCGCGACAGCCCGCGCACGCGCCGGCTGGTGGCCGACTATGGCGGCTTCGAGTACGACAGCGACTACTACGGCGACGACCTGCCGTTCTGGATGAAGGTGCGCAAGACCGACGGCACTGTGGTGCCGCAGCTCATCGTGCCCTATACGCTCGACTGCAACGACATGCGTTTCGCACTGCCCCAGGGCTACTCGCACGCCGAGCCGTTCTACCAGTACATGCGCGACAGCTTCGATGCGCTCTACGCCGAGGGCGACCCGAATGGCGAGGACAGGCCCAAGATGCTGAGCATCGGCATGCACTGCCGCATGCTGGGCCGGCCCGGGCGCATCGTGGCGCTGCAGCGTTTTCTGGATCACATTGCGAAGCACGACCGCGTCTGGGTGTGCCGGCGCGTCGACCTCGCGCGGCACTGGAAACAAGTTCACCCCTACCAAGGATGACCATGGCCATCACGCTCTCCCAACTCAATGCGGCATCCAAGGGCGAGGCCCTGACGATGCTCGACGGCCTGTACGAGCACTCCCCCTGGATCGCCGAGCAGGCGCTTGCCGCACGACCGTTCCGCTCTCTGGTACAGCTCAAGCATGCGATGGCCCGCGTCGTCGCCGGCGCCGGCCGCGATGCACAAGTCGCGCTGGTGCGCGCCCACCCCGAACTGGCCGGCAAGGCCATGCTGGCCGGAACGCTCACGGCCGAATCGGCGAACGAGCAGAACCGGGCCGGCCTGACCGGCTGCACGCCCGACGAGCTCGCGAAAATCCAGCAACTCAACGCCACCTACAGCACCCGATTCGGCTTCCCGTTCGTGCTGGCGGTGCGCGGGCCGCGCGGCACGGGCCTGAACAAGCGGGACATCCTCAAGACCTTCGAGCGCCGGCTGGAGAATCACCCGGATTTTGAGCTGGCCGAGTGCCTGCGCAACATCCACCGCATCGCCGAAATTCGCCTGCACGATGTGTTCGGCGACACGCCCGAGCTCGGCAATCTGGTGTGGGACTGGGCCGAGCGGCTGGCGGTGCACAGCGACCCCGGCTACGCCGAGCGCGGCGAGCTGACCGTGACCTACCTGACCGACGCACACCGCGCCTGCGCGCAGCGCCTGTCGCACTGGATGCGCGAGGAGTGCGGCTTCGACGAGGTCGCGATCGACGCGGTCGGCAACGTGGTCGGCATCTACCACGGCAGTGACCCGGCCGCCCGCCGCCTGCTGACCGGCAGCCACTACGACACCGTGCGCAATGGCGGCAAGTACGACGGACGCCTGGGCATCTTCGTGCCGATGGCCTGCGTGCGCGAACTGCATCGCCAGGGCCGGCGCCTGCCCTATGGCTTCGAGGTCGTCGGCTTTGCCGAGGAGGAAGGCCAGCGTTACAAGGCGGTGTTCCTCGGCTCGGGTGCGTTGACGGGCCACTTCGACACGAACTGGCTTGAGCAAAAGGACGCCGACGGCGTCAGCATGCGCGAAGCGATGGAGCACGCTGGCCTGTGCATAACCGACATCCCCAAGCTCAGGCGCGACGCATCGAAATACCTCGGCTTCGTCGAGGTGCACATCGAGCAGGGGCCGGTCCTCAACGAACTCGATCTGCCACTGGGCATTGTGACTTCGATCAACGGCAACGTGCGCTATCTCGCCGAGATCGTCGGCATGGCCAGTCACGCCGGCACCACGCCGATGGATCGCCGCCGTGACGCCGCCACGGCCGCCGCCGAGCTGGCGCTGTACGTCGAGAAGCGCGGCGGCTCGGTGCCGCACCTGGTGGCCACCGTGGGCATGCTCGAAGTGCCCAACGGCTCCATCAACGTGGTGCCCGGGCGCTGCAAGTTCAGCATCGACATCCGCGCCACCACCAACGGGGTGCGCGATGCCTGTATCGCCGACGTGTGCGCCGAGCTGGCGCGCATCTGCGAGCGGCGCGGCCTGCACTACAAACTGGAAGAAACGATACGTGCCGCCGCCGCGCCGAGCGCACCCGCCTGGCAGCAGCGCTGGGAGCGCGCCGTGGACGCCCTGGGCGCGCCGGTGTACCGCATGCCCAGTGGCGCAGGCCATGACGCCATGAAGCTGCACGAGGTGATGCCGCAGGCCATGCTGTTCGTGCGTGGCGAAAACGCCGGCATCAGCCACAACCCCCTGGAGAGCACGACCAGCGACGACATGCAGCTCGCCGTCGAGGCCTTCCAGCTTCTTCTTGAAAACCTTGCGACGGAATTGACATGACCGACTACGACCAACTCGACGCCTGGATCGACGCTCACTTCGACGAAGAAGTGCGCTTCCTGCAGGAACTGATCCGCGTGGCCACCGACACGCCGCCCGGCAACAACGCACCGCACGCCGAGCGCACGGCCGAACTGCTCAAGGGCTTCGGCTTCGAGGCCGAAAAGCATCCCGTGCCGCAGGCCGACGTGCGCGCCTACGGCATGGAATCGATCACCAACCTGATCGTGCGCCGCCCCTATGGCAAGGGTCGCACGATCGCCCTCAACGCCCATGGCGACGTGGTGCCGCCCGGCGAGGGTTGGACCAAGGCGCCCTACGGCGCGGAGATCGTGGATGGCAAGATCTACGGCCGCGCCACGGCCGTGAGCAAAGGCGACTTCGCGACCTTCACCTTTGCCGTGCGCGCGCTCGAGGCGCTGCAGGCCAAACTGAACGGCACGGTGGAGCTGCACTTCACCTACGACGAGGAATTCGGTGGCGAGATGGGGCCGGGCTGGCTGCTCCGAAACAAGCTCACAAAGCCCGACCTGTTGATTGCCGCAGGCTTCAGCTACGAGGTCGTGACGGCGCACAACGGCTGCCTGCAACTCGAAGTGACCGTGCACGGCAAAATGGCGCACGCTGCCGTGCCCGACACCGGCGTGGACGCGCTGCAGGGTGCGGTGCAAATCCTCAATGCGCTGTATGCCCAGAACATCCTGTACCAGCAGGTCACATCCGAGGTTGTGGGCATCAACCACCCGTATCTCAACGTGGGCCGCATCGAAGGCGGCACCAACACCAACGTGGTGCCCGGCAAGGTCATCTTCAAGCTGGACCGGCGCATGATCCCCGAAGAGAACCCGGCGCAGGTCGAGGCCACCATCCGCCAGGTGATCGCCGACGCCGCGGCCAGGCTGCCCGGCATCACGGTGGACATCCGGCGCCTGCTGCTGGCCAATGCCATGAAGCCGCTGCCCGGCAACCAGCCGCTGGTGGCGGCGATCCAGAAGCACGGCGAGCAGATTTTCGGCCAGCCCATTCCCGCCATGGGCACGCCGCTGTACACCGACGTGCGCCTGTACGCCGAGGCCGGCATTCCCGGCGTGATCTACGGCGCCGGACCGCGCACCGTGCTCGAGTCGCACGCCAAGCGGTCCGACGAGCGGCTCGAACTGGAAGACCTGCGCCGCGCCACAAAGGTGATTGCGCGCACCCTGCGCGACCTGCTCGGCTGAGCACGCCGCGGCCCGGGGCGCTCGTGCGCCCGATGGCCGCACCTGAATCCAAACAGTTTTAACCTCAGGGTGCCGAATAACACGGGATAACCCTGAATTCGGTTCTCCATAGATTGTCTACATTTCTTGTATGCAAGATTTGTATTCGATTCTTGCATGCACTAATTCCATTCCTGGAGACTGCGATGCAAAAGTTTTTCAAGTCCTTGTTCGGACAGGTTCTGCTGGCCCTGGTGGTCGGCGTCATCATCGGCGTTGTCTGGCCCGCGTTCGCCATTCAACTCAAGCCGCTCGGTGACGGCTTCATCAAGCTGATCAAGATGATCATCCCGATCCTGGTGTTCTGCGTGGTGGTGCACGGCATCGCGGGCGCGGGCGACCTCAAGCGGGTAGGCCGGGTCGGGGTCAAGGCGCTAATTTATTTCGAACTCGTCACCACCGTGGCCCTGGGGCTCGGCCTGCTGCTGGCCTTCGTGTTCCAGCCCGGCGTCGGCATGAACATCGATCCGAAGACGCTGGACCCGACCGCGCTGAGCGCCTACACCGAGACGGCCAGCAAGCTCACCGGCGGCGGCACGGTGCAATTCCTGATGAGGCTGATCCCCAGCACCGTGGGCAACGCGTTCTCCACCGGCGACGTGCTGCAGGTCCTGCTGTTCGCCATCCTGTTCGGCTGCGCGCTGTCGCTGCTGGGCGAGCGCGGCACCCCCGTGAAGACCTTCATCGAAGCGCTCTCGCACGTCATCTTCAAGATCATGGGCATCCTCATCAAGCTGGCGCCGCTGGGCGTGCTGGGCGCCATCGCCTTCACGGTCGGCGGCTACGGCATCGGCTCGCTCAGGCAGCTGGGCATGCTGGTGGCGCTGTTCTATGGCGCGGTCGTCATCTTCGTGGTCGTGATCCTGGGCCTGATCCTGCGCGTGGCGGGCTTCAACATCTTCAAGCTGCTGCGCTACCTGCGCGAGGAACTGATGGTCGTGCTCGCCACCACCTCGTCGGACGCCGTGCTGCCGCAGGTCATGTCCAAGCTCAAGCGCATGGGCATCCGCGACTCGACGGTCGGCCTGGTCATCCCCACGGGCTACTCGTTCAATCTCGATGCCTTCTCGATCTACATCACGCTGGCCGCCGTGTTCATCGCGCAGGCCACCAACACGCATATCACGATGGGCCACCTGCTGACCATCCTGGCCGTCGCGTTGATCACCTCCAAGGGCGCGCACGGCGTGCCGGGCTCGGCCATCGTGGTGCTGGCGGCCACGCTGCAGGCGATTCCCGACATTCCGGCCATCGGCCTGGTGATGGTGCTGTCGGTGGACTGGTTCATGGGCATTGCGCGCGCCCTGGGCAACCTGACCGGCAACTGCGTCGCCACCGTGGTGGTGGCCGCCTGGGAGGGTGACATCGACCGCGAGCGTGCCCATGCCGTCCTCGACGGCCGGCCGGTGCCCGCCACCGAGGACGACATCGATGTCGAGATCGCCCGTCAGCCCGCCGTCGCCTGATTCATGCCACGACCAGAAATCACGGAGTTGCCATGGCCAGCCCCTCGGAAATAGCCCGGCGCGTGGTCGAGTCCATCCTGTCCCAGCGGCTCTCCCCGGGCGAGCGGCTGGGTGAGCAGGATCTGGCCGACCTGTTCGGCGTGAGCCGCACCCTGATCCGCGAGGCCCTGATGCAATTGCAGGCGCGCGGCTTTGTGGAGGTCCGCTCGCGCCGGGGCTGGTACGTGGTAGAGCCTTCGCTCGAAGAAGCCAGGGATGCGTTCTCGGCCCGGCGCATTGTCGAGGCCGGCATTCTCTCGGCCGTGGCCGACGACCACCCCGACGGAAGACCCCTGCAGTCGGTGGTGCGCACGCTGCGCCAGCACATCGTGCAGGAAGAGCAGGCCATTGCAGATGCCGATGCCGCCACCCGCGCCTTTTTGCTGGCGGACTTCCACGTCTGCCTGGCGGAATGCATGGGCCATCGCATGCTGTGCGACGTGCTGCGCGACCTGACCGCGCACACCACGCTGGTGGCCACGCTGTACCAGTCCGAGCACGACGCGCGGCAGTCGTGCGCCGAGCATTCGGAAATCGTCGCGGCGCTGGAAACCGGCAATTTCGCGCTGGCGCGCCAGCGCATGCTGACCCACATCGGCCATGTGGAGGAAGCATTGAATCCCGGGGCTCCGCCCGTGCAGGGCCGGCTGCAGGCCGCGCTCACGCCCATGTCGCTGCGCACCGGGCGCGCCCCGCGCTGAGGGCGCCGGTGCGGGCGGCACCATTCCCTTCAAAACAGTCAAAACTGCCTCATCCGGCCATTGGCCCGGCACTAGGGTTTACCGCTATACGTGGGCGCCTTTAACGTGTATACAGTTTCGTGCACACCCCTTCACGGCACGACAGGACGCACCATGACCGAAACCGTTCACCCCGTTGACGAGCATCTGCCTGCGGGCAAACTCACGGCCTTGGGCCTGCAGCACGTGCTGGTGATGTACGCCGGCGCCGTGGCGGTGCCGCTGATCGTGGGCCGCGCGCTCAATCTCAGCCCCGAGCACGTGGCCATGCTGGTCTCCGCCGACCTGTTTTGCTGCGGCATCGCCACGCTGATCCAGTCACTGGGCGCCACGCGCTGGTTCGGCATCAAGCTGCCGGTCATGATGGGCGTCACCTTTGCCGCCGTCTCGCCGATGGTCGCCATCGCCAACGCCAACCCTGGCCCGAGCGGCGCGCAAATCCTGTTCGGCTCCATCATCGGCGCCGGCATCATCTCGATCTTGATCGCGCCCTTTGTCAGCCGCATGCTGCGGTTCTTTCCGCCGGTGGTCACCGGCACCATCATTGCGATCATCGGCATCACGCTGATGCGCGTGGGCATCAACTGGATCTTCGGCAACCCGTTCGGCCCGACCGCGCCCAATGTCGTGGACCCGGCCTACCTGAAGTGGCTGGCCGACGCGACCGCGCCCGGCTCGGCCCTGCCGGCTGTGCCCAAGGGACTGGCCATCATCCCGACCGTCCCCAACCCGAAATACGCCGACCTGACCGGCGTGGGCGTTGCCGCGGTGGTGCTCGCCACGATCCTGCTGATCTGCCGCTTCACCAAGGGCTTTCTGGCCAACATTTCGGTGTTGATCGGCATCGTGGTCGGCGGCGTCCTGGCCACGGCCATTGGCCTGATGACCTTCGACAAGGTCGGCAAGGCGGCCTGGTTCGACATCGTGCTGCCGTTCCAGTTCGGCATGCCCATCTTCGACGTGGTGTCGATTCTCACCATGTCCCTGATCATGATCGTGGTCATGATCGAATCCACCGGCATGTTCCTGGCGCTGAGCGAGATGACGGGGCGCAAGATCGAGCAGCCCGACCTGGCGCGCGGCCTGCGCACCGACGGCCTGGGCACGCTGATCGGCGGCATCTTCAACACCTTCCCCTACACCAGCTTCTCGCAGAACGTGGGCCTGGTCGCCGTCACCGGCGTGCGCAGCCGCTTCGTCTGCGCGGCCGGCGGCGTCATCCTGATTGTGCTGGGCCTGCTGCCCAAGATGGGCGCGCTGGTCGAGTCGCTGCCCACCGTGGTGCTCGGCGGCGCGGGCCTCGTGATGTTCGGCATGGTGGCCGCCACCGGCATCCGCATTCTGGCGGGAGTGGACTTCAAGACCAACCGCTACAACTCGCTGATCGTGGCCATCGCCATCGGCGTCGGCATGGTGCCGCTGATTGCCCCCAATTTCAAGCAATGGATGCCGCATGCCATTCACCCGCTGATCGAATCGGGCATCCTGCTGACTTCCATTGCCGCCGTGCTGCTGAACCTGTACTTCAATGGCGCCAGGCAAGATACCGAGGCCACCGTCGCCGCCGCGCGCCAGGCCGACGCGCACTGATCGGCATTTTGCGTACGCTATTAATTCGATAGTTCTCAGTGCATATTGGATATCAGCTACAGGGTCTTTTTGCATATAACCATGAGATAAAAACACCGGCGCGGCGATGCGGGCAGTGGCGCGCCAGGGGCATCACGGCGACAAATTTTTTCCATTGCGCAAGCCCCCAACCATGAAAGAGGCCCCGCTTTGCGGTAGCCTCTTTTTTCGTCGACACAATAACTGGAGGCACTCATGACCGATTCCATCTCCCCCGCCGAGGCCGCCCTGCGCGACGCTGCCCGCGAATACCACCGCAGTCCGGTGCGCGGCAAGATCTCCATCACGCCGACCAAGCCGCTGTCGAACCAGCGCGACCTGTCCCTGGCCTATTCGCCCGGCGTCGCCTACCCCTGCCTCGACATCGAGGCCGATCCGGCCCTCGCGGCCGAATACACCTCGCGCGCCAACCTGGTGGGCGTGATCACCAACGGCACGGCAGTGCTCGGCCTGGGCGACATCGGCCCGCTGGCGGCGAAACCGGTGATGGAAGGCAAGGGCTGTCTGTTCAAGAAGTTTGCCGGCATCGACGTGTTCGACATCGAACTGGCCGAGCGCGACCCGGACAAGCTGGTTGACATCATCGCGGCGATGGAGCCGACGCTGGGCGGCATCAACCTGGAAGACATCAAGGCGCCGGAGTGCTTCTACATCGAGAAAAAACTGCGCGAGCGCATGAAGATTCCGGTGTTCCACGACGACCAGCACGGCACCGCGATCATCTCGGCGGCGGCCATGCTGAACGGGCTGGAGCTGGTGGGCAAGAAGATCGAGGACGTCAAGATCGCGGTGTCGGGCGCGGGCGCCGCCGCGCTGGCCTGCCTGGACGTGATGGTCGGCCTGGGCGCGCAGGCGAAGAACATCTACGCGTGCGACTCCAAGGGCCTGATCTACCAGGGCCGCGCCGGCGGCTTCGACGATTCGAAGACGCGCTACGCGCAAAAAGACACCGGCGCGCGCACGCTGGCCGACGTGTTCCACAACGCCGACGTGTTCCTCGGCTGCTCGGCGCCGGGCGTGGTGACGCAGGAGATGGTCAAGACCATGGCGCCCCGGCCCATCATTCTGGCGCTGGCCAACCCCGAACCCGAGATCCGGCCCGAACTGGCCAAGGCCGTGCGCCCCGATTGCATCATTGCCACCGGCCGCTCGGACTACCCGAACCAGGTCAACAACGTCCTGTGCTTTCCCTACATCTTCCGCGGCGCCCTCGATTGCGGCGCCACCACGATCAATGAGGCCATGAAGCTGGCCTGCGTGCGCCAGATTGCGGACCTGACCAAGGCCGACATCAGCGAGGAGGTCGCGCACGCCTACGTGGGCCAGGAGCTGGTGTTCGGCCCCGACTACATCATCCCCAAGCCGTTTGATTCGCGCCTGATCCTGCGCATTGCGCCCGCGGTGGCGCAGGCCGCGCAGGACTCCGGCGTGGCCACCCGGCCGATCACCGACATGCGCGCCTACCGCCAGCAGTTGACGCGCCACGTTTACTCCACCGGCATGGTCATGCAGCCGGTGTTCAACGCCGCGCAGGCCGTGCCCGACGAGAAAAAGCGCGTGGCCTATGCCGAAGGCGAAGACGAGCGCGTGCTGCGCGCCGTGCAGCTGGTGCTCGACGAAGGCCTCGCGCGCCCGATCCTGATCGGCCGCCCCGCCGTGATCGAAACCCGCATCGCCAAGGCCGGCCTGCGGCTCAGACTGGGGCAGGACGTAGAGTGCGTGAACCCCGAAGACGATCCGCGCTTTCGCCAGTACTGGGAGACCTACCACCACCTCATGGGCCGGCGTGGCGTGACGCCGGAGGCCGCCAAGGCGGCCGTGCGCCGCTCCACCACCACCATCGGCTCGCTGATGGTCAAACTCGGCGACGCCGATGCCATGCTGTGCGGCCTGCTGGGCCGCTTCGACATCCACCTGGAGCACGTGCGCGACATCATCGGCTTGAGAGAAGGCGCGTCCGGCTTCGCCACGGTGAACGCGCTGATGCTGGACACGCACACCCTGTTCATCGCCGACACCTTCGTCAACGAAGACCCGAGCGCCGAGCAGCTGGCCAGCATCGCGTTGATGGCGGTCGAGGAGATCCGGCGCTTTGGTATTCCGCCCAAGGTGGCGTTCCTGTCGCACTCGAATTACGGCTCCTCGAACCGCGCCTCGGCGCGCAAGATGCGGCTGGCGCAGGAGCTGTTTGCGAAGATGGCGCCCGACGTGGAGTCCGATGGCGAGTTGCATGGCGACGCGGCGCTGTCGGAGGAGGTGCGGCGCACGTCGCTGATGGACACGCGGCTGTCGGGCGAGGCCAACATCCTGATCTGCCCGAACCTGGACGCCGCCAACATCCTGTTCAATGTGCTCAAGATGACGGGCGGCCACGGCGTCACGATCGGGCCTGTGCTGCTGGGCGCGGCCGCGACGGTGCATGTGCTGACACCGTCATCCACCGTGCGGCGCGTGGTGAACATGACGGCACTGGCGGTGGCGACCTCGGCCGCCCATCGGTAGGCGAACCAGGCCCCCCTATTTATCCCGGCTGTTGGAAATAACCGACACCATGGTCTTTTTCGCGGTGATACCTTCACGTCGTCATGAAAAAGATCTGGGATATTTCACCCCCCGTTGACGAGCACGCCGCCGTTTTCCCCGGCGACGCGGCGTACTCGCAGCAACTGCACTTTGCGCTCGGGCCGGGCTGCCCGGTCAACGTCAACACGCTCACTTTCTCGCCCCACACCGGGGCGCACGCCGATGCGCCCATGCACTACGCCAATGGCGCAGCAGCGATCGGCGCCGTGGACCTGCTGCCGTACCTGGGCCCGTGCCGCGTGATCCACTGCATAGCCTGCGGGCCGCTGGTGCTGCCACGGCACATCGAGCACGCCCTGCACGCCTTGCCCGCGCGCATGCTGCTGCGCACGTCGGCGGTGGCCCGCCAGGATTGGGCATCCTTTACGGCGATAGCCCCCGAGACCATTGCGCTGTTGGCTACCAAAAACGTAGCGCTCGTCGGCATCGACACACCCAGCGTGGACCCGGCGACCAGCCAGGACCTGCCCGCGCACCACCAGTTGCTGCGGCACGGGCTGCGCGTGCTGGAGAACCTGGTGCTCGATGCCGTGCCCGAGGGCGACTACGAGCTGATCGCCCTGCCGCTGAAGCTGGTGCGCGCCGACGCCTCGCCGGTGCGCGCGATCCTGCGTGAACTCTGAAAACCACTCCAAGCACTTTTTATTTTGGGAACGACATGACCAGCTTGACAGACTGCCAGCAGCGCGACGCGCAAGACCCCCTGCGCTCTCTGCGCGACCAATTTTCTATTCCGGGCGGCGTGATCTACCTGGACGGCAACTCGCTCGGCGTGCTGCCCAAAACGGCGGCGGCCCGCGTCGCCGAGGTCGTGACGCAGGAATGGGGCAGCGGCCTGATCCGCTCCTGGAACAGCGCCGGCTGGTTCGAGATGCCGCAGCGCCTGGGCGACAAGATCGCGCGGCTGATCGGCGCCGCGCCGGGCGAGGTGGTGGCGACCGACAGCACCTCGATCAACCTGTACAAGGTGCTGAGCGCGGCCCTCCATATTGCCGCGCAGGATGCGCCGCAGCGCAAGCTGATCGTGAGCGAGCGCAGCAACTTCCCGACCGATCTCTACATCGCACAGGCGCTGTGCGCCGAGCGCGGCCTGCGCCTGCAACTGGTCGAGCCGGAGGAAATACCGGCGGCCCTCACGCCCGAGGTCGCGGTGCTGATGCTGACCCACGTCAACTACCGCACGGGCGCGATGCACGACATGGCGGCGGTCACCGCGGCAGCGCATGCGGCCGGCGCCCTCACGGTCTGGGACCTGGCGCACAGTGCGGGCGCCGTGCCGGTGGACCTGAACGCGGCCAGGGCCGACTTCAGCATCGGCTGCGGCTACAAATACCTCAACGGCGGACCGGGCGCGCCAGCCTTCGTCTGGGTCCACCCGCGGCATGCCGACCGCTTCTGGCAGCCGCTGGCGGGGTGGTGGGGCCATGCCGCGCCGTTCGAGTTCACACCCGGGTACCGGCCCGCGCCGGGCATCGCGCGCTACCTGTGCGGCACCCAGCCGATGCTCAGCTTGGCGGCGCTGGAGTGCGGGCTCGACACCGTGCTGGCCGCCGAACCGCTGGGCGGCATGGCGGCCCTGCGCGCCAAGTCGCTGGCCTTGAGCGACTTGTTCATCGAACTGGCGCTGCAGCGCTGCGCCGGCCACGGCCTGGGCCTGGCCACACCGCGCGCGCACGAACAACGCGGCTCGCAGGTCTGCCTGACGCGCACGAATCCGAAGGCGCCCGATGGTGCATCGGGCGCCTACGCCATCGTGCAGGCGCTGATTGCGCGCGGCGTGATCGGGGACTTCCGCGCGGGCGACGGCGACCGGCACCCGGACATCCTGCGCTTTGGCCTGACGCCCTTGTACCTCGGCTTCGAGGACGTCTGGCAGGCGGTCGAGCACCTGCGGCAGGTGCTCGAGAGCGGTGAATGGCGCAGGCCCGAATTCAACCAGAAAATGGCGGTGACGTGATGAGCAACGAACAAATCGTGATCGAAGAAAAGGCCCAGCTGGACTTCAGCCAGTCGATGAGCTATGGCGACTATCTCCACATCGACGAGGTGCTGAATGCGCAGCATCCCCTGTCGCCGGCGCACGACGAGATGCTGTTCATCATCCAGCACCAGACCAGCGAGCTGTGGATGAAGCTGATGCTGCACGAGCTGGGCGCCGCGGTGCGCTGCGTGGCCCGCGACGAGCTGCCGCCGGCGTTCAAGATGCTCGCGCGGGTCAGTCGCATCTTCGATCAGCTGGTGCACGCCTGGGACGTGCTCGCAACCATGACGCCGCCCGAATACAGCGCGATCCGCCCCTACCTCGGCCAGTCGAGCGGGTTCCAGAGCGCGCAGTACCGCTGCATCGAATTCTCGCTCGGCAACAAGAACCCGGCGATGCTGGGTCCGCACCAGCACAACCCGCAGCGGCTGGCGATGGTGCGCGCCGCGTTCGAGGCGCCGTCGCTGTACGACGAAGCGCTGCGCCTGCTCGCGCGCCGCGGGCTGCCGCTGCCCGCGGATCAAACCGAGCGCGACTGGACCCAGCCGCGAGAGCCCAGCGACGCGGTCGAGCAGGCCTGGCTCACCGTGTACCGAGACCCGAACCATTACTGGGACCTGTACCAGCTCGGCGAGAAGCTGACCGACCTGGAAGACGCATTTCGCGTCTGGCGCTTCAAGCATGTGACCACGGTCGAGCGCATCATCGGCTTCAAGCGCGGCACCGGCGGCACCGGCGGCGTGAGTTATCTGCGCAAGATGCTCGAGGTGGTGCTGTTCCCCGAGCTATGGAAGCTGCGCACGGATTTATAAGAAAAGCGGCTGTAGCCCATATCAAATCTTCGCATGCAGCTACTAAATAGATAGCAAATCAATCACAAGCTACGTCCCGCCGTACAGCCACGGCAGATCCAGCAGCCGCTCGCCCAGCAGCTTGAGCGCCGCGTCGCGTCCCCAACTGACCAGCCCGTCGGCATGAAAAATCTGCCCGTTCCGAATCGCGCGGGCCTGCACCTGTGCATTGCGCTGCCAGCGATTGAGTGCGTAACGGGCGAGCATGGTGGGCACATCGAGCGCCGGGTCCAGCGCCTGGCCGAGCGCGCGCCCGAGCTCGGCCGCGTCTTCGATCGCCATGCCCGCACCCTGCGCCAGGTACGGGCGCATCGGATGCGCGGCATCGCCCAGCAGCGCCACGCGCCCCTGCGCCTGCTGCTGCGCGCCCTGCAAGGGTGGCCGGTCGCACAGAACCCACAGGCGCCAGGTGTCGATGGCGTTGACCAGGTCCTGCAACGGCGCACAGGTGCCTGCCAGCGCAGCGCGCAGCGCCTGGGCGTTGGTGGCGTGATCCCAGTTGTCCAGATCCGCGCTGCTGGCCGCATCCAGGCGCCCCTGCACGATGCCGACCACGTTGAGCCATTCGCCCCCGCGCACCGGGTACTGCACCACGTGCAGGCGCGGCCCCAGCCACGCGGTGACGTGCTGGCTGCGCAGCTGCTCGGGCAGGCGCGACTGCGGCAGCAACGCGCGGTAGGCCAGGTGGCCGGTAACGCGCGGCGGCCCATCGGCCAGCAGCCACTGGCGCACCGGGCTCCACAGGCCATCGGCCCCGATCAGCGCGTCGCCTTCGATTTGCGGGCCCCAGGCTGGCGGCTTCTTGCTAATTTCTTCGCCCGACTGCACCCGGCCTTGCACCGTCACGGCATCGCCGGTTTGCGTGAAGCGTGCCAGGCAGTAGTTGAGATTCAGCGTCGCATCCGTGCGCTCCCGCACTTGGGCCAGCAGCAGTTGGTGCAGGTCGGCCCGGTGTACCGTGGCGTAGGGCGCGCCGTAGCGCTGCAGCATCGCGGCGCCGAGCGGCAGCACGCCGAGCGCCTGGCCCGAGACGGCATGGCGCACCTGCAGACGATCGGGAAAGGCGGCGACTTCCGCCAAGGCTCCGGCCAGATCCCAGTCCTGCAGCACGCGCGTCACATTCGGCCCGAGCTGGATGCCCGCGCCGACCTCGCTGAACCGGGCGGCCTGCTCGAACAGCCGCACCTCCCAGCCCGCGCGCGTGCAGGCCAGCGCCGCCGCGAGGCCGCCAATACCACCGCCCGAAATCAATGCCTGCCGAATCATGCAGGCCGATTTTGCCCTGCTTTACAGCCGGCGAACGCAGCGAATGACCGCCCCGCAGGGATTCAGGCCAGCAGCTGCCTCAGCACAAACGGCAGGATGCCGCCGTTGCGGTAGTAGTCCACCTCGATCGGCGTGTCGATGCGCAGCGTCACCGTGACCTCGGTCTTGCTGCCGTCTCCGCGCGTAATCACGAGCCTGGCGTCGCTTTGCGGTTTGAGGTCGGGGTGCGGCGTGATGGCAATCACTTCGTTGCCCGTGAGCTTGAGGGATTGCCACGAGTCCGCCCCCTTGAACTGCAGCGGCAGCACGCCCATGCCCACCAGGTTGCTGCGATGGATGCGCTCGAAGCTCCTGGCCACCACCGCCTTGATGCCGAGCAGCTGCGTGCCCTTGGCGGCCCAGTCGCGGCTCGAGCCATTGCCGTATTCCTCGCCCGCAAACACCACGGTCGGCACACCGGACGCCATGTACTTCATGGCCGCGTCGTAGATGAACATCTTGGCGCCGTCGGGCTGCAGCAGCGTGACGCCGCCCTCCTCGCGCGAGCCGTCGGGGCCGGGCGGCACCATCAGGTTCTTGATGCGCACATTGGCAAAGGTGCCGCGCATCATCACGTCATGGTTGCCGCGACGCGAGCCGTAGCTGTTGAAGTCGGCCTTGGCCACGCCGTTTTTGAGCAGCCACTGGCCGGCCGGCGACTTCTCCGCAATCGCGCCCGCGGGCGAGATATGGTCGGTCGTGATGGAGTCCCCGAACAGCGCCATGATTCTGGCGCCTTTCACCTCGATCGCCCCGACGGCATCTGACCTGGATGCTCCTTCTTCAAGAGCAAACCCGTCGAAGAACGGCGGCTCGGCAATATAAGTGCTGGGCGGCCAGGCATAGGCTTCGCCCGCCACGCCCTCGATCTCCTCCCACAGCGCGCCGGGCTGGCTCGCGATGCGCGCGTAGTTCTCGCGAAATGCCTTGCCGTTCATCGCGAACTTCATGAGCTTGTAGATCTCGTCGCTGGTCGGCCAGATGTCGCCCAGGTACACGTCCTTGCCCCCGGTGCCCTGGCCCACCGGCTCGGTCATCAGGTCGCGCCTCACGGTGCCGGCAATCGCAAACGCCACCACCAGTGGGGGGCTGGCCAGGAAGTTGGCCTTGATGTTCGGGTGGATACGCGCCTCGAAGTTGCGGTTGCCCGAGAGCACGGCCGCGCATACTAGGTTGTTCTGGTTGATCGCGTCGTTCAGCTGCGGCGTCAGGTCGCCCGAGTTGCCGATGCAGGTGGTGCAGCCGTAGCCGACCAGCCCGAAGCCCAGTTGCTCCAGATACGGCATCAGGCCGGTCTGGGTCAGGTACTCGGTGACGATGCGCGAGCCCGGCGCCAGCGAGGTCTTGATGTGCGGCTGCACGCGCAGGCCCGCCTGCACCGCCTTCTTGGCCAGCAGGCCCGCCGCCAGCATCACGCTGGGGTTGGAGGTGTTGGTGCAGCTCGTGATGGCGGCAATCAGCACATCGCCATTGCCCAGCATGATGTCGCGCTCCATCGGCTCGGGCACGCCGGCGTGCGCCTTGCTCGATTCCAGCGTGGGCCGGTTCAGCACCATTTCCGCCACGTCACGCGCGGCCCCCAGTGGCAGCGGCGGCGCCGGTGGGGCGCCATTGGTGCGCGGGACGGCGGTATGCACGGGGTAGCGCGTGTCCAGCCGGTCGGCGCGCTGGTTGAAGCCATTCTCGGCGTTGGGTTTGGAAAACAGCGTGGCGAACTGGCTCTTCATCTTGCCCAGATCGATGCGGTCCTGCGGGCGCCTCGGACCGGCCAGGCTGGGCGTCACATCGCCCAGATCGAGCCGGATCACCTGCGAGTAATCGATCTCGCCCGATTTGGGCACGCCGAACAGCCCCTGCGCCTTGAAGTAGGCCTCGAACGCCTCGATCTCGTCCTTGCTGCGCCCGGTGCCGACAAAGTACTCGAGGGTCTTCTCGTCCACCGGAAAGAAATTGACGGTGGCGCCGCACTCGGGCGACATATTGCCCAGCGTGGCCCGGTCCGGCACGGCCAGCGTGCGCGTGCCCTCGCCAAAGAATTCGACAAACTTGCCCACCACCTTGTGCTGGCGCAACACCTGCGTCACAGTCAGCACCAAGTCGGTCGCTGTCACGCCCTCGCGCAGCCGCCCGGTCAGTTCCATGCCGACCACGTCGGGCGTCAACAGATACACCGGCTGGCCCAGCATGGCGGCCTCCGCCTCGATGCCGCCCACGCCCCAGCCGACCACGCCAATGCCGTTGATCATGGTGGTGTGGCTGTCGGTGCCGACCAGCGTGTCGGGGTAGTAAACATGGTCTTTCGTCTTGTGTACGCCGCGCCCCAGGTATTCCAGATTCACCTGGTGACAGATGCCCACCCCCGGCGGCACGACGCGGAACGTGTCGAACGCCTGCATGCCCCATTTCATGAACTCGTAGCGCTCGCGGTTGCGCTTGAATTCAAGTTCCATGTTCAGCGTCAGCGCATTCTTGATGCCGTAGTAGTCGACCATGACCGAGTGATCCACCACCAGATCGACCGGCACCAGCGGCTCGATGCGCTTGGGGTCCTTGCCCAGCCGCACTGCCGCGCTGCGCATGGCGGCAATGTCGGCCAGCAGCGGCACGCCGGTGAAGTCCTGCAGCATCACGCGCGCCACCACGAACGGGATTTCGTCGGTGCGGTCTTCGGTCGGGCCCCAGTTGGCCACCTGCGCCACATGCTCGGCCGTGACCTTCTTGCCATCGCAATTGCGCAGCACCGACTCCAGCACGATGCGCAGCGACACCGGCAGCCGCGCGATGCCGGGGAATTGCCGGGTCAACGCTGGCAGGGAGTAAAAGCTGCCGGTTTTACCCGACGCCGTCTTGAAAGACTTGACGGTGGATGCAAAAGGATGTGCCGCGGTTTTCATCTGACTCTCCTGTGTTGTTGGCGTTAGCGCACCATTGTGGCCACATCCGGGTGCCGGCGCTTCAGGCCGGCCCGATGTCCTGATGGTGTGGGTGCATCCTATTGTGGTACCCGCGAAAGACATTTTCAAACCGCCGGCATTGGGATGGCAAAGCGGCGCCGACATCAGCCCCGCCTCTGATTCATGACGTGGGAGGTCATGGAACGCCGGCCCGCCCGGCCTTAGGATGCCCCCATGAATGCAAGCACCCACCCCCTGAGCCGTCCGGCGCCGCGCAACCTGCCCGAACCGTTTGGCGAACACCTGCGCCACTGGCGCCAGCATCGACGCCTGAGCCAGCTGGACCTGGCGCAGGAGGCTGCGATTTCCACCCGGCACCTGAGTTTCGTGGAAACCGGCCGGTCCCTGCCGAGTCGCGAGATGGTGCTGCGCCTGTCCGAGCGCCTGGACATCCCGCTGCGCGAGCGCAACACCCTGCTGGTGGCTGCCGGCTACGCACCGATGTACCGCGAGCGGCCGCTGGGCGACCCGGCGCTGGCTGCGGCGCGCCAGGCGGTGGAGCTCCTGCTCAAAAGCCACGAACCTTATCCCGCGCTCGCGATCGACCGGCACTGGAACCTGGTGGCCGCCAACCGCATGGTGCCGCAGCTGATGGCGGGGGCCGATGCGGCGCTGCTGCAAGCGCCCGTGAACGTGCTGCGCCTGAGCCTGCACCCGCTCGGGATTGCCGGCAACATCGTGAATCTGGCGCAGTGGCGCGGCCACCTGTTCGAGCGCCTGCGCCAGCAAATCGCGGCCACCGCCGACCCGGCGCTGGTTGATTTGCTGGAAGAACTCAAGGCCTACCCCGTGCCGGAAAGCGCAAAGGGGCCGCCACTGGAAGGGGAGCACGCGGGCGTCGTCGTGCCTTTCAAGTTCAAGACGCCCGCCGGCATCCTCACCTTCATCAGCACCACCACCATCTTTGGCTCACCGGTCGACGTCACGCTGCAGGAACTGGCGATGGAAACCTTTTTCCCCGCCGATGACTTCACCAGGCAAGCCCTGCAGCATTTAGTGCCACAGGCTTGAGGTGATCCGTTTACTTCATTTTTAATAGCAACCTGTGGCCGTGGAATAAAGGCTACAGGCACTATTCATCATGAATCGGCGCTCACGGCGCAGTGGATTCGTTGCCGTTGTCCGTGGATCCGATCAAGCCGGCGCCGCGATCGCATCCAGAAATCCCGTCACGCCGGCAAGGCGTCCGTCTTCGGAAACAACCGCGACGTCCGTGCCGTGAGCGACGGGCTCGGCACCTTCCCGGCCCAGCGCCCAGGAAAAACGGATGACGTTGTTATGCCCGTCCTGTGGGCCGTGCAACCGGAACCGCAGCCCGGCGAATTGTTGTTGCACCGCGCCGATCATGGCGTTGATTTCATCGTGGCCGGCGCTGTGCGCCATGGGGTCGAGATAGGTGGCCTTTGGCCCAAAGACTTCGGAGATCAGGGCGAGGCGGCGCCCTGCATCCTGCTCGTTCCACGCGGCGATGTAGCGGGCAGCGATGCGCGAGGCATCAGGGCCAGGATGGGGTTGGGAATTCGTGGTTGACATGTTCATGGCTCCTGTACAGATGGACCGGCTTTCCGGAAGAGTTGCTTTGTCGTTGTCGACAGAGAAATTCTCCGCGCGGCACTTTGGCGCGTCGATTACGTGCGAGGTAATCGGAGCCGGCAAACGCAACAGGATCGACGGAGGCGCGAATGTGCCTTGCGCAGCAAAAAGCCCCGAGCTTTCGCTACGGGGCCTTGCCGAAGTGCTGGATTCCCGCCTGCGCGGGAATGACTTGCCGGGCGGCTTACGCCGCCACGCCTTCCTTCACCGTATCCGCCATGTCCGTGTAATCCTTGACCTTGTCAAAGTTCAGGTACTGGTAGATCTGGTCGCTGGCGGCCGTGAGAACGCCCATGTCGGCCATGTACTCGGCCTTGGTCGGGATGCGCCCGAGCTTGGAGCAAATCGCGGCCAGTTCGGCGGAGCCGAGGTACACGTTGGCGTTCTTGCCCAGGCGGTTGGGGAAGTTGCGCGTCGAGGTGGAGAACACCGTGGCGCCCTCGCGCACCTGCGCCTGGTTGCCCATGCACAGGCTGCAGCCGGGCATTTCCATGCGCGCGCCGGCGTTGCCGAGCACGCCGTAATGGCCTTCTTCGCTGAGCTGCTTGGCGTCCATCTTGGTGGGCGGCGCGACCCAGAGCTTGACGGGGATATCGCGCTTGTTTTCCAGCAGCTTGCTGGCGGCGCGGAAGTGACCGATGTTGGTCATGCAACTGCCGATGAACACCTCGTCGATCACGGCGCCCGACACATCGCTGAGCGTCTTGACGTCGTCCGGGTCGTTCGGGCAGGCCACGATGGGCTCGTGCACGTCGGCCAGGTCGATCTCGATCACGGCCGCGTATTCGGCATCGGCGTCGCGCGCCAGCAGCTGCGGGTTGGCCAGCCAGGACTCCATGGCGGCAATGCGGCGCTTGATGGTGCGTACGTCCGAGTAGCCCGTGGCGATCATCCACTTGAGCATGGTGATGTTGCTGGTGATGTACTCGATGATTGGTTCCTTGTTCAGGTGCACCGTGCAGCCGCCCGCCGAGCGTTCGGCCGACGCGTCGCTGAGCTCGAAGGCTTGCTCCACCTTGAGGTCGGGCAGGCCCTCGATCTCCAGGATGCGGCCCGAGAAGATGTTCTTCTTGCCCTTCTTCTCGACCGTCAGCAGGCCGGCCTTGATCGCGTACAGCGGAATCGCGTTGACCAGGTCGCGCAGCGTGACGCCGGGCTGCATCTTGCCCTTGAAGCGCACCAGTACGCTCTCGGGCATGTCCAGCGGCATCACGCCGGTGGCCGCGCCGAACGCCACCAGGCCGGAACCGGCCGGGAAGCTGATGCCGATCGGAAAGCGCGTGTGGCTGTCGCCGCCGGTGCCGACCGTGTCGGGCAGCAGCATGCGGTTGAGCCAGCTGTGGATGATGCCGTCGCCCGGACGCAGCGGAATGCCGCCGCGATCGCTCATGAACTCGGGCAGTTCGTGGTGCATCTTCACGTCGATCGGTTTCGGGTAGGCCGCCGTATGGCAGAAGCTTTGCATCACCAGGTCGGCACTGAAACCCAGGCAGGCCAGGTCCTTGAGCTCGTCACGCGTCATCGGGCCGGTGGTGTCCTGGCTGCCGACCGAGGTCATGCGGGGCTCGCAGTAGGTGCCGGGGCGCACGCCCTGGCCTTCGGGCAGTCCCACCGCGCGGCCGACCATTTTTTGCGCGAGGGTGAAGCCTTTTTTCGTGTCGTGCGGGCTTTGCGGCAGACGGAACAGGGTCGAGACCGGCAGCCCCAGCGCTTCGCGCGCCTTGGCGGTCAGGCCGCGGCCGATGATCAGCGGAATGCGGCCACCGGCGCGCACCTCGTCGAACAGCACCTCGCTCTTGAGCTTGAATTCGGCCACCACTTGGCCGCCCTTGAGCGCCTTGCCCTCATAAGGGCGCAGCTCCAGTTCATCGCCCATGTTCATCTGGCTCACGTCGAGCTCGATTGGCAGCGCGCCCGAGTCTTCCATGGTGTTGTAGAAAATCGGCGCGATCTTGTTGCCCAGGCACACGCCGCCAAAGCGCTTGTTCGGCACGAACGGAATGTCCTCGCCGGTGAACCACAGCACCGAATTGGTGGCGGACTTGCGCGAGGAACCGGTGCCGACCACGTCGCCCACGTAGGCCACCAGGTTGCCGCGCGCGCGCAGGTCTTCGATGAATTTGATGGGGCCGCGCTTGCCGTCTTCCTCGGGCGTGATGCCGTCGCGCTTGTTCTTCAGCATGGCCAGCGCATGCAGCGGAATGTCGGGGCGGCTCCAGGCGTCGGGCGCGGGCGAGAGGTCGTCGGTGTTGGTCTCGCCCGTGACCTTGAACACGGTCAGCTTGATGCTTCTCGGCACTTCGGGACGCGAGGTAAACCACTCGGCATCGGCCCAGCTTTGCAGCACGGCCTTGGCATGCGCGTTGCCCTGGTCGGCCTTTTCCTTGACGTCGTGGAACTGGTCGAACATCAGCAGGGTTTTCTTCAACCCTTCCGCGGCCACCGCAGCCACGGCGGCATCGTCGAGCAGATCGATCATCGGGCTGATGTTGTAGCCGCCCAGCATGGTGCCGAGCAGCTCGGTGGCCTGCTCGCGCGACAGCAGCGGACATTTTTCGGTGCCGTGGGCCACGGCGGCGAGGTAGCTGGCCTTGACCTTGGCGGCATCGTCCACGCCGGCGGGCACGCGGTGCGTGACCATCTCGACCAGTGCGGCTTCTTCACCCTTGGGGGGTTCTTCAGCAGTTCGATCAGTTCGCCGGTCTGCTTCGCCGACAGGGGCAGCGGCGGAATGCCGAGCGCGGCACGCTCGGCGACATGGGCACGGTAGGTTTGCAAAAACTCGGGCAGCATGGTGGGGGAGTCCTTCTTGATTTTAGAAAATAATGGCGCCAGCCCTTCATTGGCGGGCGCTTTCAGCTATTCATTTAGTAGCGGCCGACGCTGCACCGGTCTTCACCGGTGCGTCCAGCAGGCCGGGGCCGGGGTGCTCTTTCATGTTCTCGGCGACCGTCGCCTGGGCCGGGCTCTTGCACTCGTCGGCCATGCGTTGCCCGAGCTTCTCGTTCAGCAGCATGGATTTGTTGGACAGCTGGAGCCACACCGCACCCGCCTTCTGGTCTTCCAGGCGCACCGCGCCGGTCGAGGTCACCACGGGGAACATGCGGTAGCTGAAGTTCTTGCCGCGCACGTCGAAGTAGCCCGGCGTTTTGGGATCGGGTGCGAGCGTGACGGTGGCGCCCAACTCGCAGGGCAGGCTGCCCACGTACACGCGCTGCGCAATCGCCAATTCGGCGGGCGTGAGTGCGGCGTCGGCCGCTTCAATACCGGCGGCCGCGTTAATGGCGGCGCTTTTGAGGTTTTGGCGGTTCGTGCTGACCACGGGCTTTTTCTTCGCCACATGCCTGGCGGCGGGCTTGGTGACATGCTTGGCGGCGGGTTTGGCCGCTGCGGTGTCGGGCGTGGTGCCCGTTTGCGCAAGCACCAGGGCGGGGCTTAGCAGAATCAGGCTGGCGGTGAGGAAGGCTTTCATGAGGGTGTCTCCGTGGAATGTATCGTGGGGGGGTCGGCGGGGTTGAAATAAATCCGGATTTCATCGGGCAGTTCCCTGCCCGTCTGGTGCGCGCGCTCCAGCACCTGCCAGAAGTAGCGGTAGCTGGCGCGGTCCTGCAGTTTTCCTTCAAAAGAGACGGGAGCCCAGTCTGCATCGGCAGCAGCGGCTATTATTTTTGTAGCGATCTCGATCTCGCGCGCACTCGGCGCAAACGCCTGCAGGATAGTGCGGATCTGGTCCGGGTGGATGCTCCACATGCGGGTGTAGCCGAATTCGCGCGCGGCCCGGCGCGCGGCCGCGCCGAGCGCCTCGGTGTCCTTGAACTCGGTCACCACGCAGTGCGAGGGCACCTTGCCCCAGGCATGGCAGGCCGAGGCGATTTCGAGCTTGGCGCGCACCACCAGCGGATGGGTGAACTGGCCCTGCACGCCCATGCCGTCCGAGGGGATCGCGCCGCCGTGGCTGGAGACAAAGTCCATCAGGCCGAAGCTCAGCGACTGCACGCGCGGGTGCGCGGCGATCTCGAAGGCGCGCTGCACGGCGGCCGGCGACTCTATCAAAACCTGTAGCGGCAAATGCCCGGCAGATGCGGACTCCAGGGCTTTTTCGGCCCGAATCACGTCGTCCACCGACTCCACTTTCGGAATCATGATGTGGCACAGCCTGCGCCCGGCCGCGCCGGCAATCGTGGCGATGTCGGACTCGAACGCGGGATGGTCCACCGGATGCACGCGCACGGCGACGCGCGCCTTGCCGTCCGCCAGCAGCGCCAGCGCCACCACCAGCGCCGCGTGATCGGCCTCGCCACCGACCGGCGCGCCGTCCTCGCAGTCCAGCGTCACGTCGAACACGCAGGCGCCGAACTCCTCGGTGAACTCGGCCTGCAGCTGCAGGCTCTTGCGCATGCGCGCCTCGACGCCGCTGTAGTGGTCGCACACCGGAAGAAAAGCGCCGGCCGCCTGGGCGCCCAGCAAAACTTCGCGCGGATGGCGTCCGGCCCTCATGATGGCTTGCGCTGCGCCACAATGAACAGGCGTGGAAATGCCAGCAGCAGGCGTCCGTCGGCGCGCGGCGGATAGGCCTGCGCGATGCAGCGCTCGTACTCGGCCAGATAGCTGGCCTGCAGTGCGGACGGCAGGCGATCGACAAAGGGCTTGAGCCCCGTGCCGCGCACCCATTCGACAATCGCGGCGGGAGTCGCCATCGGGTGCTGGTAGATGGTGCGCCAGACGTCGACCTGCGCCGCCTGCTTTGCCAGCAGGTCGTAATAGCCGCCGATGCCCAGCAGTGCGGTGCGCAGCCGGTCGGCGTCGCCGATGGGCTCCGCCCACGGCGCCTGCGCCGCCAGCTCGCGCATCAGGCGGTGCGTCGGCTCCTGGCGGTTGTCGGGCATCTGGATGGCGAGCACGCCGCCGGGCGCGAGCGCGGCAAACAGGCGCGGAATCAGCGTTTCGTGATCGGGCACCCATTGCAGCGCCGCGTTGGCGTAAATCAGGTCGGGCGCCCCGCCCTGGGCGGCGTCGGGCGTCCAGCGCGCGATGTCGCTGAGCTCGAAGCGCACCTGCGGCAGGCGCTGGTGTGCGCTCGCCAGCATGGCTTCGGAGTTGTCGGTGCCGGTGACCTGCGCGGTCGCAAAACGCCGCACCAGCAGTTCGGTGGAATTGCCGGGCCCGCAGCCGAGATCGACCACCCGCGCTGCCCGCTCCAGCGGCACGCGCGCCAGCAGGTCCTGCGCCGGCCGGGTACGCTCATCCTCGTAGCGCCGGTACAGGTCCGGATTCCAGTCGTGCATGGACAGGCAGTTTGACGGCCCGGCTTACAGCAGGTGGGCCACGCCGGCCTGCTCGTCCAGCAACTCCTTGAGCGTCTTGTCGATGCACTGCTGGCTGAAGGCGTCGATCGGCAGGCCCTCGACCCGCTTGTATTCGCCGTTCTCGCAGGTGACCGGCACGCCGAACATCACGTCCTTCGGAATGCCGTAACTGCCATCCGACGGAATGCCCATGGTGACCCACTTGCCGTTGGTGCCCAGGGCCCAGTCGTGCATGTGGTCGATCGCCGCATTGGCCGCGGAGGCCGCGCTGGAGAGGCCGCGCGCCTCGATGATGGCGGCACCGCGCTTGCCCACGGTGGGCAGGAACACGTTGGCGTTCCATTCCTGGTCGTTGATCATCTTGGCCACGCTCTCGCCGTTGACGGTGGCGAAGCGGTAGTCGGCGTACATCGTGGGCGAGTGGTTGCCCCACACGGTGAGCTTTTCGATGTCAGCCACAGCCTTGCCGGTCTTGGCGGCAATCTGGCTCAGCGCGCGGTTGTGGTCCAGGCGCAGCATGGCGGTGAAGTTCTTGCCGGGCAGGTCGGGCGCGCTCTTCATCGCGATGTAGGCATTGGTGTTGGCCGGGTTGCCCACCACCAGCACCTTGACGTTGCGGCTGGCCACGGCGTTCAGGGCCTTGCCCTGGGCCGTGAAGATCTGCGCGTTGACCGCCAGCAACTCGGCGCGCTCCATGCCGGGACCGCGTGGACGCGAGCCGATCAGCAGCGCGTAGTCGACGTCCTTGAACGCGGTCATCGGGTCGCCGTGGGCCTGCATCTCGACCAGCAGCGGGAAGGCGCAGTCCTGCAGTTCCATCATCACGCCCTTGAGCGCCTTCTGGGCTTTCTCGTCGGGGATTTCGAGCAGTTGCAGGATCACGGGCTGGTCTTTGCCCAGCATTTCGCCCGAGGCGATGCGAAACAGGATGGCGTAGCCGATTTGACCTGCGGCACCGGTAACGGCGACGCGAACGGGTTTTTTGCTCATGATGGACAGCTCCAGAAAGGGTGATGAAAGAGGCCTCCAAAAAGGAGCCCGGGCGCTTGGCAAAAGCGGTTCGAAACAGGCTTGGAGTTTACCCGCGAAAACCCGGACCGGTCAATTTGTCTTATATCTTATATAAGATATGATTGAGTCCTTCAAACGATCCGCCCCATGTCTCACTCTTCTGTCGATCCCGAAGCCTCCGACGCCGAGCCGGGCAGCGCCGGCGCAAGCAGCCCGACACCCGCCTTCAGCCCGCTGTACCAGCAAATCAAGGGCCTGATCCTGCAAAGCCTGCAGTCGGGCGAATGGAAGCCCGGCGCGGCCATTCCGAGCGAGATGGATCTGGCGGTGCGCTATCGCGTGAGCCAGGGCACGGTGCGCAAGGCGATCGACGAACTGGCCGCCGACAACCTGGTGGTGCGGCGCCAGGGCAAGGGCACGTTTGTGGCCACGCATGCCGAACACCAGGTGCAGTACCGCTTTTTGAAGCTGATTCCCGACAACGGCGACGTCAACAGCGAGGGGCCGGCCCAGCGCGAAATCATCGACTGCAAACGCCTGCGGGCCAGCGCCGACGTGGCCCGCGCTCTGGCGCTGCGCACGGGCGACGCGGTGCTGCAGGTACGCCGCGTGCTGTCGTTCTCGGGGGTCCCGACCATTCTGGAGGATCTGTGGCTGCCCGGGGGCCCGTTCAAGGGACTGACCGCGGAGCGCCTGTCGGACTACCACGGCCCGATGTATGCGCTGTTCGAAGTCGAATTCGGGGTGCGCATGGTGCGGGCCGAAGAGCACATCCGGGCCGTGACGCCCGATGCCGCGCAATGCGCGCTGCTCAAGGTCAAGGCGGGCACGCCGCTGCTCAGCGTGGAGCGGATCGCCTGCACCTACAACGACGTCCCCATGGAGCTGCGCCGCGGCCTGTACCGCACGGATACGCACCACTACCGCAATGAGCTGAACTGACGTGCGGGCGATGGCAGAAATCGGGCAAAAATGGCGGTCGCCGCGGCGGTTTGCTGCGTTGCAATAGAATTTTGGGTCGTCAGCCGTTGCACAATTACAAAGTCGTTACATTCACGAAAGCCATTTCATGCCCCAGCTAGCCCCCCCCGCACGACCCAAACGGCCCGAGTTCCGGAACATCAATGCCTTCACGGATCTGACCACCTACCGCATGCCTCTGGCCGCCCTGGTGTCGATTCTTCACCGGATCAGCGGCGCGATCATGTTCGTGCTGCTGCCATTCATCATCTGGATGTTCGACACCTCGGTCTCCTCGGAAATCTCGTTCGAGCGCTTCAAGTCGGCCTTCAATATCGGTATCGGCGTTGTACCTGGCTGGTTCATCAAACTCGTCGCCCTGCTGCTGATCTGGGCGTTCTTGCACCATTTCATCGCCGGCCTGCGCCACCTGTGGGCCGATATCCACCACGGCGCCGTGTCGAAAGAATTCGGCCGCAAGTCCGCGGCCAGCACACTGGTGTTGAGCATCGCCCTGCTGCTGATCCTCGGCGCCAAGCTGTTCGGCCTTTACTAAAACTTCGCGGGCAGATCTTCCAGGCTGCCCGCCATTGATCAGGAGCTTCCCATGTCTGTAAATTTCGGCACCAAACGTCTCGTAGTGGGTGCGCACTACGGTTTCCGGGACTGGTTGGCGCAGCGCGTCACGGCGGGTTTGATGGCGCTGTTCACGCTGCTGGTGCTGGCGCAAGTGGTTTTCACCCGCGGGCCGATCGGCTATGACACCTGGGCCGGCATCTTCGCGGCCCAGTGGATGAAGGCGCTGACCTTCATCGTCATCGTCGCCCTGCTCTACCACGTGTGGGTCGGTGTGCGCGACATCTTCATGGACTACATCAAGCCCGTCGCGCTGCGCCTGGTGTTGCAAATCTTCTCCATCGTCTGGCTCGTGGGTTGCGCGGGCTGGGCCATCCAGGTTCTGTGGCGCCTTTGATGCCACGCCACTACCGAGGCTGAAACTCATGACTTATTCCGTTACCAAACGAAAATTCGACGTTGTCATCGTCGGGGCCGGCGGCTCCGGCATGCGCGCATCGCTGCAACTGGCGCGCGCCGGCCTGAACGTGGCCGTGCTCTCCAAGGTTTTCCCCACGCGCTCGCACACGGTGGCGGCGCAGGGCGGCATCGGCGCCTCGCTGGGCAACATGAACGAGGACAACTGGCACTACCACTTCTACGACACCGTCAAGGGTGGTGACTGGCTGGGTGACCAGGACGCGATCGAGTTCATGTGCCGCGAAGCGCCCAACGTGGTGTACGACCTGGAACACATGGGCATGCCGTTCGACCGCAACGCCGACGGCACCATTTACCAGCGCCCGTTTGGCGGCCACACCGCCAACTACGGCGAAAAAGCGGTCGAGCGCGCCTGCGCGGCGGCCGACCGCACCGGCCACGCCATGCTGCACACGCTGTACCAGCAAAACGTCAAGGCCAAGACCAGCTTTTTCGTCGAATGGATGGCGCTGGACCTGATACGGGACGCCGACGGCGACGTGATCGGCGTCACCGCGCTGGAAATGGAAACCGGCGACGTCCACATCCTGCAGGCCAAGACCACCTTGCTGGCCACGGGCGGTGCCGGACGCATCTTTGCGGCCTCCACCAACGCCTATATCAACACCGGCGACGGCCTGGGCATGGCGGCACGTGCCGGCATCCCTTTGCAGGACATGGAGTTCTGGCAGTTCCACCCGACCGGCGTGGCCGGCGCCGGCGTGCTGCTCACCGAAGGCTGCCGCGGCGAGGGAGCGATCCTGATCAATGGCAATGGCGAACGCTTCATGGAGCGCTATGCGCCGACCCTGAAAGACCTGGCGCCGCGCGACTTCGTCTCGCGCTCGATGGACCAGGAGATCAAGGAAGGCCGCGGCTGCGGCCCGAACAAGGACTACCTGCTGCTCAAGCTGGACCACCTCGGTGCCGAGACCATCATGAAGCGCCTGCCCTCGGTGCTCGAGATCGGGCACAACTTTGCCAACGTCGACATCACCAAGGAGCCGATTCCGGTGGTGCCGACGATCCACTACCAGATGGGCGGCATCCCGACCAATATCCATGGCCAGGTGGTCACGCAAAACGCGGAGAACAAAAGCGAGGTCGTGAACGGCCTGTACGCGGTGGGCGAATGCTCCTGCGTGAGCGTGCACGGCGCAAACCGCCTGGGCACCAATTCCCTGCTGGACCTGCTGGTGTTCGGCCGCGCGGCCGGCAACCACATCGTGGAGTTCAACAAGCAGAGCAAGGCGCACAAGCCGCTGCCCGCGGATGCGGCGGACCTGCCGCTGGCCCGGCTGGCGCGCCTGGATGGTGCCAGCAGCGGCGAATACGCGCAGGACGTGGCCAACGCCCTGCGGGCTTCCATGCAGCACCATGCGGGCGTGTTCCGCACGCAGGCGATCCTGGACGAAGGCGTGGTGCAGATTGCCGAAATGCGCAAACGTGTCGAAGCCATCAACCTCAAGGACAAGTCCAAGGTGTTCAATACCGCGCGCATCGAGGCGCTGGAAGTCGAGAACCTGATCGAGGTCGCGCAGGCCACCATCATCTCCGCCGCGGCACGCCACGAGAGCCGGGGCGCGCACAGCGTGGCCGAATACGGCGATACGCCCGAAAACCCGCTCGGGCGCAACGACACCGAGTGGCTGCGGCACACGCTGTGGCACAAGGAGGGCAACCGCCTGAGCTACAAGCCGGTCCAGATGAAGCCGCTCACCGTTGACAGCATTGCGCTGAAAACCCGCACCTTCTGACCCGCGCGAAACCGCACCGACCAAGACACCGGAGAACAACCCCATGACCAAGCGCACTTTCCAGATTTACCGCTACGACCCGGACAAGGACGCCCGGCCCTACATGCAGACCCTGGAGGTCGAACTCGACGGCCACGAGCGCATGCTGCTGGACGCCCTGATGAAACTCAAGGCGCAGGATCCCGGCATCGCCTTTCGCCGCTCCTGCCGCGAAGGGGTGTGCGGCTCGGACGCCATGAACATCAATGGCAAGAACGGCCTGGCCTGCCTGACCAATATGCGCACCCTGAAGGACCCGATCGTGCTCAAACCGCTGCCGGGCCTGCCCGTCGTGCGCGACCTGATCGTGGACATGACGCAGTTCTTCAAGCAGTACGACTCGATCAAGCCTTACCTGATCAACGACACCGTGCCGCCCGAGAAGGAGCGCCTGCAAAGTCCCGAAGAGCGCGAAGAACTCAACGGCCTGTACGAGTGCATCCTGTGCGCCAGCTGCTCCACGGCCTGCCCCAGCTTCTGGTGGAATCCCGACAAGTTCGTCGGCCCCGCGGGTCTGCTGCAGGCCTACCGTTTTCTGGCCGACAGTCGCGATCAGGGCACGGCCGAGCGCCTGGACAACCTGGAAGACCCGTACCGCCTGTTCCGCTGCCGCACCATCATGAACTGCGTGGACGTGTGCCCCAAGGGCCTGAACCCGTCTCTGGCCATCAACAAGATCAAGGAAATGATGGTCTCCCGGGCCACCTGAGCGGGGCCTGGAATGCATATGGCGAACGAGCGCTTGGATGAGCGGGCCTTGAGCAAGCTCAAGTGGCGCTGCCGCCGCGGTTTGCTGGAAAATGACATCTTCATCGAACGGTTTTTCAACCGGTATGAGGAAAGCCTGACCATCCGGCAAGCCCAGGGGCTCGGTGCTCTAATGGATCTCAGCGACAACGACCTGCTGGACCTGCACCTGTCACGCAAAACCCTGGCCCAGGTGAGCCCGGAACTGGATCGCGCCGACGTGCTCGAAGTATTGAATCAATTACGAGATAACCGCTGAAAGGGTAAAAAATGAAACTAGCTGACAACAAAGCCACCCTGTCGTTTAGCAACGGCAGCCCGAGCGTCGAGTTACCGGTGTACCAGGGCAGTGTGGGACCGGACGTGGTCGATATCCGCAAGCTGTATGCCCAGACCGGCATGTTTACCTACGATCCGGGCTTTCTGTCCACGGCGGCCTGCCAGTCGGCCATCACCTACATCGATGGCGACAAGGGTGAGTTGCTGTACCGCGGCTACCCGATCGAGCAGTTGGCCGTCAACTGCGACTACATGGAAACCTGCCATCTGCTGTTGTACGGGGAGTTGCCCACCGCCGCCGGCAAGAAGGACTTCTCGCGTCTCGTGACCATGCACACCATGGTCAACGAGCAGATGCAGCTGTTCATGCGCGGCTTCTTCCGCAGCGCCCACCCCATGGCCATCATGACCGGCCTGGTCGGCGCGCTGTCGGCCTTCTATCACGACAGCACGGATATCACCAACCCCGAGCACCGCGAGATCTCCGCGATCCGACTGATCGCCAAGATGCCCACCCTGGTGGCCATGGCGCACAAGTACACCGTAGGCCAGCCCTACATGTACCCGCGCAACGACCTGAGCTACTCCGCCAACTTCCTGCACATGATGTTTGCCACACCGTGCGAGGAATACAAGGTCAGCCCGGTGCTCGAGCGCGCCATGGACCGCATCTTCACGCTGCATGCCGATCACGAACAGAACGCCTCCACCTCCACCGTGCGCCTGTGCGGCTCGTCGGGCACCAATCCGTTCGCCGCGATCGCGGCCGGCGTGGCCTGCCTGTGGGGCCCCGCTCACGGCGGCGCCAATGAGGCCGCCCTCAACATGCTGGAAAACATCCAGAAAAACGGCGGCGTCGAGAAAATCGGCGACTTCATCAAGCAGGTCAAGGACAAGGACTCCGGTGTCAAGCTGATGGGTTTTGGCCATCGCGTGTACAAAAACTACGACCCGCGCGCCAAGCTGATGCAGGAAACCTGCAAGGAAGTGCTGAAGGAAATGGGGCTGGAGAACGACCCCCTGTTCAAGCTGGCGATGGCGCTTGAAAAGATCGCCCTGGAAGACGACTATTTCGTCTCGCGCAAGCTCTACCCCAATGTCGACTTCTACTCGGGCATCGTGCAGCGCGCCATCGGCATCCCGGTGTCGCTGTTCACCGCGGTCTTCGCGCTGGCCCGCACCGTGGGCTGGATCGCCCAGCTCAACGAGATGATCGGCGACCCCGAGTACAAGATTGGCCGCCCGCGCCAGCTGTTTACCGGCGCGGTCAAGCGCGATGTGCAGCCGATTGCCAAGCGCTGAGGGACCCTGCGCCTGAACCGGCCGGCACGCACACGGCCCCCGATTCACAGGCCTGGAGCCCGCTTCGTGCGGGCTTTTTCATGCCTGCCTCTTCAAGCAGGCAGGCATCGCGAACCGCGACGGCAAATCAGCCTGTAAAGGGTGAAAATACAGCTCCATCGCCAACCGCGATGACAAAGGGCCGGAATCCACCTTCCGGCGCTTTTCCATGAAACCCACCGAACGCAACTTTGCCCGCCGCATTGACCTGACCTCGCTGCAACTTTTTGTGGCGGTGTGCGAGCTCGGCAGCATCGGCCGGGCCGCCGAGCGCGAATTCATCGCCGCCTCGGCCGTGAGCAAGCGGCTCAGCGATCTCGAGGCCACTCTGGACACGCCGCTCCTGTACCGCCACACGCGCGGCGTCGACCTGACGCCGGCCGGCGAGAGCCTGCTGCACCACGCGCGCTCGGTGCTGTTCAGCCTGGAAAAAATGCAGGGCGAACTCAGCGAGTACGCCGACGGCGTGCGCGGCCACGTGCGCGTGCACGCCAACATTTCAGCCATCGTGCAGTTCCTGCCCGAAGACCTGGGCACCTTCGTGCGCAAGCACGAGCAGGTCAAGATCGACCTGGAAGAGCATCTCAGCATGGACGTGATCCGTGCCGTGCAGGAAGGCGCCGCCGATCTGGGCATCTGCAACACCGCTGTAACAGGCAGCAGCGGCCCGGGCGAGCTGCAAACGCGGCCCTACCGGCATGACCGTTTGGTGCTTATTGTGCCCAAAGCCCATGTGTTGTCTACGCTTTCAGCTATCAATTTTATAGAAACACTGGATTTTGACCATGTCGGCCTGCACGCCACCAGCTCGATCTACCTCGCCATGCGGCAGGCCGCGGCGCAGGCCGGGCGCACCATCCGGCTGCGCATCCGCGTGACCGGGCTGGACGCCATGTGCCGCATGATCCACAACGGCCTGGGCGTCGGCGTGATTCCACAGCGCGCCTTCGAGTTGATGCAGGGCGTGGGCGATCTGGCCTGCGTGCCTTTGAACGACGACTGGGCGCTGCGCCAGATCGACCTGGTGGCGCGCGACTTCGCCACCTTGCCCGTCACCGCGCGCCTGCTGGTCGAGCACCTCGGCGCGCGCGCCGCGCCACAGCCATAAAATCACTTCAGCCACAAGGAAACTATCCCATGGGACGCACTCTCTACGACAAAATCTGGGACGAACACGTCGTCCACACCGAGGAAGACGGCACCGCCATCCTCTACATCGACCGGCATCTGGTGCACGAAGTCACCAGCCCGCAGGCCTTCGAAGGCCTGCGCCAGGCGGGCCGCAAGGTCTGGCGCGTCAGTTCCATCGTCGCGACGGCCGATCACAACACGCCCACCACCGGCTGGGAACTGGGCTACGACGGCATTACCGATCCGATCAGCCGCGAGCAGGTCACCACGCTGGACCACAACATCGCCGAATCGGGCGCGGCCGCCTACTTTCCCTTCCTCTCCAGACGCCAGGGCATCGTGCACGTGATCGGCCCCGAAAACGGCGCCACCCTGCCCGGCATGACGGTGGTCTGCGGCGACTCGCACACCTCGACCCACGGCGCGTTCGGCGCACTGGCGCACGGCATCGGCACCAGCGAGGTCGAGCACGTGCTGGCCACGCAAACCCTGCTGGCGAAAAAGGCCAAAAACATGCTGGTGAAAGTGAACGGCACGCTGGCGCGCGGCATCACCGCGAAGGACATCGTGCTCGCCATCATCGGCAAGATCGGCACCGCCGGCGGCACCGGCTACACCATCGAATTCGGCGGTGCGGCAATTCGCGCGCTGAGCATGGAAGGCCGCATGACCGTGTGCAACATGGCCATAGAAGCCGGGGCCCGCGCGGGGCTGGTGGCCGTGGACGAAAAAACCATCGCCTACCTGAAGGGCCGCCTGCTCGCGCCCACCGGCGTCGAATGGGACCAGGCCTGCGCCTACTGGGCCACGCTGCAGTCCGATGCCGACGCCCGCTTCGACACGGTGGTCGAACTCGACGCCGCCGACGTCACGCCGCAGGTGACCTGGGGCACCTCGCCCGAAATGGTGCTGGGCATCGATGGCCGCGTGCCCGACCCGGACAAGGAAAAAGACGCCAACAAGCGCGGCGCGATCGAACGCGCGCTGACCTACATGGGCCTGGCGCCCAACAAGGCCATCGGCGACGTCTACATCGACAAGGTCTTCATCGGCTCGTGCACCAATTCGCGCATCGAAGACATGCGCGAGGCCGCGGCCATGGTGAAAAAACTGGGGCAAAAGGTCGCGAAAAACGTCAAGCTCGCCATGGTGGTGCCGGGCTCCGGCCTGGTCAAGGAACAGGCCGAGCGCGAGGGGCTCGATGCCATTTTCAAGGCCGCCGGCTTCGAATGGCGCGAACCGGGCTGCTCCATGTGCCTGGCCATGAACGCCGACCGGCTCGAGCCCGGCGAGCGCTGCGCCTCCACCAGCAACCGCAATTTCGAGGGTCGCCAGGGCACCGGCGGGCGCACCCACCTGGTCAGCCCCGCGATGGCCGCCGCCGCCGCGGTGCATGGCCATTTTGTCGACATCCGCCGGTTTTCCTGAAGCTTTGCGGGGCAGACCAAGAATTGCGGAGCAATTTTGCTCTGCCCTCAACTGACTAGAGATAGACAAACATCATGCAAAAATTTACCGTACACAAGGGCCTGGTGGCGCCGATGGATCGCGAAAACGTCGACACCGACGCGATCATCCCCAAGCAGTTCCTCAAATCCATCCGCAAGACCGGCTTCGGCCCGAATCTGTTCGACGCCTGGCGCTACCTGGACCCCGGTTTTCCCGGCCAGGACCCGGCCACACGCCGGCCGAACCCCGACTTCGTGCTGAACCAGCCACGCTACCAGGGCGCGTCCATCCTGCTGGCGCGCAAGAATTTCGGCTGCGGCTCCTCGCGCGAACACGCCCCCTGGGCGCTGGATCAGTACGGCTTTCGCGCCATCATCGCACCCTCTTACGCCGACATTTTTTTCAACAACTGCTTCAAGAACGGCCTGCTGCCCATCGTGCTGAGCGAGGCGCAGGTCGGCCAGCTGTTTGACGAAGCCGCGGTTTTCCCCGGCTACACGCTGACGGTGGACCTGGCGCGCCAGGTCGTCATCAAGCCGCAGGGCGAAGAGTTGCCGTTCGACGTACAGCCGTTTCGCAAGCATTGCCTGCTGGGCGGCCTTGACGACATTGGCCTGACGCTGCTGCAGTCCGACAAGATCCGGGCCTTCGAAGCCCAGCGTTTGGCACAGAAACCGTGGCTAGCCCATACCACGCTTGCACAGTAAGCTACCAATTTAATAGTAATCAAAGAAAAACCGAATAAAACCATGAAAATTGCAGTACTGCCGGGTGACGGCATCGGGGTTGAGATCGTGGCCGAAGCCATCAAGGTGCTGGAAGTCCTCGATCTCCCGTTCGAGATGGAATCCGCACTGGTCGGCGGCGCCGCCTACGAAGCCCATGGCCACCCGCTGCCAGAGTCCACGCTCAAGCTTGCCAAGGCCGCCGACGCCATACTGTTCGGCGCCGTGGGCGACTGGAAATTCGACAAGCTGGAGCGTGCGCTGCGCCCCGAGCAGGCGATTTTGGGCCTGCGCAAGAACCTGGGCCTGTTTGCCAATTTCCGCCCGGCCATTTGCTACGAGCAGCTGGTCGGCGCATCCAGCCTGAAGCCCGAATTGATCGCCGGGCTGGACATCCTGATCATCCGCGAACTGACGGGTGATATTTATTTTGGCCAGCCGCGTGGTCGCCGTACCGCCGTCGATGGCCACTTCCCCGGTGCCGAGGAAGCCTTCGACACGATGCGCTATTCGCGCCCGGAAATCGAGCGCATCGCGCACGTCGCGTTCCAGGCGGCGCGCAAGCGCAGCAAACGCGTCACCAGCGTGGACAAGGCCAACGTGCTGGAAACCTTCCAGCTCTGGAAGGACGTGGTCACCGAGGTCGGCCGCGAATACCCCGACGTGGCGCTCGACCACATGTACGTGGACAACGCGGCCATGCAACTGGTCAAGGCGCCCAAGAAGTTCGACGTAGTGGTCACCGGCAACATGTTTGGCGACATCCTGTCGGACGAGGCGGCGATGCTGACGGGCTCGATCGGCATGCTGCCCTCGGCCTCGCTGAACGCCAGCAACCAGGGCCTGTACGAACCCAGCCACGGCAGCGCGCCTGACATCGCCGGCCAAGGCATCGCCAATCCATTGGCTACAATATTGTCTGCTGCCATGATGCTCCGCTTTTCACTCAACCAGCCTCAGGCTGCCGACCGTATCGAGTCGGCGGTGAAGGACGTGCTCGTCTCGGGCTTGCGCACCGCGGACATTTATTCCGATGGCACCACCAAGGTGGGAACCCGTGAAATGGGTGACGCGGTGGTCGGTGCCATTACCAAGAAGACAACCAAAGGCTGACTCGGCCCGGTTCGTCACGCCTTCCCGGCTCGACGAGCCGGGCGACCAAAACCATTGGGAACCCGGCCTGCCGCAAATGGCCGCCGTGGATTCCAAAGTGATTTGAAACGAAAGGGGCGATGTGATGAAGGTTGGTAATCTCGTAGGGTTGGTGGGCTGGCGCGGCATGGTCGGCTCCGTGCTGCTGGACCGGATGCAGGCGGAAGGCGACTTCGGTCTGATCGAGCCGGTGTTTTTCTCGACCTCCAACGCGGGCGGAAAAGCCCCGGCGCAGGCGAAGAACGAGTCCACACTCAAGGATGCGCACGACATCGCCGCGCTCAAGAAGTGCGACATCATCATCACCGCCCAGGGCGGTGACTACACCGCCGAGATTTTCCCCAAGCTGCGCGCGGCCGGCTGGAACGGTCACTGGATCGACGCCGCCTCCACCCTGCGCATGAAGGATGACGCCATCATCATCCTCGATCCGGTGAACCTGCCGGTCATCAAGAGCGCGCTGGCCAGGGGCGGCCAGAACTGGATCGGCGGCAACTGCACGGTGAGCTGCATGCTGATGGGCGTGGGCGCGCTGTACAAGGCCGGTTTGGTCGAGTGGATGACCGCCATGACCTATCAGGCCGCATCTGGCGGCGGCGCCCAGCACATGCGCGAGCTGCTGACCCAGTTCGGCACCCTGAACCACGAAGTGCGCGCCCTCTTGGACGACCCCAAGTCGGCCATCCTGGAGATCGACCGCAAGATCCTGGCCCGGCAGCAGTCGCTGTCCGCCGCCGAGACCGCCCACTTCGGCGTGCCGCTGGCCGGTTCGCTGATTCCCTGGATCGACAAGGATCTGGGTATCGGGAAAAACCCGGACGATGCCGAGTGGGGCATGAGCAAGGAAGAATGGAAGGCCGGTGCCGAGACCAACAAGATTCTGGGCCAGGGCGCCGCATTCGGAACACCGCACACCCCCGTGGACGGCTTTTGCGTGCGCATCGGCGCGATGCGCTGCCACAGCCAGGCGCTGACCTTCAAGCTCAAGAAAGACGTCCCGACCGCCGACATCGAGGCCCTGATCGCCGCCGACAACGCCTGGGTCAAGGTGGTGCCAAACACGCGCGAGGCGACCATTCACGACCTGACGCCGGTGGCGGTGACCGGCACGCTGGGCATCCCGGTCGGGCGCATCCGCAAGCTCGCGATGGGCCCTGAGTACGTGGGCGCTTTCACCGTCGGCGACCAGTTGCTCTGGGGCGCCGCCGAGCCGCTGCGGCGCATGCTGCGCATCCTGCTGGACGCCTGAGTCGGGGACCGGCCGCCAACAGTGGGCGCAGAGCCCCGATGGCAGCCGTTGTCGTTTGGCAACAACCCTCTGCACATAAGTGTCGACTAGTTGTGTGCGCACAGAGCTAAAAACTGGTCTCGCCTTGTCAGGCTAAGACATTGATGTTACTGTCAAATTTCAGTATTAAGTACTTAGGCGTTCCTCCCAATGATGCGAAAAAAATTGCCTGCTGACCCAGTCTTTGCTGCCCAAAAATTAATGAGAAAGTCATGCGGCTGGCAGGCGGGCGCCATCGCGGCCGCCATCGCCGTGTCTTTTGGTCTGGCCGCCACCGACGCCCACGCGCTGGCGCTGGGTCGTCTCACGGTCCAGTCGGCCCTGGGTGAGCCGTTGCGGGCCGAAATCGACATTCCGGACATCAATGCCGAAGAAGCCGCCAGCCTGCGCGCCACCGTGGCCTCTCCCGATGCCTTCAAAGCGGCCGGGCTCGAATACAACGCCGCCGTTTCCCGCTTGCAGATCAGCCTGCAGCGCCGCCCCGATGGGCGCTCTTACTTGAGCCTGCGCAGCGATCGCGCCGTCAACGACCCGTTCATCGACGTCATCCTCGAAGCCAACTGGTCGACCGGGCGCATCGTGCGCGACTACACGATGCTGTTCGACCCGAACCTGACGCGGCAACTGGCTCCGGTTCAGCCAACGGCGCCCCAGACTTCTGCCGCTGCCATGCCGCCGGCTCCGGCCATGGCGGCACCGTCAGCGCGCCGCGCGCCAAGCCGCCCCGCGCCGGCGCCGCGCGCTACGAGTCCGGCGCCGTCGGGTGCCGGCAACCAGGTAACGGTGAACCGGGGCGACACGGCCGGCAGAATTGCGGCCGCCAACAAGCCGGACAATGTGTCGCTGGACCAAATGCTGGTCGCCCTTTTGCGGACCAATCCACAGGCCTTCATTGCCGGCAACGTGAACCGGATCAAGGCTGGTGCGGTGCTAACGCTGCCCGATGCGCAGCAGGCTTCCGCCACGCCGGCGGGTGAGGCGCAAAAAACCATCATCGCGCAGAGCCGGGATTTCAACGAATTCCGCCACAAGCTGGCCGAGGGTGCACCCACCATGCAGATGGCGGCAGCAGACCGCAAGGCCGGCGGCCAGTTGCAGGCCAATGTCGAAGAGAAAGCCCCCGCCGCCACTTCACCGGACAAGCTGACGCTCTCCAAAGGAGCGGTGCAGGGTAAGGCGGCCGAGGATAGTACGCTCGCCGCCCGCAAGGCCAGGGATGCCGAAGCGCGCGTGGCCGAACTGTCAAAAAACATCACCGAACTGAGCAAGCTGGAAGCGGCCTCGACCGCCGCCGGCTCGGCACCCGCCCTGGCCGCCAGTGCCGCAACGGGTGGTGTGGCGGTCGCCGCCGGTGAGGCCAGCACGGCCGCTTCGGCCGCAGCAGCCGCTACGGCGGCCTCCGAAGCAGTGGCACCCGTGGCCGCTGCCGCCAGCGCTGCGGCAGCGCCGGCGCCTGCCGTGGTCGCATCGGCTCCGGCCCCCGCCAAGGTGGCGCCTACACCGGCGCCCGAGACCAGCTTCATGAGCGAACTGCTCGACAACCCCCTGGCTCCGGTGGCTGCCGGCGGCCTGATCGCCCTGTTGGCAGGCTTTGGCTTCTACCGGGCACGCCAGCGCAAGAAGGCGGGCCCGGTGGACAGCTCCTTTCTGGAGAGCCGCCTGCAACCCGACTCGTTCTTCGGCTCCAGCGGTGGCCAGAGCGTTGACACCACCAAGGCGGCAGTGCCCAGCTCGTCCATGGTGTACTCCGCCAGCCAGCTCGATGCCGCGGGCGACGTCGACCCCGTGGCCGAGGCCGATGTGTACCTGGCCTATGGCCGTGACCTGCAGGCCGAGGAAATCCTCAAGGAAGCCATCCGCACCAACCCTTCGCGCGTGGCGATTCATGCCAAATTGCTGGAAATCTATGCCAAGCGGCGTGATGTCAAGACCTTCGAGTTGGTCGCCACCGAAGCCTACAATCTGACGGCGGGCGAGAGCCCCGAGTGGGAGCAGATCTGCAAACTCGGGCAGGATCTCGACCCGGCCAACCCTCTGTACCAGCCCGGCGGCCATCCGCCCGCGCAAGACGGCGCACCGGCTTTCGGCAAGGCGCCCGTCAACGACATGGTCAGCACCATGCCGCGCACCCTGCAGCCCGCGCTGTCCCAATCGCCGGTGCCCCTCGATCTTGACCTCGACTTCTCGGCCGACGATGCGCCAGCGCCGCCCACGGCAAGCCGGCCCGGCCTCGGTGTGGACGACGTGGTGCCGCACATGCAACCCGCAGAGCCAACAGTCACCATCAATGCCCCCACATCGGCATCGGTACCGCTGGACATGGATTTCAGCGCTGCCACGTCCGGCCTTCAGCACTCGGTCGCCGCCGCCGATGCTGCGCCGGTACATGACTCCGGCATGATCGAGTTCGACATGAATTCGCTGTCGCTGTCGCTGGATCTGGACGCCGCGCCGGCCGATGCTGCCCTGCTCGCGTCCCATGAATCCGCCCATGAACCCATCCATGACCCGCTGGCCACCAAACTGGCGCTGGCCGAAGAGTTCCGCGCCATTGGCGATTCGGACGGCGCGCGCGCGCTGGCCGAAGAAGTCATTGCCCAGGCATCGGGCAGCCTGAAGGCCCGTGCCCAGCAGCTGATTGCCGAGCTCCGCTGACCGTGGACGCGCCCGCTCTTCTTTCAGCCCCGTCGTGGTGAGGCTGGCGTTAGGCATCAGCTACAACGGACAGGCCTACGAGGGCTGGCAAAGCCAGCTCTCGGGCCGTACGGTTCAGGACAAGCTCGAGACCGCTCTCGCTCGCTTCACCCAGACGCCCGTCTCCACACTGTGCGCGGGGCGCACCGATGCCGGTGTGCACGGCCTGATGCAGGTGGTGCATTTCGACACTACATTGCAGCGTGAAGCCTTCTCGTGGGTGCGCGGCACCAACACCTACCTGCCCCCGGACATCGCGGTGCAATGGGCACACGAGGTGCCCGACGCGTTCCATTGCCGCGCCAGTGCTATCGCCCGGCGCTACGCTTACGTGCTGCTTGAGTCGCCGGTTCGGCCCAGCGTGGAGGCGGGACGCGTCGGCTGGACCATGTATCCGCTCGATGGGGATGCGATGCGCCTGGCGGCCCGGCAGCTGGTGGGCGAGCATGACTTCACGTCGTTCCGGGCCTCGGCCTGCCAGGCCAGATCGCCCGTTAAAATCATGAACAGCATCGAGATTCAGCGGCGCGGCACGACTCAAGCCGCGTACTGGCGCTTTGAATTCGAAGCCAATGCGTTCTTGCACCACATGATCCGCAACATCATGGGCTGCCTGGTCGCAATCGGCCAGGGCCGGCAGCCACCCGACTGGATGCAGACCGTGCTGGCCGCGCGCGACCGCGATGCCGCCGCCCCCACCTTCTCGCCCGATGGGTTGTATTTTCTGGGGCCGGTGTACGAAGACCGCTGGGGCCTGCCGGCCCGTGCGGCTGCGTATGATTGGCTTCCATGACCACCCAACAGCGCTCCACACGATCCAGCTTCGGCGACGTCGGGCCGCCCCAAGGCGCGAAGGCCCCCTCGGGGGCAGCGCAGCACACGCAGTGGCAAGCGTGGGGGCTCAGCGCACCAGGATCAAGATCTGCGGCCTGACGCGTGAGCAGGACGTGGATGCGGCCGTGGCCGCCGGGGCCGACGCCGTGGGCTTTGTGCTATACCCGCCCAGCCCGCGTTATGTCACGCCCGCGCGCGCGCTGGAGCTGGCCCGGCGCCTGCCGCCGTTTGTCACGCCCGTACTGCTTTTCGTCAACGAGAGTGCTGCGAAAATAATAGCGACCTGCCAAGATATACCGGGGGCTACAGTTCAATTTCATGGTGAAGAAACGCCCGGGGACTGCGACCGCATCGCGCGCCCCTACCTCCGTGCCGCGCGGATTCCGCTGGGCGCAGCGGCGGCAGGCTTTGACCTCGTAAAATACGCCCAAGATTATTCAAACGCCCAGGCCATCCTGCTCGACGCCCATGTCGACGGCTATGGCGGCGGCGGCAAGGCATTCAATTGGTCACTTTTGCCTCCAAGCGTCAACGCTCACCTCGTCTTGAGTGGTGGGTTGAATGCTGCCAACGTGATCGATGGCATCTTGCAGGTCAGGCCGCGTTGCAGGACGCTGGCCGTTGATGTGAGTTCCGGCGTCGAGATCCACAAGGGGATCAAGAGCGCGGAGAAAATCAACCAGTTCGTTGCCGCCGTGCGCGCGGCCGACGAACAATTTGCAAAGTCAAACCATGTTCCAGTACCAGCAACCTGACCCGACGGGCCACTTCGGGATCTACGGCGGCAGTTTCGTGAGCGAGACGCTGACGCACGCCATCAACGAGCTCAAAGACGCCTACGCGAAGTACCAGCACGACCCCGCCTTCATCGACGAATTCAAATACGAACTCGTGCACTACGTCGGCCGGCCCTCGCCGATTTACCACGCCGCGCGCACCAGCCGCGAGTTGAAAGGTGCGCAGATCTATCTCAAGCGCGAGGACCTGAACCACACCGGCGCGCACAAGATCAACAACGTGATCGGGCAGGCCATGCTGGCGCGCCGCATGGGCAAGCCGCGCATCATCGCCGAAACCGGCGCCGGCCAGCACGGCGTGGCCACCGCCACCATCTGCGCGCGCTATGGGCTCGAATGCGTGGTCTACATGGGCTCCGAAGACGTCAAGCGCCAAAGCCCGAACGTGTACCGCATGAACCTGCTGGGCGCCACCGTGGTGCCGGTCGAATCGGGCAGCAAAACGCTGAAAGACGCACTGAACGAAGCCATGCGCGACTGGGTCGCCAACGTGGACAACACCTTCTACATCATCGGCACGGTGGCCGGGCCGCACCCCTACCCGACCATGGTGCGCGACTTCCAGAGCGTGATCGGCGAGGAATGCCTGACGCAGATGCCCGAGATGACGGGCGGCAGGCAGCCCGATGTGGTGGTTGCCTGCGTGGGCGGTGGCAGCAACGCGATGGGCATCTTCTACCCCTATATTGCGCACGAAGCCACGCGCCTGATCGGCGTCGAGGCCGCCGGCGAAGGGCTGGACTCTGGCCGCCATTCGGCCTCGATCCTGCGCGGCAGCCCCGGCGTGCTGCACGGCAACCGCACCTACCTGCTGCAGAACGAGGACGGCCAGGTGACAGAAACACACAGCATCAGCGCCGGCCTGGACTACCCCGGCGTCGGCCCCGAACATGCCTACCTGGCCGACATCGGGCGTGCCGAGTACGTCGGCATCACCGACGCCGAAGCGCTGGCAGCCTTCCACTACCTGTGCCGCACCGAAGGCATCATCCCGGCCCTCGAATCGAGCCACGCCGTGGCTTACGCCATGAAACTCGCGAAAACCATGCGCCCGGACCAGACCATCCTGGTCAACCTCTCGGGTCGCGGCGACAAGGACATCGGCACGGTAGCCGATCTGGCAGGTGTGGACTTCTACGACCGGCCGTCGATGCGCGGCCTGCAGGTGAAAGGAGGCAAGACATGAACAGCCCCCACGTTCATCACTTCGTGTATTCACTGCCCCCCGAGGGGGCACGCGCCGCCCTAGAGACGGCTCGTCGGGAGGCGCCATGAGCCGCATTGCCGCCACCTTCGCGGCCCTCAGGAAGGATGGGCGCCGCGCGCTCATCCCCTACGTCACGGCCGGTTTCCCCTACGCCGACATCACGCCGGAGCTGATGCACGGCATGGTGGCCGCCGGCGCCGACGTGATCGAGCTGGGCGTGCCCTTCTCCGACCCGATGGCCGACGGCCCGGTGATCCAGAAAGCCGGCGAAGCGGCGCTCGCGTCAGGCGTCGGCATGAAGCAGGTGCTGGCCATGGTTGGCGCCTTTCGCGAGAAAGACACGACCACGCCCGTGGTGCTGATGGGCTACGCCAATCCGGTCGAGCACTACGGCCTGGTGCACGGCCCCGACGCCTTCATCCGCGACGCTGCGGCCGCGGGCGTCGATGGTTTGCTGATCGTCGACTATCCGCCCGAGGAGTGCGAGGACTTCGCGGCCCGGCTGCGCAGCGCCGGCATCGACCTGATCTTCCTGCTGGCACCGACCTCTACCTCCGAGCGCATGGCGCAGGTCGCGCGTATCGCCAGCGGCTACGTCTACTACGTCTCGCTCAAGGGCGTGACGGGTGCAGGCCACCTGGACACCGAAGCGGTCGGGCGCATGATCCCGCGCATCCGAGAGCATGTGGGCATTCCGGTCGGCGTGGGCTTCGGCATCCGCGACGCGCGCACGGCGCAAGCCATCGGCTCGGCCGCCGATGCGGTGGTGATCGGCACGAAGATCATCCAGTTGATCGATGGCCAGCCGCGCGAGCAGGTCGTGCCGGTGGTGCGCGCATTCCTGGCCGGCATCCGCGAGGCGCTCGACGCCCTGCCCGCCGCCACGGCCAAGAATGCCGCTGGCCGATAATCCCACCCACAGGAGCATTGAATCCATGAGTTGGCTAGAAAAACTTCTTCCCCCCAAAATCCAGCAAACCGACCCGGCGGACCGCCGTAGCGTGCCCGAAGGCCTGTGGGTCAAGTGCCCAAGCTGCGAAACGGTGCTGTACAAGACCGATCTGGAGCAGAACCAGAACGTGTGCCCGAGTTGCGGCCACCACCACCGCATCGGTGCGCGCGCGCGGCTCAATGTATTTCTCGACCCGGAAGGCCGCTACGAGATCGGGCAGGAGGTGCTTCCCGTGGACGCGCTCAAGTTCAAGGACAGCCGCAAATACCCCGAGCGCCTGAAAGAAGCGCTGGAAAACACCGGCGAGACCGATGCGCTGGTGGTCATGGGCGGCGCGGTGCACAGCATCAGCGTGGTGGTGGCGTGCTTCGAATTTGACTTCATGGGCGGCAGCATGGGCAGCGTGGTGGGCGAGCGCTTTGTGCGCGGCGTGCACGCGGCGATCGAACAAAAGGTGCCCTTCATCTGCTTTACCGCCACCGGCGGCGCCCGCATGCAGGAAGGCTTGCTGAGCCTGATGCAGATGGCCAAGACGAATGCCTCCTTGACCCGTCTGGCCAAGAAAGGCCTGCCCTATATCAGCGTGCTGACCGACCCGACCATGGGCGGCGTCAGCGCCGGCTTTGCCTTCTTGGGCGATGTGGTGATGGCCGAGCCCAAGGCGCTGATCGGTTTTGCCGGCCCGCGCGTGATCGAGTCCACGGTGCGCGTGACCCTGCCCGAAGGCTTTCAGCGCGCCGAATTCCTGCAGCAAAAAGGCGCGATCGACCTCATTTGCGACCGCCGCGAGCTGCGCAAGACCATTGCCAGCACGCTGGCCATGCTGCTGCGCCAGTCGGCGGACGCGGTGGCTTGACGGCAGCGGCTCAGTGCAGCACCACCGCCTGGATAGTCCACCACACCATCGACGCCACCTGCAGCAGCACCAGCAGCACCAGCGGTGACAGGTCGATCCCCCCGACCAGCGGAACGATACGCCGGATCGGACGCAATAGCGGCTCGCACAAACGCTCGATCACATGGAACAGCGGTGAGCCGCCGGTTTGCACCCAGGACATCACGGCATACACGATCAACAGGCCCGTCAGCCCCGAAATCACCAGCCGTACCAGGCCAAAGGCGGCCAGTACCGGCAGAAAAATCAGCGCACTCTCGGCGCCGGCCAGCAGCCACAGCACGATGTACTGTGCCAGCACCAGCAGGAAAGCGCCCGCCAGACTCGCCAGATCCCAGCGCCCCGCCGCGGGCACGATGCGCCGCAGCGGCAGCACCAGCCAGTCGGTCAGCGCAAACACAAAGCGCCCCACCGGATTGCCAAAGGGCACGCGCTGGTACTGCATGTACAGGCGCAGCAGGCAGGCGCCGCCCAGCAGGCCGATGGTCACGTCGAGCAGGAAGGAGATGATTTGGTAAGGCATGGGTACAAGTCGATCAGGTCATGGGATGATAGCGGCCAGAAGTGACTTATCGATGTAGCGATGCTCCCTGCGCTCACCCTCTCCTCTTTGCCGCTGTTTCCGCTGGGCACCGTTCTTTTCCCCGGCGGGGTACTGCCACTGCGTATTTTCGAGGTGCGCTATCTCGACATGATCGGCAAATGCCACCGGGCCGGCGCTCCTTTTGGCATCGTCAGCCTGACGCAGGGCCCGGAAGTGCAGGTGCCGGGCGCCCACGAGGCCTTCTCCGACGTGGGCACCCTGGCCACCATCACCGAGCTGGCGGCACCGCAAGCGGGGTTGCTGCAAATCCGCTGTACCGGCGCCCAGCGCTTTCGAATCAGCCGCAGCGAGCGGCTCAAGCACGGATTGTGGGTCGCCGAAGTGCAGCGGATCGACGACGACATGGCGGTGCCCGTACCCGACGACCTGCAGGGCACGGCGGACGCGCTGCGCCAACTGATCCACGCGCTGCAGCTGCGCGAGCCCGCGCCGGCGCAAATGCCGCTGCAGGAACCGTGGCAGCTCGACGAGTGCGGCTGGGTCGCCAATCGCTGGTGCGAACTGCTGCCGCTGCCGTTAGAACTCAAGCAGCGCCTGATGGCGCTGGAGAACCCGCTGGTGCGACTGGAACTGGTGAGCGACCTGCTGGCGCGGGCCGGCATCCCGCACTGATTCCGGGCCGCACACGCCAAAAACTTAAAATACGTGGTTTTGGCGAAAAGTTCTTCGCGAACGCAGCCTTCACTGCGGCATTTCCATAGCGGCCCTCATTCATGTCTGACCACAAAAACCATTCGGCGCCCGTCGCCGCGCCCGACGAAAACCTGCTGATCCTGGAGCGCCGCGAAAAACTCAAGGCCATCCGCCAGCGTCAGCGCGAGGGCAAGGGCGTCGCCTTCCCCAATGACTTCAAGCCGACCGACCATGCTGCCACGCTGTTTACCGCGCACGATGGGAAAAGCACCGAAGAGCTGGCAGCACTGGGCATCCCCGCCAAGATCGCCGGGCGCATGATGCTCAAGCGCGTGATGGGCAAGGCCAGCTTTGCGACGCTGCAGGACGGCAGCGGGCGCATCCAGATCTACGTCACGCGCGATGCCGTCGGCGAAGAGCTGTACACCCGCTTCAAGCATTGGGATCTGGGCGACATCGTGGCCGCCGAGGGCCAGGTCTTCAAGACCAAGACCGGCGAGCTATCGATCCACGCCAGCAACGTGCGCCTGCTCACCAAGAGCCTGCGCCCCATGCCCGACAAGTTCCACGGCATGGCCGACCAGGAAACCAAGTACCGCCAGCGCTATGTGGACCTGATGACCGACGAGTCGGCGCGCGAGCGCTTCAAGGCACGCAGCCGCGCCGTCAGCGCGATCCGCGACTTTATGGTGGAGAACGATTTTCTGGAGGTCGAGACGCCCATGCTGCACCCCATTCCCGGGGGCGCCAACGCCAAACCGTTCAAGACGCACCACAACGCGCTGGATCAGGAAATGTTCCTGCGCATCGCGCCCGAGCTGTACCTCAAGCGCCTGATCGTGGGCGGCTTCGAGCGCGTGTTCGAGATCAACCGCAGCTACCGCAACGAAGGCATCTCGGTGCGCCACAACCCCGAGTTCACCATGATGGAGTTCTACGCTGCGTACTGGAACTACCTGGATCTGATGAGTTTTACCGAAGCCATCATCCGCAATGTGGCGCAGAAGACCCTGGGCACGCTGCAGCTCCAGTACGGCGGCAAACCGGTGGATCTGTCGCAGCCGTTCGAGCGGCTGACCATCGTCGAAGCCATTCTCAAACACACCGACGCCGGCGCCCATGTGGACGACGCCGCCTGGCTGACCAATGCGCTCAAAAAGCTGGGCCTGTCGGAGGGGAAAAACAAACTATCGAGCCGCTCGCTGCCCAGCCTGCAGGTGCTGTACTTCGAAGAGACCGTGGAAGAAAAGCTCTGGCAGCCGACCTTCATCATGGAGCACCCGACCGAGATTTCACCGCTGGCGCGCGCCAACGACGAACGTCCTGAAGTCACCGAGCGCTTCGAGCTCTACATCACCGGGCGCGAATTCGGCAATGGCTTTTCCGAGCTCAACGACGCCGAGGACCAGGCGGCGCGCTTCCAGGCGCAGGTGGCGGCCAAGGACGGCGGCGACGACGAAGCCATGTTCTACGACCACGACTTCGTGCGCGCCCTCGAATACGGCATGCCGCCCACGGGCGGCTGCGGCATCGGCATCGACCGCCTGATGATGCTGCTGACCGACAGCCCCAGCATCCGCGACGTGATTTTATTCCCGGCCTTGCGACGGGAATCCTGAGACGCCGGCCTTGCGCCGGGAAGTGTCGGGCCAGCGAATTCTCCGGATCAGCCGGACGTCACAGACGAGGCGCCATTTCTGGCCTCCTGCACCGGCACCCGAAGGTCATCCAGATAGTCGCGCGCGATATTCACGGTGTCCATCACCCCGAGCGACTTGTAGCGCTTGCCGAGCCACTGTCGGGTGCAACTGATGCCGAGGTCGCGCAAGGCAAGGATCAGCTTGCCGTCCATCGATGACTTGCTGGACGCGTCGTACGCTTCCAGCGCTTCGCCGCCGTCGATGCGGTGCATCAGCACATCCTTGTAGCGCGCGGGATCGAGCTTGCCCTCGGCCAGCAGGCGCTTGACGAAGGCGATGGCGCGCATCTCGGCGATCAGGGCGCCGTTGAAGGTGATCTCGCTGGTCCGGTCCATGATTTCGGCGGCGGTGGTGGGCAGCTTGTCGCGCTTGATCGGGTTGAGTTGCACCAGCAACACGTCGCGGCTCTGGCATTGGTAGATCAGGGGGTGGATCGCGGGGTTGCCCGAGTAGCCGCCGTCCCAATAGTGGTGACCCTCGATCTCGACCGCCTGGAACACCATGGGCAGGCAGGCCGAGGCCATGACCGCACGGGCGGTCAGCCGCTTGCCCGAAAACACCTCGGCCTTGCCGGTCTGCACGCAGGTGGCCACCGCGAACACCCGGGTGCCCTTGTGCGCCGCCAGCCGCTCGAAATCGATCTGGCTCTCCAGGAATTTCATCAAGGGATTGATATCGAACGGATTGCTCTGGTAGGGCGACACCGAGCCCGCCCAGAAGCTGGTCATGGCATCGGTCCAGAGTTGGGCGGGGGAGTTGCCGCCGATCGAGCTGCCCAGCCCGCCAAATAGCAGATCGAACGGCGCACGCTGCGCTTGCGAAATGGACGACGACACGGCGCCCATGTCGACGATGCCGTTCCAGAAGCGGGCCAGCGCGGCACGCGCGGCCTCACGCGGGTCGGCACCGGGCTTGTCGGCGGCTTGGGCCAGACCCTGCGCCAGCGCCACCGCATTCATGGCGCCCGCGCTGGTGCCGCTGATGCCCTCGATCTCGATGCGGCCATCTTCCAGCAGCGCATCGAGCACGCCCCAGGTGAAGGCGCCGTGGGAGCCACCGCCCTGCAGGGCCAGATTGATGCGGCGGGAGTCGGATGTATGGGTCGGGTTCATGCCCCAAGGGTAGCAAGATTCGAAGACGGTAGCCCTGGCGGACGTGACGGACAATAGGCCCTTCCACCCCATGCAAAACCTGAAATACCTGTCGGGCTACCCGGACGACGTCAAAGCGCAGGTGCACCGGCTCGTCCAGCAAAGCCGCCTGGGCGAACTGCTGCTCAAAAAATACCGCACGCCCGCGCACGGCGTGCGCACCGACAGGGCGCTGTACGACTACGTGATGGCGCTCAAGAACGACTTCCTGCGCAGCTCCGATCCCCTGAGCAAGGTCGCCTTCGACAGCAAGCTGCACGTCATCCAGAACGCCCTGGGCACGCACAGCACCGTGTCACGGGTGCAGGGCGGCAAGCTCAAGTCCAAGCGCGAAATCCGTGTCGCCACCCTGTTCAGGGACGCGCCGGCCGGGTTCCTGAAGATGATCGCGGTGCACGAGCTGGCGCACATCAAGGAAAAGCAGCACGACAAGGCCTTCTACCAGCTCTGCACCCACATGGAACCCGACTACCACCAGCTGGAGTTCGACCTGCGCCTGTACCTGACGCACCTCGATCTGGTGGGTCCGCTGGCGTGGCCCGGGGCGGCCGGCGCCGAGGCGTCAGGGCAGTAAATCCAGCGCGTGCATGTAGGCTGGCTGCACCATCAGCGCGTCCCAGGCCAGCGGTGGTGCGAGCGGCAGCAACGCGCGCCGGCGCTCTTCGCTGGCCTCCATCGGATGCCACTGCCCGCGCAGCTGCGCGACGACCAGGCCGTCCAGCAGGGCGTCCACCTCTTTGCCGTCGCCCACACTCTGGTTGCACAGCAACACCAAGTCGCAGCCCGCGGCGAGTGCCGCCACGGCCGCCTCGGTGTAGCTCACGGGCCGGCCATCGAGCAGGCGCGCCCCGGCCATGCTGAGGTCGTCGCTGAAAATCGCGCCGCCAAAACCCAGGCGGCCGCGCAGAATGTCGCCCAGCCACTTGGACGAGAAACCGGCCGGCCGGGCATCGACCTTGGGGTAGATCACGTGGGCCGGCATGACGCTGGACAGCGTGGTACTGAGCCACTGGTACGGCGCCGCATCGTCGGCCAGGATGGCCTTGAGGCTGCGCCGGTCCACGGGCACGTCGGTGTGCGAGTCGGCCCGCACGAAACCATGGCCCGGGAAGTGTTTGCCGCAATTGGCCATGCCGCTTTGCAAGAGGCCGTGCATCAGGCTCTTGGCCAGCAGCGCCACCACGCGCGGATCGCGCCCAAAGGCGCGGTCGCCAATGACGCTGCTGGCGCCAAAATCCAGATCCAGCACCGGGGTAAAGCTGAAGTCCACGCCGCAGGCGCGCAACTCGGCGCCGAGCACGTAGCCGCAGGCGGTGGCTGCGTTGGTGGCCTGCAGCGGCTGCGTCAGCCACAGCTCGCCCAGCGCGCGCATCGGCGGCAGATGGGTGAAGCCATCGGTCCTGAAGCGCTGCACGCGCCCGCCCTCGTGGTCCACGCAGATCAGCAGGTCCTGGCGGATCTTCTTGATATCGCGGCACAAGGCCGTGAGCTGCGCGCGGTCTTGCCAGTTGCGCGCGAACAGGATGATGCCGCCGGTCAAGGAATGCTTGAGGCGGCGGCGGTCGGCTTTGCTCAGCGTCAGGCCGGCGATGTCGATGATGAGGGGGGCGTGCTGGGACATGGAAGGTATTTGGTCAAAAATGGATTGCTACTATTTTAATAGCTATATGCGAAGCACCCATATAGGTCACAGGCACTTTTTCTATATTTTTTCAACCACGCAAAAGCTCGCCGCGTAATCGGTCTCGTCGGTCACGCTGACGTGCGCGCTCAGGCCCTGCGATTCAAACCAGGTTTTCAGGCCGCCGTGCAGCACGATGCAGGGCTTGCCGCTGGCAAGTTTGCCCACCTCGCACAGCCGCCAGCTCATCGGCAGGCGCATGCCCAGACCAATCGCCTTGCTGAAGGCCTCCTTGGCCGAAAAGCGGGTCGCCAGGTAGCGGATGCCGCGCTCGGGCCAGCGTGCGCTGCGCGCCGTCCAGGTGGCGAACTCGACGTCGCTGAGGATTTTTTGCGCAAAGCGTTCGCCGTGGCGTTCCACGCTGGCGCGGATGCGGCGCACGTCGCAGATGTCGGTGCCGATGCCGTAAATCACGCGCGCCTCATGCGAAGGCCTGGTCGATACAGCGCAGGTACTCCTTTACCGTGGCGGCATAGCCCAGCTCCAGCGCGTCGGCCATCAGCGCATGGCCGATCGAGACTTCGCGCACGCCGGGCACCTGCTTCAAAAAGGCGGCGAGGTTGTCGCGGTTCAGGTCGTGGCCGGCGTTGATTTCCAGGCCCGCGTCAATCGCGGCCTGCGCGGTGCGTGTGAACCGCTGCAGCTGCGCGGCTTGCCCGGGCGTGCCCCACGCCGCGGCATAGGGCTCGGTGTACAGCTCCACACGATCGGCGCCCACGGCCTTCGCGGCCGCCATGGCTTGTGGCTCGGCGTCCATGAACAGGCTGACGCGCGCGCCCAGCGCATGGGCCTCGGCGATCAGCGGGCGCAGCCGCTCGCCGTCGCGCGTCAAATCCCAGCCGTGGTCGCTGGTCGGCTGGTCCTCGGAGTCCGGCACAAAGGTGCACTGCTGCGGCCGCTGCGCGCGCACGAAGCCCATCAGGTTCTGAAACGGGTTGCCTTCGATGTTGAATTCGCGATCCGGCCAGGCTTTCAGCAGCTCGGCCAGCTCCTGCACGTCATGCGGCCGGATATGCCGCTCATCGGGCCGCGGATGCACCGTGATGCCCTGCGCTCCGGCCTGCAGGCACAGCAGGGCCGCGCGCGTGACGCTGGGAAAACCCAGGTTGCGCCGGTTGCGCACCTGCGCCACGAGATTGACATTGACCGACAGCGCCGTTTTGTTCATAGCGATTGGATATCCAGCATCATCTGCCGCGTTTTGAGGGTGGCGACACCGCAATGGTAGTGCAGCAGCGTGCGCAATTGGGGCTTGAGCTCGGCCATCACCTCGGCGCAGGCACGCAGCGTGGCGGTAAACGGCGCCTCGTTGTCCAGCGAATGCTGCAGCGCGGCCCACTGCGCGCCGCTCAGGCTGGCCCGGTCCTGTGCATGGCTCTGGCGCAGGCCGCCCTCCGGCACCAGCACGTAGCGGGTGTCGGCCTGCAGCGCGCCGAGCGTCATGGTTTGCGCATCGAGCAGCGGCAGCAGGCCGATCTCGCGCAGCAGCAGCAGCTCGAAGGCGCGCAGCGCGGGTTGCAGGGCCTCGCCATGCTCGGACGCCAGCACCTGCACCACGGAGCAATAGCTGTCGAACAGCCGCTGGTGCGGATCGTCGCGGGCCAGCAGGCGCAGCAGCAGCTCGTTGAGGTAGTAGCCCGACAGGAGCGCGTCGCCGGTGGGCATCACATGGCCGCCGACCCATTCCGCGCCCTTGAGGGTGTGAATTTCGGCGTCGCCGCCCGCCCCGAGCGAATACGTGACGCGCAGCGGCTGCAGCGGCAGCAGCACCGGGCGAAAGCTGGAGCTGGGCCGTTTGGCCCCCTTGGCCACCAGCGCGACCCGGCCCTGCTGGCGCGTGAACACTTCGAGAATCAGGCTCGACTCGCTCCAGTCGTAGCGGTGCAGCACATAGGCCGGCTCGTCGGAGATGCGTTTAGCCGCCACACCTACTCATAGCCAAAAGAGCGCACGCGCGCCTCGTCATCGGCCCAGCCCGAGCGCACCTTGACCCAGAGCTCGAGAAACACCTTGGCTTCCATCAGTTTTTCCAGCTCCTGGCGCGCCTCGGTGCCGATGCGCTTGAGGCGCTCGCCCTTCTCGCCAATCACCATGGCCTTGTGGCCTTCGCGCTCGACCACGATGGTGGCCGCGATCTTGACCAGCCGGCTGTGGTTCTTGCCCATTTCCTCCTCGAACTTGTCGATGATGACCGTGGAGGTGTAGGGCAGCTCGTCGCCGGTGAAGCGGAACAGCTTTTCGCGCACGGTCTCGGAGGCCAGGAACTTCTCGCTGCGGTCGGTGAGTTCGTCCTCGGCGTACATCCAGGGCTGCTCGGGCAGGTATTTCTCGCAGATGCCGAACAGCCGCTCGACATCCTTGGGGCTCTTGGCCGACATCGGCACGAACTCGGTGAACGGGTGGCGCTCCTGCATGCTCTTGAGCCAGGGCGCGATTTCGGCGCGGCGGTGGATGTTGTCGAGCTTGTTGGCGATCAACAGGGTCGGGATGTCTTGTTTGAGCAGCGACAGCACCTTGGCATCGGCCAGCGTGAAGCTGCCGGCCTCGACCACGAACAGGATCAGGTCCACATCGCTGACCGCGCCCAGCACGGTCTTGTTGAGCGACTTGTTCAGCGCCGTGTTGTGCCGCGTCTGGAAACCCGGCGTATCGGCGAACACGAACTGCGTGGCGCCGCGCGTGCGGATGCCCGTGATGCGGTGGCGCGTGGTTTGCGCCTTGTTCGAGGTGATGCTGATCTTCTGGCCCACCAGCGCGTTGAGCAGCGTGGACTTGCCCACATTGGGCTTGCCCACGATGGCGATCAGGCCGCAGTGCTGACCCGCTGCGCCGGCACTGGCTACACCCAGGTTTTTAGACTCAATTGAGCCTGTAGCCCCCGTGGGTTCTTCACTGGAAGCTACAGTTTTCGTAGCATTGTTCATTTGATCTTCGCTTTCAGGTGGGTCAGCATCGCCGCCGCCGCGGCCTGTTCACCGGCGCGCCTCGAGCCGCCAATGCCACGCTCGGTGGCGCCCAGTTCGGTGATTTCGCATTCCACGTCAAACGTCTGCTTATGGGCCGCGCCCAGGGTGCCCACCACGCGGTAGCTTGGCAGCTTCATCTTGCGCCCCTGCAGCCATTCCTGCAACTCGGTCTTGGGGTCCTTGCCGATGGCCTGCATCGTGGGGTTGATCTCGACCGCCTGGAACAGGCGGTGTACCAGTGCCTCGGCCGTGCCGTAGCCCGCATCCAGGTAGACGGCCCCGATCAGGGCCTCGAGCACATCGGCCAGGATCGAGGGGCGCTTTTGGCCGCCGGAGCGGGCCTCACCCTCCCCGAGACGGATCACACTGGACAGGCCCAGTTCCAGCGCCAGCCGGTGCAACGTGTCCTGCTTGACCAGGTTGGCGCGGATGCGCGACAGATCGCCCTCGGGCAGGTCACGCAGCCTGTCGTACAGCAGGCTGGAAACCGCCAGGCTCAGAACGGAGTCGCCCAGAAATTCGAGACGCTCGTTATGGTCGGAAGAAAAGCTGCGGTGCGTGACGGCACGCTCAAGCAAGCGGGAATCGGAAAAGCTGTGCTGCAAGCGTGCTTGCAGGCTGGCGAGGCCGCCCGTCACGCTTACTTGGAGCGCCCGCTGTATTTCAGCAGCAGGTACGCGGGGCCGACCATGTGGATTTCCTTGTTGTAGGCAAAGTTGACGACCACCTTGTCGCCGTCCTTGGTAACGTCCAGGTCTTTTCCAGTGATGGCGGTGATGTAGTCAATGTCGGCGGCCTTGTCAAAAATCGTGCGCACTTCGACGACCGAATTGCCCTCGCGGGCCGCCTTGTCGACGGCTTTGGAGATCGACTGGTATTCGATGACGGTGGGCGCGACCTGTGCCAGCATCACGCCGATACAGGCCAGGATGCCACCGAAGAAAATCAACCCGATGAAGGAAAGACCGCGCTGCCTCGATTTGAATTGACGTTGCATACCCTGCCTTTTAAACCACTATTAATTGAACGAGCCAATGCGCTTGAGGTCGCCGAAGTTCATCCAGACGAAGAACGCCTTGCCGACAATGTTGTTATCGGGCACGAACCCCCAGTAGCGCGAATCGAGTGAATTATCGCGGTTGTCACCCATCATGAAATACTGGCCTGGCGGCACCTTGCAAACGACGCCCTCGATACTGTAGCGGCAATTCTGGCGGTTGGGGAAATCTTCCACGCCAGGCACAAAGGCCGGCCGGTCGTCATCGTTGAGCAGCCGGTGCGTATGCGTGCCCAGCACTTCCTGGTACTGCTTGTAATAGCGCATCGCATCATCGTCAAAAAATTCGGGCAAGGCCGTGGTGACCACTGGCTTGCCGTTGATGGTGAGCCGCTTGTTGAGATAGGCCACCTCGTCGCCCGGCAGGCCCACCACGCGCTTGATGTAGTCCAGGCTCGGCTGCGGCGGGTAGCGAAACACCATCACGTCGCCGCGCTGGGGCGGACTGCCTTCGGTAATTTTGGTGTTGAGCACCGGCAGGCGGATGCCGTAGATAAATTTGTTGACCAGGATCAGGTCGCCCACCCGCAGCGTGGGAATCATCGAGCCCGACGGGATCTTGAACGGCTCGAACAGAAACGAGCGCAGCAGGAACACGGCGGCGATCACCGGGAACAAACCCGCGGTCCAGTCCAGCCACCAGGGCTGCATGATGATCCGGCTCCTGGCCTGGGCGATGTCGCCATCGACCTTGTCGATGCCCATTTTGGCGAGTTCGCTGCGGCGCTGGGTCGCCTGCACCTCGAGTGCGACAGCGGCTTTTTTGCGCTGGGGCAAAAAGTAAAACCGCTCGGCCAGCCAGTACAGGCCGGTGACCACGGTCGCCATGAACAGCAGCAAGGCGAAGTTGCCCTCGAACGCGCCGAAGTACCAGGCACCGGCATAGGCGGCAAAGGCCGCCAGAATCAGGGAGGTCAGGATTTGCATCAGTCCTCCACCTGCAAAATGGCCAGAAAGGCTTCCTGGGGGACTTCGACCGATCCAATCTGCTTCATGCGCTTCTTGCCTGCTTTTTGTTTTTCAAGGAGTTTGCGTTTGCGCGAAATATCGCCGCCATAACACTTGGCGAGCACGTTCTTGCGCAGCGCCTTGATTGTCTCACGCGCAATGATGTTGCTCCCGATGGCCGCCTGGATGGCGACGTCGTACATCTGGCGCGAGATGATCTCGCGCATCTTGGCCACCACGGCGCGGCCGCGGTACTGCGACTGGGAACGGTGCACGATGATGGACAGCGCGTCGACCTTCTCGCCGTTGAGCAAGATATCGACCTTGACCACGTCCGCCGCGCGGTACTCCTTGAACTCGTAGTCCATCGAGGCGTAGCCCCGGCTCACTGACTTGAGCTTGTCGAAGAAGTCGAGCACGATCTCGCCCAGCGGCAGTTCGTAGGTCAGCATCACCTGGCGCCCGTGGTACGCCATGTTCATCTGCACGCCGCGCTTCTGGTTGGCCAGCGTCATGACCGCGCCCACGTATTCCTGCGGCATGTACAGGTGCACCGTGACAATCGGCTCGCGGATTTCTTCCATGCGCCCCTGGTCCGGCATCTTCGCGGGGTTCTCCACCATCACGATTTCGCCATCGGCCTTGACGACCTGGTACACCACGCTCGGCGCCGTGGTGATCAGATCCTGATCGAACTCGCGCTCGAGCCGCTCCTGCACGATCTCCATGTGCAGCAGGCCCAGAAAACCGCAGCGAAAACCGAAGCCCAGCGCCTGCGAGACTTCGGGCTCGTAGTACAGCGAGGAGTCGTTCAGCTTGAGCTTTTCCAGGCTGTCGCGCAATCCTTCGTACTGGTTCGCCTCGGTCGGATACAGCCCGGCAAACACCTGCGGCTGGATTTCCTTGAAGCCGGGCAGCGCCTCGGTCGCGGTGAAGGCCGCGCCGCCGGTGCCGGGCCGGATCAATGTGATGGTGTCACCCACCTTGGCGGCCTGCAATTCGCGAATGCCGGCGATGATGTAGCCCACCTCGCCCGCCTCCAGTGCCGCGCGCGTCTCGTTGGCGGGCGTGAAGACGCCCAGGCTGTCGGCGTTGTACATGGCACCGGTAGCCATCATCTTGATACGCTCGCCTCTAGCCAGCCGGCCATCGACCACACGCACCAGCATCACCACGCCGACGTAGCTGTCGAACCAGCTGTCGATGATCATGGCGCGCAGCGGGCCCGCCGGATTGCCCCTGGGCGGCGGAATTCTGGCCACCACGGCCTCGAGGATTTCGTCGATGCCCATGCCGGTCTTGGCCGAACACGGAATCGCGTCGGTCGCGTCGATGCCGATCACGTCCTCAATCTCTGCTCGGGCGTTGTCGGGATCGGCGTTCGGCAAATCCATCTTGTTGAGCACCGGCACCACTTCGACGCCGAGATCGAGCGCGGTGTAGCAGTTGGCCACCGTCTGCGCCTCGACACCTTGCGATGCATCGACCACGAGCAACGCACCTTCGCAGGCGGAGAGCGAGCGGCTCACTTCATAAGAGAAGTCGACGTGGCCCGGTGTGTCGATCAAATTGAGGTTGTAGATCTGTCCATCGAGTGCCTTGTAATGCAGCGCAGCGGTCTGCGCCTTGATGGTTATCCCACGCTCTTTTTCGATGTCCATCGAGTCGAGCACCTGCGCCTGCATCTCGCGATCGGCAAGACCACCGCAGCGCTGAATCAAGCGGTCTGCGAGTGTCGACTTGCCGTGATCAATGTGCGCAATGATCGAAAAATTTCTGATGTGATTCATCAACGAAGAGCTTCAAGTGATTGAATTGAATGGGGTACGGAAATAAAAAAGGGCGCGTCGAGTTGTGACGCGCCCTGAACCAACAATCTATGGCAACTGCGATTAGTTGGAGCTTCATTGTAGGCAAAAAGTCCGGCGCGTACAGGCCCGACACCCGCCAAATCGGGTCGTTGCAACCTAACAACAAGAATTTTATTCACAGCTTATCAACAATTACCGTGGGTAAGACTCTGGACAACTTGTGGGTGATCTGTGGACCGACGGTGCACAGCCTGACTTCATCCCGCATCGTGGGTTTAGGCATTTTCAATATGTCGCTAATCACTGCTTTAGGCTGCAGATTCTATCCAAATTTGTAATTAACCCTTTTAGAAGTTAGTGATTACAAACAATAATCGACCCCGCAGCTTCAAAAAAATATTTTTTGCAGGCAGTCGTTTTAAGTCCACCACCCCCAAAAAACCCCAAACCCGAGTCCGGGCTGGGGCTTTACGAGCCCCCACATTTGCCACTGCGTGGCTGCATTGCATTGCCCCTCAAGGGGGCCAACCTGCTCGGGGCGGCCTTTCGCTGCGTTTGGAGATGGCCCCGGCCCGATCAACGCGCCTGCCGGATCAGGGCGTATTGCGCCCAGTCCCCACGGCGGAACAGCACATTCACCGGCTTGCTCTTGTCGGCCTTGGTGACGGCCGCGTCGAATTCCCTGACGTTGCTGACCGGCGTGTTGGCAACGGCCATAATCACATCGCCTTCACGCAGGCCCGCGCGCTGTGCTGCGTCGGTCACTGCGTCGACCTTCACGCCGCCCTTGAGCTTGAGCTCTTTTTTCTGCTCCGCCGACAGGTCACTGACCGACAGGCCCAGCGACTGCGCGGCGCTGGCGGCCTTCGGTTTTTCATTGCGGGCGGTGGTCTTGACGGTCTTGTCGGGTTCGATCTCCGCGATGGTGATAGCCAGATCCTTGGAGGCGCCGCGGCGGAACACCGTGAGTAGGCTGCGCGTGCCGGGCTTGGTGTTGCCCACCAGGCGCGGCAGGTCGGTCGCCTTGTCGATCGCCTTGCCGTCGAAGCGCGTGATGACGTCGCCCGGCTGCACGCCCGCCTTGTCGGCCGGCGAGCCGCTCTCGACGCCGCGCACCAGCGCCCCCACCGGCTTGCCCAGCCCGATCGACTCGGCCACGTCCTTGGTGACCTCGTCGATCTGCACGCCGATGCGCCCGCGCGACACGCGCCCGGTGGCACGCAGCTGGTCGCTCACGCGAATGGCCTCGTCCACGGGGATCGCAAACGAAATCCCCATGAAGCCGCCCGAGCGCGAGTAGATCTGGCTGTTGATGCCCACCACTTCGCCGCGCATATTGATCAGGGGGCCGCCCGAGTTGCCCGGGTTGATGGCCACGTCGGTCTGGATGAACGGCAGGTAGTCGCCGGTGTCGCGCTGCTTGGCGCTCACGATGCCGGCAGTCACGGTGTTTTCCAGGCCGAACGGCGAGCCGATCGCCATCACCCACTCGCCGACCTTGAGCTTGCCCACGTCGCCGATTTTCACGGCCGGCAGGCCGGTGGCGTCAATCTTCACCACGGCGATATCGCTGCGCTTGTCGGCGCCAATAATCTTGGCCTTGAACTCGCGCTTGTCGGTCAGCGTCACCATGACTTCGTCGGCGCCATCGACCACGTGCGCATTGGTCATGATGTAGCCGTCCGTGGTGAGGATGAAGCCGGAGGCAACGCCGCGCGGCTGCTCTTCTTCCGGTTGCGAGCGGTTCGGGCGCGGCGGTGACTGGCGCGGCGCGCCGGGCAGCGGCACGCCAAAAAAGCGCCGGAAGAATTCCTGCATGTCGGCGTCTGGATTGCTGCCCGCGTCGGCGTCGGCCGGCGCTTTCTCCAGCGTGCGGATGTTCACTACCGACGGCCCCACCTGCTCCACCAGATCGGTGAAGTCGGGCAGCGTGCGCGTTTGCGCCGCCACGGGCCCGGTCGGCACCAGGGCAGCCGTGCCGGCCGCCAGCGCGAGCGCCCCGGCAGCCGCGAACGAGCCCGCCCTGACACGCATTTTTTTCCAGTCGATATGAAGCATTACCGGCCTTTCATTGAAATAAGTCCATCGAGTCGGGGTCTATTTTGTACGCTCAAGATTCTGCGCGAACACCCTGAGCGTGGGCAGCGGCACTTCGCCCACCACCGTGATCCACCAGTCACCCGACCGGTCGCTCAAATGCCGCGTCAGCATCTGGGTGGCGCCCATGGTCAGATGAACTTCCTGCGTATGACGTTTGGGGTCATAGGCTTCGACAAAGAGGGAAACCGACGCCAGCCCATCCGAAAACACCCACTGCAGGGTATTGTCGGAGGCGTCGTGGGCGCCGCCTTCTGCGGCCATCGGACGCTTGTAGCAGTTCATCGGCTTGAATCCGGCCACCGGGCTTTTCAGGGCCCAGCCCTCGGCCGCCGCGGTGGTCTTGACCAGTTCTGTGGCGACGACCTTGTAGCCCGCGGTATCGCCCATCATCTGGGCCAGGGCGCTCATCTTGACCGGTGCATCAATTTGCAGATCGGAAAAGGCGGCCTGTTCGAGCACCCGGCCATCGGTGTCGAGCGTTTGCAGCTTGACCACCAGGCCGGACTTCTTTTCGCTCCAGATGCGATAGCCAAAGCGCAGCTTGTCTTTGGGCTTGAGTTGCACCACGCTGGCGTCGAAACCGGCCACGCGGCCACTGCCGGCCTGCTGCGCGGTGTAAAACTCGTCAATCGCCGAGTTGCTGGACTTGAGCAGGTTGGGAAACAGCCCGAGCGACTCGCGCCGCTCGGTTTTGACGACCCGCGCCTGCGGGAAAAACGTGACGACCTGGTCGTTGTGCCGGAAGGTGGAGCGCGGCACGCCGGTCAACGCCTCGACGCGCTCCATCTGCTGATCGCCTTCGCACACGTGCCAGATGCGTGCGCTGGACAGGTTGCCCGACGAAGAAGACACCACGAACGTGCCGGTGTAGGCGCGCTTGCGCGAAGCCTCGTGCATGCGCATCAGCCAATCGCCCACGCTGCGATCGGCCAATGGGCTGTCAGGCTGGGCCGCGGGCGCGACGGCCGCAGGCGTCTGCGCAGCTACTAGATTCATAGCGCCCAGCGCAGACAGCACAAGGGCGTAACGCCAAAAAGGCTTGAAAATCATGACGAGAGCTTTCTCACACAGGCACCCACGCCCCTAACGGGCCTGCCCCTCGAAAGTGGCATTGCGCAGAAATCCGGCCGGCATCTGCAGCGCCGAGGTCCCGCCGAACTGCTCATGGGCCGCCAGAAAGGCATCCAGGCGCGGGTCGCGGATCATGACGGGTGAGTCGCTGTCGGCAACGGCCACGGCGGGCTGCGCTGCCTGCGGCTGCACGGGCACCACCGCCTGAGCCAGTTGGGGCCGGCGGGCCGGCTGGCCCGATCCGGCGAGCCCGTTCCAGCTGATGGCCGCCACGGCGGCCAGCGAAGCAAAGCCAGCGACCAGCTTCCAGCGCAAGCTGGACTCGTTGGCCGCCCGCCTTTTATCACCGCTTTGGTCGCCAGTTCCCGCGAAATATGCACTGGCTGCCATAGCTCCCATACCGTTCCTGGACGGCACCTGGATCTGCTCCTGCTGCAGGCGGGTCTTCAGCCGCGCGATGAAGGCGACGTCCTGGCGGCAGGCGGCCAGCTCGCCGGAGCGCAGCACATCGCCCACCACGTGGTAGGCGTGCCAGGTGGCCAGCGCCTGCGCGTTGGCGCTGACGGATTCCACCGCGCGGGCGAATTCTTCGCCACGCAGCTGCCCATCTGCGAGGGCGGAAATCGCTTCGTGTTCATTCACCATGTCATTCATGTTTGTCACCTGCCAGCCTGTCACCATCCACCATGAAAGGAATCACCACCGCTTGCCCGTCTGGTTTTCCAGCAGGGGCCGGACCTTGGCCGATATTGCCTCGCGGGCCCGGAAAATACGCGAGCGCACGGTGCCTATCGGGCAATTCATCGCGTCAGCAATCTCTTCGTAACTTAGCCCTTCGATCTCGCGCAGCGTCACGGCCTGGCGCAAATCCTCGGGCAACGCCTGCATGGCGGCGTTCACAACGGCCGCAATCTCTTTGGCGGCCAGTACGGTTTCCGGTGTCTCTTGGCTAGTTAGTTCGTGCCCGGCCTGGGAAGTTTCATCGTCCTCGTCGGGCACCCTGAAGGCGTTCTCGGAGATCACCGGGTTGCGCTTCATGTCGAGCAGGGACTTCTTGGCGGTGTTCACCGCGATGCGGTACAGCCAGGTGTAGAACTGCGCCTCGCCCCGGAACTGGTGCAGCGCGCGGTAGGCCCGGATGAAGGTTTCCTGCGCAATGTCCTCCACCAGGTCGACGTCGCGCACCATGCGCCCGATCAGGCGCTCGATGCGGCGCTGGTACTTGATCACCAGCAGCTCGAATGCCCGCTGGTCGCCGGCCACGGTGCGTTCGACCAGCAGCAGATCGCTGTCGGCGGGCGCCGGCGCTGCGGCAGGCAGGATCGGCGCAGAGGTGGAGGGTGGAATCTTGGCGCTCATCGGTTCACGGTCTCAGCCGGGCAACGGCGCTCGCGCCTCGTCGGCCGCGGCTCTGGCGCGCGAATATACCGCACGGCGCAGATCGTCCCAGCGCGCCGGCTCACGACGCTGCTCCAGCCACAGCCAGCGCCGCCCACAGCCAGCGCCGCGCAGATGTATCAGCAGGCACCGCTGCAAGTCCAGATGCACCGTCAACAGTCCCGCGACCTGTTCGCCGCCCGCCCCTCGCGCCAGCCAGCACCAGCCCACGCCATCCCATTGCAATTCGCCAAGAGGCGATGCCAGCCAGCCAGCCAGCGCGACACCGGCGCCGGCCAGCACGCAGGCCACGGCCAGCCACTGGCGCCAACCCACGCTGTCCGCCTGGGCACACCATGCGCCCGTGAGGAGCGCGCCCCCCAGCCAGGCCAGGCCCAGGGCCAGGGCCCAGACGCGCGAACGCCCCACCGGATAGGAGACCGATGGGGCACTGTGCATCAGGTGATTCTGGAAAATTCAGAGAAGCTTGAACGTCAGGGAGCGCGTTTGAAGACGAGCGTCCCGTTCGTGCCGCCAAAGCCGAAATTGTTCTTCACGGCCACGTCGATCTTCATGTCCCGCGCCGTGTTGGCGCAGAAGTCCAGATCGCATTCGGGATCCTGGTTGAAGATATTCGTGGTCGGCGGGCTTATTTGATGGTGCAGGGCGAGCACGGTGAACACGCTCTCGATGCCGCCGGCGCCGCCCAGCAGATGGCCGGTCATGGACTTGGTGGAGTTGACCACCATTTTCTTCGCATGGTCTCCGAGCGCGGCCTTGATGGCGTTGCACTCGTTGATGTCGCCCAGCGGCGTGGAGGTGCCGTGCGCATTCAGGTAGTCCACCTGGTCGGCGTTGACACCCGCGTTGCGCAGTGCGGACAGCATGGCGCGGCGCGGGCCGTCCATGTTGGGCGCCGTCATGTGGCCGGCGTCGGCGCTCATGCCAAAGCCCGCCAGTTCGGCGTAGATTTTGGCGCCGCGCGCCTTGGCATGTTCGTATTCTTCAAGCACCAGCATGCCCGCGCCCTCGCCCAGCACAAAGCCGTCGCGGTCCTTGTCCCAGGGGCGCGATGCCGTCTTGGGGTCGTCGTTACGGGTGGACAGCGCCCGCATGGCGGCAAACCCGCCTACGCCGAGCGGCGAGATGGTGGCTTCCGAGCCGCCCGCCACGATGATGTCTGCATCGCCGTATTCGATCATGCGGCCGGCCTCGCCAATGCAGTGCAGGCCCGTGGTGCAGGCCGTGGCGATGGCGATGTTGGGCCCCTTGAAGCCAAAGCGTATCGACACATGGCCCGCCACCATATTCACAATGGACGCCGGCACAAAGAACGGGGTGATGCGGCGCGGGCCGCGGTTGGTCAGTTCGGTGTGGGTGGCCTCGATCATCGGCAGGCCGCCGATGCCCGAGCCGATCACGCAGCCGATGCGCGTCGCCAGCTCTTCGCTCAGGGCGCCTCCGGTCGGCAGGCCCGCATCGGCCACGGCCTGGGCCGCAGCCGCAATCCCGAAATGGATGAAAGCGTCCATCCCGCGCGCATCCTTGACGCTGAGATAAGCCTCCAGATCAAATCTCTTGACCTCGCCCGCGATCTTGCAGGCGAAGTTCGAGGCATCGAACTTCGTGATGAGGTCGATGCCGGACTGTCCGGCGAGCAGGTTGGCCCAGGCCTCGGCCACCGTGTTGCCCACGGGGCTGATGCAACCCAGGCCGGTCACGACGACGCGGCGACGGCTCATGCGCTTGAATCCTGAGGAAGTTAAGCCTTCTGGTGGCTGGTGGCGTAATCAATCGCGTTTTGAACGGTGGTGATCTTCTCGGCGTCTTCGTCCGGAATTTCAATGCCGAACTCGTCTTCCAGTGCCATCACCAGTTCCACCGTGTCCAGGGAGTCGGCGCCGAGGTCGGCCACAAAGGCCTTCTCGCTGACGACTTGAGATTCTTCCACACCGAGTTGCTCGGCGATGATTTTTTTGACACGTGCTTCGATATCGCTCATGGGTTCCCTCTTAGGGTTGTAAATAATCCGTGATTCTAGCCGGGCCACAGGCAATCCCCTGGTCCGGCTGCCGAACGGATGAACGGCTGGTTTTCGCTGCTATTTCAGCTCATGTACATGCCGCCGTTGACGTGCAGTTCCTGCCCCGTCACATAGGCGGCTTGCGGCGACGCGAGATAGGCCACGGCGTGCGCGATGTCCGACGGCTGGCCCAGGTGACCCAGCGGAATCTGGCCCACTAGCGCCTGGTGCTGCTCGGGTGGCAGGCCGGCCGTCATGTCGGTCTCGATAAAGCCGGGCGCCACGCAGTTCACGGTGATGCTGCGGCTGCCGAGCTCACGTGCCAGCGCGCGCGTCATGCCGGCGACACCGGCCTTGGCGGCCGCATAGTTGGCCTGGCCCGGGTTGCCCGAGGCGCCCACCACGCTGGTGATGCTGATGATGCGGCCATAGCGCTGCTTCATCATGGTGCGCATCACGGCGCGGCTCATGCGAAACACCGCCTTCAGGTTGGTGTCGAGCACCGCGTCCCAGTCTTCGTCCTTCATGCGCATGGCGAGCATGTCGCGCGTGATGCCGGCGTTGTTCACCAGCACCTGCAGGCCGCCGTGTTCCTTCACGATCGCGTCGATCAGCGCCTCGGCCGCTAGCGCGTCATTCACATTGAGGGTTTTGCCGGCGCAGCCGGGAAACGCCGCCAGCGCCTGGCCAATCCTGGCGGCACCGGCATCGGTGGTGGCGGTGCCGATGACCTTCAAGCCCCGCTGCGCCAGCTCCAGCGCAATCGCGGCGCCAATGCCGCGCGAGGCACCCGTGACCAAGGCCACCTGGTCTTCGAATGGAACAGCGCTCATTGAAGAATCCCCCGGGCTTCGGCCAGCGTGGCCGGGTCGAACAGGGCCAGGCCCGTGAGCTCGGCGTCGATGCGCCGCACCAGCCCGGCCAGCACCTTGCCGGGTCCGCACTCGACTAGCGTCGTCACGCCGCGCGCCTTGATGGCGGCCACACACTCGACCCAGCGCACCGGGCCGAAGGCCTGGCGCACCAGTGCGTCGCGGATGCGGTCGGCATCGACCTCCACCGCCACATCGATGTTGTTGATCACCGGGATTTGCGGCGCGGCCAGCACCGTCGTGGCCAATGCGGCCTTGAGCTTTTCGGCGGCCGGCTTCATCAGGCTGGAATGGAACGGGGCCGACACCGGCAGCGGCAGCGCGCGCTTGGCACCGCCCGCCTTCAAGACTTCACAGGCCTTGTCCACCGCCGCCTTGCTGCCGGCGATCACAGTCTGTGCCGGATCATTGAAATTCACCGCTTCCACAACTTCGGCAGAGTTTGGGCCGAAAGCCCGCGTCACTTCTGCGCACCCCGCTATCACTTTCGAAGCATCGAGACCCAGGATCGCCGCCATCGCGCCAACGCCCACCGGCACGGCGTCCTGCATGGCCTGCGCGCGCAGGCGCACCAGCGGCGCCGCCTGGGCCAGGCTCAACACCCCGGCTGCGACCAGCGCCGAATACTCGCCCAGCGAATGGCCCGCGACCACGGCTGGCGCCGCGCCGGTCTCGGCCATCCAGGCGCGGTAGGCGGCGACGCCGGCGACCAGCATCACGGGCTGGGTGTTGGTGGTCAGGGCGAGGGCTTCTTTCGGGCCTTCCTGGATCAGCCGGGCCACGTCTTCATGCAGCGCGTCGGACGCTTCCTGGAGCGTCTGCGCGACCACCGGATGGTCGCCCCACGCACCCAGCATACCCACCGACTGGGAACCCTGACCGGGAAAGACAAATGCAAAAGATTTCATGAATTTATTAAACAAGAACAGTCGTTAGCCCATATGCAATCTGCACTTGTGGCTACAGTTCTAATAGCACCGAACCCCAGGTGAAGCCGCCGCCAACGCCTTCAAGCAGGATCGTCTCGCCTTTTTTGACCTTGCTGGCGCGCACCGCCGAATCGAGCGCCAGCGGAATCGAGGCGGCCGAAGTGTTGCCGTGCTCGTCGACCGTGACGATGACCTTGTCCATCGACATCTTCAGCCGGCGGGCCGTGCTTTGCATGATGCGGATGTTGGCCTGGTGCGGGATCAGCCAGTCGATATCGGCTTCGGTCTTGCCGGCCTTGGCCAGGACGGCGCGGGCCGACTGGTCGAGGACCCCGACCGCCAGCTTGAACACCGCCTGGCCGTCCATCTTGAGCAGCGGGTGGCCCAGCACCTCGCCGCCCGAGACGCTGCCGGGCACGCACAAAATGCTGGCGTATTTGCCGTCGGCATGCAGGTCGGTGGCCAGAATCCCGGGCGTGTCGGAGGCCTCCAGCACCACGGCGCCGGCGCCGTCGCCAAACAGCACGCAGGTGGTGCGGTCGTTGAAGTCGAGGATGCGCGAGAACACTTCGGCGCCGATCACCAGCGCGCGGCTGGCGGTGCCGTTCTGGATCATCGCATCGGCCACGGCCAGCGCATAGACAAAGCCGCTGCACACGGCCTGCACGTCGAACGCGGGGCAGCCCGCGATGCCCAGCTTGTGCTGGAGAATGCAGGCGCTGGACGGAAACACCATGTCGGGCGTGGAGGTGGCCACGATGATCAGGTCGATGTCTTTGGCGTCAACGCCGGCGGCCTGCAGGGCATTTTGGGCGGCTACCAGCGCCAGGTCGCTGCAGGTCACGCCGGGCGCGGAAAAATACCGGGCCCGGATGCCGGTGCGCTCGACAATCCATTGGTCCGAGGTTTCAACGCCCCTGGTGGCCAGTTCGGCCACCAGGTCGGCATTGCTGAGCCGGTGGGGAGGCAGATAGCTGCCGGTGCCCGTGATGCGGGAATATCGTTTCATTGCGCTTTAGAGTATCGGTGCCGCCATGACAGGCTCTGCGATCGGTTGGGCAGACACCAAGAGGGGCGCCGCATGAGCAATTCGGGCCTGGACACGGTCGAGCAAATTGTGTTTAGCGGCATCATACGCGCGGCTCAGCGCCTGCCCGAAGGCAAAGGCATCGGCAGAGCCGTGGCTCTTGAACACCAGGCCGCGCAGGCCCAGCAGCGCCGCGCCGTTGTAGCGCCGGTGATCCATGCGGCTTTTAATTGCTTTTAAAACGGGATAAGCCGCACCCGCCGCGATTTTCGTCAGGAAATTGCGTGAGAACTCCAGCTTGATGAAGTTGCCCATCATCGTCGCCAGGCCTTCGCTGGTTTTCAGCGCCACGTTGCCGACAAAACCGTCGCACACCACGATGTCGGTGGTGCCCTTGAAAATGTCGTTGCCCTCGACATTGCCATAAAAATTCAAATCACCCAGCCCGGCCGCCGTTCGCAGCAATTCACCGGCCTGCTTGATGATATCGTTGCCTTTGATCGCTTCTTCGCCAATATTGAGCAGGCCGACCGTCGGACTTTCGTTGTCGCTCAGCACGGACACCAGTGCCGAGCCCATCACGGCAAACTGCAGCAGGTGCTCCGCCGTGCAGTCCACATTGGCGCCCAGATCCAGCACTGTAGTGGCCGCACCCTTCGCATTCGGGATTTGCCCGGCAATGGCCGGACGATCGATGCCGTCCAGCGTCTTGAGCAGGTAACGCGCGATCGCCATCAGCGCCCCGGTATTGCCGGCCGACACCGCGGCCTGCGCCGCGCCGCTCTTCACCTGGGCAATCGCCACGCGCATGGAGGAGTCTTTTTTGCGGCGCAGCGCCACTTCGATCGAATCGTCCATGCTGACCACCTCGGTGGCCGCCACCATGCGGGCGCGCTCGTGCGTGAACGCGGCCAGGCTCGCGGGCAAGCCCACCAGCAGGAGTTCGGCGTCGGGGTGCTGTTCGAGGAAATGCCGGCACGCCGGCAGCGTGACGCCGGGGCCGTGATCGCCCCCCATGCAGTCGACCGCAAGGGTGATCATGGGCGGCTCACCCCGCCAGCAAGGTGACTCTGCGCGCAATAACCGGAAACGGCAGGCATCAAAACAAAGGCCCGTTGCTACTCAAACTGTAGCGCCGGGCCCTGGCACTGAAACGCAATCAGGCTTCAGACTTGTTCTTGAGCACCTGGCGGCCACGGTAAAAGCCGTTCGGGCTGATGTGGTGGCGCAGATGCGTCTCGCCGGTGGTGGGCTCCACCGCGATGCCCGGCACGTTCAGGGCGTTGTGCGAACGGTGCATGCCGCGCTTGGAGGGTGACTTTTTGTTCTGCTGGACGGCCATGGTTGGCTCCTGGAATTAATGCGGTTGACTGAAGGGATTCGTATCCATGCGCAAACAGGATAACGTCCCTGGTCCGCGCCGAGCCTGCGATTATAGCCCAACTCCTTGATTTAACTGGCTTTATCCCCTTTGAGCCTGGCCAGCACGGCAAACGGATTGGGCTTGGCCTTTGTTTCCGCCTCGAAAGCCTCGTCAGCAACCGCTAACTTCACGTCTACCGGGCACACCTCATGGCGCGGCAGATGAGGCAGCTCCATCAGCACCTCGTCCTCGATCAGCACGCGCAGATCGAGGTCGTGACTGAGCACCAGCAAATCTTCCTCGAAATCGTCGTCCTGCGCGGCCGCGGTTTCTTCGTCGGCCACAAAGCGGAAAGCGCGATCCACCGCCACGCTCACATCGACCGGTCCGAGGCAGCGCTGGCAGGTCAGCGGCAGGGTCGCGTCAACCTTCAGGTGCAGCCAGACCTGGTCCGCCTCGCCCGGCACTGCACGCAACTCGCCCGTGGCCGCCCAGTTGAGAGGAAAATCGGCTCCCAGTCCTTGCGTCTCCTGCAGAAGGCGCTCATATTTCTGTAGCGTGTCTTGCGCCGCCAACTGCCCTGCCGCTTGCGCGAAGGCCTTGACGTCGAGACGGCTGGCAACAAACCCGGTTTTCATGGCTGTCAGTGTAAGAGAATCCCCGTATGGCTCAAGTTTTTGCTCAATCGCCCCCTGCGACGTCGCGCGCACTGGTGCTCGGTTCGACCTCGCGCTACCGGCGCGAACTGCTGCAACGTCTTCACATCCCGTTTGAAGTGGCCGCACCCCAAGTCGATGAAACGCCGCGGCCGGGCGAGGCGCCCGCCGACCTGGCGTGCCGCCTCGCGCTGGCCAAGGCGCAGGCCATCGCGTACCAATTTCCGGGCGCCGTGGTGATCGGTTCGGACCAGGTGGCGGATCTGGCCGGCGAGCCGCTGGGCAAGCCCGGCACGCACGAGCGCGCCACCCAGCAACTGCGCCGCATGCGCGGCCAGACGGTGATTTTCCAGACGGCGGTGGCCGTGGTCTGCGCGCAGACCGGCTTTGCGCAGACGGAACTGGCCCCGGTCAAGGTGAAGTTTCGTGACTTGAGCAACGCCGAAATCGAGGCGTACCTGCAGGCCGAACAGCCCTACGACTGCGCCGGCAGCGCCAAGAGCGAGGGGCTCGGCATCGCGCTGCTCGACGCCATCGAAAGCGACGACCCGACCGCGCTGGTCGGCCTGCCGCTGATCCGCACCTGCCGCATGATTCGCGCCGCCGGTGTGAAGGTGCTGTGATGGCGCAGCCCGGCAGCATGCCCGGCCTCGGCAAGCTCTACCTCGTGCCGGCGCCGCTGGACTTTGGCTGCGACCGGCAAACCCCGCTTGCCGACGTGATGCCGCTGGCCACGCTGCAGGTCGCGGCGCAGCTGGAGCACTGGGTGTGCGAGAACGCGAAAACCCTGCGCGCCTACCTTAAACGCGTAAACGAGCTGCAGCCCTTATCACATCAGCTGCAGGCGCTACAAATTCAGGAGCTGCCGCGCGAGGTGCACAAGAAGGGCGATCACGCCGGCAACTTCGACGCACGGCCCCTGCTGGCGCCGGCCCTGCAGGGGCATGACATGGGCCTGGTCAGCGAGGCCGGCATGCCGGCCGTGGCCGATCCGGGCTCCTCGGTGGTGCGGGCGGCGCACGATCTGGGGCTGGCCGTGGTGCCGCTGGTGGGCCCCGTGTCGCTGCTGCTGGCGCTGGCCGCCAGCGGCCTGAACGGGCAGAACTTTGCTTTTGTTGGTTACCTGCCGCAAGACCCGGCGCAGCGCACCAGCCGAATCCGCGAACTGGAGTCGCTGGCGTTGAAAACGGGCCAGACCCAGCTCTTCATCGAAACCCCTTACCGCAATGCCGTGCTGCTGCAGGCACTGCTGCAAGCGCTGCAGCACAACACCCGGCTGGCCGTCAGCAGCGGACTCACACTGGCCAGCGCCGCCACGCGCAGCCAGTCGGTGAAGCAATGGCGCCAGCACGGCGGCGGTCCCGACAACCAGACGCCGGCCGTGTTTGCCATCGGGCGCTGATCAGTGCAGCGCCGGAATCGCCTCCAGGGCCCGCACCGCGCCTTCGCCGACCGCAGCACCAAACTTCTTGGCCAGCCGCTCGGCCACGTTGGCGCGCTGCGTGTAGTCGACGATGTCTTCGGCCTTGACGACCTCGCGCGCCACGTAGTCGAGGCTGCCTAGCTGATCGGCCAGCCCCAGGTCAATGGCTTGCTGGCCGGTCCAGAACAGGCCGCTGAAGGTTTCGGGCGTTTCGTGCAGGCGCTCGCCGCGCCCCTTCTTCACCACGTCGATGAACTGCTGGTGGATCTGGTCGAGCATGACTTGGGCGTAGGCGCGCTGCCTGTCGGTCTGCGGGCTGAACGGGTCCAGAAAGCCTTTGTTTTCGCCGGCGGTCAGGAGCCGGCGCTCGATGCCCAGCTTGTCCATCAGCCCGGTAAAGCCAAAACCGTCCATCAGCACGCCAATGCTGCCCACGATGCTGGCCTTGTCGACAAAGATCTTGTCGGCCGCCACCACGGTGTAGTAGGCCGCCGAGGCGCAGGACTCCTCCACCACCGCATACACGGGCTTCTTGTATTTGGCTTTCAGGCGGTAGATTTCGTCGTTCATGATGCCGGCCTGCACCGGGCTGCCGCCCGGCGAGTTGCACAACAGCACCACGGCCTTGGAGCCGTCGTCGTCAAACGCGCTGCGTAGCGCCTCCACCACGGCGTCGGCGCTGGTCTCGCCGCCCGAGGAAATTTCGCCCTTGATATCGACCACGGCGGTATGCGCCGTGCTCTTGTCGGTGCCGGCGCTGCCCCGGTGCATGAGGGCCCACGCGATGAAGACAAAAAACGCCAGCCACGCCAGCCGGGTGAAGGTTTTCCAGCGGCGCGAGGACTTTTGCTCGTTGAGCGCGGCAAAGGCCAGTTTTTCCAGCGCGGCGCGCTCCCAGCCGGGGGCGTTCGTCGCGCTGCTGTTCGCTACCGATTTCGTAGCAGCCTGTGTAAAGTCTTCGGGGCCTTGCGGGCTATTTGAGTCAGTCATGTCAAAACTCGACAGGTAAAAGATTGTGTGCAGTATGCCAGTGCACTACACCGTCCTGCTCGGAAATTTGTATTTTGACCAGGCCACCCCGGCACGGCCCGCCGCTGCACGCTCCGGTGTCGGGACGGTACACCGCACCATGCGTGGCGCAGATCAGCCACTGACCCGTATCGTCAAAAAACCGGTTGGGCTGGTAGTCCAGTTCCATCGCCACATGGGCGCAGCGATTCAGGTAGGCGTGCGCCCGGCCCTCGAAGCGGATGGCGAAGGCGCGGCAGGTCTGGCCGCCAAAGACCACGTCAAACGGAACCGCCTCGCCGCCCTCCTTCAGGTCCGAGGCGCTGCACAGTGCAATCAGGGGGGTCATGCGTCGCGCTCAGGCGTTTTGCAGCAACCAGTCGTGCAACGCGCGCACCGAATGCGCGACCACGCGCGGGCCCAGCGCCTCGAAGTCCCCGGGCTCGTGCGCGCCGTAGCTCACGCCCACGCTGGCACAGCCGGCGCTCAAAGCCATTTGCAGGTCGTGCGTGGTGTCGCCGATCATCAGCGTGCGTTCGGGCGGCACGCCAAATTCGGCCATCAATTCGTGCAGCATGCGCGGATCGGGCTTGCCGGCCGTCTCATCGGCGGTGCGCGAGCCGTCGAAGCAGCCCGCGAGCTGTGAGCTTCGCAGCGCCTCGTCGAGCCCGCGCCGGCTCTTGCCGGTGGCAACCGCCAGCAAATGATGGCGCGATCTCAGGTCGGCCAGCAGCGGCAGCACGCCGTCGAACAGGACGATATCGCTCTGGCGCGCCATATAGTGAAAACGGTAGCGCGCGCCGAGTTCGGGATATTTATAGGCCGGCACATCGGGCGCGGCGTGCGCCAGCGCCTGCATCAGCCCCATGCCGATCACGTAGGCGGCCTCCTTGTCGCTGGGCACCGTGCCGCCGACATCGCGCACGGCCAGCTGGATGCAGCGCGTGATGATGGCCGTGGAGTCGAACAGCGTGCCGTCCCAGTCGAAGGCGATCAGGTCAAACTGGCGCGCGCGCATGGCATCAGGGTTTTGGAGCTGGGACATGGTCGACAAATCTCTGAAGTTCCGGGGGCAGTTCGGCCAGCAGCTCGATGCGCTCGCCACTGGAGGGATGATTGAACTGTAACCGCCACGCATGCAAAAACATGCGCTTCAGGCCCAAATTCCCCTGCTGCTTTTGCAGGGACTTGTTCAACTCGAAATCGCCGTACTTGTCATCCCCGACGACGGCGTGCCCCTGGGACGCCAGATGCACCCGGATCTGGTGCGTGCGTCCCGTCTTGATGGTGACCTCCAGCAGGGTAAAGCCCGCCAGCTGGCGCGCCACCTTGACCAGCGTGACCGAGCGCATGCCGTCGGGGTCGCCTTTGGCCACCACCTTGACGCGGCGCTCGCCCTCCCCGTCCTGGCCCGCCGGCAGCAGGTATTTGTGCAGCGGCGCGTCGATCACCCTTTTATTCGCCGGCCAGCCGCCCGCGACCAGCGCCAGGTAGGTCTTGCCGGTCTCGCGCTCGCGAAACTGGTCTTGCAGGTGGGTCAGGGCGCTGCGCTTCTTGGCCACCAGCAGGATGCCGCTGGTATCGCGATCCAGCCGGTGCACCAGTTCCAGGAACCGGGCCTGCGGCCGGGCCCGGCGCAATTGCTCGATCACGCCAAAGCTCACGCCGCTGCCGCCGTGCACCGCCACGCCGGCCGGTTTGTCGATGGCGAGCAGCCAGTCGTCTTCCAGCAGGATCGGGAATTCACGGGCCGGCGCCGGATTCGCCGCTTTTTCCTGCTGGCGCTCAGACACCCGCACGGGCGGCAACCGCACCACATCGCCGGCCTGCACCCGGCTGTCGGCGGCGGCCCGGCCCTTGTTGATCCGGACCTCGCCGCTGCGGATGATGCGGTACACATGCGTTTTGGGCACCCCTTTGAGGTGCCGCATCAGGAAGTTGTCCAGCCGCTGACCGGCAGACTCATCGTCGATCGTAATGAATTTGACTTCCGGCGCGGCCTTGGGTGGCGCAGGGGGCTTGTGAACGCCTATAATGTTTTTCACCAGCGATATGTTGTAAGTGCTTGATTAACTACAAGTTTAGGGCACCGAACAAAATGCACTGGCAGGTCGATGCCACTCATGGCCATTGTCTGCAAACCGGGCGCCTGAGCGCCAGGTGGCACACAACCCCGTGAGTCGAGACGACGCAATTGAAACACTGATACGGAATACCCAAATCCGGCAACCTCGCGCGCTGCGCACCGGGTTGCCGGCGGACTAAAGCGAGAACTCTTGTGTTGATGGTGCTGATTCAAACCTTGTGGCGGTGGCTGTTGCCCCCGCCCCTCGGCGTGGAAAAGCCCGTGGCCCCCGTCTTTCGGGCGCGCCCAGCTACCCATTTTGTAGCTGATCCATATCTGCATCCTCTCGCCCGCGTCCAAGCGCCTACGCCCCGACAACCGAGCCGCGGCCCGGCATAGTCGCAGGCTCTCCGGCAATTCCCTTCGTTTCAAAGCGCCCGATCAGGCATCGTTGGCCCGCAAGAGGCCTGTGAATGTTTTAGATTGAAGGAAACGCATCATGAAACGGATGCTGATTAACGCCACCCAGACCGAAGAACGCCGGCTGGCGATCGTGGACGGGCAAAAGCTGCTCGACTACGAAATTGAAATTGAAGGGCGCGAGCAGCGCAAGGGCAACATCTACAAGGCCGTCGTCACCCGCGTCGAGCCCTCGCTGGAAGCCTGCTTTGTCGACTACGGCGAAGACCGTCACGGCTTTTTGCCGTTCAAGGAAATCTCCAAACAGTACTTCGCCCAGGGCGTGCCGGTCAGCCAGGCGCGCATCCAGGACGTGATCAAGGAAGGCCAGGAACTGCTGGTGCAGGTCGAGAAGGAAGAGCGCGGCAACAAGGGCGCGGCCCTGACCACCTTTGTCTCGCTGGCCGGCCGCTACGTGGTGCTGATGCCCAACAACCCGCGCGGCGGTGGCGTCAGCCGGCGCATCGAGGGCGATGACCGGGCCGAGCTCAAGGAAGCCATGGACCAGCTGGAATACCCTGCCGGTGCCAGCATCATCGCGCGCACCGCCGGCATCGGGCGCAGCGCGCCCGAGTTGCAATGGGACCTGAACTACCTGCTCAAGCTGTGGACCGCAATCGACGGTGCCGGCAAAAGTGGCAAGGGTGCGTTCCTGATTTACCAGGAATCGAGCCTGGTGATCCGCGCCATCCGCGACTACTTCAACAACGATATCGGCGACATCCTGATCGACACCGACGACGTGTACGACCAGGCCCAGCAGTTCATGGCGCACGTGATGCCCGAGCACGCCGCGCGCGTCAAGCGCTACCGCGACGACGCCCCGCTGTTCAGCCGTTTCCAGATCGAGCACCAGATCGAGTCGGCTTACGCGCGCACCGTGCAGCTGCCCAGCGGCGGGGCCATCGTGATCGACCACACCGAGGCGCTGGTTTCGGTGGACGTGAACTCGGCGCGCGCCATCCGTGGCGGCGACATCGAGGAAACCGCGACCCGCACCAACCTGGAGGCCGCCGACGAAGTGGCGCGCCAGATGCGCCTGCGCGACCTGGGCGGCCTGATCGTGATCGACTTCATCGACATGGAAGAGTCGCGCAATCGCCGCGACGTGGAAAACCGCCTGCGCGATGCGCTGCGGCAGGACCGTGCGCGCGTGCAGTTCGGCACCATCAGCAAGTTCGGTCTCATGGAAATGAGCCGCCAGCGCCTGAAGCCCGCGCTGTCCGAAGGTGCCTCCATCCCCTGCCCGCGCTGCGGCGGCTCGGGCCACATCCGCGACACGGAAAGCTCGGCACTGCAGATCCTGCGCATCATCCAGGAAGAGTCCATGAAGGACAACACCGCTTCCGTGCTGTGCCAGGTGCCAGTAGAAGTGGCGTCCTTCCTGCTCAACGAGAAGCGCACCGAGATCGCCAAGATCGAACTCAAGCAGCGCATCAACGTGCTGATGGTGCCCAACAAGACGCTGGAAACCCCGAACTACCGGCTCGAGCGCCTGAAGCACGACGACCCACGCCTGGACGGCATGGAAGTCAGCTACAAAATGGCGGAAGAAGTCGAGGATCCGACCACCGTGACGCGTCGCTCGCAGGAGCGCAGCAACAAGCAGGAGCCCGTCATCAAGGGTGTGTTGCCCGATGCACCCGCCCCGGTGGCTGTACCCAAGCCTCAGCCCGTCCCGGCTGCTCCGGTGGAGAAGACGGCGCCAGCCGCCATGGCGGCGCCGGTGCCCGCGGAAAGCGGCTTCTTTGGCTGGATCAAGGGCCTGTTTGGCAGCAAACCCGCTGCCGCGCCGGTGGTGGTGGCCGCAGAACCGAAAAAAGACGACAAACGCGAAGGCCGCACGGGACGCGACGGCGAAGGCCGTGGTGGTCGCGACGGTGAACGCCGCGATGGTCGCCGTGGAGAAGGCCGGGGCGAAGGCCGCGGTGGCCGCCGGGGCGAAGGCCGTGGCGAGGGTCGTGGCGGCCGCGACGGTGAGCGCCGCGGCGAAGAGCGCGCCGAAGGTCGCGCAGAAGGCGCCGAGGTAGAAGGCCAGGGCCCGCGCGGCGAAGGTCGCGGTGGCCGCGGTGGCCGTGGCGGTGAACGCCGCAACGACCGCCAGGGACCCCGTGAACGCCGTGACGGCGAAGGCCGCCCGCCGGCACCCGACAACGCGACAGCGACCAGCCCCATGACGGGTACGCCGCAGGCCGTGGAAGGCGCCGGCAATGAGCAGCCCAGGCAGGAGCGTGCGCCGCGCAGCGGCGAGCGCGGTGAGCGCGGTGAGCGGCGCGAACGTGGAGGCCGCGGCGAACGCGGTGAGCGCACCGAGGGCCGTGGTGAGCGTGGTGAGCGCAGCGATCGTGGCGACAGCCAGCCCGAGAGCCGCGGCGAGCGTCGCAATGACCGCAGCGGCGACCACGCACCGGGCACGGACGAGGCCGCTAATCGCAGTGAACCGCTGTCTGTCGGCGCCGAGGTGGCCGCAGCGGCCATGGCAACGGTCGGCGTTGCAGCCGAGGCGGGCGAAGGCCACGCCGGTGATATGTCGGCCGAGCGCACGGATGGCCAGCGCGAACCGCGCGAGCGCCGCTCGCGTGATCGCTATGGCCGCGACCGCCGCGAACGCGCGCCGCGCGATGCCTCGGAGGCCGCTGAAACAGCACCATCCGGCGTGCCGGAGGCCGGCCAGCCTGCGGCCCAGCATGAACCGGTGCAGCGCAGGTCGTATTTCGACACGGCCGCGCCGGCAGCCAGCGAACCGGCCGCCGTTGAACCTGCAGCCAGTCAGGCACCCGTGAGCGCCATCCCGGTGCAGGCACCGATTCCCGGTGCGACCGCACCCGTTGCGCCCGTGCACGTTGCGGCGGCCCCGGTTGCCGCACCCGCCGTCGCCTCGTCGGCGCCCGCGCTGCCCAAGGTAGCCTCCTTCGAACTGCCGCTGGCCGAGCTGGCGCAGGTCGCCACGGGCTCGGGCCTGCAATGGGTGAATTCCGACGCCGGCAAGATCGCCGCCGCGCGCGCCGCCATGGCGGCCGAGCCGCGCGCCGTGCATGTGCCGCGCGAGCGCGCCCCGGTCGTGGTGCAGGACGACGGCCCCTTGATCCTGGTGGAAACCAAACGCGATCTGCGCGACATGACGCTGCCGTTCGAGCAGGCCTCGCACGAAGCGACACCGTAAGGCAACCGTTGGGCGGGAGACCGCTCAGCGTGACGTTGCTGCCCCACAGCAACCCCAAAAAAGCCGCCGGGTCAGCCAGGCCCCGGTGGCTTTTTTATGGGGCCGTTACAACTGTGCGGCGCGCTTCCAGGCCTGGGCGGCTGCGGCATCGTCACCGCGCTGCTCGGCCAATTGGGCCAGTGCGCACCAGGCGTTGCGATGCAGCCCCGCGTCTTGCAGGCCCATCACGGCCTGGGCCAGCAGCAGCTGCGCCTTGCCCCACAGCTGGCGCTTCATGCAGGCCATGCCAGCCAGGTATTGCAACCGGGCGTCGCGCGGATTTCGCTGCTGGGCCGCCTCGATGCGGGCGAGCCATGGCGCATCCAGCGACTCCAGTCCCAACTCCAGCGCGCGCACCAGCTTGATGCTCTGGTAATCGCCGAGGCCTGCCGATGGATCACCGTGGGGCGCGACCATACGCTCCCATACCGGCAGCAGCCAGGCGCGCGCGATGTTGGCGTCCCCCTGCAGGGCCGCCATGCGCTGGGCCGCCTCGATCGCCAGCTCGGGCGTCACGCGCTCAACGTTCTCCAGCGAGTTCCAGACGCGCAGCAGTTGGGCGGTGTCATATGCGCCGTTGATCAGCTCGGTGGCCAGTCCGCGCACGATGCTTTGCGCCGCGTCGCCCGGGAAGGCCCGGTGCTTGGCCAGCAGCCGCGCCGTCTCCAGCGCATCGACCGTCTGGCGCGCCAGACGAGCGGCCTTGAGCTTGACGCGCAGCGCCAGCGTGCGGCGCGCCACGCCCTGCGGCAGCTCGTCGAGCCAGGCCAGCGCGGCTGGCGCATCCCGGTCGTCCAGCGCCCAGCGCGCAGCGCGCAGTTGCGCACCTTCGCGCGTTTCCTGTCCCAGTGCCGTGTGCCGCTGTGACGGGTCTTCCAGCGCCTGCCGCAGGTGTTCATCGCGCCCGGCCTTGTCCTGCAAGGCCTGTGCACTTTCTGCGGCGACCAGGTGCGACAGGGCTCGCAGCTGCACCGCATTCACTAGTTTCACGCCGGAGGCGCCCAGCGCCTTTTCCTGGCTCAGGGCCGCTTGCGCCGACTTGCGGGCCCGGATGAAGCGCCCGGCCAGCAGATACGACAGCGCATCCATCAGCGCCGCGTGCATGGTCCGCTCCTTTTGCTGCATGCGCCAGCGTTTCGCCTGCCGGGGCAAATCAAACAATGCCGCGAGCGCGCGCAACGCCGCGTAGATCAGCACAAAGGCGGCCAGCAGCAGCAACACCACCAGGTTGAGCGAGAGATCGACCCGGTACGGCGGCCAGAACACGGTGATCAGGCCCTGGTTGTTGCCCGCAAACAGGGCGACGGCCACGGCCACGCCAAACAGGGCGACCAGCCACAAAGCGGCACGCATTTACCGGCCCGCCGCCGCGGTGGCCAGCGCCGCCAGCGTGTCATCCACGCGCGGCAGCTCCACCGTCTTCATCTGGCCCTGCACCTGCTGCAGCAAGCCCGCCACGACCTGTGTCTTGCGCGCGGCCGGGTCGAAATATTTGTTCAGCGCCAGGCTGGCAGCGGCCAGATCGGAACGCGCCGAGTCGATCTGCCGCGCGAGCAGGCCAAGCCGTGCGTTGAGCAGCTTGAGCTTGAGGTTTTCGCGCAGGAAGAAAGATTGCTCGGGCGACAGCAGCATCGCCTCGGGCTGCTCGATGCGACTCACGCGCAGCAGGCTGCGCGCCTCGATATGCAGCACCTCGAGGGCACGCTGCCACCAGGCCGGTGTCGCGGCCGGGGTCTTCGGCGCGGCGCCGCGGGCAGCGGCGGGACTCATGGCGGCATTGAGCACCGGCAGCTCGTCGACCAGTCGCACCAGCTCGTCGAGCTTGTCCAGCAGGCCCGGCGTGTCCGCGACACGCGCCGCCGTTACGCGGTCGATGTCGTGTTCAATGGCTCGCTGCACGGGCGCCAGGCGCGGCTGGGCGGCGCGGGTGACACGCTGGTCGGCGGTCTTCAAGGCGGCCAGCAAGGGCGCCACGCTGCCCGTGAGCTGGGCCTGCTGCTGCGCGAGACGAACGGCCGAGTCCAGATCGACCACCAGGTTGTCGTCGCGCGTGCGCGACAGGCTCTGCATCAGGTCTTCGAGTTGCGTGCGTTGCAGCGTCACTTCGCTGAGCCGTTCATCGGCCACGGCCTGGCGCGCCGCGGTTTCGCGGGCCAGATCCAGCGCCTGTTTCGCCATGCCGCTCGCCTCGACCGCCCGGGCCCCCGAGTCGGCGCTCTGGCGCGCCAGCTGACCCTGGATGGCAGAGAGTTTCTGCCACAGCAGCACACTGAGCAACAGCGCCAATGCCGCGACCACCGCCACGACAATCACCAGGGTGCGCGACACGGCATGCCCCGGCGCGCCGGTGAGGGAGGGAATGGAATCGGACGGCTCGGCCACGGATCCGGCCAGCGGGCTGGCAGCGTCGGCAGGGGGCTCGGTCGCGTTCATGGCACAGATTCTATCGAGGCCACCACGTCATCCAGCGTGGGACGTGACTCGCAAACAACACCAAAACCGGCCTCCCGCGCGGTTTGGGCGATACGCGGATGGGTCGCCACGGCGCGGGCGCGGCCCCAGTATTGCGCCGGCAACAGTTGCGCCAGATGGCGGATGGCCTGCGAACTGCTGAACAGCCAGACGGAACCGTCCTGCGCGGCCTGCTGCGCCAGAGCCAGTTGCTGCGCTTCGAGGACCGGCACACGGCGCTCGTAGGCTGCCACGGTCTCGACCTGAGCGCCTGCGCCGGCCAGCTGATGAGCCAGCCAGTCGCGCCCGGCGCTGGCGCCCCCATCGCCGCCGCGCACGATCAGCACGCACGCACCGGCCGGCACGCGCGCGTGCACCTGCTGCCACAGCGCCTCGGAGTCGAACTGGCCGGATTGCGCATCGGGTGCATCGATGGCGTGCGCCGCCACGCCGGCGTGCTGCAAGGCCCGGACCGTGCCCGGCCCGGGGGCCCAGCAACGCGGCGACAGATGCTCCTGAACTCCCGAATTGGTAGCTAACCATCCCCGTGGAATATGGGCTAGAGGCGGTTTTGATGCAAAGAAATGCGCGACGGCATTGCCACTGACAAACATGACGGCAAAGAACTCGTCCAGCCGCTGCCAGGCCGATTCAAGGGCCTGGCGCGCCGGCGGGTCTGTCACCGGGCCAATCGCGATCAGCGGCAACGCCAGCACGTCGAATCCCCGCGCCGACAGCTGCTGGCTCCAGCCCCTGGCCTCGCGCTCGGGGCGGGTCACGATGACACGCATGGCCGCAGGCGGTTGTGACACGAATTAGCGTACGTGCTAACCCGGCAAATAGCGGGCGCCGCCCTCGCGCAGCTTCGCCGCGACCTGCTCGCCCAGAGCCTGCGCGGCCGCCAGGTCGGCACAAGCGGCGGCCCCGCGCGCCTTGACCAGTGGGCCGGTGCCGTCCGGGTCACCCCAGGCGGCACCGAGCTGCAGGTATTCGCCGTCAAAGCGGGCAAACGCCGCCAGCGGCATGGAGCAGCTGCCACCCATGGCGCGGCTCACGGCGCGCTCGGCCGCGGTGGCCAGCCAGGTGGCCTGATGCGCCAGCGGGGCCAGCGCCTCGATCAAATCCTGACGCCCCGCACGCACCTCGATCGCGAGCGCGCCCTGGCCGGCGGCCGGCAGCATGTCGACGGGCTCAAAGACGCCGCGGATGCGCGCGCCCAGGCCCAGGCGCTTCAAGCCGGCCGCGGCCAGCACGATTGCATCGAACTGGCCCTCGTCGAGCTTGCGCAACCGGGTGTCGAGGTTGCCGCGCAGCGGCTCGATGCGCAGGTCGGGGCGCAGCGCACGCAGCAGCGCGATGCGGCGCAGGCTGGAGGTACCGACCACGGCGCCCTGCGGCAGGTCCGCCAGCGCAGCATGGCGGCTGGACACGAACGCATCGCGCGGATCTTCGCGCTCCAGCACGCAGGCCAGCACAAAGCCTTCGGGCAGGTCCATCGGCACGTCCTTGAGCGAGTGCACGGCGATGTCGGCGCGCCCATCTTCAAGGGCAGCTTCCAGCTCCTTCACGAACAGGCCCTTGCCACCCACCTTGCTCAGGCTGCGATCGAGGGTCTGGTCGCCCAAGGTGGTCATGCCCAGCAGGGTGACGCGGTGGCCGCGCTGCTCCAGCAGGGTTTGCACGTGCCCGGCCTGCCACAACGCCAGGCGGCTTTCTCGGGTGGCGATAACGATGGGGGGGCGGGCGGGCGAACTCAAAGTCGTAACCTGTTCGTAATCTTCGGGGGGGTTTGCGGGAGAAGGCAATGCTAGCATGCACGCTCCCCACCCACTCCCGCCAAACCAGCTCACCCGCCAAGGATACGCGCCCATGAAAACGGCCGACAAGGATCAACCCCCAAAACGCGTTGCAGGCGCCGTCGGGCCCAAAAACAACGAGCGAGCGCCAGGCAGATCCCGGGACAACGAGCGACCGCTGGTGGAAGACATCCGCCTGCTGGGCCGCATCCTGGGCGACGTGATCCGCGAGCAGGACGGCGTCGCCGCGTATGAACTGGTGGAGCAGGTACGCAAGCTCTCGGTGGCGTTCCGCCGCGATGCCGACCAGGAGGCCGACAAGGCCCTCAAGAAACTGCTGAAAAGCCTGAGTGGCGAGCAGGCGGTCAGCGTGATCCGCGCCTTCACCTACTTCAGCCACCTCGCGAACCTGGCCGAGGACCGCCACCACATCCGCCGCCGCGCCATCCACGAACGCGCGGGCAATACCCAGGAAGGCAGCATCGAAGTGGCGCTGGCGCGCCTGCGCTGGGCCGGGATTGCGCCCAAAACCATCGCCAACACGCTGGCCCACGCGTATCTGTCGCCGGTGCTGACAGCGCACCCGACCGAGGTGCAGCGCAAAAGCATTCTGGACGCCGAGCGCGACATCGCGCAGCTGCTGGCCGCGCGTGACGAGATCAAAAGCCGCGCGGCGCTGAATCCCACAAGCCGGGACGCGCTCACCCCGCGCGAGCTGGCCGCCAACGAAGCCCAGCTGCGCGCGCGCGTGATGCAGCTGTGGCACACGCGGCTGCTGCGCTTTTCCAAGCTCACCGTGATGGACGAGGTGGAGAACGCGCTGAGCTACTACGAGGCCACCTTTTTGCGCGAGATCCCCAAGCTGTACGCCGAACTGGAGCGCGAACTGGGCAGCCACCCGGTGCACAGCTTCTTGCGCATGGGCCAGTGGATCGGCGGCGACCGCGACGGCAATCCCAATGTGAGCGCGCAAACCCTCGAGTACGCGCTGCGGCGCCAGGCCGAGGTCGCGCTGCGCCACTACCTGACCGAGGTGCACCTGCTGGGCAGCGAGCTGTCGCTGTCGGCCATGCTGGTGCAGGTCAGCCCCGAAATGCAAGCGCTGGCCGAGCGCTCGCCCGACACCAACGAGCATCGCCAGGACGAGCCGTATCGGCGGGCTCTCACGGGCATCTATGCACGACTCGCGGCCAGCCTGAAGGACCTGACCGGCGGCGAGGCCGCGCGCCATGCGGTGGCCCCGCAAAACGCGTATTTGAGAGCGCAGGACCTGTGCGCCGACCTGCGCACCATCGAGGCCTCGCTGCTGGCCCACCATGGCGCGGCGCTGGTCGCACAGCGCCTGCACCCGCTGATCCGCGCGGTCGAGGTGTTCGGCTTTCACCTGGCCACGGTGGATTTGCGCCAGAGCTCGGACAAGCACGAGGACGTGGTGGCCGAGTTGCTGGCGGTGGCGCGCGTCGAGCCCGACTACGCCAGCCTGGACGAGCTGACCAGGCGCGCGCTGCTGCTCCAGCTGCTGAACGACGCACGGCCACTGCGCGTGCTCGGCGCCAGTTACTCAGCGCTGGCGCAGGGCGAGCTGGCCATCTTCGAAACTGCCAAAGTGATGCGCGAGCGCTTTGGCGAACAGGCCATTCGCCACTACATCATCAGCCACGCCGAGACCGTGAGCGACTTGCTGGAGGTGCTGCTGCTGCAAAAGGAAGTGGGGCTGATGCACGGCGTTCTCGATGACGCCCACGCGAGCTGCGACCTGATCGTGGTGCCGCTGTTCGAGACCATCGAGGACCTGCGCAACGCCGCGCCCATCATGCGCGAGTTCTACGCCCTGCCCGGCGTGGCCAACCTGGTGCAGCGCAGCGGCGCCGAGCAGGACATCATGCTCGGCTACTCCGACAGCAACAAGGACGGCGGCATCTTCACCAGCAACTGGGAGCTGTACCGCGCCGAGATCGCGCTGGTGGAGCTGTTCGATGAGCTCTCAAGCTCGCACAGGCTGCAGCTGCGCCTGTTCCACGGCCGCGGCGGCACCGTGGGGCGCGGCGGCGGCCCGAGCTATCAGGCCATCCTGGCGCAGCCGCCCGGCACGGTGCGCGGGCAGATTCGCCTGACCGAGCAGGGCGAGGTGATCGGCTCCAAGTACGCCAACCCCGAGATTGGCCGGCGCAACCTTGAAACTCTCGTCGCCGCCACGCTGGAAGCGACCCTGTTGCAGCCGACCAAGCCGGCCACCAAGGCCTTCCTGGAAGCCGCGGCCGTGCTGTCGCAAACCAGCATGGCGGCCTACCGCGCGCTGGTGTACGAGACGCCCGGCTTCACCGACTACTTCTTCAGCGCCACGCCGATCCGCGAAATCGCCGAGCTCAACATCGGCTCGCGTCCCGCGTCGCGCAAGGCCTCGCAAAAAATCGAGGACCTGCGCGCCATTCCCTGGGGCTTCAGCTGGGGCCAGTGCCGGCTGACCCTGCCGGGCTGGTACGGCTTTGGCTCGGCGGTGCAGGCCTTCCTGCATGGCAATGAGCATGAAAAAGGCCTGAAGCCCAGCAAGGACGCGCTCGTCCTGCTACAAAAAATGTACCGCCAGTGGCCCTTCTTTCGCACCCTGCTGTCGAACATGGATATGGTGCTGGCCAAGAGCGACCTGGCGCTGGCCTCGCGTTATGCGGACCTCGTGGGCGACGCCCGCCTGCGCAAGAAGATCTTCAGCGCGATCGAGATGGAGTGGCAGCGTACCACCGACGCCCTGGCGCTGATCACCGGCGAGAAGCAGCGCCTGGCCGGCAATGCTGCGCTCTCGCGCTCCATCCGGCACCGCTTTCCGTACATCGACCCGCTGCACCATTTGCAGGTGGAACTGGTGCGCCGCTACCGCGCGGGGCAGGCGAACGAGCGGGTGCACCGCGGCATTCACATCTCCATCAACGGCATCGCGGCGGGGCTGCGCAATACCGGTTGAGGGGTCATGCCGGCTGGCGGATCAATCGCGTAAGATGAACCGGGAGCGGGCCACACCGTGGCCCGTCGGACAAGCAACACAGAAGGACGTGCATGGGAAGCTTTGCACTCGAACACAGCAAACTGGCGTACCGCGCCGACTTCGTGGTCTACGCGCTGGCCGTGGTGCTGATTGCCTACGCCTTGCTGGCGGCCGGTCCGCGCGCCGACTGGCCCGTCATGGCCACGCTGGTCGTGCTGGGGCTGTTGGGCTGGAGCCTGATGGAGTACGTAGCGCACCGCTTTGTGCTGCACGGCGTGCCGCCGTTCAGCACCTGGCATGCGGACCATCACGCGCGGCCTACTGCCCTGATTTGCACGCCCACGCTCCTGAGTGGCTCCCTGATCGCCCTGCTGGTTTTTCTGCCGGCGCTGCTGCTGAGCAATTTGTGGCGCGGCAGTGCGCTGACACTGGGTGTGCTGGTGGGCTACCTGGCCTATTCGTGTGTGCATCACGCGGTACACCACTGGCACGGCGGCGGCAAGTGGCTGCGGCGGCGCAAGTACTGCCACGCACTGCACCATCGCAGCGAAGAGGCGGGCTACTACGGCGTCACCACCTCGTTTTGGGACACTGTGTTTCGCACCCTGAAGTAGCCGGGCCTGCGTTCAGGTGCCGAGAAACTCACCGACCGGCTTCAAGTCATCGACGCGGTCGCACACCGCCTTGATGGCCATCAAAATGGGCACGCCGAGCAGCAGCCCCCACACGCCCCACAGCCAGCCCCAGGCCAGCACCCCCACGAAGATCGCCACCGGATTCATGCTGGCGGCGCGACTGGTCAGCCAGGGCGTGATCGCGTAGCCTTCGATGCTGTGGATCACGAACGACACCAGGGCCACGAGCGCGGCCATCTCGAGCGTGCCGAACTGCAGGAAGCTGACCATCGCCGATGCGCCTGCCACGACAATGGAGCCGATGTAGGGGATGAGGTTGAGGACGGCCGCCACAATGCCCCACACCGCGGCGTGCTCCAGACCTATCCACCAAAATGCGAGCCACGTGGCCAAGCCCACCAGGGTACTGGTGAACAGTTGCACCAGCAGGTAGCGCTGGATCTGCCCCGTGATTTCGTCGAGCGCCTGCAACGTGATTTTCTTTTTGCTGAAGGTCGGACCGGCAACTTTCACCAGTTTTCGGCGAAAAACGTCGCCGGAAGCGACCAGAAAGTAGGTGATGAACATCACGACCAGCATCTGACCCAGCAGGCCGATCAGGCCGACGGTACCGCTCCACAGGTAGTCCTTGATGTCGAACCTGGGCCGCTCGACCTGCACCCGCGTCACCCCCGGACTGGCAGCCGGCTTGGCGGCGCCACTGTCTTCTGCCGCCTGCTCCAGCTGGGTCGCGGCCTTTTGTACCGTCGCAATGGCGCTTTCCGACGCGCCGCGCCGCGCCCGCACCGACTGGCGCAGCTTTTGCGCCGCCACCGGCAGCGACTCGATCAATGAGGCGGCATCGTCGCTGAGTGAATAGACAGTCCAGCCGGCGCCTCCCAGCAGGGCGGCCAGCAGCACCGCCGCACCCAGCACACGCGGCACGTGCCAGCGCTGCATCCAGTCCACCACCGGCGACAAGGCGTAGCTGAACAGCACCCCGAGCAGCAGCGGGATGAACACGGCACTGGCCCAGCGCAGCACAAACAGGCTGCCCAGCAGCGCCAGCACCACCAGCGAGAGGCTACGCACATCGACCGGCATGTGTAGCAGCACGCGTGGGTCTGGCGCCAGGGCCACGGTCTCGGCCGGCGGCAAGCCGGCAGCCGGCGTCGAAGAATCGTCTGTCATGGGTGTTTCCTGTGGAGAAGATGGGTCAAGGCTCAATTGCCCGCGCCCGCAATCGTGTCCCGCACCGCGGGCAACTGCCGCCTCGATACCGCGAGCACTTCTTCGGTGCCATTGAGCCGCACCGCCCAGCCTTCGCCCTCCTCGGGGTCGAAATGCTTTTCCAGGGCCCGCACCGCCTGGCGTGCGACCAGCGCGTTGCGGTGGATGCGCAGGAACCGCGGGGCATGGCGCTCTTCGAGTTCGCTCAGGCTGTCGTCGATGACGTAGCTGCGGGTGGCGGTGCGCACGGTCACGTATTTAAGCTCGGCCTTGAGGTACACCACCTCTGCCAGCGGCACCCGTTCGGTCCGTCCGCGGTCCTGGATAACCAGGAAATCTTTCACGAAATCGGGCTGAACCCCTTCCCTGGCGGTCACAATACGCTCTACTTTTTGTAGCGCCGCCTGCAGCCGCTCGAGCCGCACCGGCTTGGTCAGGTAGTCGACCGCCTCGAGCTCGAACGCCGTGACGGCATGTTCGGCATGAGCCGTGACAAACACCAGGGCGGGCGGCTGCGGCAGACTGCACAGGGTCTGTGCCAAGGCCAGGCCGTCGGTGCCTGGCATGTTGATATCCAGCAGCACCGCATCGAACGCGTGGCGCTGCAGCAGCTCCACCGCCTGCGCCGCGTTGGCCGCCTCGCCGCCCAGGATGGCCCGGGGCGAGGTGCACTCGCCCAGCAGCGTGCGCAGGCGCGAGCGGGCCAGCGCTTCGTCGTCCACCAGCAGCACGTTGAGGATCATCATGTGCAGCACCTTCTGGCGTTCATGCGGGCACCTCGATCCGGGCCTGGAACACGCCGTCTTTCAGTGCCGTCTGGAACTGGCCCTGCACGTCGTGCAGCAGGCTCAGGCGGTCGCGCACGTTTTCCAGCGCCACGCCGTTGCCGGGCCGGCCGGGGGCGCTCACCGTGTTGGTGACCTTGATGACGACCGAGGTGCCGCGGCGCCGCGTCGAGATCTTGACCTGGGCGCCCATCGCACTGGGTTCGACCCCGTGCCTGACGGCGTTTTCCACCAGCGGCTGCAACAGCAGCGGCGGCAGCCTGGCGTTGTCCGCCTGCCCGTCGAGCACCCACTCGACCCGCAGCCGCTCGCCAAAACGAACCTGTTCGATCGCCAGATAGCGCCGGGCCAGCGCAATTTCTTCAGCCAGCGTCACGGATTCGCCCTGATCGGCGAGCGCGTGGCGGAACAGGTCGCTCAGATCTTCCAGCATGGTCTCGGCACGCGCCGGGTCTTCGCGCACCAGCGCAATGGCGCTGTTCAGCGTGTTGAATAAAAAATGCGGGCGGATGCGCGCCTGCAGCTCGCTCAGGCGCGCGGCGGTGGCGGCCGGCGTGCGGCCCTTGGCGCGCAGCACCAGCGCGACCACCAGCAGGGCCGACAGCAAGGCGCCCAAAAACGCACTGGCCAGCCACGGCACCGATTCGCTAAATCCCGCCAGCGCCAGCAGGCCGCAGCCGTACAGACCCGCCAGCGCGCCGAGCGTGACGCCGGCCACGTACTGCCCCGCGCGCGGCAGGCGCGCCAGCGGCTTCTTGAGGCTGCAGGCGGCAATCAGCCAGGCCAGCGTGGCGGGCAAGGCACCGCCCGTCAGCAGCGACAGGCGGCCCAGCCAGTCCAGGAAAGTGTGCGCCCCAAACATCGCCCCAACGGCGATCACCGCCTCCATGAACAGCACCGCGCGCAAAATCACACCCACATGGCAGGCGTCGAACACCAGCACCCTGGGCGGCGGCTGAAGCGGCGGCTCCAGGGCGGCCGGCGCCGACAGTTCCGAGAAGGTCGATAAAATTTGGGAGTCCTTCATTCACCAACATTATTGCCCCACATGTCCCAAAACCAACTCGATAAGAAATCCGAAGCGTGGTCGGCTCTGTTCTCGGAACCCATGAGCGAGTTGGTCCAGCGCTATACCGCCAGCGTATTTTTTGATAAACGGCTGTGGCAGGCCGACATCGCCGGCTCGCTGGCGCACGCCGAGATGCTGGCCGCGCAGGGCATCATCGGCGCCGCCGACCATGCGGCCATTCAACAGGGTCTGGCGCAGATCGCGCAGGAAATCGAGTCGGGCGCGTTTGAATGGAAACTCGAACTGGAAGACGTGCACCTCAACATCGAGGCGCGCCTGACCCAGCTGGTGGGCGATGCCGGCAAGCGCCTGCACACCGGGCGCAGCCGCAACGACCAGGTCGCCACCGACGTGCGCCTGTGGCTGCGCGGCGAGATTGACCTGATTGCCGGCCTGCTGACCGCCCTGCAAAAGGCGTTGCTGGACATTGCCGAGAAGAACGTCGAGGTCATCCTGCCCGGCTTCACGCACCTGCAGGTGGCGCAGCCCGTGAGCTTCGGCCACCATATGCTGGCCTATGTGGAAATGTTCAGCCGCGATGCCGAGCGCATGGCCGACGTGCGCCGGCGCGTGAACCGCCTGCCGCTCGGCGCTGCCGCGCTCGCCGGCACCAGCTACCCGCTGGACCGCGAACGCGTCGCCAGAACCCTGGGCATGGTCGATGAGCAGGGCCATGCCTGCATCTGCCAGAACAGCCTGGATGCCGTGAGCGACCGCGATTTCGCGATTGAATTCAGCGCGGCGGCCGCGCTCGCGATGATCCACATCAGCCGCCTCAGTGAAGAGTTGGTGCTGTGGATGAGCCAGAGTTTTGGTTTCATCGACATTGCCGACCGCTTTTGCACCGGCTCGTCGATCATGCCGCAGAAAAAGAATCCCGACGTGCCCGAACTGGCGCGCGGCAAGACCGGCCGCGTGGTCGGCCACCTGATGGGCCTGATCACGCTCATGAAAGGCCAGCCGCTGGCCTACAACAAGGACAACCAGGAAGACAAGGAGCCGCTGTTCGATACGGTGGACACCTTGAAGGACACACTGCGCATCTTTGCCGAGATGGTGGGCGGCATCACGGTCAAGCCGCAGGCCATGGAGCGCGCCGCGCTCAAGGGCTACGCCACGGCCACCGATCTGGCCGACTATATGGTCAAGAAAGGCCTGCCGTTCCGCGATGCGCACGAAGCCGTGGCGCACGCGGTGAAGGCGGCGATCGCCCACAAGGTGGACTTGTCCGAATTACCGCTGGACGTGCTCCAGCAGTTCAACCCGAAGATCGGGAAAGACGTGTACGACGTGCTCAGCCTGCGCGGCTCGCTCAATGCCCGTAACGTCCTCGGCGGCACCGCTCCCGCGCAAGTACGTGCGCAGATCACGCGGCACCGGGCGCGACTGACCTGAAGCCGCCCGGCCCCGGGTGCGCGGCCAGGTGCGGCCTTAAGCCTGGCCTAAGCCGCGGCGACCCATAATCTTTTCAACCCGAGGACCGAAAAGATGCGATTGCTGCTGGTCGAAGACGACTCCATGATCGGCGAGGCCGTGCTGGACCTGTTGCGCTCCGAGCACTACGCCGTGGACTGGGTCAGGGACGGCGCCATGGCCGATACCGCGCTGGGCACGCAGAAATATGACCTCGTGCTGCTGGACCTGGGCCTGCCCCGGCGCGACGGCATCGAGGTGCTGCGCAGCTTGCGCGCGCGCCACGAAACCGTGCCGGTACTGATCGCCACGGCGCGCGACGCGGTGGGCGACCGCGTCGCCGGCCTGGACGCGGGCGCCGACGACTACGTGGTCAAACCCTACGACACAGACGAGCTGCTGGCCCGCATCCGCGCGCTGCTGCGGCGCAGCGCCGGGCGCGGCGAGCCGGCGTTCGAGCACAGGGGCGTGAGCCTGAACCCGGCCACGCGCGAGGCCAGCGTCAACGGCGAGGCGGTGAATCTGTCGGCGCGCGAGTGGGCCGTGCTCGAGCCCCTGCTGGCGCGCCCCGGCATGGTGCTGTCGCGGACCCAGCTGGAAGAAAAACTCTACAGCTGGAAGGACGACATCAGCAGCAATGCCGTGGAGGTCTACATCCATGGCCTGCGCAAGAAACTGGGCAGCGAACTGATCCAGACGGTGCGCGGCCTGGGCTACCTGGTGCCGCGGCAATGAATCCCCCTGCCACCCACTCTTTGCGCAAACGCCTGCTGTTTTTTTTGCTGCTGGCGATCTTGCTGGCCTCTGTGGTGCAGGGGGTTTCGGCGTATCGCGGTGCGCTGCAGCAGGCCGACGACATGTTCGACTACCACCTGCAGCAGATGGCGCGTTCGCTGCGCGGCGGCATCCCGCTCGGGCCGCCTGCGCCCGACAGTGACGCACCGGGCGATTTCGACTTCTACGTCCAGATCTGGGGCCCGGACGGCGCCCAGATCTTCCGCTCGGCCCCCAGGGCGCTGCCGCCGCAGGCCGTGCTCGGGTTTTCCGACGTGACCGTGGGTGGCACCAGCTACCGCGTGTATTCCGTGCAGACGCCGCTGCAAACCGTGCAGATCGCACAGAACATGAGCGCCCGGCTGGCGCGCGCGCGCGCCCTGGCCGCGCACGCGGTGCTGCCCATCGCGCTGATGGCGCCGCTGCTCATGCTGGTGGTGTGGTGGGTGATCAGCCGTTCGCTGGCACCGGTGGAGCGCACGCGCCGCCAGGTGGCCAGTCGCAGCGCCGGTGACCTCTCGCCCCTGCCGGGCGAGGGCCTGCCCGAAGAAGTGCGTCCGCTGGTCGATGAGCTCAATTTGCTGCTGGGTCGGGTACGCACGGCGTTCGACGCGCAAACCCAGTTCGTGGCGAATGCGGCGCATGAACTGCGCTCCCCGCTCACGGCCCTGAAACTGCAGGCCCAGGCGCTGCGCCGCAGCGGCGACGAGGCCGCACGCGAAGTATCCGTGGCGCGCCTGAACCAGGGCATCGACCGCGCGATCCGGCTGGTCGAGCAACTCCTTGCGCTGGCCCGCGAGGAAGCCGGTCCGGGACACCCGGCTGCCAGCGAGCGGCTGAATCTGCAGGATGCGGTGCAATTCGCCGTGGCCGACGTGTTGCCGCAGGCCCAGGCTCGCCACATCGATCTGGGCGTGGGAGACACCGAACCCGCCTGGGTTCGCGGCCAGCTTGACGCCTTGCGCATCCTGCTGCGCAATCTGCTGGACAACGCGCTCAAGTACACACCGGCGCCGGGCCGGGTCGATGTCGCGCTGCGCATCGTGGGCGCGCACGCCGTGCTGGTGGTGGAGGACAGCGGGCCGGGTATAGCCCCGCTTGACCGCCCGCGCGTGTTCGACCGTTTCTTTCGCGCCGCCAGTGACTCGGGGGCCAGCGGCAGCGGACTGGGGCTGGCCATCGTCAAGACCATCGCCGATCGCCACGGTGCGACGCTCAGGCTCGATCGGTCTGAACGCCTCGGCGGTCTGCAGGTCGAGGTGCGCTTCCCGCTGGCGGACTCAGCGCCGGCAAGGGATTGAGGCCCGGCCCCGCTGGCTTCTTGATGGAGGCTTGAACTGGCTCGGAACATCCTGAGCTGCGTTAGGATGCGACACCTCCTCCACCGCGCCCTGCCTTGCTAATCCTCGGTCACTTTGTCTTCGTCCTGATCTGCCTGTTGATTTATGCGATCAACACCCACGTCGGCGGGCAGCGCCGTCATCCGTCGGCCGCCATCGCGTGGGTGCTGCTTATTGCCCTGCTGCCGTACATCGGCCTGCCGTTCTATCTTTTCTTTGGATCGCGCAAGTTTGTGAGGCCGCCACGCCATCCCGGCGCCGTGACGGATGGGTATGACGACACACCGCGGGCCGCGGCCATCGCCACGCTGGAAGGCATGGGCCTGGCCGCGCCCCAGCCCCAGCGGGCCGTGCGCTTCCATGCCGATGGCCACGCGGCGTGGAACGAACTGTTGGCCGTGATCGGCAGCGCCCAAAGCCGGCTGGACATCTGCACCTATGTTCTCGCCAATGACGAGGTGGGCCAGCGTGTGGTGCGCCTGCTGCAGGACCGGGCCGGCGCCGGCGTGCGCGTGCGCCTGCTGCTCGATGCGGTGGGCAGCCTGCGCACCTCGCGTCAGCAGATCGAACGGCTGCGCGCGGCCGGCGTGGAGGTGCGCTGGTTCATGCCCCTGCTGCACAACCCGATGCGCGGGCGCGTGAACCTGCGCAACCACCGCAAACTGGCAATTGCCGACGGGAGGCATGTGTGGAGCGGCGGGCGCAACCTGGCAGCGGAATACTTCACGGGCGATGGCCGCACGCCGCCGTGGATCGATTTGAGTTTCACCGTGCACGGCCCGCTCGCGGGCGAGGCGCTGGACCTGTTTGAATCGCATTGGCGCCACACCAGCGGCCCACAGGAAAACAGTCGCCAAAAAACCGCACCGGAGTCGGCCGGACCAGCGCCCGGCCCGGGCCAGCACCTGGCCCAGATGGTGCCCAGCGGCCCGGATCAGGCCGAGGACACGGTCCACGCACTACTGCTGACCGCGATCTACCGGGCGCGCCAGCGGGTGGTGGCCGTGACGCCCTACTTCGTGCCGGACGACAACCTGTTGACCGCCCTGCGCCTGGCCGCCCAGCGCGGTGTGCGTGTGGAACTGATCGTGCCAGCCCGCTCCAACCACCGGCTGGCCGATATTGCGCGCCCGCGCGCCATGCGCGATCTCGCGGCGGCCGGTGCGCAGGTGCGGCTTACAGCCGGCATGACACATGCCAAGGCGATCGTGGTGGACGACACGCTGGCCCTGTGCGGCTCGCTCAACCTGGACGCACGCAGCCTGTTCCTGAACTTCGAGCTGATGGTGGCTTTTTATGCGGCCGAAGACATCGCGGCCGTCGACCACTGGATCGCCGCCAACTTCCGCGGCGCGCGCCGCTATGTAGCGCGCGCCGCATCGCTGTGGCGCGACATCCTGGAGGGTCTGGTGCGCTGGCTGGGCTTCCAGATCTGACGCTGCCTGCGGCGCCGCGCCCCTTTAAGTTTCACCTAAGCGGGCCTGCCCATAGTTGGATCATCGATATCGATTCAACCCACAGGAGCACAGCCCATGAAAACCGTATCCCTGAAAAGCACACGCCTGGTGATCGCGCTGCTCGCCGCCGGCGTCATTGGCGGCGCCGGTGTGACTGCCTTCCACGCCGAGCGCGCTCATGCGGCGCCGGCGCCGGTGGTCGCCACCAGCCTGTCCCCATCGAGCATCACCCCGACGGCCTTGCCGGACTTTGCGCAAATTACCCAGCGCTACGGCCCGGCGGTGGTCAACATCACCGTTACCGGCCTGACCAAGACTTCCAATGAGCTACCCATGGCCGGGCGCAACGGGCAGGACGATCCGTTTGGCAACGACCCTTTCTTTGAGTTCTTCCGCCGCTTCCAGCAGGGACAGGGTGGCCAGGGGGTGCCGCGCGAAGTTCCCTCGCGAGCCGAGGGTTCGGGCTTCATCATCAATCCGAACGGCATCATCCTGACCAATGCGCACGTGGTGCGCAACGCGAAGGAAGTGATTGTCAAGCTCACCGATCACCGTGAGTTTCGCGCCAAGGTGCTGGGCGCGGACCCGAAGACCGATGTGGCGGTGCTCAAGATCGACGCCAGGAACCTGCCCGTGGTGGCGCTGGGCAGTTCCCGCGACCTCCGGGTAGGCGAGTGGGTGCTGGCCATTGGCTCACCGTTCGGCTTTGAAAACTCCGTGACCGCCGGGGTGGTGAGCGCCAAGGGCCGCTCGTTGCCGGGCGACAGCGCCGTTCCGTTCATCCAGACCGACGTGGCCGTCAATCCCGGCAATTCGGGCGGCCCGCTGTTCAACACGCGCGGCCAGGTGATTGGCATCAACTCGCAAATCTACAGCCAGACTGGAGGTTTCGAAGGGCTGTCGTTTGCCATTCCGATCGACACGGCACTCAAGATCGAGCAAAAACTGGCGGCCACCGGCAAGGTCGAGCATGCCCGGCTAGGGGTCTCTGTGCAGGACGTCAACCAGACGCTGGCAAATTCCTTCAAGCTTGCCACGCCCGAAGGCGCGCTGGTCTCCAGCGTGGAAAAAGGCAGCCCGGCCGACAAGGCCGGCCTGCAATCGGGCGACGTGATCCAGAGCGTGAATGGCCAGCCCATCGTGTCGTCCGGCGACCTGCCTCCCATCATCAGCATGGACGCCCCCGGCGACACGGTCAAGCTCGGAGTCTGGCGCAACGGCAGCGCGACAACGCTCACGGCCAAGCTCGGCGATGCCGACGAAAAAACTGCGACGGTGGCCAGCAGCGCCAATGTGGCCGGCCACGGCCAGCTCGGGCTGGTACTGCGGCCCCTGCAGGGCGATGAAAAGCAGCAAGCCGGTGCTGACCACGGCGTTCTGATCGAAGACGCCAGCGGCCCGGCGGCCATGGCGGGCATCCAGTCCGGTGACGTGCTGCTGGCGGTCAATGGCACGCCCGTCAAGAGTGTCGAGCAGGTGCGCTCGGCGCTGGTCAAATCGGGCAAGTCGGTTGCCTTGTTGATCCAGCGCGGTGACGACAAGATTTTTGTCCCGGTACAACTGGGTTGACCCACGCACAGAAAAGGGCCGGCGCAGGCCGGCCCCCACTCCCGTTACCATTGCGGTCACACCGAGGAGACTTTCGTGACCGTGATCACCAACATTGAAGACCTGCGCGTACTGGCGCAAAAGCGTGTGCCGCGCATGTTCTACGACTATGCCGATTCCGGCTCGTGGACCGAGGGCACCTACCGCGCCAACGAGGCTGACTTCCAGGGCATCAAGCTGCGCCAGCGCGTGGCGATCAACATGGAGGGCCGCAGCACCCGCACGAAGATGCTCGGTGTGGACGCGGCGATGCCGGTGGCCATTGCACCGACCGGCCTGACTGGCATGCAACACGCCGACGGCGAAATCCTGGCGGCGCGCGCGGCCGAGAAGTTCGGCATCCCGTTCACGCTGTCCACCATGAGCATCTGCTCGATCGAGGACATTGCGGCCCACACCAAGGCGCCGTTCTGGTTCCAGCTCTACGTGATGCGGGACCGCGACTTCATCGAGCGGCTGATCGACCGCGCCAAGGCGGCGAACTGCGGCGCGCTGGTGCTCACACTGGACCTGCAGATCATCGGCCAGCGCCACAAGGATCTGAAGAACGGCCTGTCGGCGCCGCCCAAGCTGACGCTGGCCAACATCCTCAACATGATGACCAAGCCACGCTGGTGCCTGGGCATGCTCGCTACCCGCCACCGGCAGTTCGGCAACATCGTCGGCCACGTCAAGGGCGTGGAGAACATGGGATCGCTGTCGGAATGGACCGCCAAGCAGTTCGACCCGGCCTTGAGCTGGGGCGACGTGGAGTGGATCAAGAAGCGCTGGGGCGGCAAGCTGATTCTCAAGGGCATCCAGGACGTGGAGGATGCGCGCCTGGCCGTGGACAGCGGCGCGGACGCGCTGATCGTCTCGAACCACGGCGGGCGCCAGCTCGACGGCGCGCCTTCCTCCATCTCGGCGCTGCCGGCCATCGTCGAGGCCGTGGGGCACCAGATCGAGGTGCACATGGATGGCGGCGTTCGCTCCGGGCAGGACGTGCTCAAGGCTTGGGCCCTGGGTGCGCGGGGCACCTACATCGGACGCTCGATGCTCTACGGCCTGGGCGCGATGGGCGAAGCCGGCGTGACGCGCGCACTGGAGATCATCCACAACGAGCTGGACCTGACCATGGCGTTTTGCGGCCACACCGACATCAATTCGGTGGACAAAGGCATCCTGCTGCCGGGAACATACTGATCGGTCAGCGGCGCCGGTTTACACCCATGAGCCGGCGCGCCAGCTCATGCAGCAGACCTGCAAAGGTAACGGCCCAGGCAGCCAGCGCCGCCGCCAGGAAAGCGCTCGAAAGGACACTCAGGAAACCAAACGACATGGCCTGCGCCATCCGGAAGGTGCACGCTGAATACATCCCCAGCGGGAATACCGCGCCCCAGTACAGCGGGTCGTATTCGAACGGAAAGCGCTTGTACACATAGCGCCAGACGCCCAGCACCAGCAGCATAGGCACCCACCAGGTGCCGGTGGCCCAGTAAAAAACCGTGAAGCCCTTGAGGAACGGCACCAGCGACTGCAAAAACGGCGCATCGGGCGCATTCACGATCAGCAGCGAGCCCGCCAGCGTGGAGATGGCCATCGCGCCCATGTTGATCCAGTAGGGCGGCGTCAGGTCGTCCGGGGAGAAATGAAAAAACGTGTAGCGATAGAAGATCAGCGACATCATCCAGATGTACAGCATGCCGCCCCACAGCCACATTGACAGCGCGAAAAAATTCAACTCCAGCCGCCATGGCTGAGGGATATGCGCTGCCAGCAGCGCGCCGAGCACCGCCAGCGACTGTGTCGCCACCACCGCCAGCAGCCAGGCGCCACTGATACCCTTGTCCAGCGTGGGCTTGACTTCCTTGATGGTGAAGGCCGTGAAGATGGTGTAAGTCAGACCTGCCCACAGCACCAGCGCCAGCACCCACAAGGCGAGCGCAATCCGTTCGCCGCCGCCCACCAGCATCACGAACTGGATGCCCAGCAGCGCGGTGGCGGCCACCGAAGTGAAAAACCCCGGCCCGCGCAGATGATCGACCATGTCACCGAAGAACGCCCGCGGGTAGCGTAGCAGGCGAATTCCATTGAGCAGCGACAGCAGGAGCCAGATCACCACATTGAGCCCAAACAGCGCCCGCGCGACAAGCTCAAGCCCTTGCTGGTATGCCGCCAGTGACACAACACCGGTCGCCATGACCATGGCGAAATAGGCGGGCGACAGACCGGCCAGGCCTGCCAGACGTTGATTCGCCAGACGCCTGTGCTGTGGGGCGGTTCGTGCTGGCGCACTCATGGTTGCGGCCGTACATGCAAGCTCATGCTCGCAATATAGTGGAGGGTGGCTGCCTGGAGCGCACCGGCCGTGGCGGGTTGTTGATCTATGTCAGGTCAATGCACAACTGAGTAGCGACCTTCGCACCGGGTGCGTTGGCGATCAGTAGCGAGCCGGCCAGCGTGGAGGTGACCACGGCTCCCATGTTGATCCAGTAGGGTGGTGTAGGCCGTCCGCCGCCCACGCCCCGATACGCGCGCAAGGCTCCTGCCAGCTTACGCGCGCCGTGTCGGCTTGCGCGGCTTGCCGAACCGGATATGCCTCCGGCTGCGACTCCCCTCGCGCAAACGCTTGCCATGCGCGGCAATGATGTCGCCGCGCGTGAGCATGCCAACCAGCTCATGCGGTGCGGTCTGGGTGATCACCATCAGCCGGCCCACCCGCTGCGCCACCATCAAATCGGCGGCGGCGCGCAGCGAATGGTTCTCATTGACCATGACAGGCGCGCGAGTCGCCAACTCGGCAACGGTGGCAGTGCCGTGCAACTGCGGGTTCAGCAACGCGCGCAAGGTCACCAAACCCTTCACCTGGCCCGCCTCGTCCATCACCGGGAACCCATAATGCCGAGACTGCGATGAGCCCTCGCTGAGCCAGCGCCGGACATCCTCCAGGGTCTGATCCGCACGCAGTGAATGCACCCCGCGCGAGCACACCTTCCCCACGGTGATTTGGTCCAGATAGTCGGCTGCGTACTCGGACGGCACGCGCACACCACGCCGGGCAATCTTCTCCGTCATGATCGTGTTGCGCATCAACAGCGCGGAAATCAGATAGGCCGCCGTGCAGCCGCCGAGTAAAGGCAACAGGCAGGCGGCTTGCCGGGTGGTCTCGAAGGAGAACACGATCGCTGTCAAGAATGCCCGCGAGGAGCCGGCAAAAATGGCCGCCATGCCCACCAATGCCGCAATGCGAATGTCAACGTGAAACCAGGGCAGCACATCAATGACACCCCCGCCGAGCAGCGCACCGAGGGAGCCACCAATCATGAACAGCGGTGCCAGCGTACCACCTGAAGTGCCACTGCCCAGCGAGATGACCCACGACACAAACTTGAGCGTGCCAAAGGTGAACAGCAAGAGAGCCCCAAAACGGCCCTGCACCAGTGCGTCGATATTGTCGTAGCCCACACCCAGGGTCCGGGGCTCGATCCAGCCGATGACCCCGGCTACGAGGGCGCCCAGCGCCGGCCACCACATCCAGTGGATCGGCAGCTTCTCAAACAGGTCCTCGACGCCATACACCGCCTTGGTCACCCATACCGAGGCAAAGCCGACGACGCCGCCAACCATGACATAGGTGGCCAGCGCCCAGCCCCCGGGCTCGATCACGTTGGGCATGGGAAATACCGGGGCAGCGCCATAGGTGGCATAGCGCACGCCCACCGCCGTCACGGTCGCCAAAGCCACCGGGATCAATGAGCTCGGGCGCAGTTCGAACAGCAGCAATTCCACGGCCAAAACCAGCGCGGCGAGCGGTGCGCCGAACACCGCCGCCATGCCAGCGGCCGCACCGGCGGCCAGCAGCACCTTGCGCTCGTTGGCTGTCACCCGCAGCAACTGCCCAATGAGTGAGCCCAGCGCGCCCCCGGTGGAGATGATCGGCCCCTCGGCGCCGAACGGGCCACCGGTACCAATCGTGAAGGCTGCCGACAGCGGCTTGAGCCAGGTAATGCGCGCGGGAATTTTCGACTCGTTGGTGAGGATTTGCTCCATCGCCTCGGGAATGCCATGACCCTGAATCGCGCGCGACCCCCAACGCGCCATGACACCGGCAGCCAGACCGCCGACCGCCGGCAGCAGGATGACCCACGCGCCCAAATGATTGTCTGCTGGGGACAATACAAACGAACCCTGCCTCGCATGGGGACCCAGCACATCGGACACCCGGCCGTAAAAGCAGATGTCGGTAATCAAATTGATCAGCAACATCAATAATTGCGCGACCCATGCTGCAGCGGCGCCCAATATGACGGCCAGCGCGCTGATCAGCAATATGCGGTGCGTCACCAGGGTTGACTCGCGGGGCATGTGCGCCGCATCCAGCGATACGCCGAGTGCCGGCGCTACCGGTAAGGCGTCGGTGCTGCCAAGAGTGCGCACGTTAAGGTGCCCGGCCAGCTTGTCATTGGGTGGCGTCATGGATTCTTCACAAAGGTATAAGCGGGGTGTTGTACTGGCGGCAGGGAAAACTGAAGGGCTGCCCCTCCAATGCCACGCAAGATCGGACAGCTCCGGCACGAAGGACCAGCGTCGCCGACGCGCCGACAGGGCCCAAACGACTCCAGGTGTCACTCGCGCAAACGACGCCCATCGCTCCCCGCAGCGGGAGGCAATTATACTGCCGCCCGCCAGGCTATCGATGCGGTCTGCATTGACTGGCTAAACCTTGGCGAAGGCGTGGCAGGCATTCCCGAGGCGCCCGGGGCGGGCCTGTTCGGCAACAGCCGCCGCATGTCGGTCAAGGCGGCAACATCGCGCTGATGTCGGCGTGGCTCACGGCGCCCTGGGTGAAGCCGAAGGTGCCGTGTTCGCGCATCTCGCGCCCGGCGCGCAGCATGGCGCCGAAGGCGGCGCGCGCGAGGGAGCCGCCAATGCTGACGCGCCGGACGCCCAGCTTCGAGAGTGCCTCCAGCGTCAGGTCCATGCCCTGCAGTCCCGCAAGCACGTTGACGGGGCGATCCACCGAACTGACCACGGCGGCGATGTCCTCGCGGGTCTTGAGGCCCGGTGCATACAACACGTCGGCCCCCGCTTCCTGGTAGGCCTGCAATCGCGCTATGGTGTCCTTGAGGTCCGGGCGGCCGTGCAGGTAGTTTTCCGCGCGCGCCGTCAGTGTGAACGCAAACGGCAGCGCGCGCGCCGCGCAGGCGGCCGCGCGGATGCGCCCGACCGCCACATCCAGGGGGTAAATCGGATCGCCAGGACGTCCGGTCGAGTCCTCGATGGAGCCGCCAACCACCCCTGCCGCTGCCGCGCGCGAAATGGTTTGCGTGACCGCCTCTGGCTCATCGCCAAAGCCGTTTTCGAGATCGGCGCTGAGCGGCAGCTCCGTGGCCGACGCCAGCTCCGCCAGGTGCAGCATCATCTGGTCACGACCAACCGCGCCATCGCGCCGGCCCGTTGAGAACGCGTAGCCGGCACTGGTGCTGGCCAGCGCCTCGAAGCCCAGCGAGGCCAGCAGCCGCGCCGTGCCCACATCCCACGGGTTGGGAATGATGAAGGCGTGGTCCTGCTGGTGCAGCGCGCGAAACCGGTCGGCTTTTTCCTGTTGAGATGGCATTACTTCCCCTTTCTGGCGTACGTTCGGCGGCAGGTCCGATTCTGCGCCGCCAGCCTTGTCAGCGTTGCCCATGCGGCTTTGCGGGGACGGTCTTGAGGAACGCGTACACCGCCTGCGCATCGGTGTCGTCGAGTTGGCCCAGCGACTCAAACGGCATCACGGCAATGGCGCTGCCGTCCGGGCGCTTGCCGCTGCGCAGCATGGCGATGAAATGCGCGGCGTCCGGATAGCGGCTCATGACGCTGCCCTCGCCCGGCGTCAGGTTGGCGGCGGCGGGCCAGTCGGGTGGGCCACCGGGAATCTTGCCACCCGACAGCCCGGCACCGTGGCAGCCGATGCACATGTTCGCCACGTATGCACCGTGCGCCACCGAGGCAGCGACGGGGACCGGCTGCGCGGGCGGCAATGAATGGTTGATCTTCTCGGCGGCATCCTGGATGGCGCCAAAGCCGTACAAAACCTTGACCGGCAAGGGGAGCTCCACCACGGCGGCCCCGCCTGAAAGAGGCGGTTGGCTCTTCAGATAGGCGATGAGCGCGCCCAGATCAGCGTCGGTGAACCGGTTGTAATCCTCTGCCGGCATGATGAAGACTGCCCGGCCATCCGGCTTGATGCCCTGGCGGATGGTGCGCACCCAGTCTTCGGCTTGGTAGTGGGCCACCACGCCGCCGGGGGTGATGTTGGGGCCGGCAATGTGCATGCCCTTGCCGTCGTTGATGAAGTCGCGCCCACCTCCATTGGCACCGTGGCACTCGGCGCAGCCGCGCGACATGAAGAGATAGCGGCCGTGCTGCAGGCTGGCCGCATCGGTCGGCAACGCAACGGCCTGGACCGCCACAGGAATCTGGCGCGCCCGTTTGCGCTCGGCCAGTTGCGTACCGAGCACGGCGGTCGCTACCACCAGCAGGGCCAACGCAGCCAAAATCCAGGCCACCCATTTGAGCCAGCGTTTCATACGAGTCTCCTCCTGGATCGGGATATCGATCTTTTTTACTTAACTTTACATTCGCGCACTTTAGACTTCGCCTGACGCCTTGTCAAAACAAAGCGCCACCACTTGCTATCCTGCTGCGCATGAGTGCCCCGATCCGCCGCATTGCCCACCTCGACATGGACGCGTTTTACGCCTCGGTCGAGCTGCTGCGCTATCCGCAGCTCAAGGGCTTGCCGGTGGTCATCGGCGGAGGCCGACGCGCCGCCGACGAAGCCCTGCGCGCGCTGCAGGACGAACGGGGCCTGGCCGGCATCCCGGTCGAAGCCTTTCCGGTGCTGCGGGACTACACGGGCCGCGGCGTCATTACCACCGCCACCTATGCCGCGCGCCAATTCGGCGTGGGCTCGGCACTGGGCCTGATGAAAGCGGCCCGGCTGTGCCCGCAGGCCATCCTCCTGCCGGTGGACTTCGACGAGTACCGCAAGTACTCGCGCCTGTTCAAGGCCACCATCCTGGAGATCGCCCCGCTGATGGAAGACCGCGGCGTCGACGAGGTGTACATCGACTTCACCGAGGTGCCTGGCGGCCAGCGCGAGGGCGGACGCGTGCTGGCGCGGCTGATCCAGAAGGCCGTGTTCGACCGGACCGGCCTGACCTGTTCGATCGGTGTGGCACCCAACAAGCTGATCGCCAAGATGGCCAGCGAGTTCAACAAACCCAACGGCATCTCCGTCGTGCACGAGGCCGACCTGCAAAGCCTGATCTGGCCGCTGGCCTGCCGCAGGATCAACGGCATCGGGCCCAAGGCGGACGAGAAGCTGGCGCGGCTGCACATCCACACCATCGGCGATCTCGCGGCGCAAAGCCGCGAATGGCTGATCGAGCACTTCGGCAAGGCCACGGGCGCCTGGATGCACGAGGCCGCGAACGGCCGCGACGATCGGCCTGTGGCGCTGGAGAGCGAGCCGGTCTCCATCAGCCGCGAGACCACGTTCGACCGCGACCTGCATGCCGTGCGCGACCGGGCCGAGCTGGGCGCGATCTTCACCGCGCTGTGTGAAAAGCTGGCCGGCGACCTGCAGCGCAAAGGCTACGTGGGCAAGACCATCGGCATCAAGCTGCGCTATGACGACTTCAAGGGCGTAACGCGCGACCAGACCATCGCCCACTACACGGCGGATGCCAAGACCATCCGGCACACCGCCGGCCTGTGCCTCAAGCGAGTGCCGCTGGCGCAGCGGCTGCGCCTGCTGGGCGTGCGCGTGGGCTCGCTTTTGAAAGCTGCAGAAGCCCGCGAACTTGAGTCAAATGTGCCTGTAGCCCATACTGTATCTACACATCTAGCTACGGATTCAATAGCAGCCACGGACCAACTGTTTTGAGTCCAGTGGCCGCGGCACTCAAGGGAACGTGAAGTTGGTCGTGATCGTGGCGCCCGATGCTAGCGCCCCGAGCGTCGCGGTCTTGTCGGCAAACCCGCTCAAGCTGGCATCGAGTGTGTACTTGCCCGCCGCAGCCGTGTCAGCAGCAAACACGAGCGAGTTCGGCATCGCAACAAAAGGCGCCACCAGCGGCGCATTCACGGCCAGCGAGTAGCTGTAAGCACCTGTGATGCCATCGACGAACCGGCCTGCGACTTCCACGGGGGTTCCACCTGTCAGCGGCTGCAGCACGCGCACCAGGGTATCCAGCGGCGCGGTGCCCTTCACGGTCCCGACGGCGGAAGCCGGCGGATTGAGCGGCGTCCCGGACGCGTTAAGAGAGGTCACGGTGTCGGTCGTCACCACCACGTTGGTCACGACCTCCGTGGTGAAGCCGGGCGCCGTCAACACCAGCGAGTAGCTACCCGGCGCGACCGGCTGCAGCAGGAACTTGCCGGTGCTGTCTGGCGAGGTGGCCTTGACGATCGCGCCCCCCTGCTGCAACGACACGCTGGCGTTGCCATTGGTCAACAAAGCGGAGCCCACAAATCCGGTAACCCCGGAGACATAGTGCGGAATCACGCTGACCACCGGCTTGAGCAGGTACTGCCCCGAGTTGCCCGCGACCACGACCGATTTGCAGGCGTCGAAGTCGAGCACGAAGTCGGCCATCTTGTTGGCGGCGATGTCGATGTCGATGTTGGCCTTGAGGCCAGTTTGCTGGCCGCTCGGCGTCTTCAGGGCCACCTCGGTGCCGCCCGTTGGCACCACGGAATTGGCCAGCGGCGCGGCGCCGGTGTTGTCGGCCAGCACCAGCCGGAGCTGGGTGTACTTGCCTGCCGGCAGCGGCGTCTGGCCGAGATTGGCCAGCACCCCATTGGTCAGGGTCAGCAGATTCACGCGCAGGGCGGGGTTCAGAACGATCTCGGACCAGCCGGCATCGGTGTCGCCGGCGCTGCTGCTCTGGTTCACGCGGATCTTCTGGATCGTCACATTGACGGCGTCATAGCCGCAGGCCGGTGCATCGGTCAGTGACATGTTCAGGGTACCGGTGCCGGCGGCAGAGCCGCCACCGCCGCCGCCGCAGGCCGCGAGACCCGCCACCAAAAAACCACCCAGGGCCAATTTCAGATTTCGGAACAGCTTCATGGAACACCTCTTTAAAATTATTCGTCGGTAAGGCAACAGGATTGAATGTGACTTCATCCCATTGAAGAGAAAGCTTAGGGTTGGCACCTGCGGCACGCTGTAAGACAGCGCCCCGATTGTCTGTCCGAACAGGCAACGTCTTTGCGACCTTTTTTATTCGGGTTGTGACCTCGTCAACAACGCCATTACATGGCATGGGTTGACGCTCTTGGGGTCAGCATCGCATCAAGAAAGAAACCGCCGGTAACCGCCATCGATCCGTTTTGCGCGTCACGACAGGCATGACGCACCGGCCGCCAGCGCACTGGCGACAGTCACCGCGCCTTGACTCAAAGCAAGGCCATTTACCGCTTGTCGCCCGATAACGCCCGCTCGTCGGAACCCCGGAGTGCCCGAAATTTGCATGTGATAAATTCACATTTGCTCTGAATAATTACAAAAAACAACAATCGTAGAGGCTTGGTTGGATACCTGAACAAACGGGAAATCGATGAAGAAAAACACCGGATTCACCCTGATCGAATTGATGATCACGGTTGCCATCGTTGCGATCCTGGCCGCGATTGCCTACCCATCCTACATAAGCTATATCGTTCGTTCCAACCGGGCTGCGGCCGAAGGATACATGCTGGAGGTCAGCGGCTTGCAGCAGCGCTATCTGCTGGACGCCCGGGCCTACGCCCCCGACCTCACCACCCTGAACACGACGGCGCCGGCGAACGTGGCACCGAATTACGCCGTCGCCACCGCGCCCAGTCCCGCTGCGAGCGCCCCCGGTTTTACGGTCACGGCGACGCCGATCAACGCACAGCTCACCAGAGACACCGCCTGCGGGACCCTGACCGTCGACCAGGCGGGCACAAAGACGGCATCGGGTACGGGCTCGAAATGCTGGTGAAACCGGAACCCTGGTCACAACCGCGGCGGGGCGACAGGCCTCTTCGCGGAATGCGCGGCTTCACCCTGGTCGAGCTGATGGTTACCGTTGCTGTCATGGCGGTGCTCGCTACCTTGGCGGCGCCTTCATTTCGTGAGTTCATTGCCACACAGCGCCTCAGGAACACATCGTTCGACCTGATGACGGCGCTGACACTCGCGCGCAGCGAGGCGATTACGCGCAACGCCAATGTCGACCTCGTGCGGACACAAAGCACATGGGACGGCGGCTGGACGGTCTCTGCGGGCGGTGGAGCGACGGTCCTGCTGAACCAGCAGTCTTACAGCGGCTTGTCGATCACCGATTCCGCCAGCCTCAGCAAGATCACCTACGGCAAGGACGGCCGCGCCACCACCGCGAGCACCAATTTCACCATCGCACCGGCCACGGCCATGGCGGGCGTCACGTCGCGCTGCGTCGCGCTCGGCCTCAGCGGCGTGCCCAGCACCCGCGTGGGAGCGTGTTAACTATGTCAGTCCAGCCGAAAAGTCGCTCTTTCCCCGGAGCAACCCGACAGTCCGGAGTCGGCCTGATCGAAATCCTGGTCACGCTGGTGATCCTGCTGTTCGGCCTGCTCGGCCTTGCCGGCGTGAGCAGCCGGGCCACCCTGACCGAAATGGAGTCCTATCAGCGCGTGCAGGCCTTGCAGCTGCTACAGGACATGAGTGATCGCCTCAACGCCAACCGCAAGGCGGCGAGTTGCTATTCCAATGGCGCCACCGGCGTTCAATTGGGCACCAGCAGTACGAGCATCCCCGCCTGCACATCGGGCACCGCACTGCAGAACGCCCAAGCCGTGGCCGATCTCACCGCCTGGGACGGCATGCTCAAGGGCCAGTCGGAAGACCTGTCGGGTGCCAAGCGCGGCGCCATGATCGGCGCGGTGGGCTGCGTGACCCTGGACGACGCCGCCAACAACATCTACATGATCGCCGTGTCCTGGCAGGGCCTGGCGGCGACCTACGCCCCCAAGCTGGCCGACGGAACCACGCCTTTCCCCTGTGGCAACGGCAAGTACAGCGATGAGAAGCTGCATCGCGTCGTGACCACCAAGGTCCAGATTGGAACACTGTAGTGAGCCGCACCACCGCATCGATCCGCCACACCCATCGCCGAATTAGCGGGCGTGCCAGCCGCGGCTTTACGCTCGTCGAGTTGATGGTCGCCATCACGCTCGGGCTTTTTATCCTGATCGGCCTGATCAGCCTGCTGGTATCCAACGTCGTCTCGCGCTCGGAACTCGACAAATCGTCGCGCCAGATCGAGAGCGGCCGCTACGCCATCCAGTTGCTCAGCGAAGATCTGCAAAACGCAGGTTATGTCGGCGCCTCGGGGAGTAGCACCTTCGCCGGCGTCAACCCGACAGCGTGCCCCGCCGCGATCGCGAACCTGGGTTACGTGCCCCAGACTAGTCCGGGCACTTCGACCGTACCGCTGCCGCTGTACGCGCTGACGGCAGTGCCGACTGGTTGCGCCGGCATCATCAATGTCCAGCCAAACACCGCGATGCTCGTCGTGTCCCGCGTCAATACCAACGCTGTCGCGACAACGGCGAAGGTGTCCACCGAGACCTACCTTCAGGTATCCAGTTGCGCCACCGACACCATGCCATTCGCAATCGGCGCCGGTACGGCAACGTTTCCGTTGACGCAAAAGAACTGCACCACGCCCGAGTTCCTGCACAAGGTCGTGCAGCACATCTACTTCGTCGCCACATGCGATGTGTGCAGCGGTGCCGGCACTGACACGACGCCTACTCTCAAGATGGCCGAATACGTCAACGGCGCGATGACCATCACGCCGCTGGTCGAGGGCATCGAGAACCTGCAGTTCGACTATGGCGTGGACATGGATGGCGACGGCGCGCCCGATTGCTACATCAGTAATCCGAACGCCCCGTCGACCACCGAAACCGCGGCCTGTCCCGCTGCCACCCCCGCGTACGACTGGACGACCAGCGCAGCTAATGCCACCACCAACTGGTCCAACGTGATGGCGGTGCGCGTCCATGTGCTGGCGCGCAACACCGAGGCAAGCGCGGGTTGGGTGGATGCCAAAAAATACGACATGGGTCTGGCCATCGGCCAGGTCGGACCCTTCAGCGACACCGTCAAGCGCCACGTGTACAGCGCTGTGGTGCGCCTGTACAACGGCTCCGGCCAGCGGGAGTAGCCATGAAAAAGAACCCGTTTCATCCGCGCAGTATGCGGGCGCAGGTCGGTGCCACACTGCTGATCGCAATGATCTTCCTGGTGCTGCTGACGTTGATCGTGATTTCCGCCATCAAGGCGACCAACGTCAACACCAAGGTCGTCGGCAACATGCAGATCCAGAAGGAATCAGAAGCGGCGGCGCAGCAGGCGATCGAGGCCGTCATCAGCACCGATTTCACACAACTCACGGCGCCCCCCATCGTGCCACCAATCGACATCAACGACAGCGGCCAAGCAGCCTCCACCTACACGGTCACCGTGCCGAAGCCAACCTGCACCAGCGTCAAGCCGATCAAGATCACCGAACTGGACCCCGCCAACACGGCTGACCAGTATTGCTACGCCAGCGGAGCGGCGCAAAACACCGGCATCGTGGGGGCCGGTACAGGCGGCAACTCGCTGTGCTCGAACTCGAACTGGGATATCAGCGCCACCGCCACGGCCCCCAGCGTTGCGACAACCAGCACCACCACGCATCAGGGCGTTGCGGTGCGCGTGGTCGTCGGTGCCAACTGCTAAGCGCGCCAATCGTGATCTATCCGAGCAAACGTGAGGCCGCTGATGAGGCGAGAAGGAGTTGAAGATGAAAGCCACGCATTTTTTGAAATGGGCCGCATTGGCGGCGCTCGCCCTGGCGTGCCTGGGCGCGCGCGCCGACGACATCGATATCTACAGCGGTGCTGCAGCCAACGGTCCCAACCCCAACGTCATCATCATCCTCGATACGGACGCCTCCAATGATGCGAGCTATAACAACACATGTTCGTATGGAGTCATCGGAGCGACCACTCAAGGCTTCGATGCGACACGGTGTGCGCTTTACACGGCACTCGATACCATCAGCAAGACTCCGTCGCTGGTCGGCAAGCTGAATATTGGGCTCATGGGTTTCGGTTCGGGCAATAACAAGATTGGTCTTTGGCTGAACCCCAACCCCTATCCGTCCAGCCTGCCCGTCATGGATGGCCCGGGTATTGCAGCTGCGGAAAACACGATTGCCACTAACACGCTGGCAACCCTCAAGTCGGGCGGTGCTTTTGCCGCCTCTGCATTTCAGGAATCATGGGCGTTTTATACCGGCAACACGGGGCTTTCGACTCATACCTACTCCGACCATATCAATCAGGTCTGCCAAAAAAGCTTCATCATCTACATCGGCTCGGTTTCCACGAATTCATCCACGCCCTCTAGCGGCACTGATTCCGGGGTCACTGAATTAAATTCCGCAATCACCACCACAAATACCGCAACAGGCGGCACTATTCCGCTGGTCACATCAAGCATCAATTCAAATGGCAACCCAAACTTCGGCCCAAATACAAAGTATGACTCGAGCTCATGGATGGATGAATGGTCCAGATTTTTGAGTCGAAACGATCTTTCGGGGTCGTCGAGTGGCTCGCAGAATATTGTCACCTACACGATCGCGGCAAATTTCGGCGGCAAGCAGTTCAATGCCGACTACGATCAAACCCTCACGAGTACCGCCTTCTATGGAGGAGGTAAAAAATTTGTAGTGACGGATGCCCAATCGATGGTCAATGCCCTGCTGCAGATCTTCAACGAGGTGCAGGCCGTCAACAGCGTCTTCGCTTCGGCCAGCCTGCCGGTCAGCGCGAGTGCCCAGGGCACCTACCTCAATCAGGTGTTCATGGGCAGTTTCCGGCCCGACCCGACCGGTGCTCCGCGCTGGCGGGGAAACCTGAAGCAATACCAGTTCGGCGTCGACGCGACAAACCCCGCGTCGCCGCAGATCTTCCTGGCCGACGCGACGGGCAAAGCCGCCCTAAGTGCGGCGGGCACCGGCTTCATCAGCTCCACGGCCGTCAGCTTCTGGACCGGCAAGGACACGAGCAAGTCGCCAGATGCCGCTCCACCCACGGGCACCAATGGGTTCTGGGTCAACAATCCCGAAAGCACAGGGGGTGCCTTCGACTCACCGGACGGCGAAGTGGTAGAAAAAGGCGGCGTGGGCCAGCAGATCAGGCTGGCGAACCTGAAGGACAACTACACGACAAATCCGACGGGGCCGCGCAATGTCTACACCTGTCTTGGATCAAGCTGCGCGAGCGGCGCCGACTTGTCGACGACGCCTGCCGGCTACCCCTTTAGCTTCAGCACAAGCAATTCGAGTATCACGGCGGCCATCCTCGGAACGAACGGTCCGGCGATGGGCATCACATCGATCACGCGCAGCAGCAGCACCGCGACCGTCACACTCTCTCAAGCGCCCAGCCCGGCACTGGCTGCAGGACAGTCCGTGACGATCGCAGGATCGAAATACCCAGAGTTCAACGGGACCTTCTCCATCACCCCGTTGACCACGACGACCTTCACTTATCCCATCACGATAGACCCACCTAGTCCGTCGTCTGGCGTCTATAGCGCCAGTGTGCCCTCCCACCCGATCGCCATATCGCTGACACGATCCGGCACGACCGTTACCGCGACGTCCTCGGCTGCCCATGGCTATGTGACAGGACAAACGGTCACAATCGCAGGGGCGACTGGTTCAAGATACAACGGCAGCTACGTGGTGACAACGACAGGCACCAATACCTTCACGTACACCATTACCGATGGCCCTGCCACGCCGGACGGAGGCGGTACGGCCAAGGTCGGTTCCACTTCATACACTATTCCTGCTGGCAGCATCGCGCGCAGCCCGAGCAACGCGAGCAATGTTTCCAACGTGACGGTAACGCTCGGCTCAACCATCACGTTCAGCGCAGGGAACACTGTCACCATCAGCGGTGCAGGCACGGGCGGCGTCAGCGCCTACAACGGCAGCTGGACGATCACCAACACGGGGACGAGTTGCCCCGGGGGAACCAAGTCAGGGAACCAGCCCACCAGCTTCTGCTTCAATATCAACAGCACCCCGGCGTCGCCAGACTCAAGCTCCACAATCACCGCGGATGGTGGAACCAGCCCCCTCGCCATCACGGGGCTCTCGTACACCGCTGGCACCTGTTCTGCAAATTCCACGGCTCTCGTCACCGCAACGACTTCTTTGGCGCCCAATTTTTCGGCGGGCAGTGTCGTCAGTATCGGAGGAACGGTCGCGGCCAGCGAAAGTGCGTACGTAGGCAGCTTCAATGTCGTCAGCGTCAAAACCAGCGCACCCTACAACTTCACCTATAACATTCAGACAAGCCCCGGAAATGCCACGAACTGCACCGATTCCTCCTCGGGCATGACCGCATCGGCGCAGGGCGTCGCCAAGGACGCGCTGATCAACTGGGTGCGCGGCAGCGACAACGTCGGCGACGAGCCCAGCCCCGGCGGCGGCATCACGATCCGCCCGTCGGTGCACGGCGATGTATTGCACTCGCGCCCGGCCGTCATCAACTACGGCGGCTCGACCGGCGTCGTCGTCTTCTATGGCGCCAACGACGGCATGTTCCGCGCCATCAACGGCAATCAGCCGCCAGCCACCAACACTTCGCCCGCGCCGATGGGCTCTTGCGTCTTGCCCGGCAACAGCACGTGCGCCATCGGGGGCACTCCTCCGGGCGGGGAGCTGTGGAGCTTCGTGCCGTCCGAGTTTTACCCCAAGCTTCAGCGGCTCTATAACAACAGCCCCGTCGTGAAGCTCGCCACCACGCCCGCCGGCCTCGTTCCGACGCCGCAGCCCAAGGACTACTTCTTCGACGGCACGCCGGGCGTATATCAGAACCAGGCGACCGGCAAGGCCTACATTTTCCTGTCCGCGCGCCGTGGTGGGCAGTTGCTCTACGCCCTGGATGTGAGCGACCCCACCAAACCGAAATTCATGTGGAAGCACACCAACGCGGACCCGGGCTTCTCCGAGCTCGGGCAGACCTGGTCGCAACCCAAGGTGGCCCTCATCAAAGGCAACGCCAATCCCGTGCTGATCTTCGGCGCCGGGTACGACCCCAACGAGGACGCCGAGTCGCCGAATACCGATACCATGGGCCGCGGCATCTTCATCCTCGATGCTGTGACCGGCCAATTGTTGTGGAGGGCGGGGCCGGGAGGCAGTTCCAACACATGCAATGTGAATCCCTGCCAGCTTCAGAGCATGACCTATGCCATGCCGGCCGACATCACCCTGGTCGACCGCAACTTCGACGGCTACATCGACCGGCTCTATGCCGCCGATGTCGGCGGCAACATCTGGCGCGTGGACCTCGAACCCGTGTCGGGATCCACTGATCTTGGCGATGCACGGGTTACGCTGCTCGCGGCCCTGGGTGGGACGGGCACCACCAAACGCAAGATGTTTTTCCCGCCTGACGTCGTTCTGACGAAAAACTACGACGCGGTCGTCGCAAGCACCGGGGATCGCGAGCACCCCCTGTACATTCAGCAGGCCCAAAGCATCGTGAACCGCTTCTACATGATCAAGGACACAAATGTCGGCATGAGCGCCGCGGGCTGGACCACCGTGCACGACGACACCAGCAGCACGGCCAACGCCCAGCCACCCATGCTGTTCAATGCCACATCAACGCCTTACAACCAGACCCTCAGCGGCTTCTACATCACCTTGCTGGGGGCGGGGGAAAAAGGCGTGAACGCACCACAGGCGTTCGCCGGTACGGTCTACTTCGGCACGAACACACCTACCGCCCCCAGCACCACCAGTTGCCAGGGCAATCTCGGCACGGCGCTTGCCTATGCGGTGAACTTGTTCAGCGGGCAATCAAGTTCGGTCAAATTCGCTGGCGGAGGGCTGGCTCCTTCACCAGTATTCGGCGTCGTCACGGTAAACGTCGATGGCAAGCCGCGGCAGCTTCCTTTCATGATTGGCAGCGGGGCGGGTTCGAACGCCGCCGACCAGCAATCGAGCCTTGGCGCGACAAAGCCGGTTATTCCCGTCAATGTTAAGAAGAAAAGAACCTACTGGTATCGGGACATCGATCGTTGAGAAATAGCGGGAGGCATCGGCTCCCGCTATTTCAAGGTGGCCAGGTAGGCCACCAGATCGGCGCGGTCCTGGGCGTTGTCCACCTGGTAGTTCATCTTCTGGCCCGGCACCAGGCCTTCGGGATTCTTCAGCCAGAGCAGCAGCTTCTCGCGCGTCCAGACGAAATGACTTTGCGCCAGTGCTGGCGAGTAGTCGTAGCCCGCCGCGCTGCCGGACACGCGCCCCAGCACGCCCTTGTGCATGGGGCCCACGCGGTTGGCGTCCACGCTGTGGCAGGCACCGCAGCGGGACTCGTACAAGGCCTGGCCGCGCGTGGCCGAACCGCTGTCCTGCGCCACGGCAGACGTGGCGCCGATGGCGAGCAGCAGCGCGCCCATCACAGCCGCCGTCCGCCGCGGCCGCTTGCCGCGCGCCATTCTCAGGCCCCGAAGCTCAGCGCGTCGTTCGGCAGCGGCCGGCCCAGCGCACCGAGCAGCGCGGTGTAGTGCATGGTCTCGTCCGCCGCCAGGCGGCCTGCCACCTTGGCCAGGTCGCGGTTGCCGAAGGCCGGGATCACGCCAAGGTAGGCATTGACCGCGCCGAGTTCGAGCCGGGTCGCCAGCTCCAGCACGTCGGTCTGGTTCTTCAGCGTGTTGGCGTGCAGTTCGGCGGCGTACTGGGCCAGCGTTTTCTCGGCCACGGGTTTGCCGCCCAGTTTGTTGATGGTGGCGATGAGCGCGTCGCGGTGCCCCTTGTGCTGGCTCTGGAACAGCACGGCCACCTTGAGCGGGCCCGGTTGCAGCAGGCCGCTGGTGGCGCCGAGCTGATAGGCGCCGATGGCCTCGAATTCGAGGCCGAGCGCCACGTTGAGGATGGACACGTCCTTGGACATGTCGCCGCCCATGCCTTGTGCCAGTGCTTCCTTGCCGGCGAGCATGGCCACGGCCACGGCGGACAGGCCGCCGGTGGTGCCCAGGAATGAACGACGCGATGCCGCAGTGGGGGTGATGAGTTGCATGTGAATCTCCTTGTGGGTTGCCGTCGCTGAAATGGTTGCGACACCTGCCTTACGCGGCAGCGCGCAACAACGGATTCAGCTTGCCCCTCGAGTTTTGTCGGGCATCAGGAATTTGAATCCAGCGGCCGGCTGCCTGCGTAGCGCGCGCGATGGCATTGACATAGGCTTACGCGTAACTTACTCTGAAAAAGCTACCGGAGGCTTTCATGAACCACCATCCGACGCATCCCCCAAGTCACCCTCTGACGCTGGCCAGACTCCAGCGCATCAAGCGATGGCATGTCGCGCACAAGGCCGACCATCCGCTGGAGTACCAGTTGTGGGATGCGGTGTTGACGCTGTGGGTCATGGGCTGGGTGGGCTGGGTGCCGGCCTTTGCGTTCGACGCACCGTGGGCCTATCCGCTATGCCTGCTGGCGATCTGGTCGCCGCGCCTGTACGTGGGCTGGCGCATCCGGGCGCACGAGGCGCAGCGTCTCAGGTGCGACTGGCTGGACGCCGCCGGCTGAACTACAGTGCAGGCATGAACACCGCAAACCCCACGATTGCTTCCAGCCTCAGCTGCTTCTCCCTCACGACAACAGATCATGTGGCGCACCTGGTGCTGAATCGCCCCGAGGCGCTGAACACCATGAACCCGGCCTTCTGGCGTGAGCTCGATCAGGTGCTGACCTCGCTGCACAAAGACGGCACGGCGCGCGCACTGGTGATCTCCAGCACCGGCAAGCATTTTTCGGCCGGCATGGCGCTGGAGACTTTTGGCGGCGCCATCGCCATGGACGACCGCAGCGCCGAGGGGCGCGCCGCCATCTTCGATCTGCTGACCGACATGCAAGCCACCTTCACCAAGCTGGAGACGCTGCGCATCCCCGTGATTGCCGCGATCCAGGGTGGCTGCATCGGCGGCGCGGTCGACATGGTGACGGCCTGCTGCATCCGCTACGCAACAAAGGACGCCTTCTTCTGCATCCAGGAAATCAACATCGGCATGGTCGCCGACGTCGGTACGCTGCAGCGCTTACCGAAACTGATCCCGCTCGGCGTGGTGAAGGAGCTGGCCTACACCGGCCGGCGCCTGTCCGCGCAGAAGGCGCTGGGCTACGGCCTGGTCAACGAGGTCTTCGATTCGCCAGAGGCCCTTCTCGCCGCCGCGCTGCAATGCGCGAAGGAAATCGCCGCCAAGCCGCCGGTCGCCATCTGGGGCACCAAGCAGGTCATCCACTATGCCCGCGATCACACGGTGGACGACGCGCTCAAACAGATGGGCTGGGTCCAGGGCGCGATCTGGAGCAACGCCCATGTGCGCGAGGCCGTGACTGCAACGAGAGAGAAACGCGCGGGCAACTTCACGGCTTTGTCCGAACTTCAGTCTTTTAGAGAAATCGGCCTGTAGCCTTTACCGTAAGCGTCGTCATTCCCGCGAAGGCGGGAATCCAGAAATTCCACCTTGCGTGTGCAAAGGCCTTGGATTCCCGCCTTCGCGGGAATGACAGAGAGGACGCGGGAATGACAGCACTTGAAATTATTGCCGCGCGGTGCGGATGTTCGGCGGCAGCGTCTGCGGGTAGCTGGTGCGAAACGGGTTGATGTCGAGCCCGCCGCGGCGCGTGTAGCGCGCGTACACCGCCAGCTTCGTGGGCCGGCAGCGCGTCCACAGGTCCATGAAGATGCGCTCGACGCACTGCTCGTGAAACTCGTTGTGGTTGCGAAAGCTGACCAGGTACTGCAGCAGGCCGCCCTGCTCGATCTGCGGGCCACTGTAGCTGATCTGTACGCTGCCCCAGTCGGGCTGGCCGGTCACCAGGCAGTTGCTCTTGAGCAGATTGCTGGTCAGCACCTCGGTCACGGGCTGCTCGTCAAACGCGGCCATCAACAGCTCGGGCGCCGGCGTGTACTGGCTGCACTCGACGTCGAGCCGGTCCAGGCTCAGGCCGTCGAGCTCATGCACCGGCTCGCGGTCGAACATCTCGGGCAGCAACACCTTCACGCCAACCGAGGACTGCACCGGGCCGCCGCGCCAGACGGCCTCGTTGATGTCGGCGCGGATGCAGGCGCGCACGGCCTCGGCGTCGGCGAACTTCGTGTTGCTGAAGCTGCCCAGGTAGAGCTTGAACGACTTGCTCTCCACGATGTTCGGCGACTCGCACGGCACCATGATGTGGGCCAGCGCCACCTGCGGCTTGCCGCGCAGGTTGAGCCAGCTGAGTTCGAACGCGGTCCACAGGTCGGCGCCAAAAAAGGGCGGCGCACCGACCACCCCGATCTCCGCGCGCTTGGCGGCGCGCGCAATCGGGAACAGCTGCGAGGCGTCGTAATGATCGACGTAACTGGCCGGCTTGCCGAGCAGGGAGTCTTCAGGGCTATTCATGCTGTTTTGAGGTGCGGGATCAAGGGTTCGAGCAGGCGTTCGACCACGCCGGGCGGCAGGTCGTGGCCCATGCCTTCCACGCCGACCAGCCGGGCGCCGCGGATGCGCCGCGCCGTGTCTTCGCCGCAGGCGTAGGGCACCAGCGGATCGGCCTTGCCGTGCAGCACCAGCGTCGGGCTTTGCACGCGCGCAAGATCGGCCGCGCGCGTGACATCGGCCACGATGGCCAGCATCTGGCGCAGCGTGCCGACCGGATGAAAGCTGCGCTGGATGCCGAGCAGGATGCGCTCGCGCATCTGCGCATCGGTCATCGGGAAGCCTGGACTGCCGATCGTCCGGAACAGTTGGACGTAGTAGTCGGCCACATCCGCCAGCGCGTTGCTCGCGGGCTGGCCCAGCATGGCGCGCATCACCTCGGGGCGGGCTTGCGGCAAGCCACGTGCGCCGCTCGAGCTCATGATGCTGGTCAGGCTGAGCACCCGCTCGGGCGCCGCAATGGCAACGCGCTGGGCAATCATGCCGCCCATGCTGACGCCGACCACATGCGCCTTGTCGATATGCAGCGCATCGAGCACGCCGACCGCATCCAGCGCCATGTCGGCCAGGCTGTAGGGCGCGCGCGGCGTGAGGCCGAGCTTGAGCTTGAGCCCCTGCCACAGCAGGTTGGGTTTGCCGAGCTGGTCGAAATGCTGGGACAGGCCGATGTCGCGGTTGTCAAACCGGATCACGCGGTAGCCGGCGTCCACCAGCGCCTGCACCAGCGCGGGCGGCCAGGCCACCAGCTGCATGCCCAAACCCATGATCAGCAGCACCGCCGGGCGCGCCTCGCCGCTCGCGCCGGGGCCGCTGTCTTCGACTTCGACGTCAATGCCGTTTGCTCTTATTTTCATAGCATATTGCCAATGTCCTGTATGGGCTACAGCCCTCTTTTATGTAAATTCCCGCTCGCGCAGCCACTTCGTGGCGATCCACTTCTCGCCGGCGATCACGGGCGCGCCGCCGTGCAGGGTATAGGTGCTGGGGTGCGGCCGCTCGTAGCTGAAAAACACCGCGTTGCCGCGTTTCGGGGCGACTTCCAGATGCACGTTCGGAAACGTGGTGCCGCCGCCCTTCTCGGGCTCGCTCAGGTAGATCACCAGCGTGGCCACGCGCTGGCCGCCGCGCTTGAGAATCGCGGCCGTGCCGGGTTCATCCGGGTCGAAATAGTCGTAGTGCGGCTTGTACTCCGCGCCTGGCGGGTAGCGCAGGATCTGCAGGCCCTCGCCATTTTCCACGGGCCAGTTGACGAGCCGCGCAATGCGCGCCTCGATGCGCGCCACCAGTTCGTTTTCGCCGCGTTCGAAAAACATGCCGCGGCTGGTGCGATCGTCATTCGGCGCCTCACCGTGTTCCTGGGTGGCCACGGTGAGCGAGCGCGCCATGCGCGGGCGGGCCGCCGCGATCAGGGCATCGCATTCGTCGTCGCCCAGCAGGTTGCCGAACACCACCAGGCGCGGGTCCAGCATGGCCTGCAGCACATGCACGCGCCGGTCGCCCGCCTCCAGATACAAGGGCGACTCGGCCAGCGCCGGCTCGGGCACCGGCACGGCCAGCGGCAGCTCGTCCTCCTCGGCCCGCGCCGCCTCCCTGGCAAGGTACTCGCTCAGGACCTTTTGCAGCGCCGCCAGCGCCACGTCCTCGCGCCAGCCGGAGGCCACCATGGATTCGACCATGGTCTGCGGGGGCTGTCCGGACGCGGCCTGCGCCACGATCCACTCGCGCAGCTCTAGAGTGATGTGCTGCGGGCTGTCAATCATGATGTCGCTCACACCGCCCTGCGGCGAAACACCAGCCGCTCGGGACCCGATACGCCCGCGTCGAATGCATAGCCTTCGAGGTTGAAAGCTTCGAGCCGCCTGGGCGTGCTGATGCGGTGCGTGGCGGCGTAGCGCGCCATCAGGCCGCGCGCCCGCTTGGCGAAGAAGCTGATGACCTTGTAGCGGCCGTTTTTGAACTCTTCAAAGACGCACTCCACGACACGCGCCTTGAGAGCCTTGCGGTGCACCGACTTGAAGTACTCCGTTGATGCCAGGTTCACGACCACCGGCGTCCTGTCGGACTGCAGCCGCTCGTTCAGGTGCTCCGCGATCTGCGTGCCCCAGAACTGGTACAGATTCTTGCCCTTTTCGGTCGGCAGCTGGGTGCCCATCTCCAGCCGATACGGCTGCATCCGGTCGAGCGGGCGCAGCACGCCATACAGGCCGCTCAGGATGCACAGATGGTCCTGCGCCCACGCCAGTTGGGGCGGCTTGAGCGTTCTGGCATCGAGCCCTTTGTACCCATCGCCGTTGAACGCGAGCGCCGCCTGGCGCGAATTTTGGGCCGTGAAGCGCGGCACCCAGGCCTGGTAGCGCGCCACGTTCAGGCTGGAGAGCGCATCACTCAGGTGCATGAGTTCGGCCACCTGCTGCGGCGACTTTTGCGCCAGCACCTTGATCAGTTCCGTCGACTGGCGCACAAATTGCGGCTGCGTGTGCGGCACGTCGTCTCCCACCGAAGTGTCGTAGTCGAGGGCTTTGGCAGGGGACAACAAAAACAGCATGGCTCAAACTTCAGGAAAAATAATACAAACATTTGTCATTCCCGCGAAGGCGGGAATCCATGTCGCAAACGCAGTTGACTTGCAAGGACACAGTGGATCCCCGTCTCCGCGGGGATGACAGTGCCATTTATAAAAGTGCCCTTCAAAATAAAAAGGCTCCGCAGTGGAAGCCTTCATTATCGTTATTGACGAAACCGGCTGGCTATCGAAGGTCTCCGGCCAGCGAGGCCAGTGTCTCGGGCGCGACCTGCGTGTGCGCGGGATAGTGCGTGTGGTCGCAGCCAAGCTTGACGCCGGCGCCCGCCTTGACCGAGGCGCACATTTCGGGCGTCAGCTCGAAGCGCACGAAGTGCACGGCCGAGGTTTTCTCGTCGTTCTCGCGATCCATGTCTTCGTCGGCAATCGCGTAGACGCGGTCGTGGCCTTCGACCTCCACGAACAGGCGGTCTTCCACGCCGATCAGGCGCGCCAGTTCGCGCTGGCGCTCGTTGATGTCGGTGTACGCTAGCATCATCGTGGCCTTCCAGTTGCTGCCGTCGGGCACCAGCGGCGCGTAGGCCTCGATCTCCTGCGCGATCCCCTCTTCCTCAAAGATTTTTTCGACACGCAGCATTTCCTGGATCTGGTAGCGGATCGTGGTCTCGCTCTCGAACTGCAGGTTGATGTGCTCGCCCAGGTGCACCGAGCGCAGTTGGCGGTGCGCCATCACCTCGGCCTTGTGCGCCTTGCGCCACTTGCTGTAGGCCTCCAGGCTCATGAGGCTGTCGGGGGTGATTTTTCCGGTCAGTTGCATGTTTTCTTACTCCAGCCCGTAGGCCATTCGGATCAGGGTCAGCGGGTGCTTTTGCGGCGGCGCGCCCAGGTTGTTGACGTCAAAGCCCTGCGCGATGTGGTGGCCGCCCAGCGGGCAGTCGCTGCTGATCACATCGGGCAGGCCGCCGTCCTTGTGGTTGGCCATCGCCTTGAACAGGGGCTTGCCGATTTTCAGGGCCTGCTGGTGCGTGGCCTTCTTCACGCCAAAGGTGCCCGCGTGGCCCGAGCAGCGCTCATGCGTCTGCACGCTGGTGCCGGGCACCATCTTGAGCATTTCCTCGGTCTTCTTGCCGATGTTCTGCACCCGGCCGTGGCACGGAATCTGGTAGCTGATTCTCCCCAGCGGCGTGCTGAATTCGGTCTTCAACAGCCCGTCGCGCTTGCGCGCCATGAGGTACTCGAACGGATCCCACATGTGCTCCTTGACCAGTTGCACATCGGCCTCATCGGGGTACATCAGCGGCAGTTCCTGCTTGAACATCAGCGCGCAACTGGGCACGGCCGCGAGGATCGCGTAGCCCTCTCTCGCATACTTCGCCAGCACCGGGATGTTGGCCTGCTTGTGCGTATCGACGCCATCGAGATCGCCCAGCTCCAGCTTGGGCATGCCACAGCATTTTTCCTTTTCGACGAGCACATACGGCACCTCGTTGTGGTCGAGGATTTTGAGCAGGTCGTGGCCGATGCCCGGCTCGTTGTAGTTGATGTAGCAGGTGGCAAAAATTGCCACCTTGCCGGGTGTCTTGTCGCCATCGCGCACGGGGTAGTTTTTCGACACCGGCGTGTGCGAGCGGAATTTGCGCGTGGCCAGCGCCGGCAGCCACGCATCCTTGTCCACGCCCAGGGTTTTTTCCATCAGGCCGCGCGCCACCTTGGTCTGGTTCACCGCATTGGCGATCTGCACCACGACCGGGATGCCGGCCAGTTGACCATGCACGTCGGTGGAAGCGAGGAACTTCTCGCCCAGGCCGACCCCGCCTTTTTTGAACTTGATGGCCTTGCCGCGCAGCATGGTGTGCGGGAAGTCCACGTTCCACGGATGCGGTGGCACGTAGGGGCACTTGGTCATGTAGCACAGGTCGCACAGGTAGCACTGGTCGACCACCTTCCAGTAGTCTTTTTTATCGACACCCTCGACGTCCATGGTCTTGTTTTCGTCGATCAGGTCGAACAGCAGGGGAAACGCGCCGCACAGGCTTACACAGCGGCGGCAACCATGGCAGATATCGAAGATGCGCTCCATTTCCTGCAATGCGGCGTCTTCGTTGTAGAACCCGGGATTTTTCCAGTCGATGGCGTGGCGCGTGGGGGCTTGCAGGTTGCCTTCGGTGGCCATGAGGGATCCTTCCTTTTTCTCGGGCGGGTACGGAATCTTCTGCATTGGGCACTGCCAAAGCAATGCCCAACACGCAAAACTCAGGGATCAGTCAACGAGTTCGGCCAGCGCCTTGACGTAGCGGTTGGCGTGCGAGCGCTCGGCCTTGGCCAGTGTCTCGAACCAGTCGGCGATCTCGTCGAAGCCTTCGCTGCGCGCGGTCTTGGCCATGCCGGGGTACATATCGGTGTACTCGTGGGTTTCGCCGGCCACGGCCGACTTGAGGTTGTCACGGGTCGGGCCGATCGGCAGGCCGGTGGCCGGGTCGCCGGAGCCATGTTCGAGAAACTCGAGGTGGCCGTGCGCATGACCGGTTTCACCTTCCGCGGTCGAGCGGAACAGCGCCGCCACGTCGTTCTGGCCTTCCACGTCGGCCTTGTTTGCGAAATACAGATAACGGCGGTTGGCCTGGGATTCGCCTGAGAAGGCGTCTTTCAGGTTTTGCTCCGTCTTGGAGCCTTTGAGTGCTGCCATGGGTTTCTCCTAAATGGGTTGAACAAATTGACCCTGTCGCTTTGAACGGTTCATGTCAAAGACACCCCAAGGTTAGCCCCGATAGGGGCGCACGTCTAATTGGCTGAATCAATGCCCCGTATTGCGGGTGACTATTGCATCGATAGCGTTAATAAGCATTCTCGATACCAAAGCCACCCCATGCGCGCCATGATTGGCGCGAAGCAGGAGTTACGTTATAGTAAACGCGTTACGCATTGGTAAATTCCATTTAACCCGGAGACACTTATGGCTGCCGTTTTGAAAGACCTTGCCCACCTGCCCGCCCCCGCGCCGATTCGCCAGTTGCACCACGTGGCCTACCGCGCGAAGGACGCCGAGGAAACACGGCACTTCTACGAGGACATCCTCGGGTTGCCGCTGTACCACATCATCCAGAGCGACGTGGTGCCGAGCACCGGCGAATACTGCCCGTACACGCATTTTTTCTTCCGTCTGCAGGACGGCTCGTTCATCGCCTTCTTCGATCTGGGCAACGACGAGGCGGCTGCCCCCAGCCCAAACAACCCGCTGTGGGTCAACCACATTTCGTTTCGGGTGGACTCGGTGCAGACACTCAAGGACATGAAGACCCGGCTCGAGGCCCACGGCGTGGAAGTTCTGGGCATCACCGACCACCACATCTTCCACAGCATTTATTTTTTCGATCCCAACGGCGTGCGGCTCGAGCTCAGCGCGCAGCTGGCCGACGAGTTCCAGATGCTGCAGGAGAGCAAGACCGCGCACGCGCGCCTGGCCGAGTGGACGGCGCGCAAGGAGCAGTGGCGCCGCGAGCGCGCCGCCGGCAATGCCCCGGCCGCACTCAAACCGCAGCAAAATGACCGTCCGGAGTTCCTCAAGGACAGCGTGCGCCGGTAGCGTTTACTCTGTTTTTGATAGCTTCTGGCGTATTGCCAATATGGGCTTGCGCCGGTTTTTGTTAGCAACCACAACACTTGAGCATTGCACGCCATGCCAGAGACAAATACCCCGACCCACCCCGCCTGGCGCGAGATCGTCCCGACCCACGGCTACGAATTCACTGGCGGCGCCGGCTACGCGTTGCCCGAATACCCGTTTGTGGTGCCGCCCGAACTCCAGAGCGGCGCCGTGGTGCGCCATCCGGTGGTCATCGTCGGCGGCGGCATCACCGGCCTGACGCTGGCCTGCGCGCTGGCGCGCCTGGGCGTTGACGCCGTGCTGCTGGACGAGGACAACACCGTGGGCGTGAAGGGCGCATCCTCGCGCGGCATCTGCTACACGCAAAAGTCGCTGGAAATTTTCCACCGCCTGGGCATTTACGAGCGCATCGCCAAAAAGGGCGTCCAGTGGAGCGTGGGCCGCACCTTCGCGGGCCACGACGAGGTGTATTCGTTCGACCTGCGCCAGCAGAGCAACTTCAACCTCTCGACGCAGCCGCCGTTCATCAACATCCAGCAGTTCTACATTGAGGGCTTTCTGGTCGAGCGAATCTACGAGCTGGGCCATGTGGACCTCCGCTGGAAGAACCGCGTCACGGCCTTCACACAGAACGATGAATTCGCCACGCTCACCGTGGAAACCCCGGCCGGCAGCTACCGCATCGAGGCCGATCACGTGATCGATGCCACGGGCTGCAACACGCCGTTCCACCAGTGGTGCGCCGCCACGCTGCAGACCAAGCGCGGCGACGACCGCTGGTGCATTGCCGACGTGCGCTTCACCAAGCATCCCCCGGCGGAGCGCCACACCTGGATCGAGGCCCCGTTCAACGAGAACCGTGCAGTCTGGCAGCACCTGATGGCCGACGACGTGTGGCGCATCGACTACCAGATGGCGCCGAACGCCGATCCCAGCTATGTGAGCCGCGAAGACGTGGTGCGCGAGCGCCTGGCGCACCAGTTCGGACCGGACGTGGGCGTGGACATCGTCTGGGTCGGCCCCTACGCCTACCGCAGCCAGTGCGTCGACCGGATGCGCGTCGGACGCGTGTTTTTCATGGGCGACACCGCCAAGGTCGTCAGCCCCTTCGGCGCGCGCGGCGGCAACACCGGCGTGGCCGATGCGGACAACCTGGCCTGGAAGCTCGCCGCCGTGCTGCGCGGCCAGGCCACGCCGGCGCTCCTGGACAGCTACCACGACGAGCGCCACGAGGCGGCCCGGCAGAACGTGCTGGTCACGAACCGCACGGCGCGCTTTTTGCGCCCGGCCGATGGCGTGGAGCGGCTGTTTCGCAGCGCCGCCATCAGCCTGGCCAAGCAGTATGTGTTTGCGCGCAGCCTGATCAACACCGGCCGCATGGCGGTGGCCAACAGCTACACGCGCTCATCCATTTGCGGGCCCACGGGTGGCCTGTCGGTGCAGAACGTGGCGTTCAACTGGGCCGATGGCGAAGCCGGGAGCAATGGCACCCGGCCCGGCTCGCAGGGCGTGGTGAACGACCTGTTGACCTGGGCCCAGGGCCATTTACTGGTGCTGGTGTTCGGTGATGTTTCTGCCGCCGCGAGCCAGCGCCTGCGCCAGCTCGGGAACGGCACCCCGGTGCGCAGCGTGCAGGTGGTGGGCACCGACGGCCAGCCGCAGGCACGCGAACACGTGCGCGACCCGAAAGGCCACCTGCAGGGCGCCTGCCACGTGTTTGGCCACGCCTGGGCGCTGGTGCGCCCCGACGGCTACCTGGCCGCCACCGGCGAGGCGGTGGACGACCAGTTGGTCCACGCGATTGAAAAATGCCTGGGCCACGTGTAAACAAGCGACCACATCACCATGAAAACCACTCTCAATTTCCACGATGCAGATACCTTTTACGAGCAACTGCTCGACGCCCACACGGGCCTGAGTCCGGAAGACTCACAGCTGCTCAACGCGCGCCTGATCCTGCTGCTGGCGAACCAGGTGGGCGACGACCGCGTGCTGGCGGAATGCATCGCGGCGGCCAGGGCGACCCCGAAGTAAAATCAGGGCCTCCCGCAACCAGCTCGCAAACGGCACCTCACGGGTGCCGTTTTCCGTTTCCCTGAAGCCCCACATGACCGACACGCTGCAACAACCCGGCCTCAACAGCCTTTCCAAGTCTTTCGAGCCCGCCGCCCTGGAAGCCCACTGGGGCCCCGAGTGGGAGCGCCGCGGCTATGCGGTCGCCGGCTATCGCGGCACGAAGGCGCCGAAGGCCGGCGAGCCCGCGTTCGCGATCCAGCTGCCGCCGCCCAACGTGACGGGCACGCTGCACATGGGCCATGCGTTCAACCAGACCATCATGGACAGCCTGACGCGCTACCACCGAATGAAGGGCGCGAACACGGTCTGGGTGCCCGGCACCGACCATGCGGGGATTGCCACGCAAATCGTGGTCGAGCGCCAGCTGCAGGAACAGGGCATCAGCCGGCATGACATGGGCCCCACGCCCGATGTGGCGCGCAAGAACTTCGTCGCCAAGGTCTGGGAGTGGAAGGAGCAGTCCGGCAACACCATCACCACCCAGATGCGCCGCATGGGGGACAGCGTGGACTGGAGCCGCGAGTACTTCACCATGGACCCGAAACTGTCCTCCGTGGTGACCGAGACCTTCGTGCGGCTCTACGAGCAGGGCCTGATCTACCGCGGCAAGCGCCTGGTGAACTGGGACCCGGTGCTGAAAACCGCGGTGAGCGACCTTGAAGTCGAGAGCGAGGAAGAAGACGGTTTTCTGTGGCACATCGCCTACCCGCTGGCCGATGGCTCGGGCTCCCTGACCGTCGCCACTACACGACCCGAAACCATGCTCGGCGACGTGGCCGTGATGGTGCATCCGGAGGACGAGCGCTACCGGCATCTGATCGGCAAGGAAGTCGTGTTGCCGCTGTGCGACCGCAAGATTCCCGTGATTGCCGACGACTACGTGGACAAGGCCTTCGGCACCGGCGTGGTCAAGGTCACGCCCGCGCACGATGTGAACGACTACGCCGTGGGCCAGCGCCATGGCCTGCCGATCATCGGCGTGCTCACACTGGACGCCGCCATCAACGACAACGCGCCGCAGAAATACCGCGGACTCGACCGGTTCGTGGCGCGCAATCAGGTCGTTGCCGATCTGGAGGCCGCCGGTGCGCTGGTGGAAATGAAGAAGCACAAGCTCATGGTGCCGCGCTGCGCCCGCACCGGCCAGGTGATCGAGCCCATGTTGACCGACCAATGGTTCGTGGCGATGAGCAAGGTCAGCGAGCAGGATCCGAGCGGCAAGAGCATCGCGCAAAAGGCCATCGATGCAGTGGACAGCGGCGCAGTGCGCTTCGTCCCCGAGCAATGGGTCAACACCTACAACCAGTGGATGAACAACATCCAGGACTGGTGCATCAGCCGCCAGCTCTGGTGGGGCCACCAGATTCCGGCCTGGTACGACGAGGACGGCAAGGTCTATGTGGCGCGCAACGAGGCCGAGGCGCAGACCCAGGCGCCCGGCAAAAAGCTCACGCGCGACGAAGATGTGCTCGACACCTGGTACTCGTCGGCGCTGGTGCCCTTTTCCACCATGGGCTGGCCGAACCAGGGCGACGCGCCCACCGACGACTACAACCTGTACCTGCCCTCCTCCGTGCTGGTCACCGGCTACGACATCATCTTCTTCTGGGTCGCACGCATGATCATGATGACGACCCACTTCACCGGCCGCGTGCCATTCAAGCACGTCTATATCCACGGCCTGGTGCGCGACTCGCACGGCCAGAAGATGAGCAAGTCGGAGGGCAATGTGCTCGATCCGGTGGATCTGATCGACGGCATTGCGCTCCCTCCGCTGCTCGACAAGCGCACCACCGGCCTGCGCAAGCCCGAGACGGCGCCCCAAGTGCGCAAGAACACCGAGAAGGAATTCCCCGACGGCATTCCGGCGTTTGGCGCCGACGCACTGCGCTTCACCTTTGCCGCGCTCGCCACGCTGGGGCGAAGCATCAATTTTGATCCCAAGCGCTGCGAGGGCTACCGCAACTTCTGCAACAAGCTCTGGAACGCGACGCGCTTCGTGCTGATGAACTGCGAGGGCCAGGACTGCGGTCTCGAAGAGCACACCAAGGCGCAATGCGCGCCGGGCCAGCCATTCCACGGCTACCTGCGCTTTAGCCAGGCCGACCGCTGGATCGCCTCGCTGCTGCAAAAGGTCGAGGCCGAGGTGGCCCGGGGCTTCGAAGACTACCGTCTCGACAACGTGGCCGGCGCCATCTACCAGTTTGTCTGGGACGAATTTTGCGACTGGTACCTGGAAATTGCCAAGGTCCAGATCCAGACGGGTGATGCCGCGCAGCAGCGCGCGACGCGACGCACGCTGATCCGCACACTCGAGGCGATCCTGCGGCTGGCGCATCCGCTCATCCCGTTCATCTCGGAAGAGCTCTGGCAAAAAGTGGCGCCGGTGGCCGGCATAGGCGGCGAGTCGGTCAGCATCGCGCCCTACCCCATCAGCCAGCCGAACAAGATCGACGAGGCCGCGATCGCGCATGTCGCCAAACTCAAGTCGCTGGTCGATGCCTGCCGCAATTTGCGCGGCGAAATGAAGGTGTCGCCCGCGACGCGGCTACCGCTCTACGCGCTGGCGCACAACGCTGGCGAGACCGCCTTCATGCAGCAGGTGGCGCCGGTACTGCGCGCGCTGGCCAAGCTCAGCGAAGTGAAGGTGTTCGACGACGAGGCCGCGTGGGCCGGCGCCGCCCAGGCCGCGCCGGTGGCCGTGGTCGGCGAGACGCGCCTCTGCCTGCACATGGAGATCGACGTCACCGCCGAGAAAGCCCGTCTGGGCAAGGAAGCCGCGCGCCTGGAAGGCGAAATTGCCAAGACCCGGGGCAAGCTGGGCAACGAGGCCTTCGTCGCCAAGGCGCCGCCGGCCGTGATCGATCAGGAGCGCAAACGCCTGGCGGATTTCACGGCCACGCTGGCCAAGGTGCAGGAGCAGCTCGCGCGCTTGGGCTGACCCACACGGCGTCGGTGCGGGATGGCGCGCTAACCCGCCGCCACGGCCACGCTGGATAGCCCGGCCGGCGCCATGCCGGCAGTGGTGGGCGCCGCTTCATGCATGCGGTCCACCAGATACCAGTTGGCACGCAGCCGCGACTCGCGCGTATGCGCGGCCACGCGCGGTGTGACGATCAGGTTGTTCAGGCCGTGCAGCGGCGCGCCCTCCGAGACAAGACGGTAATCGACACCATCGAGCAGGCAGGCATCGATGCGCCCGTCCCTCAAAGCACTGGCCAGCGCCTGCGGCTCGAACAGCGCCGAGCGGCTGATACTGACCCAGGCCTGTCCGGGCTTGCAGTGCATTAGCGCGGCGTCATTGATGAAGCCGGCATAGCGCGAGGCGTACAGCATTTGCAGCGAGACCGCATCGGCCTGCGCCATCAGCTCCGCCAGCCCGACCGGCTGGATGTGCAGGCGCTCCCAGATGGCGGCGCTGTGATGCAGCGCCGGCTCGTAACCGATCAATTTGGCGCCCAGCGGCGCCAGCATGTGCGCCAGGGTGTGGGCGGCCGGCGTGAGGCCCAGGATGCCGATCACGCTGTCGCCCAGCTCGCGGCCCAGGCGAATGTCGGGACGGCGACTGCCACCCAGCGAGACGCCGAAGCCGCGGCGCAGCAGCATCAAAAGGCCGCCGAGAAGGTATTCGGCCTGGGCCCGCACAGGGGCGCTGGCGGGCCGGATCATGCGGATGCCGCGCTCATAGCAAGCCTCCAGATCCATGTTGTCGGTGTCATCGAACAGGCAGGCAATGACCTTGAGGCGGGGTGCGAAGTCCAGCAACTCCCGGGTGACGGCGACCTTGGGCGTCACCAGCAGGGCCTGCGTCTTGTACACGGCGCGGCGCAGCGCGCTCGGGTCGTCGGCGAGTTGCGGCTGGTAGCTCACAGTGTGGCGCGCCTCGAGCCATTGCCTGGCCTGCGGTATCAACGTCTCTAGAAGTAAGATGTCCAACGAGCCTGCCTTTGTCTCATTCTCATTTTTTGACGCCGCGCCAAGCGCTGCACATGGGGTACGGCATTCGCCGTGCTTCAATACTTTAACTACGAACGGTTTTCATGTCGATGCAAAAAATCACGCCCATCAGGAAAGCCGTCTTCCCTGTCGCCGGTCTGGGGACGCGCTTTCTGCCAGCCACCAAGGCCCAGCCCAAGGAAATGATGCCGGTGGTGGACAAGCCGCTGATCCAGTACGCCGTGGAAGAGGCGTACGCGGCCGGCATCCGCCACATGATCTTCGTGACGGGGCGCAACAAGCGCGCCATCGAGGACCATTTCGACACCGCTTACGAATTGGAAAGCGAGTTAGAGGCCAGTCACAAGGACGAGCTGCTGGCGCTGGTGCGCTCCCTGCAGCCGGACGACATGCATCTGTCCTACGTGCGCCAGCCGCGTTCGCTCGGACTGGGGCATGCAGTGCTGTGCGCCGAACACCTGGTCGGCAACGAGCCGTTTGCGGTGCTGCTGGCAGACGACCTGATGGTCGGGCCCGCGGGCGGGCCGCCCGTATTGACCCAGATGGTCGACGTCTTCGGGCGGCTCGGAGGCTCGCTGCTCGCGGTGCAGGAAGTGCCGCTGGACCAGGTGCGCCGTTACGGCATCGTGGCGGGCGACCCTGTCGCCGGGCTCCACAACGAGCGCGTGCTGAAGGTCAGCAGCATGGTGGAGAAACCCAGCCCCGAGACCGCGCCGTCACGCATGGGCGTGGCCGGGCGCTACATTCTCACGCCCGGCGTTTTCGAGCAGATACGCAATCAGCCGCGCGGTGTCGGCGGGGAAATCCAGCTCACCGACGGTATTGCACGCCTGATGCAATCCGAGGCGGTGTACGCGCTGCAATACGAGGGCAAGCGTTACGACTGCGGCAGCAAGCAGGGGTTTCTGCAGGCCACCGTGGAGCTCGCACTGCAGCACCCCGAGGTGGGTGAGGACTTCCGCAGCTACCTGCAGGGCCTCAAGATTTGATCAGCGCCGGCGCAGGATGTGGATGAAGTCGGCGCCCACGGTCTGCTGCTCGACCAGCTCGTTGCCGGTCTGCTTGGCAAAGGCCTGAAAGTCTCGCACCGAGCCCGCATCGGTCGCCACCACCTTGAGCAGCTGGCCGCTCTGCATATCGGTCAGCGCCTTTTTGGCCTTCAGGATAGGCAGCGGACAGTTCAGGCCGCGGGTGTCGAGTTCTTTGTTGACTTGCATGGTTTGAAATCCTTGGGGTTGCCGCAATTTTAAGCAATTCGGGATCAGGCCTTGAGCAGCAACTCGATGTCCGACACCAGCGCCTGCGTGCCGCTGCCGTAGCGGTAGTACAGCCTCAGGTTGCCCTGCGGGTCGTACACGTAGCTGCCTGCCGAATGGTCCATGGTGTAGCTGGTGGGCGTCTTGCCATCGACCTTTTTGTAATACACCTTGTAGTCCTTCGCGACCTCGGCGAGCTTGTCGGGCGTGGGGCGCAGCGCCAGAAAGCTCGGGTCGAAGTTGGTCATGTAGCCCTTGAGCACCTGCGGCGTATCACGCTCGGGATCGACCGTAACGAACAGCACCTGCAGCTTGTCGCCGTCCTTGCCGAGCGCCTTCTTGACTTCGGCCAGCTCGGCCATGGTGGTTGGGCACACATCGGGGCACTGGGTGTAGCCGAAGAACAGGATCACCACCTTGCCCCTGAAATCCTTCAGGCTGCGCAGCTGGCCGTTCTGGTCGGTCAGCTGGAAGTTTTTGGCATAGTCGGCGCCCGTGATGTCGATGTTCTTAAACTGCGGCTTGTCCTGCGAGCAAGCAGAAATAAGGCCTGTGGCCCCCACCAACAAAGCACTAACAGCTATCAATCTAATAGCGTCCCGTTTATGCATGATCGATCAGAGTACGTAGTGATCCACCAGCAGCGCCGCGAACAGCAGGCTCAGGTGAATCAGGGAAAACCGGAAAGTCTTGCGCGCCAGCGCGTCCGAATAATTGCGCCAGAGCCGAAAACCGTAGGCGCAAAAACCGGTGCACAAAATCACCGCGGCGGCAAGGTAAAGCCAGGAGCTCATGCCGTAGATGAACGGCATCAGGCAGCCGGCAAATAAAATCAGCGTGTACAAAAACACCTGCAAGCGGGTGAAGGCGTTGCCATGCGTGACCGGCAGCATGGGCAGGCCCGACTTGCGGTAGTCGTCCACACGGTACAGCGCCAGCGCCCAGAAGTGCGGCGGCGTCCACAGAAAAATGATCAGGAACAGGATCAGCGCCTCCGGCCCCACGTCGCCGCGCATGGCGGCCCAGCCCAGCAGTGGCGGCATCGCGCCCGAGGCCCCGCCGATGACGATGTTTTGCGGGGTGCGCGGCTTGAGGATCACGGTGTAGATCACCGCGTAGCCGACAAACGTGGCAAAGGTCAGCCACATCGTCAGCGGGTTGATCCACACATACAGCACCCACGAGCCCAGCGAGCACAGCACTGCCGAAAACAACAGGGCCTGCCCGTCACCGAGTTCGCCCTTGGCCGTGGGGCGCCACGCGGTGCGCTTCATCTTGGCGTCGATGTTGTGCTCGACCAGGCAATTGAATGCGGCGGCGGCCGCGGCCACCAGCCAGATGCCCACGCAGGCAATGAGGGCGCGCTGCACATCGGCGGCCGACGGCAGGCCGGGAACCGCCAGCAGCATGCCGATCAATGCACAAAACACGATGAGCTGAATCACGCGCGGCTTGGTCAGCGCGTAATACTGTTTGAAATGCGACATCGGGGTCGCGCTGGCCACGGTATTCATGCGGATAGCCTTGTTGAGGGAGAACGTTGGGACGCCGTGGCGGGATTGAGGGCCGCGTCCGCCGCTGGGCGAGGCGCGCTGCGGCTGGCGAACCAGGACCACGTGAGCACCACCACCAGCGCCGCGGCGCCACCCGTGTGCGACACCGCGGCCACCAGCGGCCAGCCCAGCACCACGTTGCTCAGGCCCGTGGCAAACTGGCACAGCGCCAGGGCGGCGATCCAGCGCGCCTGCGGGCGCAGGGCGGTGCGGCGCAGGCGCCAGGCCAGCAAGCCCAGGGCCAGGAACACGGCATACGAAAACAAACGATGCGTGAAGTGAATCGCGGTCAACGCGGAAAAATCAATATGGCCGCCGTCCGGCGTCAGGCCCAGGCCGCGCCAGATCTGAAACCCCTGATGAAAATTCATGGCAGGCCACCAGCTGTTCTGGCACATGGGGAACTGGGTGCATGCGAGCACCGCATAGTTGGTGCTGACCCAGCCGCCCAGCGCAATCTGGCAGGCAGTCAGCGCACAGGTCAGCCCGAGCAGCAGGCGCGTTGAGATGGGCAGCGCCGCAGCAGCGCCGCCCTCCAGTGCCTGCGTCGCGCGCACCGCCTGCGCGCACAGCAGGGCCAGCAGCACCATGCCGCCCAGCAAATGCAGCGTCACGATGGCGGGGAACAGTTTCATGGTCACGGTGAGCGCACCAAACGCGCCCTGCAGACAAACCCACAAGAGGGTCACCGTGGGCCACCAGGGATTGATGGTGGAACTCGCAGCGGAACCGCCCGCGCGGGCAGCGCGGCGCCGTTGCACCCAGCCGGTGACGGTCAGCGTCAGGATGAGCACGCCGACGCCAGTGGCCAGGTAGCGGTGGATCATCTCGACCCAGGCCTTGCCGTGGGTCACCGGACCGGTGGGCATGGCAGTCTGCGCGGCCGTGATGGCGGCGGTGGCGCCGACCGGGCTGGCATTGCCATAGCAGCCCGGCCAGTCGGGGCAGCCCAGGCCGGAGTCCGTGAGCCGCGTGAACGCGCCAAACAGCACCAGATCGAACGTGAGGAACAGGGTCAGCAACGTCAAGGCCTGCAGCCAGCGCGCACTGGAGGATTGCCGGTTGCGCAGCCAGACCCACACCAGCGGCCCCAGGGCTGCCAGGATGCCCGCCAGCAGCAGTTGCGCCAGTGGTGACAGGTCGTACAGCGGTTGAGCAGCCATGGGTGTGCCTTCGTCACGCGCCTCAGCGCGCGGCCTTGTCCCACGCCGCGGAAGCGCGCAGCAGCCGGTCCAGGTCGCCTTTGGCCTTGCCGGCGTTGGCAATTTCCAGATGCGCCGGAAACCGCATCATGAGGTTGCCCATCGGGTCGACCACATATAAATGCTCACGCAGGTCATGCCCGGCGGCCGGCGGCAACCATTGCGACAGCGTCGCCGGCGGAACACGCAGCACGGTCGCGTCCGCCAGGGCCGGAAGCAAGACTGCAGGCACCGGCGCGTCGTCGGCCACCAGCCAGACCCAGTCCACACGGTCCATGTTCTTGCCCAGGCTCACGCGCATCTGGTGCTGCAGGTACAGCCGCTGCTGGCAGTCGGCGTTACATGCAGCATCGGCCACACTCAGCAGCAGCCACTGGCCCTCGAGCGAGCGCAGCGGCACACTCTGGCCGGCCAGCGTGCGGGCGGTTACCGCAGGAATCGGGCGCTGCGGCTCGATCAACGCGCCGAAGTTGACCCGGCCTTGGGGGCGGACCACGTAGTAGGTGAAGTAGGAAGCGATCACCGGCGCCGCGCACACGAGCATGACGGCAATCATTTGCCAGCGGCCGCGCCTGGTGCGCTGTGCGTCGGCCAGCATCGACTCCTGTGGCGCCGGCATCGAGTGCACGGTCAGCCCCAGCGGCTGGTCATGGGACTCAGACCGGGGGGCGCCGGCGTGTGGGGGCGATAAAGCGTCGGACAATTTGGAACCAGACATAAAGAATTGCAATCAGGCCACTCAGGGAAAACCATTGAAATGCGTAACCGTAGTTGGTTTCAACCCCCGAATTGACCGGCGGCCAGTTACGCTGCAAACCCTCGCTCGGGGCACCGGTCTGCAGTACCGTGACGTCCAGCAGCCGCAGGCCGGTTTCAATACGAAACTGCGGCAGATCCAGATTTTGCCGTATGACACCCGTATCGGCACCCTTGAACTCGAAAAGCTTGGAAGGCGGCGGGGCAATCCGGCCGCTCACCTGCACCGGGCCGGCCGGTGTATCAACCCGGGGCAGCGCGGTGCGGTCGAGGAAGTTGCGCAGGGCCCAGCCCCGCTGCACCAGAATCACCGCCTCGCTGTGCTCCAGCTGCAAGGGGGTGATCACAAAAAAACCGGCTTTTTCATCCATCTCCCGGTTGTCGAGAAATACCGTCCGGTGCGCCAGCCAGGTACCGCGCAGTGTGACCGGCCGGTATAACTCGGATGCTATATTTTTCGTAGCTAGAAGCTCCCGTGTATCAATGGTTTCACGGATTTTCCCTTGGTGAATTTGTCTCTGCAGCTCCTCCTTCTGGGCCGCCCTGGACAATTGCCAGCGGCCAAGCGACAGCGTGACGCCGATGCCGATCAGGGCGCACAGGCTCAACAGCCAGAATCGCAGCAGCGAAGAGCGTGCCGTCACAGGATAATGGACTCCATGAAATACCTTGTCATCCTTGCATTCGTCGCCATTCTTGGCAGCTTGGGCTCCGCGCTATTTTTCATGATGCGCGGGGGAACGGCGCAAGACGACAAGCGCCGGGGCCGCAACATGGCGCGCGCGCTGGCGTTTCGCATCGGGTTTTCCATCCTTTTGTTCCTCTGCATTTTGCTTGCCTGGAAGCTCGGGTACATCCAGCCTACCGGCATCGCTGCCGGCCAATAATTGACCGCCCCCCAGCAAAGCAGAAAAGCGCCTCACGGCGCTTTTTTCGACTGGCGCGCGTTACAGCCAGTACACCAGCGTGTACAGGCCGAGCCAGACTACGTCAACGAAGTGCCAGTACCAGGCCGCTCCTTCGAAGCCGAAGTGCCGCTCCGCAGTGAAATGGCCCTTCATCAGACGCAAGGTAATGAACAGCAGCATCAGCATCCCCACAAACACGTGGAAGCCGTGGAAACCCGTGAGCATGAAAAAGGTCGACCCATAGACACCGGACGTCAGCTTGAGGTTCATCTCGGTATAGGCATGAAAGTACTCGTAGCCCTGCACGCACAGGAAGGTTGCGCCCAGCAGCACGGTGACCCACATGAACGCAATGGTGCGTCCGCGATGGCCGGCGCGCAGCGCATGGTGGGCAATGGTCACCGTGACGGCCGACGATAGCAGCAGCGCGGTATTGATGGTCGGCAGCCAGAATGGCGTCATGGTGGCAAAGGGGGCGACGAGGTTCGCCGGAGACGCCGTGGTGCCCGCCGCCATGCTGGGCCAGACCGCCTTGAAGTCGGGCCACAACAGGGCATTTTCCACATTGCCCAGCGCCGGCACCGAGTGCGCGCGCGCCCACCACAGGGCGGTAAAGAAGGCGCCGAAGAACATCACTTCCGAGAAAATGAACCAGCTCATGCTCCAGCGGAAAGACAAGTCCACCTTGTGGCCATAACTGCCGCCTTCGCTCTCATGGACGGCGTCGTGGAACCACTGGTACAGCACGCCCAGCCACCAGAGAATGCCGAAAATGAACAGGTACATCCCCCAAGTATGAGCATTGAGCCACTGGCTGCCCCCCAGAATCACAAAGAACAGGCCAAGCGCGGCCATGGCCGGATGACGCGAAGGCGCCGGCACAAAGTAATAAGGGGCTGTGCTGGTGGGTGTTGAACTCATGTCTGCTCCTGAATCTCTCGAGTTTTCTTTGGACTTTAAATGATCGGGCCGGACTACTTGAGCACGACCCATTTGATGATGCTGATCAGCACGATGACGAAGATCGCGACCGCCCCGATCGCCACCGCAACGATGTGAAAGGGGTTGGCTCTGGCCAGGTCTTCCTGGTAGCCGCTTTTCTTGCGGATGCCCAGGAACGCCCAGCCGATGGTTTTGACGCTGTGCCAGAACGAACCTTTGCGCGGCGCAGCAGGCTTGACGACGGGGGAGCTCATGAGTTTTTCGGCCTCACATCGATCTGCCCGGTGGCATCGGCGGAATCCGCCGGAGGCGGGGGCGTTTTCGCGCCCACCTCGAAAAACGTGTACGACAGGGTGATGGTGGTCACGTCCTTCGACAGCTTGGGATCGATCACAAAGACCACCGGCCAGTCCTTCTTTTCGCCCGCATTCAGGGTCCACTGGCTGAAGCAGAAACACTCGATCTTGTTGAAGTACGCGGCAGCCTGGCGCGGCGCATAACTGGGAATGGCCTGCGCCGACATGCGCCGGTCCTGCGTGTTCTGGAACTCGTACATCACGGTGGTCAGGATGCCCGGGTGCACCTGCATCGAACGCTCGGCCGGCTTGAACGACCATGGTCCGCGCGCATTCGCGTCGAACTCCACGGTAATGGTGCGGCTCAGGTCGGCCTGGCTGTTCGACAGCGCCCTAGCACCCTTGCCGCCGGCATTCAGGGGAGTGGGCACATCATTTTCGCCGCGCGCCAGGATATTGACGCCCGTGGCCTCGCAGATGGCCTTGTACAAGGGCACCAGCGCAAAGCCAAAGCCGAACATCACCGCCGTGACGACGGCCAGCTTGGCCATCATCTTGAGGTTTTCACGTCGAATGCTCATGGCGGGTGGCGCGCTACGTCAGAAATATGCGGTCTTGACGAGCAAGCCGACGAAAAACGCCAAAGCGACCGTCGCCAGGATCAGCCCCAGGCGCAGGTTGTTTTTCTTTTGCTCAGGCGTCATGACTCGTCACTCAACCGATGATGCGGGTCGCCGTCGCATCGAGCTTGGGCGGTGTCTCGAAGGTGTGGAACGGGGCGGGAGAGGGAACTTCCCACTCGAGGCCTTCGGCGCCTTCCCACGGATTTTGCGGCGCTTTTTCACCCTTGCCGCGCATGGTCGGCAATACGATGAAGAAGAAGAAATACACCTGTGCGACACCGAAGAAGAGCGCGCCGATGGAAACCACCATGTTGAAGTCGGCAAACTGCATCGGGTAGTCCGCATAGCGGCGCGGCATGCCCGCCAGCCCCAGGAAGTGCATCGGGAAAAACGCCACGTTGAACGAGATCAGCGACCACCAGAAATGAATCTTGCCGCGCGTTTCGTTGTACATCACGCCGGTCCACTTGGGGCACCAGTAGTAGTAGCCGGCGAACATGGCGAACAGGGCGGCCGCCACCAGGACGTAGTGGAAATGGGCCACCACATAGTAAGTGCCATGCAACTGCAGGTCGACCGGTGCCAGCGCCAGAATCAGGCCGCTGAAGCCCCCGAGGACGAACACGAAAATGAATCCCACGGCAAACAGCATCGGTGTCTCGAAAGTCATCGAGCCGCGCCACATGGTGGCGGTCCAGTTGAACACCTTGACCGCCGTGGGCACCGCGATGAGCATGGTGGCGTACATGAAGAACAACTGCCCCGTGACCGGCATGCCGGTGGCAAACATGTGGTGCGCCCAGACGATGAAGCTCAAGATCGCGATCGACGCGATGGCGTACACCATCGACGCGTAGCCAAACAGCTTCTTGCGCGCGAACGCCGGTATCACCATGCTGATGATGCCGAAGGCCGGCAGGATCATGATGTAAACCTCGGGGTGGCCGAAGAACCAGAAGATATGCTGGTACATGATCGGGTCGCCGCCGTTGGCCGAGTTGAAGAAACTGGTGCCGAAATGCCGGTCCATCAGCGTCATGGTGACAGCCCCGGCCAACACCGGCATCACGGCAACCAGCAGATAGGCAGTGATCAGCCAGGCCCAGCAGAACATCGGCAGCTTCATGAGTGTCATGCCCGGCGCGCGCATGTTCAGGATGGTCACGATGATATTGATCGAACCCATGATGGACGAGGCGCCCATCAGGTGTATCGCCAAAATGGTGGAGTCCATGGACATGCCCATCTGCAGCGACAGCGGGGCATACATCGTCCAGCCCGTCGACGGCGCACCGCCGGGCATGAAGAACCCTCCCACGAGCATCACGGCGGCCGGCACCAACAGCCAGAAGCTGAAGTTGTTCATGCGCGCAAACGCCATGTCGGAAGCACCGATTTCCAGCGGCACCATCCAGTTCGCAAAACCCACAAAGGCCGGCATGATGGCACCGAAAATCATGATCAGGCCATGCATGGTGGTGAGCTGGTTGAAAAACTCGGGGGTGACGAATTGCAGGCCCGGTTCGAACAACTCGGCGCGGATTACCATGGCCATCGCGCCGCCCACCAGCAGCATGGTGGAAGCAAACAGCAGGTACATCGTGCCGATGTCCTTGTGATTGGTGGCAAAGACCCAGCGGCGCCAGCCCGTCGGGACATGAGCGTGGTGATCGTCAAGCGTGTGGTCGCCGTGTCCGTGATTGTCAAGAACTGCACTCATCGGGATTTCCTTCTCAATACTTCTTCAATGATTTCCGGCGACTTCAGCTACGGTCGGCCTTGATGTCAGTCGGCTGCACCACCTGCCCGGTCTTGTTCGACCAGTGGTTCTTGGTATACGTGATCACGGCGGCGATATCGGTGTCGCTGAGCGCCTTCCATGAAGGCATGGCGCCATTCAGGCGGCCTTCCAGCACCGTCTTGATCTGGGCGTTCTTGTCGGCGTCGAGCACCACGGGTGAGCCGTCCAGCGGCTTGATCGGCCCGGCACCCTTGCCGTTGGCCTGGTGGCAGGCCGCGCAGTTGGCGGTGTACACCTTTTCGCCCCGGCTCACGAGATCGGCCAGCGTCCAGACCTTGTTCGGATCGTCCGCCGCTGCGGCCATCTTCTTTTTCTCGCCGTCGACCCATTTGGAATAATCCTGCGCGCTCACGACTTTCACCTGGATCGGCATGTAGGCGTGTTCCTTGCCGCACAATTCGGTGCATTCGCCGTAGTAGGTGCCGACCTTGTTAGCCCGGAACCAGGTGTCGCGGACAAAACCAGGGATGGCATCCTGCTTGATGCCGAAAGCCGGCACCGAGAACGAGTGAATCACGTCATTCGCCGTGGTGATGATGCGGATCTTCTTGTTGACCGGCACCACCAGCGGGTTGTCCACATCGAGCAGGTAGTCGTCCGGCATCACGCCCTTGGCGCCATTGCTCGACATCTCGCGGTGCGTCGGATTCAGTGTGGAGAGAAACCCAATGCCCTCGCCTTCCCCGTTGAGGTAGTCATAACCCCACTTCCACTGGTACCCCGTGGCCTTGACGGTCAGGTCGGCATTGGTGGTGTCTTTTTCCGCCACAATCACCTTGGTCGCCGGCAGCGCTACCAGGATGAGGATGACGAACGGGATGATCGTCCAGGCCATTTCGACCGTGACCGACTCGTGGAAACTTGCGGCCTTGTGTCCCACGGACTTGCGGTGCTTCCAGATGGAATAGAACATGACGCCGAACACGCCCACGAAGACCACGGCGCACACGATCATCAAGCCGTCATGGAGCCAGCGCTGTTCTTCGGCAATGCTGGTGACCGCGGGCTGCAGGTTCAACTCCCACAGTGACGGGCCACCCGGGAGATCTTTGGCCGCATAAGCCGCCGTGCTGGCCCAGGCTGCCAGCCAGAGGCCGGGGATTCGAAGGCCTGAAGCCAACTTGCTGAAAATGTTCTTGATCATGTTCACTTCTTCATTGCCTCAATTAAACCAATCTTGTTTTCTCTTGCCCTGACGCCATGTCTGCCGCGCCTGGCCGGCTTGCGGGCTCCAGCGGACCCGATTCAAGCACCACGCAACGCCATCCTGATCTCGCGCGCCAGCGCCGGACGCAATTCGGGGCGCACGTAGCGCCCCACCTGAACCGTCCGCCCCTGACCCGACACCTCGATCAACGACCTGTCACCGGTGCGGGGCTCAACCCGCACCCACTCGCGATTGAACTCAGCGCGCTCCAGCTTGCCGGCACTCTCCAGTTCAACCACCAGTTGCGCACCCTGCAGCGAGATCTTCTCGCCATCGGTGGCATGACGCGCGTAAACCCTAAAAGAAACCCCCACCACCAGCAACTCGACCCAGGCAAACGGCATGACCAGTGTGGCGCCCTGGAACCAGAACACCGCACCGATACCCAGCGACACCACGCATAACGACAGGTACACCCAAGCCAGTTGGGCCGGGGACACCGAGCAGTTGCGTTTCAGGAACCAGTGGATGTTCTGGCCCTGAATCGTTGCGAAGCGAAACACCAAGTTTGACACGCGCCAAGTCCATCTGCCTGCCGCCTCGCCAGATACCGCCAGCGCAGCAGGAAATCCGGGGACATTCCCTTAAAAATCAACTCGCGACGATTGTAGCCGACACACTTGTAACCCCTGCGTCGGTAGAGCGCGCTGCGGTCAAGCCTGGGCCGCCCTTTTGCGCTGCTGCAGCGCCGCGCGCATTTCATCGAGCGAGAGGGAGGTTTCCGGCCGGATCGTCAGGCGCGGCGCCGGCTTGAGGGCATGGCCGTAGATGATCTCGAAGGTCAGCGCCAGCCGGCCCTCTTGCTGCGGATCGGCCAGCCGCGCAGCCATCTCGCGCTCCAGCTGTTGCTGCCAGCGCCGTCCCCGCAGCGCCGCAAAACGCTGTGGATGCAGATTGCGGCCGAGTTCGCGCAAGTCCTGCAACAGTCGCGCCGGGGTCTCGTAGGTGAGCGTGATGCGCTCCATGTCCATCACCGGCTCGGCAAAGCCGGCATGCACCAGCATGTCGCCCCAGTCGTGCATATCGGTGAACTCGTGGCCCGCGGGGGGCCAGCCCAGCGCCTGGTACAGGCCGCGCAGTTCGCGCAGGGTGTCCGGCCCGAGACAGGAAAACATCAGGAACCCGTCGGTCGCCAGCGCGCGATGCCACTGCGCGATCAGCGCCTCGGGCGCGGCGGCGTCGTGCAGCGCCATGTTGGCCCAGAGCATTTGCACGCTGGCGTCGGACGGCATCTCGAAGCGGGTGGGCGCGGCCGCCCAGCCGGCGGGATTCCACCATGGCTTTACTATTGATTTAATAGCCACCTGCGCCCGCCGTTCCTGGGCTTCAACCACAAAACATTCAGCACCCGGGTAGCGGCGGGCGAGCAGCGCGTGCGTCTGCAGGCCACCGCGCACCGGCGCCCAGTGCACCCACCGGGTGGGCTGCAGCTTGATCCACTGCAGGCGGTCTTCCATGCGGCGCCCCACCTCTTCGTGCAGCCAGGGCGACAGCGCCGGGGCGGCCCTGGCCCAGCGCGCGGCGGCGGGCGGGTCGATCGTGGGGGGGCGTGATTGTTCTTGAGACATGGCAGCGTGGGCGCCGTGCAGGCGGCAGCGTCGCGAGTATATTGACTTGATGTTTCGCGACTTGCTGACCAGGGCAATGACCACACTGCCGAGCCAGTGCATGGTGTGCCGCGCGTGGCCCGCGCAGCCAGTCTGCGAAGCCTGCGTGGTGCGATTCGCCCAGCCGGTGCCGCGCTGCCCCACCTGTGCGCTGCCCGTGCCGCCGTACCGGGACGGGGCACCACGTGAATGCGGCGAATGCCTCAAATCGCCACCCCCGCTGGATGCCTGTTTCGCCGCCGTTTCCTACGCTTACCCCTGGTCGGACTGCATCACAAGCTATAAATTCAATAGCAACCCTGGATTGTCGGCGGCGCTTGCCACGCTCTTGCGCAGCGCGCCCTGGGTGGAGCCCGCGCTCGAGCGCTGCGATTTGCTGCTGCCCATGCCGCTGTCGAGCGAGCGCCTGCGCGAACGCGGCTTCAACCAGGCGCTGGCACTCGCGCGCGAGCTCGCGCCGGGCAAGACCGATAGCGCGCTGCTGCTGCGCATTCGCGATACGCCGTCGCAACGCCCGCTGGGGCGCGCCGAGCGCCAGCGCAACGTCGCGGGCGCGTTCGCGCTGGACCCCCTGCGCGCTGCGCGCGTGCACGACCAGAGGGTGGTGCTGGTCGACGACGTGATGACCAGCGGCGCCTCGCTTTACGCCGCAGCGCACGTCCTGCGCCAGGCCGGTGCCGCCCACATCACGGCGCTGGTGGTTGCCCGCACCGATGACCCGGGCTGAAGGTGGCCCCCACGCTTGTCGCTTCGCGTACTGCGCTGCCCCCCGAGGGGGCTGGCCTTGCTCGGGGCGGCCCGTCGCGGCGGCCGGCGGCGGCTTAACATCACCGCATGTTTCACATCGTCCTGGTCGAGCCCGAAATTCCGCCCAACACCGGCAACATCATCCGGCTGGCGGCCAACACCGGCTGCACCTTGCATCTGGTCGAGCCGCTGGGGTTTTCGATGGACGACAAGCTGCTGCGGCGCGCTGGGCTGGATTACCACGAGTACGCACAGGTGCGCCGGCACGCCGACTGGGCGAGCTTCGTGGCCGCAGAACGGCCGGCGCCCGAGCGCATGTTCGCGCTGACCACGCACGCTACGTGCAGCCCCTACGACGTGGCTTTCGCGCCCGGCGACTGGCTCGTGTTCGGCTCGGAAACACGGGGCCTGGCGCCGACATTGCGGGCATCCTTTGACCCTGCGCAGTGCCTGCGGCTGCCCATGCAAGTCGGCCAGCGCAGCCTGAACCTCTCAAACGCCGTGGCGGTGACAGTGTTCGAGGCCTGGCGGCAAAACCGCTTCGCCCCGGCCGCCGGGGGTTGACAGCGGCTGACATGCGCCAGCCACCCCACACGGCTGTCGCCACATCCCAGCCGCCTATGTCATGGCGCTGGCTCAACCGACTCCGCGGGCCGGCTCTGCTCGGCCTGCGCGGCCTTCAGACGCGTCTGCTCGATCAGGAACTCCATGAAGGCCCGGGCGCGGGCCGGCACATACTTGCGGCTGGGCAGCGCCGCATACAGGGTGAAGCGGCCGGTGATCCAGGGCGCCAGCACGCGCTGCAACTGGCCGTCGCGAAGGTAGTTCGCCACCAGGTCCAGCGGCTGCGCGCTGATGCCCGCCCCGTCCAGCATCGCACGCAGCAAGGTGTCGGTGTGATTTGCCACCAGCGCCGGGGTGACCTCGACGTTCACCTCACGGTCTGCCTCCTGCGGATTGATCAGCCGCCATTCGCGTTGCCGGTCGCCCGTCTGGCGCAGCCGCAGGCAGGCGTGGTGCTGCAAGTCCTCGGGCTCGCGCGGCGTACCGGCACGGCGCAAATAGTCCGTTGAGGCGCACAGCAGCCCTTCGGACACGATCACGGGCCGCGCCACCACATTGGCGTCGTAATGGGCGCCAGCGCCCAGAATCGTCAGGTCGAAATCTTCAATCGGCGGCATCGCGACCGAATCGACCGTGATGTCCAGCACCACCTTCGGGTAGCGGCGGCGGAACTCGGTCACCAGCGGCGCCAGGATGTACACGGCCATCACCGGCTGGGTGTGCACGCGCAGCAGCCCGGCCATCTCGTCCGTTTGCTCGCGCGTGGACGCCTCCGCCTCATCCACGGCGCTCAGGATGTTGCGCACCCGCGTGAGATAGGACTGGCCCGCGTCGGTCAGCGAGAGCTTGCGCGTGGTGCGCTGCAGCAGCCGGGTGCCCAGGTGCTGCTCGAGATCGGTGATCAGCCGGGTCACGGCGGCGGCCGACATGCCCAGGGAGCGTGCCGCTGCTGCGAAGCCCTCCTGATCAACCACCTGCTGGAACACCCGCATCGATAAAAGTCGGTCCATATGTGCCTTTGCAGGGTTGTTTCAAGACATCTATTATTTCATTATTGGGAATAGTTAATTGATAACCATGCCGTTTATTGATGTCAGTAATTACCCTATAGTTCAGCCATCGATGAGCCGAAACCACGAGACGACTCACCGAGGCTGGACGAGACGGGACATTCAACAGAGCCCGCCCTGCCCGGAAATGTCTAACCATTGCCAAAGGAAATTCATCATGAACGCCACCAAACTTTTCACCGCTACCGCTTTTGCCGCCTTGGCCAGCATCGGCGCTCATGCCGGCCCCGCCGACTTCAACCTGCAGAACCGCAGCCCGTTCCAGTCCACGCGCCCCGCGGCTGAAGTCAAGGCCGAAGTCAAGGCTGAGGCCATTGCAGCGGCCCGCAACCCCAACAACGGCGAAGTCGACCGCGTCGCCGCACAGGCCCCCAAGGCAACCTCCGAGCTGGCCCGCGCCACGGTGCGCGCTCAGACGATCGCGGCGCTGCGCGCTGGCCAGATCCCCCACGGCGAAGCTTCGATGTAGTCAGCCGACCGCGCGTGCCGAAGCCCGCATGCCAGCAAAAAAGCCCGCGCGGGAAACCGCTGCGGGTTTTTTCTTTCCGGCTACAGGTAGCCGGGCCTGCGTTGATCGTTCAGGGATAGCGCCGCGACAGCGACTCGGCCACGCACACCGGCTTGGCGTGCCCCTCGCGCTCGATCGCCACTTCCCAGGTCATCTGGATGCCGTCGTTGTCGATTGGCGTGCTGGACAGCAACTTCATGCGCGCGCGCAGGCGGCTGCCGACCGGCACCGGCGCCATGAAGCGCACCTTGTTGAGCCCGTAATTCACGCCCATGCGCGACTGCACGACCTCGAACGAGGACTCGAAAAACCTCGGCAGCAGCGACAGCGTCAAAAACCCGTGCGCAATCGGGCCGCCGAACGGGCCCGCCTTGGCTTTTTCCACGTCCACATGAATCCACTGGTGATCGCCCGTCGCCTCGGCGAACAGGTTGACCTGCTGCTGCGTAATGGTGATCCAGTCGCTGACCGCGACTTCCTGGCCCACCAGGGACGCCAGTTCGGAAAGGGTTTGAAAGGTTTTCATGGCGTCACTGTAAGGGCTGGGGCGTGCCCGCGATGTCCAGCCCGTGACACGCCGGGTCGGGCGGTGGCTTAATCCGCACTCATAGCGTCCACCACCACAAGACCGGAACACCACCATGGAACACGCGCCCGCCTGGCTCACCAACAGCTTCATCTACCTGGCCGCCGCCGTTGTGGTGGTGCCGCTGTCGCGCGCGCTGGGCCTGGGCGCCATCATCGGTTACCTGGTCGCGGGCATCGCGATCGGCCCCTGGGGACTGGGGCTGGTGACGAATGTGCAGGACATCCTGCACTTTGCCGAATTCGGCGTGGTGCTGATGCTGTTCCTGGTCGGGCTGGAGCTCGAACCGGATCGCCTGTGGAGCCTGCGCCGCCCGATTTTTGGCTGGGGCAGCGCCCAGGTGCTGATCTGTGCGCTGGCCATCGGCGCCACGGCCGTGGCCTTCGGCGTGCGCTGGCAGACGGCCGTGGTGATCGGGCTCGGACTGGCGCTGTCCAGCACCGCGATTGCGCTACAGGTGATGGGCGAGCGCAACCTGCTGCGCACCAGCAGCGGGCAGGCCGGCTTCTCCATCCTGCTGTTCCAGGACGTGGCCGCCATTCCGATCCTGGCGCTGCTGCCGCTGCTCGCCGTGGTGACGGAGCCCAATGAGGCAGTCGCCGTGACCCACCGGACACTGGAGGCTATCAAAATCGTAGCCGTCATCGGCGGCATCATCCTCGGTGGCCGGTTGCTGCTGCGCCCGCTGTTGCGCTGGATCGCGCGCAGCGAGACGCCCGAGATTTTTACCGCGGCCTCGCTGCTGCTGGTCGTCGGCATCGCGGCCCTGATGCAGTTCGTGGGCCTGTCCATGGCGCTGGGCGCCTTTCTGGCCGGCGTGCTGCTGGCCGAGAGCGAGTACCGGCGTGAGCTGGAAACCGACCTCGAGCCGTTCAAGGGCCTGCTGCTCGGGCTGTTCTTCATGGCGGTGGGCATGAGCATCGACTTTGGCGTGCTGCTCAAGTCACCGGGCCTGATGGCGGCCATCCTGTTCGGCTTTCTGGCGCTCAAGCTGGTGGTGATTTGGGCACTGGCGCGTGCCATGGACGTGCCGTTCCAGGAGCGCCCGGTGTTCACGCTCCTTCTGGCGCAGGGCGGCGAGTTTGCCTTCGTCGTGTTCCAGGCCGCGGCCGGTGCCCACGTGTTTGCGCCCGAGACCGCCTCGCTCCTGATCGGCGCCGTGGCGCTATCCATGCTGCTGAGTCCGCTGTTGCTGGTGGCTGTCGACAAATGGCTGCTGCCGCGCTACGCGAACTGCAATGTGCCGGTGCTGGAAGAAATCTCGGAGCCGCAGAGCGCGCCCATCATCATCGCGGGCTTCGGCCGTTACGGGCAGATCGTCGGGCGCGTGCTGGCCGCCGAAGGCATCCCCGCCACCGTGCTGGACCACGATGCCGAGATGATCGAGGCGGCGCGCGCCTTCGGCTCCAAGGTGTTCTATGGCGACGCGACCCGGCTCGACCTGCTGCGCACCGCCGGCGCGGCCCAGGCCAAAATTTTCGTGCTGGCGGTCGATGGGGTGGAGCAGTCGCTGGAAATTGTCGATCTGCTGCACGAGCACTTCCCGCAGCTGGAAGTGGTGGCCCGTGCCAGAGATGTCACCCACTGGAACCAGTTGCGCGACCGCGGCGTGATGCGGGTCGAGCGCGAGCTGTTCGAGTCCAGCCTGCGCAGCGCGCGCACCGTGCTGGAACTGCTGGGTCAGACTTCAGAGGCGGCGCGCCAGAGCGCCCGGCGCTTTCGCGAGCACAACCTGGCGCTGTTCGAGGAGATGCACCCGTACTACAAGGATCGCGCCAAGCTGATCGCGGTGGTCAAGCGCGGGCGCCAGCAGTTCGAGGAACAGCTGGCCGCGGAGCGCGCGCAGCAGGCGCAACGCGAGCAGCAGGCGCAGCGCGAGGTACAGGGGGTGGCTGGCAGCTGAAGTTCAGCATCAAATCAACCAGAAGCCCATGCGGGGCGAAGACAGATAGCTATTTATTCAATAGCAAAAACTCATTCCAGATGTCAGGGCACCAGCCGCGTCTGGCCGTTTTCAAACCACGTTGAATCAAACCCGTTGCGTAGTAAAACTACTTTTGCGGAAACAGCGCCACTCTCGCGGGAACGGTCAAGATACTTGGCCAAGGTGCTCGCATCTTCACTAATCACGTGACCGATTCCCTCGCAGTCACATTGCGCCATCAACTTGAAGTCGTCCTTGACCCGCACGCGATCGTCGGAAGGGTCTCGGGCCAGATCACGAATCAGGAGCCCGCACCTCATGGCATGGTCCACATTGAACGGCAGCACTACAAAATTGCGTAAAGGCAGATCGTTGATGGCCTGCTTGACCTGAAATTCTGAAATCACGATGGTGGACAGGTACATCGGCACCTGCCTTTGCACACATTCACGGTAGTACTGAACCGCAACCGTGTGGTGGGCACGCGCCGGATCGCTGAAGCTGATCAAGAAGCTCGTATCCAGCAAGACGCTGTTCAATGAGCACCCCCGCGCAACTCATCGACCCAGGCCGTTGCATCGGGCACATCTTTCCAGGCTTGAGCTCCGCGGCGTGTGAGACGCGACAGCGCCTCTTCATCAACATGCGTGGTGTACTCCACAAACGCCACGAGTCTGGCGTTGCGCAATTCGCGCGTAAGCACGTTGTATTCAGCCCGAATGCGCAACATGGCCGTCTTGTATAGGCGGTTCACCGTGTCATCACGCAAGACTTCACGCTCAGCCGTCACTTTTAGAGTGCTGCCATCGGGGAGCCGCACATGCGCGTTAGCCTTCGTCACGCCGCCCAAATCCTGAATCTCGCCGCGAACGTAACGCTCCACCTGTACCCACTGGTCCGCGTCGTCGGCGTGATAGTCAGACTCAGCGCTCACCAAGATGGGGCGATCCAGAAAAGGGGCTGCGATGCGATAGGCCAGTTCGCGCGTATGGCGGGCGGCCTTCTGCCAGCGTTCCATGACCTCGCGCCGCTTGACATCCACGCCGTCCAGCAACTCGCTATTCAATAAGGCGCGCAAATCACTGAACAACCGGGGAGCCATCGGCACGGGCGCGGTTTCAATGGCCAGCGAACCATGTTTGATGGCCACCTCCAGTGCGCTTGTGTCTATCTCCTTGCCCTCCCCGCGCAAAAAAGTGGCGACATCGGCAGAAAAATTCGCCAAATCGCCCAGACGTACACGCTCGGGACTGGTTTCAAAACCAGCCGAGCGGTCGATCAATGCAACAGTAATGCGTTGGGCTTCCATGAATAAAGGGATTTTAGGGCTTCAGTCCGGACTTTACTCCTGCCTGCAATTTTGAACTAAAAAACGATTCAAGCCCATACCAAACATAGGCCTCTTGCTATCGAAACGTGAGTAACCTCGGCACAAACCCCGTCAATTCACACAGCGGCATCGGCCTTCGCGGAATTCTGTGCGGCGTGCACCTTGGCAAAGGTCAGGATCACCTCGCGGATGAGTTTGCGCTGCGGCACCGGCAGCTTGAGAAACGCCTCAAAAATGTCACGATCCTGGTAACCGATACCACTATCCCAGCGCGCACGGCGGCGCTGTATCTGGCTCGTCACATCCTCACCAAAGCGCAACCGTTGCGGCGGCACCCCCAGCCACTCGGCCAGCACCAACAGTTTTTCCTGGCTGGGCAGTGTTTCGCCGCGTAGCCAGCGCCGCACGCCATGCAGCGTCATCGGCCGTCCCCAGTAACGGGTGTTGAACTCGCGCTCCAGCACCGCGGGTTTGGGGTCGTAGCCCGCAGCCGTCATGGCCTCACGTAACCGTTCCGCAAATTGAGCCTTGGCGTCATCCATGTAGTCACGCTAGTGATCCTTGTGCTCGTTCAGGTAACATGAACTGATAGTTACGTTTTAAACGTACTTTTCAGTCACGCTCATCTGAATCATTCCGCTTTCATGCCCAAATCCCTGCTCGAACAACTACCCGAGATCGTCGCCACAGGACGCAAGACCGCCGAGCGCATCCTTGAAAGCATTGAAAGCCGCCAGCGCGTCACGCTGCAAACACGTGAAGTGGTACTGCCCGCCAAAGACAGCGCGGCGCAGGACTGGGTCACGGCCCAGGGCCGCGCAGCACAGCGGGAAGTATTTGCACCCGGCCAGGCCAGCCTGCTGGCCAACCCACAGCCCCTGCTGGATGATGTATCCGTTCGCCCTGAACTGATCGAAGGGCAGCCTTGGACCAACCGCCTGATCTACGGCGACAACCTGCTGGCCATGGCCGCGCTGCTGGCGGGCGACGAGCACACGCCCAGCCTGCGCGGCAAGGTCGATCTGATCTATATCGACCCGCCGTTTGACAGCAAGGCCGACTACCGCACCAAGGTCACATTACCCGGCGTAGAGTTGGAGCAAAAGCCCACGGTGATCGAGCAGTTCGCTTACTCCGACACTTGGAGCGACGGCACGGCCTCCTACCTGGCCATGATCACGCCTCGGCTGATCCTGATGCGCGAGCTGCTGGCAGATACCGGCTCGATTTATGTGCATCTGGACTGGCATGTGGGGCATTACGTGAAGATGGTGATGGATGAGGTATTTGGCAGAGATCACTTGATTAATGAAATTATCTGGAAACGCAAAGGCGGTAGCGCGAATCCGTCAAACCGCCTTGGCGTAGTGACAGACTACTTGTATTGGTATGCGAAAAGTGACTCCTATACCGTCAATCCAATTTATGCAAGAGATACGCCAGACGTCAAAAGATACATTGAGGAGCGGTTTACGAACATCGATGAGGCCACGGGTAAGCGATACATGAAATCGCCCATCGTGAGTCCGAATCCAAGACCTAACCTTATTTACGATTACAAAGGCTACACACCACCAAAAAATGGTTGGTCGATAGCTCTTGATGTGATGCAGGAATGGGACGCGCGAGGAAAACTCTACTTTCCGCCACGTGATCAAGGTGATCGGATTTACAGAAAAATATTTCTTGATGAGTATGAAGGGCAGCCGGTTCAAAACTTGTGGACTGACGTTTTTGTTATCAATCCCGTAGCAAATGAGCGGCTTGACTTCGACACGCAAAAGCCCAAGGCTCTACTTGAGCGCGTACTGTCTCTGAGTACTCAGGAAGGGGCCTTAGTCGCAGATTTCTTCGGCGGTTCCGGCACCACAGCCGCAGTAGCCGAAAAGCTCAACCGCCGCTGGATCACCACCGACCTCGGCAAGCCCGCCTGCATGATCATGCGCAAGCGGCTGATCGACCAGGACGCCAAGCCCTTTCTCTATCAGGCCATCGGCGACTACCAGGTGGAAGCAGCCAAGGCCACGCTGGGGCGCGATTTTCGCATCGGCGACCTGTCGCAGATCGTGCTGTCGCTGTACGGCGCGCTGCCGCTGCCGCCGGACGTCAACCCGCAGCGCAATCTGGGGCAGATTGCTGGCATGGCGTTTGGTGGCTCGGGCAAGAGCAGCAAGACGCTGGTGCTGGCCGATTCGCCGAACAAGCTCACCGGTGCGGCCACGCTCAAGAAAGCCATCGCCCAGCGCGACAACCTGCTGGGCGGCTGGGACCGTGTGGTGGTGCTGGGCTGGAACTTCGAGCCCTCGATTGGCGAGACCATCACGGCGCTGAACGATTCACGCCTCGAAGTACTGGTGATTCCGCCCGACCTGATGGACCGGCTCAAGAAAAAAGGCGGACTGGACAAGCTGCGCGGGCAGGTGCGGTTCTCGTCGCTGCAATACCTGACGATTCATCCGGTGGAGCGGGGAGCCCCCACCCCTGCCGTCCCCCAAGAGGGGAGGGAGTTGATGCAGGAAACGCTGACGGTGCGGCTCAAGAACTACGTGCTGCTCTCGCCCGAGGCCATCAACCTCGACGACGCCAACCGCGCCAAGCTGCAGCAGGTGGCCAATGCCGAGCCGCTGGCCTTGATCGAATACTGGGCGGTGGACCCGGACTATGACGGCAAAGTGTTCAGATCGGTCTGGCAGGACTACCGGGGCAACACCGCGAACGATGCGGATTCGCTGCGAGTGGTGACGCAAGCGGTGGTGACGACCCCAGTCAAGCCCGGCCCGCGCAAGGTCTGCGTGCGCGTGGTCGACGTGTTTGGCTTCGAGGCCGAAGTCGTCACCATGGTGGGTATGGCATGAGCGGCACCACCAAGGCCAACGAGCAACTGGCGCTTTCCGCAGGTCTCACCGCCAAAACAAACCAGCTCTGCCTTGGCCTCGAATCGGGCGCGGCCGACATTCTGGAACTGGTCACGCCGACCACAGCTGAACTATTGCAGTGGTGGTTTGGCGAAGACATGGTGCTAGCACGCGGCGGGCTGAAATTTCATACCGGGCAGAAGCAGGCGATTCTGAACGCGATCGTCGCGCACGAGGTGCTGGGCCAAGGCCACGCGCACTGGACATTGCTGGACCTGTACCGCGCTTGCGCGCCCGATGCGCTGCTGGCCGGCACGCGGCTGGGCGAGGTAGCGCAGGACAAGCATGCACACCCCAAGTACTGCTTCAAGATGGCGACCGGCGCCGGCAAGACCTGGGTACTGCAGGCGCTGCTGATCTGGCAGTTGCTCAACAAGACGGCAGCGCTGGCTGAAGGACTGGACGATGCGCGCTTCACGCGCCAGTTCATGGTGGTGGCGCCGGGGCTAATCGTCTATGAGCGGCTGCTGGATGCGTTCTGCGGCAAGCTCATTGAAAACGGCAACGGCTCGCGCGACTTCGCCACGTCCGACATCGCCCAATTCGCCGACCTGTTCATCCCCGACGCGTACCGCGAGACGGTGTTTGCCTTCGTGCGCGGCAATGTCTGCGGCAAGGCCGAGATCGGTCTGAAAGCCACGGGCAACGGCATGGTCGCCATCACCAACTGGCATTTGCTGGCCGAGGGCGAGGTGCCGGAAGAAATTGAAGAAGTCGAAGCCCTGGGCGCGCCGCTGGAGCCACAGCAGGTGATCGACGCCGTGCTGCCGCTCACGCCCGGTCGTGCGACCGGCAACAGTCTGGACGTGCTGGACCGGCGTTATGCACGCGGCAATGTGCTGGAGTTTCTGGCCCAACTGCCGGAGCTGATGGTGTTCAACGACGAGGCACACCATATTCACGAGTTCAAGCGCGAGGGAGAAACCACCGAGGTCGAATGGCAAAAGAGCCTGTCCCGCATCGCCGAAAGCAAGGGCCGGCGCTTCGTGCAGGTGGACTTCTCGGCCACGCCCTACAACGACGTGGGCAGCGGCAAGAACAAACGCAAGCTCTACTTCCCGCACATCATCACGGACTTCGACCTGAAGGATGCCATGCGCGCGGGGCTGGTCAAGTCGCTGGTGCTGGACCGACGCAAGGAGATCGGCGCGCTGCCGCTGGAGTTCAAGGCCGAGCGCGACGACGACGGCAATCCGATACTGAGCGAAGGCCAGCGCGTGATGCTGCGGGCAGGCCTGAAAAAACTGCGCAAGCTCGAAGCCGACTTTGCGCGGCTCGACCCCGCACGCCATCCGAAGATGCTGGTGGTGTGCGAGGACACCACGGTCTCGCCGCTGGTCAATGCCTTTCTCCAAGACGAGGGCTTGACGCCAGATGACGTCATGACCATCGACTCCGGCAAGAAGGCCGAACTGGGCGAGAAAGACTGGGCGCCGCTGCGCGAGCGCCTGTTCAGCGTAGACCGGCACGCCAGCCCGCGCGTGATCGTCAGCGTGCTGATGTTGCGCGAGGGCTTCGACGTGAACAACATCTGCGTGATCGTGCCGCTGCGTACCTCGCAGGCCCAGATTCTGCTGGAGCAGACCATTGGCCGCGGCCTGCGGCTGATGTGGCGCGATGATGAATACACCGATCTGAAGCGTGAAAACCGTGAACGCATCAACGCCGGGCAGGAGCCGGGCAGCCTGCTCGATGTGCTGTCGATCGTGGAACACCCAGCCTTCCAGTCTTTCTACGACGACTTGATCCAGGAAGGCTTGGCGGGCGCGACCGGCGACGACATGGACGACACCAGCGCGACCGGCGACGTGATCGCCGCCGAGCTGCGCGAGGGCTTTGAAGCGTTCGACTTCGGCATCCCGTTCATCCTGCGCGAAGCCGATGAAGTACGCGACCATCACGCACTGGACCTAGCGCCCCTGCCCACCTTCACGGCCATGACAGTCGAACAGCTCAGCGGGTTGCTGGGCAAGGGCGACACCTTCATTTCGCAGGATCTGCAGAGCGCCACGCTGTTTGGCGACTATCGGGTCGATGGCGCGGTGATGAACGTGGGCGGCTACAACGACTACCTGGCGCGCCTGACGCGACGCATCAGCCAGGCACTGAGCGAGCCACTGCCCAAGGGCAACAAGGTGGCGACGCATCTGGCCAAGCCTTACCTGCAGGTGAATACGGCCGAGCTGACCGGCTGGCTGGACGACTACATCTGGACCCAACTGTTCGGCGCCACGTTCAACCCGCTTGACGGTGAGAACTGGCGCGTCTTGCTGCTGCAGCCAGTGGTGGACCACATCACCAAGGTGTTTGCCGTGGCATTGCTCGAATCGGAGCAAAAGCATGTGATGGGCCAAACCGAGGTCCATCTTCGGCATTTGAGCGAAGTACCACGGCTGATGGTGCGCGAGAGCCATTCGGTGGAGGTCAGCAAGTGCATCTACACGCGACTGGCCTGGCCGGCGCAGAGCGGCGGCCTGGAGCGCACCTTCATTCACTGGGCACAGGCCGACACGCAGGTGCAGGCCTTCTGCAAGATCAGCGAAAACCGCCACACGTTCGCGCGGCTGCGCTATGTGAAGGACGATGGTCTGCCGGCGTTCTACTCGCCCGACTTTCTGGTGCGAACCGCAGACGCCGTGTATTTGGTGGAGACCAAGGCGCAGCAGCAAACCATCCACCCGAACGTGCAGCGCAAGCTGAAAGCCGCCGTGGCCTGGTGCGAACGCATCAACGGGCTGAGCGCCGACCAGCGCAGCGGCCTGCCCTGGCACTATGTGCTGCTCGCAGAGAACGTGGTGGTGGAATGGCAGGGTAAAGGCGCGCGTCTGGCCGGGCTGCTGGACTATGCGCGGCTCAGGCCGCTGGCGGATGCCTCGCTACAGGAAAGGCTCATTTAGGCATCAAATCACGCTTCAGCCCTTGTGCAGTCTGTACAAGCCGCTCCTAAATCAGGAGCAATCTAACTCTCTCAGTGGAACCCGTCCCAAAGTAGCTTGACGCCTGTGAGGAACGTGCCGGCATCAACGCAACGGCAAAACAGCACGGGAGCCGATGCGCCGCCGTTCCTGAAAACTCAGACCCGTTCCAAGATCACCGCAATGCCCTGCCCCACGCCGATGCACATGGTGCACAGCGCGTAGCGGCCACCGCTCTTGAGCAGCTGATTCACGGCCGTAGTGGCCAGGCGCGCACCGGAAGCGCCGAGCGGATGGCCCAGCGCAATCGCGCCGCCGTTCGGGTTGACGCGCGGGTCGTCGTCGGGCACGCCGAGCTGGCGCAGCACCGCCAGGCCCTGCGCGGCGAAGGCTTCGTTGAGCTCGATCACATCCATCTGCGCAATCGTCAGGCCGGTCAGTGCCAGCACCTTTTGCGAGGCCGGCGCGGGCCCCATGCCCATGATGCGCGGGGCCACGCCCGCCGTCGCCATGCCGACGACGCGTGCCCGCGGCGTGAGGCCATGCCTGGCGGCGCTGGCTTCGTCGGCCAGCAACAGTGCGCAGGCGCCGTCGTTGACGCCGCTGGCGTTGCCCGCGGTGATGGTGCCGTCGGCACGCACGATGGGTTTGAGCTTGGCCAGCACCTCCATCGAGGTGTCACGCGGGTGCTCGTCTTTGCTCACCACGACCGGGTCGCCCTTTTTCTGGGCAATGGTTACGGGGGTGATCTCGGCGTCGAAATAGCCCGACTTCTGCGCCGCCACGGCCTTGAGCTGCGAGGCCAGCGCCATCTTGTCCTGGTCCTGGCGGCTGATCTTGTAATCGGTGGCGACATTCTCCGCCGTCTCGGGCATCGAGTCCACGCCGTATTGCGTCTTCATCAGCTTGTTGATGAAGCGCCAGCCGATGGTCGTGTCGTACACCGCATTGGCGCGGCTGAAGGCGCTCTCGGCTTTCGGCATCACGAAGGGCGCGCGGCTCATGCTCTCGACCCCGCCCGCAATCATCAGGCTGGCCTCGCCCGCCTTGATGGCGCGCGCCGCGCTGCCCAGCGCGTCGAGCCCAGAGCCGCACAGGCGGTTGATGGTGGCGCCCGGCACATCGATCGGCAGGCCCGCCAGCAGGCTGGCCATGCGCGCCACGTTGCGGTTGTCTTCGCCGGCCTGGTTCGCGCAGCCGTAGAGGACGTCGGTGACGGCCTGCCAGTCCACCTTCGGGTTGCGCGTCATCAGCGCCCTCAAAGGGATCGCACCGAGGTCGTCGGTGCGCACGCTGCTCAAGGCGCCGCCGTAGCGGCCAAAGGGGGTGCGGACGGCGTCGCAGATAAAGGCCTGGTTTGACATGGGAATCTCCTGGTTGGGTTAGGGCTGGATCGAAAGGCCGACCAGCTTTTCGAGTTCGGCGTGCGCCAAGCCTTCGACTTTATCAATCAGTTTGAGGCCTTGGGGCGTGCAGGCTAGCGTGGCCAGTTCGGAATAGATCCGTTTCACGCAGGCGATGCCGGTCAGCGGATAGGTGCAGGTTTTGACGATCTTGCTCTCGCCCTTTTTGGTGAGCAGATCCATCATGACCCAGGTCTGGCGTGCGCCAATGGCCAGGTCCATCGCGCCGCCGACCGCGGGAATGGCGTCGGGCGCGCCGGTATGCCAGTTGGCCAGGTCGCCCGTGGCGCTGACCTGGAACGCACCCAGCACGCAGATGCCCAGATGGCCGCCGCGCATCATGGCAAAGCTGTCGGCATGGTGGAAAAACGCGCCGCCGGGCCTCAGCGTGACCGGCTGCTTGCCGGCGTTGATCAGGTCGTAGTCTTCCTCGCCTGCGGCCGGCGCCGGGCCCATGCCGAGAATGCCGTTTTCGCTGTGCAGGATGACTTCGCGGCTGGCGGGGATGTGGTTGGCCACCAGCGTCGGCATGCCGATGCCGAGGTTCACCGTAGAGCCCTCGTCAATGTCTTGCGCCACCCGCGCGGCGAGCTGGTCTTTGCTGCGTTTTTGATAGCTACTCATGCAGAGTTTCCTTGGGCTGCAGGCCGATTTTATTCAGATATTGACGAAGGATGCTCACGCCACGGCCTGCTTGAAGCCGCCGGCCTGCGTCGCGACACGGTCGATCTTCACGATCTGGTGCACGAAGATGCCGGGCGTCACGATGTGCTCCGGGTTCATCCCGCCCAGCTCGACAATCTCGTGCACCGTGGCCACGGTTTTCTTCGCGGCCATCGCCATCACGGGGCCGAAATTGCGCGCGGCCTTGCGGTAGGTCAGGTTGCCCCAGCGGTCGCCGCACTCGGCCTTGATGAGCGCCACATCGCCGTAGATCGGCAGCTCCAGCACGTAGTGCTTGCCGTTGATCTCGCGGGTTTCCTTACCCTTGGCGAGTTCGGTGCCGTAGCCCGTGGGCGTGAAGAAGGCGCCGATGCCCGCGCCGGCCGCGCGGATGCGCTCGGCCAGGTTGCCCTGCGGCACCAGTTCGAGCTCGATCTTGCCACTGCGGTACAGCTCGTCGAACACATACGAGTCGGCCTGGCGCGGAAAGCTGCAGATGATCTTGCGCACGCGCCCCGCCTTGAGCATCGCCGCCAGCCCGACGTCGGCATTGCCGGCGTTGTTGTTGACCACGGTCAGGTCTTTGGCCCCCTGCGCGATCAGGCCGGCTATGAGTTCATCGGGAATGCCGGCCGTGCCGAAGCCGCCAATCATGACGGTGGCGCCGTCTCTCACGTCCGCCAGCGCGTCGGCCACGGAAGCGGCGATCTTGTTGATCAAGAAAAATCTCCAAAAAGGGGACTGAGGGTGGCCGGTCTGACCCGCTTCGCCAATCTGGCTGGCGGGTTCATCCTATTTGTTCATAATAAGAACATATGTTCGTATAATGAATTCTAGGAGATTTATACGACCATGGCAACCGCTCAATCCGCCGCCGCGAAAACACCGCAGCCCGGCGACAGCTATGTGCAGTCGTTCGCGCGCGGGCTGGAGGTGATCCGCTCCTTCAGCGCGCAGGCTCCGCAGCAAACCTTGACTGAGGTCGCCGCGCGCAGCGGGCTCACGCGCGCCGGGGCGCGGCGCATCTTGCTCACGCTCTTGACCCTGGGTTATGTGGAGACCGACGGCAAATACTTCCGCCTGACGCCGCGCATTCTCGACCTCGGCTTTGCCTACCTGTCGTCGATGCCGATCTGGAACCTGGCCGAGCCGGTGATGGAGGGCCTGGTGGAGCAGATCAAGGAGTCCAGCTCTGCCGCCGTGCTGGAAGGCACCGACATCGTGTATGTGCTGCGCGTATCGACGCACAAGATCATGAGCATTTCGCTCGGCGTGGGCTCGCGCCTGCCGGCTTATTGCACCTCCATGGGGCGTATGCTGCTGGCCGATGCGCCACAGGCGCAGGTGCGCAAGATTCTGGCCGCCTCGAAGATCCAGTCGCTGACCCGGCACACGCTGACCGATACCGACGACGTGCTGGCGCAAATCGACCAGGCGCGCCGGCAGGGCTGGTGTCTGGTGAACCAGGAGCTCGAAGAGGGATTGATCTCCATCGCGGCGCCGATCACCAACCGGACCGGCCGCACGGTGGCGGCGCTGAACATCAGCGGTCAGGCGAACCGGACCTCGGCGCGCGTGATGCAGGACAGCATGCGCCCGGCCCTGCTCGAAGCGGCCCAGGCGATCTCGCGCCTGCTCAGCAACCAGCGCGCCTGAACGTCCAGGCTGCCGGAGGTCAGGGCTTGCGCGCGCCCAGCACCAGCACGATGGCGCCGAGCGCGATCGCGCCCAGGCTCAGCCACTTGGGGATATCGACGGTCTTTTGCTCCTTGACCGTCAGCTGCAAGGGGCCGAGCTTGGCCGCCGTGGTGTCCTGGTTGTAGCTAAAGCTGCCCCACAGAAGACCCGCGACACCTGCCACGATCAATACGATACCTGCGATGCGCGTCACGTTCATTTGAAGCTCCTCGTTTTGTTGTTGGGGTAGCTGGCAAGGGTAACCGCAAACCCGCGCGTCATGGCGCCGGCCGCCGGGCCTTCGTGCGTGATACGCTTTGCGCATGTTCAGCCCGTCCCAAGCCGATGTCCGCCGTTTCTTTTGCTCGGTTTATGCCAAAGCCCAGCAGGGACATGCACTGGAAGCTATTGAAATCATAGCAAGTCAGTGGATCGACGAGCATCCCGAGTACCACGCCGACCTGGCCGATGCCGATAGCGCGCTGGAAAAATCCTACGACGTGGAAGGCGGCAAGAGCAACCCGTTCCTGCATTTATCGATGCACCTGTCGATCAGCGAGCAGTGCTCCATCGACCAGCCGCACGGCATCCGCCAGGCGGTGGAGCTGCTCAGCCGCCGTCGCCAGTCTCTGCACGACGCACACCACGAGGCCATGGAATGCCTGGGCCGGATGATGTGGGAGAGCCAGCGCTCGGGCCGCCCACCCGATGGCGCGGCCTATATCGACTGCGTGCAGCGGCGCGCCACGCGAGACTAGTGTGGCCTTCACGCTTGTCGCTGCGCGCGGCGCTTGAGAGAACCGCCCGACCTGACTCCGTGCCCTTTTGGGCGAGGGCAGCAGCGGGGGGTCAGCGACGCGGGCAAAAAGGAAATTTTCACCATCAAAAAAGCCCGCTGGATGCGGGCTTTTTCCTGACGGCAGGACGCGACTACTTGATGAACCTGGATTCCGACACCGTCTTGATGTCGCCGTCCAGGGATCCCACGTATTCCGCCACCGCCTTGAGGTCGGCATCGGAAAACTGCTTGGCAATGCCTGCCATGATGGCGTTGGCGCGGCCGAAGTGGGGGTTGTTGTTGCCCTCCTTGTACTCTTTCAGGGCCACGTACAGGTAGCTGGCATGCTGTCCGGCGAGCTGGGGGTAGGTCGGATCGATGGGCTTGGCAAAATTGGCGCCATGGCAGGCAATGCAATTCGCCTTGGCCAGGATGGCCGCGACTTTCGGACTGGGTTCAATGCTGGGCTTGTCGGGCAAGGTGGCGCCGGCCACCACACCCAGCGTGCTGTAGTAAGCCGCCACATCGGCGATGTCCTGGTCACTCAGCGACGCGGCAATGGCGCGCATGCTGGGGAATTTGCGATCGCCTTTTTTGTACTGATTCAAGGCGGACACGATGTACTGGGCACCCTGCCCCGCGATCTTCGGAACCTGATAGACCTCGGGGAAGCTGGTCCTGTAGCCCGTGATGCCATGGCAGCCAACGCACATGGCCACCTTTTTCGAGCCGGCGACGGCATCGCCCTTGATTTCCTGGGCAGAGGCGGTGGCGGTCACGCAAGCGACAGCGAGGGCAAATACGGCGGTCAACAACTTGTTCATTTTTCGCGCACAATCCAGTAAGAATTCGGGCCTGTAATCAGCGAACGATTATATGCGGCACAACCTCCACCCCCATTCAACACCTTCGCCTCGGCATACCCCATGAAGTTTCAAGGCTCCCAGAACTACGTCGCCACCCAGGACCTGATGCTGGCCGTCAACGCGTCCATCACCCTCAAGCGCCCGCTGCTCGTGAAGGGCGAACCCGGCACCGGCAAGACCATGCTGGCCGAAGAAGTGGCGCAGGCCCTGAACATGCCGCTCCTGCAGTGGCACATCAAGTCCACCACCAAGGCGCAGCAGGGCCTGTATGAATACGACGCGGTGAGCCGGCTGCGCGACTCGCAGCTCGGCGACGAGAAGGTCAAAGACATCCACAACTACATCGTCCGGGGCGTGCTGTGGCAGGCCTTCACGGCCGATGAACCGGTGGCGCTCTTGATCGACGAGATCGACAAGGCCGACATCGAGTTCCCGAACGACCTGCTGCGCGAGATCGACCGCATGGAGTTCTATTGCTACGAGACGCGCGAGCTGGTCCGCGCGAAGAACCGCCCACTGGTGTTCATTACCTCGAACAACGAGAAGGAATTGCCCGACGCGTTCCTGCGCCGCTGCTTCTTCCACTACATCAAGTTCCCCGACGCCGACACCATGAAGCTGATCGTGGACGTGCACTTCCCCGGCCTCAAGAAAGAGCTGCTCACGGCCGCCATGAAAACCTTCTACGACGTGCGCAACCTGCCGGGCCTGAAGAAGAAACCCTCGACCAGCGAGCTGCTCGACTGGCTCAAGCTGCTGGTGGCCGAGGACATTCCGCTCGAAGTCCTGCAAAGCAAGGAAGACAAGGTGGCGGTGCCACCGCTGGTGGGCGCGTTGCTCAAGAACGAGCAGGACGTGACCCTGTTCGAGAAACTGGTGTTCATGCAGCGGCACAACCGCTGAGCACCCGCGCTGCCATGCACAAGCCGCTGTGGATCGAAGGCCTGTCGGACGCCATCGGCTTTGTCGGCGGCGCGCTGCTGGGCTACGGCCTTGCCAGGGTGATCGGCCTTGACCCGCTGGCACCGGGTTACGAAACCGCGACCGTTTTCGGCATCGTGCTGGTTGGCCTGGGTGGCGGCATGGGACTGCAATTGGCGCGGCGCTGGCGTGCCGCCTCCCGCAACCAGAACGCCCCGGAGAACTGAGATGGCATTCGTGGAATCCACCACGCTGGCGGCACGCGGCATCCGGCTGGTGCCGTTGTCGCTGGATCATGAAGAAGGCCTGCGCGCCGCTGCCGCGGACGGCGAACTCTGGCGCATCCGCGTCACGTCCGTGCCGGAGCCCGGCCAGACACGCCAGTACATTGCGGACGCGCTGGCCATGCGCGAGGCCGGGAATCGCTTCGCCTTTGCTGTGACCGAGGAGGCCACAGGCACGGTGCTGGGCAGCACCAGTTACCACGACATCGTGCCCCCCATACGCCGCGTGGAAATCGGCTGGACCTGGTACGCGAAGTGCTGCCAGCGCACCCACGTCAACACCACCTGCAAGCTGCTGATGCTCACCCACGCTTTCGAGACGCTGCAATGCCACGTAGTGGGCTGGCGCACCGACAACTTCAACCATGCCTCGCAACGCGCCATCGAACGCCTGGGCGCGCGCAAGGACGGCGTGATTCGCGGCCACGCGCTGCGCCGCGACGGCAGCATCCGCGACACCGTGATGTACAGCCTGCGCAGCGGCGAGTGGCCCGAAGTGCGCACCCAATTGCTGTACCTGCTGGACAAGCCCCGCTAGGAGGACAGGCACCATGCTGATCGACTTCTTCTACTCCCTGCGCTCGGCCAAGCTGCCCGTCTCTGTCAAGGAATACCTGACGCTGCTCGAGGCCCTCCAGATGGGGGTCGTGGGGCCGGCCAGCGACAACGCGGACGGCAGCGGCTACAAGATCGACGACTTCTACTACCTCAGCCGCACTGCGCTGGTGAAGGACGAAAAGCATTACGACAAATTCGACCGCGCCTTTGCGGCCTACTTCAAGGGTGTGGAGCTGATTGCCGACTTCACCAAGGACATCCCGCTCGAATGGCTGCGCAAGAACCTCGAGCTCGAACTCAGCGCCGAAGAGAAGGCCAGGATCGAGAAGATGGGCTGGGACGAGCTGATGGAAACGCTCAAAAAACGTTTCGAAGAGCAGAAGGAGCGCCACGAGGGCGGCAGCAAAATGATCGGCACGGGCGGCACCTCGCCGTTCGGCGCCTATGGTTACAACCCGCAGGGCATTCGAATCGGGCAGGACAAGAGCCGCAACAAGAGCGCCGTCAAGGTCTGGGACCAGCGCGCCTACAAGGACTACGACGACAGCCAGGAGCTGGGCACCCGCAACATCAAGATCGCGCTGCGCCGCCTGCGCAAGTTCGCGCGCGAAGGCCACGAGGAAGAGCTGGACCTGGACGAGACCATCAGCAAGACGGCCGCCAACGCCGGCTGGCTGGACATCAAGATGCGTCCCGAGCGCCACAACAACGTGAAGGTGCTGCTGCTGATGGACGTGGGCGGCACCATGGACGAGCACATCGCACGCGTGGAAGAAATGTTCTCGGCCACCAAGACCGAGTTCAAGCACATGGAGTTCTATTACTTCCACAACTGCGTGTACGACTTCATGTGGAAGAACAACCGGCGCCGCTTCAGCGAAAAGTTCGCCACCTGGGACATCATCCGCAAGTACAACAAGGACTACAAGCTGATCTTCATCGGCGACGCGACCATGAGTCCGTACGAGATCCTGCAGCCGGGCGGCAGCGTGGAGTACAACAACGAGGAGGCCGGCGCCGAGTGGATGCAGCGCCTGACCAATGCCTTCCCCAAGTTCGTCTGGATCAACCCCGAGCCGCAGGGCGTGTGGCAGTACCGCCAGAGCATCAGCGTGATCCAGCAACTAGTCAGCCATCGCATGTACCCGCTGACCCTCAAGGGGCTCGAAGAGGCCATGCGCCTGCTGTCAAAATAGCCCGATGATCAAGCGCTGGGTGGGCAAGCTGCTCGAAAGGCTGGTGTTGGTGCCAGCCTTTTTTATTTTGATGGCAGCCGCTGCGGCAGGCTCGCAGGCACAGACGCTGCCGTCCGACGGGGCACCGGCTGCGCCTGCCGGCATCGCGCACGCATTCGAGATCGAAATCCAGGCGCCCAAACCCGTGCAGGACTACCTGCTGCGCCACCTTGAACTCCTGCGCTACCAAAGCCTCACCGACCTGGACGCCAGCGAACTGGCGCGTTTGGTCGGCATGGCCGAGCCGAATGTGCGCGAGCTCATGGGCACCCTGGGCTATTTTTCGCCGGACATCCACCTGGAGTTGCGCGAGACGCCGGACAACCCCCGCTCACCGCGCCTGGTCGTCATCACGGTGCAACCCGGTGAGCCGGTCCGGGTGAGCGGCGTCACCTTCGAATTCACCGGTCCGATCGCGACCGACGAGGCGGCTGCGGCGCAGCGCCGGGCGATCCAGGCCGGTTGGCTGCTCGGCGCGGGCATGACGTTCACGCAGGCGGCGTGGGACGCCGCCAAGACGCAGGCGCTGCGCGAACTCACCACCCGGCGCTACCCGGCAGGCCGGCTCTCGAGCACCCGCGCCGACATCGACCCCGAGACGAAGACCGCGCGCCTGAGCGTGACGCTCGACTCCGGCCCGCTCTATCGGCTGGGCGCCTTGCAGATCAGCGGCACGCAGCGTTACGGCAGCGACCTGGTGCAGCGGCTGGCACGCCTCGCACCGGGTGCCGACTACGATCAAACCCGGCTGGTCGAGGCGCAGCGACGCCTGACCGACAGTGGCTACTTCGACTCGGCGGTGGTGTCGCTGGACACCACGGGCGACCCGGCCGCAGCACCCGTGCTGGTGCAGGTGCGCGAGGCCAAGCTGAAGAAAATCGTGCTCGGCATCGGCGCCAGCACCGACAGCGGAGCGCGCCTGTCGGTGGAGCACACGAACCACCAACTGCCCGGCATCGGCTGGCGCGCCGTGTCCAAGCTCTCGCTCGATCGCGTCACCAAGTCGATCGGGACCGAGCTCACCGCGCCGCCCGACGACGCCAACTGGCGCTGGGTCACCTCGGCCCTGGTGCAGCGGGAAGAGTCGGGCAGTTTTGAAGTCACCAGCCAGCGCCTGCGCGCGGGCCGCACCCAAAGCGGCGAGCGCATCGACCGCAGCTACTACCTGCAATACGACCGGGCCCAGCCCAACAATGTGGGTGCCGCCACCACGGCAGAGGCCCTCAGCGCCAACTACGCCTGGACCCAGCGCAATTTTGACGCCCTGCCCTTCCCCTCCCGCGGCTACGGGCTGGGGGTGGAACTGGGCGGCGGCGTCACGCTGGGCGCAGACCGGCAACCGTTCGTGCGCACCGATATCCGCTGGCTGGGCTATGTACCGCTGGCCAGCAGCAAAGACGGAACCCCCGCATCGATGCGGGCCGGGCGCATCGAACTGCGGGCCGAGGGCGGCGCCGTGCTGGCGCGTGAGCAGGCCAATCTGCCGAGCACCCAGCTGTTCCTGACCGGCGGCGGCACCACGGTGCGCGGCTACGACTACCGCAGCATTGGCAGCGTCTTGCCCAATGGGCAAACTGCGGCCGGGCGTTACCTCGCGGTGGGCAGCGTTGAATGGCAGCACCCCATCACCGTCAACGACCGGCTCACCGACTGGGAGAGCACCGTTTTCGTCGATGCAGGTGCCGTTGCCGACAAACCGGCCGAGCTCCGGGGCAAGGTGGGCATCGGCGCCGGCGTGCGCTGGAAAAGCCCGGTGGGGCCGCTGCAGATGGACCTGGCGTATGGCGTGGCCGTCAGGCGCCTGCGCCTGCACCTGAGCGTGGGGTTTACCTTCTGATGAAGCCGCGCCGCGTCATTTTGTGGCTGGTACTGGCGCCGCTGCTCGTGGTGGCCGGCCTGCTGTCGGCCCTGTGGGTCTGGACCGGCACCGACACTTCGCTGGCCAGCGCGCTGCAGCAGGCATCGCGCTATTTGCCGGCCGGGCAAACCTTGATTGCCGAGGAGGTGCAGGGTTCCGTGCGCCGGGGTGGGCGCATCGGACGCCTGCGCTGGGAAAGCAAGGGGCTGGTCGTCGAAGCCCGCCAGATCGAGCTGGCCTGGCAGCCGGCGGCCTTGCTGCAATGGCGGTTGCAGCTGGACACGGTGCACATCGCGCAGCTCGACATCGACGACCAGAATCCGGCCGCAGCCACCGCGCCGCCGCAAAGCGTCGTACTGCCGTTTCAGGTGGGGCTGGCGTTTGCCATCGATGCGCTGCACTGGAACGGGTCGCCTGCGGTGCAGGCCAGTGGCCTGTCGGGCCGCTACCGGTTTGACGGCAGCCGCCACGAATTGAGCGTGGACACTGTCCAGGTGGCAGCCGGCCGGTACCGCGCCCAAGCCAGTTTGCTGGCGCGCGCGCCGTTGATGCTGGCGCTGCAAGTGCACGGCACGTTGACCGCCCCCGTGCCGGGCAGCACCCAGGCCTTGCCGCTGGTGGCGGATGCCTCTGCGAGCGGCCAGCTTGCGGGCCCGGATGCCCTGCTGAGCGTACAGGCCCTGCTGCAGCCGGCGCCCTCTGCTGCCCCGCCTGCCGCCGGGAGTGCGGCCCGCCAAGCCATGCAGGCCACGGTGTCAGCGCAAATCAGCCCGTGGGCGACGCAACCCGTGGCCCGTGCCGATGCGACGTTCAGCGACCTGAACCTCGCCGTGCTGTGGCCCGAGGCACCCCAGACCTTGCTCACGGGAAGTGCGCAGGTGCAGCCCGACGGCAACGGCTGGCGGGGCCAGGGGCGCGTTGCCAATCGGCTGAGCGGGCCCTGGGACAAGGGCCGCCTGCCGCTGGACAGCGCGCAGGGCCAGGTCCGCTTTGACGCCGGCCAGTGGCGCATTGAATCGCTCACCGCCGGCCTTGGGGGCGGACGCCTGCAGATGCAGGGTCAATTTGCCGGCTCTGCCGCGGCGGGCGCTGCGCCCGGCTGGCAAGGCCGTGCACAGCTGCAAAACATCAACCCCGCGGCGCTGTACTCGTCGCTGGCCGCTGCGCGGCTGGATGGCAAGCTGGACGCCAGGGCAGTGGGCCAGGCCATTGCGTTCGACGCGCAGTTGCAGCCATCGGGCAAGCAGCCCGCTGCATCACGCCTGCAGGGCCTGCATTTGCGCAGCGCGTCAGCCCGGGGGCAATGGTCCGGTGGCACGCTGCGCCTGCAAACCCTGAGTGTGCAGACAGACGACGCCTTGCTGCAAGGCCAGGCGGATGTGCAACTGGCCAGCAAGGCGAGCCGCGGCCAACTGCATTTGAGCGTGCCGGGCGGGCAGGCCGATATCGCCGGCCATCTCAGCGCGCAGGCGGGCGCCGGCGACTTTGCGCTGCACCTGGCCGATGCCGGCAAGGCCTCGCGCTGGCTGGCGAAGCTGCCCGGCCTGCCCCCATCCCTCTCAAGCACGTCGGTGCAGGGCCACGGGGAGCTCACGGGCCGCTGGCAGGGTGGCTGGCAACACCAGGGTGCGCAACTGATGTTGCAGGCCGCATTGCGCGTGCCCCGGATGGACCTGCGGACCCACGATCAAACGCCTGAGCAGGCGCTGCACCTGAGTGAACTTAGTGCCGATCTGGCGGGGCGCCTCGACGCGCTGAACCTGCACGCCAGCGGCGGGCTGCAAACGGGCACGCGCCGCTTCAACCTGCAAACCCAGGCCAGCGGGGGTCGTGGCAGCCATGGCGACTGGCAGGCACGGATCCAGTCGGCCACGCTGCAGGCGCAGAACAGCCCGCAACCGGGCCACTGGACGGTGCAGCTGCGCGAGCCGCTCGCCATCGGCTGGACCCCCGGCAGCGGCGCAGGCACGCTTGGCGCGGGCGAGGCCAGCTTGAGCAGTCCGCTGCCGGGCGCGGCCACGCTCAGCTGGCAACCCGTGCACTGGCGCGTTGACGGGCCCCGAAGCGAACTCCAGACGCGGGGCCAGTTGCGGGCGCTGCCTCTGGCCTGGCTCGACCTGCTCGGCAGCGAACCACTGGCCAGGCTGGGCCTGCGCGGCACCATGCTGCTGGACGGGGACTGGGATGTGCAGGCCGCCGACACCCTCAAGCTGCGGGCCTCGCTGGTGCGGCGCAGCGGCGACATCCGTGTCCAGGCCGATGAAAATGTCGCCGTCAAAGGAAGCATCAGCGCGCTGCAAGGCATTGACGCGGGCGTGCGGCAAGCCTCCATCACCGTGACGGCCGATGGCGAGGCCCTGCAGGGCGCCCTGCGCTGGGACAGCGAGCGCGCGGGGCAGGTCCAGGCCGACTTCGCTACCCGGCTCAGCCGCGGCAACGCGCACACGGGCGAGGGCTGGCGCTGGCCGGCCGATGCGCCCCTGACAGGCAACGTACGGGCGCGGTTGCCGCAGGTCGGCGTCTGGTCGGTGCTGGCGCCGCCGGGCTGGCGCGTGCGCGGCACGCTGGACGCCAACGTCGCCCTGGCCGGAACCCGCGCGTCGCCACAATGGAGCGGCACCTTGACGGCCGACGACCTGGCGCTGCGCTCGGTGGTCGATGGCATCGAATTCAGCAACGGCAGGCTGCGCGCCGGCTTCACCGGCCAGCGCATGGACATCCAGGAATTCAGCCTGCAAGGCGCCAGTGCGGGCGCCAGCAGCGGCGGCCAGGTCACGCTCAAGGGTTTCGCCGAATGGCTGCCGGACAGCACTTCCGCGAAGCCCGGTCTGTCCAAAATCCGCATGGCGCTGCAGGCACAGGCGCAAAGCCTGCGCGTCCTGTCCCGCGCTGATCGGCGCTTGACCGTTTCGGGGGCACTGCAAGCCAGGTTGAGCGACGCCACGCTGGAGATCCGCGGCGCGCTCAGGGCCGATCAGGCGCTGTTTGTCGTGCCTGACGATACGGCGCCGACGCTAGGCAGCGACGTGGTGGTCAAATCCTCCAGCAAGAGTGCGGCGCAGGGCGCCGCTCGCGGCCCCGAGAACGCGGCCGCCCCACCCGCCGCAGCCCCGCCCGGGTCGCGCCTCGCAACCGACGTGGCGGTCACACTGGATCTGGGTCCCGACTTTCACGTGCGGGGCCGCGGACTCGACACGCGGCTCGCGGGCACGCTGCAGCTCGCCAGTGCCGGCAACACGCAAGCACCACCCCGGCTTACCGGCGAAGTGAGCACCGTGCGTGGCAGCTACAAGGCCTATGGCCAGCAGCTGGACATCGAGGAAGGCGTGCTGCGCTTTACCGGCCCCTATGACAACCCGGCGCTCGACATTCTGGCCATCCGGCCGAATCTGACCGTGCGCGTCGGCGTGCAAATCAGCGGCACGGCGCTGTCGCCGCGCATCCGCCTGTACGCCGACCCCGACCTGCCCGACGCAGAAAAGCTGGCGTGGCTGGTGCTCGGCCATTCGGGCGCCGAAGGCGGCGCCGAAACCGTGATGCTGCAGCAGGCCGCCTTGGCCCTGCTGGGCGGCAACGGCAAAGGCTTGTCCGGCGGCCTGGCGCAGTCCCTCGGCCTGGATGAATTGTCGTTTCGGGGCGCCGCCAGCAACGCCGACGGCAGCAGCTCCGCCGCGGCCGTCACGCTCGGCAAGCGGCTGTCACGCGGCTTTTATGTGGCCTACGAGCGCAGCCTGGCCGGCGCAGTGGGCACGTTCTCCATCTTCTACGATCTGTCGCGGCGCTTTACCCTGCGCGCGCAGACAGGCGATCGAAGCGCGATCGACCTGATTTTCACGGTGCCGTACGACTGAGCGCCCCGGGCCCACCCGCCTGCTGGCCCTACAATTCCGGCTGTCTCCTCGTAGTTCAATGGATAGAACGGGTGCCTCCTAAGCGCCAGATACAGGTCCGATTCCTGTCGAGGGGACCAGGACCTGGCGTGACACCCGGTTGCATGGGAAATCAACCTCTAGCCCTTACCAGTCGGGCGTGGGTTGCTATTTTTCCCATAGCAAATTCGCGCCCCCCCTTCAACCCCTCCTCCAGCCCGACATTGCCCCATGGCATCTCTTGCATCATCCCGGCGCGGCGCACTGTCTGCGCTGCTCGCCACCATCCTGATCTGGGCGTACAGCTGGGTCGTGATGAAGCAGGTGCTGGCGCATGCCGGGCCACTCGACTTCGCGGCGCTGCGCTATCTGCTCGGCGCGGCAGTGCTGTTTGCGGCGCTGCTGCTCGCACGACAATCCCTGCGGCCACCGCCGCTGTTGCCAACGGTGTTGATCGGGCTGTGCCAGACCGCCGCGTTTCAGGGGCTGGAACAACTGGCGTTGCTGGGCGGCGGCGCGGGCCACGTGGCGCTTCTGGCCTACACCATGCCGTTCTGGGCGGTACTGCTGGCGTGGCTGCTGCTCGGCGACAAGCCGAGTGCGCGCCACTGGCTCGGCCTGGCGCTCGCTGCACTCGGGCTCTTGTGCATCATCGCGCCATGGCACGCCATGGGCAGCGTCGTGAGTACCACGCTGGCGATTGCCGGTGGTGCCGCCTGGGCCGCGGGCACCGTGCTCAGCAAGCGCCTGTTCCGCCGGCAGCAAAGCGTCTCCGTGCTGGGTCTTACCGCGTGGCAGATGCTGATCGGTGGCGGCGCGCTCGGCCTCGTCGCACTGGCGGTGCCGCAACGGCCGATCGAGTGGGACTGGCCGTTCATCGGCGCGCTCGCCTACAGCGCCGTGCTGGCGTCGAGCCTGGCGTGGTGGCTGTGGGCGATCGTGCTGCAACGACTGTCCACCACAGCCGCCAGCGTGTCCAGCCTGGGCGTGCCGATCGTCAGCGTGCTGCTGGCGTGGCTGATCCTGCATGAGCAGCCGTCGGCCATGGAGTTGCTCGGCATCGTTTTCGTTCTACTGGGGTTGGTGGCCGTCAGCGGCGTGGGGGCGCGGCAACGCTGATCCCGCCTGCAAGGGCGCCCTTGTGCGCACGATTCCTGTCGGGAGACCACGCATCGTGGCTTGGCCTCATTCAGCATGAAATAGTGCTGACGCCCTTATCCACCCTGCACATATCGCTATATTTTCAGGAGCGACCGCTACAATCCCAGATAAGCCTGCTGCACCGCCGGGTCATCGATCAGGTCTTTGGCCAGCCCGCTGTGCACGACCCGGCCGGTTTCCATCACGTAGCCGCGGTCGGCGCCCGATAGCGCGAGCTGCACGTCCTGCTCGACCAGCAGCACGGTGACGCCGTCGCGCTGGATGGCGGCCAGCACCTCCATCAGCTGGTCCACCACGACGGGGGCCAGGCCCAGGCTCATTTCATCGACCATCATCAGCACCGGCGCGGCCATCAGCGCGCGCGCCATCGCGCACATCTGCTGCTCGCCGCCCGACATGCTGCCGGCCAGCTGGCGCCGGCGCTCGGCCAGGCGCGGCAGCAGCGCATACATCTTGTCGAGGTCGCGCGCGACGGCCGCCTTGTCGTGGCGCCGGTAGCCGCCCATCAGCAGGTTGTCCTGCACGGTCATGCGGTCGAACAGCTGGCGCCCTTCGGGCACTTGCACCAGCCCCAGGCCGAACACCTCATCGGGCGTCATGCCGGCGAGTTCCTGCCCGTTCAGGACGATGCTGCCGGTGCAGGGCAGCATGCGCGACAGCGCGCGCAGCAGCGTCGTCTTGCCGGCCCCGTTGCTGCCGACCAGCGCCACCATCTCCGCCGGATACACCTCCAGCGCCACCTCATGCAGCACGGGCATGCCGCCGTAGCCGGCGCCGAGGTTTTCGACCTTCAACAAGGGAGTGCGGCCTGCAGGAGCGCTCATGTGCGTTTCTTTCCGAGATAGGCCTGCACCACGGTCGGGTTGGCCAGCACTTCATCGGGCGTGCCGTCGGCGATTTTCTCGCCATGGTGCAGCACCAGCAGGCGGTCCGACAGGCTCTTGATGGCCTTGATCACGTGCTCGATCACCAGCACGCTGATGCCCTGGTCGCGCACCTTGCGGATCACATCGATGACCTCGTCGATCTCGACGTGGTTCAGGCCGGCCATGACTTCATCGCACAGCAGCACCTTGGGCTGCATCGCCAGCGCCTTGGCCAGCTCCAGCCGCTTACGGCCCGGGCCGCCGAGCTCATCGGCGCGCTGGTCGATGAATTTGCCCAAGCCCACGAACTCGAGGCAGGCACGCGCCTGCTCTCGCGCCCTGGCCAGTTGCGCCTGGCCACCGCCGCGCCCGAACAAGGCGCCGACGGCCACGTTGTCGAGCACCGACAGGCCCGGAAACGGCCGCATGATCTGGAACGTGCGGCCAATGCCCAGACGCGCGCGGCGAAAGGCCGGCAGGCGGTTGATGGATTCGCCCTGAAACAGCACCTCGCCTTCGCTCGGCGGCAGGGTGCCGCTGATCAGGCTGATCAGCGTGGTCTTGCCGGCGCCGTTGGGGCCGATCAGCCCCAGGATTTCACCGGGCGCCAGCGTGAAGCTGACGTCGCTGACAGCCACCAACCCGGCAAAGCGCCGGGTTGCGTGGCGGACTTCGAGTAGCGCGGTCATAGACGGTGTGCCCGGATGTTTTCGCTGAAATAGCGCCAGCCGGTTTTCCGAAAGCGCCTGAACATGTCTGCCAGGCCGCGCGGCATCAGCACCACGGCCGCAACAATCACGATGCCGAAGAACAGGCCGGCGATGCTGGTCACCTCGCTCGACAGGAATTCTGAAATGGCCGACAGTGACAGCGCCCCGACGATGGGCCCCAGCACCGTGCCCGCGCCGCCGAACACGGCCATGATGATCATCTTCACGTTCAGGCTGATGTCAAACGCGCTGTCCGGGTCCAGAAAGGTGATCCAGTAGGCGTGGATGCCGCCTGCCAGCGCGCTGAAAATGCCTGAGAGCGCAAACGCCATGACCTTGTACAGCGTGGTGTTCACGCCCATGACGGCCGCGCCCTCCTCGTTCTCGCGAATCGCGATCAGCCCGAAGCCGAAGCGGCTGCGCGTGAGCCAGAAGATGGTCAGCGTTGCGATGACGAGCAGGCCCAGCGACAACTCGTAGAACAGCCGGTCGTTGTTCAGCGGCGGCAACACCAGGCCAATGTTCTGGCCCGCCAGCGGAATGTTGGAAACAATGGCTGCCATGACCTGCGACAGCGCCAGCGTGGCAATCGCAAAGTAATGGCCCTTGAGGCGCAGCACGGGAATCCCCAGCAGCACGGCAAAGACCACCGCCAGCACCACGCCGAACACCATGCCGACCTCGAATGGCAAATGCCACTGCACCATGGCGATGGCCACGCCGTAGGCGCCCAGTCCGTAAAACACGGAATTGCCGAACGAGGCGTACCCGGTGTAGCCGCCGATGATGTTCCAGCCCTGCGCAAGCACGGCCAGCAGCAGTGCGTTGATGCCGAACTGGATCAGCACGTCCGAGCCATACCAGGGCACGCCCGCGAGCACCAGCACCGCGGCCCCAATCAAACCGATGTGCCACGCCTTCATGCGGTTTTCCCCAGCAGGCCGGTGGGCCGCACGATCAAGACCAGCACCAGGATGCCGAAGCTGGCAACGTCGGCGAAAGTGGGGCCGATGTACAGGGTCGTCAACGACTCCACGATGCCGAGGAACAGCCCACCGACAATGACGCCCAGCGGGTTGTCCAGCCCGCCGATGATGGCGATGGCAAACGACTTGGCGGTGAGCGAGGCCCCGATGTACGGGTTGATCTGCGACACCGTGCCATACAGCCCGCCGGCCGCGCCGGCCAGCGCGATGCCGATGGCGAAGGTCACGGCGTACAGGTGCCGTGGCTCGACGCCGTACAGGCGCGCCGCAACCAGGTTCTGCGCCGTGGCACGGATCGCGCGCCCGAGCCGCGTGTGCAGCAAAAACAGCCACATGCCCAGCGTCAGCACAATCGCCATGCAGAACGCGCCGAGCCGCGCCACCGGCAGCACCACCGGCCCCCACTGCAGGCTGTTACCGGCATAGGGTGGGTTGATGGTGCGGAAGTCCGCCGAAAACGCCAGTTGCGCAAGGTAGGTCAGCACCACTTCCAGGCCGAAGGTGATCAAGAGGGTGTTGAACATCGGCGCCCGCACAATCAGATTCAGCAGCCCGCGCTGCAGCGCGTAGCCGAGTGCGAACATGACGACGGCGGTAATGGGCAGCCCCAGGAACGGGTCGATGTGCAGGTAGGTGTACAGATGCCAGGACACATAGGCACCCAGCATGATGAAGGCGCCGTGCGCCAGGTTCACGATATTGAGTACCCCCCAGACCAGGGCCAGGCCGAGCGCCATGACGGCGTACAGCCCGCCGAGGAGAGTACCGTTGACGAGGATTTGTGCGAGCAGATCCACCTGAAGTTCCGACCGGCTGGGGGCTTAACGCGCGTTCCAGGCCGGCATCGGATACTTCGGCTGCTTCACAAATCCCTTGGCGCCGTAGATTTCCGCCAGACTGTCACCCTGCACCTGGATCACCACCTGGGGCAGATTGATCTGGCCATTCGCGGCAAATGCGATCGGACCGTACAGGCTGTCGAATTTGACCTTGGCCAGCGCATCGCGCACCTTTTGCGGCTCGATGCTGCCGGCGTCTTCCATCGCCTGCACCAGTGCTTCGACGTCAGCCACACCGGAGGCGGCGTGGTAATCGGGGTCGTAACCGAACTTGGCCTTGTATTCCTTGGCGAACTGCGCCGCATCGCCGAACCAGCGGTCTTTCAATGCCGGCGTCGGCAGCCATGCGGTCATGCCGAACGCATAGTCGGCATCCTTGCCCAGCGCCTTGCGGAAGTCCTCGCTCGGCACGCCCACCGTGAATGAATACATCTTGGGTGCGACGGCCAGGCTCTTGGCCTGGCGCACGAAATTCAGGATCTCGGTTTCGTGGCCCGCTACCAGCACCACGTCGACGTTCTTGCTCTTGATCTGCGACAGCAGCGAATTGAAGTCGCTGGTGTTGCTGCTGTAGCGTTCATCCATCACCACGTCGAAGCCGGCCTTCTTCAGCATCGGCCGCGTGCCTTCCGCCACGGACACGTCGAAGGCGTCGTCGGCGTACAGCAGCGCCACGGTTTTGGGCGGCGTCTTGAGCGCCTTCAGCATGTCGATGGTGCTGCCGAAATAGTTGCTGGCCGGCGCCAGCGTGCCGAAGACGTACTTGAAATTACGCGCGAAGATCTGGTCCGAGGCGCCGCCGCCCTGCACCATCGGCACCTTGTATTTTTCCGACACGGCCGAGTCGGCCAGCGCGAAATTGCTGGCGAACGGGCCCAGCAGCAGATTGACCTTGTCCTGCGACACCAGTTGCGTGTACTGGCGCACGCTCAGGTTCACGTCGGACTGGTTGTCGTACAGCTTGAGCGCGAGCTTGTGCGACTGGCCTGTAATTTTGACACCGCCCGCCGCATTGATCTTGTCGATGGCGAGTTGATAGGCATCGCGGTAATAGCGGCCGGTGTTGGCGACCGGGCCAGTCAACTGCACCGAGGCGCCCAGGACGACATCCTGGGCCAGTGCCGCACCTGCGGGAGCCGCGGCAATGCAGGCGGCGAGAAGACTGAACAGCAGGCGCGAACGGTTTAGCGACATGGCGCATCCTTTCTGGTTGGATTCTGTAGGAGTTGCCACCCACGGCACTCCGGGGAGGCGAGCTTACGCTTTCAATCATATGAATGCAAACGATCCAGCCGTGTTTAGGGCCATTCGGTGACATCGGCAAATGTCTCTCATTTATTCGGATTTTAAAAAAATAATGGCTGCAGACCGCACCAGTTATTCGCCATATGCTATATTTATTGCAGCACTTCAAGCTTGAAGCAACGTCAAAAACCATGCGGTGAAACCCCTCGCCCATCAGGGAAAACATGGAGGGCACCGGTGTCTTGCGACGCTGTTTTAACGCCGGATTTTCTGCAACCCGGCGACCGCCGCGCGCAAATCGGCCGCCCAGGCGCGCCGGTCCCGGCCGTGCGCCCGCTGCGGCTCGCCGAACGACACTACGGCAACCAGGCCTCGTGCACTGAGCGTGCGCCAGATGGAGCCGCCCAGCGTCTCGTCACCAACATAACTCGGCGCACGGCTTGGCCCGCCGCTGGCCGCGTCGACGAATTGCAACGCCAGTGGCTGTATCGGCGCCTGCGCTGAAATGGCCGCCTGAATCAGGTTGGCATGAAACGGCAGCAGCCGCCCGCCGTCGCCCGTGGTGCCTTCGGGGAACACCGCCACCACGTCGCCGGCGCGCAGGGCTTCGGCCATATGGTGCACCACGCGCATCGCGTCGCGCCGCGATGCGCGCTCGATGTAGAGCGTGCCGGCCGCGTTGGCCAGGGTGCTCACCAGCGGCCAGCCCTGCACGTCGGACTTGGAGACAAAGCGGCAGTGGCGCGCCGCATGCATCACCACGATGTCCAGCCACGAGATGTGGTTGGACACCAGCAGCATCGGCCCGATGGCGGGCGGCTGCCCGCGGACTACCAATTTGATAGCTAAATGTTGAAGCAGTTCAAGGGCCCAGGCCTGAACGCGTACATCTTTTTGCGGCTGGGACAAGCGCGGGAACAGCAGCACGATGGTGCACAGGCCGGCCAGGACATGAACCAGCCCGCGCAGCAGCTTCCACGCCGCCCTGAGCTGGTTCATGCGTGTAAACGTCGAGAACGCAGCGAAGGGCCGCCCCGAGCAAGTTCAGCCCTCTCGGGGCCGGGCCGAAGTGTGATGCCTCGGCACGTGCATAGCGCAGGCCCGGCATGGGCTCGCTTCACTGTACAGCTGCGCGCACGGACGCTACGCGAGCCCAGCGCAGCACACGCAGTGGCAAGCGTGGGGGTTTTACGTGGCACGTTCAAACGCCACCTGTCCGCCCACGATGGTGCAGCGCACGCGCCCGGGCAGCGCGTAACCGGAAAACGGCGTGTGCTTGCCCTGGCTGCACAGCGCGTCGGGCCGCACCGTCCATTCGTCCTGGGGGTCGAAGATGCAGACATCGGCGACGCCGCCCGCCACCAGCTGGCCGGCGCTGGCCTGCAAGGTGCCCAGCGCCGCGCCCAGCACGCGCGCCGGCTCGCTGGTCAGCACCGCCAGCGCGCGCGTGAGGCCCACGCCACTTTCCTGACCCCACTTGAGCGCCAGGCTCAGCAGCAACTCGACGCCGGTGGCGCCGGCCTCGGCCTCGGCAAATGGCAGCGCCTTGGCGTCTTCATCGACCGGTGTGTGGTCGGACACCAGGGCATCGATGGTGCCGTCGGCTAGGCCCTCGCGGATCGCATCGCGGTCGCGCTGCTGGCGCAGCGGCGGGTTCAGGCGGGCCCGGCTGTCGAAGTAGCCGATGTCGGTGTCGGTCAGGTGCAGCGAATTGATGCTGACGTCGCAGGTCACGTCAAGGCCCTCGTCCCTGGCCTGGCGCACCAGGGCCACGCCGGCCGCACTGCTGAGGCGGCAAATGTGCACGCGCGCGCCGGTTGCCTTTGTGAGTTCGAAGATGGTGTGCAGCGCAATCGTCTCGGCCGCCACCGGCACGCCCGCCAGGCCCATGCGGGTGGCCAGCGGGCCGCTGGCCGCCACGCCCGTGCCCAGATACAGCTCCTGTGGACGCAACCAGACCGTGTAGCCGAAGGTGCCGGCGTACTGCAGCGCGCGCAGCAGCACCTGCGTGTTGGCCAGCGGCACCTCGGCCTGCCCGAAGCCCACGCAGCCCGCCTCGGTCAGCTCGACCATCTCGGTCAGCACCTCGCCGTGCAGGTTGCGCGTCAGGGCGCCGAGCGGAAAGACGCGGGCCTGATGCAGCTTTTCGGCGCGCATTTTCAGCATCTCCACCAGGCCCGGCTCGTCGAGCACCGGATCGGTGTCGGGCGCGCACACCAGGCTGGTGATGCCGCCGGCCACGGCCGCGGCCATTTCGGACTCCAGCATGCCTTCGTGCTCATGGCCGGGCTCGCGCAGCCGCACGGCCAGGTCCACCAGGCCGGGCGCCACAACACAACCCGACGCATCCAGAGTCCGGTTTGGCAAAAAACCATCCGCTACATTTTTAATAGCTATGATGCGGCCTGCAGCAAGGGCTACATCGCATATTTCATCGAAATTCGTGGCGGGATCGATGACCCGGCCGTTCTTGATCAGGATCTTCATGCTGTGTCTGCCTTGTCGCTCACTGGAATACCTTCGTGCGCACTGCGGTGCGAGCTTGCTTGGGGCGGCCCGGCGCGGCGCTCATGCCTCGTTGCCCGCCACGATGCTCATCACCGCCATGCGCACCGCGATGCCAAAGGTCACCTGCGGCAGGATCACGCTTTGCCGGCCATCCACCACGGCCGAGTCGATCTCCACACCGCGGTTGATGGGCCCGGGGTGCATCACGATGGCGTCGGGTTTGGCCAGTTCCAGCTTGGCGGTGGTGAGTCCGTAACTCTTGGAAAACTCCTGGCTGGAGGGCAGCAGCGCCCCGCTCATGCGTTCGTTCTGCAGGCGCAGCATGATGATCACATCGCAGCCGCGGATGCCTTCCTCCAGCGTGTGGCACACGCGCACGCCCATGGGCGCCATGTCCGCGGGCACCAGCGTCTTGGGGCCGACCACGCGCACCTCGGCGCAGCCCAGCGTGGTCAGCGCATGAATGTCGGAGCGCGCCACGCGCGAGTGCAGCACGTCGCCGACGATGGCCACCGTGAGGTTGGAAAAATCCTTCTTGAAGTGCCGGATGGTGTACATGTCCAGCAGGCCCTGTGTCGGATGCGAGTGGCGCCCGTCGCCCGCGTTGACCACATGCACATGCGGCGCCGCGTGCTGGGCAATCAGGTACGGCGCGCCCGATTCGCTATGGCGCACGACGAACATGTCGGCCGCCATGGCGCTGAGGTTGGCAATGGTGTCCAGCAGCGACTCGCCCTTGGACGCCGAGGAGCGCGCGATGTCGAGGTTGATGACGTCGGCGGACATGCGCTTGGCCGCGATCTCGAAGGTGGTGCGGGTGCGCGTGGAGTTCTCGAAGAACAGGTTGAACACGCTCTTGCCGCGCAGCAGCGGGACCTTCTTGACCTCGCGGTCGCTGACGCTGACGAAGTTGGCCGCGGTGTCGAGAATATGCATCAGGGTGCTTTTGGGAAGCCCCTCGATGGACAGCAAATGGACCAGCTCGCCGTTCTTGTTGAGTTGCGGATTGCGTTGGTTCTGCACGGTCAGTGGTCCTCCACATGAAAGCTGAATACGCCGGCCTCGTCGCGCGCCAGCGCCAGCGACTGGGAGGCTGGCAGGGTGACCCGCGCGGCCGCAAAGTCCGCCTGGATCGGCAACTCGCGCCCGCCCCGGTCCACCAGCACCGCGAGCCGGACGCTGGCAGGGCGGCCGAAATCAAAAAGTTCGTTGAGGACCGCGCGGATGGTGCGGCCGGTATACAGCACGTCGTCGAGCACGATGATGTCGGCCCCGTTCACATCGAACGGCAGCACCGTCTGTCCGCCCGACGACAGGCCGCGCTGCGCAAAATCGTCGCGGTGCAGGGCCGACGAAATGACACCGGACTCATGCGGCCGGTTCAGGTCTTTTTGCAGCCGCTGCGCCAGCCAGGCGCCGCCCGAGGTGATGCCCACCAGCCGGGTTTGCGGGCCGCACAGCAAACCGACGCCGCGCAGCAACTCGCGGTACAGCGCTTCGGCATCGAGCGCGAGAATACTCATGGGATGCTCCTCAAAAATTGCTCCAGAATGATGCAGGCCGCCGCCGCGTCGGCGTCTTTGGCACCGGCCGCCAGCGCTTCGGTGGTGCTGTAGCGCTCGTCCACCTCGAACACCGGCAATCCGAAGCGGCCCCGCAGCTGGCGCGCGAACTTGCGCGCGCGTGCGGTGTTCTCATGGGCCGCGCCATCCGGATGAAAGGGAACGCCGACCACCAGTGCATCGGGTTGCCACTCTTCGATGCGCGCCTGTACCAGCGCAAAACGCGCGTCGCCTTCGGCCTTGATGGTGGCCTGCGGCTGTGCGCTGCGCAGCAGCCGGTTGCCGACGGCCACGCCAGTGCGCTTGAGTCCAAAATCGAAAGCCAGAAACGTTTGCAGATGAAGAGGTACGTCGGGTCGGACCAACGAGCTCATGCATGCCCCGCCTGCGGCGACAACGTCCAGGCCTCAAGGCCGAGCAGGGCCAGAGCCCGGTCGTAGCGCTGCTCCACCGGGGTGTCGAAAATCACGGCGGTGTCCGCCCCGACCGTGAGCCAGCTGTTCTCGGCCAGTTCCGATTCGAGCTGGCCCTCGCCCCAGGCCGAGTAGCCCAGCGAAACCAGCACGCGGCGCGGCCCGGCGCCCGTCGACAGGGCCTCCAGCACATCCTTCGAGGTGGTCATTTCCAGCCCCCCCGGAATCGACATGGTGGAGGCATAGGCGGTCTCGCTGGAGCTGGCGTCGCCCGTCAGCATGGTTTCGTGCAGCACAAAGCCGCGCTCGGTCTGCACCGGTCCGCCCTGGAACACGGGCACCTCGACCAGGTCGTCGCGCTGCAGCGACAACTCGACCTTGTCGAACAGGTTTTTGAGGTTGAGGTCGCTGGGCTTGTTGATGATCAGCCCGAGCGCGCCGCGTTCGCTGTGCTCGCACAGGTAAATGACGCTTTTGGCAAACGTCGCGTCGCGCAACCCCGGCATGGCGATCAGGAAGTGATGCGTCAGGTTGATGGGGGCAGAGTCCGCGGGCATGATGCCAATTTTACCCTTGCCGTCGGAACACCTCGCCTTCCTGCAAAGGCCGGGGACTGGCCGGCCGTGCAGCAGGTGCGCGTACCTCGCCGCGCGACTCGAGGGTCAACCGATAGCTATCAATCAGATAGCTAAAAGCTCCCGTCATGCCTGGGTTAAGCCCTGCTCAGGCCGGAATTTCCGTGGCGCAATAGCGCCGCACCAGGCTGAGCAACTCTTCTTCCGAATAGGGCTTGCCCAGGTAGTGGTTAACGCCCAGTTGCTTGGCATGCTCGCGGTGTTTCTCGGCAATGCGCGAGGTGATCATGACGATCGGCAAATCGTGCATGCGCTGGTCGCCCCGAATGTTGCGCGCCAGATCGAAGCCATCCATGCGCGGCATTTCGATGTCGGACAGCACGAGCGCCGGACGCTCCTCGGCCAGCCGCTCCAGCGCCTGCAAACCGTCCACGGCCAGTGCCACCCGATAGCCCTCGCGCTGCAGCAGGCGCTGCGTCACACGGCGCACCGTGATGGAATCGTCGACCACCAGTATCAAGGGAACCTGGGGTGGCAACGCGAGCCCGGCGGCCCCTCCCGCAGCGCCCGAGCCCGCGTGCTCCAGAACGTCGGGCTGCGCCTGGTCGGCACTCATCAAGCGGGCCTGCTCGCCATACACCGATGCCAGCGCCACCGGGTTGTAAATCAGCACCGCCGCGCCCGAGGCCAGCACGGTCATGCCGGCCAGCCCGGGCAGTCGCGACAGCTGCGGCCCGAGGTTTTTCACCACCACTTCCTGGTTGCCCAGCACTTCATCGACGTGCAAGGCCACGCGCTGCGCCGCGCTGCGCAGCACCAGGATCGGCAGTGTCTTGCCCTGGGTTTCGCTGCTTCTGCGGGACGACTGCAACAGCGCACCCGACCAGAAAAACGGGATCGACTCCCCACCGAATTCGAACGTGCCGCTGTTGTAGGCCTGCTGCAATTCTCTGGCGGTGGCACGGCGCACAATTTCCACCAGGTTGGAAGGCACGCCGATCAACTGGCTGCCCGTGCGCAGCATGACCACCTGGGTGACCGCCGTGGTCAAAGGCAATACCAGCTTGAAGCCGGCGCCCTTGCCCGCCTCGGTCGAGGTCTCGATGCGCCCGCCCAGTGCGTTGACTTCGGCACGCACGACATCCATGCCGATACCGCGCCCGGCCAGCTCGTTCACCTGGGCCGCCGTGGAAAAACCCGGCATGAAAATGAAATCGGCGGCCTCTGCATCCGACAGCGCCTGGTGCGCCGAAATCAGGCCCTGGGCCAGCGCTTTTGCGCGAATGCCGGCAACATCCAGGCCGGCGCCATCGTCGCGAAACTCGACCGAGACGTCGTTGCCGGCCTGATGCAGGCCAATCGTGATGGTGCCCACGGGATCCTTGCCGAGCCGGGTGCGCACCTCGGCGTCCTCGATGCCGTGCGCGACGCAGTTGCGCAGCAGGTGTTCAAACGCGGGGGTCATGCGGTCCAGCACGCCGCGATCCATCTCGATGGAGCCGCCCGTGATGTCGAGCTTGACCTGCCGGCCCGTGTCCTTGGAAGCCTGCCGCACCACGCGGTACAGGCGGTCCGAAATGCCCTCGAACTCCACCATGCGCGTGCGCAGCAGGTCGCGCTGCAGCTCGCGGGTCTGGCGCGCCTGGGCGTTCAAATCGTCTTCGGTGGCCTCTACCGTGCGCTGCAGGCTGCGCTGCACGGTGGCGACGTCGTTCACCGATTCGGCCATCATCCGGGTCAGCTCCTGCACCCGGGTAAAGCGGTCGAATTCCAGTGGGTCGAAGGTCTGCTGCGAATCCTTGGCCTGGGCCAGACGCGACTGCATCTGCGTTTCCGCCTGCAACTCGATGTCGCGCAACTGCTGGCGCAAGCGGTCCAGGTTGCCTGTGAGGTCGCCCAGCGAGCCGCGCAACTGGGCGATCTCGGACTCCAGCCGCGTGCGCGTGATCATGACCTCGCCGGCCTGGTTCACGAGCCGGTCCAGCAGTTGGGAGCGCACCCGCACGGCGTGATTCGAGGCCTGGCGCAGCGGCGCCAGCACGTTGCTTGCCGGCAGGGCAATCACGCCGCGCTTTGGCGCTGCTGCGACCGCGCCGGATTCGGCGACAGGCGCAGCGGCTGGAGTGGCCGGCGGCGCCGACTCCTGCAGGGTTGTTGTCAATGGCAACAGGTGCGCAGGCTCGGCCATGGCCTGCTGCCGCAAGTGGTCAAAAATACCCTGCATCGCATCAAAGCGGGCCAGCAGCGGCTCCAGCTGCTGCGTTTGCAGCTCGTCCGTGCCGAGATGCTCGATGTCGGACTCCAGCAGGTGTGCCATTTCGCCCAGCCGCAGCGCACCGGCCAGCCGCGCGCTGCCCTTGAGCGTGTGCAGGGTGCGCAGCACTTCGCTGCGCGCACCCTGATTGGCGGGGCGGGCCGACCACTGGCGCAAGGCTCCGCCCAGCTGGGGCAGCAGTTCCGCCGCTTCTTCTTCAAAGATCGGGAACAAATCGTGGTCAACGGCGTCGACCGCGTCGATATCGTCGTGCCGCTCCTGCGTGATCGTGCGGGTTTCGGCAGGCGTTTGCGGGGGTGCCGCAAATCGCATCGGCACCGGGGCCAGGCGACCCAGCTCAACCACATTGGTGAGGGGCGCGGCATCCTGCGCTGGCGTCTCCTCTTGCGGAGCGTCCTGAACGACGGCCTCGGCAGGCGGCTCCGCAGCCAGAACACCCCTGAGCGCCAACAACAGCTCCTCATTGGGATCCTTCAGGAAACCGGCGGCGAACTGATGCAGCAAGCGCCGGATGTCATCGGCGGCGTCGTTGAAGACTTTGCCCTGCCAGGGCGTTCCGCGCGTCTGCAACTGCACGTGCAAGAGCGCATGTTCCAGGCCACGGGCGAGCTCCGACAGCGCATGGAAACCCACGGCGGCAGAGCTGCCCGCCAGCGAATGCGCCAGCGCAACGGTGGAATCGGGGAGTGGCTGGTGCAATTCCATGGCCCACTCGGCCAACTCGGTGACCAACCGGCGCGACCATTCGTCGGCTTCGTTCAGATAAACGTTGAACAGCGGGATACCGATGCGTAGCGGGCCAATCACCTTGACCGGCTCGTCGCTGGCCGCGCCGGCCGGACCCTCAGGCTCCGACCCCAAAGGTGGTTCCGGCCGGGCCGATTCGGGCTCGGCAGGCGCACCCGTCAACGCTGGTTCATGCGCGGGCACCGCGGGCAGCCCAGTTTCCAAAGCCGTCGCGAAAGCGACCCACTCGTCGGGCTCCGGCACCGCGGTTGTTGCGGGTGGTTGGGTCTCTCGATAGGGCTCCGTGGAGAACAGGTTGTCCAGATCGAACGGGACAGCCTCACCCGCCAGTGGCGCGGGCAGTGTCGCCTCGGAGACCGACACGAGGCCGGCAAAGTCGATCTCGCCAAAATCTGTCAGCGGCGCGCGTGTCGATTCGGCAGACAGGCCCTCGGCGGCTTCCTGCGCAGGCTGCGTATTCTCGGAATCCGGATACACCTCGGGGGCCGCCACCTGCTGCGGGGTGGCCGCAGCCGCCGCATCGCCGGGCAGCACCAATGCGAGGCGCCGATTTTCAGTCCGCAGCGCATCTGCGGCGGTGACAAAAGTTGCGGCCAGCCAGGCAGTGTCGTGCTGGGTGGCAATCGCTTCCACCCAACGGCCAAAACCAAGCAGCACGTCGTGGGACAAACCCTGCAGTGCAGCGTCGACGGGCGCGTGGTCGGCCAGCCGGGTGTTGAACAACTGCTCCATTGCCCAGGCGGCTTCGCCGAATTCGTGCAATCCGACCATCCGCGCACTGCCTTTGAGGGTATGGAAGGCGCGGCGCAGCGTTGTTTGCCGGCTCTGGTCCTGGGTGTCCTCGGCCAGCGACCCCACCGCTGCCAGACCGCTTTGCAGGACCTCGCGCGCCTCATCCAGGAAGATGCCGCGCAGATCGTCCTCTTCGATATCGGGCTCCGCCACGGCAGGCGCGTCCATTGCCGGCGCCGGGCCCGCGGCCGCAGCCAGCTGCGCCATGGCATCCGCGGCAGCGCCGCCATCCTGCGCCGACATCGCAGCTGACGCATTGCGTGCCGACCTGGCCAGACCCGGCTGCTCGGCCAGTGCGGCGCGGGCCGCCAGCGCATCGAGTTTGGCCGTCAGGCCCGCCTCTGCGAGGCCCGGGCCCGCACCGCTCACGACCGAGCGCAACTCCTGCGCTAGCCCGTCGGCGCTGACGGGGGCGGGCACCGCGGCCGGTGTCACCGTGGCCGGCGGCGCGGCGCGCCCCATCAGGGGCTTGAGCTCACCCCCTATGTCGTCGTAGACAAACAGCTTCTTGGCCAGCGCCGGCTGGTAACTCAGCATGTCGATCAGGAAGCCGAGCGCGCCCAGATTATTGCCCAGTTTGTCGAAGGTTCCTGCGGTGTGGACGTGTGCCTCGTCGATATCGGTGACCAGCATCTGCTCCGTGCTGTCACGCATGCGCAGCACCGCGAGCGACGCCTGCTCCAGGCCCAAAACCGAAAGCACGCCGCGCATTTGCGCAAACTGGCCCGGCACCTCCCGCAACACTGTTTTGTCGCGCGGGTCGCGGAAGAACTGGTCGAGCGCCCTCTCGATTTCGGACAATGCCGTGCGCAGTTCACCGACCACGGTCCCCATGGTCTGGCGGTCACTGACGCGGCGATACAGCTCCTCCATCCACGGCTCCAGCGGCTCGGGCTGTCCGCCATTGCGCACGCGCTCGAGCCGGTCGCCCAATCGGGCCGTTCGGATGCCCAGTTCCTGTTCGCCGAGCTCCATATCCTCAAAGGCCGCCTCAAGATACAGGATAGAGGTGGCCACCTCCATCGCCAGCTCGGTTGCGGGGGGCCTGCCGGAACGAACCGTGGCGTCGACGGTATTCACCAGGGCCTGCGCCATCGACTCGCTGACCGGGTGCAGCCTGACCAGCAGCTCGCTCACCAGATTGAAGTGGTCAGCCACATTCCTGAGTTTGCTGACATCGCCGCCGGACAACGCCGACCAGCTTTCCTTGGCCGTCTCGATACGCTTGCGGGCCTGGACCAGCAACGCCGGATCGTAGCGGCCAAACCGGCGCACCTCATAGTCGACCGGCTCGAAATGCGCCAATCCATAGGCCAGACGAACGGCCGACAGCGCCGGCGCCTCATCCGGACGGGCCGGCACGGCCTGCGCACAGAAAAAGAGCAGGTCCTGCGCCAGCCGATCCGACACACCCTGATCACCCCGCGCGAGCGTGGAGTACTGCAGCAGGATGCGCGAAGCGGCCCGCTTGACATAGATATCGACCGGGACCAGCTTTGCCGCCAGGGCTTCGAAGTACGCAGCGCAAATTTTCCAGAAAGACGCCTGCTGTGGCGCTGTTTGCGCGGCGGCAAGGCTCAGGCTGAGGTCGCGCAAACCCTGTGCGGCCGCCACGTCGCCGCTCCTCATGATCTTCAGTACTGCTTCATCGACCTCACTGCGTGCCACCGCGTCGTAGTGGCGCGGCGGCTGTCCGGGCGCCAGAACGGGGTCCATCCAGTGCCACTCCATCGGCCACAGGTCGGCCGGATGCACGCGATCGCCGCCGGCCAGCAGCTGCACGTCCCGGTACTGGGGAAACAGGGCCACGGACGATACCGGCCTGCCGCTCAAGACCGCTTGCAGATACTCCGTCAGGGCGAAGCCGGCACGCTCGACCTTGGTGGCCGCTTCGTCGGTGCACAACTCCGGATGCTGGAAGAACCTTTGTACGGCGGCCTCCATGGCGCGCAGCACATGGGCCGGCGCCCCCAGGCCCACCATCTCCATCGCGCCCACGGATTGATGAAGTTGCTGGCGTGCAATGCGCAATTGGCCGGTATCGATATCGGCGAGATCCGATCCTCTGGCGGTTTCAGCCTCCCGTGCAAATCGCTTGAGGGATCGGGTGGCGCCGTCCAGCGACTTGCGAATCTCGTCCAGCACCCATGCCAGCGGCCCGAGATCGTGGGCCGCCTGGTCGGGGTCAGTGGCGAGGACTGCGGAGCCGGCTTGGTTGAACTGCATGGAGAGATCCACTCGGGCAATAACGGATACGGGAAGGGCAGGAATCAGCTGATTTTGAATCGGGACACGGACTGGCGCAGTTCCTCGGCCATGCGGGACAGCTCACGGACCTGCTGTGCCGTCGAGCGCGTGCCTTCACCAGTCTGCTCCGTTACCGCGAAAATATGCTGGATGTTGCCCGCCACCACGTTGGCGGAGGCCGCCTCCTGTGACGCCGCATGCGAGATCTGCTCGATCAGCTCTGCCAGCCTGCGCGAGACACGGTCAATTTCCGACAACGCCGTGCCGGCGTTGTCGGACAGCTTGGCGCCCTCGACCACACCGTGAGTGGAGCGCTCCATGGCCGCGACCGCATCCTGCGTGTCGGTCTGAATGGCTTTGACCAGTGCGGAGATCTGGCGTGTCGCGTCGGCGGAACGCTCCGCCAGGCGCTGCACTTCTTCCGCCACCACCGAGAAGCCGCGACCGGCATCGCCCGCCGAGGCCGCCTGAATGGCAGCATTCAGGGCCAGCACGTTGGTCTGCTCGGTAATGTCGGAGATCAACTCCGTGATTTCGCCAATCTCCTGCGAAGACTCGCCCAGTCGCTTGATCCGTTTGGAGGTTTCCTGGATCTGGTCGCGGATCGAGTTCATGCCCCCGATGGCATTTTGCACGGCCATCAGACCCGACTCGGCCGCCTGCAAGGACTGCCGGGCCACCGAAGCCGACTCCTGCGCCTGCGAAGATACCTGGTTGATCCGGCCGGCCATGTCCAGCACGGACTGGCCGGCCGCATGAATCTCGCGCAACTGCTCGCCGGAAGTGGCCAGCAATTCGGTGGAGGTGTTCTCCACCTGGGCGGTGGTCTGGGCGACACGCGACGCCGTGGTCTGCACGTTGCCCACCAGCAAACGCAACTCCTCCACGGTGTAGTTGACGGAATCGGCGATGGCCCCGGTGATGTCCTCCGTCACGGTGGCTTCCTGCGTCAGGTCGCCTTCCGCCACGGTTTGCAATTCGTTCATCAGCCGCAAAATCGCCGCCTGGTTGGCATCGTTGATGCGCTTGGCCTCCTGTTCCTGGCGCTCGGCTTCAAGCCGTTGCTGGTCCGCCAGCCCCTGGCGCTGACGACTGTCCTGCAGCTGGACGTAGGCCAGCCCGGCCGCACAGGCCAAAGCGAAAAGTGCAGACAAAATGAGTGCCACCAGGGAGCCCGAACTGAGCCCGCTGCGGGACGAAAGCTGGCCCTGCAGGCTTTCCAGATCGCGCCGCAGGGGCTCGCTGTCCGAGATGATGGCCGCCTGCGCCTCGCGCGCCGCCACCAACCCCTGCAAATTGCCAAGAATGGCGCCGGCCTGGGTGCGCGTCTGCTCGTACAGCTTCATCAGGGCCGCGAGCTGCTCCCGGGTCTGCGGGTCCTTCGCCGGCGTCAGGCGCAGCTCCGGGCTGCCATCGAGCAGGCCCTGAGAAATCTCCTTGAAGGAATTCAAATCCTTGCCGAGCAGGAACACCGCCTCGGGGCTGACCCCTTCGGTGGTCAGGAACTCATTGGCGGATTTGCCAATGCGCTGGGTCAGCATCACCAGCTGGCCGGCGGCGGAAATTTCCGTCGAGGGCGCATTTTGCTGCAGCTTGAGCGATGAAACCGTCTCGGCGATTTCCAGCAGGTCGGAGGACTGCCGATTGATGGTCCGCAGCGCGCTGCCGACCTGGGTCAGAATCTTTTGCTGGCCCAGCACGATCTTGGCGTTCTTCTCGGCGCGCTCCATCAAAGGGGTAATTTTGTCAAGCTCGGACGCGTCGGCGTCGCTCACCGCGGTCAGCCCCATCGAGTTGCTGCCGCTCTTGAGCCCGCGCACCGTTTTTGCCAGCACATCAGCGCTTTCCTTCACATCCGGAAACGCCGGCGCGCTGCCCACCAGCGCCTGGGAGACCGACTTGGCCAGGCGCTGCGACTGCATCAGTGACTGGCCGGTGGCCGCCACCTGCTGGGCCACTCTGTCGGCCTGGTTCAGTGCGAAGAAAGTGACCAGCGCCAGCACCACCAAAGCCAGGCCCAGCAATATTGCAAGAATCCGCTGGTGCTGCGCCGCAGTGCGATTCCCCAACAAGGGAATGCTGAGTAACTCTGCGTCCGAAGACTCCTGTTCCGCGTCCCCGGGCGGCATGCGGCTGTCGCTGAAGTCTTCGGAATGAGCGTGTTCCGACGCCATGGCTTCGGCCCGGTCCGCACTCATGTCCACGGTACCCGCCATGGTGACGTCGGTCACTGCCGAAGCGCTGGCCTGGAACGGTTTTTCAATTTGATTGACGAGGGACATGGTAGTGCGACCTTGCGAAGACATTCAAGCGCTGATGCTCAGGAATCGGGGTTGTTGCGAGAGCGACTGCAGGTTGATTTCCTGCCAGTGCGCGCCATCGGCGTCGGTGTACCCGCTGCCGAAATAACCGGGCGCTGTGTCGGGGGCAGGCGCCGAATCAATAAATGAATCCATGCTGCGAAGGCCAACAAGGCGGTCAATCAGCAACGCGCAATTGACGTCGAGCACCGAATTCAGGGCCACCAGCCGCGCCTGATCACGGACCGGTTCCGCGCGGGAGGCAGGCGCCGTGCCGGCGACAAAGCCGCCCAGGTCGATCACACCGTAAAGGCCGCCGCGCAAATTGGCAACGCCGAGAAACCAGCGCTGGGTATAAGGCACTGGCTGGGTATTGGCCCAGGGGAAAATCTCCCCCGACTGACTCAATGGAAAAAGATACTTCACATTGGCCGCTTCCACCGCCAGCCAGGAGGCGGCGACGCCCGTGGTCCGCGCCGCGCTCAAGCGGCTCGCCAAATGGCTCTGGAATTGTCGGAGGGCTTCGCGATTGGCCATGCGGGTGATGTGCGTCAGCGCAAGGCTTTGATCTTGGCCATCAACTCGCTGGCATCCACCGGCTTGGTGATGTAGTCCCGTGCGCCCTGGCGCATGCCCCAGACCCGATCGGTTTCCTGGGTTTTGCTGGTGCACATGATGATGGGCACATCCGCGTACTGCGGATCACGCGAGATCGCGCGCGTCAACTGAAATCCATTCTTCCCGGGCATCACGACATCCATCAAAATCAGGTCCGGCTTTTCCTGGGCGAGCCGACGAAAGGCTTCCTCGGCGTTCTCGGCGGTTTTCACGGACATGCCATTTTTTTCCAGCATGTCGGTCAAAACCATCAACTCGGTTTTGGAATCGTCCACCACCAACACTTTATGAACCGGCATCAATCACTCCTGAACGGGCTTCGCCAAACTGTTGCACGGCTTGCAACAGCTGGTCTTTGGTAAATGGTTTGGTCAGATAGTCCTGCGAGCCCACCATGCGGCCGCGCGCCTTGTCGAAGACACCATCCTTGGACGACAGCATGACCACCGGAACGCCAGCGAACCTGGCGTTGCGCTTGATGATGGCGCAGGTCTGGTAGCCGTCGAGCCGCGGCATCAGGATGTCACAGAAAATCAGTTGGGGTTGATGGTCGTTGACCTTGGCCAACGCATCAAAACCATCCTCTGCCAGCACCACGTCGTGGCCACCCTGCTTGAGAAAGATTTCGGCGCTGCGCCGAATGGTGTTGCTGTCATCGATTACCAGAACTTTGAAACCCGATCCAGTCGTGGTCATTGGCAGCTGCTCCCGAATTATTTCTTCAACGACCTTGGCCGATAGCCTTGCACGCGATATGTTCTATATTTGGACCATTTCGAAGTCTTCCTTGCGCGCGCCACACTCGGGGCAGGTCCAGTTCATGGGAACCTGTGCCCAGACGGTCCCGGGCGCAACGTCATGGTCGGGGTCTCCGGCCGCTTCGTCATAAATCCATCCGCAAATCAAACACATCCACGTTTTAAAGTCAGTCACAGCTTAAGGGGCCTTCGAATAGAATGCAACAATTGTATCTAGGCTTCATGTGACCAAGTTAGCACCATCAGCCGATATTTGTCGAGACTTGGCCTATGACAAACCACAAACCCCAGGATTTGCCCCCAACCACCCTCGCTGACGAGGACGAAGATTCGAGCCCGGCCTGCGTGCTGGTGTTCAACGCCAGCGATCCCAGCGGCGCGGGTGGCCTGGCGGCCGATGTGAGCGCCATCGCATCGGTCGGCGCACATGCCTTGCCCGTCGTGACGGGCGCCTATATACGGGATACGGCCGAGATTTTCGAGCACATCTCCTTCGACGAGGAAGCCGTGACCGAGCAGGCCCGAACCATCCTCGAAGACATCCAGGTGCAGGTGATCAAGGTCGGTTTTGTGGGCAGCCCCGAGAACCTCAGCGCCATCGCCGAAATCGCTTCGGACTACGCCGATGTACCACTTGTGGCCTATATGCCCAACCTGTCGTGGTGGGACGAGGGACAGATCGATCTATACCTCGATGCCTTTCGTGAACTGCTTTTGCCGCAGACCACCGTGTTGGTTGGAAACCACAGCACGCTGTGGCGCTGGCTGTTGCCGGACTGGAACGGCGACGAAAGCCCCGGCGCGCGCGATATTGCCAAGGCGGCGGCGGCGATGGGCGTCACTTACACGCTGGTCACCGGCATCCCCTTGCCCGAGCAGTTCATCGACAATGTGCTGGCCTCGCCGCAGGCGGTGCTCGGCGGCGAAAAGTTCGAGCGTTTCGAGGCCACTTTCTGCGGCGCGGGCGATACCCTGGCCGCCGCGCTCGCGGCCCTGATTGCCAGCGGCAGCGACCTGGCCGCAGCGACCAGCGAGGCGCTGAGCTATCTGGACCGCTGCCTCGATGGCGGCTTTCGCCCCGGCATGGGCAACGTGCTGCCGGACCGCCTGTTCTGGGCCCAGCCCGAGGCCGATGCCGATGCCGATGAGGTGACCGAAGCCGAAACCGGCGATTTGCAAGGCTTTGCCATGCCTCCCCATGAAACCAAACACTGACCACAACGAAGCGCTGTTCGAGCGCGCCAAACGCTTCATCCCGGGCGGCGTGAATTCGCCGGTGCGCGCCTTCAAGGCCGTGGGCGGCACGCCGCGCTTTGTGCAGCGCGCGCAAGGCGCCCATTTTTGGGATGCCAACGGCCAGCGCTACATCGATTACATCGGCTCCTGGGGCCCGATGATTCTGGGCCATGGCCACCCGGCGGTGCTGCAGGCGGTGCAAAAGGCCCTGCTCGAAGGCTTCTCGTTCGGCGCACCGACCGAGCGCGAGGTCGAGCTGGCCGAAGCCATCATCCACCTCGTGCCCTCCATCGAGATGCTGCGCCTGGTCAGCTCGGGTACCGAAGCCGGCATGAGCGCGATCCGCCTGGCGCGCGGCGCCACCGGCCGCAGCAAGTTCATCAAGTTCGAGGGCTGCTACCACGGCCATGCCGACGCGCTCTTGGTCAAGGCCGGCTCGGGCCTGGCCACCTTCGGCAACCCGACCAGCGCGGGCGTGCCGCCCGAGGTGGTGCGGGACACGCTGGTGCTGGAGTACAACAACGTCAAACAACTGGAGGAAGCGTTCGCGCTGCACGGCCGCGAGCTGGCCTGCCTGATCATCGAGCCGATTGCGGGGAACATGAATTTCGTGCGCGCCTCGGTGCCGTTCATGCAGCGCTGCCGCGAACTGTGCAGCCAGCACGGCGCCCTGCTGATATTCGACGAGGTGATGACCGGCTGCCGCGTCGCGCTGGGCAGCGCGCAAAGCGTCTATGCGCAAAGCATCCCGGGGTTCGCGCCGGACATGACGGTGCTGGGCAAGGTGATCGGCGGCGGCATGCCGCTGGCCGCGTTTGGCGGTTCGCGCGCCGTCATGGAACAGCTGGCCCCGCTCGGCCCGGTGTACCAGGCCGGGACGCTGTCGGGCAATCCGGTGGCCACCGCCTGCGGCCTGGCCACGCTTCAGGAAATCACCAGGCCGGGCTTTTTTGAGGACCTGTCGCGCAAGACGCGCGCGCTGGTCGACGGCCTCACCGGCGCCGCGCGCGACGCGGGCGTGGCCTTCAGCGCGGACAGCGAAGGCGGCATGTTCGGCTTCTTCCTGCTGGACGCGCTGCCGCAGAACTACACCCAGGTCATGAAGAGCGACGGCGCGCGTTTCAACCGCCTGTTCCATGGTCTGCTGGAGCGCGGCGTGTATCTCGCGCCGGCGCTGTACGAAGCCGGGTTTGTCAGCGCCGCACACAGCGCGCAGGATATTGCCGAAACCGTCGGCGCGGCGCGCGAAGTCTTCCAGACACTGCAAAAACCGTAGCAAGAAAAGACCGATGCGCCGGCGCTTCAAGCACTTCCTGCTTGGTTTCTGGGGATCGGGAGCGGCGCCATGAACCTGCGCTTCGTCGAAGCCTTCGTCTGGGTCGCGCGGCTCAGGAGCATCACGCGCGGCGCCGAAAAACTGTGCCTGACGCAGTCGGCGGTCTCGAACCGTGTGGCGGCGCTGGAGCAGGAACTCGGGATCGCGCTGCTGGACCGGCGCGAACGCGCTTTCAAGCTGACCCCCGCGGGCGGGCGCTTCCTGCAGTACGCCGAGCGCCTGCTGGCGCTGCAGCGCGAAATGAAGACCGAACTGGGCAGCCCCGAGCAGTTGCCGCTGTCGCTGCGCATCGGCGGCATCGAGACCGCACTGCACACCTGGCTGATCCCGATGGTCGATCTGCTGAAAAAATCCAACCCGCAGCTCGAACTGGAGCTCACCATCGAGACCACACCGGTGCTGGTCGAGCAGTTGCGCCGCGGCAGCCTGGACCTGGCGTTCGCCGCGCTGCCCGCGCTCGGCGAGCAGATTGCCAACGAGGTGCTGGCACCGCTCGAGATGGTGTTCGTTGGCCCCCTGAGCATGGCGAGAAAAAGGCCGCTGAGCGTCGACGAACTGCTGGCGCGCGACTTGATGACTTTCCAGCGCGGCTCGGCGCCGCACGTCGCGCTGCTCGATCTGCTGCGCTCGCTCGGCGCAGCAAGCAAGCGCGTGCACACGGTGTCATCGATCTCGGCGCTGGTGCGGCTTGCCGAGAGCGGCTTCGGCATCGCCACGCTGCCGCGCGCCGCAGTGGAGCAATTGCTGGCGCGCAACCGGATCGCGATCCTGCGCTGCGATGCCGCGCTGGCGCCGCTGCCGATGGTGGCGAGCTACTGGAGCGGCCCGGTGGCGCCGGGGCTCGCGAAGGCTTTGCACGAGGCGCTGGTGTTTGTGCGGGCGCAGTAGTCGCGCGGCTGTCGGGCCGGCTGCCGCGCGTTGCTGAGACTTTGAATGAAATGTCTCCTCAGTCAGCGTGGAATATACGCTTTTTGCTATATTATTAATAGCAAACAACCCTCCCTCGCACCACCCATCGGCATCACACTGCGGGTGCACTCAGCGGCCGCAACTGGTAGCCCTTGCGAGCGAGTTCGGCGCGCAGATGGGCCGCGGTGGCGACAGCTTCGGGACCATCGCCGTGCACGCAGATGCTGCCGATCGCCGTCGGCAGGCGCTTGCCGCTGACCGAGATCAACGCCTGCGCGTCGAGCATGGCCTCGACGTGCGCCAGCGAGTGCGCGGCGCCGTGGATCATCGCGTCGGCGCGGCTGCGCGGCACCAGTTGCCCATCGTCCAGGTAGGCACGGTCGGCGAAAATTTCCTCGACCACCGCAAGCCCGGCCTCGCGCCCTGCGGTGCACAGGCACGACAGCGCGGGCGCGAGCAGGATCAGCGCCGGGTCGTAGGCCTTGACCGAGCCGGCCACGGTGCGCGCCAGCGCCAGGTCGGCACAGGCCATGTTGCTGAGCGCGCCGTGCGCCTTGACGTGGCCGACGCGCATACCTTCGGTACGCGCCATGCCGTCCAGCGCGGCAATCTGGTAGATCAGCAGCGCCTCCAGCTCGGCCGGCTCGATCTGCATGCGCCGGCGCCCGAAGCCCTGCAGGTCGGGGTACGAGGGATGCGCGCCGACGCTGACACCGGCCGCCCTGGCCAGCCGCAGCGTGTTGCGCATCACCAGTGGGTCGCCCGCATGAAAGCCGCAGGCCACGTTGGCCGAGCCGACCGACTGCAGAATCTCGCGGTCCGAGCCCATGGTCCAGGCGCCGAAGCTCTCGCCGAGGTCGGCGTTGAGGTTGATGATTCTCGACATGGTGGTGACTCCCAAAAATGGCGCAGCGCGCGGCTCCGTCCTACGCGTCGGCGCGAATCATGCCGCTGACCAGGTTGCCGCCGTACAGCGCGGCATCATCGATGATGCCGGCCGGGCGAAAACCGGCAATGCGGCCGGCCCAGAGCGCCAATTGCTGCGCCTGCGCCGCGCGCGCGGCCGCGGCCTCCGGCAGGCTCACGCGCGCAAAGCGCAACTGCGCGCCGGGCCGGGCGTGGGCCAGCCGCGGCAGATCGGCGCGGATCACAGTCGCAATCTTCGGGTAGCCGCCCACCGTCTGGCAATCGGCCATCAGGATGATCGGCTGGCCGTTGGCCGGCACCTGGATCGCCCCCGGCGTGACGCCGTCGGAGGCGATGTCGGCGCCGAGCGCGCTGTGAGTCAGCGCCGGGCCCTCGAGCCGCATGCCCATGCGGTCGCTGTCGCGCGTGACCGTGAACGGCTGGCTGAAAAAGGCCTGCAGCGCCTCGTCGGTGAAATGGTCGGCCTGCGGCCCGGGCACGACGCGGATCGGTCCCTCGGGGTGCACGAGGGGTCCGGCGCCACGGAATTCGAGCGGCGCATCGCCCGCCACGCTGCGGCACGGCAGCAGGTCGCCCGCGGTGATGGCGCGGCCGTGCATGCCGCCGAGCGCGGCGCGCGCGTAGGTCGAGCGACTCGCCAGCACGACCGGCACGTCGACCCCGCCGCTGATGCCCACATAGGCGATGCTCAGGCCGCCCGCTTTGGGCGCGGCGGCGGCGCCGAACTTGATGCTGTCGCCGGGCCCGAGCGTGACCGTGCACCAGGGTTCCACCGGCAGCAGCTTGCCCTGGGCGCTCTGCACCTTGGCGGCTATCTCGCCCGCGAGCGAGAAGCGCACGCGGCCCGCGCGCACCTTGAGCGCGGGGCCGGTGAGCAGGATCTCCAGCGCCGCGGTGCCGGCCGCGTTGCCCACGAGCGCGTTCGCCGCCGCCAGCAGCAGTGGATCGAGCGCGCCCGACACCGGCACGCCGAGCCGCCGGTAGCCGAAGCGACCGCGATCCTGCACCGCCACGGCCAACCCGCTCTCCACCACTTCAAGCTGCGCGCTCATCGGGTCACCTTGGCGCCATGCTTTGCTTCGAGGCACAGGCTCGCGCGATCGAACGTACCGGCCGCGCAGCGCGCCTGCAGCGCCTCGTAGGCTGCGCGATCGACCGCCTGCCAGCGCACCTGGTCGCCGGGCGCCAGCAGCGCCGGCCGCTCGGCATCGGCCGCATCGAACAGCGGCACGGGCGTGCGCCCGAGCAGCCGCCAGCCACCCGGGCTTTCCCACGGGTAGGCGGCGCACATGCGCTGCGCCACGGCGACCGAGCCCGCCGGCACACGCTTGCGCGGCGAGGCCAGGCGCGGCATTTCCAGTGCCTCGGGCAGGCCGCCCATGTAACTGAAGCCGGGCTGAAAGCCCAGCATGTAAACGCTGAACACGGTCTGCGTCATGAGCTCGACCACGCGCTCGCGGCGCAGCGACTTGGCGCTGGCAAGCTCATCCAGATCGGGGGCAAACTCGGGGTCGAAGCACACCGGGATGCGCCAGTGCGAGCCGGCCACCGTGAGGCTGCTGCTGGTGCGCGCGAGCGCTTGCAGCTGCGCGGCCAGGGCGTCGGCGTCGATGCGGTCGGGGTCGAAATGCACCGTGACCGAGCGGAAGGTCGGCACCCATTCGAGCACGCCATCGATCCGCCCGCTCGCGGCGAGCGCCTCCAGCGCACTGGCGAAGCCGAGCACCCGGGCGTGGATTGGCGGCGCTATCGCGCTGCCGAACTCCACCGTGAGCGCCGCGTCGCCGAGCGGCAGCAGGCGCGCCTCGGGCAGCGCTGGCTGGACAGCAGCGCTCATGCCTTGGCGGCCAGCGCTTCGTCGCCGGCGCTCAGTTCCAGCCCCTGCGTTTCAGGCAGCGCCAGTGCGGCGATCACGACCAGCAGGTAGCCCGCGCCCGCGAGGTAGCCGATGGCCGTGCCAAGCGGGATCGACGTGCTCAGGTAGCCCACCAGCGCGGGACAGACCGAGCCGACCGCGCGCCCGAAGTTGTAGCAAAAGCCCTGGCCCGAGCCGCGCACCCGGCTCGGGAACAGCTCGCTCAGGTAGGCCCCCATGCCCGAGAAAATCCCCGACAGGAAGAAGCCCAGCGGAAAGCCCAAGACCAGCATCAGCGCGTCGGTCACCGGAACCAGCGTGTAGCCCACGACCAGCGCGCCGGCACTGATCGCGAACAGGATGAAGCACTGGCGCCGGCCGAGACGGTCGGACAGCCAGGCGCTGGTCAGGTAGCCGGCGAACGAACCGATGATCAGCACCAGCAGGTAGCCGCTGGTGTTCAGCACCGACAGATGGCGTTCCGTCTTCAGAAAGGTCGGCAGCCAGGTCGTCACGGCGTAGTAGGCGCCCTGCATGCCGGTGGCCAGCAGGCTCGCGAACACCGTCGTGCGCAACAGCGCGGGCGAGAAGATCTCGAGGAAGTTACCGGTGTCGCCGTCCTTCGTCATCTGTGCGCGTGTGGCGTGATAAACCTCGGGGTCCTTGATCTGGCGCCGGATGTAGAGAATCAGGAGCGCGGGCAGGATGCCGAGCCAGAACAGCACACGCCAGGCCATCTCGGGCGCGAACAGCGAATACGCGGCCCAGAATGCGATCGCCGCCACACCCCAGCCCACCGCCCAGCTGCTTTGCACCAAGCCGACCGCCTTGCCGCGGTGGCGCGCCCGGATCATCTCGGCGATCAGCACCGAGCCGACCGACCATTCACCGCCAAAGCCCAGGCCCTGCAGCGCGCGCGTGACCAGCAGCTGTTCGGGCGAGGTCGTGAAACCGCTCAGAAAGGTGAACACGGTGAACCACAGCACGGTCAGCTGCAGGATGCGCACGCGGCCGTACCTGTCGGCCAGGATGCCGGCGAGCCAGCCGCCAATGGCCGAGGTGATCAGCGCGCCGGTGGCGATGTAGCCGGCCTCGGCCTTGGTCATGCCCCACAGCGCGATCAGCGTGGGGATCATGAAGGTGTAGATCATGTAGTCGAAGGCATCGACGCCGTAGCCGGCGAACGCCGCGACCAGGGTCTTGCGCTCGGCCTTGCTGGTTTCCTGTAGCCACATGGTTTGTCTCCTGTGAATGTTGTCGGGCATGAAGATGAAGGGGGCCGCCGGCTCAGGCGAACGGCAGATCGCTGTTGAGCCGGTCCGTGATCAGCATGTAGCCCGGCGCGTGGGTGATGCAGAACGCGGGTCGCGCCGCCATCACGACGGCCTGCGGCGTCACGCCGCAGGCCCAGAACACCGGCAGCTCATCGGGTTTGATCTCGACCGGGTCACCAAAATCGGGGCGTCCGATGTCGGCGATGCCGATCAAGGCCGGGTCGCCCAGGTGCACCGGCGCGCCATGCACGGCCGGCACGCGCGCCGTGACCTGCACCGCGCGGATCGCATCCGCGGCCTTCATGGGACGCATCGACACCACCATCGGACCATGGAACGGGCCGGCCGGCGTGGTCGGGATGTTGGTGCGGTACATTGCCACGTTCCTGCCCTCGCGCACATGGCGCAGCTCGATGCCGGCCTCGATCAGCGCGTGCTCGAAGGAAAACGAACAGCCGAGCACGAAGCTCACCAGGCCGCCCTGCCAGAGCGCGCCGATGTCGCTCGGCTCGTCGGCCAGCTCGCCGTCCCGCCAGACGCGGTAGCGCGGCACGTCGCTGCGGATGTCGATGTCGGCGCCCAGGGTCGGCAGCATCGGATCGCCCGGCTCGGACACGGCCAGCAGCGGGCACGGCTTGGGGTTGCGCTGGCAAAAGCGCAGGAAGTCGGACGCCAGCGCCGCCGGCAGGATCACCACGTTGCCCTGGACATTGGCCGGCGCCAGGCCGCTGGTGTGCTCGCGCCAGCGGCCGGCGCGGATTGCCTGGCGCGCCTCGCGCGCGTTGGCGAACACGGGACGTTCGGCCGCGGCCGATGGAGAAGGATCAAGAACGGTCACATAACTCTCCTGCGGTTTGCTGCGTGTGCTCCGTTGCACGGTGCAGATGGGGCGCAGTATCGAGCGCGCGGCAGGGCGCGACAAACGCTAAATTTCGTTATGCCATGATCGATTTCTTCGATGGGAGGTCGGCCGCCCGCCGTTGCGGCGACGACAGTGCATAAGCCATCGCCGGGATGGCTGGCGTGGTCTGCAGCATTTTCAGATTGCTATCAAAATAGCAGCATACAGCGCCCACCCCTCATGGGCTGCAGGCACTTTTCTCTTGAATGTCAGTGGCGGAAGTGGCGCACGCCACTGAACACCATGGCCACGCCACGCTCGTCGGCGGCCGCGATCACCTCGGGGTCACGCATGCTGCCGCCGGGCTGGATCACGCAGGTCGCGCCGGCGTCCACCACCACGTCGAGCCCATCGCGAAATGGGAAGAAGGCGTCGCTCGCGACCGCCGTGCCCTCTAACGACAGGCCGGCATGCTGCGCCTTGATGCTGGCGATGCGCGCCGAGTCGAGCCGGCTCATCTGGCCCGCGCCGACGCCCATCGTCATGCCGTCCTTGCAGAACACGATGGCATTGGACTTGACGTACTTCGCCACCTTCCAGGCGAACAGCAGGTCCTGCAGCTGCTGCGGCGTCGGCTGCTTCTGGCTCACCACCTTGAGATCGCTGAGTGCCAGCTCATGGTTGTCGGCGGTCTGCATCAACAAGCCGGAGCCGATGCGCTTGACGTCCACGGCGTTGCGGCCGTTGTCCCAGTCGCTCTTGCCCGGGCCGGCGTTGGGCGGCAGCGCAATCTGCAGGATGCGCACGTTCACCTTGGACTTGAACACGTCCAGCGCTTCGGGCGTATAGCCGGGCGCCATCAGCACCTCGACGAACTGCTGGCTGATCGCCTGCGCGGCCGCGGCATCGACCGGCCGGTTCAGGGCAATGATGCCGCCGAAGGCCGAAGTCGGGTCGGTCTGGAACGCGCGGCTGTAGGCCTGCAGCGCATCGGCGCCGAGCGCCACGCCGCACGGGTTGGCGTGCTTGACGATGACGCAGGCCGCTTCCGTGCCAAAGCTCTTGACGCATTCCCATGCCGCATCGGCGTCGGCGATGTTGTTGTACGACAGCGCCTTGCCCTGCAGCTGCTGCGCCGTCACCAGCGAGCCCGGCGCCGGGTACAGGTCGCGGTAGAACGCGGCCTGCTGGTGCGGGTTTTCGCCGTAGCGCAGGTCCTGCAGCTTGATGAAGCGGCCATTCGCCTGGCCCGGGAACAGCGCATGGCTGCCGTCGCCCTGGATGCGCGAGAGGTAGTCGGAAATCGCGCCGTCGTAGCAGCTCACGCGATTGAAGGCCGCGACCGACAGTGCAAACTTGGTCTTGTCGCTGATCGCGCCGCCGGCCTTGAGTTCGTCCAGCACGCCGGCGTACTGCGAGGCGTCGGTCAGCACCGCCACATCTTTCCAGTTCTTGGCACCCGAGCGCACCATGGCCGGCCCGCCGATGTCGATGTTCTCGATCGCGTCCTCCAGTGTGCAGCCGGGTCGGGCCACCGTCGCCTCGAACGGGTACAGGTTCACCACCAGCAGGTCGATGGTGTCGATATGGTGCTGTGCGAGCGCCGCCATGTGCGTGGGCACGTCGCGCCGCGCCAGCAGGGCGCCGTGCACGTTCGGGTGCAGCGTCTTGACGCGCCCGTCCAGCATTTCGGGAAAGCCGGTCAGCGCCGCGACCTCGGTCACCGGCAGGCCCTGGTCGGCCAGCAGTTTGGCGGTGCCGCCGGTGGAGATCAGCTTGATGCCCAGCGCGTGCAGGGCACGCGCGAATTCGACGATGCCGGTTTTATCGGAGACGGAAATCAGTGCGTTCATTTCAATAACTTATGTTCAACCAGCTTCTTGCGCAGCGTGTTGCGGTTGAGGCCCAGCCATTCGGCGGCCCTGGATTGATTGTGGTCGGCCTGGTTCATCACCACTTCGAGCAGCGGACGCTCCACCACCTTGACCATCATCTCGTACATGCCGCCCGGCTCGGTGCCGCGCAAGTCCCTGAAGTAGCCTTCCAGACTGGCGCGCACACACTCTTCAATGTGCTTCTTGCTCATACCCTTGTTCCCCTTGTCGCTCTTGTTCTTCGCCCAGGTCTATGGGTGCGCGGGCCAAGCCGCGCGGCAGCCGGTCGTTGGAGGCACCCAGTTCGTCAAAAAAATCGGCCACCGCGGCGCATTGCGCCTGGCAGTTTTCCAGCAGGTTCATGCGCGCGCGAAAGGCTTCGCCGCCCGGCAGGGCGCGCACGTACCAGCCGATGTGCTTGCGCGCGGTGCGCACGCCGCTGAACTCTCCGTACAGCGCGTAGTGGTCCTGCAAATGGTCCAGCAGCACGCGCCGCACCTCGGCCACCAGCGGCGGCGCCAGATGCTCGCCGGTCGCCAGAAAATGCGCGATCTCGCGAAAGATCCAGGGCTGGCCTTGCGCCGCGCGGCCGATCATCACGGCGTCGGCCCCGGTCTCCCGCAGCACGCCCCGGGCCTGCTCGGGTGTGGCGATGTCGCCGTTGGCCACCACCGGAATGCGCAGCGCGGCCTTGACCTGACGAATCGTGTCGTACTCGGCGCGCCCCTTGTAGCCCTGCTCGCGCGTGCGGCCATGCACCGTGACCATCTGCACACCGGCGTCTTCCGCCGCGCGCGCCAGCGTAACGGCGTTTTTGTGCGACTGGCACCAGCCGGTGCGCATCTTGAGCGTGACCGGCACCTGGCGCGGCGCGCACACGGCCACCACGGCCTGCACGATGGCCAGCGCCAGCGCCTCATCCTGCATCAGCGCCGAGCCGGCCCATTTGTTGCAGACCTTCTTGGCCGGGCAGCCCATGTTGATGTCGATGATCTGCGCGCCGCGGTCGATGTTGTAGGCCGCGGCTTCGGCCATCATGGGCGCGTCGGTGCCGGCAATCTGCACGGCGATCGGGCCGGGCTCGCCCGCATGGTTGGCGCGGCGCGAGGTCTTCAGCGTGTTCCACAAATCGCGGCGCGAGGTCACCATCTCGCTCACCGCATAGCCGGCGCCGAGCTGCTTGCAGAGCTGACGAAACGGCCGGTCGGTCACGCCCGCCATCGGGGCGACGAACAGGTTGTTCGCCAGGGTGAAGGGGCCGATGTTCATGGGGCGGTGAAGACGCAAACGCGTTGCTGAAAAAAACGGCTCTGGGTGGGGTCTGCCATTGTAGTCGCCCAAAATTTCAGCAATTGAAATTTCACGCAACGGTCTGCCTATACTCGTGGCTCCCATGGAAGCCTGGATCCAACAACTGCTCACGCTGCTGGCGCTGCCCCAAATGGGCCTCAGCACGGTGTTCGTGGTGTCGTTCATTTCCGCCACGCTGCTGCCGCTGGGCTCCGAGCCGGTGGTGTTCGGCCTGATCAAGCTCAACCCCGAGCTGTACTGGCCGACCATTCTGGTCGCCACGGCGGGCAACACGCTGGGCGGTGCGCTGGACTGGTGGATGGGCTACGGCGCGCACAGGGTGCTGGACAAATACCGCCATTCGCCGACGCATTTGAAAGCCCTGAACTGGCTCGAAAAACTCGGCCCCATCGCCTGCCTGCTGTCCTGGCTGCCCGGCATCGGCGACCCGCTGTGCGCCGTCGCCGGCTGGCTCAAGCTGCCGTTCTGGCCCTGCCTGGCCTGGATGGCGGTGGGCAAGTTCCTGCGCTACGTCGCGATGACGGCGGCGCTGATCTGGGTGTTCCCGGGGCGGTTCACGTTTTGACTGGGCGCCGGTTTGCTACTAAATACATAGCTACCAGCCAACGCCAATCATGGGCCGAAGCCCTATTTCCTGTAAATCTCAGGAACTGAACAGGAAGTTCATCACGTCACCGTCCTTGACGACGTACTCCTTGCCCTCCGAGCGCATCTTGCCCGCGTCTTTCGCGCCCTGCTCGCCCTTGTAGGCGATGAAGTCGTCGAACGCGATGGTCTGGGCGCGGATGTAGCCCTTCTCAAAATCGGTGTGGATCACGCCGGCCGCCTGCGGGCCGGTGTCGCCGACGTGGATGGTCCAGGCCCGCACTTCCTTGACGCCGGCGGTGAAATAGGTTTGCAGGCCCAGCAGCTTGAAGGCCGCGCGGATCAGGCGATTCAAGCCCGGCTCGCTCTGACCAAGTTCGGCCAGGAACATCTGCTTGTCCTCCTCCTCCATGTCGGCCATTTCGGCTTCCATCTTGGCGCAGATTGCCACCACGGGCGCGTTCTGCTTGGCCGCGTACTCGCGCAGCCGGTCCAGGAACGGGTTGTTCTCGAAGCCGTCCTCGGCCACGTTGGCCACGAACATCGCGGGCTTGGCCGTGATCAGGAACAGCTGCTTGATCAGCGGCTGGTCTTCCTTGTTGAAGTTCAGCGCGCGCACCGGCTGGCCCTGGTTCAGCGCGGCCTGGCACTGCTCCAGCAGGGCCACCAGCTTGATCGCCTCCTTGTCGCCCGAGCGCGCCGTCTTGGTGTGGCGGTGCAGCGCCTTCTCGACCGACGACAGGTCGGCCAGACACAGTTCGGTCTGGATGATTTCGATGTCGGAGATCGGGTCCACCTTGCCGGCGACGTGGATCACGTTCTCGTCCTCGAAGCAGCGCACCACGTTGACGGTAGCGTCGGTCTCGCGGATATGCGCCAGGAACTGGTTGCCCAGGCCCTCACCCTTGCTGGCGCCGGCCACCAGACCGGCGATGTCGACAAATTCGACGATGGCGGGCACGATGCGCTCGGGCTCGACGATCGCGGCCAGCTGGTCCAGGCGCGGGTCCGGCAGTTCCACGATGCCCACATTCGGCTCGATGGTGCAAAAAGGATAGTTCTCGGCCGCGATGCCGGCCTTGGTCAAGGCATTGAACAGGGTGGATTTCCCCACGTTGGGCAGGCCCACAATGCCGCACTTCAGACTCATAACAAACCCCAAAAATCAGGGGCCAAGTGTAAGCGACCCAAGCGACGCAAGCGACGGCCCGGTTTGGCCCGGTCAGTCGAAAACGTAGTCCGCCGCCACGCTCTGGCCGACGCGCAGCAGCTGGCCGGCGCCGGCCAGCACGATGGCATTCATGCCGAAGGTGATGCCACCGTCCATGCGCGCGTCCTGCCGGTAGGTCTGCAAGGTGTCGCTCACTTCGGGGCTGGGGATGCCGCTTGCGGGGTCGACGTTGGGAATCGGGCAGCGCACGCAGGGTTTGACGGGCTTGAGCTGCGCCGGGCCCTGTTCGGTCGTCACGTGCAGGGTGTCCAGATGGTCCTCATCGTGTGCCTGCACGCCCGACAGCACCAGGTTGGGGCGAAAGCGCTCCATGCCGACCGGCCCGTGGCCGCCCGCCTGCAACCGGGTGTTGAGGTCGTCCAGCGCCGCGTCGCTGGTCACCAGCAGCGCAAAGCCGTCGTTGAACTGCACCGGCGCCTCGACGCCGCCGGTCCACTTCAGGCTGGACAGGCGCTGCACGTCGGGATCGAAGCGCACCAGGCGCAGCTTCTTGCCCAGAAAGTCGCTGAACCACTGCGCCGCCAGCGCGCCCATGTCCCAGGCGTCCACCACGTCGTCCCAGACCCGCACGCGCGCGGGCTGCTCCACGGCGTCCAGCGCCACGTGCAGGGTCAGCATGCCGGGCGCGCGCAGCACCATCTCGGAGGTCTTGAGCTGCGGGCGGATCAGCGCCATGCGCGGCAGCGTGCGCTGCGTCACGAAGTCGCCGGCCTCGTCCACCACCATCCAGGCGCGGTCCCACTCCAGCCCGGTCTCCAGCAGCAGGGCCTCCTGCACTTCAATGCCGGCGCACGACTTGATGGGGTAGAGGAACAGCCGCGCAATGCGGCCCGTCACGTCGGGACTGGAAGAGGTCACGGGGGCATCCTTTCAACGAAAGCTCCGATTTTGCCCCGCCTCCTACAATTGTGGACTTATGGCTCAACCCTTTGATGTATGTATTCGCGGCGCCGGGGTGGTGGGGCGCACGCTCGCCTTGTTGCTGGCGCGCGACCGGCTGCGCGTGGCCCTGGTGGCCGGGCCCACGGCGCCGGCCGCAGCCGCCACCGATGTGCGCGCCTATGCGCTCAACGCCGCGGCGCGCGCGCTGCTCGAATCGCTGCGCGGCTGGCCCGACGACGCCTTTGCCACCGCGGTGCTGGGCATGCAGGTGTGCGGCGATGACGGCGGCGAGGTCAACTTCAGCGCCGCGGCGCAAGGCGCGCCGGCCTTGGCCTGGATTGTCGATGTGCCCGCCCTCGAAGCCCAATTGGCCGAGGCGGTGCGCTACCAGCCGCTGGTCGAGGTTGTGGACGCGCCGCCGCAGAGTGCGGCGCTGACGGTGATCTGCGAGGGCCGCGCCAGCAGCGCGCGCGCGGAATTCGGCGTCGATTTTGACGTGACACCCTATCCGCAGCGGGCGATTGCGGCCCGGCTGGTTTGTGAAAAGTCGCATGGCCAGATCGCGCGCCAGTGGTTTGCGAACAACGAGATCCTGGCGTTTCTGCCGCTGGGCGGTGACCAGGGGAACTCGGTGGCGATTGTGTGGTCTGTCCCGCAGGAGCGTGCGGCGCAGCTGCTGGCCCTGAGCCCCGAAGAATTTGCACGGCAGCTCGGTGTCGCCAGCCACGGCGCCCTGGGCGCGCTGACGCTGGGCAGCGAGCGCGCCGCCTGGCCGCTGCAACTGGCGCGGGCCGGCCGCTGGGTCGGCACGCACGCGGGGAAAAGCTGGGCGCTGGCCGGGGACGCCGCACACACGGTGCATCCGCTGGCCGGGCAAGGACTGAATCTGGGCCTGGCCGATGCGGCGGAGCTGGCCGCGGTATTGCACGAGCGCGACTACTGGCGCAGCGTGGGCGACCTGCGACTGCTGCGCCGCTACGAGCGCGCCCGCAAGGTCGACGTGCTGTCGATGGGGCTGGCCACCGACGGCTTGCAGCAGTTGTTTGCGCGCGGCGCGGGGCCGTTGCAGGCCTTGCGCAACTGGGGCATGAACGGGTTTGAACGCAGCGGGCCGCTGAAGACCTGGCTGGCCCGGCAGGCGATGGGGCTGCGCCGCACCTGAGCTGAATCGCGGCCGCCACGGCAGGAATTGAAAATAACCGGAACCATGATGACGAAATTACTGAAAACCCTGCTGCACACGGTGCTCGCGGTGGCCGCCCTGACGAGCTGCCTGGGCGCCAGCGCCCAGGAGGCGGTGATTCGCAAGAACCTGGCCGAGCGCGTGCCGCAGATGCCGAAGATCGACGAGGTCAGCAAAACCGGCATGCCCGGCCTGTACGAGTTGCGCGTGAACGGCTCCGACATTCTGTACACCGACTCGGAGGGCAATTACCTGATCCAGGGCGCCCTGATCGACACCAAACTGCGCCGCAACCTGACCGAAGAACGCATGGACAAACTCACGGCGGTGGACTTCGCCGCCCTGCCCATCAAGGACGCCTTCACCGTGGTGCGCGGCAACGGCAAGCGCAAGCTGGCCGTGTTCGAGGATCCCAACTGCCCGTACTGCAAGCACTTCGAGCGCGACCTGCAGGCGGTCAACAACGTCACCATCCACATGTTCCTGCTGCCCATCCTGGGGCACGACTCGCCCGAGAAATCAAAGAACGTGTGGTGCGCCAAGGACCGCGCCAAGGCCTGGCAGGACCTGATGCTGAAGGACGCCGCGCCTCCGGCCGCCACCTGCGACACCGGCGCGCTGACCCGCAACCTGGCGTTCGCGACCCGTTACAAAATCACCGGCACGCCGACCCTGTTCTTCGCCGACGGCTCGCGCGTGCCGGGCTACATCGACGCGCAGCAGGTCGAAAAACAGCTGGCTGCCGCCAAATAGACCGCATCGGCCGCACATCTTGAAGTCCCGCTTGATGGTCCCGCCCCTGCACTACCGCGTGGAGGTGGCCGACCTGCACGCGCACCTGTACCGCGTCACGCTCACCATTGCCGAGCCCGCCGCACAGCAGCGCGTGGCGTTGCCGGTGTGGATCCCGGGCAGCTACCTGGTGCGCGAATTCTCCAAGAACCTGCAGCAGTTGCAGGCGCGCCAAGGCACCCGGGCTGCCCCGCTGCGCCAACTCGACAAATGCAGCTGGGAGGTGGAATGCCTGCCGGCCAAGCCGCTGGTGCTCAGCTATGAGGTGTATGCGCTGGACCCTTCGGTGCGCACCGCGTGGCTGGATGCCGCGCGTGGCTTTTTCAATGGCACCAGTTTGTGCCTGCGCGTCCTGGGCCAGGAAGACCAGCCGCATGGGCTGGAACTCGTTGCTAGTCAATCCATAGCGCACTGGCAAGTAGCCACGCCGGCTACAGCGCAAAAGATTGATAAAAAGGGCTTCGGCCGCTACCTCGCCGCCAGTTACGACGAGCTGGTGGACTGCCCGGTGGAAATGGGCACGTTCTTGAGCGGTGCCTTCGTGGCCGCCGGCGTGCCGCACCGTTTTGTCGTGGCCGGCGCAGCGCCCTCGTTCGACTTTGACCGGCTGCTGGCGGACGCCCAAAAAATCTGCGAGGCCGAAATCCGCTTCTGGCATGGCGCCTTTGGCACGGGCGCCCGTGCCAAGGCGCGCGCGCCGCACGCCAACTACCTGTTCATGCTGAACGCCGTGGACGACGGCTACGGCGGGCTGGAACACCGCACCAGCACGGCGCTGATCTGCAACCGCCGCGACCTGCCGCGGCTCGGCGAGAAAAAGCCGCCCGAGGGCTACACGACGCTGCAGGGCCTGATCAGCCACGAATACTTCCACACCTGGAACGTCAAGCGCCTGCGCCCGGAGGAGTTCACGCGTTACGACTACACGCAGGAAAACTACACGCAGCTGCTGTGGTTTTTCGAGGGCTTCACCAGCTACTACGACGACCTGCTGCTGCGCCGCGCCGGTCTGGTCGACGATGCCGGCTACCTGCGCCTGCTGAACAAGACCCTCAACCAGGTGCAGCAGACGCCGGGACGCGCGCTGCAGTCGGTCGCGCAGGCCAGTTTCGACGCCTGGGTCAAGTACTACCGGGTCGACGAGAACACGCCCAACGCCACGGTGAGCTACTACACCAAGGGCGCGCTGGTGGCGCTGTGTTTTGATTTGACGTTGCGCCTGGAAGGCCACACCACGCTCGACCACGTGATGCGCGCCCTGTGGCGGCGCTGCCAGGCCGGCCCCTTGACCGAGGCCGACTTCGCCGCGGTGCTGCAGGAGCTGGGCGGCCGCTCCTTCTCGAAGGAGATCGCCCGCTGGGTGCACGGCACGCGCGAGTTGCCGCTGCGCGACCTGCTCGAGCGGCACGGCGTGGCCGTGCTCGACGAGCCGGCCCAGCTGGCGCAGCGGCTGGGCCTGCGCGTGAGCGAGAGCAACGGCATCCAGGTCAAGACCGTGCTGCGCGGCGGGGCGGCCGAGCGCGCCGGCCTGGCCGCGGGCGACGAATGGCTGGGCGTCCAAGTCGGCACCAAGGCGTCTCCCAGCAGCTGGCGCCTGAACAAGCTCGACGAGCTGCTGCTGTACGCGGGGTCTTCCAGAAAAGTGACCGTCATCATCGCGCGCGACAAGCGCCTGCTGCGGCTGACGCTGGCCCTGCCCCCCGCCGTCACCACGTGGCGTCTGGCCCTGCGCGACGCCGCACTGGCCAAGCCGTGGCTCGCATCCCAGGACTAGGCCGCACGGTTGCCGCACTGACGCTGGCCGTGCTGCTGGCGCACTGGGCCGTGCTGGCCTGGCTGGCCGCCCATTGGCAGGAAACCTCCGTGCTGCGGCCCATGGCCGCGCCGATGCTGACCCGCGAGATCGTGCCCACGGCCCCGGCGCCGCCGCCCGTTCTTCAGAGAAAAGCAGCGCCAGCCCATGCCACACGTGCACACAAAGCTACCAAATCAATAGCAATCGAAGCCACGGCGACCCCGCAGCCGCCCGCCGTGGCGCCGCCGGAGCCTGCCGCCTCCGCGCCCGAGGTGGCCGGCAGCGCCGCCACCGCTACCGCCAGCGCCCCCGAGGCGCCGGCATCCATCCCGGCCGGCACCAACAGCGTCACGCCGCTGGACGACAGCGCCAACCCCCATGCCGCCACGAACTACCTGGACATCTGGCCCGACGACACGCGCCTGATCTATCGTCTCAGTGGCAACTACCGCGGGGCGCTGCACGGCGACGCGCAGGTGCTGTGGCAACGCCAGGGCGACCAGTACCAGTCCCGCATCGAGGTGAACATCGGCTGGCTGCTCAGCATGAGCATGACCAGCCAGGGCAGCATCGCGCCGCCGGGCCTGTTCCCGCGCGTCTATGAAGAGCTGGTGCGCAGCCGGCGCCGCAGCATCGTGCTGGACGAGCACAGCATCCTGCTGCCCAACGGCAACCAGGTGGCGCGCCCGCAGGGAGTGCAGGACACGATCAGCCAGTTCGTCGAACTCGCCTGGCAGTTCAACACCGGGCAGACCGCGCTGCAGGTGGGCCACTCGTTCGACCTGTGGCTGGCGCGCCCCGGCGGCGTGGATCTGTGGACCTACGACGTGCCCGAAGAAGTCACGGTGCCCACCCCGCGACTCGGGCCGGTGCGGGCCTTTCACATCAAGCCGCGCCCGCCAGGCAACCCGCGCGGCACCATCATGGTGGAGATGTGGTTTGCGCCGAGCCTGCAATACCTGCCAGTGCGCGTGCGCCTGAATCTGGATGAGGCGAACTACGTGGACCTGATCGTCGACAAGATCGAGCAGCGCTAGGCATGCCCTCACGCTTGCCGCTGCGTTTCTAGCGCTGGTCCACGACCCGCCTGGCCTTGCCCACACTGCGCTCGATGCCGCCCTCGGGTCGCAGGTCGATCTGCACGCTGGAGCCCACATAGACCTTGATCTCGTGCCGAAGCAGCTGGGCGCTGGCACGCGCCTCCAGGCTCTCGGGCGATACGCCGGGGCGCGTCTCCACCGCCACCGTGAGGTTGTCCATCGGCCCCTCGCGCGTCAGGATGCACTGGTAATGCGGGGCCAGTTCGGCGCGCTTGAGGATCAGCTCCTCGATCTGCGTCGGGAACACGTTCACGCCACGGATGATCATCATGTCGTCGCTGCGACCGGTAATTTTTTCCATGCGGCGCATGGTGCGCGCCGTGCCGGGCAGCAGCCGCGTGAGGTCGCGCGTGCGGTAGCGGATGATGGGCAGCGCCTCCTTGGTCAGGCTGGTGAACACCAGTTCGCCCAGCTCGCCATCGGGCAGCGGCTCGCCCGTGTGGGGGTCGATGATTTCGGGGTAGAAATGGTCTTCCCAGATGGTCGGGCCGTCCTTCGTCTCGATGCACTCGTTGGCCACGCCCGGGCCCATGACCTCCGAGAGGCCGTAGATGTCCACCGCGTCGATCCCCATGCGCTGCTCGATCGCCAGGCGCATGTCGTTGGTCCAGGGCTCGGCGCCGAAGATGCCGATGCGCAGCGAGGAGCTGGCCGGGTCGATGCCGTGGCGCTCGAACTCGTCGGCAATCGCCAGCATGTAGCTGGGCGTGACCATGATGATGTCGGGCTGGAAGTCCTGGATCAGCTGCACCTGGCGCTCGGTCTGGCCGCCGCCGAACGGCACCACCGTCAAGCCGAGTTTTTCCGCGCCGTAGTGCGCGCCCAGGCCGCCCGTGAACAGGCCGTAGCCATAGCTCACATGCACCATGTCGCCGGGGCGCGCGCCGCTGGCGCGAATGCTGCGCGCCACCACCGTGGCCCAGGTGTCGATATCGCGCGCGGTGTAGCCCACCACCGTGGGCTTGCCGGTGGTGCCGCTGGAGGCGTGGATGCGCACCACAGAAGAGCGCGGCACGGCGAACATGCCGAACGGGTAGTGCTCGCGCAGGTCCTTCTTGCTGGTGAGCGGAAATCTGGCCAGGTCGGCCAGGCTGCGGCAATCGTCCGGGTGCACGCCGGCCGCGTCGAACTTCGCGCGGTAGGCCGGAGAATGGGCGTACGCGTGGACCAGCGTGGCCTGCAGCCGCTTGAGCTGCAGTGCGCGCAACTCGTCGATGCTGGCCTTTTCGATCGGCTCGAGCGCAAAAGCCTTCAAATTGCTCATGACGTTTCCTCAATGAGGTGGCCCTTGATCTGCGCGCTCTTGCCGCGAAACAGCGCGACCACCTCGCCATGCTGGTTGCTGACCTTGATATCGTAGATGCCGTGGCGCCCGCTCAGGGTTTGCTCCACGCCCTCGCTGGTCAGCACGTCGCCCAGCCGCCCCGACTTCAAAAACTCGATGCTGCAACCAGCCGCCACCGTGACCTTGTTGTGGCTGTTGCAGGCAAAGGCAAAAGTGGAGTCCGCCAGCGTGAAGATCAGCCCGCCATGGCAAATCTGGTGGCCGTTCAGGTGTTCCTCGCGCACCGTCATGCGCATCGTGGCGCGCCCGGGCTGGCAGCTGACCAGCTCCATCTTCATGAAATCCTTCGACGCGGTGTCGACCGCAAACATCGATTCGCCCACGCGCTTAGCCAACGCTGCGGCGTCCATCATTCCCCTTGAACTGCGCCGGACGCTTTTCCAGGAAGGCCGTCACGCCTTCGATGTAGTCGTGCGTGCGGCCCAGGGCGGACTGCGTGTCGCGCTCCGCATCGAGCTGCTGGTGCAGCGTGCGCGTGCTGCTCTCGCGCAGCAGCTGGCGGGTCGCCACCAGCGCCTTGGTCGGCATCACGGCCAGACGCTGCGCCATCTCCATGGCAGCGGCCACACAGTCGTCCGCCACGTCCCAGATCAGGCCCCACTCCTTGGCTCGCGCGGCCGGCAGTTTGTCGCCGGTCATGGCCAGCGCCATGGCGCGCGCCAGGCCCAGCCGTTCCACCAGGAACCAGCTGCCGCCGGCATCGGGAATCAGGCCGATCTTGCTGAAGGCCTGGATGAAGCTGGCCGTGGGCGCGGCAATCGCGATGTCGCAGGTCATGGCCAGCGAGGCGCCGGCACCGGCCGCGACGCCGTTCACCGCGGCGATTGTGGGCATGCGCAGGCTCTGCAGGCGGCGCGCCGTGGGATTGAAGGCCTGGTCGATGACCGGCCCGGGATTGGCCCGCTCGACCAGTCCGGGGCCGGGCGCAAAGTCAAACTCAGCCAGGTCCGCACCCGCGCAAAAGCCGCGCCCGGCCCCGGTGATCACCAGCGCACGGATGGCCGGGTTGGCCTCGGCGCGGTCCAGCGCGGCCCACAGGTCCTGGTGCATCTGGCGCGTGAAACTGTTGAGGGATTGCGGGCGGTTCAGGGTCACGACGGCGATGCCGCCCTGCTCGCTGTACAAAACGGTGGGTGGGGTAGTGGGTTCGGTCATGCGTGTCTCCTGAAACGGAATTTACCATTGGCCGACCGATCGGTCGGTTAATGGTTTCCCTTGGTTGGTCGTTGGTTATAGTCTGCCTCATCCCAACAGAAAGCCGGAGATGACCATGAGTTACGAAATGATTACGGCCCGCACCGAAGGCGGCAAGGTCGGCGTCGTCACACTGAACCGCCCGAAACAGCTCAACGCGCTGAACAACCAGTTGATGGACGAGCTGGGCCACGCGCTCAAGGGCTTCGACGCCGACGCGGCGATCGGCTGCGTGATCGTCACGGGCAGCGAGAAGGCCTTTGCCGCCGGCGCCGACATCGGCGCGATGGCAACCTACGGTTTTGCCGATGTCTACAAGGGCGACTACATCACGCGCAACTGGGAAACCATCCGCTCCATCCGCAAGCCGGTGATCGCCGCCGTGAGCGGCTTCGCGCTGGGCGGCGGCTGCGAGCTGGCGATGATGTGCGACTTCATCATCGCGGCCGACAACGCGCGTTTTGGCCAGCCCGAAATCAAGCTCGGCATCATTCCCGGCGCCGGCGGCACGCAGCGCCTGCCGCGCGCGGTGGGCAAGGCCAAGGCCATGGACATGGCGCTCACGGGCCGCATGATGGACGCCACGGAGGCCGAGCGCGCCGGCCTGGTGAGCCGCGTGGTGGCGCTGGACAAATTGATGGACGAGGCGCTGGGCGCAGCGCTGATGATCTGCGACTACTCGCAAATCGCCGTGATGGCGGCCAAGGAGTCGGTGAACCGCGCCTTCGAAGGCTCCTTGAGCGACGGCATCATGTTCGAGCGCCGCCTGTTCCATGCGATGTTTGCCACCACCGACCAGAAGGAAGGCATGGACGCGTTCGTGAACAAGCGCAAGCCCGAATTCAAGAACCAGTGAGATGGTGCCGGAGCCGTCACGTTATAATAGAGGGCTCAGGCGCTTTAGCTCAGTCGGTTAGAGCGATGGAATCATAATCCACAGGTCCGCGGTTCGAATCCGTGAAGCGCCACCAGAATTCCAAGAAGGCTGCCAAGTCAACGACTTGGCAGCCTTTGGTTTTTTGCAAGCCCCTGCCCATCGGGGCCGCCCGTGCGCCTAAAGTAATCCTTGGCCGAACTCGTTCGATAGCGAGTTTGACATCACATCACCATGTATCTACAATGTAGACACTTTTGGAGTTTGAGATGGAAGCCGTCATCAAAAAATGGGGAAACAGCCCCGCCGTTCGCCTCCCCGTCGCCCTCATGAAGCTCGCCACGCTCACCCTTGAGCAAAAGGTGAATGTCACGGCCGTGGAAGGCAAGATCATCATCGAGCCTCTGGACCATGTCGAGTACCGCCTCGAGGATCTTGTCAAAGGCATCACGCGCAGCAACTCGCATGCCGAAGTCAGCTTCGGCGCTCCGGTTGGCAAGGAAGCCCTCTGATGGCGACTCGCGGGTATGTCCCGGACAGTGGCGACGTGGTCTGGCTGCAATTTGATCCGCGAGCCGGCCACGAGCAGGCGGGACACCGCCCGGCGCTGGTGATCAGCCCGGCGGCCTACAACGCCAAGTCCGGTCTGATGGTCTGCTGCCCGATGTCCACGAAGATCAAGGGGCACCCTTTTGAAGTCGTAACCGAGGTGGATGGCGTTCCAAGCGCCATCCTGTCCGATCAGGTGAAGTCCCTTGACTGGAAGGTTCGTCGAGCCAAGCGGAAATCCGCCGTGAGCCCTGAGGTCATGCTTCACGTCCGGGCCAAGATCAAAGCACTTCTTGTGCTCAAATAGCGATGTTTGCTTGAGCTTGCCGCTCGGTAATACTCAAGTTTTTTGGGGCGCCACCATTGCGCCCTCCCAACCCAGCCTCTGGATGTAACCATGAATCGCTGCCCAAAATTCCCATCCGTTATTTTTTCGATAGCGCTCTGCGCCCTATTGACGGGGTCTATCGCCACGTTTTCTTCGCAAGCCCGCGCGCAGGCGGAGATGCAGACGATGCATCGTCACTTTCCGAAGGCGGCCCTGCGCGGCGAGCTGGTGGTCACGGCGCCGCCCGCGGTCCAGCTCGATGGGCAGGCAGATCGGCTCTCACCGGGCGCGCGCATTCACGGCGCGCAGAACATGCTGGTGATGTCGGGCGCACTCGTGGGGCAGGATTTGACCGTCAACTACCTGCGCGACGCGGCCGGTCTGGTGAGTGAAGTATGGATTCTCAACCCCGAGGAAGCCCGGGAGCGGCGCGCGGGGGCCCAGCCGGCGCGCAATTTTCTCTTCAGCTCCGAGGTGAACACCACCCCCAGGGACGACGGCAAGACGCCGTTCAACCAGTTGCCCGTGTACCCGCAGCAATAAGCCGGCGCACTGGCGCAGCCCCGGTTTTTAACAAAATCGGCCTGTAGCCCATATCGGGTATACGCCAGACACTATCGATTCAATAGCACTCCACACGAGAGGTCGCCATGACCAAAAAAGTCTTCATCAAAACTTTCGGCTGCCAGATGAACGAGTACGATTCGGGCAAGATGCTCGACGTGCTGCACGCGGCGCAGGGCTACGAGGCCACGCCCAACGTGGACGAGGCCGACCTGATCCTGTTCAACACCTGCTCGGTGCGCGAGAAGGCGCAGGAGAAGGTGTTCAGCGACCTGGGTCGCGTCAAGCACCTGGCGCGGCGCGGTGCGAGGATCGGCGTGGGTGGCTGCGTGGCCAGCCAGGAGGGCGCGGCCATCATCGAGCGCGCGCCGTATGTGGACATCGTGTTCGGCCCGCAGACGCTGCACCGCCTTCCCGAACTGCTGGACGCGCGCGAACGGCAGAACCGCCCGCAGGTCGACATCAGCTTTCCGGAGATTGAGAAATTCGATCACCTGCCGCCCGCGCGCGTGGACGGCGCCAGCGCCTTTGTCAGCATCATGGAAGGCTGCTCCAAGTACTGCAGCTACTGCGTCGTGCCCTACACGCGCGGCGAGGAAGTCTCGCGTCCACTTGACGACGTGCTGGTCGAGGTCGCCGGGCTGGCGGACCAGGGCGTGAAGGAAGTCACGCTGCTGGGCCAGAACGTCAACGCCTGGCGCGGCAAGATGGGTGACACGGCCGAGATCGCCGACTTCGCGCTGCTGATCGAGTACGTGGCCGAGATCCCCGGCATCAAGCGCATCCGCTACACCACCAGCCACCCGAACGAGTTCACGCAGCGACTGATCGACGTGTACGCGCGCGTCCCCAAGCTGGTGAGCCACCTGCATCTGCCGGTACAGCACGGCTCGGACCGCATCCTGATGGCGATGAAGCGCGGCTACACCGCCATGGAATACAAGAGCACCGTCCGCAAGCTGCGCGCGATCCGCCCCGAGCTGGCCATGAGCTCGGACTTCATCGTCGGCTTCCCCGGCGAGACCGAGGACGACTTCAACAAGATGATGAAGCTGATCGACGACGTGGGCTACGACACCTCGTTCAGCTTTATCTTCAGCCCGCGCCCGGGCACGCCGGCCGCCAACCTGATGGATGAGACACCGCACGAGGTCAAGCTGCGCCGGCTGCAGCAGTTGCAGGCGCGGCTGGACGAGAGCGTGCGTGCCATCAGCGCGAGCCGCCAGGGCACGGTGCAGCGCATTCTGGTGGAAGGGCCATCGCGCAAGGACCCGGCCGTGTTCACCGGGCGCACCGAATGCAATCGTCTGGTGCTGTTCCCGGGCCAGCCGCGGCTCACGGGCCAGATGGTGGATGTGCGCGTCACCGAGGCCAGCCAGCGCTGGCTGCGCGGCGAGGTGCTGCTACAGGAAAGCACACTGCTCGCTTGAGCATTAGCTATCGATTTGATAACTATTAGCGTCCGCCGCAAAAGGGCTGGCAGCCTGTTTCTGTTGTGAAGTCGATCAGAACGGCATTTTCGGCATGCCCTTCATGCCGCCCATGCGCTTCATCATTTTCATCATGCCGGCGCCCTTCATCTTTTTCATCATGCCCTGCATCTGCTCGAATTCACCCAGCAGGCGGTTCACTTCCTGCACGTGAACGCCGGCGCCGGCCGCGATGCGACGCTTGCGCGTGGCCTTGATCAGGTCGGGCTTGCGGCGCTCCAGCGGCGTCATGCTCTGGATGATGCCTTCCTTGCGCTTGATGTCTTTCTCGGCCTTGTTCATGTCGACCTGGCCGGCCTTGGCCGCCATCTGCGCGGGCAGCTTGTCGAGCAGGCTGGACAGGCCCCCCATCTGCTTCATTTGCTGCAGCTGGCCCAGGAAATCGTTGAGGTCGAAGGCCGCGCCGCTCTTGACCTTGGCCGCCAGCCTTTGCGCGGCCTCGACGTCGACCCCGGCCGTGACCTGTTCGACCAGCGCCACGATGTCGCCCATGCCCAGGATGCGCCCGGCATGACGCTCCGCGTCGAACACCTCCAGGCCGTCGAGCTTTTCGCTGGTACCGGCGAACTTGATCGGCGCGCCGGTGATCTGGCGCACCGACAGCGCCGCACCGCCGCGCGAGTCGCCGTCGAGCTTGGTCAGGATGATGCCGGTCAGCGGCAGCGCCTCCTTGAAGGCGCGGGCAGTATTGATCGCGTCCTGGCCCTGCATGGCATCGACCACGAACAGCGTCTCCACCGGAGCGAGCGCGGCGTGCAACTCCTTGATCTCGCGCATCAACACCTCGTCGATGGCGAGCCGGCCGGCCGTGTCAACCAGCAGCACGTCGAAGAAATGCTTGCGCGCGTAGTCGATCGCGGCGCGCGCGATGTCGACCGGCTTTTGCTCGGGCGTGCTCGGAAACCACTCGGCCCCGGCCTGCTGCGTCACCATCTTGAGCTGCTCGATGGCGGCCGGCCGATACACGTCACCCGAGACCGTCAGCACCTTCTTCTTGCGCTTTTCAATCAGGTGCTTGGCCAGCTTGGCGGTGGTGGTGGTCTTGCCGGCGCCCTGCAGGCCGGCCATCAGGATCACGGCGGGCGGCTGCGCGGCCAGGTTGATGTCGCTGATGCCCTCGCCCATGGTGTGGCTGAGCTCGCGGTTCACGATGCCGACCAGTGCCTGCCCCGGCGAGAGCGAGCCCATCACCTCCTGCCCGAGCGCTTTTTCCTTGACGCGCGCAATGAAGTCGCGCACCACGGGCAGCGCCACGTCGGCCTCGAGCAGGGCCATGCGCACCTCGCGCAGCATGTCCTGCACGTTGGCCTCGGTGATGCGGGCCTGGCCGCGCATTTCCTTGACGAGGCGGGAGAGTTTGTCGGTGAGAGCGGAGGCCATGAAGAGGGTCGATGCGCTGAACGCGCAGCCTGTAGTGGGGACGGGTGAATGCCGGGGACGTCGGGCGGGGATGATCGAGCCGCTAAACTGTATCCCATGATTTTACCCAGTGCGAGCCCGATCACCGAGATCCTGAGTGTGGCGGTCGCGCTCGCCTACACGGTGCCGGCCGCGGCGGCCGCCCGCATGAGCGCGCCCGCGGCCCGCGCCTGGTTGATGCTCGGCTGGCTGCTGCACGCGCTGGTACTGGGCTGGGGACTGCTGGGTGACACGCCGCGCTTCGGATTTGCGCCGGCGCTGTCCATGACGGCCTGGCTGGTGCTGACCATGTACGGCGTGGAGAGCCATCTGTTTCCGCAGTTGCCGGTGCGCTGGGCGCTGGCGGCGCTGGGCGGTATCGCCGTGCTGCTGCCGCTCGCGTTTCCGGGCGCGCACCTGCATGCCGCCTCGCCCTGGCTGCCGCTGCATCTGGCACTGGGCATCGCGTCCTACGGCCTGTTCGCCGCCGCGGTGCTGCACGCCTGGCTCATGACGCGCGCCGAGAGGCAGATCCGCCTGGCCGCCGACGCCCGCACCGGCGTGCCGCTGCTCACGCTGGAGCGGCTGACCTTCCGCTTCGTGACGGTCGGCTTCATCCTGCTCTCGGCCACCTTGCTGGCGGGCTGGTTTTTCGCGGAAACCCTGTACGGCCCGACCGGCACGGGCCCGGGCTGGCAGTGGGACCACAAGACCGTTTTTTCCATCCTGTCGTGGCTCACGTTCGCGGTGCTGCTACTGGGCCGAGCGCGCTTTGGCTGGCGCGGACGCAAGGCGGTGCGGTTCCTGTATGCGGGCTCCGGGCTGCTGTTGCTGGCCTATGTCGGCTCGCGCTTCGTGCTGGAAGTCATTTTGGGACGCACCCCATGAAGTTCATCCTCATGCTGGCGGTGGCGCTGGCCGGCATCTGGTTGTGGCGCACACACCGGCAGGCAGAGCGGGCGCCGCGGCGCGACGCACCCCCGCCGCCCCAACCGCTGCTGCAGGACATGGTGCGCTGTCCGGTGTGTACGGTGCATGTGCCCAGGACCGAAGCGGTGCCGGGCCGGCAGGGCCTGTATTGCTGCGCCGAGCATCGGCGCCGGGCCGAGGGCTGAATGAGCCGTTCGCCGGACGCCTCCTCCTGGTTTGGGCCCCTGGAGTCCGAGCGCAGCAGCCAGCCGGTGCATCAGAATCTGGCGATCGTGCGGCTGTGGCGCGGCTTCATGACGGCACGCGCCATGATCGGCCTGCTGCTGTTGCTGCTGCAGGGCTCGATCTACGGGCTTGGCCAGCCGGTCAACAAATGGCTGGTCGCCCTGTGCGCGGCCTATCTGGCCGCGGCGCTGGCGGTGCGAATTTTTGCGCGCCCCCGGTGGCCGGGCCAGAGCTTCGATCCGCAGTGGGTGTTCACCATCGGTGTGGATGTCGTGGTCTTCTCGGCGCTGCAGTTTTTGCAGACCAGCGCGATCAACTACACGCCCCTGTTTGCGCTGCCCGTGTTATTGGCGTCGGTGCTCGGCTCGGTCCTGCTGGCGCTGGGCACGGCCGCCGGCGTGACCCTGATCCTGCTGGTGGAGGCCTGGCACGTGTCGCTGCAGGCCCCCGGCGACATGGCGTCGCATTTCCTGCAGGCCGGCCTGGCGGGCATCGGCTTGTTCATCGTCGCGTTTTTGACGCACCAGCTCGCCTCGCGGCTGGTACGCGAGGAGCTGCGGGCGCGCCGCAGCGGGCTCGCGGTACGGATCCAGACCCATGTCAACGAGCTGGTGATCGAGAGCCTGACCGACGGCGTGCTGGTGGTCGATGCCAGGAGCGTGGTGCGCGCCGCCAATCCGGCCGCAAGGCAGCTGCTCGGTGCCGACGGGCCGGCGCCCATGGCACCGTTCGTGCTGGATTCGCAGCCCGCCTGGCGCGCCGTGGCCGAACTGGCGCGCCTGACGTTTCTGCAGCGCGGCGACCAGATCGCCGATCTGGCCATTGATCATGCGGGGCACAACGCCTGCCGCGTGCGCGCCCGCACGCGCCTGACAGCGACCCACGAAGAGGAGGTCGAGAGCCTGTGCGTCATGTTCCTGCAGGACCTGCGCGAGATGGAGGCGCGCTTGCGCACCGAAAAGCTGGCCGCCATGGGGCGCATGTCGGCCGCCGTGGCACATGAAATACGCAACCCGCTGGCGGCCATCACCCAGGCGAATGCCCTGCTCGGCGAGGACCTGACCGAGCCGGCGCAGCAGCGCCTGGCGCTGATGGTGCAGCAGAACGCGCAAAGGCTGTCGCGCATCGTCGAGGACGTACTCGACGTATCGCGGGCGCAGCAAAAATCGGACTTGTCCCTGCCCGCCTCGCTGAGCCTGGATGCCACGATCCGGGACATCTGCATGGATTGGGCGCGGCAAGCCAGCAGCGGCCGCTCGATCGGGCTGGCGCTTGCCGCGGCCAATGTCCTGATCGCATTCGACGCAGACCACCTGCGCCGTGTGCTGGTGAACCTGCTGGACAATGCCTTGCGTTACGCGGGCCCTGCGCCGGACTCGCTGCAGGTCTCGACCCACGCCTCCATGACCGGCCAGGCGACGCTGCGGGTCTGGAGCGACGGCGCTCCGCTGGAGCCCAGCGTGCAGCGCCATTTGTTCGAGCCCTTTTTCTCGTCGGAGAGCCGCTCCAGCGGCCTGGGCCTGTACATCTGCCGCGAGTTGTGCGAGCGCCATGGTGCGGTCATCGGCTATGACCGCGCGCGCAAACGTCTGGCCGGCGGCGTGCGCGACGGCAACGAATTTTTCGTGGCCTTTCGGCCGACCACGCCTGCATTTGACACAATGCGCGCTTAAGCAATGTCAGCCAACCCTTCCCCCTCCCCGGCGCAGGTCCTGGTCGTCGACGACGAGCCCGACCTGCGCGACCTGTATGAGCTCACGCTGACCCGCGAGGGCTATCACGTGGACGCCGCGGCCAATCTTGCCCAGGCCTGGCTTTGCCTGAAAGAAAAGCGCTTCGATGCGGTGATTACCGACATGCGCCTGCCCGACGGCCTGGGCATGGAACTGCTCACCGGCATGCAGGCACAACAGCGTGCGGAGCGCTGCATCGTGATGACGGCCTACGGCTCCGCCGAAAACGCGGTGGAAGCCCTGAAGGCCGGCGCGTTCGACTACCTCACCAAGCCGGTGGACCTGAAGCAGTTCCGCACGGTGGTGGCCTCCGCCATCCAGGACACCGGCCAGATTTATAAAAGTGGGCGTGGCACACCGGGTCCGGCCAAGGCCGCCGGCGCGCTGGATCGGCTGGACAGCGAACCGGCTTCGCTGCGGCGCATGGTCGGTGACTCCGAGCCGATGCGCCTAGTCAAGCAGCGCATCGTCAAGGTGGCGCGCAGCATGGCGCCGGTATTGGTACGCGGCGAGTCCGGCACCGGCAAGGAACTGGTTGCGCGCGCCATCCACGCCTGCAGCCATCGCGCGGAGGCTCCCTTTGTCGCCGTGAACTGCGGCGCCATTCCGGAGAATCTGCTGGAGGCCGAATTCTTCGGCGCCAAAAAGGGCTCCTACACCGGCGCCACCCAGGATCGTGATGGCTACTTCCAGGCGGCGCGCAAGGGTACGTTGTTCCTCGATGAAATCGGCGACCTGCCGCTGGCCATGCAGTCCAAGCTGCTGCGCGCCATCCAGGAGCGCAGCGTGCGCTCACTGGGCTCGACGCAGGAAGATGCGGTGGACGTGCGCATCGTCAGCGCCACGCACAAGGATCTGGCCGCCGATGTAGCGGCCGGGCGCTTTCGGCAGGACCTGTTTTTCCGTCTCAACGTGATTGAGATTGCAGTGCCCCCGCTGCGCGAGCGGCGCAGCGACCTGCCGGCCCTGTGCGAGGCGCTGCTGGCCAAAATTGCCCAGGAGTCCGACATGCCGGTGCCCGCGCTCTCAAGCGCCCTGCTGGCGCAACTGGCCTCGCACCCCCTGAGCGGCAACGTCCGCGAGCTCGAAAACCTGCTGCATCGCGCCGTGGCGCTAAGCGACGGCAGCGAGTTGCATGTGGACTTTGTTCCGGGTCAGCCCTCCAACGGCCCGCCTGCCGTGACGGGCGATCTGCAAAGCTATCTGGACCAGCAGGAGCGCGAAGTGCTGGTCAAAACGCTCACCGAGACCGGCTTCAACCGCACCGCTGCGGCGGCACGGCTGGGTTTGAATCTGCGCCAGATCCGTTACCGCATTGCACGCCTGAACATCACCACCCCGTTTGGTGACGATGCGCATGACGATACCCCCTGATCGCCACCCCGCCAGCACCCTATGGCAGGACGGCTGGTACCGTTTTGCGCGCGTGCTGCGCTCACCCAACGCCGGGGAGCGCCCGGCCAACGCGCTGATCGACCTGATCGTGCTGCACTCGATCAGCCTGCCGCCCGGGCACTACGGCGGCGACGAGGTGCTGCAGCTGTTCACCAATACGCTGCACTGGGATGCCCACCCCTACTTCGAATCGATTCGTGGCATGCAGGTGTCGGCCCACTTCTTCATTCGCCGCAATGGGGAACTATGGCAGTTCGTCAGCTGCGATGCGCGCGCCTGGCACGCGGGGCGCTCGCATTACCGCGGACGCGACAACTGCAACGACGACTCGATCGGCATTGAACTGGAAGGAGTGGAGGGCGAGGCGTTCGAGGCCGCCCAGTATGAAACCCTGGCGGGCCTGTGTGCCGCGCTGGCGCAGCGCTACCCGGTGGCCTATATCGCCGGTCACGAACACATCGCCCCGGGTCGCAAGCAGGATCCGGGCAACGGCTTTCGATGGGCTTTTTTGCAACGCGCACTGGGCTGGCGAACTCAGTGTTTTCCCGCTGGTGCGATGCCATTTCACGACGCTTGAATTTATTTTTGCGGAATCATTTTTCGCATCTACAGGCCGCCGCCAAAGTATGCGCCAAAGTACGCAGCCAACCCGCAAGCGGTGATGCGCGGAAAAAATCCCCGAAAGGCGCATATTTGCTTGATCTGCGGGAACAGCGCGTGCGCTGGCAACGCCTGCGGGTCCATCACCGGCATCTGACGCAGTGCGTGCAAACCCACTCGCCCCCGTGAGGTTTTCGGGTCTGCGCGCCAATCCTCCGTTTCTGGGGCGATACACTACAGGTAGTGGCTTGAGTTAGCGCGAAACACTAGCTATAGTGTCTCCATCGCGTAGCAGCCGGGGGCTTTGACAACCGTTTCGAGTCTGCCCGCCAGGCCATTGCCCCCCACAAAAATTGCGAAAGACGAGGAAACAATGCAAGCAACTTCAAACCAGTCTCTCCCTGCCAGCACCAACCACCCTGCAGGCACTTCCAGCACCCGGGGAACCGACAGCGCGGGCGCCCTGGCCGCCAGCCCGCTGGCGCACTACCAGATCATCCGGCGCAACGGCTCCGTCGTGCCGTTCGAGCCGAACAAGATTGCCGTGGCCATGATGAAGGCATTCCTGGCCGTACATGGCACGCAGGGCGCCGCATCGGCCAGCGTGCGCGAGGTGGTCGACAGCCTGACCCAGGGCGTGGTGCGCGCCATGATGCGCTCGCGCCCGGGCGGTGGCACCTTCCATATTGAAGACGTGCAGGACCAGGTGGAATTGGGCCTGATGCGCGGTGGCCACCACGAAATCGCACGAGCCTATGTGCTGTACCGGGAGCGGCGCACCCAGGAGCGGGCGCAGCAGGCCACGCAGGCGGCGCCCAAGGCGCCTACGCTGCACGTGCTCGACGGTGGTCAGCGCGTGGCGCTGGACCTGAACCGGCTGCAGGGTTTGATCGAATCGGCCTGCGCCGGCCTGGGTGCCGACATCCGGCCCGACCCGATCGTGGCCGAGACCATGCGCAACCTGTACGACGGCGTCCCCATGGACGAGGTCTACAAGGCGTCGATCCTGGCCGCGCGCACGCTGATCGAGAAAGACCCCGATTACACCTACGCCACGGCGCGCCTGCTGCTGCACACCATTACCCGGGAAGTGCTGGGCGTGGAAGCCACCCAGGCCGAGATGGCGCAGCAATATGCCGACTACTTCCCCCTGGGCATCAAGAAGGGCGTGGAGGCCGAGCTGCTCGACGAGCGGCTGCTGCAGTTCGACCTGAAGCAACTGGGCGCCGCACTCAAGGCCGAGCGCGACCTGCAGTTTGACTACCTGGGCCTGCAAACCCTGTACGACCGCTACTTCCTGCACGTGCGCAAGAGCCGCATCGAGCTGCCGCAGGTGTTCTTCATGCGCGTGGCCATGGGCCTGGCGCTGAACGAAATCGACCGCGAGGCGCGCGCCATCGAGTTCTACGAAGTGCTGTCGTCGTTCAACTTCATGTCCAGCACCCCGACCCTGTTCAACAGCGGCACGCTGCGCTCGCAGCTCTCGTCGTGCTACCTGACCACGGTGCCGGACGACCTCGACGGCATTTACGAATCCATCAAGGAAAACGCACTGCTGTCCAAGTTTGCCGGCGGCTTGGGCAATGACTGGACGCGCGTGCGCGCGCTGGGCAGCCACATCAAGGGCACGAATGGCGAATCGCAGGGCGTGGTGCCGTTCCTCAAGGTCGTCAACGACACCGCCGTGGCCGTGAACCAGGGCGGCAAGCGCAAGGGGGCCGTGTGCACCTACCTGGAATCGTGGCACCTGGACATCGAGGAATTCCTGGAGCTGCGCAAGAACACCGGCGACGACCGCCGACGCACGCACGACATGAACACCGCCAACTGGGTTCCCGACCTGTTCATGCGCCGCGTCATGGAAAAGGGCGAGTGGACGCTGTTCTCGCCCAACAACGTGCCGGATCTGCATGACAAGTTCGGGGCCGACTTCGAGAAGGCCTACGTGGCCTACGAAGAGCGCGCGGCGCGCGGCGAGATCAAGCCCTGCCGTACGGTGCAGGCCAGTGACCTGTGGCGCAAGATGCTGACCATGCTGTTCGAGACCGGCCATCCCTGGATCACCTTCAAGGATGCCTGCAACGTACGTTCGCCGCAGCAGCACGTAGGCGTGGTGCACTCCTCCAACCTGTGCACCGAAATCACGCTCAACACCAGCGACACCGAAACCGCGGTCTGCAACCTGGGCTCGGTGAACCTGTTGCAGCACCTGAAGGCGGCGCCCGAAGGCCAGGCCGGCGGCACCCAGGTGCTGGATCACGACAAGCTCAAGAAAACCATCACCACGGCGATGCGCATGCTCGACAACGTGATCGACATCAACTACTACGCGGTCAAGAAGGCACGCGACTCCAACATGCGCCACCGCCCGGTGGGCCTGGGCCTGATGGGATTCCAGGACAGCCTGTACGAGCTGCGTATTCCCTACGCGAGCCAGGCCGCGGTGGAATTCGCCGACCAGTCAATGGAAGCGATTTGTTACTACGCCTACTGGGCCTCCACCGAGCTGGCCAGGGAGCGCGGCAAGTATGCGAGCTACAAGGGCTCGCTGTGGGACAAGGGCGTTTTGCCGCTCGACACGCTGGAGCTGCTGGCACAGGCGCGCGGCGGTTATGTCGAAGTAGACCGCTCCTCGACGATGGACTGGGAGGCCCTGCGCCACAAGATTGCCCAGGACGGCATGCGCAATTCCAATTGCGTGGCCATCGCGCCGACCGCCACCATCTCCAACATCATCGGCGTGGATGCCTCGATCGAGCCCTGCTTCGGCAACCTGTCGGTCAAGTCCAACCTGTCGGGCGAGTTCACCGTGATCAACGGCGGTCTGGTGCGCGACCTCAAGCGTTTGGGCCTGTGGGACGACGTGATGGTGATGGACCTCAAGCACTTCGATGGTTCGCTGCGTCCGATCGACCGCGTGCCGCAGGAAATCAAGGCGCTGTACTCGACCGCGTTTGAAGTCGAAGCCACCTGGCTGGTGGAAGCCGCGGCACGCCGCCAGAAGTGGATCGACCAGGCGCAGTCGCTCAACATTTACATGGCCGGCGCCTCGGGCAAGAAGCTCGACGACACCTACAAGCTGGCCTGGTTGCGCGGCCTGAAGACCACCTACTACCTGCGCACCATGAGCGCCACGCATGCGGAAAAATCAACGGTCACGGCCGGCCGTTTGAATGCCGTGACCTCGAGCGGGGAAGCCAAAGGCGGCGCCGGCACGAGTGCACTCGATGCCGCGGCGGCGGCCGCACGATCGCAGATGAACGCGATGCCGGCAACCGACATCCAGTTCTGCGGCGTTGACGATCCGACGTGCGAGTCCTGCCAATAAATCAAGCCGCACTGCATCTCGAAATTGCGATGCAATTGAGCAACACAATATGACAGCGATGTGAATGAGCACTTTGCATTTCACATCGCTGCTTTCATAATCTGAGCATTGGAAAATCTATGTTGACCTGGGACGAAGAAGTCAAGCCCTCATTGCCTGCAGCACCAAACAGCGGTTTGCGAAACAACCGCGGGGTGGAACTCCCGCCTCTTTTTTCTCCCTCTCCCGCTACCGGCCCACAGCCTGCATTGCGCACCCTGAATGACGGTGCCGTGATGCCCGCGCCGGCCGTTGCGCGCGCAATCCCTCCCACGCTTGTACCCGCCGCGAGCGGTGAACGCCGCCGCGTCAACGCCTCCGACAAGCGCATCATCAACGGCCAGACCGACGTCAACCAGCTGGTGCCGTTCAAGTACAAGTGGGCCTGGGAAAAATACCTCGCCACCTGCTCCAACCACTGGATGCCGCAAGAAATCAACATGACGCGCGATATCGCGTTGTGGAAGGACCCGAACGGGCTGACCGAAGACGAGCGGCGCATCGTCAAGCGCAACCTCGGCTTCTTCGTCACCGCCGATTCGCTGGCCGCCAACAACATCGTGCTCGGCACCTACCGCCACATTACGGCGCCCGAATGCCGCCAGTTCCTGCTGCGTCAGGCGTTCGAAGAAGCCATCCATACGCACGCCTACCAGTACATCGTGGAGTCGCTGGGCCTGGACGAAGGCGAGATCTTCAATGCCTATAACGAAGTGCAGTCGATCCGCGACAAGGACGAGTTCCTGATCCCGTTCATCGAGGCCATCAGCGACCCGAACTTCCATACCGGCACACCCGAGACCGATCAGACGCTACTCAAGTCGCTGATCGTCTTTGCCTGCCTGATGGAGGGCCTGTTCTTCTATGTCGGCTTCACGCAAATCCTCGCGCTGGGCCGCCAAAACAAGATGACCGGTGCGGCCGAGCAGTACCAGTACATCCTGCGCGACGAGTCCATGCACTGCAATTTCGGTATCGACCTGATCAACCAGCTCAAGCTGGAAAATCCGCAGCTGTGGACGGCCGAATTCAAGACCGAGATCCGTGCCCTGTTCATGAAGGCGGTGGAGCTCGAGTACAAATACGCCGAGGACACCATGCCGCGCGGCGTGCTCGGCATGAACGCCTCCATGTTCAAGGGCTACCTGCGCTACATCGCGAACCGGCGTGCCACGCAGATCGGACTCGAGGAGCTGTTCCCGAACGAGACCAATCCGTTCCCGTGGATGAGCGAAATGATTGACCTGAAGAAAGAGCGCAACTTCTTTGAAACCCGCGTGATCGAGTATCAGTCGGGCGGTGCGCTTTCCTGGGATTGAAGCATTCCTATAACCATAATGAAATCAAGAATCGCACAGACTGTTGATCGCGCCGCAGAGCGTGGCGACAGCCTGTGTTCCCGTGTTCATGGTGCTGGACATTGTTCCAACACCATGGATCGCTTCATGCAAACCAACAAGCATGAAGTGCTCTTTGCAATTTGATCAAGGAGAAAATGATGGCAACTGCGAAAAAACCGGCCGCAAAAAAGGCCGCACCTGCGAAGAAAGCTCCTGCTAAAAAAGTAGCGGCGAAAAAAGCGCCGGCCAAGAAGGCCGCTGCGAAGAAAGCCCCTGCCAAAAAAGTAGTGGCGAAAAAAGCGCCAGCCAAGAAGGCTGTAGCGAAGAAGGCTCCTGCCAAAAAAGCAGCAGCAAAAAAAGCGCCGGCGAAAAAAGCCGTAGCCAGGAAAGCCCCGGCGAAGAAGGCGCCAGCGAAGAAAGCGGCCGCCAAGAAAGCCCCGGCGAAAAAGCCGGCCGCCAAGAAAGCAGCAAAAAAACCCGCTGCGAAGAAAGCCGCGAAAGCACCCGCTGCCAAAGCAGCCCCGGCGCCGGCTGCCCCTGCGGCTCAGACGACTCTGAACCCGCAGGCGGCGTGGCCGTTTCCTACGGCCAGCAAGCCGTAAACAGCCAACAGCGGCTTGCCGCTTTCCAGGCCCGGTGTTGCAAAACATCGGGCTTTTTCATGTCTGTCGCAAGCGCAGTGACTACCCCCTTGAGCGGGTGCAATAAATAAATTGCTATCAAAATATGAGCCTCCTGTCTATGTGCCGTGTGGTCTACAGACCGATTTCTTTCAAATCCAGCGTGTAGTTCTGCGGCCCGCGCTGGGCAATCTTGAGCGCGCCGATGCGGTTCCCCAGCGCGGCGCAGCGCGCCAGGCTCCAGCCCTGTTCCAGCCCATACAGCAGCGCGCCGCGGTAGGCGTCGCCACAGCCCGTCGGATCCACCACCGCGCTCGCCTTGACTGGCGGCACCAGGGTTTTTTCGCCATCGACCCACACTTCGCTGCCCTCGGCGCCCAGCGTCACGATCAGGCCTTGCACGCGGCGTGAGAGCTCGGCACTGCTCCAGCCCGTGCGATCGCTGAGCATCTTGCCTTCGTAGTCGTTCACCGTGACCCAGGCAGCGAGCTCGACGAAGTGCGCCAGTTCCTTGCCATCGAACATCGGCAGTCCCTGGCCCGGATCGAACACAAAGGGAATGCCGGCCGCCTTGAACTGCTCGGCGTGCTGCAGCATCGCGTCGCGGCCGTCGGGCGAGATGATGCCCAGCCGCACGTCGCTGCGCGGCGCAATCTTCGTGAGGTGCGCCTGCTGCATGGCACCGGGATGGAAAGCGGTGATCTGGTTGTTGGCCATATCGGTCGTGATGAAGCACTGCGCGGTGTAGGTATCGCCGACCTCGCGCACGAACTCGGTGCTGATGCCCTGCGCCCTCAAGCGCGCGATGTAATCCAGGCCATCACTGCCGACGGTGGCCATCGGCAGCGGGTTGCCGCCGAGCAGTTTCAGGCCGTAGGCGATGTTGCCGGCGCAGCCGCCGAAGTCACGGCGCAGCGCAGGCACCAGGAACGAGATGTTGAGGATGTGCAGCTGATCCGGCAGGATCTGCTCGGCGAACCGGCCCTCGAAGGTCATGATGGTGTCAAAAGCCAGGGAGCCACAAATGATTGCTGCCATAAGTTTGGGATAAAAAGATGTCAGGGATAGAAGGCCAGCACGCGGTAACCCGCAATACGGGCCGCGATAGCGTTGTCCGCCACGCTGACAGGAAGCGAGCCGGTCCACTCGCCGCCCGCAGTCAGCACGGCCGCGGCGCCCAGATCGGTGGGCAACAGAACCCGGCGCAGCACCGGCTGATCCTGTGTGTCGGTCAGCGCCAGCTCAACGCTGGGCATGGCGAGTGCGACGGGCGCGGTATTCTTGATCGTGAGGCTGAGCTGGTAAACATTGTCACGGACTTTTTTGAACGACGAGCTGTCAACCACAATGGATTCAATCTGCCGCAGCGGCGCCACCGTGCAGCGCAGCGGGACGCACAGCCCCTGCAACAGGCCCCGGGTGCGCGGCTCGAAGGCGGCAATCCTGTCGCGCTCGTGGATTGCCCACTGCAGCCCCAGCAACACCAGCAACACAGCGCACGCCACCATCAGCAGGCGGCGAATCCGCGGGCGCTCCCACAACGCCTTGCGGTGGGCTTCCCGCACAAACGACACCTCCTGCAGGGCCGGGTCGGGGGCCGGGCCCGGCTCCTCCGGCGAAGGCGCCGCACTCGGCTCTGTCAGAAACCCGCTCACGGGCGCAGGCGACGGCTCGCCCGGCAGCACGTCCAGGGGTTCGTCCCAGGGCGCGGGCCACAGCACCTCATCCGCAAGGCCAGGTTCTGCAGATGCGCCTGGATCCATGTCCGGCTGTATTTCAGTCGGCGGCAGATCTACGCCTGGCGGCAGCGCCCAGGACTCGGTGTCAGTGTCCTGCTCGATGATTCCGGCGGCGGCCGCCCCCTCGGGCCCGGCGTCGGGCGCCGCCGGCGTCGCCCCCATCGCATTGCCGCCATGGGGCACCGAGGCCACCGACGGGGCCGGCGCTGCCATCAACGATTCCGGTAGCAGGTGCTCGGGCGCCTCGAAAACCTCGGTGCATTGCCCGCAGCGCACCCAACCGTCGGAAATCCTGAGTTGGTCGGGCACGACTTTGAACATCGTCCCGCAGGCAGGGCAGCGTGTGATCAGGCTCATGGGTAACGGATTGTAGGGTCGCCGCGCGGCCCTGGCGCCGCACCACGATTCACAGCGTGGCGGTCATCAGTATCCAGCCGTCTTCGCTGTCGGCCACCACCAACCGCGCATACGGCGCATAAGCCGCCTTGAGCTCGTCGGCCTGGCGCTCCAGAATCCCCGCCATGACGAGCGAGCCGCCGGGCGCGACGTGCGCGCACAGCAGCGGCGCCAACACCTTGAGCGGCGTGGCCAGGATATTCGCCAGCACCGTCTGGTAGCGGCCCGTCGCCCGATCGGGCAGGCCGGCCTGCAGGCGCACGGCATTGGCCTGCGCATTCAGCTTCGTGGACTCGACCGCTGCGCCGTCGATGTCGACCGCATCGATGTCCACGGCGCCAAATTTCGCCGCGCCAATGGCCAGAATCCCGGAGCCGCAGCCGTAGTCGAGCACCCGGCCCAACGGATTGCCCGCGGCGTGTTGCCCGCCAGCACGGCCATGCTGCGCAATCCAGCGCAGGCACATGCGCGTGGTGGGATGCGTGCCCGTGCCAAAGGCCAGCCCCGGATCCAGCCGGATGATCGTGCGGGCCTGCGCCGGCGGCTCATGCCAGGTCGGAACGATCCAGAACTCGGGCGTGACCTCGACCGGCGCAAATTGCGATTGCGTCAGGCGCACCCAGTCCTGATCGGGCACCAGACTGATGCCGAGCAACCGGCATTCATCAAAGAAATCCTGCGCAGACAGCAAGGATGCTGCCTCTTTAGCTACTAACTCTGTAGCAAACAAAGCCAGCACGCGCGAGCGCTGCCAGCCGTCCTTCGGAGGCGGCATGCCGGGTTCGCCAAACAGGGCCTGCTCCGCGTCGGTCTGGGCATCAAAGTCTTCCACGGACACGCTCAGCGCATCGAGCGCCTCCAGCGCCTCGCTGAAGGTCTCGACCCGGTCCTGCGGGCACATCAGGCTCAGTTCAAACATGCGTGCTACGCCATGTGGGCTGTTCGCTCAGCGCTTGTGCTGCGCCAGCCATTCTTCGAGGTAGTGAATATTCGTGCCGCCCGCCACGAAATTCGCATCCACCATCAACTCGCGGTGCAGCGGGATGTTGCTCTGGATGCCCTCGATGACCGTCTCGTTGAGCGCGGTGCGCATGCGCGCCAGCGCCTGTTCGCGCGTGTCGCCATGCACGATGATCTTGGCGATCATCGAGTCGTAGTTCGGCGGTATGAAGTAGTTGGTATAGATATGCGAGTCCACCCGCACGCCCGGCCCGCCCGGCGTGTGCCAGGTAGTGATGCGCCCCGGCGAGGGCGTGAATGTGAACGGGTCTTCGGCGTTGATGCGGCATTCGATGGAGTGGCCGCGGATCTCGATCTGGCGCTGCGTGAAGGGCAGTTTTTCACCGGCCGCCACCATGATCTGGGTCTTGACGATGTCCACGCCCGTGATGAATTCGGTCACCGGGTGCTCGACCTGCACGCGCGTGTTCATCTCGATGAAGTAGAACTCGCCGTTCTCGTACAGAAACTCGAAGGTGCCGGCGCCGCGGTAGCCGATCTTTTTGCAGGCCGCCACGCAGCGCTCGCCCAGCCGCTCAATCAGCCTGCGCGGGATGCCCGGCGCCGGGGCTTCTTCAATCACCTTCTGATGGCGCCGCTGCATCGAGCAGTCGCGCTCGCCCAGATAGACCGCATTCTTGTACTTGTCGGCCAGGATCTGGATCTCGATATGGCGCGGGTTCTGCAGGTATTTTTCCATGTACACGGCCGGATTGCCGAAGGCCGCGCCGGCCTCGGCCTTGGTCATCTGCACCGCGTTGATGAGCGCCGCCTCGGTATGCACCACGCGCATGCCGCGCCCGCCACCGCCACCCGCCGCCTTGATAATGACGGGGTAGCCCACCGCCTTGGCCGTGCGCCGGATTTGCACCGGGTCGTCCGGCAGTTCGCCCTCGGAGCCCGGCACGCAGGGCACGCCCGCCTTGATCATGGCCTGCTTGGCCGACACCTTGTCGCCCATCAGGCGGATCGACTCGGGGGCCGGGCCGATAAACTGAAAACCGCTTTTTTCAACCCGCTCGGCGAAATCGGCGTTTTCGGCCAAAAACCCGTAACCCGGATGGATGGCCTCGGCATCGGTCACCTCGGCGGCCGAAATCAGCGCCGGCATATTCAGGTAGCTCAGCGACGCCGAGGCCGGCCCGATGCAGACCGCTTCTTCCGCCAGTTTGACGTACTTGGCCTCGCGGTCGGCCTCCGAATAAACCATCACCGCCTTGACACCCATCTCGCTACAGGCGCGCTGGATTCTCAGGGCAATCTCGCCACGGTTGGCAACCAGGATTTTTTTAAACATGAGTGGCCGCTTACTTTTAACTTCACTCAATCACGAAGAGAGGCTGCCCATATTCAACGGCCTGGCCGTTCTGCCCCAGGATCTGGGTGATGGTGCCCGACTTGTCGGCCTCGATCTCGTTGAGGATCTTCATGGCTTCGATGATGCAGATCGTGTCGCCTTCCTTGACCGCGCTGCCGACCTCGACGAAAGGCTTGGCCCCCGGACTCGACGACAGATAAAACGTGCCCACCATGGGCGACTTGACGACGTGCCCCGGCGGCACTTCAACGGCAGGCGCCGCGGCCGGTGTGGTTGGCGCCAGGCCCTGCGGTGCGACGGCAGGCGCGGCCACCATCACGGGGGCGGCGGCCTGTTGCAGCATGACGCCGCCTTTGACGATTCGAACCTTGCCTTCTGCTTCGGTGATTTCGAGTTCGGACACATTTGAATCGGACACAAGGTCGATCAAGGTCTTGAGTTTGCGTAAATCCATGAAATCTCCAACGACTGCGGACAATAAGAAAAACGCGAATTTACTCCAAATTCCGCTTAATGCGCGCTTTTTCCCTTAATTTCTTCTATTTTTCTCGCTAGTCAATTGCGCTAGCAATCTCCAGGGCTCTCGGGATGATGCCCGCGGCCACCCTGTGCCGGCTTATCCCGGCGCCGCCCACCGCTGTAGATCCGCAGGGGTGATCTGGCCTATTTTACGATGCAACACAGTGCCTGCCGCACCGAACACCACGGTGAAGGGCAAACCGCCAACCGAATTGCCCAGCGAGCGCCCCAGATCCGTTCCCTGCAGCCCGGCCATACCCACGGGATAACTGACCGGTGCTTTTTTCAGGAACCGATTGACCGGCTCCACCTGGTCGACCGCCAATCCAAGAACCTGCCAGCTTTTGGCCGAGTTTTCACGATAAAAGCGGTCCAATAAGGGCATTTCCTCGACGCATGGTGCGCACCAGGTGGCCCAGAAATTGACCAGCAGGGGTTTGCCGCGCAGACTTTGCATGGCCAGCTTTTCCCCGGTGGGCGTGTCGAAAGTCAAACCCCATAGTGCAGTGTCTGCCACCGTGGCGTGAGGCTGGAATTTCCACCAGGCCACGCTCGCCCCCCCCAGTGCGGCGGCGGCGGCAACGCCCGCATAGAGAATCCGGCGCCGACCCCTGGAGCCGATTTCGGGCGCGCCACGCGCAGCGGATGATGGATCGTGGCTCATGGCGTTGTGTCCTGCAGCAGCCGGCGCACCGCCTCGATATTGCCGCGCGGGGAGCGGCCTCTGGCATCGGGCTTGAGCGCGCCGCGCAGATCGTCCAGATCGTAGATCAGCAGGTGCACGCCGATGATCGTGTCCAGCTCGCGGCAGATGCTCGACAGGCTCAGCGCCTCTACCGACTCGCCGTGAAAGCCCCTGACGGTGCGCGGCTCGTAGTCCGCCTTGTGGTCAATCAGCGCAATCTCCGCTGATTTGGGGTCATCGCAAAACAACTGGATATAAATGTCCGACAGCTTGGTCGCCGTGCCATGCCAGACCGCGCCCCCCAGATAGGGCCGAAACGGTGCCATGCGCTGCATCCACGACAGCGCCAGCCGGCGCAGCGCGGCCAGCTCAGCGGGCTGCGTGTCGGCACAGAACAGATCGATGTACTCGCGCACCGCCGTTTCAATCTCGTCGTTGCCGGGCAGTTGCGTGCGGGCCGGCAGCCCCATCTGTTTGAGCGCGCGGCGCTTGGCCGGACCGTATTCCAGCCCTTCCTCCACCACCATACGGGCGGCGGCCGCGGCAATTTCAGATTTCAGGGTATCCATGGAGGTGATTTTGCATTCTCTAACTGGCGTTGCCCGCCTGCACGCAGTAGATTAGACCAAAACCACGATGTCCGGAGACCACCGCATGCCCGCCCCCATGAAAAGCACGATGATGCCCGTGCCGCTGTCGCTGAATCACCTGCTGGAGCGCGCCGGTACCCTGTTTGCCAGCAACGAGATCGTCTCGCGCCTGCCCGACAAATCGCTCAAGCGGCACAGCTTCGGCGACTATTACCGCCGCACGCGCGCATTGGCGGCGGCCCTGCAAGGGCTGGGCCTGCAAAAAGGCGAGCGCGTTGCCACCCTGTGCTGGAACCACCACGCGCACCTGGAATGCTACTTCGGCATTCCCGCGGCCGGCGGCGTGATGCACACGCTGAACCTGCGCCTGTCGCCCGACGAGCTGGGCTGGATCGCCAACGATGCGCAGGACCGCTTTCTGGTGATCGACGACGTGCTGCTGCCGCTGTACCGGCAGTTCGCGCACCTGTACAAGTTCGAAAAGGTCATCGTCTTTCCGTTCTCCGGCGCTCCCGTCCCGGCGGAGTTCACCGACTACGAAGCCCTGCTCGCCGGCGCCGACCCGGATGCTTTCCGGTACGCGCCGCACGACGAAAACGATCCGGTCGCCATGTGCTACACCTCGGGCACCACGGGCCGGCCCAAGGGCGTGGTGTATTCGCACCGCTCCACCGTGCTGCACACGCTGGTGGCCAGCCTGGGCGACTTCTGGGGCCTGCGCGGCACCGACGTGGTGCTGCCGGTCACGCCGATGTTCCACGCCAACAGCTGGGGCATGCCGTATGGCGCGGTGATGATGGGCGTCAAGCTCGTGTTTCCCGGCCCGCACCTGCACCCCGACGACCTGCTCGACCTGATGCAACTGGAGCCGCCGACCCTGTCGCTCGGCGTGCCCACCATATGGATGAGCCTGATCCAGACCTTCGACGCCGCGCAAAACCCCGACTCGCCGAGCCATGGCCGCTGGAAGCTGCCGGTCGGCATGCGCTCGCTGGTTGGCGGCGCGGCCGTGCCCGAGGCGCTGATCCGCGCGTTCGACCAGCACGGCATCTGGATTTTGCAGGGCTGGGGCATGACCGAGACCTCGCCGGTCGCCACCGTGTCCTACCCCAAGGCCGAGCTGCGCAACGCGAGCATGGACGAGCGCTACCGCCGCGCCGCCATGGCCGGCGTGCCGGTGCCGCTGGTCGATCTGCGCGTCTGGGGCGACGATGGCACCGAGCAGCCCTGGGACGGCCACAGCGTGGGCGAGGTCCAGGTGCGCGGGCCCTTCATTACGGGGAGTTATTACCCCCAAGAGGCTGCGCCTCGGCCCCCCGAGGGGGCGCTCCCCGGCTTGGGGCGGCCCGGCGCCGGGGACCACCAGGTTTCCGTGAACCCCGAAAAATTCACCCCGGACGGCTGGCTGCGCACTGGCGACGTGGCCTCGGTCGACGCGATGGGCTTCGTCAAGATCACCGACCGCACCAAGGACCTGATCAAGTCCGGCGGCGAATGGATCAGCTCGGTCGATCTGGAGAACGCGCTGATGGCGCACCCGGCCGTGGCCGAGGCCGCCGTGATCGCGATGCCGGACGAAAAATGGGGCGAGCGCCCGCTGGCCTGTGTGGTGCTAAAACCCGGCCGGAGCGTGGCGGCCACCGACTTTGGCCCGCACCTGCTGGGGCACGGCTTCGCCAAGTGGCAGTTACCCGAGCGCTATGAATTCATCGACGCCGTGCCGCGCACCTCGACCGGCAAATTCTGGAAGATGAAGCTGCGCGAGCGCTTTGCCAGCAAAACCTGAGCGCTACAGTTTCAATAGCTGATTGTGCATATTGCACAAGGGCTGGAGGCCTGAAACACCTCGAATCCCGCCTAAAATCACCTCATGCACATTCATATTCTGGGGATCTGCGGCACCTTCATGGGCGGCCTGGCCGCGCTGGCGCGCGAGTCGGGCCACAAGGTGACCGGCTGCGACGCGGGCGTCTACCCGCCGATGAGCGACCAGCTGCGCGCGCTGGGCATTGACCTGATCGAGGGCTTCGGCGCCGAGCAACTGGCGCTGCAGCCCGACATGTTCGTCGTCGGCAACGTCGTGAGCCGCGCCCATCTTAGCGACGGCACACCGAAGTTTCCGCTGATGGAGGCCATTCTGGATGCCGGCCTGCCCTACACCAGCGGCCCGCAGTGGCTGGCCGAGCATGTGCTGCAGGGCCGCCACGTGCTGGCCGTGGCCGGCACGCACGGCAAGACCACCACCACCTCGATGCTGGCCTGGATCCTGGAGTGCGCCGGCCTGCAGCCGGGCTTTCTGGTCGGCGGCGTGCCTCTGAACTTCGGCGTATCGGCGCGCGTGGGTGGCGGCCGTGTGGCACAGGGCTCTGCACAGGTAAAGGAGGAGCCCGCAACGCGGGCGGGGGACACGAAGCAGAGCCTTGTGCCGCACGGCCGCTCCTTTTTCGTGATCGAAGCGGACGAGTACGACACCGCGTTCTTCGACAAGCGCAGCAAGTTCGTGCACTACCGCCCGCGCACCGCGATCCTGAACAACCTCGAATTCGACCACGCCGACATTTTCGACGACCTGGCCGCGATCGAGCGCCAGTTCCATCACCTGGTGCGCACCGTGCCATCCAGCGGGCGCGTGGTGGTGAACGGGCTCGAAGAGAGCCTGGCGCGCGTGCTGCACCAGGGTTGCTGGAGCGAGGTGCGCAGCTTTGGCGCGACGGTGAGCGATTTTTCCGCCGTGGGCGAGCCCGGCGCCTTCGACGTGCTCGAAAAAGGAGAGCGCGTGGCGCAGGTGCGATGGGCACTGGGCGGCGTTCACAACCAGCTCAACGCGCTGGCCGCGATTGCCGCGGCCGAACATGTGGGCGTGGCGCCCGCCGCGGCGGCCCAGGCGCTGGGCGAGTTCCAGAACGTCAAGCGCCGCATGGAGGTGCGCGGCAGTGTGGGCGGCATCACGGTCTACGACGATTTCGCGCACCACCCCACGGCGATCCGCACCACGCTCGACGGCCTGCGCCGCCAGGTCGGCCAGGCTGCGCGCATCCTCGCGGTGTTCGAGCCGCGCAGCAACACCATGAAACTCGGCACCATGAAGGCGCAGCTGCCGTGGAGCCTGGAGGACGCCGACCTGGCGTTCTGCCATGCCGGCGGACTCGACTGGGACGCGCGCGAGGCCCTGGCGCCGATGGGCGTGGGACCGGGCCGCAAGGCCCAGGTGGCCGACAACGTCGACGAGCTGGTCGCGCAGATCAGGGCGGCGGTGCGGCCCGGCGACCACATCCTGTGCATGAGCAACGGCGGCTTTGGCGGCATTCATGCCCGGCTGCTCGCGATGCTGCAGACACTACCAGATCAATAGCTATATTCCATTGCACAGAATGGGCTAAGGCACGATTTTATGCTCAGGCCTTGCGTGCGCGGCGCGCCTTGACCGCGTCGGACAGCAGCTCCAGCACCCGCAGTGAATCGTCCCAGCCCAGACAGGCGTCGGTGATGCTCTTGCCGTATTCGAGCACCGAGGGCCGGTCCTTGCCGGGCGTGAACTTCTGCGCACCCGCGACCAGGTGGCTCTCCACCATCAGGCCGAACACGTTGCGCGAGCCGCCGGCGACCTGCGCCGCGATGTCGCGCGCCACCTCGATCTGGCGCTCGTGCTGCTTGTGGCTGTTGGCGTGACTGCAATCGACCATCAGGGTCGCGGGCAGCTTGGCCGCCTCCAGCTCCTTGCAGGCCGCGGCCACGCTGGCAGCGTCGTAGTTGGGGGTCTTGCCGCCGCGCAGGATCACGTGGCAGTCCTTGTTGCCGTTGGTCTGCACGATCGCGACCTGGCCGTTCTTGTGCACCGACAGGAAGTGATGCCCGCGCGCCGCCGCCTGGATCGCGTCGGTGGCAATGCGGATGTTGCCGTCGGTGCCGTTCTTGAAGCCGATCGGTGCCGACAGGCCCGAGGCCAGCTCGCGATGCACCTGGCTCTCGGTGGTGCGCGCGCCGATCGCGCCCCAGCTGATAAGGTCGCCGATGTACTGCGGCGAAATCACGTCGAGGAATTCGCTGCCGGCCGGCAGGCCCTGGCGGTTGATCTCGATCAGGAGCTGGCGCGCAATGCGCAGGCCCTCGTCGATGGCGTAGCTCTCGTCGAGGTAGGGGTCGTTGATCAGGCCCTTCCAGCCGACCGTGGTGCGCGGCTTCTCGAAATACACGCGCATCACGATCTCCAGCGTGCCGGCGTACTTGGCGCGCTGCGCGGCCAGGCGGCGCGCGTAGTCGATTGCGGCCTCCGGGTTGTGGATCGAGCACGGACCGATGATGACCAGCAGCCGGTCATCCTTGCCGGCAATGATGTGGTGGATGTTCTTGCGCGTTTGCGTGATCAGCGATTCGACGGCGGTGCCGACGATCGGGAAGAAGCGGATCAAATGTTCTGGCGGGGGCAGCACGGTGATGTCCTTGATGCGTTTGTCGTCGGTCTGGCTGGTTTTCTCGACGCTCGCATACCAGCTCTCGCTGGTGGGGGCTGTGGCCTTGGCATTCATCGTGTCGCTCCTGTTAAATCAATTCGGGCATAAAAAAACCGCCGGGCTGGAAAGGCCGGCGGTTCGATGTGAGGTGCGCTCTGCTACGCGATTGCCTCTCGTCCGCCGGGGACTGAGAACCAAAAGTAAAAATAGAAGGCGCTGCGTGCTTGCATGGTTGTGAAATGTAGCACTTTTTTCAAAACCCCCGCTCAGGCCGTTCCGCCTACCGTCAGTCCATCGATGCGCAAGGTGGGCTGGCCCACGCCCACGGGCACGCTCTGGCCTTCCTTGCCGCAGGTGCCGACGCCGGGGTCGAGCCGCATGTCGTTGCCGATCAGCGTCACGCGCGTGAGCGCATCGGGGCCGTTGCCGACAATGGTCGCGCCCTTGACCGGGTACTGGATCTTGCCGTTCTCCACCCAGTAGGCTTCGCTGGCCGAGAACACGAACTTGCCGCTCGTGATGTCGACCTGGCCGCCGCCGAAGTTGGTGGCGTACAGACCCTTCTTGATGCTGGCGACGATTTCCTTCGGGTCCTTGTCGCCGCCCAGCATGTAGGTGTTGGTCATGCGCGGCATCGGCACGTGCGCGTAGCTCTCGCGCCGGCCGTTGCCGGTGGGCTTGGACTTCATCAGGCGCGCGTTCAGCGAGTCCTGCAGGTAGCCCTTGAGGATGCCATCCTCGATCAGCACATTGCGCTGCGTCGCGTTGCCTTCGTCGTCCACGTTGAGCGAGCCGCGCCGGTCGGCAATCGTGCCGTCGTCCAGCACCGTCACGCCCCTGGCCGCCACGCGCTGGCCCATGCGTCCGGCAAACGCGCTCGAGCCCTTGCGGTTGAAGTCGCCCTCCAGCCCGTGGCCGATGGCTTCGTGCAGCAGGATGCCCGGCCAGCCCGAGCCCAGCACCACCGTCATCTCGCCGGCCGGGGCCGGGCGCGAGTCGAGATTGGTCAGCGCGGCGTGCACGGCCTCGTTCACGTAGCGGGTGATGATTTCGTCGTCGAAATACGCCAGGCCGAAGCGGCCGCCGCCGCCGCCCGAGCCTATTTCGCGGCGCACCGCGCCACCCACGGTGGCCTCGGCGATCACGGTGACCGACAGGCGCACCAGCGGACGCACATCGGCCGCCAATGTGCCGTCGGCGCGCGCCACCAGCACGACGTCGTACTCGCACGCCAGGCCCGCCATGACCTGCGCCACGCGCGGGTCTTTGGCACGTGCCAGTTGCTCGGCCTTTTCCAGCAGCTTGACCTTGGCCGCGCTGTCCATGCTGGCAATCGGGTCCAACTCGTTGTACAGCGAACGGCTGCCCGCTATCTTTCTGCTAGCTGCCTTGACCCGCCCGGATTGGGCCGCGGATGAAATGGAGCGCACAGTCAGGGCCGCGTCGAGCAACGACGCCTCGGAAATATCGTCGGAGTAGGCGAACGCGGTTTTCTCGCCGCTGACGGCGCGCACCCCGACGCCCTGGTCGATGCTGAAAGAGCCGGTCTTGACGATGCCCTCTTCCAGGCTCCAGCCCTCGGAGCGCGTGTACTGGAAATACAGGTCCGCGTCGTCCACCTTGTGCGAGGTGATTTCCATCAACGCACGCGACAGGTGCGCCTCGGTCAGGCCAAAGGGTTCGAGCAGCAGGCGCTGGGCGATGGCCAGGCGCTCAATAGTGGGTTCGCGGGAGATCATCAAGCCATTCTAGGCGGTCCGGCCCAGCAGCTTGAACACGCTGGCATCGTCTTCCCCGGCCAGGCCCGCATCAATGGCACGGGCAAACGTGTCTGCGGCGATGCGGCCCAACGCCGGCTCGAACCCCGCGGCCTGCGCGGCGGCAAGCGCCAGCCGCGTGTCCTTGGCCAGCAGCGTGGTGTGGGCGCGCGGCGCGAAGTCGCCCGCGATGGCGCGGCGCAGGCGGTCCGAGCCGATCCAGCTCTGCCCGCTGGACTGCTCGATCACGTCCAGCGTGGTGCCCAGGTCCAGCCCCATGCGGCCCGCCAGCGCCAGCACCTCGGCCGCGCCGACCAGGTTGATGCCCGCCAGCAGGTTGTTGACCAGCTTGGTGCGCGCGCCGTCGCCGGGGCGCTGGCCGATGCGAAACAGCTTGTTTGAGAGCGCCTGCAGCAGCGCGCGGTGCTGCTCGAACACGGCATCGGGGCACGCCAGCATCAGGCTCATGGAGCCGTCGCGCGCACGCACCGGGCCGCCGGACATGGGCGCGTCGATGGTGTGGATGCTGCGCGCGGCCAGCTCGCCCGCGAATGCTTCCACGTCCTGCGGCGCGATGGTGGGGCACAGCATCACCGCCTGCCCGGCGCGCATCGCGGTGGCCGCGCCCTCAAAACCGAACAGCACCTCGCGGGTCTGCGCGGCATCGACCACGCAGACGATGACGACTTCGCAATTGATAGCAAGCTGCGCAGGGCTGGCATGGGCTACAGCCCCTAAACGCTCAAGCTCCTGCTCTTTGGCGGACACCAGATCGCGCACCTGCACCGGCCAGCCCTGGGCCAGCAGATTCGCCGCCATGCCCGCGCCCATGTTGCCCACGCCGATGATGCCGACCGGCGTTTTGTCTGCGGGAGGGGTCATGTCTGCACCAGCCGTTTGGATTTGGAGATGGACATCAGGATGCCGATGCCCATGCCCAGCGTCACCATGGCGGTGCCGCCATAGCTGATGAAGGGCAAGGGCACGCCCACCACCGGCAAAATGCCGCTGACCATGCCCATGTTGACGAACGCGTAGGCAAAGAACATGAAGGTGATTGAGCCCGCCAGCAGCCGCGAAAACAGCGTGGGCGCTTCCAGCGCGATCATCAGCCCGCGCAGCACCAGGAAGACGAAGCCCGCAATCAGCAGCAGATTGCCCAGCAGGCCGAACTCTTCCGCAAAGGCCGCAAAAATGAAGTCGGTGGTGCGCTCGGGCACGAAGTCCAGGTGCGCCTGCGTGCCCTGCATGAAGCCCTTGCCCCAGACGCCGCCCGAGCCAATCGCGATCATGCCCTGGATGATGTGAAAGCCCTTGCCCAGTGGGTCGCGCGTGGGGTCGAGCAGCGTGCAGATGCGCTGCTGCTGGTAGTCGTGCAGCACGGCCCAGCGCACGCCGTCGGCGCACAGCCGCGGCTCGAACGCCACCACCAGCGTGACCGCCACCAGGCCCAGCAGCACCGGCGGCAGGATCAGCTTCCAGCTCAGGCCGGCAAAGAAAATCACCGCGAGACCGGCCGTCAGCACCAGCAGCGCCGTTCCCAGATCGGGCTGGCGCATGATCAGCGCGGCGGGCACGGCCAGCAACACGCCGCCCACCAGGAAGTCCAGCGGGCGCAGCTGGCCCTCGCGCTTCTGGAACCACCAGGCCAGCATCAGCGGCATGGCGATCTTGAGGATTTCACTGGGCTGGATCGTGACGCCCAGATTCAGCCAGCGCCGCGCGCCCTTCTTGGTGACGCCGAAAATTGCCACGGCGATCAGCAGCGCGACGCCCAGCGTGTACAGCGGCACCGCAAAGGTCGCCAGGCGCTGCGGCGGAATCTGCGCCACCACGAACATGATGGCGCCCGCGATCAGCATGTTGCGGCCATGGTCGTAGAAACGCGCGCCGTTGTCGTAGCCCGACGAATACATCGTCACCAGGCCGGCGCAGGCGAGCAGGAACACGGCAAACGCGAGCGGGCCGTCGAAGCCCCGGAACATCGGGGCGGCACGTTGCCACAGGGAGGGTTTGTCAAATACCGCGGACATGGCGTGATTATCCCGTGCCCGGCGACTCCGCTCAGGCCAGCCGGATTTCCACCACCGTGTGGCCGGGCTCGCTGTCCAGCGCCAGGGTCGCGCCAATCGCAGTGGCGCGCTCGTGCATCGACAGCAGGCCCTTGCGCAGCGGTGCCGTCACGTCGAAGCCCGCGCCGTTGTCGATGATGCGCAACTGCACGCCGGCGCCGAGCTGGCGCGCGTCGATGCGCAGCCGACTCGCGTGCGCGTGCTGCAGCACGTTGGACAGCGCCTCGAACACCATGAACTGCAACTGGCGCATGGCGCCGGCATCGAGCCGTGCCAGCGGTTCGAGCAGTTCCACGTCCCATTGCAGTTCGATGTCCGAGGCGGCAAAGCGCGGCTCCAGCCGGTAGCGCAGGTTCGCCAGCAGGGCCGTGACGTCGCCGGGCGGCAGGTTCATCGCATCGATGGACAGCTTGAGCTGATCCAGCGAGTCGCGCAGGGTCAGCAGCACGTCGTCGTGGCTGGCCTTGCCCGATTGCAGCTGGCGGATCGCGGCGCTGATGTGCGAGCCCACGCCGTCGTGCATGTCGCGCAGGATGCGGGTGCGCTCGGTGGTACGCTCCTGCTGGCGCGCCAGCTGCTCGACCCGCGCGTAGCTTTGCGCCAGTTCCAGCTCTTTTTGCGCGACCCGGCTCGCCAGATTCGCGAGCAGGTCGCGCGCCTGCCCGCTGACCTCGCGAAAGCGCGTGAGCACGATGTAGCCCAAGGTCAGGCCGAACACCACCGAGGAGTAGCGCGTGAGCGTGTTGCTGCCGAATGCGTCGGTGAAACGAAACACCACCCAGTCGCGCAGCCCGACCGCGACGTTCAGCACCAGCGCAACCGCCACCGGCACCCGCATGGCAGTGGGGTGCCGCATGGTGGCCCAGCAGTAAAAAATGCCAAACGGCAACGCGACGGCCGCCAGCGAGCCATACCACAGGGTCAGCAGCCAGGGGGTGTGCAAGGCGAACGCCAGGAAAGGCAGCACGGCGCCGGCAGCCAGCAGCGCCCACAGCAAGCGAAAAAACGGAGTGGCCCAGCGATGCTGCGTCCAACCTGCGGCGGTACAGCAAAAGGCCACCATGAAGCAGACCCAGCCGCCCAGGGCCATGGCACTGAGCGGCCCCCACAAGGACCAGGGCAGCGGCGGCTGCTCGATCAGGACGGTGCCCACGCGCAGGGCCCAGCTGAGCTCCGCCAGGCCCGCAAACAGATACAGCGGATCGCGCCGCAGGTGCCCCGACGGGGTCGGATCGGTTTGGGTCAACCACAGCGCCAGCGCCATGGTGCCCACCAGCAGACTCAAAATCACCACGACCTCGGAGCCGGTCACGCGCCAGCGGTATTCGGCGTTGTACAGCGCATCCACCTCGTGGTCGGGCCCCACCACCACGGCGGGGACGCCGCCGCGGCGTCCGGTGTCGGCCCGGATGCGGATGTGCAGCAGGTTGTCTTTTTTCAGCAGTTGCGGCGGCAGCGCCATGGTGCGCGGCACCTGGCCGTAATCGCCGCTGTTGAAGGCCTGCAGGTTCCCATTGCGCTCGAGCATGGTTCCGTTCAGCGAGACCTCGTAGGCGTTGCCGAGCCGCACAAAATAAACCTCGTAGGGCACGCTCGGGTGTTCCGCCAGCGAAAAGGCCACATCAAAGGTGGCGCTGCCGGGCTGGCCGCGATGCATGCGGTCCCAGTTGTAGGGCAGTGCCACATTCGCTTGCGTGGTCGCCCCGTTCACGGTGATGCTGGCATTGGCCTCGCGCAATTGCAGCGTCGCCGCGCCCGCGCCCCAGGCCAGCCCCAGCCAAAGCAGCACCAGCCCTATAAGAACACGAACACAGCGAATCGTCATGCGCGCATGGTAGCGGCTGACGCGCCGCGCCCCCGCTCAGCCGTGCGCGCGCAGCAGGCCGAGCTTGGTGGCCTCGAAAACGGCTTCGCTTTTGGAGTGCACCGCCAGCTTGCTGTACAGGTTCTTAATGTGGGTTTGCACGGTGTGCACGCTGACCGACTGCAGGCGCGCGATCTCCAGGTACGAAAAGCCGCGCGCGATCAGCTCCAGCACCGCCTGCTCGCGCCTGGAGAGCAAGCCGCTGTTCGCCGCGGCTTGCGCCTCGTTTGCTACCTTTTCAATAGCTTCCTGCGCACGCTGCTCCTGGGCCAGTGCCTGATTCGACTGCAAACTCAGGTACTTGGACAGCACCCGCCGCGCGATCATCGGGGAAATGGGCGAGGCGCCGTCCTTCATCTCCAGGATGGTGTGGGCGATGTCGTCGGGTGTCGAGTCCTTGTGGATATAGCCCAGCGCGCCGGCCTCGATGCTGGCCAGCACATTGTCTTCGTCGCCAAACATCGAGATCACCAGCGGCTCGCATTCGGGATGCAGGCGCCGCGCGTGGCGGATCACGTCGAGCCCGCTGCCGTCGGGCAGGCCCAGGTCGGTCAGCAACACATCGACCGCATTAGCCGGGTCGTCCAGCCAGGCGCGCGCCTCGGCCACCGAGCCCACGCTGGCGGCCAGCGCCAGCCGCTCGCAGCGCGCCACGCTGGCGGCAAAAAACTCGCGCATCTGCGAGTCGTCTTCAACAATCAATACACGCCATACCGGCATCTTCCTGGCTCCGAACTGGTTTAAATCTGTAACACGGAGCGAGCATAAGCGCAGGCCGTCCGAACCACCAGCCGCACCTCCTCCCATGAATGGGGGAATTCGCGATCAACGTCGCGGCAGTCCGACAGTGCCCCATGTTTATGGGATGCAATTTGTCACAACTATCGGCCCAATGCGTTCCAAGCGCATTCCGAAGGCATCTCCGGAGCGCTTCGTTCAAATTTCTTGGAGGAACTTATGGCGATCAAACTCGGAAAACTGGCACTTGCATTTGCAGGTGCGGCCATGCTGACCGTAGCAGGGTGTGGCGGTGGCGGTGGCGGTGGCGGTGGCGGTGGCGGCACAAGCGTATCGCCGCCCACGGCGGCCAAGACCAGCGTGCCCGTGACCGTGATCGACGGCGCAATCATGAACGCCACCGTCTGCCTGGACAAAAACCTCAACGGCATTTGCGATATCGGCGAACCGTCGGGCAAGACGGACGCCGCAGGCAATGTCAGCCTGCAGGTGCCCACGGAGGATGTCGGTAAATACCCGATTCTCGCGGTGGTCGGCACCGATGCGGTCGATGCAGACCACGGCCCCGTCACGACGCCCTTCACCATGCAGGCTCCGGCCGACAAGCCTGCCGTGGTCAGCCCGCTGACCACCCTGGTGCAGACCCTGATTGCCAGCACCGGGGCCACCAGCGCCCAGGCGGAAGCTTCCGTCAAAGCGCAAACCGGCCTCAACGTTTCACTGTTTGCAGACTTCACCAAGAGCAGCACGGCCGACAGCCAGGCCGCCGGCACGATGGCCCGCATGGTGGTGGTGACCACCCAGCAACAATCCAGCCTGCTCGCCGGCGCCATAGGCGGCGCCGCGATCGATGGCGCGGTGATCAGGCAGGCCGATCTGGACAAGATCATCCAGAAGAAGCTGCTTGAAATCCTGCCGGCGCTGCTGACTGCGCTGGCCGACCCCAGCGTTCAGGCCGCCGCGCCCGAGGACAAGGATGCTGCCTTGAAGGCCCAGGCCAAGACGTTGGTGGACAACACGGGTCTGACGACCACGTCGGTCGCCACGCTGGTCGCGATCAACAACCAACTCGCCTCATCCCCCGCTGCCGGAGCCGACGCACCCGTGGCGAGCGCAGCCTTGCGCAGCCTGAATTTCACGGATAACGCCAACTGGTCTGTCAGGACCCTCGTTTCGACGCTGGCCCAGAACACCCCGGATGCCGCGGGCCACATCAAGTATGTGAGCCGCCGCTACAACAGCGTCGGCGGCGCGGTGGCCGCCTGGAACTACGGGGGCAGCCCGAACCGCCAGTCGGACCTGCATTTCAACGGCTCCAGCTGGATCGGTTGCGCTTTGAACGTTGAGAGCACAAGCACGGTGCGCGATGCCAGGGGCAACTCGAGCTACGACGACTGCGACAAGTTGGAAACCGGCAGCTCGAATCGCGCCGTGTTCGACATTGCCGATCGCTCCATGCTCGACGTGTACAACCAGATCACCGCAGCGGGCTATACCAACCTGTCCATCAAATCGGCAGCCAGTGCGCTGGGCACCGCCAAGTTCCCGGCGAATTCCCAGTTGTTCTACCAGGCGAACACGCCCTTGAGCACAGCGGTTGCCTACTACCCGGGAAACAGCAGCTACGTCATGCAATACAGCGCACCGGTTTCTTCCGGCACACCGGGCGCGACGGGCTGTGACTCCAACGAGTTCAAGAACACCAGCGGCACCAACAGCACCACGCTGGAAGGCATGATCGGTGCCATGACGGGAACGCCCTGCGTCTTTGGACAAGGCAAATTTACGTACAACAGCGTTCTCTACACGAGTCCGGACGCGGCCGACGAGGCATGGGGCAACAGCACCGTGGGCATTGGTACGCTCGGAACGGCGCCGGTCGGTTTTGGCCCGGCTCCCGGCTTCTACAGCGGCAACGCCAAACTCCGTGTGGCCTTCACGGGCGTCGGCACCAACCCGGTGACCTACTACGCGTGCAAGGAGCGCTTCAACAACGGCTCGCCGCGCAATTGCACGGCGATCGGCACGGGCACCTACACCATCACGGCCTTGGGCGATGCACGCGTCATGACGCTGAGCAATCCGCCGCTGATCGCCAGCACCCTGGGCTACCAGCGCGTGTTTGTGGAACGTGGCGGCAAGGTCTACGCCGGCTACCAGAACAACACCACGACCACCAACACCGCGCGGCTGAATCTGACCGCCGCCAACGCCCTGGCCTCCCAGCTCGGTCTGCCCGCCGTGGACCCGGATACGCCCTTGACCTTGACAAGGACGTCCTACACGGGCGATTGGGAGGTAACCGACCCCGTTGCAAACAACGGCTCAACCATCATCCATATCTACGGCGATGGCAGTGCCAACTGCACCTCGATTGACAGCAGCAGCACCACCAACTATGCGTGCACCCTGGCCTTCACCAACTTGGCAACCGGCGCCTTTGACCTGTCGGATCCTGACGGCACCGCCAATGGCACCCTCAACTTCCTGACGGGCGCGGTCAGCGGCAGCTACACAGATACGGACGGCTCTACGGGTAACTTCATTGGCGCCCGACGTTAAACCCCAACACGGCGGCTGACAAACCGCCCTCTTCAGCAAAGCCTCGCTCCGGCGGGGCTTTTTTGCGCGCTCTTCATTCGTATGATGGCGTCATGCCCACCACCCACCTGCTCTACCTGCACGGCTTTCGCTCGTCGCCGCACTCCGCCAAGGCGCGAAAGGTCGGCGCGCGCGTTCAGACGCAGCACCCCGGCGTGACCTGGTGGTGCCCGCAGCTGCCACCCTCGCCGCGCGAAGCGATGGCAATGCTGATGCACGGCATTGCCACCTGGCCACACGAATCGATGGCCGTGGTGGGCTCGTCGCTGGGCGGGTTTTACGCGACCTTTGTGGCCGAGCAGACCCTTTGCCGGGCCGTGCTGCTGAACCCGGCCATCGCCCCGGCGCGCGACCTGCAAAGATACGTGGGCGAGCAGACCGCCTGGCACGACCCCGCCGATCACTTTTTCTTCAAACCGGAATTCGTGGACGAGTTGCGCGCCCTCGAATGCGGCCCGGTGGCCGAGCCGCACCACTATTTCGCCGTGATCGCCAAGGGCGACGAGGTGCTGGACTGGCGCGAGATGACGGCGCGCTATCCCGGCGCGCGGATCCGGCTGCTGGAGGGCAGCGACCACGCGCTGAGCGACTTCGACGCCCAGATCGACGAGGTATTCGAGTTTTTGCAGCTGGCCTGAGCCCCCGGTTTTTACGGGGACAATAGCGCCCATGTTTGTATTGTTTGAAGAAACCGGCAAATTCCACGCCGGGCGCGTGCTGTCCGAGGCGGAATCGTCCGCGCAGGTGGAGCTGGACAGCGGCAAGCGCGTCAAGGTCAAGGCCGCGAATTTGTTGCTCAAGTTCGAGAAGCCCGCGCCCGCCGAGCTGGTGCGCCAGGCGCAGGCCCTGAGCCAGGACATCGAGCTGGAGCTGGCCTGGGAATTCGCGCCCGACGACGAATTCGGCTTTGCCGAGCTGGCGCGCGAGTATTTCAGCGAGCAGGCGACGCTGGTCGAGCAGGCCGCCGCGCTGTTTCGCCTGTTCGAGGCGCCGCATTACTTTCGCCGCGCCGGCAAGGGGCGCTTCAAAAAGGCGCCCGCCGAGATCCTGCAGCAGGCGCTGGCCGGTATCGAGAAGAAAAAGCAGTTGCAGGCGCAGATTGCCGCCTGGGCCGCCGAGCTGGGCCAGGGCCAGTGCCCGACACCGATCCGCGAGCAGCTCTACAAGATTTTGTTCCGCCCCGACAAGAACGCGCCCGAGTACAAGGCCGTGGTCGAGGCGTCGCGCGCCACGCACACGGCGCCACTGGCGCTGCTGCAGCAGGCTGGCGCGATCGACTCGCCCTACCAGTTCCACTGGAAGCGCTTTTTGTTCGAGAACTTTCCCAAGGGCACGGGCTTCCCCGCGCTGCAGGCGCCCGCGATCACGGACGAGCTGCCGCTGGCGACCTGCCGGGCCTACTCGATCGACGACTCGCACACCACCGAAATCGACGATGCGCTGTCGGTGCAGGGCTTGGGCAGCGGCACGGTGACGCTGGGGATCCATATCGCGGCGCCGGGCCTGGCGATTGCGCCGGGCAGCCCGATCGACCAGCTCGGGCGCACGCGATTGTCCACCGTGTACATGCCGGGCTACAAGGTCACCATGCTGCCCGACGACGTGGTGCAGAGCTACACGCTCCTGGCGGGGCGCAATTGCCCGGCCGTGTCGCTGTACGTCACGTTGAACGAGGTCACGCTGGAGGTCCAGGCCACCGAAACCAGACTGGAGCGCGTGCCGGTTGCCGCGAATCTGCGCCACGACCAGCTCGACGCGGTGGTCACGGCCGACTGGCTGGAGAATCCGGACTTTTCGCATCAAAACGGCCTGCAGCCCCCGCCCATGGCGCGCGAGCAGCTCTCATTTTTATACCGCCTGGCGAAACACCTGAAGGCCGCCCGCGAAGTGGTGCGCGGCAAGCCCGAGACCTTCAACCGTCCCGACTACAACTTCAAGCTGGTCGGTAACGATGGGGCCGAACCCACTGGCAGCGAGCAGGTGCAGATCGGCACGCGCCAGCGCGGCGCGCCGCTGGATCTGATCGTGTCCGAGGCCATGATCCTGGCCAACAGCACCTGGGGCAACTGGCTGGCCGAGCTGGGTGTGCCGGGCATCTACCGCAGCCAGGCCAGCCTGCTGCCCGGCGTTAAGGTGCGCATGGGCACCAAGGCCCTGCCGCACGCCGGCATCGGCGTCAAGAGCTACGTCTGGAGCACCTCGCCGCTGCGCCGCTACACCGACCTGGTGAACCAGTGGCAGATCATCGCCTGCGCGCGCCATGGCAAAACGGCCGCGCTGGCCGCGCCGTTCAAACCCAAGGCCGCCGAGCTGTTCTCCATCATTTCCAGCTTTGACGCGACCTACGCCGCCTACAACGACTACCAGCGCGGCATGGAGCGCTTCTGGACGCTCAAGTATGTGCAGCAGCAGGGCATTACCGAGCTGACCGGCACCGTCTTCAAGGAAGGCCTGGTGCGCGCCGACGAACTGCCGCTGGTGCTGCCCGTGCTCGGCACGCAAAGCCTGCCGCGCGGCGCCCGCGTGCGCGTGAAGCTCGGCGCGATCGACGAGATCACGCTGGACGTGAACGGCACGGTGATCGAGCGGCTGGATCAGGCGCCCGAGGCGGCCTCGCAAGAGGACGAAGGCAGCGAGGATGAGGACGACGCCGTGGCCGGCCCGATCGCCATTGCCGTGGACGTGAGCGAAGCCGAGGCTGAGGCGAAAACCGAGGCGGCCACCAGCGATAATCCATCCCCGTGAAACTGCGGTCCTTCAGCACCCTCCAGCTGGCGCTTGGCGCATCCATCGCGGTCCACGCGGGGCTGCTGACCGTGCGCTTCGTGGACCCGGAGGGCTTCAACCGCGTGTTCCAGGACACGCCGCTGGAAGTCATCCTGGTCAATGCCAAATCGAACGAGCACCCGGACAAGGCCACGGCCATCGCGCAGGCCTCACTGGCCGGCGGCGGCGAGGCCGACAAGGGGCGCGCGACCACGCCGCTGCCGCCCTCGGCGCTGACCGAAATGGGCGATGCCGCCGAAGATGCGCAGCGCAAGGTCGAGGCGCTGCAGCAGCAGCAAAGCCTGATGCTGACGCAGGTCAAAAGGCTGCTCGCCGCGCTGCCGCCGGCCGACCCCAAGGAGGCCAGCGACAACCCCGAAGCCCAGGCCCGGGAGGACAAGCGGCGCCAGCTGGTCAAGCTGCTGGCCGAGATCGAGCGGCGCGTCAACGAAGAAAACGCGCGCCCCAAAAAACGCTACATCAGTCCGGCCACGCGCGAGGAGGTCTATGCGGTGTACTACGACGGCTTGCGCCACAAGATCGAGAACCGCGGCACCGAGCATTTTCCGGAAATCAGCGGCAAGAAGCTGTACGGCGAGCTGACCATGATCCTGACCGTCAACTTTGACGGGCGCGTGGTGTCCACCGAAGTGGTGGATCCTTCGGGCAGTCCCGCGCTGGACCGCCGCGCCGAGGCGATTGCGCGCAGCGCCGGGCCGTTCGGTCATTTCAGCGACGCCATGCGGCGCCAGGCCGACCAGATCGTGGTGGTCTCGCGCTTTCGCTTCACGCGCGACGAAACGCTCGAGACCAGGCTGACCGGTCAGTGAACCGGCGCGCGCAACGAATGAACATGGATCTTTACTGCGTCATGGGCAACCCGGTGGAGCACAGCAAGTCGCCGTGGATTCACGCGCGCTTTGCCGAACTCACCGGGCAGCGCCTGCACTATGGCAAGCGGCTGATTCCGCTGGCCAACTTTGCCGCGTCGCTGCGCGAGTTCATGAACGATGCCGCCGGCACGGCCCGCGGCTGCAATATCACGGTGCCGTTCAAGTTCGAGGCCGCGGCCGTGGCCACCCGGGTGAGCGCGCGCGCCGAATTGGCGCGCGCCGCCAACATCCTGAGCTTCGAAGCCGGCGGCATCCACGCCGACAACACCGATGGCATCGGGCTGGTGGATGACATTCAGCGCAACGCGGGCCTGGCATTGGCGGGCCGTGACGTGCTCTTGATCGGCGCGGGCGGCGCCGCGGCCGGCGTGCTGGGCCCGTTGATTGAGGCGCGGCCCGCCCGCATCGCGATTGCGAACCGCACTCACGCAAAGGCCGTGGCCCTGGCCGAGCGCCACCAGGCGCTGGCCTTGCTGCAAAAAACAGAGCTGTTGACGCCCGACCTGCAAGGGTTGCAGGGCAAATTTGACGTCATCATCAACGCCACGGCAAGCAGCCTCAGCGGCGCCGGCGTGCCGGTTCCGGGCAGCGTCCTGAGGCCCGGCGCGCTGGCCTACGACATGATGTACGGCCCCGCCGCGCGCGGCTTCATGGCCTGGGCGCTCGAGCATGGCGCCGTCCCGCGCGACGGGCTGGGCATGCTGGTGGAGCAGGCGGCCGAAGCCTTTTTGATCTGGCGCGGCGTGCGCCCGCCCTCCGCGCAGGTGCTCGCCGAGTTGCGCGCCGTCATGGAATGAAGCGCGCATGAACCCCTTGCTGCGCTGGATCGGCCTGCTCATCGCCGCCTTCCTCGCCCTGCAACTGTTTTTTGTGGCGCGCATTGCGCTGATGCTGGTGGTGCACCCCGAGTCCACCACGTTCCAGCGCTCGGAGGCGTGGCGCCTGGCGCGCGAGCACGGCGAGCTGCGCTGGCGCCAGCAGTGGGTGCCGTATGCGCAGATCTCGGACAACCTCAAGCGTGCCGTGATCGCCTCGGAGGACGACGATTTCGTCAATCATGATGGCGTCGAGTGGGAAGCCATCGAGAAGGCCTGGCAGAAAAATGCCAAGGCCGAAGAGCTCGCCGCGCGGCGCGCGCTGCAGGCCCGCCCCGCCAAGCGCCCGCCGAAGATCGTGGGCGGCTCCACCATCAGCCAGCAGCTGGCGAAAAACCTGTTTCTCTCGGGCGAGCGCACGCTCTTGCGCAAGGGCCAGGAATTTGTGCTGACGATGCTGCTCGAACACATCCTGGGCAAGCAGCGCATCCTGGAGATTTACCTGAACAGCGTGGAATGGGGCGAAGGCGTGTTCGGCGCCGAAGCTGCGGCCCAGCACTACTACCGCAAAACCGCATCGAAGCTCAGCGCCTACGAGGCCGCACGGCTGGCCGTGATGCTGCCGCGGCCCAAGTATTTCGAGAAGGTGCCCCGCTCGGGCTACCTGTCCAGCCGCGCGTCCACCATCGTGGCGCGCATGCGCGACGCCGAATTGCCGTGAGCGCCAACTTGGCACCATGCGAATTTTAGGCATTGACCCCGGCCTGCAAACCACCGGCTTCGGCGTGGTGGACGCGGCCGGCTCGGCGCTCAGCTATGTGGCCAGCGGCACCATCCGGACCACGCATCTGGACCGCGGCGACCTGCCGGCCCGCCTGAAGGTGCTGTTCGACGGCATCACCGAGGTGGTGGCGCGCTACCAGCCCGATGCGGCCTCGGTCGAGATCGTCTTCGTCAACGTCAACCCGCAGGCCACGCTGCTGCTGGGCCAGGCGCGCGGCGCCTGCGTGACGGCACTGGTCTGCAGCGCCCTGCCGGTGGCGGAATACACCGCGCTGCAGATGAAACAGGCGGTGGCGGGTCACGGCAAGGCGGCCAAGGCGCAGGTGCAGGCCATGGTGCAGCGGCTGCTGCAACTGCCCGGCCTGCCCGGCACCGACGCGGCCGACGCGCTCGGCCTGGCCATCACGCACGCGCATGTGGGCCAGTCCATGCACCGGCTGGCGCAGGCCACAGAGCTGCAGCGCAAGAGCAGCGGCATGTACAAAGCGGGGCGCAGCCGGTAAGACCGGTCCAGCGAACGCAGCGACAAGCGCGGGGGCTATCGGCCGTAGCGCCGGGCCGCCCCAAGCGAGGCAAGCCCCCTCGGGGCCGGGCAGCAGCGTGATGCCTCGGAACGTGCATAGCGCAGGCCCGGCATGGGCTCGCTCCACTGTACAGCTGCGCGCACGGACGCTACGCGAGCCCAGCGCAGCACACGCAGTGGCAAGCGTGGGGGCCAGTTACGCCAGGCGCTGCACGATCAGCACCGCGAAGAAACCGAAGGCGGCAAGCAGGGTGCCGATGACGATACGCAGTCCGAATTTCCTGTATTTGGACTGCCCGGTGACCGCGTAGAGCGCAAAGGAAATCGCTGCGCCGAGCAGCAGCACGAAGAAGAGCCCGCGAAACAGCGCCATGGCGGGCGGCTACCAGGCCCGGGCCAGTTGGGAAAAGCCGCTGGGCGCGAGCTTCTCGTCGTCGAACGTGACAACCTCGTAGGCGTCGGGGCGCGACAGGAGCTCGCGCAGCAGCTTGTTGTTCAGCGCGTGGCCGGACTTGAAGGCGCTGTAGCTGGCCAGCAGCGGCTTGCCCAGCATGTACATGTCGCCCATGGCGTCGAGGATCTTGTGCTTGACGAACTCGTCGTCGTAGCGCAGGCCATCAGCGTTCAGCACCTTGTAGTCGTCGATCACGATGGCGTTGTCGAGCCCGCCGCCCAGCGCCAGGCCGTGGGTGCGCAGCATCTCCACGTCCTTGGTGAAGCCGAAGGTGCGCGCGCGCGCGATGTCGCGGCTGTACGAGCCGGTGCTCAGGTCGAACACGACGCGCTGGCCGGACGAATCGACCGCCGGATGGTTGAAGTCGATCTCGAAGCTGAGCTTGTAGCCGTTGAAGGGCTCGAGCCGGGCCCACTTCAGCATTGCGCCCTCGCCTTCACGCACTTCGACCGGCTGGGCCACGCGGATGAAACGCTTGGGCGCGTTCTGCAGCGCGATGCCGGCGCTTTGCAGCAGGAACACGAACGACGCCGCCGAGCCGTCCATGATGGGCACTTCTTCGGCGGTAATGTCCACGTAAAGGTTGTCAATGCCCAGGCCGGCGCAGGCCGACATCAGGTGCTCCACCGTGGCAACCTTGCCCGCACCGTGCGACACGGTGGTGGCCATGCGGGTATCGGTCACGGCAGTGGCCAGCATGGGAATGTCCACCGGCACCGGCAAATCCACGCGGCGAAACACAATGCCGGTGTCGGGCTGCGCGGGCCGCAGGGTGAGCTCGACCCGCTGGCCGCTGTGCACGCCGACGCCGACCGCACTGGTCAACGTTTTGAGGGTTCGCTGCTGGAGCATGCCGCGATTTTAAAAGCACTGGCTGGAGCGTGCACTCCACCAGCGCGTTTGACCTTTATCGAGAAGCAGCCCAGTCGCCGCCGGGCCGCCCCAAGGCGACGACGGCCCCCTCGGGGGGCAGCGACCACACGCAGTGAGGGAGCGTGGGGGCCAGATCAATCGGCCTGCTTGCGCAGGAACGCCGGGATCTCGAAGTCATCCATGCCGCCGGAAGACAGCGCATCGACCTTGGCCGCCGCCTGCGTGCGGTTGGTACGCCACACGCTGGGCACCGTCATGTTGCCGTAGTCGGGCTGGGCGTTGCCCGCGTGCATCGCGCCGGCGCCGCCAACGCCCGCCAGGGCCGAGTTCAGGTTCGGCACATTGAACGGAATGTTGTCGGTGCCGGTGCGCAGTACCTGCAGCGGCGGCGCGGTGCGGCGCATGCCCTGGCGGCTCAGACCCGTGGCCACCACGGTAACGCGAATCTCGTCGCCCAGGTTGTCGTCGTAGGCGGCGCCGTAGATCACGTGGGCGTCGGGTGCGGCATAGGCGCGGATGGTGTTCATGGCGAGCTTGGATTCACTCAGCTTGAGCGAGCCCTTGGTCGCCGTCACCAGCACCAGCACGCCCTTGGCGCCCGACAGGTCGATGCCCTCCAGAAGCGGGCAGGCCACGGCCTGCTCGGCCGCGATGCGCGCGCGGTCCGGGCCGCCGGCGACGGCGGTGCCCATCATGGCCTTGCCGGGCTCACTCATCACGGTGCGCACGTCTTCGAAGTCGACGTTCAGGTGGCCCGGCACATTGATGATTTCGGCAATCCCGCCCACGGCATTCTTCAGCACGTCGTTGGCGTGGCCGAAGGCTTCGTCCTGGGTCACGTCGTCGCCCAGCACTTCGAGCAGTTTCTCGTTGAGCACCACGATCAGCGAATCGACGTTGGCCTCCAGTTCGGCCAGGCCCTGGTCCGCATTCGTCATGCGGCGCCCGCCCTCGAAGTCGAACGGCTTGGTCACTACACCGACCGTGAGGATGCCCATTTCCTTGGCCACGCGCGCGATCACGGGGGCCGCGCCGGTGCCGGTGCCGCCGCCCATTCCGGCCGTGATGAAAAGCATGTGCGCGCCGTCGATGGCCGCGCGAATTTCATCAAGCGCGGCTTCGGCGGCCTCGCGGCCCTTCTCGGGTTTGCTGCCCGCACCCAGGCCGGTCTGGCCGAGCTGGATGGTTTTGTGCACGGCCGAGCGGCTCAGGGCTTGCGCATCGGTGTTGGCGCAAATGAACTCAACGCCCTGCACATTGCGCAGGATCATGTGGTCGACCGCGTTGCCGCCGCCACCGCCGACACCGATCACCTTGATCTGCGTGCCCAGGTTGAACTCTTCCACTTCAATCATTTCGATGCTCATATATTTCTCCTTGGATATTCCAGATACCTTGCAGTTGCCAAAATTTTTTTCAATGTGTGTCAATGAATTCACGAGGGCGGGCCGGTGCGTCGCCATCGCCATCGCGGGCGGCCACGGGCCAGGGAAGAGGTTTTTTGCATGATCAGAAATTCCCCACCACGAAGTCCTTGAAGCGCCCGAACGCGGTCTTCATGGAACCATTTTTCTGTGCCACCTTGAAGCCGCGCAGGCGCGCCAGCCGGGCCTCTTCCATCAGGCCCATGACGGTGGCCGCACGCGGCTGCGCCACCATGTCGGCCAGCGCGCTGGAATACTTGGGATTACCGCGGCGCACCGGTTTCAGGAAGATGTCCTCGCCCAGCTCGACCATGCCGGGCATCACGCAGCTGCCGCCGGTGAGCACGATGCCCGAGGACAGCACCTCCTCGAAGCCCGACTCGCGCACCACCTGCTGCACCAGCGAGAAGATTTCTTCCACGCGCGGCTCGATCACGCCGGCCAGCGCCTGGCGGCTCAGCATGCGCGGACCGCGGTCGCCCAGGCCGGGCACCTCGACCTGCGTGTCGGGATCGGCCAGCAGCTGTTTGGCATAACCGCTCTCCACCTTGATGTCTTCGGCGTCCTTGGTCGGGGTGCGCAGCGCCATCGCGATATCGCTGGTGATCAGGTCGCCGGCAATCGGGATCACCGCGGTGTGGCGAATCGCGCCATTGGTGAAGATCGCCACATCGGTGGTGCCCGCGCCGATGTCCACCAGCGCCACGCCCAGTTCGCGCTCGTCCTCGGTCAGCACGGCCTGGCTGGAGGCCAGCGCATTCAGCATCAGCTGGTCCACGTCGAGCCCGCAGCGGCGCACGCACTTGATGATGTTCTCGGCCGCACTCTGCGCCCCGGTCACGATATGGATCTTGGCTTCCAGCCGGATGCCGCTCATGCCGATCGGCTCCTTGACCTCCTGCCCGTCGATCACGAACTCCTGCGGCTCCACCAGCAGCAGGCGCTGGTCGCTGGAGATGTTGATGGCCTTGGCGGTTTCCATCACGCGCGCCACGTCGGCCGGCGTCACTTCCTTGTCCTTCACCGCCACCATGCCGCTGGAATTCATGCCGCGGATGTGGCTGCCGGTGATGCCGGTGTAGACCCGCGTGATCTTGCAGTCGGCCATCAGCTCGGCCTCGCGCAGGGCCTGCTGGATGCTCGCCACCGTGGCGTCGATGTTGACCACCACGCCGCGCTTGAGACCATTGCTGTGCGCCACGCCGAGCCCCGCGAGCTTGAGCTCGCCGCCGGGCAGCACCTCGGCCACCACCACCATGACCTTGGCGGTTCCGATGTCCAGTCCAACGACCAGGTCCTTGTATTCTTTTGCCATATGAATTCCGTTTTCTCTGTTGCCGCTACTTTTTCTTGGGATCCAGGCTGACCGTGGTCACGCCGGCCAGCCGGAGCGCGTAACCGTCGGGGTGGCGCAAATCTGCCGATTCCACCGCCGCCGCCGTGCGGCCGTAGCGCGAGGTCACCTGGGTCAGCGTATGCACAAAGCGCTGCACCCGCGCCGTCAACTCATCGGGCGTGCCATGCCCGAGCTCAATCGCGGCGCCACTGTCGAGCTGCGCGCGCCAGCCGCCATGCGCCGACAGGCTCAACCGCTCCAGCGTGGTGTCCAGCGGCGCGAACAGGGGGGCGAGCGTCTGGTACATCGCCAGCACGTCCGCGGCCTGATCGAGGGGGCCGCTCAGGTGTGGCAGGTCATCCTGGTCGATGTCATCGGTATTCGCCTCGAAGACTTCGCCGAAGTTGTTGAGCAGGGTGGATTCACTGTCGGCGCCCCAGTACGCGACGGGCTGCTGCTCCTGCAGCACCACCTGCAAGCGATTCGGAAACTCGCGGTGCACCACGGCGCGGCGCACCCAGGGCACGGCTTCAAAGGCACTGCGCGCGCGCGCCAGATCCACCGTGAAGAAGTTGCCGCTGAGCCGGGACGTGACGTTGGCACGCAAGGTCACGACATTGTTGTGCACCAGATCGCCCTGCACCGTGATGCGGCCGATCGCAAACACCGGGTTGCGCACAGCCCACCAGGCCGCCGCCGCCAGCACCATGGCGCCGCAGACCAGGAACAGGACCGAGGCGGTCAGGTTCATGATCTTGACGTCGAACGGCACGGGCAGCGATTCGGTCATGTGCTGGCCTTTGGCTTGTAGTCCAGCGTCGCCAGCGCGAGCACCCCGACGCACAGGTCCTCGTAGCTGATGCCCGCGGCCCGGGCCGACATCGGCACCAGCGAGTGGCCCGTCATGCCGGGCGAGGTGTTCATCTCCAGCAGGAAGGGCTTGCGGTCGCTGGCGCGGATCATCAGGTCGGCACGGCCCCAGCCGCGGCAATCGAGGGTGCGGTACGACGCCAGCACGAGGCGCTGGATCTCGCGCTCCTCGGCCGCGGGCAGGCCACTCGGGCACTGGTACTGGACCGTGTCGGTGAAGTACTTGTTCTGGTAGTCGTAGGCGCCGTCGGGCGCATTGATGCGGATCACCGGCAGCGCGCGCGCGCCGGCGCCGCGGCCCAGCACCGGGCAGGTGACCTCTTCGCCCTCGATGAATTCTTCGCACAGCACGTCCGGGTCGTAACTGGCCGACAGGCGCACCGCGTCCTGCATCTGCGAATACCCCTTGACCTTGGTGACCCCGATCGAGGAGCCCTCGCGCGGCGGCTTGACGATCAGCGGCAGGCCCAGCTCGTCCGGCACGGCGAGCACCTGCTGGTGCGTCTGTTGATCCGGTGCCAGGCACACATACCTGGGCGTGGGCAGGCCCTCGGCACTCCAGACCCGCTTGGTCATGACCTTGTCCATCGCGATGCTCGATGCCATCACGCCCGCTCCGGTGTAGGGAATGCCGAGCAGCTCCAGCGCGCCCTGCACCGTACCGTCTTCGCCGTAGCGACCATGCAGCGCGATGAAGCAGCGCGCAAAACCTTCGCGCTTCAGATCACCCAGGTCGCGTTCGGCCGGATCGAAGGCGTGAGCGTCGACACCGCGCGTGCGCAGCGCCAGCAGCACGCCGTGGCCCGACATCAGCGAAACCTCGCGCTCGGCCGACTGGCCGCCCAGCAGGACCGCGACCCGGCCCAGGCTGCTCGCCTCGATCTTCCCGAAGTTTGAAAGAATCTGGCTCATAGCCCTTGCCTCGCTTGCACAGTCTGCTCTTGTTTTTGTAGCAACTCGAGAACCTTGGCCGGCACCGTGCCGATCGTGCCGGCGCCCATGCACATCACCACGTCGCCCTCCAGCGCGTTGTCCAGAATGGCCTGCGGCATGTCGGCGATGTCGTCCACGAACACCGGCTCAACCTTGCCGGCGACCCGCAGTGCGCGCGCCAGCGTGCGGCCGTCGGCCGCCACGATCGGCGCTTCGCCGGCCGCATACACTTCGGCCAGCAGCACGGCGTCGGCCCGGCCGATGACCTTGATGAAATCCTCGAAGCAGTCGCGCGTGCGGGTATAGCGGTGCGGCTGGAAGGCGAGCACCAGGCGCCGGCCCGGAAAGGCGCCGCGCGCGGCGGCCAGCGTGGCGGCCATCTCGACCGGATGGTGGCCGTAGTCGTCGATCAGCGTGAAGGTGCCGGCACCCGTTCTGGCCGGCACCTCGCCATAGCGCTGAAAGCGGCGCCCGACGCCGCGGAACTCCGCCAGCGCTTTCTGCACGGCCGCATCGGGCACATTCAACTCCACCGCCACTGCGATCGCCGCCAGCGCGTTGCGCACGTTGTGCTCGCCGGCCAGGTTCAGCACGATGTCCAGGTCGGGCAGCGTGACGCCGTTGCGCCGCTGCACCCTGAAGTGCATCTGTCCGCCGACCGCACGCACGTCGAGGGCCCGCACCTGCGCGTCCTCGTTCATGCCATAGCTGGTGATCGGGCAGGTGACCTCGGGCACGATCTCGCGCACGGCGGCATCGTCGGTGCACAAAATGGCGGTGCCATAGAAGGGCATGCGCGCCAGGAAATCGACGAACGCGGCCTTGAGCTTGCCGAAGTCGTGGCCATAGGTTTCCATGTGGTCCGCGTCGATATTCGTCACGACGGCCATCACGGGCAGCAGGTTCAGGAAGGAGGCGTCCGACTCGTCCGCCTCCACCACGATGTAGTCGCCGCTGCCCAGCCGGGCGTTCGCGCCGGCACTGTTCAGGCGCCCGCCGATGACGAAGGTCGGATCCAGCCCGGCCTCGGCCAGCACGCTGGCGACCAGGCTGGTGGTGGTGGTCTTGCCGTGCGTGCCGGCAATCGCGATGCCCTGCTTCAGACGCATCAGCTCGGCCAGCATGAGGGCGCGCGGCACCACCGGGATCTTCTTCCCGCGTGCAGCGATGACCTCGGGGTTGTCCTGCCGCACGGCGGTGGAGGTGACGACGGCGTCCGCGCCCACCACATGCTCGGCCGCATGGCCGACAAAGGTCTTGATCCCCAGGCCGCCCAGCCGTTTGAGCGTGACGCTGTCGGACAGGTCGGAGCCCGAGATGGTGTAGCCCAGGTTCAACAGCACTTCGGCAATGCCGCTCATGCCCGCGCCGCCAATGCCGACGAAGTGAATACGTTTGATGGCGTGCTTCATGAGGCCAGCTCCTCGCAGGCGGTGACCACATCGCGTGTGGCATGTATTTTTTGCATCTTTTTGGCCTTTAGCGCACACGCCAGCAGCGCAGGACGCTCCGTTTTTTGTAGCACCTGCGCCAACCGCTCGGGGCTCAGGTCGCTTTGCGGCACGAGCCAGCCGCCGCCCTGCGCCACCAGGAAGTGGGCGTTGCCCGTCTGGTGGTCGTCCACCGCCGAGGGGAACGGCACAAAGACGGCGGCCGCACCGACCGCGGCAATTTCGGTCACGGTGCTGGCGCCGGCGCGGCAGACGATCAGGTCGGCGTCGGCAAAGGCCTGCGCCGTGTCGTCGATGAAGGGCGTGAGCTCGGCAGTCACGCCGGCACGCGCGTAATTGGCGCGCAACGCGTCGATTTGCGCGGCGCCGCTTTGGTGCGTGACCACGGGGCGCTGCGCCTGCGGAATCAGGGCCAGCGCCTGCGGCACGACCTCATTGAGTGCGCGCGCGCCGAGGCTGCCGCCCACCACCAGCAGGCGCAGCGGGCCGCTGCGCCCGGCAAAGCGCGTTTGCGGATCGGCCTGGCAGGTGAATGCCGTGCGCAGGGGGTTGCCCACCCACCGGGCCTTTTTCAGCACATCGGGGAAGGCGGTGAACACGCGCGCGGCCACACGGGCGAGCACCCGGTTGGCCATACCGGCCACCGAGTTCTGCTCGTGCAGCACCAGCGGCTTGCCGAGCAGCACGCTCATCAGCCCCCCGGGGAGGGTGATGTAACCGCCCAGCCCCACCACCACATCGGGCTTGACGCGGCGCACCACCTGCAGGCTTTGCCAGAACGCCTTGAACAGGCGCAACGGCAGCAGGATCAGCGTGCTCACACCCTTGCCACGCACGCCCGAGAAATCGATGCTCTCGAAGGCAAAACCACGCGGCGGCACCAGCTGGCTTTCCATGCTCGGGTGGCCCGGCCGGCCGCGCCCGCCAAGCCAGTGCACGCGCCAGCCGCGCTCGCGCAGGGCTTGCGCCACTGCCAGACCCGGGAAAATGTGGCCACCGGTGCCGCCGGCCATGACCAGGGCGCATTTCTGGTTCATGCGCGCCGCCCTCCCCGCATCAGCTGCCGGTTCTCGTAGTCGATGCGCAGCACCAGGGCGATGCTCACCAGGTTCATCAGGATGGCCGAGCCGCCATAGCTCATCAGCGGCAGGGTCAGGCCCTTGGTCGGCAACGCACCCAGGTTCACTCCGATGTTGATGAAGGCCTGAAAGCCGATCCAGATGCCCACGCCCTGGGCCACCAGCCCCGCGAACACCCGGTCCAGCGCGATCGACTGGCGACCGATGTGCATGATGCGCCGGATCAGCCAGAAAAACAGGCCGAGCACGCACAGCACGCCGACCAGGCCGAACTCCTCGCCGATCACCGCCAGCAGGAAGTCGGTGTGCGCCTCGGGCAGCCAGTGGAGCTTTTCCACGCTGCCGCCCAGCCCCACGCCAAAGATCTCGCCGCGGCCGATCGCGATCAGGGAGTGCGACAACTGGTAGCCCTTGCCCAGCGCGTTGTGTTCGGTCCACGGATCCAGGTAGGCAAAGATGCGTTCACGGCGGAATTCGGAGGTGGCAATCATCAGGCTGAACGCCACCACGAGCAGGGTCGCGATCAGGAAGAACATGCGCGCGTTCACGCCGCCCAGGAACAGGATACCCATGGCGATGATGGCAATCACCATGAAGGCGCCCATGTCGGGCTCGGCCAGCAACAGCACGCCGACCACCGCCACGGCGACCGCCATCGGCAGCACGGCGCGGAAGAATTTTTCCTTCACTTCCATCTTGCGCACCATGTAGTCGGCGGCATAGATCACCATGGCCAGCTTGGCCAGCTCGGAGGGCTGAAAGTTCATGAACCCCAGAGGAATCCAGCGGCGTGCGCCGTTGACGCTGTGGCTCATGTGCGGAATCAGCACGGCAACCAGCAGCAGCAGGGACGCCACAAACAGCCAGGGCGCCACCTTTTCCCAGGTGGTGAGCGGAATCTGGAACGTGATCAGGGCGGCCACGAATCCCACCGCGAGCGAGAGCACATGCATCATCAGGAAATGCGTCGGTGCGTAGCGCGCAAACCGGGGGTTGTCGGGCATCGCAATGGTGGCCGAGTACACCATCACCAGGCCCCAGGCCAGCAGCGCCACCGTGACCCAGAGCAGGGTCTGGTCGAAGCCGGCCATGCTCGCGCGCGCGCGGCTTCTTCCGCCAAAGTCAGCCCCGCCAATGCGCACCGGCAGCGCTTGCGCCGTGACGCTCGGCAGGCCACCGAACCAGCCCGAAATCTGCTGCAGGACGGCCTTCATGCGGCGCCCTCCAGTGGCATGCCGGCCTGTGCGCCCAGCGCCGCCACCGCGTCGCGGAACACCTGGGCGCGGTGCCCGTAGTTGTCGAACATGTCGAAGCTGGCGCAGGCCGGCGACATCAGCACGGCGTCGCCAGAGCGGGCCTGCCGGCTAGCCTGCAGCACGGCATCCTGCATCGTGTCCGCCTCGATCAGCGGCACGCCGGTGACCTCGAGCGCGGCGCGAATTTTCGGGCCGTCGCGCCCGATCAGCACGGCCGCCCGGACGTGACGCGTTACCGGCGCGGCCAGCGGTGCGAAGTCCTGCCCCTTGCCGTCGCCGCCCAGAATCACCACCACGCGGCGCTCGGCGCCCAGGCCGTACAGCGCCGCGACGGTGGCGCCGACATTGGTGCCCTTGCTGTCGTCGAAATATTCCACGTCGTGCACGATGCCGATCGGCTCCACGCGGTGCGCCTCGCCGCGGTATTCCCGCAGCCCGTACAGCAGCGGACCGAGCGCGCAGCCGGCGGCACCGGCCAGCGCCAGGGCGGCCAGCGCATTCACCGCGTTGTGACGGCCGCGGATGCGCAGCGCATCGGCCGGCATCAGGCGCTGGATGTGGATCTCCGGCTCGTCACCCTTGCGCTTCTTGATGGTTTCGTCGGCCTCCAGCGCGCGCACCAGCCAGGCCATGCCGTTGACCAGCTCGATGCCGAAATCGCCGGGGCGCTGCGGCATGTCGCCGCCGAACGTGAGGTAGTCGCGCTGCACCGTCTTGCCGCCCTTGGCTTTGACCGGCGCTGGCAGCATGGCCATCACCTGCGGGTCTTCGCGGTTCAGCAGCATCAGCGCGTGCTGCCCGAACACGCGTGACTTGGCCTCCGCATAGGCCTGCATGGTGCCGTGCCAGTCGAGGTGGTCCTGGCTCAGATTGAGCACCGTGGCGGCCGTGGGCTCGAAGTCTTTCAGGCCGTCGAGCTGGAAGCTGGAGAGCTCCAGCACCCAGACCTCGGGCAGCGTGCCCGCGTCCAGCCTTTGTGTCAGCGTGTCCAGCAGTGTCGGGCCGATGTTGCCCGCGGTGACGGCCGATTTTCCGGCGCGCTCGATCAACTGGCCGGTGAGCGAGGTGACAGTGGTTTTGCCGTTGGTGCCGGTGATGGCCAGCACCTTGGGCGCGTAACGCTGGCTTTGCTTCAATTCGGCCAGCGCCTGAGAAAAGAGGTCCAATTCACCGCCAACCCACAACCCTTGTGCGCGAGCAGCTCCTGAAACCGTAGCAACCACAGCCGGCGCCAGGCCCGGACTCTTGAACACGGCGCGCACGGATGAGCCTTCCACCAGCGCCGCATCGAACGCGCCGCTGACAAAATGTGCGGCCGGCACATCGCGCGTGAGCGCCTCGCGCTGGGGCGGCGACTCGCGCGTGTCCGCCACCGTGACCTGCGCACCACAGCGCGCGCACCAGCGCGCCATCGCCAGGCCGGAGTGCCCCAGGCCGAGGATGAGAACGTGTTGGTTTTCAAGCGGGCGCACGTCTTACCTCAGTTTCAGGGTGGACAGGCCGAGCAGGCACAACAGCATGGTGATGATCCAGAAGCGCACCACAATCTGCGTTTCCTTCCAGCCGCTCTTCTCGAAGTGATGGTGCAGCGGCGCCATCTTGAGGATGCGGCGGCCTTCGCCGAACCTCTTTTTGGTGTACTTGAAATACATCACCTGAGCCATCACCGAGACGGCTTCGACGACGAAGATGCCGCCCATGATGGCCAGCACGATTTCCTGGCGCACGATCACCGCAATGGTGCCGAGCGCCGCGCCCAACGCCAGCGCGCCGACGTCGCCCATGAAGACCTGTGCCGGGTAGGTGTTGAACCATAAAAAAGCCAGGCCGGCGCCGGCCATGGCCGAGCAGAAGATCAGCAGCTCGCCGGAGCCCGGAATGTGGGGAAAGAACAGGTATTTGGAGTACACCGCACTGCCCGTCACGTAGGCGAACACGCCCAGCGCCGAGCCCACCATCACCACCGGCATGATGGCCAGTCCGTCCAGCCCGTCCGTGAGGTTCACCGCGTTGCTGGCGCCCACGATGACCAGATAGGACAGGAACACGAACCCGAACACGCCCAGCGGGTAGCTGGTCTCCTTGAAAAACGGCAACTGCAGGCCGGCCTTGGGCGGCAGGCTCACATCGAAGCCCGAGCGGACCCAATCGAAGAACAGCTCCAGCACCCGCAGGTTGGAGTTCTCGGAAATGCTGAACACCAGGTACAGCGCCGCCACCAGGCCGATCACGGACTGCCAGAAATACTTCTCGCGCGAGCGCATGCCCTCGGGGTCCTTGTTCACCACCTTGCGCCAGTCGTCGACCCAGCCGATGGCGCCGAAGCCCAGCGTGACCAGCAGCACGATCCAGACAAAGCGATTCGAGAGGTCGAACCAGAGCAGGGTCGAGATGGCGATCGACAGCAGGATCAGCACGCCGCCCATGGTGGGCGTGCCGCTTTTGCTCAGGTGCGATTCCATGCCGTAGCCGCGGATGGGCTGGCCAATCTTGAGTTCGGTCAGGCGGCGGATCACGGCGGGGCCCGCCGCGAGGCCGATCAGCAGCGCCGTCATGGCCGCCATCACGGCGCGAAAGGTCAGATACTGGAACACCCGAAAGCCGCCGAACTCCGGGGACAGGGTTTGCAGCCACTGGGCGAGGCTAAGCAGCATGGCCTTCTTCCTGATTTTGTTGTTGCGCGTAAGCGGTGATGGCCTGCACCACGCGCTCCATCTTCATGAAGCGCGAGCCCTTGACCAGCACGCTGGCGCGGCGCGGCAGATCGGCCAGCACTGCAGCATTCAGCGCCGCGATATCGTCGAAATGCCGGCCGGCGCCGAAACTCGCGCCCGCCTGGGCCGACTGCGCGCCGAGCGTGAACAGCGCCTCCACGCCCAACGCCCTGGCATGGGCACCGACCTCGGCGTGGAACTGCGGACCCTGGTCGCCCACCTCGCCCATGTCGCCGAGCACCAGCAGGCGCGGCCCCGGTAGTTCGGCCAGCACCTCGATGGCGGCGCGCACCGAATCGGGGTTGGCGTTGTAGGTATCGTCCACCACGGTGATGGCGCGGCCCGCCAGCGTGAGGCCCAGCGCGCGCGAGCGGCCCTTGACCGGCTCGAAGCTGCCCAGGCCCCGCACGATCGCGGCCAACGGCACACCGGCGGCCAGCGTGCAGGCCACGGCAGCCAGCGAGTTGCGCACGTTGTGGCGGCCGGCGATATGGAGCTCGTAAGCCAGCGGTCCGGCGGGCGTTTGCACGCTCACCAGCCAATGCCCCTGCGTCCACTCAGTAACGGCCAAACTGACATCGGCGCCAGCAGCGGTGCCGAAACTCAGGCAGGCACGCGTGCCCGCCAGCGCCGTCCAGATCGGGGTGTAGGCGTCGTCCGCCGGAAACACAGCCACGCCGCTGGCCGCCAGCGACTCGATCACCGCGCCGTTTTCATACGCCACGGCCTGCACCGTGGCCATGAACTCCTGGTGCTCGCGCTGCGCGTTGTTGACCAGCGCCACGGTGGGCCGGGCGATGTCGGCCAGGGTGGCAATTTCGCCCGGGTGGTTCATGCCCAGCTCGATCACCGCGACCTCGTGCGCGGCGCGCAGGCGCAAGAGCGTGAGCGGCACGCCGATGTCGTTGTTGAGGTTGCCCTGGGTGGCGAACGCGGCATCAAGCTTCCAGGCGCGCAGGATCGCGGCGATCATCTGCGTCACCGTGGTCTTGCCGTTGCTGCCCGTGACCGCGATCAGCGGCAGCTTGAACTGCGCGCGCCAGCCGGCCGCGAGCGCGCCAAGGGCGCGCTTGCTGTCGGCCACTTCGATGCCGGCCAGACCCGCCTCGGCCAGACCGCGCTGCGCGATGGCGGCCGCCGCGCCGCGAGCCCTGGCGTCTGCCAGAAAATCATTGGCATCGAAATGCTCACCCTTGAGCGCGACGAACAGGTCGCCGGCCTGCAGCGTGCGCGTGTCGCTGTGCACGCGCTGCACCGGCGTCGCGCCGTCGCCCACGAGCCGGCCGTCGGGAATCCAGGCCAGCGCCTGCTGCAAGCTCATCATGGGGGAAGACGTGGCCCCCACGCTTGCCGCTTCGCGTGCTGCGCTGCCCCCCAAGGGGGCCTTCGCGCTTTCGGGCGGCCGGGCGGCGCTCATATGCTCACCTTCCTGCGTTGCAGCGCCTGGCGGGCGTGGGTCTTGTCGGAGAACGCATGCCGCACGCCCGCGACCTCCTGGTACTCTTCGTGCCCCTTGCCGGCGATCAGCACCACGTCCCGTGCGCCGGCCTGCGCCACGGTCTCGGCGATCGCCAGGGCCCGGTCGGGCTGCACATGCGCCGCATCCTGCCGGCTCAGGCCGCGCAGAATCTGGCCAATGATGGCATCGGGGTTTTCGCTGCGCGGGTTATCGCTGGTCACCACCACGTGGTTGGCATTTTTTTCGGCGATGGCCGCCATCAGCGGACGCTTGCCGGCGTCGCGGTCGCCGCCACAGCCGAACACACACCAGAGTCGCCCGCCACGTTGCTGCGCCAGCGGCCGCAGGGCCAGCAGGGCCTTGTCGAGCGCATCGGGCGTGTGGGCGTAGTCGATCGCCACCAGCGGCTGCTCCGGCCCGGCGACGCAGTCCATGCGTCCCGGCACCGGCAGCAGGTTCTGGCACGCTTGCACGGCATCTTGCAACGCCACGCCCATGGCGCGCAGGGCACCGATGACGCACAGCAGGTTGGAGACGTTGTACTGGCCGATTAACGGCGTGGCGAGCTCGTGACGCTCTTCGCCCTCCACCACCGAAAAGCACAGGCCCTGCAAGGGACCTTGCGTTGCATAGCCGATGCGGCGGGCTTGCAGCCGCGCCGGCGTGTCCACGGCACAGGACACAGTCCACACGTCGATCTCGCGGCCCGCCAGCGACGCGGCCAGTGCGGCGCCGTGGGCATCATCTACATTGATCACGGCGGCCTGCAGGCCGGGCCAGCGAAACAGCCCGGCCTTGGCCTGCCAATAAGCCTGCATGGAGCCGTGGTAGTCCAGGTGGTCCTGTGTCAGATTGCTGAAGAGGGCGACCCGGATGCGGGTGCCGTCCAGGCGCCGTTCCGCCAACCCGATGGATGAGGCTTCGATGGCGCAGGCGCGCAAGCCTTCGTCCACGAAGCGGTGGAAGTGCTTTTGCAGCAGCACCGGGTCCGGCGTGGTCAGTCCGTTGAATTCCACCTGCGGCGGCCGGCCAATGCCCAAAGTGCCTATTAGCCCGCATGGGATAGGCGCAGGCTGCTTCACATTTGATAGCGCCTGCGCCAACCACCAGGCGATCGAGGTCTTGCCGTTGGTACCCGTGACCGCGAGCACGTCGAGCTGCTTCGTCGGCGCCTCGAAGTACGCCGCCGCAATCGGCCCGGTCGCGGCCTTGAGGCCGGCATAGCTCGCGATCGCGTCGCCTTCGAAGCCAAAGGCCTCGACGCCCGCCTGTTCGACCAGACAGGCGCCAGCGCCCTGTGCCAATGCCGCCGCAACGTAGCGGCGGCCGTCCGTGGCCGCACCGGGCCAGGCGATGAAGCCGTCGCCCGCTCCCACGGACCGGCTGTCGGCCTGCAGCGTGCCATGCACGCGGGCGTGCAGCCAGCGCGAGGCTTCAACGGGAGTGGACAGGGTTTTCATGCTTCAGAAGCTCTCTTTGACGCTGTTCGCCATGATTTCGGGCTTGACCGCCAGATCGGGAGGCACATTCATGATGCGCAGCGTCTGCTGCACCACCTGGCTGAACACCGGCGCGGCCACCAGACCGCCAAAGTACTGGCCGCCACTGGGCTCGTCGATCATCACGGCCACGATGATGCGGGGTTTGTCGATGGGCGACATGCCGGTATACCAGGCGCGGTATTTGTTGCTGGCATAGCCTTTGCCGACCTGCTTGTGCGCAGTGCCGGTCTTGCCGCCCACCGAATACCCCATGGTCTGCGCCAGCGGCGCGGTGCCCCCGGGGCCGGCAGCCATGTGCAGCATCTTGCGCACCTCGCCCACCACCTTGGGCGTGAACACCGGCACACCGACCGCCGGTGTGTCGCTTTTCAGCAGGGTCACCGGGATGATGCCGCCATCGTGCGCAAACGCCGTGTACGCGTGCGCAATCTGGAGCAGGGAGGCCGACAGGCCGTAGCCATACGACATCGTGGCCTGCTCGATCGGCCGCCATGTTTTCCAGGGCCGCAGACGGCCCGTGACGGCGCCGGGAAAGGTGACCTGGGGCTTCTGGCCAAAACCGACGGCGGTGAATGCGTTCCACATCTCCTGCGCGCTCATGCGCTGCGATATTTTGGTAGCGCCCACGTTGCTGGACTTCTGGATCACCCCTTCCACCGTGAGCACGCCGAAGTTGCTGTCGTCGTGGATGGTTGCCCCCGCCACGGTGATGCGGCCGGGCGAGGTATCGATCACCGTCTGCGGCGTGATGCGCCCGAGCTCCAGCGCCGTCGCCACGGTGATGGGCTTCATCGTCGAGCCGGGTTCGAACACATCGGTCATGGCCCGGTTGCGCAACTGCTCGCCGGTCAGGTTCTGCCGGTTGTTGGGGTCAAAGCTCGGGTAATTGGCCATCGCCAGCAGCTCGCCCGTGATGGCGTCGAGCACCACGACGCTGCCCGCCTTGGCCTTGTTGGCGACCACTGCATCGCGCAGCTTCTGGTAGGCGAAAAACTGCACCTTGCTGTCGATGCTGAGTTGAATGTCCTTGCCTTCGATCGGCGCCACCTGCTCGCCGACGTCTTCCACCACGCGCCCGAGCCGGTCCTTGATCACGCGGCGCGAACCGGCCTTGCCCGCCAGATCCTTGTTGAACTCGAGCTCGATCCCCTCCTGGCCCTTATCCTCGACGTTGGTGAAACCCACCACATGCGCCGCGGACTCCCCTTCGGGGTACTGGCGCTTGTATTCCTTGCGCTGGTAAATGCCCTTCAGACCGAGGGCTGCGATGGCTTTGGCGATGGGCTCATCGACCTGGCGCTTGATCCAGACGAAGGTCTTGTCCTCGTCCTTGAGCTTCTTGTCGAAGTCTTTCTGCGACATGCCAAGCAAACTGGCGACCTGCCGGAGCTTGGCTTGCACCGCCGGATCATCGCGCTCGATGTCTTCGGGAATGGCCCAGATGCTGGGCGCCGGCACGCTGGAGGCCAGGATCTGGCCGTTGCGGTCCAGAATGCGGCCGCGGTAGGCGGGCAGCGCCAGGGTGCGCGCGAAACGCACCTCACCCTGCTTCTGGAAAAAGTCGTTGTCGATCACCTGCACGTAGGCCGCGCGCGCGGCGAGCACGACAAACCCCATGGCGATGGCCGCCACAATGAACTTGCTGCGCCAGACGGGGGTCTTGCTCGCGAGCAGCGGGCTGGATGTATAGAGAACGCTTTTGCTCACGGCGCGCCCCTTTGCATGGGCGCGCTGCCCCCCGAGGGGGCTGAACTTGCTCGGGTCGGCCCTTCGCTGCGCTGGCTGGCGGCCGCGGCGTTGTAGGTCACGTATTGCGTGATGGCTGGCGAGGCCGGGCGCATTTGCAGCTTGGCCCTGGCCAGTTGCTCCACCCGCCCCGGCGTGGCCTGGGTGCGTTTTTCCACCTGCAGCCGGTCATTGTCCTGCGCCAGTTTCTGCGCCTCGGAGTTGGCCTTGTCGAGCGCCGTGAACAGCCGGCGCGACTCGTACTGGGTATTCACGAGGTACAGCGCACTGGCCAGCACGGCGAGCAGCAACACCAGGTTCAAGCGCGTCATGCCATCACCCCGGTTCTTTCGGCCACACGCATCACCGCGCTGCGCGTCCTGGGATTCGCCGCCACTTCGGCGGCGCCGGGTTTGACGCGCCCCAGCGCCTTGAGCTTCATGGCCTGGGGCGGCGCAAAGGGAACCCGGCGATCGAACGTCTCACGCGCGTGCTTCGCGATGAATTGCTTGACGATGCGGTCTTCCAGCGAATGGAAACTGATCACCACCAGTCGGCCTCCGGGTTGCAGTACATGAAGACTGGCCTCTAGCGCCTGTTGCAGCTCTTCAAGCTCGGCGTTGATGAAAATCCGAAAAGCCTGAAATGTGCGCGTTGCAGGGTTCTGGCCCGGCTCGCGGGTTTTGACCGCGCCAGCCACGAGTTCGGCCAACTCGGCGGTGGTTGAAACTGGGCCCCGTTCCTGTCGGCGAGCAACAATCGCCTTTGCAATGGCGCCAGCAAACCGTTCTTCACCGTAGTCACGTATTACCTCCGTGATCTGTTGAATGGGCGCGGTGGCCAGCCACTCGGCCACGCTCTCGCCGCGCGTGATGTCCATGCGCATGTCCAGCGGGGCATCGAACCTGAAACTGAAGCCGCGCACCGGATTGTCGATCTGGGGCGAACTGACCCCCAGGTCCAGCAGCACGCCGGCCACGCTGGCCGGCGGCAAGTCCGCAAGCCGGCGAAAGCTCTCGTGGCGAATCGAAAAGCGCGGATCGCTGATGGTCGCCGCCTCGGCCACCGCATCGAGGTCCTTGTCGAAGGCCACCAACCGTCCTTGCGGCGAGAGCCGGGACAGGATCAGGCGCGAGTGGCCGCCGCGCCCGAAAGTAGCATCGACGTAGCAGGCATCCGGGTTGCTGAGAAGAGCTTCGACTGCTTCGGTCAACAAGACGGTGGTGTGTTTCCATGAGGTGTCCACCGCCGGCCTTCAGAAGGAGAAGTCCTTGAAGACGTCGGGCATGTCACCCTGCATCGCCTTCGCTTCCTGGGCGTCGTAGGTCGCCTTGTCCCAGAGCTCGAAATGATTGCCCATGCCCAGCAGCATGGTGTCCCGGGCAATGCCGGCCGCCTCGCGCAACTCGGGCGACACCAGCACGCGGCCGGTGGCATCCATGTCGACATCCATCGCGTTGCCCAGAAAGATACGTTTCCACCACTGGGCCGACATGGGCAGCGCGGCAATACGCTCGCGAAACTTCTCCCATTCGGGCCGCGGGAAAACCATCAGGCAACCGTGCGGATGCTTGGTGATGGTGAGCTGGCCCGAGGCAATGGCGCTCAGCACGTCGCGGTGCCGCGTCGGCACCGACAGGCGCCCTTTGGCATCCAGACTGAGAGACGAAGCCCCTTGAAACACGACAGCACACCCTCGCTAGGTTAATCAGCCCTTAAGTGAGCGCCACAAAGACACTTTTCACCACTTAATTGCACTTTTTTGCACTGTAGCAGGAAAAAGGCCCGCCGCAAGAGGGGTTACAACAAAATTTTGTAATGAAATCAAAGACTTAGACACGATTTTGCAAGCAAGAAATGCCAAAAAATCATTCTAAATTAAGCACTTAGCGCCAGCTATGAAAGTAATGCTTGAAGGCAGACCCGTGCTGCCGGGCGTTCTCAGAGAATGTAGCGGGACAAATCCTCGTTGGCGCTGAGTTCCTTGAGCCGCGCATCGACATAGGCGGCGTCGATCGTGATGGTCTGCCCACCGAGCCGGGTTGCGTCAAAACTGACCTCGTCGAGCAACCGCTCCATCACCGTCGAGAGCCGCCGCGCACCGATGTTTTCCGTGCGTTCGTTGACTTCGAATGCGATATTCGCCAGCCGCGTGATGCCTTCGGGTAAAAACTCGATGCTGACGTTTTCCGTCGCCAACAGCGCCTGGTACTGCTTGACCAGCGAGGCGTGAGTCTGCGTCAGGATGGCTTCAAAATCCTGCACCGAGAGCGACTGCAGCTCCACGCGGATCGGAAAGCGCCCTTGCAGCTCGGGAATCAGGTCGCTTGGCTTGCTCAGGTGGAATGCGCCGGAAGCTATGAACAGGATATGGTCGGTCTTGACCACCCCGTACTTGGTGGACACTGTCGTGCCTTCGACCAGCGGCAGCAGGTCGCGCTGCACCCCCTGGCGGGACACCTCGGCAACGCCAGCGTCGCTGCGCGAGGTTACCTTGTCGATCTCGTCGATGAACACGATGCCGTTTTGCTCGGCCATGTGCAGGGCCTGCGACTTGATGTCGTCGTCGTTGACCAGCTTGGCGGCTTCTTCATCGACCAGCAGCTTCATCGCATCAACGATCTTGAGCTTGCGGGTCTTGCGCTTGGGGCTGCCAAACTGGGTAAACAGGCCGCGTAGCTGCTCGGTCATCTCTTCGGTGCCGGCCGGCCCCATGATCTCGAGTTGCGGCCTGGCATCGGCCAAGTCGATCTCGATTTCCTTGTCGTCGAGCTGGCCTTCGCGCAACTTCTTGCGAAACACCTGACGTGCCGTGCTGTCGGGCGCTGCCAGACTACCCTGCCCGGCGCCCGCATCAACGCTGGCCAGCGCCCGAGCCGGCGGAATCAGGATGTCGAGAATGCGGTCCTCCGCGGCGTCCTGCGCGCGCGTGCGAAATTTGCGCATCTCGGTCTCGCGCATCTGCTTGACCGCCACATCGGCCAGATCGCGAATGATGGAGTCCACGTCCTTGCCGACATAACCCACCTCGGTGAACTTGGTGGCTTCGACCTTGATGAAGGGCGCGTCGGCCAGCCGCGCCAGGCGGCGCGCGATCTCGGTCTTGCCCACACCGGTCGGGCCAATCATCAGAATATTTTTCGGGGTGATCTCGCTGCGCAGCTTCTCGTCCACCTGCTGGCGCCGCCAGCGGTTGCGCAGCGCAATCGCCACGGCACGCTTGGCCTGGTTTTGCCCAACGATGTGGTTGTCGAGTTCGGAGACGATCTCCTGCGGGGTCATGGAAGACATTTTTTCAATTCAGGGTTTCGATGGTGTGGTGCATGTTGGTGTATATGCACAGCCCACCGGCAATGGCAAGCGACTTTTTGACGATGTCGCGGGCCGGCAGATCGGTGTTGTCCAGTAGTGCCCTGGCCGCCGCCTGGGCATAGGCGCCGCCCGAACCGATGGAGATGATGCCGTGCTCGGGCTCCAGCACATCGCCATTGCCGGTGATGATGAGCGACGCGTCCTTGTCGGCAACGGCGAGCATCGCCTCCAGGCGGCGCAGCACGCGATCGGTGCGCCAGTCCTTGGTCAGCTCGATGGCGGCGCGCACCAGCTGGCCCTGGTGCTTTTCAAGCTTGGCCTCGAAGCGCTCGAACAGGGTAAAGGCGTCGGCCGTCGCCCCGGCAAAACCGGCCAGTACCTGGTCGTGGTATAGCTTGCGCACTTTGCGCGCCGTGCCCTTGACGACGATGTTTCCCAAGGTGACTTGTCCGTCACCGCCGATGGCCACCTCAACGCCATTGGCGGTGACGCGGCGCACGCTGACGATGGTGGTTCCGTGAAATTGTTCCATGGCGCTTAGTTGAGGCTAATCGATGCGAATGCAAGAATGCGCGCGATGCGCGCTGCGGTCTGGCGACAGGCTCAGTCCGCGCGGGGCATCACCCGGGCAACTTCGTTGATGCCGATGACGTTGAAAAAAGCCGCCACCAGCCGGTGCACATCGTTGAACTGGGCCTGGTGACCTCGCGTGTGCTGGGCGGAAGCCCAATTCAGCAAGGTGCCTGCGGCCGAAAAATCGACGCGGATCAACTTGTTGCAGGAGATCACCATGATATCGGCGCCCGACAGTTTGGCGTCCAGTTCATCGAGCACCGTCGTGGCGTCGCCCGTGATCTCCCCGGCCAGTGCCAGCGTGCGTGTGCGCAATGGAGCTGGCTGGGTCGCCGTCAGGCCCGAATCCCCCAACTCGCCCGGCAATGTGGATACAGGCGCGTCGTCCTGCGTCACCTCGCCAATGATCGCGTGGCCGGCCATATCGGCGCCGTCTGCGTCGAGCGGCTTGTAACTGCAGCGCGCCTGCTCCCAGGAGGGCGGGGAGACCTCGTAGGTCACGCAGTAGGTCAGCGCAACCATCTCGAATTCATCGGGCTGGTTCGTCAGGCGCAGCATCTCCATGCGCAGGCGCCACAACTCCTGGGAAACGGACTTGTCGCCTTGGGGGGTGGCTTTCCGGAGCACTTCGTCAAGCTGATGCGCCCCGACGAATTGCAATTGCACCGGCTGCGCACTCCAGAACGCAAACAGCTGGCGCAGCGGCGCCACGGCCGCATCTTCCACGCTTGAGAGCCGGGTCCAATCCAGCCGCCAGGGGGGGGCGCGCCGGCAAGGGCCGCATTGAGCGCCGCCACGGTCTGCACCCCCACGCTGGCGGGGCTGGTCCAGTTCACGGCCCGCGCTGCCGGCTTGGCGGGCAGGACGGGTGTGGCCATATGCCCCACGCTGTCGGGCATCGAGAACCACACTGGCGCGGAACGCTCGAACTGCCGCGCGAAGTCGATGGCCGCCGACTCGAAGCGGCCTTGCTCCCCGATGGCCCGGTACAAGTCGAACAGGGTCATCCAGGTTTCTTCATGCTTGCCGCGCGTGCCCTGGGGGCCCAAAGCTTCCAGCAAACCCGCCTCGGCACCCGCATCGTCCCCGTTGGCAAAACGGATGGAGGCTTCCTCCAGTTCGGGATCGTGGGCAAACGCCTGCACCTCGACCGCCAGCGGGTCCGCGTTGCCAAATCCGTTCACCGGGTGGCCGCCTGCGCCGCCCGGCGCCATGACAAAGTCAGCGGCAAGGGGGGATGGCAAGGTCGGTTCCGGGTAGTGCGGCGTCGCCAGCGGCGCCGGATCCGTCACGGCATAGTGGGCGGCCCGGGCGGCCGGCGACAAGATGGGCGCCGCGCTGATGCCGCCAGTGCTGTCGGCGCCCGAGGCACTGCTGCCGTGCGAGGACGACGAGTTGCCGCTCTTGGTTTTCCACCACTGCATCGACATCTGCGCCTCGATCTCGTCGATCTTCTTCAGCGTCGAGGCACGATCATCCGGCTTGGAGGGAATGCTGCTCTGGAAAAACGAGGGGGGTGCGGCAAAATCATGACCCACCAGGGATTCGCGGCGGCGAATTTTGCGCAGCATGTCGAACTCGCGCTTGCGCACAAAATCGTTGCGCCGCTTGCGCTCGATCATCTCCTTGAGCACCTGCTTGCTGTAGGTGCTCTCGCGGTCCGTTTCCTGGTGGTCGAGATCAGCCCAGTTCGTCGTCGGATTGCGCACGAACTTCACCACCTTGGACAGCAAACCGCCGTTGTCGTCTTTGAGCATATGGCTACTGGGGTGATGAATACAGTTGGCTGTGGGAAACGTCAGTCGCCAAACATTTTCTGCTTGAGTTCGCGGCGCTGCTGCGCCTCCAGCGACAAGGTAGCCGTCGGCCGGGCCAGCAGGCGCGCGACACCGATGGGTTCGCCGGTTTCATCGCAATAACCATAGTCGCCCGCATCGATGCGCTGGATCGACTGCTCGATCTTCTTGAGCAGTTTGCGTTCGCGATCGCGCGTGCGCAACTCCAGCGCATGCTCTTCCTCGATGGTGGCGCGGTCGGCAGGGTCCGGCACCACCACGGTGTCAGCACGCAAATGCTCGGTCGTCTCGCCCGCGCTATTGAGGATATCCATCTTGAGTTGCAGCAGCTTGAGACGGAAAAAAGCCATCTGCTTTTCGTTCATGTATTCCGAGTCGGGCATGGCAATGATCTCTGCGTCACTGAGTTGCTCTGCCGTTTTGGTTTTCCAGTTGCCGGCCAGCTTGGGGTCCTTGCGGGCGGCCACGTGAGGTGCCGGCGCAAACACGGGCACCGACGTTGTTTGTGAATAGCTCGATTTGGCCGCCGTTGAAGCAACCGCAGGCGCCATCGAGGGCACGGTCAGTTGGGCAAGCCTGGACGAGCGCTTGGGCGCCGGCGCGGGGGTCGCAGTGAGAGTAGACATGGAGGATTTGACCGGTTTGGGAGCCGCCACCGCTTTGGCCACCGGCTTTTCAACCGGCTTGGCCACTTTGGAGGTTGGCTTGGTAATGGATTTGACGGGGACTGCCGACGAAGCCCTGACGGGTTTCGCAACAGCAGCCGCCTTCTTCGGAACAGGGGGCGAGGCCTTTTCAACTGGCGCGGCCGCTTTTGCAACCCCTGCTGCGACAGGTTTGCGGGCCGCGACCTTCGGTCTCGTTGCCTTTTTGGCCGCAGGCTTGGCGACCTTGGCGGCCGGCTTCGCGACCGCCTTGGACACTGGCCCGGCCTTGGGAGCCGGTTTCTGCAATTTGACTGCAGTCTTGGGGGTTTTAGGTTGCACTTTCACTTCTTGTCTCCTCACCGTACTGACCGGCACGTGCGCCTGCTGCACGTCGCCTGAACCAGCCTCCCCAGGTGATTTGTGGTCTTTAATCACGTGAGTTATACCCTTATTGTTGACCTTCGAGGGCTTGTTTTGCGGGTTTTCACCGGCGCGCGATTGTATCGGCTGAAGCCAGCCCATTGCCATGCGTTGCAGAATCGAGACAAACATTTCACTCCAAATCAGGCTTTAGGCAACAAATTCACACCAGACACTGCTCAAGTCCCTGCAGCAGGATGTCTTTGGGCAATTCGATACCGATGAAGACCATTTTGCTGGTGCGCTGCTCGCCGTCCGCCCAGGCCGGCCCGAGATCGCTGCCCATCAACTGGTGCACGCCCTGGAAGATCACCTTGCGATCGGTGCCTTTCATGTTGAGCACGCCCTTGTAGCGCAGCATGCGCGGCCCGTAGATGTTGACGATGGCGCCCAGAAAATCTTCGAGCTTGGCCGGATCGAGCATGCGATCGGACTTGAAGACAAAGCTTTTCACATCGTCGTCGTCGTGATGGTGGTGCAGGCGGCCGCCCTCCTCGCCGTGTTCGTGCTGGTGCGATGGATGGTCGCAGTGCTCACCGTGCGCGTGATCATGGTCGTGATGATCGTGGTCGTGCTCCTCTTCCTTGAGGAAGTCCGGGTCGATGTCCAGCTTGGCATTGAGGTTGAAGCCGCGCAGGTCGAACACTTCCGAGATCGCCACGTCGCCGAAGTTCACGGCGCGCTGCGGCGCGCGCGGGTTCATGTGCTTGATGCGGTGGATCAACGCATCCACCTCGTCTTTCGCAACCAGATCGGTCTTGCTGATGAAGATCTGGTCGGCAAACCCGATCTGGCGCCGCGCCTCCTGGCGCTCGTTGAGCTGGCCTGCCGCGTGTTTTGCATCGACCAGCGTCAGGATCGAGTCGAGCAGGTAGCTCTCGGCAATTTCGTCGTCCATGAAGAAGGTCTGCGCCACCGGGCCGGGGTCGGCCAGGCCGGTGGTCTCGATCACCACGCGGTCGAAGTCGAGCTGCCCCTTGCGCTTTTTCTCCGCCAGGTCGTGCAGCGTGGAGCGCAGGTCTTCGCGGATGGTGCAGCAGATGCAGCCATTGCTCATCTGGATGATCTGCTCGGTGGTGTCCGACACCAAAATATCGCTGTCGATGTTTTCTTCGCCGAATTCATTCTCGATCACGGCGATTTTCTGGCCGTGGGCCTCGCTCAGAACGCGCTTGAGCAGCGTGGTTTTGCCGGAGCCCAGAAAGCCGGTAATGATGGTTGCAGGAATAAGGCTCATGGCGCTCCAATCGGGTGAGGGCAGGGACCAGTCTACGGTGCGCTCCGCGGTCGCTGCCGCGGGGTTGGGTCCATCTTTTGCAGGTGGGGAGTTTAGCGGCCCTTTCAATAAGGGTCATTCCCGGATAACCACCCATCTTTTCGGGTATTTCTCCCGGGGGAATCCGAAACCGGAGGGCCGTCCGGTGCGTCGGCCGATCAACCCGCCGGCACCGCGCCATCAGGGCTTGCTGCGGCTCAGCTTGGCGCGCGGATGTGCCGCGTCGTAGGCGCGGGCCAGGTGCTGGAAATCAAGCCGGGTATAGACCTGCGTGGTGGTGATGTTGGCGTGGCCCAGCAGTTCCTGCACTGCGCGCAGGTCGCTGCTGGACTGCAGCAGATGGCTGGCGAACGAGTGGCGCAGCATGTGTGGATGCACCGGCGTGGCGAGGCCCGCCTGCAGGCTGCGCCGGCGCAGGCGCTGCCAGATCGATTGCGCGCTCAGGCGCGTGCCGTTGCGGCCCACGAACAGGGCCGGCGCATCCCCGGGCACGCCGGCCGCCTGGCCACGCAGCGCCAGCCAGCGCTGCAGCGCCTCCAAGGCCTTGGCGCCGACCGGCGTGGTGCGGCGCTTGCTGCCCTTGCCCAGCACATGCGCCTCGGCGCCTTCCAGGTCGATCCAGCCGCGCGCCGAGGCGCTGGCCACCGCATCGAGCCCGACCAGCTCGCCCACGCGCAGGCCGCAGCCGTAGAGCAACTCCACCATGGCAGCGTCGCGCGCCTCCAGCCACGGGTCGCCGGCTTCGCTGTGGTAGCTGGCCAGTTGCACCGCGTCATCCACACTCAGCGCCTTGGGCAGCGGTTTGGGTGATTTGGGCGAACGCACGTCCTGCACCGGATTGCTGGCGACCCGACCCTCGCGCCCCAGCCAGATGTAGAAACCGCGCCAGCCCGACAGGATCAGCGCAATGCCGCGCCCGCTACGCCCGCCACTGTGCATCTGCGCCACCCAGCGGCGAATGTGGGCGTTTTGCACCTGCGTCAGTTCGACCTTGGCCTCAAAGGCATAGGCGGCGAGTTTTTGCAGGTCGAGCGCATACAGCTCCACCGTGCGCTGGGCCAGGCGCTTTTCGACCCGGACGTGCTCCAGGTAGCGCTCGACCAGTTCCTGACTCATGACTTGGCGCGTCAGGCGTCCGGGTGGCGCAGCCGGGACAGGGCGGCGCTGGCCAGCTCGGCGATGCGTTCGAGGAAATCGGTGCCCATGCCACTGTTGAAACGCTGCGAATCGGGCGAGGCCAGCACAATCAGCCCGAAGGCCTGCGGGGCCAGCCCCGCGCGCAGTGGGATCAGCACCAGCGACTGCGCCGTGACCGGATCCTGCAGCCAGCTCACGGCCTCGAAGCCGGCATTCACACCGCAATAGGACGTGGTCAGCGACGACGCAAAGATTTTCGCATCGTCACTCACCCCCTTGGCGAACGCCTCGGCAGCAAAGGCGGGCGCCACATCCCAGACCCGGATCGCCGCCTGCGGCACCACGAACTGCGCCTGCAGCTCATCCACGATGCGCCGCGGCAGATCGCGCGCGCTGGGCGCCAGAAACAGCTCGCGGGTCCAGCGCTGCAGCTTGTCGGCGATCACCACGTTCTCGCTGCCGTTGCGAATCATCTCCATGATGCGCTGCTCGAGTGCCCGGATCTTGTCGCGCAGCATTTCGGCCTGGCGCTCCTGCAGGCTCACGGCGCGGTTGCCGTGCGGGCTGGTCAGCTGCACCGCCGCCAGCAGTTGGGCGTGGCGCTCGAAAAAGTCGGGCGTGTTGGCCAGGTAGTTGGCGATGTCGTCTTCGGTGATCGGGTTCATGGTGTTGATGTTCATAGCGTGTCCGGAATTTCAATGTCGCCTTCAAAGACGGTGGTGGCCGGGCCGGTCATCAGCACCGGGGCATCGCCGCCGGCCCATTCAATGGTCAGGGCTCCGCCGCGCGTGGCCACCTCGACGCAGCCATCGAGCAGGCCGAGCCGGACGCCCGCCACCACGGCCGCGCAGGCGCCGGTGCCGCAGGCCAGTGTTTCACCGGCGCCGCGCTCGTACACGCGCAGCCGGATCTGCGAGCGGCTTACCACCTGCATGAACCCCGCGTTGACCCGCTTCGGAAAGCGCGGGTGGTGTTCGATCAGCGGGCCCTCTTGCAGCACGGGCGCGGTCTCCACGTCGTCCACCAACTGCACCGCATGCGGATTGCCCATGGACAGGATTGCTACATATTTTATAGTATCTGGTGCAGGGCCATAAAGGGCTAGCGGCCATTTTTGCCATGAACCTGCGGCCTGCGGCTGCAGGCCGGCGGCGTCGAACGGGACGCGCGGCAGGTCGAACACGGGTGCGCCCATGTTCACCGTCACGCGGCCATCGGCGCCCAGGCGCGGCTCGATCACGCCGCCCAGTGTCTGCACCCGCAGCACGTCCCGGGTGGCCAGGCCGTGGTCGCGCACATAGCGCACAAAGCAGCGCGCGCCGTTGCCGCACTGCTCGACCTCGCCGCCGTCGGCGTTGTGAATCACGTACTCGAAGTCGATGCCGGGCGCCGGGCTAGTGCGCACCGACAGGATCTGGTCGGCCCCCACGCCAAAGTGGCGGTCCGCCAGGAAGCGGTAGTGCCCGCGCGTCAGTCCCAGCCGGGCGCGCGTCTCGTCGAGCACGACAAAGTCATTGCCCGCCCCCTGCATCTTGGTGAAGCGAATTCGCATGGGCTGCATTATCGACGCAGCGGTGCCGGGGCCACGCCACCTGCGGATAATGCTGCCATGGTCCGACCCACCCAACTCCTGTATCCGCAGCGCGAACCCGCACCGCTGCGCCCCGCCGCCACCGTGCTGCTGCTGCGCGACAGCCCCCAGGGCATCGAGGTGCTGATGACGCGCCGCTCCATGACGGCCAGCTTCGCGCCCGGTGCCTATGTGTTTCCGGGCGGCGGCGTGGACGCGCTGGACGCGTCAGCGCACGCACAGGCCACGCGCCGCCCCGGCCAAAGCGAGCTGCACCTGACGCAGGCGATTGCCGCCATCCGCGAGAGTTTTGAAGAGCTCGGCATCCTGCTGGCGCGCCGCGCCGACGGCGCCCTGGCCGATGCCGGGGACATCGCCGCGCTCGACCGCAAGACCCCGTTCGCGGCCCAGTGCGCCGCGCACGGTCTGACATTGGCGGCCGACGAGGTGTTCGTGCTGGCGCACTGGATCACCGACCGCGACCTGCCGCGCCGCTTTGACGTGCCGTTTCTGGTGGCGCGCATGCCCACTGGCCAGATCCCGGTGGCCGACGAGACCGAGCAGTTCGAGCCGGTCTGGGTGCGTCCGGCCGACGCGCTGGCGCGGCACCAGGCGGGCAGTTTCTTCATCATCTTCCCGACCATCCGCACGCTGGAGCGGCTGCAGGCCTTTGCCACCGTGGACGCGCTGCTCACGGCCTGCGCGGCGACCGAACAGCCGCTGTGGACCTCATGCCCGCGCGCCGGCCTGCTGGCGGGCAAGGAGGCGCGCTACATGGAGCATGAGCATCCCTACGGCGAGCTCGCCATGGTCTGCCCCGACGGACAGATCGTGCACGCGCTGGACTGGCAGAGCGAACATCCGGTGGCCCTGCTGAAGAACGTGATGCGCCTGACGGCGCCGAATCCCGGCGCCATGACCGGCCCCGGCACCAACAGTTACCTGGTCGGCGACCCGGCCACCGGCTATATCGTGATCGACCCCGGGCCGGCCGATGCCGCACACCTCGAACGGCTGTGGCGCGCGGCGGACGGCCGCATCCGCCTGATCGTCTGCACCCATTCGCACCCGGACCATTCGCCCGGCGCAAAGCCGCTGCAGGCACTGTGCCAGAACACTCCGCCGATTCTGGGCCTGCCGTCGGCACCGACGGCGCGCGCGGCCAGCGCCTTTACGCCCGATCGGGCGCTACAAGATCAGGAGCTTCTCGTGCTGACGGGAAAAGGGCTGGAGGGCGAAATCACCCATACCCTGCAGGTGATCTTCACGCCCGGCCACGCCGCCAACCACCTGTGCCTGGTGCTGCTGGAAGACGGCCTGCTGTTCTCGGGCGACCATGTGCTCAACGGCAGCACCACGGTGGTGGATCCGCCCGACGGCGACATGACGGCCTACCTCGATTCGCTCGACACCTTGAGCGCCGCCTGCGATGCGCACGGCATCGAATTCATCCTGCCGGCGCACGGCTATGTGCTGGGCGCGGCGCGGGACGCCATCGCCCACCTGAAGGCGCACCGCCTCAAGCGCGAAGCCAGGATCATGGCCGCGATGCAGGCGCGCCCGGACGGCACGCTGGATGACTGGGTCGCGCTCGCATACGACGACGTGCCCACGCGCATGTGGCCCGTGGCGGCGCGTTCGCTGCTGGCGCATGTGGAACGCCTGCGCTCGCTGCCGCCCGGAAACGACTGAGCCATGGCCGAATCCGACCGTCCCGAGCCCGCGCAGGGCATGCGCCTGGCCAAGCGCGTGGCCGAACTCAAGGCCTGCTCGCGGCGCGAGGCCGAGCAGTACATCGAGGGCGGCTGGGTCACGGTCGATGGCCAGGTGGTGGAAGAGCCTCAGTTCCGCGTCCTGGCGGCGCACCGCATCGAGATTGACGCGCACGCGAGCCTGCTGGCGCTCACGCCGGTCACGCTGCTGCTGCACAAGCCGCCCGGCTATGACGCGGGCACCGGCGTGCCGGTGGACATCAAGGGCGTCGGCAAGGGCGTGCGGCCCGCGCTCGCGCTGATCACGCCGGCCTCGCACGCGGCAGACGACCGCAGTGGCATCCGCCTGCTCAAGAAGCATTCCGCGCAGCAGACCCTGGGCATGCCGCTGGAGAGCGCCGCCAGCGGCCTGGTGGTGTTCACGCAGGACTGGCGCACCCTGCGCAAGCTGACCGAGGACGCCGCCTTCATCGAGCAGGAGTTCACGGTGGAGGTCGCGGGCGAGGTCGCACCTGGCTTGCTCGAGCGCCTCAACCACGGCCTGCACACGGACGGACGCCCGCTGCCGCCGGTCAAGGTCAGCGTGGGCAGTACCGGCGAGGGTGCCACGCGGCTGCGCTTTGCCGTCAAGGGCGCGCACCCGGGGCTGATTGCGCTTTTGTGCGAGCGCGTCGGGCTGAGAATCACCGCGATGAAGCGCATCCGCATCGGCCGCGTGCCGCTGGCCGCGCTGGCGCCGGGACAGTGGCGCTACCTGCTGCCGCACGAGCAGTTCTGAGCACAGCCCACGCAGTCGCAAGCGTGGGGCGCCAAAACCGTTCAGCCGCCAAACAACCGGCCGCGCGCCGCCTGCGTGATGGCGGCCACACAGGGGTGCGTGATGCGCCGCTCCACCGACACCGCAAAAAATTCCTCCACCAGTTCGCTCGAGCGGCCGATCACCTCGACGCCGTACTGCGCCACGGTCTCCTGCTCCAGCACGGCGGGCGACATGAAGACGCCGCGCCCTTCGCGGCCGAACGCGGTCATCAGCGCGCCGTCGTCAAACTCACCCACCACGCGCGGGCGAATCTGGTGCTGCGTGAGCCAGCCTTCGAGCTGCTGGCGCACCGACGAGGCCACGCCCTGGATCAGCATGGGCGCGTCGTTCAGGCACTGCGGAAACGGCCCCTTGAGTTGGGCCTTGAGCGCGGGCGCGCAAAAAAAACTCATGGTCGTGGTGCCCAGTGCATGGTTGAACGCCTTCACGCTCATGCGCCGGGACAGCGGCTCGTCGGCGATCACCAGGTCGAGGCGGTGCAGCGCCAACTGGGCCAGCAGGTCGGGAAACTTGCCCTCGCTGCCGATCAGCCGCACCGGCTCGGCCACGGACAGCGCCGGCTCCAGTAGCCGGTACGCCACCGACTTGGCCACCGAGTCGGCCACGCCGACGCGAAACTCGAGCACCCGCTGGCCGCTGCGGGCTTGGCGCAGGGCGTCCTCCAGCTCGGCGCCCAACGCGAAGATCTGGTCGGCATAGCCGAGCGCGAGCCGTCCCTCGTCGGTCAGCGCGAGCTGGCGGCCGCTCTTGCGGAACAGTTTGCGCCCCAGCCACTCCTCGAGCAGCTTGATCTGGCCGGACAGGGTTTGCGGCGTGGTGTGCAGTTGTTCGCCCGCGCGCATGATGCCGCCGGCCCGGGCGGTGACCCAGAAATAGTGCAGATGCTTGAAGTTCACGCAGCCCTCCTTCAGAAACAGATTGAAGACATCCCGTATTATTCGTTTTTCTCGAAGTTTTATCACAAGAAATACGAATTTACACGAAGTAACTTTTCACCTACAGTGAGCCTTGTAATTCTTTTCATGACGTTCCAAGGAGTACCGCCATGCGTTTAAGCACCAAAGGCCGATTTGCCGTCACCGCCCTGATCGATCTGGGCCTGCGCGAGAACGCCGGCCCGGTTTCGCTGGCCGACATCGCGGTGCGCCACCAGATCTCGCTGTCTTACCTTGAGCAGGTATTTAGCCGGCTGCGCCAGTGCAAGCTGGTGGAGAGCACGCGCGGGCCCGGCGGTGGCTATTCGCTGGCGCGCGGCGCCGACGCCATCAGCGTGGCCGACATCATTGGCGCCGTAGAGGGCTGGCGCGGTGGCAATGGCGCCCAGGCGGGCACGCCACACCCTGCCGCTGCCGCGGCCATGACGGCCGAACTCTGGGCCACGTTGAGCGCGCAGATGACGGCGCACATGCAGTCCATCAGCCTGCGTTCGCTGGTCAGCGAACAACGCGCCAAGGGTGTGCAGGTCGAGTCCCGACCGGCGCGGCGCGGCGTGTACACGAAGCCCAAGCCATTGCACACGACGGCGCCGAACTCGGTGTTTGCACTGGGCAGCAGCCTGTTGGCAGGGCGATGAGCCCCCACGCTTGTCGCTGCGCGTACTGCGCTGCCCCCCGAGGGGGCTGAACTTGCTCGGGGCGGCCCTTCGCTGCGTTCGCTGGCCCAGCCGGTCGCCTGCAAAAAAGTGTGAAGCCCGCCGATAAGCCGGATTCTGTGCGCCGGCGCTTTCTTGCGAAAACCCCGGCGTGACCGCCATTACTCTGGGCCGGGGGTCGCCCACCCGGCTCGATGCTACCTACCCGCCAGCTCTGCGGAGCCACATCAACGCTGGCCTACTTGGTATTGCTGCGCGTAGAGATTGCCCGTTTCACCCGGACTTAACCGGCTCGTCTCTGTTGCTCTGATCCTCACCTCACGGTGGACAGGAGTTACCTGCTACGCTGCCCTGTGCAGTCCGGACGTTCCTCCAGTGCGCTCTTTCGAGACATGCACCAGCGGCGGTCTGGCGGGCTTCACGGGGCGTATTATCCGCCCTCTGCTTGATCAACACGAGCCCGCATGATTCGCCTGTCTGAAATCAAACTTTCGCTGTCCGACGCGGAAAACCCCGCCACGCCGCTGCAGGCTGCCGCCGCTGGCATCCTGCATCTCACACCGGCCGACCTCTTGCGCGTCGATGTTTTCAAACGCAGCTTCGACGCGCGCAAAGCCGACCTCATGGCGGTCTACATCATCGATGTGGTAGTGACATCCACGCTCGAGGCCGCGCTGCTCGCGAAATTTGCCGGCAATCCGCACATTCAGCCCACGCCCGACATGAGCTGGCGCGCGCCAGTGCAGGCTCCAGCCGATCTGCCGCGGCGCCCGGTGGTGGTCGGCTTTGGCCCCTGCGGGATCTTTGCGGCGCTGGCGCTGGCGCAAATGGGCTTCAAGCCCCTCGTGCTGGAGCGCGGCAAGACCGTGCGCGAGCGCACCCGGGACACCTGGGGCCTGTGGCGCAAGAAGGTGCTCAACCCGGAGAGCAACGTGCAGTTCGGCGAGGGGGGCGCCGGCACCTTTTCCGACGGCAAGCTGTACAGCCAGATCAAGGACCCGCGCCACCTTGGCCGCAAGGTCATGAACGAGTTTGTCAAGGCCGGCGCGCCGCCCGAGATACTGTACGAAGCGCACCCGCACATCGGCACCTTCAAGCTGGTCAAGGTGGTGGAGAACATGCGCGAGCAGATCACCGCGCTGGGCGGCGAGATCCGCTTCGAGCAGCGCGTGACCGATGTGCTGATCGAGCAGGGCCATCTGCGCGGCCTCACGGTGCTGGACCAGGCCAGCGGACAAAGCTACGAGCTCGCGGCCGACCAGGTGGTGCTGGCGCTGGGCCACAGCTCGCGCGACACCTTCACCATGCTGCACACGCGCGGCGTGCACATGCAGGCCAAGCCGTTCTCGATCGGCTTTCGCATCGAGCACCCGCAGGGCCTGATCGACCGCGCGCGCTGGGGCCGCCACGCCGGCCACCCGCTGCTGGGCGCGGCCGACTACAAGCTGGTGCACCACGCCAGCAACGGCCGCTCGGTCTACAGTTTTTGCATGTGCCCCGGCGGCACGGTGGTGGCCGCCACCTCCGAGCCCGGCCGCGTGGTGACCAACGGCATGAGCCAGTATTCGCGCAACGAGCGCAACGCGAACGCGGGCATCGTGGTGGGCATCGATCCGCACGACTACCCGAGCGACCCGGCCGCCTTTGCGGCCACATTGGGGTCCACGTTCGACACGCAAAGCCTGCACGGCGATGCGCCTCATCCGCTGGCCGGCATCGTGCTGCAGCGCCAGCTCGAATCGCAGGCCTATGTGCTGGGCGGCAGCAGCTATGAAGCACCGGGCCAGCTGGTCGGTGACTTCATTGCGGGCCGGCCATCCACGCAACTGGGCGACGTGGTGCCGTCCTACAAACCGGGGGTGAAGCTGGGCGATCTGGCAAGCGCGCTGCCGGCCTATGCCATAGAGGCGATCCGCGAAGCGCTGCCCGCCTTCGGCCGCAAGCTCAAGGGCTTCGACCGGCCGGATGCGGTGCTCACAGGCGTCGAAACCCGCACCTCGTCACCGCTCAAGATGGGCCGCGGCGAGGACCTGCAGAGCCTGAATGTGCGCGGCCTGTACCCGGCCGGTGAAGGCGCGAGCTATGCCGGCGGCATCCTGTCGGCAGGTGTGGACGGCATCAAGGTGGCCGAGGCAGTGGCCAGAGCCATCACGGAACAAACCTGAACGGTCTGGTCCGCGCAGCGCGTCAACGCTCCCAGCGGCCGCCGTGCTGGTGCCAGCCGTGTGGCCCCTGGGCCCAGCTGCGCGGAGCCCAGTGATAGCCGGGGCGCGGCCTTTCCCAATGTCCCGCATTCCAGGCGTAGCGCCCGCCACCCCAACTCCAGAAGCCGCCAATCCAGATATAGCCGGGCGCCGGCGCCACGGTAATCGCCTCGGCATACGGTGCGGGCGGCGCCACGGGCGCCACCACCTCGGGCTCGCCCTGGTAACCCTGGTACTGAGCCGGCGGCGGTCCCGGCAGCGGCGCGACGACGCAGGCCGACAGACACAAACTGGCGGCGACGGCCGCCAGCAGTGCGGGCATGGCACGCGGCTGGCCGCGGAAAATTTGATTCAAGGGCATGGTGTTCTCCGGTTGCTTCATGCTCCAACAACGGCCGCAGCAAGGCGTCGTTGACCGAAAAACTGTTACCCGACGGTAAAGCCGGCGCGGCGCGCAGCGACACGCGGCCGTGCCGTCGTTCAGCCCTGAGCGGCGGTCTGCAGCGCCGCAATGCGTTCCTCGATCGGCGGATGCGTCGCGAACAGCTGGCCCACGCCGCCCGCAATGCCCATGGCCGCCACGCTCTTGGGCAGTGCGCCCGGCTGCATGCCGCCGAGCCGTGCCAGCGCGTTGATCATCGGCTGGCGGCCCAGCAGCCGGGCCGAGCCCGCGTCGGCGCGAAACTCGCGCTGGCGACTGAACCAGGCCACGATGATGGCGGCCGCGAAACCCAGCACAATGTCGAGCACCACGGTGGAGATGTAGTAGCCGATGCCGGGGCCGGAATTGCGGTCGTCGCCCTTGCGCAAAAAGCTGTCCACCGCGTAGCCGATGACGCGGCTCAGGAACACCACGAAGGTGTTCATCACGCCCTGGATCAGCGTCATCGTCACCATGTCGCCATTGGCTACGTGAGATATCTCGTGCCCGATCACGGCCTCGATTTCTTCGCGCGTCATGCCGGCAAGCAAGCCGGTAGAGACGGCGACCAGCGCCGAGTTTTTGAAGGCACCCGTGGCGAACGCATTCGGCTCGCCCTCGAAGATGCCGACTTCGGGCATGCCGACGCCGGCCTGGGTGGCCAGCTTGCGCACGGTCTCCACGATCCAGGCCTCGTCGGCCGACTGCGGCTGCTCGATCACGCGCACGCCAGCGCTCCACTTGGCCACCGGCTTGCTGATCAAGAGCGAGATGATGGCGCCGCCAAAACCCATGACCAGCGCGAAGCCTAGCAGCGCGCCCAGATTCAGCCCGTTGGCCGTGAGGTAGCGGTTCACGCCAAGCAGGCTGGCCACGATGCCCAGCACCGCGACCACGGCCACATTGGTCAATACAAATAAAAAGATACGCTTCATGAAGTCCTTCAAATGCAGCCCGTCACAAGGGACTGGTGGCGCAAATGGTAGGGGCGAGCGGGAAGAAATCAAGCCCCACTCGCGCAATGCCCGCTAAAGTTGCGGATATTCGGGTGAATGCGCCGCAGACCTGGGCAGACGGAAAACCTCGGGATCGTCGTAAAAGGCCGGCGTTTCGTTGGGCGGCCACCAGCCGGGCACGCCCAGCACGGGCAGCGGCGCAAAGGGTTTGGCCCCGAGCTTTGCCGCAGTCAGGTCGGTCGCCACCCAGGCATCGAGCTCTGCTATTGAATGAATAGCTGTCTGCGCAAGGTAGACGTGGGCTGTGACCGCTTTTCGTGGTTGAACCAGTTTTTCCAGCAAGGCGTGGCCGAACAGCACCAGCCGGGCCTGCGCCCACAGCGGGCGCAGCTGCACGAACAGGCGATGCCAGTCCTTGTCGATCAGGGCCTGCCACAACGCGGGCGGCGCCTGCAGAAATGCGGCGTTCTCGTCGAACAAGGTGAGCGCATCGCGCACCGGGCCGCGCACGGCCTGCACGCCCGCCCGTTCAATCTCCAGCGCCTGCAACCGGTTCAGCTTTTTCTTGGTCTGCGGCAAGCGAATCCAGCAAAGTCCATTGAAAAAGTCGTGCAAGCCCTCTCGGGTCGGACACTGTTTGCTATTAAAAATATAGCGTTCGTAGGGTTCACCGGGCCGCAGATCGGCTTGCGGCACGAACGCGATGGCGTTATCCGGCTCGCGATTGAGCGCCTCGTGCAGCGCCATGCCACCAGCAACCCGCTGCGCCACGCGTTCCCCTGGCACGCGCCAGACGTCGAGCCAGGGCGCCTGCCAGTCAACCGCCTCTAGTGCCCCCACGCTTGTCGCTTCGCGTACTGCGCTGCCCCCCGAGGGGGCTAGTTTTCCTTGGGGCGGCCCGGCGGAAACTAAACCATGCGCCACGGCAATGCTTCGCCCGAACGCAGCGGCTTGAGCTGCGCCTCGCCAAAGGGAAAGCTCTCGGGCGGGGTCCACGACTCGCGGCGCAGCGTGATCGTGTCCGTGTTGCGCGGCAGGCCATAGAAATCCGCGCCGTGGAAGCTGGCGAAGCCTTCGAGCCTGTCGAGCGCGCCCGCACCATCAAACGCTTCGGCATACATCTCGATCGCCGCGTGCGCGGTGTAGCAGCCGGCGCAGCCGCTGGCATGTTCCTTCAGGTGGGCCGGGTGCGGTGCGCTGTCGGTGCCGAGAAAGAATTTCGGGCTGCCCGAGGTGGCCGCGGCCAGCAGCGCCTGGCGGTGCGTTTCGCGCTTGAGCACCGGCAGACAGTAGTAGTGCGGCCGGATGCCGCCGGTGAAGATGGCGTTGCGGTTGTACAGCAGATGGTGTGCCGTGATGGTGGCCCCGGTGAAGCGATCCGCCTCGCTCACGTACTGCGCGGCTTCCTTCGTGGTGATGTGCTCGAACACGATCTTCAGCTCGGGGAAATCGCGGCGCAGTGGAATCAGTTGCTGCTCGATGAACACCGCCTCGCGGTCGAACAGGTCGATCTCGGGCAACGTGACTTCGCCATGCACCAGCAGCAGCAGGCCGGCGCGCTGCATGGCCTCCAGTGTGGGGTAGGTCTTGCGTACATCGGTCACGCCGGCGTCGCTATTGGTGGTGGCGCCGGCCGGGTACAGCTTGACGGCCACCACGCCGGCGTCCTTCGCGCGTGCGATCTCGTCGGGCGGCAGATTGTCGGTCAGGTACAGCGTCATCAGGGGCTCGAAGCGCACACCCGGCGGCACCGCCGCGCGGATGCGTTCGCGATACGCCATCGCCTGCGCCGCCGTGGTCACCGGCGGCTTGAGGTTGGGCATGATGATGGCGCGGCCAAACTGCCTTGCCGTGTGCGGCACCACGGTGTGCAAGGCGTCGCCATCGCGCACGTGCAGGTGCCAGTCGTCGGGGCGGGTCAGGCTCAGGGTATCAGTCATGGGCCTGATTTTCGCATCCCTGCGCTCGCCCGCGCGGCCCCGCCGCGCCTTACAGCACGTAGTCGCCGCTGGCCTCGGGCTGGAACAGGATGTCCTGCACCTGGGCGGCCACGCGCGTGCCATCGGGCGCCGTCCAGCTTGCAATCGCACCGATTGGCAGGCCCAACAGGCTGCTGCCCACGGGCGAGAGCACAGAGATGAAGCCCGCGGCCGGGTCGGTGTCGGCCGGGTAGCACAGCGTCAACGTGCGCTGCTCGCCGCTGTGCACATCGGCCACCAGCACCTGCGAATACATCGTCACCACGTTGGCGGGAATTTCCTGAGAGCGGACCAGGTCCGCGTTGTCGATGACTTCGGCGATGTCGCCGGCCACCACACCGCCCTGGCGGCGCACCAGGCTGTGGATACGCACGTGATCGAGCTCGGTCACGGTACGGAATTCGGTTTTGAGAGAAGACATGTTGCACTCCTGAATCGTTAAGACCCGGAACAAGGCATCCGGGCAAGCCGCGCTGGAGGCGGGGCCCGGACGATCAGAGAAGCGCTATGAAATACTGGGGGATCGCCGGGCTTGGGAGTGTGCAACCGGTTGGGGCATTTCGCCGACCGGGGTTGCCGCACAGGCGCGCGCCTGCGCCGCCGCTGCCATCAAGGCAGGGCGCCGGCGTACGGGAGCGCAGGGGCAGGAGGTCATTGCGGCGTGCATGCCGCCATCTTAGCCCAGGCGGCAATACCGTTCAGTGTGCAAGGATTTTGTTCAGGAAATCGCGCGTGCGCGGGGCGCGGTTCTCGGGGTGGTTGAAGAACTCGTCCTTCGAGCAGTCCTCCAGGATCTTGCCGCCCACGTCCATGAAGATCACGCGGTGGCTGACCTTGCGCGCAAAACCCATCTCGTGCGTCACGCACATCATGGTCATGCCCTCGTTGGCCAGGCCCACCATCACGTCGAGCACCTCGCCCACCATCTCGGGGTCAAGCGCCGAGGTCGGCTCGTCGAACAGCATCACGATCGGGTCCATGCTGAGTGCGCGCGCGATCGCCACGCGCTGCTGCTGGCCGCCCGAAAGCTGGCCCGGGAACTTGTCCTTGTGCACCATCAGACCCACGCGGTCGAGCATCTTCAGGCCGCGCACCTTGGCTTCCTCGGCGCTGCGCCCCATCACCTTGATTTGCGCGATAGTCAGGTTCTCGGTCACCGACAGGTGCGGAAACAGCTCGAAGTGCTGGAACACCATGCCCACGCGCGAACGCAGCTTGGGCAGGTCGGTCTTGGGGTCGTGCACGGCCACGCCGTCGACCGTGATCTCGCCCTTCTGGAACGGCTCCAGCGCATTGATGGTCTTGATCAGGGTGGACTTGCCCGAGCCCGACGGGCCGCACACCACCACCACCTCGCCCTTCTGGATGCTGATGGAGCAATCGGTCAGCACCTGCACCGGGCCATACCACTTGGATACATGTTTGAGTTCAATCATCTTCTTCTCCGGCGTCCTGGCAAAAAATTAGCGAATGATGGCGATCTTCTTGTGCAGGCGCTTGACGATGGCCGACAGCGAGAAGCAGATGACGAAATACACCACCGCGGCCATCAGATAGGTTTCCATCGGGCGGCCGAAGGTCTTGCCCGCGGTCTCGAAGCCCTTGAGCAGGTCGTAGGCGCCGATGGCGTAGACCAGCGAGGTGTCCTGGAACAGAATGATGGTCTGCGTGAGCAGTACCGGCAGCATGTTGCGGATGGCTTGCGGCAGGATCACCAGCTTCATGTTCTGGCCGTAGGTCATGCCCACTGCCTGGCCGGCAAACACCTGCCCGCGCGGGATCGACTGGATGCCCGCGCGCATGATCTCGCTGAAGTAGGCCGCCTCGAAGGCGGTAAAGGTCACGACGGCCGAGTATTCAGCGCCGATGGGCCGCCCAATGACCAGCGGCACCAGCAGGAAGAACCACAGGATCACCATCACCAGCGGCACCGAGCGCATGACGTTGACGTACAGCGCGGCGGGCGCGTCCAGCCACTTCTGGCCCGACAGGCGCATCAGCGCCAGCACGGTGCCGAAGAACACGCCGCCAGCGGTGGCGACCACCGTGAGCATGACACTGAACCAGAGACCCTTGAGGATGAAGTTCTGGATCAGGTTCCAGTTGAAGATCGAGAAGTCCAGATTCATCTCAGTGGCCTCCCACTCCGGTGCCGGAGCTCACGAAGCCCGGCACCCGCGCCCGCCTCTCGATATGGGCGAAGACACGGTTGATGACCAGCGCCGAAATCGCATAGAGCACCGTCACCGCGATGTAGACCTCGATCGGGCGCGCCGTTTCCTCGCCCACCTGCAAGGCATACTGCGTCAGTTCAGGGATGGACACCGCGAATGCCACTGCCGAATTCTTGAAGATGTTCATCGATTCGCTGGTGAGCGGCGGAATGATGATGCGGTAGGCCATGGGCAGCAGCACGTAGCGGTAGTACTGCGGCGTTGTAAAGCCCAGCGCCATGCCCGCGTAGCGCTGGCCCTTGGGCAGCGCCTGGATGCCCGCGCGCACCTGCTCGGCAATGCGCGCCGAAGTGAAGAGCCCCAGCGCCAGCACCACCAGGATGAAGGGCGGGAATGCCTTCATGGACGGTATCAGCGCCGGGACGACGAAATACCACAGGAAGATCTGCACCAGCAGCGGGATGTTGCGAAACAGCTCGACCCAGGCGTTGCCCAGCCGCACCAGCCAGGGTTTGTCGGGCAAGGTGCGGATCATGCCGATGGCGGAACCCACCACCAGCGCCACCGTCAGCGCCGCGAGCGACACCGCCACCGTCCAGCCCCAGGCCGTAAACAGCCAGTTAAGGTAGGTGATGTCCCGGCCATGGCCGAGACAGCCCGACACCACATCGCCACTCAGGGTGTCCTTGCAGAACACCACCCAGTCCATAGCCATTCGACCCCTCCTGCGGAAAAGCGCCTTGACGCTTTCGCTTTATACCGAACAATAACGCCCACTTGGAGGCCAAGTGGGCGCTGCGGGACTCAGCAACACGGGGGATTACTTGTTGCCGTAGTCTTCCATCGGTTTGTCGTTGGGGTGCGCCCAGGCGTTCTTGGTGCTTTCGGAGGCCGGCATGTTCAGCGACACGTTGTTGGGCGGGATCGGCTGCATGAACCACTTGTCGTACAGCTTGGCCAGCGAGCCGTCCTTGATCTGGCGCACGATGCTGTCGTCGACGGCCTTCTTCAGCTTGGCATCGCCCTTGGGCAGCATGCAGGCAATCGGCTCGGTCGACAGCACCTCGCCCACGATCTCGAAGTCCTTCGGGTTCTTGGACTTGGCGATGTTGGCGGCCAGGATCGAGCCGTCCATCACGAAGGCGTCGGCGCGGCCCGCCTCCAGCAGCAGGAAGCTGTCGGCGTGATCCTTGCCCTGCACGGTCTTGAAGTCGATGTTGTGGGCGCGCTCGTTCTTGCGCAAGGTCTGGACCGAGGTGGTGCCGGTGGTGGTGGCGATGGTCTTGCCGTTCAGATCCTTGATCGACTTGATGCCAGATTTCTTGTTGACCGCCATACGCACTTCCTCGACGTAGGTGGTGTAGGCAAAGTCCACGTCCTTCTGGCGTGCAGCGCTGTTGGTGGTCGAGCCGCATTCGAAGTCGATGGTGCCGTTCTGGATCAGCGGAATGCGGTTCTGCGACGTGATGACCTGATAGTTGATCGTCAGCGGCTTGCCCAGGTCCTTGCTCAGGTCGCCAACGATGCGCTCGGCCATCTCAGTGTGAAAGCCCACATACTTGCCACCGCCCAGCGTGTAGGCCAGGCCCGAGGAATCGCGCACGCCCAGGTTGACGGCGCCTCGATCCTTGATCTTGGCCAGCGTATCGGGCGCCTGCGCGAAGGCGCCACCGGTGGCCACGGCCGCAGCAGCCGCAACGGCAAAGGCCAATAAATGTTTCTTCATACAAAACTCTCCTGGAGGTAAAGCGTTAACGGGTAACTGAATATGACGAGATTCTAGAGAGTCGGGCTTGCGGGATAACCCGCAAATCCCTCCTGAAATGCGGAAATCCAGGAAAAACGCCCATGTTAAATGCGGGCGGTGTTATGCAACAATTTTATAGATAAGCCAGATGCTATTTAACGGCTGCCTGCGACGCCAGATAAGTCCACAAGGCCTGCGCCGTCCCCTTGGGCGCCTCCTTGCCCACGGGCTTTTCCCGGTAGGCCCGAACGTCCATGGTCATCTCCAGCGCCTGCGCTCCCGGCATCACGGCCGCCACCAGCCTGCGCGCACGCACCTCCTTCTTGACCGCGCTGTGCGGCAAAAAGGCGATGCCATGCCCTTCCACCGCCATCGCCTTGAGACCCTCGGCCATGTCGGTCTCGTAGACCCGGTCCAGGTGCACCGCGGTCGCCGACTGCTTGAGGATCAGGTCCACCACCCGCCCCAGGTAGGCGCCGGGCGCGTAACCCAGGTACGGCAGCGGCTGGTTGGGGCGGCCCGGCAGCTTGAACATTGGACTGCCGTCGGCATCGGGCTTGGCATAGGGCGACAGCACCTCCTGCCCCAGGCTCACCATTTCGTAGCGCGCGGCATCTAACTGAAACGGCTGCGAGCTATGGTAGTAGGCAATCAGCACGTCGCAGCTGCCCTCGACCAGGCGCATCACCGCATCGTGCACGTTGAGCGCGATCAGCCGGCTTTTGATCGGCCCGAACTTCTCGCGCAGGCTGGTGACCCAGGCCGGGAAAAAGGTGAAGGCCAGCGTGTGCGGCACGGCGAACTCGATCACGTCCTGCCCCGCCGAGGTGTGCCCGCGCAGCATGGCGCGCGTGCTTTGCAGCGCCTGCAGCATCTCCATGGCCTGGTCGTACAGCGTCTCGCCCGCCGGCGTCAGGCGCGTCGGGTACGAACTGCGGTCCACCAGATCGGTGCCGGCCCAGGCCTCGAGCGCCTGGATGCGGCGCGAAAACGCCGGCTGCGTGACGTGGCGCAATTGCGCGGAGCGGCTGAAACTGTGCGTCTCGGCCAGGCTGACAAAGTCTTCAAGCCATTTGGTTTCCATGGCGCGGATTATGCGGCGCGGGGTCGGTCGAAGTCGGACATTGGCGGCAGCTGTCCACCGCTCAGAACGCGCTCTTCAGCACGCCGCCATCCACGCGCAAGGCAGCGCCCGTGGTGGCCGATGCCAGCGGGCTCGCGACGTAGGTCACCAGCGACGCGACCTCGTCCGGAGACGCGAAGCGCTTGATGAGCGAGGTCGGGCGCACCTTGTCGAAGAACTCCTTCTCGAACTCGCTGAAAGACTTGCCCTGCGACTTGGCCAGCGCTTCCACAAAATCGCCGACCCCGCGCGACCGCGTTGGGCCGGGCAGGACGCTGTTGACCGTGATGCCCGTGCCGGCGAGCGATTCGGCCAGGCCGCGCGAGACCGCCAGTTGCGCGGTCTTGGTCATGCCGTAGTGAATCATCTCGACGGGGATCTGCACCGCGCTCTCGCTGGAAATAAAAATAATTCGCCCCCAGTTCGCGCGCCGCATGGCGGGCAGGCACAGACGCGCCAGGCGCACGCCACTGAGCACATTGACCTCGAAGAACCGGACCCAGTCGGCATCGGGGATTTTTTCGAACGGCGTGGCCTCGAAAATGCCAAGGTTGTTGACCAGGATTTCGATGTTCGGGTGCTGCCGCACGAGTTCCTCGGCAGCGGCGGCCGTACCGAGATCGCCGGCAAATCCGTGCACCGTGCCGCCCGTGGCCGACTTGATCTTCGACACGGCGCCGTCCACTGACGCCTGCGAGCGTCCATTGACAATCACCTGGGCGCCTTCGGCCGCCAGGGCGGCGGCGATGGCGTAGCCGATGCCGGCCGTGCTGCCGGACACCAGCGCGAGTTTGTTCGTGAGTTTCAAATCCATAACGTCCCACCTTTCCGAGAAAAACCAGTTTACGCGGCCAGGCATCCACGGGGCAACCCGATTGCTGCAGAAGGGTCAGGCCTGATCGGGCCAGAAAATTTCAAGCCTTTTCGGCCTGTAGCCCATAAAGGACGCTGGCAGTGCGCTATCAATTCCATACTCACGCACGAACCGCAGAAGGCTGGCGGGCGCGTGCCCCCCGGGCCATGGGTCAGCGGCGGCCGGGGCTTGCCGTCTCCGTACCGCCGTCTTGCACCCCATGCACCTGCACCAGCTTGAGCCGGGAGCCGGCACCCGACTTGAGCTGAACCGCGCTGCGAGCGACCGCGAAGTGCCTTGCGACGAGGGCCAGCAGTGCTGCGTTGGCCTTGCCATCCATTGGCTGCGCCTTCACCGACGCGATCCAGGTGCCATCTTCTGCAGCGACCAGACTTTCAGTTTTCGCGCCTGGCTTGACCTTGATCCTTAGCGTGAGCGTTTTCACTGGAAGGTTCAGGTTGCGGAAGGCAATCGGTGCCATGAGCGGTCAGACCGCAATTTCCAGCCCGTCCGTGGAAACCGCAGAAGCCCGAGACCCAAAACTCGAGATGTTGGTGAGCGTGGCGTTGTGGTGCGCAATCACCTGTTGCGGCGTGAGCGCTGCATTGCCGGCGGAGGTGTGAGCATCTTCAACAAGAGTCACAGGGTAGCCAAGAGCCAGCGCCCGCCGGGTCGTCGTGTCAACGCAGAACTCTGTATGCATGCCGCATAACACGATGCTTTCCACGCAGTGTTGTTTGAGAACAGCTTCCAGGTTGGTGCGAAGAAATGAATCCGGCGTGGCCTTTCGGACTCTGATGTCGCCTGCCTCGACCTTCAGGCCCGTGGCGAACTGCCATGCCGGGGTTTCGTATTCAAGATAGCCGGCCGTTGACTCATGTTGGACAAAGATGACGGGCGCGCCGGCACGTCGAGCTTTGCGCGTGACCCGGTTGATTCGTTCGATGACGCCCTCGCAGTCAAAGGCTTTGCCCTCGCCTTCGCAAAGGCCTTGCTGCATGTCGATAACCAGTACGGCGGTCTTCATAGGTAGATCGTGATTGCGGCTAGGCGCCCAGGTTGAGCCACTTGCCATGATTTTTCAGGGCCGATCGGTTTGAAACCCCTGTGCAAAGCGATTGACGCACCAAGCGTAGTCCGTATATGACGAGTCAGGCCGCATTTGTCACATATCGCGAGTGCCAATCGTTGAACTCTGCCACGACCTGGCTTGCGTTTGATATCTCGGCATCGAGATCGGCGAGGGAGAAGTTCCGCGCGACTCCCGACAATGCTTTCCCAATCTTCGTTGACGCATTGAAAACGGTGTCTCTGGACTGCATGCCCCAGCGCCCATGGACAAAGGCATTTCTTGTAGTTCGGAGTCGATCAGCCCGTGCATACCAAGCTTGATACTCGGTTACGGCATTTTGATGATCTGACAGAACGCTCGCAACAACGTCCCTGAGTGCATCCATCTTGTCTTTGAATCCTAATCGCTCGATTAGCGGGTTAAGTGCGTCGGGGCTGGACGCCGATACGAGATTGCGTAGGCTCAAAGCGAGCAGGAAATCGAGTCTTGTGAACGCAAAAGCCAACTGTCCAACACGGGCGGCCGCTTGTAACTCCAGATCATTCATTGTGCATTTACGCTCCAAGAGCAGTATTTGTGTAGCCTAACGAATTAAGCCGCGCCGCGAAGCGGCGTCGGCTTGAACGACATGTTAGACCTGACCTGCGCTGACCAAGCGGGCAATGTCTATAGGAAGGTTCCTTGGCCGAATAATTGGGCCAAGTTTGTTTTGTAAGGCCGCCACAAGCAACCAGATACTTAGGCGCATGTCTGTCATTACCATCATGAACGCCATCCGGTCGACTGACCACATATCCCCGCCTTTGGCGGCTAGCTTTTCTGCCGCCGTACAGTGCTGGCTAAGAGTTGCGGTTATTTCTTGAACAAGAACCTCGCAGGAGGGGTTTGCCCATACGCCCTTAGAAGCATCCATGATTGACTTGCGAGCCTCATAAAGGCTTTGCATGGCGTAATGTGGAGACTCGTCTTCTCCGCAAGAACAGCCGGCGAGAGTCGATTTCGGTGACGATACCGTGGACTCGATTTAGGTCGTGGTCTTGGAGGGTGATGCCGCCAAAACTGAAATGACCGTTCGCTGCCGCCTGACGAAAAGATGCCACGAAATTCTTGAAGAGACCATCAGAACGTTTCAGAAGGTCTGAGTCAGTGACGTTGGAGTCAACATGGAAATTCCGAAGGCTCATGGGGCTCCTATGAGGTCTAACGCGATTTCGTCATCATTGCCGGAATTTAACCGGTCAACGGGACACTTTTGATTGCTGCACATTTTTGGCAAAAAGTCCTGAGTTCAAAAGACTTCTCACGTTATACGGCATGCAAACCCAACTTAACCAGCAAAGCGTCTATGAGCCCTGCTCAATCGCTACGCTGGTACCCGGCCTTGTTGAATCCGCGAATTTCAAGCATTTTCGGCCCGTAGCCCATATCGTTCCTACATATCGCGCTATCAATCTCGTACCAAACGCGATGTCAAACTACTCCGAACTCTGCTGCAACGCCCACATCTGCGCATAGCGCCCATTGGCCGCCAGCAGCTCGGCATGCGAGCCCCGCTCGACAATGCGCCCCGCCTCCATCACCAGGATTTCATGCGCGTCCACCACGGTCGAGAGCCGGTGCGCAATCACCAGCGTGGTCTTGTTTTGCGCCACGCTCTGCAGCTCGGCCTGGATGGCGCGCTCGTTGGCGGAGTCGAGCGCCGAGGTGGCCTCGTCGAAGATCAGCACCGGCGGGTTCTTCAAGAGCGTGCGCGCGATGGCCACGCGCTGCTTCTCGCCGCCCGACAGCTTGAGGCCGCGCTCGCCGACCATGGTGTCGTAACCGGCCGGCGTGGCATTGATGAAGTTGTGGATGTGGGCGGCGCGGGCCGCGGCCTCGACCACCGCGCGGCTGGCGCCGGGGTTGCCGTAGGCGATGTTGTATTCGATGGTGTCGTTGAACAGCACCGTGTCCTGCGGCACGATGCCGATGGCGTGGCGCACGCTGGCCTGCGTGACCTGCTTGATGTCCTGCCCGGCGATGGTGATGCGGCCCTGCTGCACGTCGTAAAAGCGGTACAGCAGGCGCGACAGGGTGGACTTGCCGGCGCCCGAGGGGCCAACTACGGCCACCGTCTTGCCGGCCGGGATCACGAAGCTGATGTGGTGCAGGATGGGGCGCGCGGCCTCATAGGAGAAGCTCACGTCCTCGAAGCGCACCTCGGGCGTGCCCTCGATGCGGATGGGCTGCGCGCCGGGCACGTCGGCGATCTCGCGTTCCCTCTCCATCAGATGGAACATGCGCTCCAGGTCGGTCAGGCTCTGCTTGATCTCGCGGTACAGCACGCCCAGGAAACCCAGCGGAATGTAGAGCTGGATCATGAAGGCGTTGATCATGACCAGGTCGCCCAGCGTGAGGTGCCCGGCGACCACGCCCTCGGTGGCGCGCCACAGCATGACCACCAGGCCGATGGCGATGATCGTCTGCTGGCCGGCATTGAGCAGGCTCAGGGTGCGCTGGCTCTTGAGCGCGGCCACGCGGTAGCGGCGCAGGTTTTCGTCATAGCGCCGGGCCTCGAACTCTTCGTTGTTGAAATACTTGACGGTTTCGTAATTCAGGAGCGAGTCGATGGCGCGGCTGTTCGCGCGCGAGTCGAGCTCGTTCATCTCCTTGCGGAACTGGGTGCGCCACTCGGTCACCGTGACGGTGAAACCGATATAAAACACCAGCGCAATGGCGGTGATCCAGGCAAACCAGATGTCGAACTTGACGGCCAGCAAGGTCAGCACCATGGTCACCTCGATCAGGGTCGGGATGATGCTGTACAGCGAATACGAGATGAGCGAGTGCACGCCGCGCGAGCCGCGCTCGATGTCGCGCGACATGCCGCCGGTCTGGCGCTCCAGGTGAAAGCGCAGGCTCAGGGCATGCAGATGGCGGAACACTTCGAGCGAGATGGTGCGCGCCGCGCCCTCGGTGGCCTTGGCAAACACCAGTTCGCGCAGCTCGGTAAAGAGCGAGGTGGACAGGCGCAGGAGCCCGTACGCGATCAGCAGCGCCAGCGGCACCACCAGCACGGCCTGCACTTCGCCGGGCTTGAAGCTCATCGCATCGACCAGGCGCTTCAGCAGCAGCGGCACGCCGACATTGGCCATCTTGGCGCCGACCATGAAGAGCAAGGCCGCGATGGCGCGCCATTTGTATTGCCACAGGTACGGGAACAGCCGGGCCAGCGTGCTCCAGTCGGAGCGCGGCGCGGCGGTGCCGGCGGGCGAGGCAGGCGCAAAAGAGGGGCGGGCGAGTTCGCCGGATCGGCGCATAAGAGACAATCGGGGGCTGTTAATGACAAGAGATTGTGCCCATGTCTGACAATTCAAGTTCGACCGCCAGTACAGCCACCGGCGAAGCCGGCGCGCTCCATGTCGAGCTGCCCACCGACAAGGAACTGGTGCTCAAGGTCATTCCCCTGCCGGCCGACTGCAACGCCAACGGCGACATCTTTGGCGGCTGGGTCATGGCCCAGGTGGACCTGGCCGGCTCGGTGCTGCCGGCGCGCCGCGCGCAAGGCCGCATGGCCACGGTGGCGGTGAACCAGTTCGTCTTCAAGCAGCCGGTGCGCGTGGGCGACCTGTTGTCGTTCTACTCCGAGATCACGCACGTGGGCCGCACCTCGATCACCGTGAACGTCGAGGTCTATGCCGAGCGCATCCGCACCCAGGGCCGCTACCTCAAGGTCACGCAAGCATCGGTGACGTATGTGGCGATCGACGATCAGGGGCGGCCGCGGCCACTGCCCCAGCCAGCCGCCTGATTGCTCCGTTTTTTATAGCTAATTGCCATTGACTGGCAAGGGCTACAAGGCCTTTTCTCTAGAATCTCCCGGGCTGGCCCCGGCCCGCGGCGAAGCACGCCGACCTCACGCGCGGGGCCGGCTCCCGTCCTTCAACGTGCGCTGAATGGCCCACGTTCGTGATAACTCCTGATATCTGCGCGACAGGCTATGCGTATCAACCCTGACGACAGTTGTCACGCATACAGCTATAAACCACGCAACGATTCGGGAGGCGCGGTGCAGGTACTTCAACTGGTGATCAGCGGCATCTCGCAAGGATGCATCTACGGGCTGATCGCTCTGGGCTTCGTGCTCATCTACAAGGCCACCGAGACCGTGAGCTTCGCGCAGGGCGAGCTCATGATGCTGGGCGCGTTTGCCGGCCTCGCGGGCATGACGCTGCTGGGCTTTCCGTACTGGCTGGCGGTGATCAGCGCCATCGTGGCGATGGCCGCGTTCGGCGTGGTGCTCGAGCGCGTGGTGATCCGCCCCATTCTGGGTCAGCCGCAGTTTTCCATCGTCATGCTGACCATCGGCATCGGCTACGTGGCGCGCGGCCTGATCACCATGATTCCGAACATCGGCACCGAAACCCGCGTGCTGCCCGTGCCCTACAAGGACCAGATCTGGAACGTGGGCACGCTGGTGCTCAACGTTGAGCAGATGGTGGTGATCGGCGCCACCGGCGTGCTGTGCGTGCTGCTGTTTGCCATGTTCAGGTATAGCAAGCTCGGCATTGCCATGCAGGCGTCCTCGCAAAACCAGCTCGCGGCGTATTACATGGGCATCCCGGTGAAACGCATCAACGGCCTGGTCTGGGGGCTGGCCGCCGCGGTCGCGGCCATCGCGGGGCTGCTGCTGGCGCCCATCACCTTCGTGCACGCCAACATGGGCTTTATCGGCCTGAAGGCTTTCCCGGCCGCAGTGGTGGGCGGCTTTGGCAGCCTGCCGGGCGCGATCGTGGGCGGCCTGATCGTAGGCATCGTGGAATCGCTGTCGGGCTTTTACCTGCCCGACGGCTTCAAGGACACGGCCGCCTACATCGTGGTGCTGGTCATGCTGGTCATCAAGCCCAACGGACTGTTCGGCGAAAAACTCCGGAAAAAGGTATGAGGTTCATCTTCAAGACCGATTACGCGCAGGACATCCGCCTTGCCAAGCATGGCGGACACGTGTTCTGGTACAGCGCGCTGATGCTGCTGCTGCTCGCCGCGCCCTGGCTGTTTGCCGAGTACTGGCTGGCGCAGCTGACCTTTGTGCTGATCTACGGCATCGCCGGCCTCGGCCTGATGCTGCTGGCCGGCTTCACGGGCCAGTTTTCCATCGGCCATGCGGCGTTTCTGGGCGCGGGCGCGTACACCCAGGCCGTGCTGACCAACATGGGCTGGCCGTTCCCGATCGCACTGGTGGCGGCCGGGCTGCTGTCGGCAGCGGTCGGGGTCATCGTGGGCCTGCCGGCCCTGCGCGTGAAGGGCATCTACCTCGGCATTGCCACGCTGGCGTTCGGCTTCATCGTCGAAGAGATTCTGGCGCGCTGGGATTCGGTCACGGGCGGCAACTCGGGCATCCAGGTCAAGCCCCCCGAAATGTTCGGCTGGACCCTGGGCTCCGGCACCTCGTTTTATTTCCTGTGCCTGGTCGTCGCCGTCGTGGCCACGCTGGCCATCCTGAACCTGCTGCGCTCGCCGACCGGCCGTGCCTTTGTGGCGATTCGCGATTCGGAGATTTCGGCGCAGAGCATGGGCATCCAGCTGGCGCGCTACAAGACGCTGTCGTTCGCGCTGTCGGCCGCGCTGGCCGGCGTGGCCGGCGCGCTGTATGCGCACAAGCTGCGCTTCATCTCGCCCGACCAGTTCGACATCCTGCAGTCCATCGACCTGCTGCTGCTGGTGGTCATCGGCGGCCTGGGCTCGGTCCATGGTGCGTTCCTGGGTGCGATCTTCCTGATTTCCATGCCGCAGCTGATCTCGCTGTCCAAGGGCTACCTGCCAGACGTGATCGGCCAGGCCCCCGGCTTGCAGGCGGTGGTGTACGGTGCGGTCCTGATCGGCTTTGTGCTGTTCGAACCACTCGGCCTGTACGGCCGCTGGCTGAAGATCCGCACCTACCTGCAGACCTTTCCGTTCTATCGCAAGGGCACGTTCAAGCGGCAAAAATCCTTCCAGAAATCGGACCGCCTCAGATGAGCACCGCTCTTCTCTCGGCCCGAAACCTGAGCGTGCGCTTCGGCGGCGTGCTGGCCGTCAACAACGTGAGCTTCGACGTCAGGCAGGGCGAGGTCTTCACGCTGATCGGCCCGAACGGCGCCGGCAAGACCACGGTGTTCAACCTGATCAGCCGCATCTACACCCCGACCACGGGCGAGATCGAGTACCTCGGCCGCAAACTGACGGACCAGCCGCCCTACAAGATTGCCGCGCTCGGGATCGCACGCACCTTTCAGAACATCGAGCTGTTCGAGCATGCGACCGTACTCAACAACCTCCTGATCGGGCGCCACACGCACCGCAAGACCGGCTTGTGGAGCGAGCTGTTTTTCACGGGCCGCACGCGCGAGGCCGAAATCGAGGCGCGCGGAAAGGTCGAACAGGTCATCGACTTTCTCGACCTGCAGCACCACCGCGACTCGATCGTCGCCGGCCTGCCCTACGGCGTGCGCAAGGTGGTCGAACTGGCCCGCGCGCTGTGCACGGAACCCAGGCTGCTGCTGCTGGACGAACCCTCCTCCGGGCTGAACGTGGAAGAAACCGACGACATGGCTTTCTGGATTGCCGACATCAAGAATGAACTCGGCATCACGGTGCTGATGGTGGAGCACGACATGACGCTGGTCTCCAAGGTCTCCGACCGCGTGCTGGCGATGAACCAGGGCGAGGTGCTGGCCATGGGCACGCCGCGCGAGGTGCAGACCGACCCCGGCGTGATCGAGGCGTACCTGGGCTCGGTGGACGATGTGAGCAGCCTCAGAAGAGAGGCCCGGAGCGGCGACGGGCCGCCCCTGGCCGCGAAAACCCCCTCGGGGGGCAGCGCAGCGGCACCAGCCGCAAACGTGGGGGCCCATTCAACATGAGCGGCGTGCCACTCCCCGTGAGCGACCAGCCTGTGCTCACGCTGCTCAACGTCGAGAGCGCGTATGGCCCGATCAAGGCGATTCGCGGCGTCAGCCTGCAGGTGCGCCGCGGCGAGATCGCCACTGTGCTGGGCTCGAACGGCGCGGGCAAAACCACGATTCTCAAGACCATCTCGGGCATCATCGATCCGCGCAAGGGCTCGATCGAATTCAAGGGCGAGAACATCACGGCGCAGGACCCGGCCTTCATCGTGCAGCGTGGCCTGTCGCATGTGCCGGAGGGGCGCGAGGTGTTCCCGCTGCTGAGCGTGCGCGACAACCTGCTGATGGGCGCGTACACCCGCCGTGACCGCGATGGCGTGGCGCGGGACATCGAAATCGTGTTCGGCTACTTCCCCATCCTGCGCGAGCGCGCCACGCAGGACGCCGGGCTGCTCTCGGGCGGGCAGCAGCAGATGCTGGCGATCTCGCGCGCCCTGATGGCCGCGCCCGACCTGATCCTGCTCGACGAGCCGAGCCTGGGCCTGTCGCCGAAGCTGACCAAGGAAATCTTCGAGATCGTGGTGCGCATCAACCGCGAGCGCGGCACCACCATCCTGCTGGTCGAGCAGAACGCCAACATGGCGCTGAACGCCTCCGACTATGGCTACGTGCTGGAGAACGGCCGCATCGTGATGGAAGACAGCTGCGCCCGGCTGCGCGAGAAGGATGACATCAAGGAGTTCTACCTCGGCATGAAGGAAGACGGCGTGCGCGGCGAGCGGCGCTGGAAGAAAAAGAAAACCTGGAGATAAATAAGGATGAGCAACCTCTGGGACTTGAGCCGCCTGCAGCCGAATCACGCCATCGTGATGCCCGGCGACACCATTCCCGAGATGTTCTGGAACGCGGTGGAGCAGCGCGCCGGCCAGGTCTGGATGCGGCAGAAAAAACTCGGTATCTGGCACGCCTGGAGCTGGACCGAGACCGGGCAGGCGGTGCGCGAGATTGCTGCGGGGCTGATCAGCCTGGGCTTTGCGCGCGGCGAGTGCGCGTCCATCCTGTCCAACACCGTGATCGAATGGGTGCTGACCGACCTGGCCGTGCTCAGCTGCGCCGGCGTGGCCAACGGCATCTACCCCACCGACGCGGCCAGCCAGGTGCATTACCTGTGCGAGGACTCGCGCACCACCATCCTGTTCGTGGAAGACGACGAGCAACTCGACAAGGCGCTGCAGGTGCGCCCGCAGCTGCCCGGCCTGCGCAAGGTGGTGGTGTTCGACATGGAAGGCCTGCGCGATCTGGCCGACCCCGACGTGCTGAGCCTGGACGCTCTGCGTGCGCTGGGCCGCGAGCATCTGGCGCGCCAGCCGAAAGCCGTAGAGGAACGCGTGCAGGCCTGCCAGCCGCAGGACCTGGCGATCCTGGTCTACACCTCGGGCACCACGGGCAAACCCAAGGGCGCGATGCACAGCCACCGGGGCCTGGTGTTCAGCGCACGCGGCTACAACACGCTGGTGGCGCAGGACGAGACCGATGAGCGCATGTGCTTTCTGCCGCTGTGCCACATTGCCGAGCGCATGGGCGGCGAGTATTTTTCGCTGTACACCGGCTCCAGGCTGAACTTTGTCGAGAACCCCGAGACGATTCCCGAGAACGTGCGCGAGATTGCACCGACCGTGTTCACGGCGGTGCCGCGCGTGTGGGAGAAGTTCTACTCCAGCGTGATGATAGCGCTCAAGGAAGCCAGCGCGCTGCAGCAGGCCGCCTACGCCTGGGGCATTGGCGTGGGCACCGCGATTGCCGACAAGGTGCTGGCCGGCGAGCCCGTGAATGACTGGCTCAAGGTGAAATTCACCGTGGCGCGCTGGATTGCCCTGAACAATGCACGCAAGCTCATCGGCATCCACCGCGCGCGCTTTTGCGTCACCGGCGCGGCGCCGATCTCGCCCGAACTGGTCAAGTGGTATCTGGCGCTGGGCGTGCCCATGCTGGAGGTCTGGGGCATGACCGAGACCTGCGGCGCCTCCACCGGCGTGCCCGCCAGCCGCATCAAGCCCGGCTCCATCGGACCGGCGGCCGACTACAACGAGGTCAGGCTCGACCCGGCCACCGGCGAAATCCTGGTACGCGGCACGAATGTGTTCATGGGTTACCTGAACCTGCCCGAGAAGACCGCCGAGACGATCGACGCGGACGGCTGGCTGCACACCGGCGACGTCGGCACGGTGGACGCCGACGGCTACTTCCGCATCACCGACCGCATGAAGGACATCATCATCACAGCCGGCGGCAAGAACATCACGCCCAGCGAACTCGAGAACGAACTCAAGTTCTCGCCCTACATCACCGACGCGGTGGTGATTGGCGACAAGCGTGCGTACCTGAGCGTGATCATCATGATCGACCAGGAGAACGTCGAGAAATACGCGCAGGACGCCGATGTGCCATTCAGCAACTACGCGAGCCTGACGCGCGCCGCGCAGATCCAGGACCTGATCCAGTCGGAGATCGACAAGATCAACCAGAAGTTTGCGCGGGTCGAGCAGATCAAGAAGTTCTTCCTGCTGGAGACCCAGCTCACGGCCGAGGACGAGGAGCTGACGCCCACCATGAAGCTCAAGCGCAAACTGGTCGAGAAAAAATACGCGCCCCAGATCGAAGCCATGTACGGCTGACGCGCCGCTGGTTAAGTAGTTTCCCTTGCGCGTTAACGCCAATTTGAGTTTCAAGGGGTCCGGTCAAAAATTCCCACTCACGTCCATCAAGGAGATACGCATGAAATTGAAGTCCGCCCTGGTCCTGGCCATTCTGGCACTGGGCACCTCGCTGGCGCTGGCGCAGCAGCAAGGCGTCAGCAAGAACGAGATCCTGATCGGCACCATCCAGGACATGTCGGGCCCGCTGGCGGGCTACGGCAAGCAGGCGCGCAACGGTATGCTGCTGCGCATCGACGAGGTCAACGAACAGGGCGGTATCCACGGCCGCAAGCTCAAGCTGGTGTCCGAAGACGATGGCTACGATCCCAAGAAGGCCGTGCTGGCCGCGCAAAAACTGGTGAACCAGGACAAGATTTTCATCATGGCGGGTCACCTGGGCACGGCCCAGAACCTGGCCGCCATGCCGGTGCAGTTTGAAAAGAACGTGATCAACTTCTTCCCGATCACGGCGGCGCGCGAAATGTACGAGCCCTTCAACCGGCTCAAGTACTCGTTCGCCGCCACCTACTATGACCAGATTCGCCTGGCGCTGCCCAAGCTGGTGAAGGAAAAGAATGCGAAAAAAGTCTGCACGATCTACCAGGATGACGACTTCGGCATCGAGGTCGAACGCGGCGCCGAGGCGGCCCTCAAGACCCTGAACATGCCCTTGACCGAGAAGACCACCTACAAGCGCGGCGCAACCGACTTCTCCTCGCAGGTGGCCAAGATGAAGGCCGCGGGCTGCGACCTGGTGGTGCTGGGCACCATCATCCGCGAGACCATCGGCACCATCGGCGAGTCGCGCAAGACCGGTTTCAACCCGACGTTCCTGGGCTCCAGCGCGGTCTACACCGACCTGATCCACAAGCTCGGCGGCAAGGCCATGGACGGCCTGTACGCGACCATGACGGTGCAGCATCCCTACCTCGACGAGGCCTCGCAGCCGATCCGCTTCTGGGCCACCAAGTACAAGACCAAGTTCAACGAAGACCCGACCGTGTTCTCGGTCTATGGCTACGACATCATCGACGCGCTCGCGCGGGCCGCGGACAAGGCCGGCCAGAACCTCACGACCGACAGCTTCATCAAGGCCATGGACACCATGAAGATCCCGCCCGACATGTTCGGCAGCGACGAGGCCACGTTCAGCCCGACCAAGCGCCTGGGCAGCGATCTGTCGCGCCTGTCGCAGATCCAGGATGGCAAGTGGAAGGTGGTCTCGGGCTATGTGAAGCCCTGAACCTGCCCACCCCCCGTAAAAACCGCCTTCGGGCGGTTTTTTTCGTCTCCGGCCTGAAGACCGGCGAATTCGACAGCCGAATCCGGCGTGCCGGATCTGCCCGCGGGGGCTAAAGTTGACTCATCAAACCATGAGTGAACAAAGAAAGTCTATGACCACGCACATGACGGGCGACAGGCTCGCGGCGATCGACTGGGGCCAGGTCGCGCTGGACCTCGATGCCCAGGGCAGCGCCGTGATCGAGCGCCTGATCGCCCCGGCCGAGTGCCAGACCCTGGCCGCGCTGTACCCTCGGGACGCCCTGTTTCGCAGCCGCGTGGTGATGGCGCGGCACGGCTTCGGGCGCGGGGAGTACAAATATTTCAGCTATCCCCTGCCCGACTTGATTGGCGCGCTGCGCACGGCGCTCTATCCGCACCTGGCGCCGATCGCCAACCGCTGGAACACGGCCATGGGCATTGATGTGCGTTATCCGGACCGGCATGCGGCCTTCATCGAGCGCTGCCACACGGCGGGCCAGTCGCGGCCCACGCCGCTGCTGCTGCAATACGGCGCGGGCGACTACAACTGCCTGCACCAGGATCTTTACGGCGAGCATGTGTTTCCGCTGCAGGTGGTGATCCTGCTGTCCGAGCCCGGACGCGACTTCAGCGGCGGCGAGTTCGTGATGACGGAGCAGCGCCCGCGCATGCAGTCGCGCCCGATGGTGCTGCCGCTGCGCCAGGGCGATGCCGCGGTGATCGCGGTGCACCACCGCCCGGTGCAGGGCACGCGCGGCGTGTACCGGGTGAATTTGCGGCATGGCGTCAGCCGCGTGCATACCGGGCAGCGCCACACCGCCGGCATCATCTTTCACGACGCGGCCTGAGACTCTGTTCATGACGATGGACTTGTTCGAACCAGATAACGCAGGTGGACCGTCCTTGCAAACGCTGGGTCCCGGTGCGCTGGTGCTGCGCGGCTTCGCCACGGCGCACGAGACGGCGCTGTGGGCGAGTCTGCAGGACGTGCTGGCGCTGGCGCCATTTCGCCACATGCGCACGCCGGGCGGCTTTCGCATGTCGGTGGCGATGACGAACTGCGGCGCGCTGGGCTGGGTCACGGACCGTACCGGCTACCGCTACGATGCCGCGGACCCGCAAAGCGGCCACCCCTGGCCGTGCATGCCGGAATCGTTCCTGCGACTGGCCACAAACGCGGCGGCGCGGGGCGGTTTCGAGGGGTTTGTACCCGACGCCTGCCTGATCAACCGGTACGCGCCGGGTGCCAAACTGTCGTTGCACCAGGACCGCAACGAGCGGGACTACGGCGAACCGATCGTCTCGGTCTCGCTCGGCCTGCCCGCCGTGTTCCTGTTCGGTGGCCTGGCCAGGGCGGATCGGACGACGCGCGTGCCTTTGAGCCATGGCGACGTCGTGGTGTGGGGCGGGCCGGCGCGCCTGCGCTACCACGGCGTGCTACCTCTTGCGGAAGGCCATCACCCCCTGACGGGGGACTACCGCATCAACCTGACATTTCGCAAGGCGGGTTGAGCCCGGCGCTCCCGCCGCAGGCGACGTTCCGCATCATTTAGGGCTTCAGCCCATACGGAGCAATGGCTATAAGCTATAAAAACAAGAGCAAATCAGGACACGATATAGGCCGCCGTGCCACTGGACAGCAGCTTGCCGTCGGCCGCCAGGAACTCCATGCGCGTGGACGCCACGCGCGAGCCCAGGCGCATCACCTGCGCGCGCAACTCGAAGTGCTCGCCGATGCCGGGGCGCAGGTAGTCGATGCGCAAGTCGATGGTGCCGAGCTTGCCGAAGCGCTGCAGCCGCTGCGCGGGCGACTCGTCCATGTGGCGCGCACCGATGGCCGCCATCACGGCCAGGCCGCCCACGGAGTCGAGCCCGGCGCTGATCACGCCGCCGTGCAGGCGGTTGTGGGCGTAGTGGCCCACGAGCTCGGGCTTCATGTCGATGCGGGCGGCGATCTGTTCGGGCCGCAGCGAGGTGATCTTCAGCCCGATCACCCGGTTGAAGGGAATCTTCTCTTCAAAGATGGCTTTCAGGCCGGTGATGAATTCGGGTTCAAACTCGCCGATGGGAACTATGTTTTTCATCATGACTGCGATTGTCTCGCACGCGGCAACTGGCGGCGCCATGGCGCCATAAGCCACCGAAACTGACAAAACAGTCATATTCACGACAGCCTGCAGACGGCGCCTGCGTTTAGAGTACAAAAGTTGTCATGCGGGTGACCAGCTTTTGGCGTTGCCCGCCCGCATGCCCGACCCATCGCACGAATCCCCAGAGGCCATGACTCCTTCTGACAGACGATCCCCCCGACCTGCGGCACGGCTCCCCAGCCGGCTGGCGGTTGCCGCGCTGGCGGCACTGCTGGCCAGCTGCTCCGCCGTCGGCCCCGACTACGTGCGCCCCACCATCGACATCCCGGCCGCTTACAAAGAGAGCGGCCCCTGGAAGACGGCCGAGCCGCAAGCCATCGACAGCCGGCACCCGTGGTGGCAGGCCTATCGCGACAGCACCCTTGACCACTTGATGCAGCAGGCCAACCAGGCGAACCAGAACATCGCCCAGGCCGAGGCCCAGTACCGGCAGGCGCGTGCGCTGGCCGATGCCGCGCGCGCCGGCTTGTGGCCTGCCGTGGGCGTGAATGCGGGGGTCACCCGGGCCCTGAGCAATTCCGGCGGCATCAAGGAAGGCACCTTCCCCAGCATCGGCGTGGGCGCGAGCTGGGAACCCGATGTGTGGGGCAGCGTGCGGCGCGCCGTGGAAGCGGGCAATGCCGGGGTCCAGGCCAGCGCCGACGACCTCGCGGCGGCCCGCCTGAGCATCCAGGCCGCGCTGGCGCAGGACTACCTGCAACTGCGCGTCACCGACCTGCTGATCGATTTGTATGCCGTCACGACCGAGGCCTACACGCGCGCACTGCAGCTGGCGCAAAGCCAGTACGCGGTGGGCGTGGCGCTGCGCTCGGACGTGGCGCTGGCCGAGAGCCAGCTCAGGACGGCGCAGGCCCAGGGCGTCGATCTGCAGGCGCAGCGCAGCCAGCTCGAGCACGCCATCGCAATCCTGACCGGCAAGCCGCCGGCCGCCTTTGCGCTGCCGGCGACGGCGGCCACCATGGACCAGCTGGGCACGCACTTGCCGGCGATTCCAACGGGCTTGCCCTCCGAGCTGCTGGAGCGCCGCCCCGACATCGCCGGGGCCGAACGCCGGGTCGCACTGGCGAATGCCAACATCGGCGTGGCCAAGGCCGCCTACTTCCCGTCGCTGATGCTGAGCGCCAGCGGTGGCTACAGCAGCGCCAGCTTCGCCACGCTGTTCAACACACCGAGCCGGGTCTGGTCGCTCGGCGCGGCGCTCGCCCAGACGCTATTTGACGGCGGGCTGCGCAAAGCCCGGAACGCGCAGGCACTGGCGGCCTACGACGTATCGGTGGCGCAATACAAGCAAACGGTGCTCAACAGCTTGCAGCAGGTGGAAGACAATCTGGCGCTGCTGCGCGTGCTGGATCATGAAGTGGTGTTGCAGGACCAGGCGGTGCAGGCCTCGCAGCTGGCCGAGCGACTGGCGCTGGCGCAGTACCGCGCGGGCACGGCGAGCTACCTGAGCGTGGTCACGGCGCAGACGCTGTCGCTGACAAACCAGCGCGGCGCGGTGCAATTGCGCGGGCGCCAGCTGGTCGCCAGCGTGGCGTTGATTACGGCCACGGGGGGTGGCTGGGACGCCACGCCTGCAAACAGTGCACCCGTGGCCTCCACCGCCCGCCAAGCCCCCGGCGCAGTCCCGCAGGTTGCCAACGCCAATCTATTGAACTCCGAGCTCCGGAAACTGAAGCCATGAAATCCCCTTTTTTTCAACGCCGCCCGATTCTGCTGACCGCGGCCTTCCTGCTCGTGCTCGCTGGCGTGGCCACGCTCGGCCTTGACCGCGACGCCCGTTCGGCAAAGCCGCCGGAGCCGGCCGCGCCGCCGGTGAACGTTACCCTGGCCCGGGTTCAACAACACGCTATGCCGATCTACCAGGCCGGCGTCGGCACCGTGACCCCGCTGGCCAGCGTGACCGTGAAAGCCCAGATTGACGGCCAGCTCGAGCGCGTCGGGTTCACCGAAGGCCAGGACGTCAAGGCGGGTCAGATGCTGGCACAGCTGGACCCGCGCACCCAGCAGGCCCAATTGCAGCAGGCACAGGCCCAGAAGGCCAAGGATCAGGCGCAGTTGGCCAACGCCCGGCTCGATCTGAAGCGTTACACCACCTTGCTCGCGCAGGATGCCGCCACGCAGCAGCAGTTCGACACGCAAAAGACCCTGGTCGCACAGCTCGATGCGGCCGTCAAGGTCGATGACGCGCTGATCAAATCCGCTCAGGTGCAACTCAGTTTCACGACAATCGTCGCCCCGATCAGTGGACGGGTCGGGGCACGGCTGGTGGACCCGGGCAACATCGTGCACACGAGCGATGTCAACGGCCTGGTCGTGATCAACCAGATTGACCCGATCGCGGTCGTCTTCACGCTGCCGGGAGAGGCCGTGCAGGGCATCCACCGCGCGCAGCAGGCGAGCCGACAACCCCTGAAAGTGCAGGTGTTCACGCGCGACGACCAGACCTTGCTCGCCACCGGCGAGCTCGTCCTGGTCAACAACCAGATCGACACCAGCAATGGCACCGTGCAAGTCAAGGGTCGCTTCGCGAACCCGACGCACAAGCTCTGGCCGGGTCAGTATCTCAACGCACACCTCGTGCTGGGTGAGCGTGAAAACGCCATCACGGTTCCAGCCGCCGTGGTGCAGCGCAACCAGGAAGGCACGTATGCCTATGTCGTGAATGCCGACGACACGGTTCGAATGCAATCGATCAAGGTGGCCCTGATCCAGGACGGCACGGCCATCGTCGATGCGGGTCTGACGGCGGGCGAGCGCGTTGTGCTCGACGGACAGTACAAGATCACCTCCGGCACCAGGGTCGCTGGCGCGCCAGTGTCCGCATCCACAGCGATGGGTGGGGCTAGCGCCGCGGGAGGAAGCCGGTGAGCGTTTCCGCCGTCTTCATCAAGCGCCCGATCGGCACGACGCTGCTGGCGCTGGCGATATTTCTGATCGGCGCGGCGGTGTTTCCGCTACTGCCGGTGTCGTCCCTGCCGCAGGTGGACTTCCCGACGATTCAGGTCACCGCCAATCTGCCCGGTGCAAATCCCGAGACCATGGCCTCCAGCGTCGCCCAGCCGCTGGAGCGCAAGTTCGCGCTTATCTCCAGCCTGTCGCAGATGACTTCGAGCAGCTCCCAGGGCACCACGCAGATCACGCTGCAGTTCGATTTGAGCCGCAATATTGACGCAGCCGCGCTCGACGTGCAGACGGCCATCACGGCGGCCAGCGGCCAGTTGCCGTCGAATCTGCCAAGCCCGCCCACCTTGCGCCAGATCAATCCGGGTAACTTTTCGATCCTGGTGCTGGCAGTGCAGTCCGACTCGTTGCCGATGACGCAGGTGAACGAGTACGCGGACACGATCCTGGCGCAGCAGATCTCGCAGATTCAGGGAGTCGGTCAGGTCAACATCGGCGGCGCGCAGAAACCGTCGGTGCGCGTCCAGGTCGATCCGGTCAAGCTGGCCGCCCTGGGCATGAGCATCGAGGACGTGCGCAGCGCCATCGCTACCGCGACCGTCAGCCAGCCCACTGGCAGCATCAACGGCCAACATCAGAGCTTCGCCGTTTACACCAACGACCAGGTGCTTCATGCCGGTCCGTGGAACGACATTGTGCTGGCCTACCGTCATGGCGCGCCGGTGCGCGTGCGCGACATCGGCGTGGCCGTTGCGGGGCCCGAAGACGTGACTTCCGCCGCCTGGGCTTACGCGGGCGCGGCGGCGCCCGCCGCCAGCACCTTGCAAAACGGCCGCGGGCTGGTGCTGTTCATCGACAAGGAGCCGGGAGCCAACGTGATCGACACGGTGGAGCGCATCAAGGCGGCGCTGCCCCGGCTGCAGGCGGCGATTCCACCCTCTATCTCGGTCAACATCCTGGTCGACCGCACGCAGAACATTCGCGCGTCGGTAGACGAGGTCGAGAAAACGCTGCTGATCACCATTGCAGCGGTCATCGGGGTGATCTTCATGTTCCTGCTGAGCGTACCGGCCACCGTGATCCCGGGCCTGACGGTGCCGCTGGCGCTGCTGGGCACGGCCGCCGGGATGTACCTTCTGGGATACAGCCTGGACAACCTGTCGCTGATGGCGTTGACCATCTCGATCGGCTTCATCATCGACGACGCCATCGTGATGCTGGAGAACATCTACCGTCACATCGAAAAGGGGATGAAACCGATGGCGGCGGCCCTCCAGGGTTCGGCGGAGATCGGATTCACGATCATGTCGATTTCGGTCTCGCTGGTGGCGGTGTTCATCCCGCTGCTGTTCATGGGTGGCATCGTCGGGCGCTTGTTCCGCGAGTTCGCCGTTACGGTGACGATGACCATCGTGATCTCGGTGCTGGTGTCTCTGACGCTCACGCCGATGCTGTGCTCGCGCTTTCTCACCGACAGCCACGCCAAGCAGCATGGCCGTCTGTACCGGCTGTTCGACGGCGGCTTCAATGCCCTGCTGGCCGGGTACCGGCGCGGGCTCGACAAGGTGCTCAGGCACGAGTTCATCACGCTGTGCGTGTTCCTCATGACGCTGGCGCTGACCGTGCTGATGTTCGTGTTCAGCCCCAAGGGCTTCTTTCCACAGCAGGATACCGGCGCCCTCTTCGCCATTGCCGAGAGCGGCCAGGACGCCTCACCCGCCGCGATGTGGCGACGCATGACGCAGGCGGCCGATGTCGTGCGCGCGGACCCCGATGTGAGCGGCTTCGGCATGTTCACCGGTGGCAACGGCGGTACCGCCAATACGGGACGCCTGTTCATCGCCCTGCGGCCCCGCGACGAGGGCCGCACCGCCTCCGCCGACCAGATCATTGCGCGGCTGCGCCCGAAGCTGGAGAAGCTGGAGGGCATTCGGCTGTTTCTGCAGGCGCCGCAGGACATCAACGTCGGCGGCCGGCTGTCACGCACCCAATATCAATACACGCTGACGGACACCAGCCTGGACGAACTCAACAGCTGGGCGCCGCGCGTGCTCGAAGGCCTGCGCAAGCTGCCCGAACTCGTCGACGTGGCCACCGACCAGCAAAACCAGGCCGCAGCTGCGGTGTTGACCATCGACCGGGCGCGGGCCGCCAGTTTCGGCATCTCGCCGGCACTGATCGACTCGACGCTGAACGACGCGATCGGCCAGCGCCAGGTCGCGCAATATTTCACCCAGACCAACAGCTACCATGTGATCCTGGAAGTTACGCCCGCACTGCAACAGGACCCGTCGCTGTTCGACAAGCTGTACCTGACCTCGCCGCTGACCGGGCAGCAGGTGCCGTTGTCGGCCTTCATCAAGATCGACACCAGCAAGACGGCGTACCTGACGATCAACCATCAGGGCCAGTTCCCGGCGGTGACGATCTCGTTCAACCTCGCCCCCAACGTGGCGCTGGGCCAGGCGGTCACAGCGATCGCCAAAGCGCAGGTGGAGATGCGTGTGCCGGCGACACTGTCGGGCGGGTTCCAGGGAACGGCCAAGGCCTTCACCGACTCACTCTCCACCCAACCGTACCTGATCGCGGCAGCGCTGATCGCGGTGTACATCGTGCTGGGCCTGCTCTACGAGAGCTTCATTCACCCGCTGACCATCCTGTCCACGTTGCCCCCGGCGGGGCTTGGCGCGCTGCTGATTCTGCGTCTGGGTGGCTACGACCTCAGCGTGATCGCCCTGATTGGCATCATTCTTCTGATCGGCATCGTCAAGAAGAACGGCATCATGCTGGTCGACTTCGCGCTCACGGCCGAGCGCGAGCAGGGGCTGGAGCCACGCGAGGCGATCTACCAGGCGTGCCTGCTGCGCTTTCGTCCGATCATGATGACGACGATGTGCGCGATGCTGGCCGGCCTGCCCCTGATGCTGGGCACCGGCGCCGGCTCCGAGCTGCGCCGCCCGCTGGGCTATGCGATGGTCGGCGGGCTGATCCTGTCGCAGGCCATGACCCTGTTCACGACGCCCGTGATCTACCTGTACCTGGACCGCGCCCACTACTGGTATACCCGCCGCAAGGAAGCGCGCAAGGCGCGCAAGGCGGGCCTTGGGGGCGAGCCCAAGCCACCGGTGGTCGTAGGCACGCATTGACCATGAAGATCCTGATCGTCGAAGACGAGCCCAAGACCGCCGACTATCTGCAAAAGGGCCTGGCCGAACAGGGCTGCACCGTCGATCTGGCCTACAACGGCATCGACGGCCAGCACCTGGCGCTGGCGCACGACTACGACGTCATCGTGCTCGACGTGATGCTGCCCGGCCTCGACGGCTTCTCGGTGCTGCGCACCGTGCGCGCGCTCAAACAGACGCCGGTCATCATGCTGACCGCGCGCGACCAGGTGGAAGACCGCATCAAGGGGCTGCACGACGGAGCCGACGACTACCTCGTCAAACCGTTCTCGTTCCTGGAACTGCTGGCCCGGCTGCAGGCCCTCACGCGGCGCGGCCGCGCGCAGGAGCCGGCGCTGCTGAAGATTGCCGACCTGCAGATCGACCTGATGGCACGCAAGGCCTGGCGCGGCCATGTGCGCATCAACCTGACCGCCAAGGAATTTGCGCTGCTCGCCGTACTGGCGAGGCGCCAGGGCGAGATCCTGTCCAAGACCGCGATTGCCGAATTGGTGTGGGACATGAATTTCGACAGCAACACGAATGTGGTCGAGGTCGCCATCAAGCGCCTGCGCGCCAAGATCGACGCGCCGTTCTCGCCCAAGCTGCTGCACACCATCCGCGGCATGGGCTACGTGCTCGAGCCGCGGGAGGAGGACGTGGTGTGATGCGGCGCTCCATCACCGTGCGGCTGATCGTCATGTTCGCGTTCGCGGCGCTGGTCACCTTTGCGCTGATCGGTGCGGCCCTGTATGGCGTTCTCGAGCGCGAACTGGCGCGCCATGAGCAGGACGAACTCAAGACCAACCTGCAAAACCTGCAGTACTCCATCGAGCGCACCGGCGACATGGATCGCTGGGCGCGCGTGCGCGCCAAGATGGACACCCTGACGCCGGCCGACGGCAGTGTGCGTTTCTGGGTGTTGAGCGACGACCCGCGCTACCAGTACGGCCGCGGCCTGGCCGAGATCGAGCACATGAACCGCGAGCCCGATGGCCGCGGCAGCATCCTGATGCCGCAACAGGTGCACCCGATACACACCCTGTCGGCCAGCATCGCCGCCCTGCAGGACCGTCCGGCCGTGCGGCTGATCGTCGGCGTCGACTCGGCCTCCTACGCCCGTACGCTGGACACTTTTCTGGCCGCGCTGGCCGTACTCTCGCTGAGCGCGGTGCTGGGGGTCATGCTGATCGGCTACTGGATCGCACGGGTCGGGCTGCGACCTCTGGTGCAGCTGTCCCGGGAGGCCCAGGCGCTGCGCCCAAAGCCGCTCTCGCAACGGCTGAATGTGTCGCAGTTGCCGGCCGAGTTGTCGCAGCTGGCCGCGGCCTTCAACGGCGCGCTGAGCCGCCAGCAGGATGCGTATCGGCAGCTCGAGTCCTTCAATGCCGACGTGGCCCACGAACTGCGCACGCCGCTGACCAACCTGATCGGTGGCACCCAGGTCGCCCTGTCGCGCCAGCGCACGGCGGGGCAGTTCCAGGAAGTGCTGCAATCGAACCTCGAGGAGCTCGAGCGGGTGCGCTCGATCATCAACGACATGCTGTTCCTGGCGCGCGCCGACCAGGGCGAAGCGGCCACCGGCCTGGTGCGCACGCCGATCGCGCAGGAAGTGCGCAAGACCACCGAGTTCTTCGAGTTCGTGCTCGACGACATGGGCGCGACCGTCAGCATCGAGGGCGATGTGGCGGCCGAGGCCATGATCGAAACCGCGCTGTTCCGCCGCGCCATGTCGAATCTGCTGCAAAACGCGATCGAACATTCCAGCGCCGGCGCGCGCCTGCTCGTAACCATCCAGCAACAACTGTCGTCGATCTGGGTCACGGTCTCGAATCCTGGCGAGCCCATTGCGCCGGCTCATTTGCTGCGCCTGTTCGACCGCTTCTACCGGGTCGACGCGGCGCGCCAGCCCCAGGGAGAACACCACGGGCACGGCCTGGGCCTGGCCATCGTCAAGGCGGTCGCGAGCATGCACGGCGGCAGCGTGACGGCCTCGTGCGCGGAGGGCATTACCACCATCGGCTTCAGTGTCCCGGTGACGCCCCCCGAGCTGCCTGACCAGCGTCGCCCGCCGGCAAAACGGGCAACCGGCCTACACGGGTTTGCGCGGGGATCTGCTATGGTTATGTGATGCAGTCTTCGAGTTCTCCACTGCCGGAATGCTCCTGCTTGTTGCCGCCCATCGGCGCGCAGAGCGCGCTTTTTCTCGACTTCGACGGCACGCTGGCCGAGCTCGCGCCGCAACCCGATGCCGTACAGGTCGCCGCGGATCTGGTCCCCACCTTGACGCAGCTGGCCGCCCGGTTGAATGGGGCGCTGGCCATCGTGTCAGGGCGCCCACTCACGGACCTGGATGGTTTTCTCGCACCCCTGCGGCTGCCCTCGGTGGCCGAGCACGGCGCGCAGCGCCGCCTCATCTCCGGTGAAATCATCCGCATGGCGTCTCCCGACCTGCAAGCCGTGATTTGCCGGGTCAACACGCTGGCCCAGCGCCATCCCGGTCTGCGTGTCGAAATCAAGACCGCCGCCGTCGCCCTGCACTATCGCCATGCACCCGAGATGGAAGCGGTGTGCCGGCAGGCCATGGACGAGGTCGTCCGCAGCACCGTGGGCCTGGAATTGCTGCACGGTAAATATGTGCATGAAATCAAGCCGGCGGGCGCCAGCAAGGGCACCGCCATTGAAGACTTCATGGCGCAAGCGCCGTTCGCGGGCCGCCTGCCGCTTTTTGCCGGCGACGATATCACCGATGAAGACGGATTTTCGGCGGTGCAACGGATGGGTGGCTGCGGCATCAAGGTGGGCGAAGGCGCAACGCGAGCCCGCTACCGCTGTCTGTCGCCGGTCGCACTGCGGCAATGGCTGCAGCGCGCAGCACAAGACCTCACCGGAAGGACCAGCCCATGACAGCCCCGCCCGACGCTGCGCGCTTTGCGCCGCCCGCCGAACCCTCGCTCGCCATGGGGGTCATTGGCAACTGCGCCTTCAGCGCCCTGATTGATGCCAGGGCCCGCATCGTCTGGTGCTGTCTGCCGCGTTTCGATGGTGACCCGGTGTTCAACGCCCTGCTGCAGCCGGACACGGGCAAAGGCGCCTCACCCACTGGCGCCCAACCCGGCGCCTTTGCCATCGAGATCGAGGATTTTGCCGAATCAAAGCAGTTCTACGATCCCAACACCGCGGTGCTGCGTACCCAGTTGTTCGACAAGAGCGGGCATGGCATCGAGGTCACCGACTTTGCACCGCGCTTTTACAGCCGGGCGCGCTTTTTCCGGCCCATGACACTGGTGCGCCGGGTGCGGCCTCTGAACGGCGCACCGCGCATTCGCGTCGCGCTGGACGTGCGTTTCGACTGGGGCCGGCGAGAACCCCTGATCACCCAGGGCAGCAACCATCTGCGCTACGTGGGCCATGAGTTGACGCTGCGCCTGAACACCGACGCGCCGCTGTCCCACGTTCTGTCCCGGCAGCCCTTTGTGCTGACACGCGAACTCAACTTTTTGCTAGGCGCCGATGAATCGCTGACCGATGGCATCGCCGACACCGCGCGGCTGTTCGAGCTGGAGACGCTGGCTTACTGGCGCCAGTGGAGCCAGCGCCTGAGCATTCCACTGGAGTGGCAGGAGGCGGTGATCCGCGCGGCGATCACGCTCAAGCTGTCGCTGTTCGAGGACACGGGCGCCATCGTGGCCGCCATGACCACCAGTATTCCCGAGGCGCCCGGCAGCCAGCGCAACTGGGACTACCGCTACTGCTGGCTGCGCGATGCCTTCTTCGTGGTGCGCGCCCTGAACAGCCTGTCGGAAGTCGGCACCATGGAAGACTACCTGGGCTGGCTCGGCAACGTGGTGGTGCAGGCCCGGGGCGGCCACATCCAGCCGCTGTACGGCATTGGCCTGGAGCGCGAGTTGCCTGAAGTCGTGATGGAGCATCTGGCCGGCTACCGCGGCATGGGGCCGGTGCGCGTGGGCAACCAGGCGCAGCAACACTTTCAGCATGACGTTTACGGCAACGTGGTGCTGGGCGCAGCACAGGCCTTTCATGACCACCGGCTGCTGCACCGCGCGGGACTGGCCCAGTTCAAGCGGCTCGAAGAAGTCGGCGAGCAGGCGATACGCACCTACGACAAACCCGACGCCGGCATGTGGGAGCTGCGCTCGCGCGCCCGCGTCCACACCTCGTCCGCGCTGATGTGCTGGGCCGCCTGCGACCGGCTCGCAAAAATCGCCGAGGTGCTGGCGCAAAAGAGGCGGGCAACCCATTGGCGGGGCCACGCACGGCGCATGCGAGAGCGAATCTTGCGCGAGGCGTGGAGCGAAGAGCGCCAGGCCTTTGCGGAGAGTTTTGGCGGGCGCAGCCTGGACGCCAGTGTGCTGTTGATGACCGAGGTCGGCTTCATCGATCCGAAAGACCCGCGCTTCATCGCCACCGTCGATGCGCTGGAAACCCATTTGTGCGATGGCCCCTACATGCGCCGCTACGAAGCCCCTGACGATTTCGGCAAGCCGGAGACGGCCTTCAACATCTGCACCTTCTGGCGCGTTGATGCACTTGCGCGCATTGGCCGCAAAGAGCAGGCGCGCGAAATTTTTTCAACCATGCTGGCCGCACGCAACCATCTGGGACTGCTGTCTGAAGACACGCACCCGGTCACGGGTGAAATGTGGGGCAACTTTCCGCAGACCTACTCGATGGTCGGCATCATCAACGCGGCGGTGCGCCTGTCGGCACCGTGGGACTCCCAGATATGAGGATCACGCCATGAGCCGCCTTGTCGTTGTTTCCAACCGCGTCGCCGACCCGCGCAAGGCGGCGGCGGGCGGCCTCGCCGTCGCACTGGGCGACGCCCTGAATACCGCGGGCGGACTCTGGTTCGGCTGGAGCGGCACCGTGATCGAAGGCGGCGCGCCCGGCGAAGGCGAATTGCACCAGCAAAAGGCCGGCACCGTCACGCTGGCCACGGTGGATTTATGCGCCGAAGACCACGCCGATTACTACCTGGGCTACAGCAACAGTGTGCTGTGGCCCGTGTTTCACTACCGGCTCGACCTGGCACGCTTTGATGCCGGCTACTTTGGCGCGTATCGGCGTGTGAACCGGCTGTTTGCACGCCAGTTGCTGACGCTGCTGCGGCCCGACGACATCATCTGGGTGCACGACTACCACCTGATCCCCCTGGCGGACGAGTTGCGCGCCCTGGGCGCGACCCAGCGCATCGGCTTTTTCCTGCACGTGCCGCTGCCGCCGCAACAGCTGCTGGCAGCCATTCCCCAACACGAATGGCTGATGCACGCCCTGTTTGCCTACGACCTGGTCGGCTTCCAGAGCGAGGCCGACCTGGAAAACTTCTCGCGCTACGTGCGGGCCGAGGCCGGTGCCGAGGATTTGGGCGACAACTATTACAAGGCCTTTGGCCGCACGGTGCAGGCAGGGGCCTTCCCGATCGGCATCGACGTCGATGAGTTCGCTGCACTCACGCACGGCAAGGACGCGCGCGAGATGTACGAGCGCATGAAGGACGAATACTCGCGGCGCCAGCTGCTGCTGGGTGTGGAGCGGCTCGACTACTCCAAAGGCCTGCCGCAGCGTCTGCGCGCGTTCAAGGCCCTGCTCAAGAAATATCCGGAAAACCTGCGCAGCGCCACGCTGATCCAGATCGCCTCACCGAGTCGCGAGGCCATGGACACCTACACCGACCTGCTGCAGGAGCTGGAGAGCCTGTGCGGTGCCATCAACGGCGATTTTGGAGAACTGGACTGGATGCCGGTGCGCTACATGCACCGCAACGTGGCGCGCAAACGCCTGCCGGGACTGTACCGGGTGGCCCGCGTGGCACTCGTCACGCCGCTGCGCGACGGCATGAATCTGGTGGCCAAGGAGTTCATCGCCGCGCAGGACCCGGCCGATCCGGGGGTGCTGATCCTGTCGCGCTTTGCAGGTGCCGCCGAACAGCTCAAGGATGCCCTGCTGGTCAATCCTTATGACACCGACGGGATGGCAGACACCATCCAGCGCGCGCTGCAGATGCCGTTGCAGGAACGGCAGGCGCGGCACCAGACGCTGCTCAAAAATATCCGCGAGCAGGATGTGCACTGGTGGCGCATGACGTTTCTGAAGGCGCTTGGCGCGGCGGCGCGCGGCTAGGCTGGCCTGGCAGCACGCCGAGGTGATTTCGAACGAAATCGGCTCCTGGCCCATACGGGTTCTTCGCAGTCAGCTCCACTTTTCATAGTAATCGAAAGAAACCGATGGTCTGCCGGAGCGCCGAAGTCCTGGTTTTCCAGTCGATGAACGATTAAAAAAACATCTGGCGTGTCGATTTCCGCAAACGCCATTCGTCGTTCAGTCAGAGCAGGGGCGAGCCATCTTTCGACAGACCCTGCTCCTCAACGGAAAACACAAGGAGTTACAACCATGCGATTCATGATCATCGTCAGGGCGACCAGGGATTCAGAGGCCGGCGTGATGCCGAGCGAGCGACTGCTCGGCGAGATGGGCAAGTTCAATGAAGAACTGGTGAAGGCCGGCGTGATGCTCGCGGGCGAGGGTCTGCACCCCAGCGCCAAGGGCGCGCGCGTCAGGTTCTCCGGCCCCAAGCGCAGCGTGATCGACGGGCCCTTCGCCGAGACCAAGGAGCTGATCGCCGGCTTCTGGCTGTGGCAGGTGAGATCACTGGACGAGGCGATTGAATGGGTCAGGCGCTGCCCGAACCCGTTCGACACAGACTCCGAGATCGAGATCCGCCAGGTGTTCGAGGCCGAGGACTTCGGCGCCGAATTCACGCCCGAGCTGCGCGGGCAGGAGGCGCGATTGCGCACGCAGCTCGCCGCCAAGCCGTAGTCTTCGAAATTCCCCCGCCCCTTGAAAAGGAGAACGTCATGCAAGTCCAACCCTACCTGTTTTTCGATGGCCGCTGCGAAGAAGCGCTCGAGTTCTACCGCAAGGCGCTGGGCGCCGAGATCACGATGCTCATGCGCGTCAAGGAATGCCCGGATCCGCTGCCGCCCGACATGTACCCGCCCGGCTCCGAGAACAAGGTGATGCACGCGAGCTTTCGCATTGGCGAGGCCACCCTGATGGCGTCCGACGGCCGCTGCCTGGGTAAACCGGTGTTCCAGGGGTTTTCGCTCTCACTGAACGCGCCCACCGAAGCCGAGGCCGACCGGCTGTTCGCGGCCCTGGGCGATGGCGGGCAGGTGCAGATGCCGCTGGCCAAGACCTTTTTCTCGCCGCGTTTCGGCATGGTGGCCGACCGCTTTGGCGTGGGCTGGATGGTCATCGTGGCGGCTTGAGACAGGGCCGGTGCTGCGCTATCTCACGAACCGCAGCACCGCCACCGGCGGCAGGTCGCGTGACAGGACTTGCCAGCTCTCGCCCGCGTCAAAGCTGACCCACAGCCCGCCCGTGGTGGAGGCCATCGCGAGCGTCTGGCCGTCATCCGCAACGTCCAGCGCGTGGCGGTAGACCAGGTGATAGGCATGGCTTTGCGGCAGGCCTTGCGCCAGCACCTTGAACGTGGCACCGCCGTCGTCCGTGCGCGTCACGACCATCCGGCCGTCGACCGGAATACGGCAGGCGTCGGCCTGCGCCGGCGCGAACCAGGCGCGCTGCGGGTCGCGCGGGTCGCAGGCCACGGCGAAGCCGAAGCCCGAGGGCGCTGGCGCAGCAATGGCCTGCCAGGTCTGCGCGCCGTCGGCGGAGCGGTAGATGCCGCAGTGGTGCTGCACCCACAGCGCGTCGGGCTGGGCTGCGCACTGCACCATGCAGTGCACGTCCTGGATGTTTTCGTCGGACGCGCTTTCCTCGGGCATGTAGTCGGCCTTCATGCCGGACGCGGTCAAAGCCCAGCTGGCGCCGCCATCGCGCGTTTGCCAGACACCGCCCGAGGAGACGGCCACGGTCAGGTGGCGGGCGTCGCGCGGATCCACCAGCACCGAGTGAATGCCCGGATGGTCGTAGCCGCCGCCAAACCAGCCCCGGCGTTTGGGCTCTTCCCATAGCGCCGTGTTCAGCGCCCAGCTCGCGCCGCCGTCTTCGGACTTGAACAGGCCCGCCGGCATGCAGCCGGTCCATAGCGTGCCGGGCTGGTCCGCGCCGCCGGCCGCCAGCGCCCAGATCAGGTCCACGTTCCAGGGCGTAGCGTCATCTGCCCACGGTCCGTTCACGGGCTTGGGTGGAAAGGCCGGCGCGGCGATCTCTTGCCAGCTCGTCCCCTGATCCATGCTCTTGCGCAACTTGACGCCGAAGTGCCCCATGCGCAGCGCGGCATACCAGGCACCGTCGCGCGGATCGGCCAGCAGCTGCGTCACCGGGTCTCCGGCGAAGTGGTGCGAGGCGATGCGCCAGTCGGCGCCTTCGCCGTGGATCACGAACAGGCCCTTGCGGGTGCCTGTCAGCAATGTGTTCATGAAGACTCCTTTCGTTGCGAGCGCGGCCCGATCAGCCGCCGGTCAGGGCCTGGATCACCAGCACCCGGTCGCCCGGGCTCAAAAGTTGGTCGAGATGGATGCGCTCGCGCACCATCTGCTGGTTCACGAACACGGCCACATGTTTGCGCACAGCGCGCTGGTCGTCGAACACGTAATGCGCGAGCTCGGGCGCCGCAGCCAGCGCGGCCTCCAGCACCGCGCGCAGGCTGCCCGGCGCGACCGACTGCGGCGCGCAGTTCACATGCCGGCGCAGGCTGGCGGCGAATTCCACACAGACCGTTGCAGCTGTCATGACGGTGACGGCCGGCGCCCTGTCGGGGCCAACCCCTCGGCACGCTCCAGCAGCAGTTCGCGCTCGCGCACATTGCGCGCCAGCGCCGCCGCGCACTCGAACTCGGCGCGCGCCTCGTCGGCGCGGCCCATCCTGGCGAGCAGGTCGCCGCGCACGCTGGGCAGCCACTGGTAGCCTTGCAGGGACTTTTCGCGGCGCAACGTGTCGATGATCTCAAGCCCGGCGGCCGGTCCGAAGGCCATGCTCACGGCCACCGCGCGGTTGAGTTCCACCACGGGCGAGGGCGCGACCTGCGCGAGCGCGTCGTACAGCGCGACGATGCGCACCCAATCGGTCTGCGCGGCGGTGTGGGCTCGCGCATGACAGCCCGCGATCGCCGCCTGCAGCGCATACGGGCCGAGCGGATGGCCGACCAATGCTCCCAGTGATTCGGCCCGTTCGAGCGCCACCAGGCCGCGCCGGATCAAAACCCGGTCCCAGCGGGCCCGGTTCTGCTCAGGCAGCAGCACCGGGCGACCGCTCGCATCCACGCGCGCGGCGCCGCGCGAGGCCTGCAGCTCCATCAGCGCGATCAGACCGTGCACCTCGGACTCGCCGGGTGCGAGCTCGGCCAGCATGCGGCCCAGACGCAGCGCCTCATCGGTGAGTTCGGGGCGTATCCAGTCCTCGCCCGCGGTGGCGGTATAGCCTTCGTTGAAGATCAGGTAGACCACTTCGAGCACCGAGGCCAGCCGCTCGCCCACGGCGGCGCCGCGCGGCAGCTCGAACGGCATGCGCGCCTCGCTCAAGGTGCGCTTGGCGCGCACGATGCGCTGCGCGATGGTCGGTTCGGGCACCAGGAAGGCACGCGCAATCTCGTGCGTGGTCAGGCCGCCGAGCAGCCTGAGGGTCAGCGCCACACGCGCCTCGGCCGAAAGGACGGGGTGGCAGGCCGTGAAGATCAGCCGCAGCAGGTCATCGCCGATCTCGTCGGCACGCGCGGCATCCAGGGCATCGACAAAGTCCGGCACGACCAGTGCCTGCTGCGCTTCAAGATCCTGGCCGATCTGTTCGAGCCTGACATCCAGCGCCTTGTTGCGGCGCAGGCGGTCGAGCGCCTTGTTTTTCGCGGTGGCCATGAGCCAGGCGCCGGGGTTGTCCGGCACGCCTGTGGCAGGCCAGTGCTCGAGCGCCGCCACCAGCGCGTCCTGCGCCAGTTCTTCGGCCAGCCCGACGTCGCGCACCAGACGCAGGGTGCCGGCCACGATCTTCGCTGACTCGATGCGCCAGACCGCGTCGATGGCGTGATGCGTGGCCGAATGCATCCGGGGTCTCCCTTGCCGTCACCGGCCGTCATAGGCGCTCTGCAGCGCGGCAATGTCGAGCTTTTTCATGGCCATCAGCGCTGTCATGACACGCTGCGAGCGGGCCGGATCCTCACTGCCGAGCATCTGCTGCAATGCAACGGGAACGATCTGCCAGGACACGCCGTATTTGTCCATCAGCCAGCCGCATTGCTCGCGCTCCTGGTGCGCCGACAGCTTTTGCCAATAGTCATCCACCTCGGACTGGGACGCGCAATTGACCACCAGCGAGATGGCCGGTGAAAACGGAAAATCCGGCGTTCCGTTGAGGGCCACGAACGCCTGTCCGTCGAGTTCGAAGCGCACCGTCAGCACGGTTCCTGCGGGCAAAGGCGCGCCCTCGCCGTAACGGTTCAGGCCCAGGATGCGGGAGTTCTTGAAGACGGAAACGTAGAAACTGGCGGCCTCTTCGGCCTGGCCGTCGAACCAGAGGCAAGGGGTGATTTTTTGCATCGCTCATTTCTCCTGTGGTCGCGCCGGCCCGCGCACCATGCCGGCCTGGCCCCGAGGCCGCCTTCGGCCTCTTTATGCACGACGAACGGCGCCCCGCGATCTCGACAACCTCGATTGAACAATGGCCTTATGTGCCCACGCGGGCCACCCGTGCCGCACTGTCGTCGTAACAAGGGGCCAGGGCACGGACCTCCACCGTGGCCCACTGCGCCGCCGGGCATTCGCGCGCGATAGCGACCGCCTCGTCGAAACTGCTGCAGTCGATCAGAAAAAACCCGCCGATCATTTCCTTGGCTTCGGCAAACGGGCCGTCCAGCACCTGCAGCTTGCCGCCGCTCGTCTGCACCCGGGCGGCCGCGGCATGCGAGGCCAGCGACCCGGTGGCCTGCAGCACGCCGCGCGCCTTGAGACTTCCCGCAAAGCGAACCATGCTGTCATACGCGGCACGGCCCTCGGCTTCGGTGCGGCTTTGCCGCTGGCCGGTCGGCTCAAGAATCAGGAGCATGTAGGTCATGGGGGCCCGGATCGTGTTTTGCCCGGGCGTGTCCCGGTCGCGCAATCATCATAGCGAGGCCTGCCGCGCCGTTCAATGTCGTACCGGCTCAACTTGTAACACGCAACACGCGAGCGGCTGCCGGCGCCGGAGGTCCCGCTCAGTCCACAAAAAAATCGGGGATGAAATTCTTCGTGCCTGGCGTTACCGAATATTTCTCGAGGTCGGTCACACCGTGCGCGGCCAGCAGCACGTCGTCGATGAAGAAGTTGCCGGTGCTGGAGCCCGGGCTGGTGAAGATCAGGTACGCCGCATCCGACAGGATATCGGGCTTGCGGCACAGCCTGGTGTCGACGCCCGGAATCATTTGCAGCGCGGCGGTGGCAATCGCGGTGCGCGGCCACAGGCTGTTGACGGCGATGCCATACTTTTTGAACTCGCCCGCGTGGCCCAGCGTGCACATGCTCATGCCGTACTTGGCCATGGTGTAGGCGGTATGGTTCTCAAACCAGTGCGGCTTCATGCTCAATGGCGGCGACATCGTGAGCACCTGCGGGCTGCGGCCCGCGGCGGCAGATTTCTTGAGTTCGGGCAGGCAGGCCTGTGTACACAGGTAGGTGCCGCGCGCGTTGATGCCGTTCATCAGGTCGTAGCGCTTCATTGGCGTGTGCTCGGTGTCGGTCAGGCTGATGGCGCTGGCGTTGTTGACCAGAATGTCGATGCCGCCAAAGGCCCCCACCGCCTTCGCCACGGCGGCGAGCACCGCGTCTTCCTCGCGGATGTCCACCGCCAGCGGCAGCGCCTGGCCACCGGCGGCCTTGATCTCTTCGGCCGCACTGTAGATCGTGCCCGGCAGCCTGGGGTTCGGGTCGGTGGTCTTGGCGATGACGACGATGTTGGCGCCATCCGCCGCGGCACGTTTGGCGATCGCCAGGCCAATGCCGCGCGAGGCGCCGGTGATGAACAGGGTTTTGCCTTTGAGGCTGGCGGTTTGGTTCATGGTGACTCCTGATAACTATCAAATCAATAGCTGACAGTTAAGAACTGACAAGGGCTAAAGGCCTATTTGATCTAAACTTTGGAGAAATCGGGCTTGCGCTTTTCCATGAAGGCGGTGAAGGCCTCGCGCGCCGCGGGCTCGCGCAGCATGCGGCCAAAACTCGCGCCCTCTTCCACCATGCGCTCCATCAGAATGGCGGGCTGGCCCTTCTTCATGAGGCGCTTGGTTTCGATCAGGGCCGTGATCGGCTTGGCCGCGAGCTTGCGCGCCTGCGCCTGCGCCATGGCGTTGGCTTCGGTCGGCGGCACCACGCGATTCACCAGCCCGACGTCGAGTGCGGCTTCGGCATAAAAGGGCTCGCCCAGCAGCAAGGCCTCGGCGGCACGGTGGTAGCCCAGCATCTGCGGCGCCAGCAGGCTCGACGCGGCCTCGGGACACAGGCCCAGGTTCACGAACGGCATCGAGAACGCCGCGTTGTCGCCCGCATAGACCAGGTCGCAGTGGAACAGCATCGTGGTGCCGATGCCGACGGCCGGGCCACACACCGCGGCAATCAGGGGCTTGGGGAAGGTGGCGATGCCGCGCAGAAAGCGGAACACCGGTGACTCAGGCGTGGACGGCGGCGCGTTGAGGAAGTCGCCAATGTCGTTGCCCGCGCTGAAGATGGTCTCGTGGCCCTGCAACACCACGACGCGGATGGCGGCGTCGCCTTCGGCCTGCGCCAGCGCATCGGCCATCGCGCCGTACATGGCGGCGGTGATGGAGTTCTTTTTCTCCACCCGGTTCAGGGTGAGGGTCATCACGCCGGCGTCGATGTGGGTGAGTATGTCGCTCATAGGAGTGCTTCCTTTACAAAATCGAGCCGGTCCTGGCCCCAGAACATCTGGCCGCCGGCAAAAAAAGTGGGCGCGCCGAACACGCCGCGGTCAATCGCCTCCTGCGTCATGGCCTTGAGCCGGTCCTTGACCTCGGGCTCCCGCGTCAACGCCAGCAGTGCGGGGGCGTCGAAGCCTGCCGCCTGCAGCGCGGCTGCGACGGTGGCCGGGTCGTTCAGGTTCTGCGCATCGACCCAGATGGCGTGAAAGATCGCATCCACATAGGCACCAAAACGCGCGGGCTCGCGCAGCTGCAGACCCGCCGCGCCGCGCATCAACGTCAGGGTGTTGATGGGAAAGTAGGGGTTTTGCTTCAGCGGCACGCCGTAGCGCTTGGCGAAGCGGTCGAAGTCGGTAAACGTGTAGGCGCCCTTGGCCGGGATCGTCGCCGGCGAATGATTGCCCGTGGCCTGGAACACGCCGCCCAGCAGCATCGGCTTCCAGACCAGCGCGGCACCGGTCTCACGGCACAAGGCCGGCAATTGCGTGTACGCCAGGTAGGACGCCGGACTGCCGAAATCGAAATAGAATTCGACACTCTTTTCGGCCACGATTTTCTCCTTCTAGTCAGTTGAGGACAGAGCAAAAATTGCTCTGCAATTTCTTGGTCTGTCCCGCAAGGTTTCAGAAAGTCTCCATCCACGGCCGCAGATCGAGCTCGTGCGTCCAGGCATCGCGCGGCTGGCTGTGCAGCATCCAGTAGTTGTCCGCGATGTGGTCCGGGTTCAGGATGCCGTCCTGCTCCTTGAGGGCATAGCGCTGCGGGAAATTCTCGCGGATGAATTCGGTGTCGATGCTGCCATCCACCACCACATGCGCCACATGGATGCCGCGCGGCCCGAGTTCGCGCGCCATGCTTTGGGCCAGCGCACGCAGGGCATGTTTGGCGCCGGCAAAGGCGGCAAAGTTGGCGCCGCCACGCAGCGAGGCGGTGGCGCCGGTGAAGATGATGGTGCCCTTGTGTGCCAACCCCTCGCGCGCCACCATGCGCCTGGCCACTTCGCGCCCACTCAGGAAGCCGCCCAGGCAGGCCAGCTCCCAGATCTTGAAATATTTGCGCGCGGTCTCGTCGAGGATGCTGGCCGGCACGTTGGCGCCGATGTTGAACACCAACACCTCGATCGGGCCGATGCCGGATTCGATCTGGTCGACCAGCGCCACGACTTCTTCCTCGCGCCGCGCGTCCGAGGCAAAGCCGTGGGCCGTGCCACCCTCGCCGCGGATGCGCTCGAGCAGCGGCTGCAGCTTGTCGAGGTTGCGCCGGGTCACGCAGGCGGTGTAGCCCTCGCGTGCAAAGCGCCGCGCGATGGCGCCGCCGGTGGCGTCACCCGCGCCGATGATCAAGGCGACTGGGTGCGTAGTACTCATGGCTTGCTACTCCTTGTAATAGACGATCTGGTGCGTGGTGACCAGCAGCTCGCCGGCCTCGTTCCACAGTTGCGCCGTCTGGTCGAAGTAACCGCGGTGGAACGCCTGGGCTTGCGCCTGGCCGAGCAGGTAGCCGGTGCCTACGTCCCGCAGCCGGGCCGCATCGGCATGGAAATACACCGTCATCGACACGGTGCCGATCGGCACCGGGCTGGCACGCCGACGCCAGATGCGCGGAAAAAATACATCGGACAGTGCGGTGAGCGACGCAAAGTCCAGCGGCCGCGGCGGGTTGTCGCGAACCCAGAGCCGGGTGCGGCTGATGCCATGGTCGCGGCCGTCCCACGCAGCGGGAAAGTCACCCTCCATGAAGCGCATCTCATAGCGGTTGATCCACTCCACGCGGCCGGCACGCTCAAGGAGCGGCACATCCAGCGGCCGCGGCACGACCGGCATGGTGTGCTCATCGGCGCTCCAGGTATCGCGGCGCAGCGCGGTAAAGGCCGTGCCCGTGAGCACGGTCTGCCCCTGCTGCAGCACTTCGATCACCCAGTGCTGGGTGGAGCGGTTGGTGCGCGCGGGCCGCGCCTGCACGGTGAAAGGGCCGTCGGCCAGCGCCGCTGCAAAGTTCACGGTCAGCGCCACAGGTTCGCCCAGGCGCTGGGGATGCTGCAGCACGGCATTCATGGCCTGCGCGGCCGTGACGCCGCCAAACGGCCCGACCATGTTGGCATAGACCGGGCTGGTGTGGCCGAGCCAGCTGCCGTCGCTCTGGGCTGTCAGGGCAATGGCGTCATCGAACGCGTGGCGGCTCATGCTTGTCTCCTGGATCACAAAGGCCTCGCTGTTGAGGCGTTGGAAAGTTCAGACGCGCTCGAAAATGCCGGCAGCGCCCTGCCCCATGCCCACGCACATGGTGACCATGCCGTATTTCTTATTGTGCCGTTTGAGCGCATGCACCACTGTCGCGGAACGGATAGCCCCGGTGGCCCCCAGGGGATGGCCGAGCGCGATGGCGCCACCCATGGGATTGACCCGGGCCGGATCGAGGCCCAGCGTGTTGATGACCGCCAGTGACTGCGCGGCAAAGGCCTCGTTGAGCTCGATCCAGTCCATGTCATCGAGCGTGAGGCCCGCGTAGCGCAACGCCGCCGGGATCGCCTCGATCGGGCCGATGCCCATGAGGTGCGGCGGCACGCCGCGGCTGGCGTAGCTGACAAAGCGCGCCAGCGGCGTGAGGCCGAAGCGCTGGATGGCCGCTTCGCTGGCCAGGATCAGCGCACCCGCGCCATCCGAGGTTTGCGAGCTGTTGCCGGCCGTGACCGAGCCGCGCGCCGCAAACACGGTCTTGAGCCTGGCCAGCCCTTCAACGGTGGTATCGGGACGCGCACCTTCGTCAAGGCTCACGGTGCGTTTCGTGACGCTGACTTCGGCCGAGTCCAGGTCCACGGAGCGCTCCGCCACCTCCACCGGCGTGATCTCGTCGGTGAACTCGCCGGCTTTCATCGCGGCGACGGCCTTCATGTTCGACCGATACGCGAACTCGTCCTGCGCCTCACGGCTCACCTTCCACTGCTGCGCGACCTTCTCGGCCGTCAGGCCCATGCCGTAGGCGATGCCGTAGTTCTCGACATCGTCGGTGTTGGCGAAAATGGTGGGCGAGAGCGAGGGCGAGTTGCCCATCATCGGCACCATGCTCATGCTCTCGGTGCCGGCGGCGATCATCACGTCGGCCTCGCCCACGCGGATGCGGTCGGCCGCCATCTGCACGGCCGACAGGCCCGAGGCGCAAAAGCGGTTCACGGTGATGCCGCCCACGCTCTTGGGCAGGCCCGCGAGGATGGCGCCAATGCGCGCCACATTCAGGCCCTGCTGGGCCTCGGGAATCGCGCAGCCGCAGATCACGTCTTCAATGGCCTTCGGGTCCAGCCCCGGCACCTGCGCCAACGCCGCACGCAGCACGGTGGCCAACAGGTCGTCCGGGCGGGTGTTGCGGAAGAACCCGCGGTGCGAACGGCCGATCGGCGTGCGCGTGGCGGCAACGATGTAGGCGTCTTGAACTTGTTTCATGTTGATATTCCTTGTGGGCCGCGATCAGTTACGGACCGGCTTGCCGGTGGACAGCATGCCCATGATGCGTTCCTGGGTCTTGGGGTGCGCCAGCAGCGCGCCGAAGGCCCGGCGCTCCAGCGTCATCAGATACTCTTCCGTCACCAGCGTGCCGGCATCCACGTCGCCGCCGGTGACCACGCCGGCAATCAGGCTGGCAATGTAGAAATCATGCTGGCTGATGAAACCGCCGTCGCGCATGTTCACGAGCTGCCCCTGGATCGTGGCTTTGCCGCTGCGCCCGGCCACCGGGAACTGGCGCCTGGGCGGTGCGCGGTAGCCGGCCAGCGCCATCGCCTTCGCTTCATTCAGCGCCACGAACAGCAGCTCGTCCTTGTTCGGCACGATCAGGTCGCTGTCCAGCAGGTAGCCGAGCTTGCGCGATTCGAGCGCGCTGGTGCCGACCTTGGCCATGGCGGCCGCGGTGAAGCCTTCGGTCAAAAACGGCAACAGGTCCTTGCCCGTGCTGGTGGCAGCGTTCTCGGCGGCCTGGCGTGCGATATAGGTCAGGCCGCCGGCGCCGGGCACCAGGCCCACGCCCACTTCAACCAGGCCGATGTAGCTTTCCATGTGGGCCACACGGCGCGCCGAGTACACGGCCAGCTCGCAGCCGCCGCCCAGCGCCATGCCGCGCAGCGCGGACACCACCGGCACGTTGGCATAGCGCAGTTTCAGCATGATGCGCTGCAGTTCGTGCTCGACCTCATCGATCGCAGCCACGCCGCCGACCATGAAGCCCGGCAGCATGGCCTGCAGGTCGGCGCCGACGCTGAAGGGCTCGTCGCCCGACCAGATCACCACGCCCTGGTAATCCTTCTCGGCCAGGTCCACCGCCAGCGACAGGCCTTCGGCCACGTCCGGGCTGATGGCATGCATCTTGGTCTTGATGCTGGCGATGACGACCTCATCATCGAGCGTCCACAGGCGGATCGCGGCGTCCTCGTGCAGCGTTTTGCCGGCAGCCCTGAAGTCGGGCAGGGACTCGCCCCGTAATTTCTCGGGAAAATGCTGTCTTGCGTAGACAGGCAGCGCACGTCGCGCTATGAATTTCTGAGCAGACGCGCTCCACGAACCGGCTGCCGTGTGCACGCCGCCGGCCTCGGGCACGGGGCCGTTGAACACCCAATCGGGCAACGGCGCCCTGGACAGCGCCTTGCCCGCATCGATGTCCTCCTGCACCATCTTCGCCACCTCGAGCCAGCCCGCCTCCTGCCAGAGCTCGAACGGCCCCTGCTGCATGCCGAAGCCCCAGCGCATGGCCTGATCCACGTCACGCGCGGTCTCGGCGATAGTGGCCAGGTGCACGGCCGCGTAGTGAAAACTGTTGCGCAGGATCGCCCACAGAAACTTGCCTTGCGCTCCCTCACTGTTCCGCAGCAGCTTGAGGCGCTCGCCCGCGGGCTTCTTGAGCATGCGGGCGTAGACCTCGTCGGCCTTCGCGCCGGCGGGCACGTAGTCCTTGCTCGCGAGGTCGAAGCGCAGCACGTCGCGACCGACTTTCTTGTAGAAACCCGCCTTGGTCTTCTGGCCCAGGTTGCCGAGTTCCAGCAAGGCCTTGAGCACCTCGGGCGTGCCGAAGCTGGCGTAGAACGGGTCACTCTGTTCATTGAGGTTGTTCTGCAGCGTCTCGATCACGTGGGCCATGGTGTCCAGTCCCACCACGTCGGCGGTGCGGAAGGTGCCGGAACTCGCACGGCCCAGTTTCTTGCCCGTGAGATCGTCCACCACGTCGAACGTCAGGCCGAAGTTGTCCACCTCCTTCAGGGTGGCCAGCATGCCGGCGATGCCGACGCGGTTGGCGATGAAGTTGGGCGTGTCGTGCGCGCGCACCACGCCCTTGCCCAGGCCGCTGGTGACGAAGGTTTCCAGATCGTCGAGAATTTGCGGCTCGGTGGTCGGCGCGTTGATCAGCTCCACCAGGTACATATAGCGTGGCGGGTTGAAGAAGTGGATGCCGCAAAAGCGCGGCTTGATTTCTTCCGGCAGCGCCTCGCTGAGCTTGGTAATCGACAGGCCCGAGGTGTTGGACGCCACGATGGCGTGCGGCGCGAGAAACGGCGCGATCTTGCGGTACAGGTCGAGCTTCCAGTCCATGCGCTCGGCGATGGCCTCGATCACCAGATCGCACTCCTTGAGCACGTCCATGTGCTCTTCGTAGTTGGCCTGCTGGATCAGCACGGCATCGTCCGCCACGCCCAACGGCGACGGTTTGAGCTTCTTCAGGCCCTCGATGGCGCGGGTGACGATGCCGTTTTTCGCGCCTGTTCCGCCGCCGGGCCGCCCCAAGGCGGAACCGGCCCCCTCGGGGGGCAGCGAACCACGCGAAGCGGGGAGCGTGGGGGCCTTGTTCTCGGGAAGATCGAACAGCACCACCGGCACCCGGACGTTGACCAGGTGTGCCGCGATCTGCGCGCCCATCACGCCGGCGCCGAGCACGGCGACTTTGCGAACTTGAAATCGATTCATGAGTTTTCCAGAAAAGAGGTTGTGGTGCGCCGTCACTCGACGCGCAGCCAGACCTGGGTGCGGTAGAACGGGCCGATGTAGCCACGCACCTCGAGCTTCTTGCCGCCGTCCACGGGTTTGAGGCGGGTGCGGTAGACCTTGCCGTTGTTCGGGTCGACGATGTCGCCGCCGTCCCACACGGTCTTGTCGTCGGCGCTTTGCTTGAGATGGCGCAAGATGGTCAGGCCCAGCAGTGGCTTGTCCTTGCGGTCGTCGGTGCACTTGTCGCACACGGCGTCGGGCTTGGCGGCGGCAGGGTCCAGCAGCTTCTCGATGCTGCCGCTGTACACGCCCGCGTTGTCCTTGATGCGCACCAGCGATTTCTCCGCCTTGGTGTCGTCGTCAATGGTTTTCCACACACCGACCGGGCTCATCTGCGCCATCGCCGAGGTGCCACACGCTACAAAACCAATAGCAATCAGTGCTTTAAACATAAGGGCTCCAGGCAAAAATGACTTGAAAAACGGGCGCCGGGCTGACACTGAGCGGGCAGCGATTCAGCGCCCGCTCAGGCAAACACGGCATCCGTCTCCATCAGCACCTTGCTGCCCGAGCGCGCGGTGCGCATCAGCGTCGCGGTCTCGGGGAACAGCCGGGCGAAGTAGAAGCGCGCCGTCTGCAGCTTGGCCTGGTAGAACGGGTCGGCCGGCTTGCCTTGTGATTGCGCGGCCGCGATTTCCTTCAGCGCGACCTGCGCCATGCGGGCCCAGAAATAGCCGAACACCAGGTGGCCCGCCACGCGCAGGTAGTCCACCGCGGCGGCGCCCACTTCGTCGGCGTTCTGGAACGCCTTGAAACCCAGCTCGGTCGTGAGCTTGGTCATCTGGTCGCCCAGGACCGCCAGCGGGTTGATGAACTCGGCCATCTTCTCGTTCACGCCCTCTTCTTCCACCAGCTGGCCCACCAGCTGGCCGAACTTCCTGAGCGTGGCGCCGTTGTTGCCCAGCACCTTGCGCCCGAGCAGATCGAGCGACTGGATGGTGTTGGTGCCCTCGTAGATCATGTTGATGCGGGCATCGCGCACAAACTGCTCCATGCCCCATTCCTTGATGTAGCCGTGGCCGCCGAACACCTGCTGGCAGGCCGAGGTCGCGGTCCAGCCGTTGTCGGTGATGAAGGCCTTGACGATGGGCGTGAGCAGGGCCACCAGCTCAGCCGCGTCCTGGCGCACCTTCTCGTCGGGGTGGCTCAGTTCCTTGTCGATCAGCAGCGCGCAGTACAAGCTCAGGGCGCGGCCGCCTTCGGCATAGGCCTTGGCCGTCAGCAGCATCTTGCGCACGTCGGGGTGCACCAAGATGCCGTCGGCGGGCTGGTCCTTGTTCTTCGGGCCGGTCAACGAGCGGCCCTGGATGCGGTCCCGGGCGTAGGCCAGCGCGTTCTGGTAGGCCACCTCGGTCAGGCCCAGCGACTGCATGCCCACGCCGATGCGCGCGGCATTCATCATCACGAACATGGCGGCGAGGCCCTTGTTGGGCTGGCCGACCAGCCAGCCCTGCGCGCCGTCGAGCACGATTTGCGCGGTAGCGTTGCCGTGGATACCCATCTTGTGTTCCAGGCCGGCGCAGTAGATGCCGTTGCGCGCGCCCAGCGTGCCATCCTTGGTCACCAGGAACTTGGGCACGATGAACAGCGAAATCCCCTTGCTGCCCTGCGGCGCATCGGGCAACCGGGCCAGCACCAGGTGAATGATGTTGCTCACCATGTCGTGCTCGCCGGCGCTGATGAAGATCTTGTTGCCGGTGATCTTGTAGCTGCCGTCGGCCTGTGGTTCGGCCTTGGTGCGTAAGAGCCCCAGGTCGGTGCCGCAATGCGGCTCGGTCAGGCACATGGTGCCGGTCCACTCGCCGCTGGTCAGCTTGGGCAGGTAGGTCTGCTTCTGCGCGTCGGTGCCGTGCGTGTGCAGGCATTCGTAGGCGCCGTGCGTCAGCCCCGGGTACATGGTCCATGCCTGGTTCGCGCTGTTGAGCATCTCGTAGAAGCACTGGTTCACCACGATCGGCAAGCCCTGGCCGCCGTACGCCGGATCGCCGCTGAGCGCAGGCCAGCCGCCTTCCACGTATTTCGCATAGGCCGCCTTGAAGCCCTTGGGCGTGGTGACTTCGTGGGTGCTCTGGTCCAGCACGCAGCCCTCGGTGTCGCCGCTGATGTTGAGCGGGAAGGTGACTTCCTGCGCGAACTTGCCGCCTTCTTCCAGGATGGCACTAATCGTGTCCACGTCGACATCGGCGTGCTTGGGCATGGCCTTGAATTCATCGGTGACCTTGAGCACCTCGTGCATCACGAAGTGCATGTCGCGCAGGGGCGGCGTGTAGGTAGGCATGGGGTTACTCCTTGAGGCTCGGGGTGGTTTTCGTGGATGGGGTGGATCGGCCGACCGGCCTGGCTGCCGCGTCAATGCCGTAGCGGGTCAGGATGTGGTCGAAGCCGGTGTTGGCGCGTGCGATCGAGCCGGGGGTTTTCAGGAAACGCGCTTCGTAGTGCAGCGCCAGGATCAGGCCGTGAATCTCGAACGCCATCTGCCGCTCGTCGGCATCGGGGCGCAAATGGCCTTCTTCCTTGGCCTGCACCACCGCGCGGTACATGGCCGCCAGCCAGGTCCCGACCGAACTGGCGAGGGCGTCGCGCACCGGGCCGGGCCGGTCATCGAACTCGACCGCGCCGCTGATGTACAGGCAGCCCGAGTCGATTTCGGCCGAGGTGCGTTTCATCCAGTTGGCAAACAACGCACGCAGCCGCGGCAGCCCGCGCGGCTCGCGCAGGGCCGGGCCAAACACCTCGCCCTCGAAGCGGTCGTGGTACTCGCGGATGACCGAGATCTGCAGTTCCTCGCGCGAGCCGAAATGGGCGAACACGCCCGACTTGCTCATGTGCGTGACCTCGGCCAGCGCGCCGATGGACAGACCCTCCAGACCGATCTGGGTGGCCAGGCCCAAGGCCGCATCCACGATGGCAGCCTTGGTCTGCTGGCCCTTGTGCAAGGCGGGGCCGTTCTCGCCGGCGGGCCGGTGGTTTTTTCGCTGACCGTCGCGGACGGTCTTGCGGGGGTGTTCGGCGACAGGCATGGGGTCCAGACAAAATAAAACGAACGATCGTGCTATTTTGCAGGATTCCAACCCGTTTTACAACTCCCCTCGGGTTTGTCTGGGTATCAGACGGCTCGAATCACAATCGGATCGAATTTGCGGCGCGCTTTCAGTTGTGCCGAATTCCATTCGATGCCGATGCCCGGCGACTCCGGCGCCAGCGCATGGCCAGCCTCGATCTGCAGGCGGCGGGTGGTCAGGTCGTCGAGTTGCGGAATGTACTCGACCCAGCGCGAGTTCGGCACCGCCGCGCACAGGCTCACGTGCAGCTCCATCAGGAAATGCGGGCACATCGCGAGGTTGTGTGCCTCGGCCAGATGGGCGATCTTGAGCCAGGGCGTGATACCGCCGACGCGCGCCACATCGGCCTGTACGATGGAGCAGGCGCCCCGCTGGATATATTCAGCGAACTGCGCCAGGTGGTACATCGACTCGCCCACCGCGATCGGCACCGTCGTGCTCGCGAGCAACTGCGCGTGGGCCGCGACGTGCTCGGCGGGCATCGGCTCCTCGAACCAGGCCAGGTCGAGTTCGGCGTACCGGCCCGCGCGGCGGATGGCTTCCGACAGCGAGAAGCACTGGTTGGCATCCACCATCAGCTCGAAGCCGGGGCCCACGGCGTTGCGCACCGCAGACAGGCGGCCCATGTCTTCCGCCAGGTGCGGCTTGCCGACCTTGATCTTGGCGCCCATGAAGCCCTGCGCCTGCGCCTCGAGCGTCTGCTCGACCAGTTGCGCGGGCGCCAGGTTGAGCCAGCCGCCCTCGGTGGTGTAGACGGGCACGTGCGGCTTGGCGCCCCCCGCCATGCGCCAAAGCGGCAGGCCGGCGACCTTGCCGTTGCGGTCCCACAGCGCCGTGTCGATGGCCGCCAGCGCGAGACTGGTGATAGCACCGACGGCCGTCGCGTGAGTATGGAAGAACAGGTCGCGCCAGATGGCCTCGAACCGCTGCGGGTCGCGCCCGATGAGCAGCGGCGCGAGGTGATCGCGCAGCAGCGCGACGATCGACGAGCCACCCGTGCCGATGGTGTAGGTGTACCCGGTGCCCTGCGACCCGTCGCCGCAGCGCACGGTCACCATGACCGTCTCCTGCGTCACGAAGGACTGGATGGCGTCAGTGCGCAGCACCTTCGGCGGAATGTCGACCTGGCTGATCTCGACCTGATCGATGCTCGTCATGATGGCTTCTCAGGCACCGTTCTTCGTAACTTCCTCGGGCAGATCCGCGCCGTGGAATTTCTTGTAGATCGCGTTCAGCTTTCCGTTCTTGAGATTGACGCGAATCCAGCCGTTAATCTTCTCCTTCAGCTTCGGCTCACCCTTGCGCAAGCCGACGGCCAGCATGTTCACTTTCATCGTGAACTTCACTTCCATCTGCTTGGCCGGATTTTTCTCGTTGATGACTTTCAGCAGCGACGGCGCCGTCGCGAAGATGTCGGCCTGGTTGCTCACGATCGCGGTGATGGAGGTGGCGTCGTCGTCAAAGCGCACGATGGTGGCGTCCTTCGGCAGGATCTTGGTGATCTCCTGGTCGTTGGTGGTGCCCCGCGTCGACACCACCTTCTTGCCCGACAGGTCGGCCGCGCTCTTGATGTTCATGCTCTTGGGCGCGCCCACTACCGCCGCAATGCCGGCGAAGGGAATCGAGAAGTCGATGACCTTCTCGCGCTCCGGCGTGACAGAAAGGCTGGAGATCACGATGTCGGCCTTGTCGGTCTGCAGGAAAGGGATTCGATTCGCACCGGTGGTTGGCACGATCTCGAGTTCAAGGCCGAGGTCTTTGGCGAGCAGTTGCGCAGTCTCGACATCGGAGCCGGTGGAGTTGAGCTTGTCGTCCTTCATGCCGTAAGGCGGCACGCCGAGATCGATCGCGACGCGAATCTTCTTGGCGGCGGTGATGGTATCGAGCTGGTCCGCATGGGCGGTAACCGTCAGGCTGAGCGCCGAGCCGGCCAGCAGGAAGCCCGATAGCCATAGGGAGATGCGGCGGCGTTGGAAGTGGTTCATGTCTCGTGATCCTTGTGGTTGAAATGAAAACGTCGAAAGTGGGGCCCGGTCACAGACCGTTGCCCAGGAACTGGCGCAGCTCGGGCGTCTTCGGCGCGGCAAGCATCGATGCATCGCCTTCCTCCCGGATCTGCCCTTCGTGCATGAAAATGATTTTGTCAGCGACGCCGCGGGCGAAGGCCATCTCGTGCGTGACCAGCACCATCGTCATGCCCTCGGACGCCAGCGTCTCGATGACCTTGAGCACTTCACCGGTCAGTTCGGGGTCGAGTGCGGAGGTCACCTCGTCGAACAACATCACCTGCGGCTTCATCGCGAGCGAGCGGGCGATCGCTACGCGTTGCTGCTGGCCGCCCGAAAGCTGCTCGGGATAGGCGACAGCCTTCTCGGCCAGACCGACATGCGCGAGCACCTCCATGGCGACCTCGCGCGCATCGGCCGGGCTCATGCGCTTGACCGAGGTCAGTCCGAGCGTGATGTTCTGCAGCGCGGTCAGATGCGGGAACAGGTTGTAGCCCTGGAACACGATGCCCACATCGCGACGCAGCGCGCGCACGTCCAGCGCCGCATCGTGCACCGCATGGCCGCACACATGGATGGTGCCGCTGTTGACGGTCTCGAGCCGGTCCATGCAGCGCAGCGCCGTGCTCTTGCCCGAGCCGCTCTTGCCGATGATGGCCACCACCTGGCCCTTGGTGACGGAAAACGAGACGCCGCGCAGCACATGCAGCGCACCGAATTTCTTGTGGACCTGGTCGAGTTCAACCACGGGTTGCATTGAGTTTCCTTTCCAGCGTGCGGCTCCAGCGCGAGAGCGGATAGCACATGGCGAAGTACAGAAGAGCGGCACAGCCGAAATAGATGAAGGGCTGGAAGGTCGAGTTGTTCAGCACCTTGGCGTTGTACGAGAGCTCGGCGAAGCCGATGACCAGCGAGGCGATCGAGGTGTTCTTGATGATCTGCACCATGAAGCCCACCGTCGGCGGCGTCGCGATGCGCAGCGCCTGCGGCAGCACCACCTTGGCCATGCGCTGCCAGCGCGTGAGGCCGATGCACTCGGCCGCTTCCCACTGGCTCTTGTGCACCGACTGGATACAGCCCCGCCAGATTTCACCAAGGAAGGCGCTCGAATAGATCGTCATCGCCAGCGCCGCCGCCACCAGCGCAGGCACCGAGCCGATGCCGATGATGTTCGGGCCGTAGAAGCACAAACCCATCAGCACCAGCAGCGGCGTGCCCTGGACGACCTGGATCCACGCGGCCGCGGCCACGCGCACCCCGCGCACCGGCGAGATGCGCGCCAGCGCCATGCCGAGCCCGGCCAGCCCGCCAGCGATGAAGGTCAACACCGAGAGCTCCAGCGTGCCGACGGCGCCCAGCAGCAGATAAGTGAGTTGTTCGTGCGTCATGCCGGGCGCATCACAACGGTGTACCAAGCTTGCGCCGGCGCGTGAACACGATCTGCCCCAGCAACCAGAAACCCAGCCGCATCATGTAGGACAGCGCCAGATAAATTGCCCACAGCACCAGGAAGATTTCGAAGTTGCGGAAGGTATCGGACTGGATACGGTTGGCAATGCCGAACAGCTCCTCGGCACCGATCGACGACATGATGCTCGACGCCAGCATGAGCAGTACGAACTGGCTGGTGAGCGAGGGATAGACGCGCTCCACGGCCGGGCGCAGGATCACATGCCAGAACACCTGCAACTTCGACATGCCGAGGCAGTCCGCGGCTTCCAGCTGCCCTTTGTGGATCGACTCGATGCCGGCGCGGATGATCTCGCAGGTGTACGCGCCAATATTGATCACCAGTGCCAGCACCGCGCCGGCCAGGATCGGCATCGTCACGCCCACGCTCGACAGGCCGAAGATCAGGAAATAGGCCTGGATCAGCAGCGGCGTGTTGCGGATGCCTTCCACATACACGCCGACCAGCCGCCGCAGCCAGCCATGACGGCTGCCGCGCCCGAGCGCGCACAGCGCGCCCAGCACGAAGCCGGCCACCGTGGCCAGGAACGACAGCTGGATCGTGACCCATGCGCCCTCCAACAGCAGTGGCCATTGCGCCAGCACGGACGAGAAATCGAACTGGTATTTCAATCGCGTTCCGTGGCGTGTTCGATACCGGTTTTCAGAGCTTGAAGCCGATGACGTCTTGCCGCTGCTCGCCCAGGCCTTCGATGCCCAGCGTCATCACGTCGCCCTTCTTGAGGAAGATTGGCGGCTTCATGCCCATGCCGACACCGGGTGGCGTGCCTGTGGTGATCACGTCGCCGGGCATCAAGGTCATGAACTGGCTCACGTAGCTGACGATCTTGGCCACGCCAAAAATCATGGTCTTCGTGTTGCCGGTCTGCCGGCGCTCGCCGTTCAGGTCGAGCCACATCGCGAGTTTCTGCGGATTCGGCAGCTCGTCGCGCGTCACCAGCCAGGGGCCGATGGGGCCGAAGGTGTCGCAGCCCTTGCCCTTGTCCCACTGCGATCCACGCTCGAGCTGAAACTCACGCTCGCTCACGTCGTTGACGGTGCAGTAGCCCGCCACGAAGTTGAGCGCATCCTTTTGCGAGACGTAGCGTGCCCGCGTGCCGATGACCACGCCGAGCTCGACTTCCCAGTCCGACTTGACCGAGCCCTTGGGCAGCATCACCGCGTCGTTGGGCCCCTGGATGCAGCTCGTGGCCTTCATGAACACGATCGGTTCCTTCGGGATCGGCATGTTGGACTCGGCCGCATGGTCGGAGTAGTTCAGGCCGATCGCAATGAACTTGCCGACACCCGCCACCGGGCAGCCCAGGCGTGGCGCGCCCCTGACGCGCGCCAGTTTGTCCACCTTGAGCTTGCGCAGCCGGGCCAGCGCCTTGTCACCCAGCTGGTCGGGGGTGATGTCCTTCAGCACCGTGCTCAGGTCGCGCAGCTGGCCATCGTCATCGATCAGGCCGGGTTTCTCTTTGCCGGGGTTGCCATAACGAACGAGTTTCATCGGGTTCCTTTCAGTTTGAAGCGTGGACTGTACGTCAGTAAGTGGAGCGGCCGCCCGACAGGTCGAACACGGCGCCGGTGGAGAACGAGCACTCTTCGGTGCACAGCCACGCCACCATGGCCGCCACCTCCTGCGGCGTGCCAAAGCGCCCCATGGGAATCTTCGAGAGCATGAACGCGATGTGCTCGGGCGTCATCTGCTCGAAAATTGCGGTCTTCACGGCCGCGGGCGTTATGCAGTTCACGCGCACGCCGGTGTCGGCCAGCTCCTTGCCAAGCGACTTGGTCAGCGCGATCACCGCGGCCTTGCTCGCGCTGTAGGCACTGGCATTCGGGTTGCCGTCCTTGCCGGCCACCGAGGCGATGTTGACGATGCGCCCGTAGTTGTGCTCGCGCATGTGCGGCACCAGTTCGCGGCAGCAGTAGAACAGGCCGTTCAGGTTCACCTGCATGACCTGCAGCCACTGCTCGGGAGGGTAGTCCCAGACCTTCACGTTCGGACCGGTGATGCCCGCGCAGTTGACCAGCGCGTCGATCGTGGGCTGCTGCGCCACCGTCTGGCGCACGGCCTGCACCACGCTGGCGTGCTCGCCCACGTCCACCACCACGGTGTGCACACCCGCGCCGAGTGCCTGCGCGGCCTGGCCCAGCGCCGCGGCGTCGAGATCCCACAGCGTGACCTGCGCGCCCGACGCGAGCATGCGCTGCGCGATGGCCAGCCCCAGGCCGGCCGCGCCACCGGTGATGACCGCATGGCGGCCGCTCAGGTCGAGCTGGTTCATATCGTCATGCCGCCATCCACCGAGAACAATTGCCCCGTGGCGAACTGCGATTCGTCGCTGGCCAGATACACCACGATGGGGGCAATCTCGTGGGCCTGCGCCAGCCGCCCCATGGGCTGGCGCGCGATGAAGTTCTTGCGCGCCTCGGCCGGATCGGCGTAGCTGCTGATGCGCTCGCCCAGCGAGGGCGTATCCACCGTGCCCGGGGCAATCGCGTTGCAGCGAATCCCCTGCCCCACAAAATCGGCAGCGACCGCTTTCGTGAGCCCCACCACGGCGGCCTTGCTGGCGCCGTACACAAAACGGCTGGGCAAGCCCTTCACGCTGCTGGCCACACTGGACATGTTGATGATGCTGCCCCCGCCATGGGCCAGCATCTTGGGCAGCGCGGCCTGGATCATCCAGTACTGCGAGCGCACGTTCAGGTTGAAGGCGAAGTCCCACTCTTCATCCGTGGCCTGCAGGATGGTGCCGTTGTGCACAAAGCCGGCGCAGTTGAACAGGATGTCGAGCGCCGGCAAATCGGCGGCGACCTTGTGGATGGCGGCCTTGTCGAGCACGTCCAGCGCCAGCGCGGTGACGTTGGCCACGCCCGCGTAGCTCTCCAGCAGCCTCGTGTTGACGTCGGTGGCCCAGACCTGGGCGCCCTCGGCAGCCATGGCCAGCACGCTGGCCCGGCCGATCCCTTGCCCGGCCGCCGTGACCAGTGCGGTTTTGCCTTTGAGTCTCATGGTGTGTCCATCCTGTGGGTGAGGTTTCGTGTGTTTCAGGGTTTCGCCCGATGCTGCGGCGCGATAATCGTGGGATTATCAATTGGCCTGACCACTTGGCCAATTATGGCTAACCCTTAACCCACCTCTGGCGCCTTCATCCATGCCCCTGCAAGCCTTAGAGCCGCAACGCCTGTACCGCCAGATCGCGGGGCAGTTGCGCGCGCTGATCCAGGCCGGCGAGTTTGCGGTGGGCGCGCGCCTGCCGGCCGAGCGCGACCTGGCCAAACAACTGGGCGTGAGCCGGCCTTCGGTGCGCGAAGCCCTGATCGCGCTGGAGGTCGAGGGCTGGGTCGAGATCCGCACCGGCTCGGGTGTGTATGTGCTGGACCGCACCAGCGCGGCAAACCCCGGCGGGCGCGTGGAAGTCTCACCCGCCGAATGGGGGCCGCTGGAGCTCATTCGTGCGCGCCGCGTGGTGGAAGGCGAGATCGCCTCGATCGCCGCCACACAGGCCCGGCGCCGCGACGTGGCGGCCATGGACGGCGCCATCGCCGCCATGAAAAGCGCCGCCGCGCAAGGCGTGCTGCCACTGGAGGGTGACCGCGCCTTTCACACCGCGGTCGCCGAAGCCTGCGGCAACGTGGTGCTGACCGAGACGGTGCAAAACTTCTGGGATTCGCGCCACGGCCCGCTGTTCGAGCGCCTGGGCGGTCATTTCGAAACCCCGCAGTCGTGGCGCTGCGCCATTGCCGAGCACGAAGCCATCGTGGAAGCGATCCGCGCGCATGACGGCGCGGGTGCCCGCGCAGCCATGCACGCGCACATGGACAAGTCCCACGCCCGCTTCAGTGCGAGCTGGCGCCGCGCCAAAAGCGCCTGAGGCCCATTCTCTTTTTTACGTCTGCGTACACCTACACCATGAATCCCTTCATTCGTCTGCACCCCCACGACGACGTGCTGATCGCACGCTCCCAACTGCTCGGCGGCGCCACCGTGGAAGGCATTGCCGTGCACGGCCTGATCCCGCCCGGCCACAAGATCGCCACGCACGCCATTGCCGCCGGCGAACCGGTGCGCCGCTACAACCAGATCATTGGTTTTGCGAGCAAGCCGATTGCCGCGGGCGAGCACGTGCACACGCACAACCTCGACATGGGACCCAGCAAGGGCGACTTTGTGCGCGACTATGCGTTCGGCGCCGACGTCAAGCCCGAGCCTGCGCGGCGCGAGGCCAGCTTCATGGGCATCCGGCGGGCCGACGGCCGGGTCGCCACGCGCAACTACATCGGCGTGCTCACCAGCGTGAACTGCTCTGCCACCGCCGCGCGCGCGATCGCCGACCACTTCTCGCGCCAGACCAACCCCGGGGCGCTGGCTGACTTTCCCAACGTCGACGGCGTGGTGGCACTGACGCACGGCACCGGCTGCGGCATGGACACCGAGGGCATGGGCATGCAGATCCTGCAGCGCGTGCTGGCCGGCTATGCCACGCATGCCAACTTCGCCGCCGTGCTGGTCGTCGGCCTGGGCTGCGAGGCGAACCAGATCAACGCCTGGCTGGCCAGGAGCGGCCTGCGCGAGGGCGACACCTTCAAGGTGTTCAATATTCAGGACACCGGCGGCACCACCAAGACCGTGGCCAAGGGCGTGGCGCTGATCAACGCGATGCTGCCCAAAGTGAACAACGTGCGGCGCGAACCGTGCAGCGCAGAGCACATCACCATCGGCCTGCAGTGCGGCGGCTCCGACGGCTACTCGGGCATCAGCGCGAACCCGGCGCTGGGGGCCGCGGTCGATTTGCTGGTGGCCCATGGCGGCAGCGCGATCCTGAGCGAGACCCCCGAGATCTACGGCGCCGAACACCTGCTGACGCGCCGCGCCGTCAAGCGCGAAGTCGGCGAGAAACTCATAGCGCGCATCAAGTGGTGGGAGCACTACACCGCGATCAACAGCGGCGAGATGAACAACAACCCCTCGCCCGGCAACAAGGCCGGCGGCCTCACGACCATTCTCGAAAAATCGCTCGGTGCCGTCGCCAAGGGCGGCACCAGCAACCTGCAGGCCGTGTACGAATACGCCGAGCCGGTCGATACGCATGGCTTCGTTTACATGGACACGCCCGGCTATGACCCGGTCAGCGCCACGGGCCAGGTCGCAGGCGGCGCGAACCTGATCTGCTTCACCACCGGGCGCGGTTCGGCCTACGGCTGCGCGCCCTCGCCTTCGCTCAAGCTCGCGACCAACTCGGCGCTGTGGCGCAGGCAGGAAGACGACATGGACATCAACTGCGGCGAGATCATCGACGGCACCGCCTCGGTCGCCGAGATGGGCCAGCGCATCTTCGATCTGGTGCTGGCCACGGCCTCGGGCGCACGCAGCAAAAGCGAGACGCACGGCTACGGCCAGAACGAGTTCGTGCCATGGCAGGTGGGCGCGGTGATGTAGTTATCCCCGTCATTCCCGCGCCCTTCCCCGTCATTCCCACGCCCTTGCCTGTCATTCCCGCGCAGGCGGGAATCCATGGCCACCCCAGCATTTCTTCACCGCCAATAATCCATGTCAAAAACCCTCCAAGCCCATACCTTGCGGGCACAAGTAGCTACCGTTCTAATAGCATCCGGCAGCTCCGCCACCGAGGCCGCCAGGGTCGCCGACAACCTGGTGCTGGCCAACCTGAGCGGCCACGATTCGCACGGTGTGGGCATGCTGCCGCGCTATGTGGACGCGGTGCTGGAGGGCGGGCTCACGCCCAACGCGGCGGTACAGACCGTGCTCGACGCCGGCAGCCTGCTCACGCTCGATGGCCAGCGCGGCTACGGCCAGGTGGTGGGCGAGCAGGCCATGCAGCTCGGCATCGCGCGCGCCAAAGCATCGGGCAGCTGCATCATGACCCTGCGCAATACGCACCACCTGGGGCGTATCGGCCACTTTGCCGAGATGGCGGTGGCGCAGGATCTGGTGTCGCTGCACTTCGTCAACGTGCTGTCGCGCCCGGTGGTCGCGCCCTGGGGCGGGGCCGACGGCCGCTACGGCACCAACCCGTGCTGCATCGGCATCCCGCTGGCCGGCCGCGAACCTTTCCTGCTCGACTTTGCCACCAGCCGCGTGGCCCAGGGCAAGATGCGCGTGGCCTACAACAAGGGCGTCCAGGTCGAACCCGGCACGCTGATCGACGAGCACGGCCACCCCACCACCGACCCCGGCGTCGTCGTGGTGCCGCAAAGCAACGGCCTGTTCGGCGCGCTGATGGCGTTCGGCGAATACAAGGGCTACGGCATGGCCGTGGCGTGCGAGCTGCTGGGCGGCGCCTTGAGCGGCGGCGGCACCTGGCACCGCGCCCCCGACAGCGCCCGCGCCGTCGTCAACGGCATGCTGACCATCCTGATCGACCCCGCCAAACTCGGCACCCAGGCCGCGTTCGAACAGGAAGCCGCGGCATTTATCGACTGGTTGAAACAGGGCCCGGTGGCGCCGGGTTTTGACGCGGTGCGCATTGCCGGCGAGCCCGAGCGCGAAGCGCGGCGCGCGCGCGCGGTGGATGGCATTACGCTTGACGATCAGACCTGGGCCGAGATGGTGGCGGCTGGCGCCAAGGTGGGCGTGAATTTATAAGGAAAAATCGGCCCTAGCCCTTACCCTGCCTAGGCAAACAGCTTCCCTTTTTATAGCATCAGCGCGAGACTGGCTTCCAGATACTCCGAGGGTGCGCGCTTGAAACCCGAGCGCGCAAAGCGCTGCAGCCGGCCCACCACGAAGGCGGTGAGTGCGGACGCCCGCACCTGCGCATCGACACTGGGCGTGGCCGAACCGTTGGCATCGGCCGCGCCGCGCAGGCTTTGTTTCAGCGTCGATTCGATCTTGTCGAAAAACTGGTTCATGCGCTGCTGCAGGCGTTCGTTCTCGAACACCAGCGCGTCGCCCACCATCACGCGCGTCATGCCGGGATTTTTCTCGGCGAACTGCAGCAGCATGTGGACGACCTTGCCGGCCTGGCGGATACCGGCATCGGCGCCGTCCGTCTCGCGCTCGGTGATCTGGTTCACCAGCGAAAACACCGTCTGCTCGATGAACTCGATCAGCCCCTCGAACATCTGCGCCTTGCTGGCAAAGTGGCGGTACAGCGCGGCCTCGCTCACCTCGAGCCGCGCCGCGAGCGCCGCCGTGGTGATGCGCTCGGCCCCCGGCTGCTCCAGCATGCTGGCCAGCGCCTGCAGAATCTGCACCCGCCGCTCGCCCGGCTTGGGCCGCTTGCGTGCGGGGACGGCGGCTTCGCCGGCGGAAGGGCTGGCGGAGGAAGTGGAGAGCTCGACGTCGGACATGTTTGCAACAAGGTGTAGTCGAATGATTCTCGCACAGCGGTACCAAGGGTTTCTCCGGTACCGGACCCCGCCCTCACACCCTCAATGCGAGCGAATCATCGTCCCATAGGCCTGCTCGGTCAGGATCTCCAGCAGCATCGCGTGCGGCACGCGGCCGTCGATGATGTGCACCGAATTCACGCCGCTCTTGGCCGCGTCAAGCGCGCCGGCAATCTTGGGCAGCATGCCGCCGGAAATCGTGCCGTCGGCAAACAGCGCGTCGATCTCGCGCGCGGTCAGGTCGGTCAGCAGCTTGCCGGACTTGTCCAGTACGCCGGGCGTGTTGGTCAGCAGCACCAGCTTCTCGGCCTTGAGCACGATGGCCAGCTTGCCCGCCACCACATCGGCGTTGATGTTGTAGCTCTCGTTGTGCTCGCCAAAGCCAATCGGGCTGATCACGGGGATGAAGGCATCGTCCTGCAGCGCCTTCACCACGCCCGGGTCGATGCTCACGATGTCGCCGACCTGGCCCACGTCGTGCTCCTTGCTGGGGTCCTGGTTGTCGACCATCTTGAGCTTTTGCGCGCGGATCAGGCCGCCATCGCGCCCGGTCAGCCCCACCGCCTTGCCGCCGGCCTGGTTGATCAGGCCCACGATATCCTGCTGCACCTCGCCGGCCAGCACCCATTCGACCACCTCCATGGTCTCGGCGTCGGTCACGCGCATGCCCTGGATGAACTCGCCCTTCTTGCCGAGCCGGTTCAGCGCCGTCTCGATCTGCGGGCCGCCGCCGTGCACCACCACCGGGTTCATGCCGACCAGCTTGAGCAGCACCACGTCCTCGGCAAAGTCGGCCTGCAGATCAGGGTCGGTCATGGCGTTGCCGCCGTATTTGATGACCATGGTCTTGCCATGAAACTTGCGGATGTACGGCAGCGCCTGGGCCAGGATTTCGGCCTTGTCGCGCGGGGCGATCAGGGTGGTGTCGGTCATGTTGCCTCCTTGTTATTGCCCTCTTCCCACAGCATCTGGCGCAGCAGGCCGCGCCAGGCAAATGCGGCCGCCAACAAGGCCGCCAGCAAGGCGCCCAGCACGATCACCATGCGCGGGCTGGGGCGCTCGGGGCGGCTGGGTACCGATGGCGTGGCCACAAACTGGGCCTGCGACAGGAAGCGCGCACTGATCTGCGACACATCGGCCGCCATCGACGACAGTTTTTCTTTTTCTGCATCCGTCTTGGCTGTTTTGGCAAGCTGGGTAATCACGCCGGAAACCCGGGTCACGCTGTCGCTGCCACTTTGCGCCTTCCCGACTGCCGCCTCGGCCTCATCGATCAGGGCTTTGGCGAAAGCTTGCTGTTCGATCTCGCGGTCCAGCCTTTGCAGATTTTCCTTGATGCCAATCACTTCGGACTCCGCGCCGACCAGTTGCGCCATCGGCGTCATGAACTTTTCGTTGTCCTTGCGCACGTCCACCACCTGCTGGCTCTCGCGCCGCGCCGCCTCGGGGTAGCTGGCCACGATCACCTTGAGCGCCTTGGCGCGGGCTTGCGCCTGCTCGATGTCGAATTCGTACTTCAGCTTGCGCTCAGTCGCCCGGTCCGCAAACTGCCGGCTGTCGGCGGCCCAGCGAAAAACCTGGTCGCGCAACGCCTCGCGCGCAGCCACTTCCTTGAAGTACGAGCCTAGCCAGGTCGCCACTTGCGCGGCCCGGGTTGCGTCGTGCGCGGTATACGTCAATCTCAACCCCAGATAGACCATCAGCTTGCGCTCACGCTCCCGCTGGCGATCTTCGCTGCCGTTCCGGTTGTCTCTGCTGTCTCTGCTGTCCCTGGCATCCTGATCCGGTTGCAGCAGGACGTCCGGTATGTCTTTGGCATCGGCCTTGCTGATTTTTGGAATCGGGCTATGCCACTGGCCTTGGCCAACATCAGTTTCCAGTCGTTCCATCTCCTGCGCATTCAGCCCGGGCAGCGGCACCACGCCGGCCATTTGGCGCACGGTGGCCGGCGCGTCCGCCAGCTCGGTAAACCGCTTGTACTCCGCCGGGCCCATCTCCATGCTGAGCACGCCCTCGGACTTGTAGCGCAGCAGCGGGCCGTAACCCAGCACACCGCCCAGCACCGCCCCCAGCACCGCGGCAATCACCACCACACCTATCTTCCGATTCATAAACACTCCAAATTTTGCGGGCCATCATGCCACGCGATTTTCCGGCTCCGGCGCGTAGCCGCTGACCAATTGCATGAATATGTTTCTGATCGCCGCCGCATCATTGCCGTTGGCGGCACGACGCAGGGCTACCAGGGATTGCTCGAGCTCGCCCCAGGCGACAAAATCTTCGCGCGCCTTCATGATCCGCTCGTGCGCCGTGGATACCGGGTCGTCGCCGATCAACAGCTCTTCATACAGTTTTTCACCGGGGCGCAGGCCGACAATCTCGATTTCGATGTCGCCATCCGGGTGGTCCGCGTCGCGCAGCGACAAGCCCGAGAGCTGAACCATGCGCCGCGCCAAGTCCATGATCTTCACGGGCTGGCCCATGTCCAGCACAAACACGTCACCGCCTTCCGCCATGGCGCCGGCCTGCAACACCAGTTGCGCCGCCTCAGGGATCGTCATGAAATAGCGCGTCACCTCTTCGTGCGTGACGGTCACCGGACCACCCGCCCGCAACTGCTTGCGAAACAGGGGCACCACGCTGCCGCTGCTGCCCAGCACGTTGCCGAAACGCACCATCGAAAAGCGCGTCTGGTTTGGCACCTCAGGGCCGGGCTGGCCGTCGAGCGCGCAAAAGCGCACGCGCGGGCTGTCCGCCAGCGCCTGCAGCACCAGCTCGGCCATGCGCTTGGTGGCGCCCATGACGTTGGTGGGCCGCACGGCCTTGTCGGTCGAAATCAGGACAAAATTTTCTACCGCCGTCTCAATCGCAACGCGCGCAATGTTCAAGGTGCCCAGCACGTTGTTCAGCACCCCTTCGGTGGGGTTGCTCTCGACCATCGGCACATGCTTGTAGGCGGCGGCGTGGTAGACGGTGGCTGGCCGGTAGCGCTGGCAAATTTCCTTCATGCGCTCGTAATTGCGCACGCTGCCCAGCAGGGGCGTCAACTGCACGGGCAGTGCCGCGTCGGCGCACAGGCCGAGCAGTTCGCCATGAATCGCATAAAGCCCAAATTCGTTGTGATCCACCAGCACCAGATGGCGTGGCTTCTCCAGAATGATCTGGCGGCACAGTTCCCCCCCAATGCTGCCGCCCGCCCCGGTCACCAGCACCGTCTTGCCGGCCAGGTGGCGCGCCAGCAGGGCCGGATTCGGCGGCACCGGGGCGCGCCCCAGCAGATCTTCCACGTCCAGCTCCTGGAAGTCCTGCATGGTGACCCGCCCCGCCGCCAGGTCGCCCATGCCCGGCAAGGTGCGCACGTGCACCGGCAAGCCGCGCAGGCTGTCGATGATCTCGTTGCGCCGCGCGCGGCCCACCACGGGCATGGCCAGCAGGATATCGGTCACCCCCATGCGCTCGATGGCGCCGGGCACTTCGGCCGGCGTCATGATGTCGACCCCGTTGATGCTTTGCCCGGCCTTGGACACATCGTCGTCAATAAACCCGAGCAGCACAAACTGCCGGGCCACGCCCAGCGCCAGCGCGGTTTGCACTCCCGCCTCGCCCGCACCGTAGATCAGCATGCGCCCCTCGGCATGCGGTTTTTTACCTCCTACCCCTGCCAGCCAGAAACGGGCCATGGCACGGCTGGTGCCCACCAGCAGCAGGAACAACAGCGGCTGGATCAGCCCGACGGTGCGCGGCACGCCCTGCCATTTGAAATACAGCAGCGCAGCAAAAAACAGGGCTGCGTAAAGGGCGATCGCCTTGGCCGTACTGGCCATGGCCGCCAGCCCTGTATAGCGAAAGATCGCGCGGTACAGCCCGAAGCGGATAAAGATTGGCACCGCAATCAACGGCGCCAGGGCATAGACATATTTTTGCTGCCCCTGCGGCCAGCCGACCTGATCCACCCGCAAGTAAAAGGCGGCCCACACCGAGAACAGGGCCAGACAAATATCCAGCAGCATGACCACCAGACGTTTGGCGGGGCGGGGCAGCGCGAGCAAAGGGGCTGCTGATCTATGGAATGGCATCTGGATTTCTTTTCAACTTATTATTTCGCGTGCATTTACTGTTCCACCAATGCCTGCACATCAGCGATCAGGCTGGGCACCAAAGTGCACAGTTCCTGGATGGTGGATTCCTCGACCTCCAGGTAACCCTCGTACTCGGCCAGATTTCTTTGCCGATGCGCCGCATCCAGCACGCGCCAGCGATTGGGTGGCCAACCCACGGTGTGGGCCAGGCACTGGAAAACGGTGTATCGGTTTTCGCTGCGATAGCCGTGCCAGCGCAGAGCCGCGAGCGCTGCCGCGTGGGCGGCCGTATAGGCACTGGCAAAGCGCCCTTCACGGGAAAGGCTACCCAACTGCGCGTCTGCCAGGCGAGTCCGGGCCAGTTCCAGCATGCGTTTGACCTCGGCCGCGTTGCGTGGCTCGGGCTTCAGTTGGCCGATACGAACCAGGTTATCCAGCGCGGGCAGGCTCATGGGCATCTCCAATCAATGCGACAGTCGGCTGCGACAAGACACGATTGACAAACGAATCGGGCTCGGCTCGGCGTCGTTCAAACTCCTGGGGTGTATAGCAGCTTGGATTGATTTTTCGACCCAATAGCGCCTCTACCGGTACAAGCCGCTCCAGAACGTCGCCCAGCAAGAGATCGGTCCCGACCAGCATCACATCAATATCGCTTTGCGCCGTATCTGTTTGCCTGGCCATCGATCCATAGAGCCACGCAGCTTGCAGATGCGGTGTCAAAGGCGTCAATGCGTCCCGCAACAGGGGCACCGCGCCAAGCGTCTTGCGCGTCAACGCGACCAATTCACCAAAAACGGGGCTTTGCGGGTTGGCGCTGAAGCGCCGCAGGTTGCCGACCCGCTCTGAATGCACCAGCCCCGCATCGGTCAAGCGATTGAGCTCCCGCTGCAAAGATGCGCTGCCCAAGCCGGTAAGACGCCGCAATTCGCTCAGGTGGTAGCTGCGTTCAGGCTGCCCAAATAGCCACGGGTAAACCCTTGACTGGCTCTCTGAAAAGAACGCTTCAGCAATCGACATGCTTAGATAATAGCACGATCATGCCAATTATTGGCACGTTGACTTTGCGTCTAGCTTCACTTTGCGACCTGCAACAAGGGTGCGAATAAAACAGTTGGCATTAATTGGAATTTGGCGGCTCATCCGCCCAATTCTCAAGCCGCAACCCTGGCACCCGGGCGAATTCGCGGGTGTTGTTAGTCACCAGGACGGTATTGGACGCCAGCGCATGGGCGGCGATCATCGTGTCAAGTGCGCCGATGGGCTGGCCGCGTCGCTCCAGTCCTGCGCGCAACTCCCCATACTGCCAAATAGTGGAGGCGTCAAAAGGCAGGACGTCCAGCGGCGCCAGGAACATCTCCAGCGCCTCCCGGTTGCGAGCGGAACCGCTTTTGGCCACTCCAAAGGCCAACTCCGCGGCCGTGACGCTGGAAATGCCGATATTCCCCATGCGCTCCTGCCTGAAGCGCGCCAACACCGCAGGCGGCCGGGCATTGATCACATAAATGCAAATATTGGTGTCCAGCATGTAGCTGATCAAGACGCGATCTCCTCGCGGGCCTGCGCGGCGGGCTGATCGCGGCTGATCTGAAACCCCGGCTCGAAAGCGTCCAGCGCCGCGTCAAGCATGGCCCAAGGCTCATTCACCGGCAGCAGCAAGACTCCGTTTCCGAAATGCCGCACAGCGACCTCCACGCCCTCAAAACGGTACTCTTTGGGCAGACGAACCGCCTGGCTGCGCCCCGACTGAAAAAGACGTGCGGTATCCATAAGCACTCCCCGAGAATTGATAACTACCAATGGTAACCACCATTACGAATAAAAGCAAGCCCATAAATTAATTGGAATCTGACCCCCATTAATTTCAATGCGAAACTCCATCGCGGCGCAGCACCTTCACAAACGTCATCCACAGAATGCGCAGGTCAAACCCCAGCGATTGCCGCTGCAGGTATTCCACATCCAGCTTGACCTTGTCCGGGATCGGCAGTTCATCTCGCCCATTGACCTGCGCCCACCCTGTGAGCCCAGGCACCAGTTCATGCACCCCATGCTGCGTGCGCAAGGCAATCAGGTCCTGCTGATTGAACAAGGCAGGGCGTGGCCCCACAAAGCTCATGTCGCCCACCAAAATGCTCCACAACTGCGGCAGCTCGTCCAGGCTGCTCTTGCGCAGGAAAGAGCCGATGGGCGTCAGATACGCCTTGGGGTCCGGCAGCAAATGGGTAGCAACGGCCGGCGTGCCGATGCGCATGCTGCGGAACTTGGGCATTTTGAAAATCTTGTTGTGGCGGCCCACCCGATCGGACCAAGCCAGAACGGAGCCCGCAAACTGGTTCAGCGGCCTGCCTGCCTCAAAACAGCGGCCAGCACCTTGCAAGTTTTCGCAATCTCATCCTCGGTCAGCGTGGGATGCACCAGAAACATCAGGCTGGTTTCGCCCAACTCACGCGCTACGGGCAGACGCTCGGCCGGACGCCAGCCGGTATGGTCGAAGGCCTTTTCGAGATACACCTCAGAGCACGACCCCTGGTAGCAAGGAACACCTTCGGCCTTGATGGCTTCCACAATGCGGTCGCGATCCCAGCCAGGGGCCAGGCGATCAGGCCGCACATACACATAGCATTTGTAATGCGCATGCATGCTGCCCGCAGGCACGGCTGGCACACGCACCACCGCATGCGGACGGCAGGCGGCCCAAATCGCCTCGGCATGTCGCGTACGTTTCGCCGTCCAGTCGGCCATGCGGCGCAGCTGGATGCGGCCAATGGCGGCCTGCACCTCCAGCATGCGCCAGTTGGTGCCAAAGCTTTCATGCACCCAGCGAAAGCCCGGCGGATGCTGGCGCTCGTACACCGCCTCGTAGCTCTTGCCATGGTCCTTGTACGACCACATGCTGGACCAAAGCGCGTGGTCGTTGGTGGTGACCATGCCACCCTCGCCTGCGGTGGTCATGATTTTGTCCTGGCAAAATGACCACGCACCCACGTGACCTATAGACCCAACGCTACGATCTTTATAGCGCGCGCCATGCGCCTGGGCGCAATCCTCGATCACCTTAAAGTCATGCGCCTGCGCCAGCGCCATGATCGGATCCATGTCGCAGGGCCAGCCGGCCAGGTGCACGCAAATCACCGCTTTGGTCGCGGGCGTGAGCACCCGGGCGATCGTGGCGGCAGACAGGTTGCCGCTGTCGGGCTCCACATCGGCAAACACCGGCATGGCGCCGGCATTGACCACGCACGAGACGCTGGCCATGAAGGTGCGCGGCGTCACCACCACCTCGTCGTCCGGGCCAACGCCCAGCGCCTTGAGTGCGACATCCAGCGCCAGCGTGCCATTGGCCAGCGCCACGGCATGCCCGGTGCCCGTCCACGCGGCAAACTCTTTTTCAAACGCGCGGCATTCCTGTCCGGTCCAGTAATTGACCTTGTTGGACAGCACAACGTCGCGCACGGCATCGGCCTCTTCTTCGGTAAAGCTCGGCCACGGGGAAAATTCGGTATTCAACACAATTCAACCTTTCAAAAATGGCTTCGCCGGGTTGCCCACCACGGTGACACCGGGCGGCACGTCGCGCGTGACCACCGCGCCCATGCCAACCACAGCCCCCCGGCCAATCACCAGCGGCTGCCCCGGCTTGCCCTGCTTGATGACAGCGCCCGTACCAATGTAGGCGTGGTCCTCGATGACGATGTTGCCATTGCACTGAACCCCTGGCGCGAAGGTGACGAAATCGCCGATCACGCAGTCGTGCTCCACATAACTGTACAGATTGGCATGAAAGTGTCGTCCGACACGGATATTGGACGTGAGCGTGACAAAGGGGCTCAGCACCGCGCCCTCGCCCAGCGTCACCTCGTCCATGGTGACCACGTTGGCGGCGGCCACCGTCCACGGCTGCACGCCATCGGCGGCGCAACGCGCGGCCAGCTTCTCGCGCACGACACTGTTGGCAATGGCCAGCACCGCATGACGAGCGCCGGCTTGCGCCTGCAGGAATTCCGCATAGCGCAGCACCCGTTGGCCATTGACCATGGGCGCCTTGGGCTGGTCGTCCACAAACACCAGTTGCGTGGCCGCAATGCCCTGGCGCAGCAATTGCGCACGCGCCAGTGGCATCACCCCTCGACCGCAGCCGCTGACACCGTATACGGCAAAAAGAGGCAGTGTCATCGCTTGTCCCCGATTTGCGAGCCGGTGAAGCGCGGCATCGTGGCTTCACCCGCAGCGCTGATGCCGTCGCGCACCAGCACCTTGCGCACCGTTCGCCACAGAATCTTGACGTCCAGCGACAGCGTGCGGTGGTCAACGTACCAGACGTCAAGCTTGAACTTGTCGTCCCAACTCAGCGCATTGCGGCCGTTCACCTGCGCCCAGCCGGTGATGCCGGGGCGCACCTCATGGCGGCGCGCCTGCTCGGGCGAGTACAGCGGCAAATACTCCATGAGCAGCGGGCGCGGGCCGACCAGGCTCATATCGCCCCTGAGCACGTTCCATAGTTCGGGCAACTCGTCCAGGCTGGTAGCACGCAGGAAGCGGCCAAAGGCCGTGAGGCGATCGGCATCGGGCAGCAACTGGCCATCGGGTCCGCATGCATCAGTCATGGTGCGGAACTTGACCATCCGGAACGGCCGGCCATGCAGGCCTGGACGAATTTGACGAAAAAACACCGGGCTGCCCAGCTTGCGGCGCACCTGCCACATCAAAAATAATAGCGGCAGGCCTAGCAACAGCAAGGACAGGGCAGATAAAGCAGTATCGAAAATTCGCTTCACGCAATTCCCATCTCGCGCAACATCACGGCATTGACCTTGTGCACATCGTACTTGTCCTCGGCCAGCTGGCGCGAACGCCGGCCCATGCTTTGTGCAAGCGCTGGCGCATCAATGAAACGCTGCATGGCCTGCTCCAGCGCCTCAATGGATTTGACAGGCACCAGAAATCCGTTGTCGCCATCAACTACGGTTTCGCGACAGCCAGGAGCATCTGTCGTAATGACGGCACGCCCCATGGCCATGGCTTCCAGCACAGTACGCGGCGTTCCCTCCCGGTAAGAAGGCAACACATACACGCTGCTAGCCCGAATCGCTGGGCGCACGTCGGACAGGCGTCCCAAATACTCCAGTGCGCCCTCGGCCACCCAGGAATCCAACTCGGCCTTGGCAATAGCGTCAGGGTTGGAGTCGATCCATCCCACCAAACTGCACCTCGCTTCCGGATGTCGGTTCCTGACCCGGCGTGCCGCTTCAGCGTACTCGCGCACGCCCTTGTCACCCAGCAGACGCGCAATCAGCAAAAAGTGAACGCCATGTTCAGCCAGCGGCGCCACGGCATATTGCGCCACATCCACCCCGGAGCCATTAACTACGCACGACGGAATCCCGGGCAGCAAAATGCCTGCGCTGCGAAACAAAGATTCATCATCGGGGTTCTGGAAGAACACCTTGTGCGTGCGTCCCAAGGCCAGCGCATACAACCGCTGCACGATCAATCGCAAGGCACTACGTCGAGCCTCCCCCTGGAATGCAAAACCCAAGCCGGTGATGAGCGCAAAGCGCTTCGGCACGCGCGCCCACCAGGCTGCCAGCGAACCATAAATTGCGGGTTTGATGGTGTAACCCATCACATAGTCGGGGCGAATCGACCGCATCAGGCACCACAGGGACAGCAGCGTCTTCAGGTCGGCCAGTGGGTTCATGCCGGTACGTCGCAGTGGAATGGAGTGCACAACCAAACCCTGTAACTCCAGCTTCGTCCGCACTTCATCACCACGCGGAACATCCGGAGCAGCCACATGCACCTGCAAACCTTTGGCCTGCAAGGCAGAAATCAACGCTCCCCTGAAGTGCAGCAGCGATTCGGGGAACCCCGCTATCAGCAAAAACTTCATTGGGCCGCCAGCCACGACTGAAACATCAACACGCTCCACAGACGATGTGCCCAGTTGCGCCTTCCGCTCAAATGCTCGGCCCACATCTGGCGTACCGGCTCAGGATTGAAAAAACCCTCCTGACGCAGACGTGAGCCCTCGAGCAAATCCTCGGCCCAACTGCGCAGTGGCCCACGCAACCAGTCGTGCAGCGGAATGCCAAACCCCATCTTCGGCCGCTCTATCAGTTCGCGTGGCACGTGGCGATACAACACCTGGCGTAGCGGCCACTTGGTCTGGCCGTCCCTCAGCTTGTATTCAAGAGGAAGGCGCCAGGCAAATTCAAACACCCGGTGGTCCAGAAATGGCACCCGGGTTTCCAGGCTGACACCCATGGCAGCACGGTCTACCTTGCACAGAATGTCGTCGGGCAGGTAGCTGATAGCGTCCAGCGCCATCATGCGCTCGACGCCGCTCAAGCCATCCAGCGCCGGGCGCAGCCCCGTCAGGTTTGTGGGCGGCTCTTGCCCATTGATAACCCACTGCGCAGGATTGCGCAATTGCGACACAAGCCCCAGATACAACTCATCCACAGAGCTGCTAGCGAGCACACCCGCGCCCTTGTGCAGCTTGTCGCCAAAGGTGGCGTGTTTCACTGCCCCTGGAATCCAACCCGACAGCCGATCCCACGCGGCGGGTGAGAGCGCCGTGATGGCGCGGGCTGCGGCAGAGCGCACAGGCGCCGGCACACGCGCCAACTTGCGCCACAAGCTTGAGGTGATCTGGTAGCGGTTGTAGCCCGCAAACAATTCATCCCCTGCGTCCCCCGAGAGCGATACCTTGACGTGCTGCCTCGCCAACTCGCTCACCAAATAAGTGGGGATTTGGGATGAATCTGCAAACGGCTCGTCATACAACGCTGGCAAACGCGGAATGACGGCCATGGCCTGCGCGGGGGTGACATACAGCTCGGTATGCTCCGTGCCCAGGTGCTGCGCGACGGCCTTGGCGTGCTCGCCTTCGTTGTAGCCCTGCTCTCGAAAGCCGATGGTGAAGGTCTTGACTGGCCTTGAAGACTGAGCCTGCATCAATGCCACAACCGTCGAGGAATCAACGCCGCCAGACAAAAAGGCCCCCAGCGGAACATCGGCCATCATCTGCCGGGCCACAGCATCCTTGGCCAGCCGCTCCAGCTCAGACACGGCCTCGTCGGGTGAGCCAGGAAATGAACTCGCCTGGCCAGACTGTGCCACGCTAACGGCACTCCAATAAACCTGGATGCGCGGCTCTGGCGCCGTCACGGAGACGGTGAGCAGACATCCGGGCTCCAGTTTGGCAATCCCCTGGTAGATCGAATATGGAGCCGGCACATAGGCATGCCGCAACAGCAGCGACAGCGCGCCCCGGTCAACCTCGGCGGCAAAGGCCGGATGGGCGCGAAGCGCTTTCAATTCCGAACCGAACAAGAACGTCCGCTGGTTGCCCGTGCCTTGCCAGCCGTAATAGAGTGGCTTTTCGCCCATGCGGTCGCGCACCAGGGTCAGGGTGCATGCGGCCTTGTCCCAGACAGCAAAGGCGAACATGCCAATGCAGCGCTCCACGGCGCCCCGTATGCCCCAGGCGTCAAATCCGGCCAGCAGGGTTTCGGTGTCCGAATGGCCACGCCAGGCCAAGCCGTCCATCTGCTCGCGCAAGTCCAGGTGGTTGTAGATTTCGCCGTTGAAGGCAATTACATACCGACCGCTGCCCGACGTCATGGGTTGATGCCCGGCAGGCGACAAATCCACAATGGACAAACGCCGATGGCCGAAGCCTATACGGGCCTGTGCATCGCACCACACCCCGCCATCGTCTGGTCCGCGGTGCAAGAGGCGATTGGCCATCGCGGACAGCAGCGCCTCGTCATCCTGTCCACCATTGGATGGTCCGCCGAGAAACCCCGCAAAACCGCACATTACCGAGTAACCTCGTCCGCCGAAGTGCGATAACCGACGGCACACCAGTATGGCAAATTCGGAGAGAATTCAACTCTCTCCAATCCTGCACGCTCCATCATTTTTCTTATTTGCACGCGCGTAAAACGTTGCTCCAAGCGTGTCCCGAAGCGATCCAGTGCATCAGTTCGCATCGTATAAAAGCTACAGTCCTTGTATGAGCTCAATGGTATATTTCTTACATCTATACCAGCTTTTCCAAGCCCTAGAGTCAATTTTGCGATCGGGTAGTAAACCGCGCCGGCGATGATTTGACTTACCCAATATCTCAAAATATGAGGTAATTTCGAAACAACATTTCTTATAATATCGCTTAATTTCCATATTGCTCTAAACCATATGGGGCGATTATCGAATGCATAATATAGGTAAGTTAAGAATGGCGCACCAGGTTTCAATTTCTGCACGCAGGAGGTGATGGCAGATTGCGTATCCGGCACATGATGTAATACACCTAAAGAGTAGCCGAAATCCATGCTTGCATCTTGCAATGGGATGGAATCCACGCTCGCCAAGTGAAATTCACAGTTATCGTTTCCAATTAAATTCCGCTTGGCCACTTTCAAGGCAACGCTTGGATCAATGCAATGCAAATGCCCGACCCTTGGCGCAACCAGCTTCGCCCAACGCCCGCTCCCACAGCCCAGATCAAATCCCACCGCATTTGACGGCAAAGAACTCCAAGGAAAAATTGCGAAATACATTTCGAATATCCGTCTCTGCTCCTCCAGAGGGAGCGCGGATTGATCGAATCTCTCCCATTCATCACCGAAACCATTTACGGTTTTCGGGTCTAGATTATTGGTTTTGGTCGCCGTCATTTTTCAATAGCCCCTAATTGCAAAAACCCACAAATTCAAACGCGCTTTAACTTTCTTCCACTTTTCGAATTACACTGGCGAGTATGGGTAAGTTTCGATGCAGCGAATAGTGTTGCACTATGCGCTCTCGACTGGCTCGCCCCATCCCGGTACGTTTGCTCGGCTGGTCACGCATCATCCTTAATGCCTCTACCCATTCCTGATGCGTCGCTGCCAACAAACCGCATTCATCGGTCACCACATCAATATTTGCACCCACAGGAGATGCAATGACGGGCACGGCGCATGCCATGTACTGGATGAGCTTGAATGCACACTTTCCACGCGCCCAAACATCATCTGGCAAAGGCATTACGCCAACGTCGAAAGTGTTTATTAAATCGATCTCGGTGCGCTCTTGCCAGTCGAGTTCCGTGATTGTCACATTAGGTATGGCAGGTGCTTTGCCGCCTATCACGATCAATCGCACTGCGCCCTCCTGCCCCAAGACAGACAACGGCTCGACAAGGTCAAATAGATATGGAGCAGTGGATGGGGACCCGATCCATCCCACTGTAAAAACGCCGTTGCGACCGGCAGGCTTAGGCAGATAACGATCAGTGTCAACCACGGTGGGCAAGTAGTGAGTGTTGGCGTTGTGCTGTCTCGCGTATTGACCCAGCACATGATTACCCGCTGTCACGGCAGCAGCACCAGCCATCACAGTGTCGAACTTGCTTCCAAGAAAAGGAGATGTAACGGCAAATCGACTACTGCGGTATTTTAGATAAAACGCATCGTCAAAATCATAGATGTAAGGCCGGCGAATTAATGTGCGCTCTAGCCAACCCGGCATCAAGGGCAACAACTCGCAATGCAACATGATTTGATCATATTTTTGCTGGCCCCATAAATCGGCAAAGCGGTTGAATCCGGCTTGCAGCATAGTAGCCATCGACGGTGCACTGCCGCTGAAACGCCTGCGCAAATAGTCGTCGCCTAGTAAATGACAAATTTTCAGATCAATTCCATGAGTCGCCAGCCCCGGGACGTATTGACCAAGACGGTAACGCGTACTTGCCGCCAATGGGCCGTAGAGCGCCATGCCAAGCACTTTAATCATTGAAATAAGTCCCTTGAAATTGGAAAGCTACGGACCCCGGGTAAGAAAGCAATCGATAGAAGCTCATTCCCGGGGGAACATCCTCCTAGTTCGCAACGGGAGGGAGTTAAGACCCCATCACCGAAAAATAACGAATGAAGTATATGGCGAACGAGATATAAAGCACAAGCTCACCATCAAAATCTCACATTGCCGCGTAAAGTAGAGCTTCTTATAAAATCAATTGCTACATACATCCATTAACTGTTGATGATTCAAAACAAGCAGAAGAGTTATATTTTTTAATCATAAATAGCGGCACTGAAGCGACTAATACAATCAACGGAAACATCCCTCTGGTGAAAATATAATTATTCTTAAAAGTCATTACAAGAATAAGAATGAAAACTACCGCAAGGAATTTTGAGTAATTTTCAGATTTCGGCAACGCCAATGCGACTCGTGCTCGACAGTACAGATAGCCATAAATAAACAGAGAATAAAGGACGCCAATAAATCCATAACGAAAAATATCCTTCACATAGCCAACGTCAGATTGAAGTGCCTCAACACCAGTTCCGAAAATCGAGCTAAAAATATCGTTCGGCAGAAAAAACATATACGCCCAAAGAAATTGATCGGGACTTTGTACAGCATTATTCGATACAATTTTATTGTATAAATCATCGCTAACAGGCACCAGATCAAGAGAAAAAGTGACATCAATAATTGGCACAATATATTTAAATAGAATAAAGCCAATAATGACAAATGAAACCACAAAAATCATAACCTTAGATAAAATTTTTATCTTTGATTTAATAAGATTAAGAAAATTAATGGAGACAAAAAACATCACAAACAATGCAATCGATAGACGAGACGTGAAAAAACAACCCAGTCCAAATATAATATTAAATACAATGAAAGTAAAAATACCTCTGGGACGATAGATTTTAAATGAAAGCATCAAACATCCGATCACACAAAACAACCCCGCAATATCATAACCCGCCAATAGTCCAGAGGATTTAGCTGGTAAAATTCTTTCATTACCCGAGAAGTGCGATAGTGAAATATTGATCGACTCAACCATGGTAGCGGAAATTATTAGAATCGCATGGACCAGCAAAGCAAAAAACAGAGTTCTTAATATTTGAGCGGCCGAAAATGGAACGGATCCAATAAAGATCGCCATGATGACACAAGTAAGCGACGCTCTTAACAAACGCAATATGGAATCCAGATCGGAAGTGGACCCAATCAATTGAATTATAGTTTGATATATTAATAAGATTGATATCATGACTGCGACCATAATTGATCGCCCATCAAGCTTTATCACACCTCCACTTATCATAAAAACTATTATTAATGGCACGAATATCGATGAGTCAAAATATTCTACTTTTATTCCAAATAAAAAAATGAAGATAAAAATAAAACACAAAAAATCTCCTACAAAAATGCGACTGCTTTTTTCCTTCATCAGATTTACGCTCTTTTTTTGTAAGCCAATAAAAAGTATTTAAGAGATTTCGGAAAGAATCGGCCGAAAGAAATAAACCTCGATGTCATCCAAAATCTATCCGCTCTTATCGAAGAGGAAAGATGGGTTCGAAACAAATTTAAATCGTTTGAACACAGAGCAGTAGTTGCATACGAGAGATGCTGTCTTGCGCGACAACGCGCGACATCACGAGTTTCACCTACCTTGCTGCTCGCAAGATCAATTGCATCTTCAATATACGGCATCAAATTGAGCCTGCTAGATATTCCGATGCTACTTCTGTAATTTCCAAGGACCTCATTGATGAATCCTATATCAGCTCGCAATGCTGCCGCAACATACACATAGAAATCGATGAATGACTTATTTAAGTGAAATATTTCGCCCAATAAACTTCGACGATACATAATCGATGAGTTCATAAACATTGGGTGCCCTCGCAGCAGGTTTGACAGAGTTATAGATTGTGCATTTTCTTTTGTTGTACCAGTTTTCTCTTCAGAACGCCAGATTTGCATTCTGTGCGCCACAAGTGCGCATGTTTCGTTGGCGTCAAGATAAAGCACTTGTTTTTCAAGCTTACCTGGACAAAGCCAATCATCACCATCAACATGACTGACATATTCACCTTTAGCGGAACGATGGACGGCCAAGTAATTCTTGAGGCCTCCGATATTTTCCGTTTGAAATATTACTTTGACCAGATCAGGATAAGTTTTTTTAAAATTTTTTATTATTGATCTGGTGTCATCCGTTGAGCAGTCATCACTCACAATGACTTCAAAATCAAAGCTCACTTTTTGATCGACAATACTTTGCAAGCACTGTTGAATATAATTTTCCTGGTTATAGGTCACTACGCACACCGAAACCTTGGGTTGTTTTTCAGTTTCCATCATCATTGATCCTTATGCTGCAAATCGCGCGCGCCATTTGCTGCTTACTGTTTGTCGCACCCATGAAGATCCCATGGCGGACATGGCGACTAAGATCAAACCTAACAACAGAAGCTTCATAATAACAATGACCCGCTCTTGAGGCCATTTCAACAAGCTGTGTGCCAATACAGTAGCTGTCAACGCGAAAAACACTATTGCACCCACGTCCCATAGCAGCCATTGAGTATGCAGGCCCTTTACAAATCGACCATGCACTTTTGGTATCCAGATAAAGAAATATAGGACGTTGGAAGCTAGCCACGCGTATCCGGCACCGATAACGCCATATTGCACGGTTGCCCAAACCAACGACGGAATCAGAAGGATTAAAAATAATGCGCTTCCTATCATGTGAAGCCTTAGATCCCCTTTAGCAAACTGCAGGTAATACGGAAACGCTGTCAAGGCGAGGAAGCCATTACCCAATGCATACAGACGCAACACAGGCGCTGCTTGAGCCGCTGCATGAATATCACCGGTCCAAGCCCAAAGCACTTGCTCGGCAAAGAAAGCCAGAACCAAGCAGGCCGGGATTGCGATAACAGCGACCATTTGTGTGGCGTTACGGTACAGCCCGATAAGACTAACTTCGTTACCTTCTGCCTGCAACCTTGCCATGCGTGGCAGTAGCGGCATACTGATGGGGCCGCTGATCATCATCACACCGCTGGCGGCCAGCACGGCCAGAGTGAAGTAGCCATAGTCGGCCAATGGCAGCAATTTGGAGAGCACCAGCTTATCGGTCTGCGTGACCATCACCCACACTGACGACGTGAAGGCAATGGTGAGCGAGAATTTGAGTACGGGCTTGATGGGCGCAAACAGTGAAGCCGGGGACCAGCCTAGAAGCTGCCCTTGCGGCACAGCAGGGAACAAACCATACGACTTGGCCGCCAAGCCGACTAGCTCCATCACCGCTACCAGCAGCTGGTATGTAAAGAATACTGTTGGTGAATGCCCCACCCATATCAAGACAGGCAGCACACCGACAAAGCGCAACGTGGCCACAAAGGCATTGAATCCGCCCAGCCACGCCAACTCTTCTGAACCCGAAATACAACCTCGATACAGTCCAGACATCCAGCGCAGCGCCACGCCAATAGCCATGAGTTGCAGGGCCAACTGCACCTGCGCCAAGGGCAGGGTTTGCACCTTGAGCCACCCGGTAGCAATCGACTCCGAAAATACGAACATGGCACCACCGCCCAGCAGGGCGACGGCAAAGAAAATGAGTTGTAGTGCTCGCAGCAGGCTGCGGTAGCTCAGTGCATCGGTTGCGCCGCCCCTGAATCTGGCGGTTTCGCGCGCCACGGTGGGAGTCAAGCCCAAGTCCAACAGGTTGAACCAGGCCTGTAGCATGGTGAAAAATCCCACCAAGCCATAAGCCTCCGCACCCATGTATTTCAAATACAGCGGCAGGATGACGATGCCGATCAACGTCACGTAGATTTGACTGGCGTAGCTAGCGAGAATGTTTCGCTTGAGGGACATCGGGCCTTGCCTATTTCGTCTTGCTGGTCGTGAACCGCTGTTCCAGTTCCAGCAAGTCGCGGCTGCGCTCCTTGATCCGCCGGGCGGGATTGCCAGCATAAATGCCAAATTCCCCGCAACTTCTGTTGATCAAACTGAGTGCCCCGACTGCGACACCGTCTTTTAGTTTCACCCCCGGCAAGATGACGCTGCCGCAGCCCACGATGACATGTTTGCCCAAAAATACATCAGCGTGGGTTACGCCGGTGTACTCGCTGGGCACGGTGGGGTTGGTCATCGTTATGCCGGAGTAATCGTCATTACTGGAATAGATGGCAACGCGGGACGAGATATTGCAGAAATCACTGAGTGTGATTTTCCCAGCTCCGATCAACGACGAGTAAACAGCTATGTGTACATGCTGACCAATGCTGATGCCGCCCACGCCAGCGGAAAGCACGCAAAAATCATCAATCCGCACGTTGTTGCCCAACGCAATCCGGCTCGCGCCGTAAAACGACGCGCGATCAGAAAGCTGGACGTTCTCGCCCACGGAGGCGAATCCCAGCGTTTCGATGGCCTCTCGGGTCAGCATGGCCATGTCAGGCGCCCTGCACGATATCAATAACGCGCTGCCAGTCTGGTGGGTTCAGGGCCGGGTAAATCGGCAAGCAAAGCACTTTCTGCGCCGCAGCAGAGGCCACGGGCAGGTTTTCGCGGTGTGCTGAGGGCATGCCCCGGTACATCGGAAAATCCGAAATCAACGGGTAAAAGTACCTGCGGGCGTAGATATTGCTGTCCTTGAGCTTTTGGTACAGTGCGTCGCGGCTCAGCGGATAGTCGGATTCCACCAGGATGGGGAAATACGAATAATTGGCCACTTGCTCGCCAGCATCTTGCAAACAGCGAATGCCACGCACGTTTTTCAGCGCTTCGCGATAGGTGGCATCAATGGACTTGCGCCGCGCCAAGGCCTGGTCAACATGTTTGAGCTGCAACATGCCAAAGGCGGCATTGATTTCGCTCATCTTGCCGTTGATGCCTGGGGCTACTACCGTCACCTCGTCCACATAGCCAAAGTTCTTCAACTGGTCGATGCGCAGTTTGGTCTTGGCATCGGGGCAGATGATGGCTCCCCCTTCAAAGGTGTTGAAGACCTTGGTGGCGTGAAAGCTCAACACCGAAAGGTCCCCATGGCGCAGCACGCTGCCGCCTTCGTCTTGCACGCCAAAGGCGTGGGCGGCGTCGTAGATGACTTTGAGGTTGTAGTTGTCGGCAATCTTCTGGATGGCCTGCACATCACACGGGTGGCCGTAGCAGTGCACGGGCATGATGGCTGTAGTGTGCGGCGTTATAGCGGCCTCGATCCGGGCGGGGTCAAGGTTCAGCGTGTTGGGGTCCACGTCCACAAACATGGGTTTGATGCCATTCCACAGCAGCGAATGGGCTGTGGCGACGAAGGAATACGGCGTCGTGATTACCTCGCCGGTGACGCGCAACGCCTGCAGGGCCGTTATCAGGCCGAGCGTGCCATTGGAGAACAGCGCCAAATGCTTAACGCCCAGATAGTCGCACAGGGCTTTTTCCAGCTGCTGATGGAATGGCCCCCCATTGGTTAGCATCTTTTTGTCCCATATCTCCTGGAGATAGGGAATGAACTCCTCCAGCGGCGGGAGGTATGGCTGGGTGACGTAAATGGGTGGTTTCATGGTTTTTGAGTGTTCCCGAATTGATAGCTAACTGCGCCCGTCTGGTATGCACCGGAGCCAGATTTGATGATCATAGTTGCGCCATACACACGACGCCAATTGGACAAGGCCGGCAGGCGAGCTGTACACGGGAATGTGTTTCAGCGGCCACTGGATATTGTCGACTCATGTTTAGCGATACGCACTTCGCAAACATCCAACCATCAAAACGCCTCGGCATCGTGCAACGCACGCCCCTGCTGGTCTTTGGCTGACAGGCTGGGTTCAGTTACCACGGGCCATTGGATGCCGATGTTCGGGTCGTTCCACGCAATGCACCTCTCATGCTGGGGTGCATAGTAGTCCGTGGTCTTGTACAGGAAGTCTGCGGAGTCGCTCAGCACCACAAAGCCGTGGGCAAACCCCGGTGGCACCCACATCTGCCTGTGGTTGTCTTCGGTCAACTCCACACCCAGCCATTTGCCGAAGGTGGGCGAGCCTTTGCGAATGTCCACGGCCACATCAAACACGGCACCGCGCACCACGCGCACCAGCTTGCCCTGCGGCTGCTGGATCTGGTAATGCAGGCCGCGCAGCACGCCTTTGGCGGAGCGCGAGTGGTTGTCCTGCACAAAATGGACGTCCAGACCCGTGGCCTGGTTGAAGGCTTGCTGGTTGAAGCTTTCAAAGAAGAAGCCGCGGGCGTCGCCGAACACCTTGGGCTCGATGATCAGCACGTCGGGGATGGCGGTGGGGATGATGTTCATGGGTTTCGCCTGTTTTCACTCAGGATTCTTGGCCAACGTACCAAGGCATCGCCAGCGCCAGCCCCTGGCCAATGCGCTGCGTGGGCGCGTAGCCCAGCAAGCGCCGGGCCTTGCCGATGTCGGCCAGGCTGTGGCGCACGTCGCCGGCGCGGAACTCGCGGTGCACGGGCTGGGCGCCCTGCAGGTGCGGGTAGCGTGGCAGCAGGTGGCGCCGCAGTTGGGTGTACAGCTCGTTGAGCGTGGTGCGCTCGCCCACGGCGACGTTGTAGACCTGGTTCACAGGGGACATGGATTGCGGGTCGGCGCCCGCAATGACAAGGGCCGTGGCGGCGAGCAGGTTGGCTTGAACGACGTTGTCGATAAAGCAGAAGTCGCGGCTGGTTTCGCCGTCGCCGTTGATGTACACGGGCTCATCCTGGATCAGGCTGGCGATCCACTTGGGGATGACGGCGGCGTAGGCGCCTTCGGGGTCTTGCCGGGGGCCGAACACGTTGAAGTAGCGCAGGCCGATGCTTGGCAGGCCGTAGGCGCGGGCAAACACGTCGGCGTACAGCTCGTTGACGTATTTGGTGACGGCGTAGGGACTGAGCGGCTTGCCGATGACATCTTCCACCTTGGGCAGGCCGGGGTGGTCGCCGTAGGTGGAGCTGCTGGCGGCATAGACGAAGCGTTTGATCTGGGCGTCGCGCGCGGCCACCAGCATGTTGAGGAAGCCGGTGATGTTGGCGGCGTTGGTGGTGAGGGGGTCTGCGATGCTGCGGGGGACGCTGCCGAGGGCGGCTTGGTGCAGGACGTAGTCAACGGGGTGGTGAGGCAGGGGTGGATTCCCGCCTTCGCGGGAATGACAGGTGGGGCGGGAAGGACTGTCAGCGCGGGAAGGACAGTAGGTCATGGCGCGCTGGCAGTCGGCCAGGTGGCGGATGTCGCCTTCGATGAACTGGAAGTGGGCCCACTGCGCGGGGGTGACGAGGGTCTGCACTTCATCGAGGTTGCGCTGGTGGCCGGTGGCAAAGTTGTCCAGGCCGACCACGCGCTGGTTCAGCTTGAGCAGGGTCTCGAGCAGGTTGGAGCCGATGAAGCCGGCCACGCCGGTGATGAGCCAGGTGGCAGGCTCCTGGGCGAGACGGGTCTGGAGTTGTTCGTAGGCGGTCATTTTGATTTTGCCGGCGGCGGCGCCAGGCGGCCATAAGTGTCTTCGAGGCGCACGATGTCGTCCTCACCCAGGTAGCTGCCGGTTTGCACTTCGATCATCTCCAGATCGGTTTTACCCGGGTTTTCCAGGCGGTGGGTTTCGCCTATCGGGATGTAGGTGGACTGGTTTTCGGTGAGCAGGAATTGCTCGGTGCCCTTGGTGACCAGCGCCGTGCCGTACACCACGATCCAGTGCTCGGCGCGGTGGTGGTGCTTTTGCAGGCTGAGCTTGGCGCCGGGACGCACGGTAATGCGCTTGACCTGAAAGCGCGCGCCGTGGTCGATGCTGTCGTAGCAACCCCAGGGGCGCGCCACCTTGCGGTGCAGGCTGGCTTCGGGGCTGTGCCGGGCGTCCAGTTGCGCCACCACGCCCTTGACCTGCTCGGCGTGGCTGCTGGCCGCCACCAGCAATGCATCCGGCGTGTCGATCACCAGCAGGTCCTGCGTGCCCAGCGTCACCACCACGCGATGCGGTGCGTGGATGTAGGTGCGCTCGCTTTGCACCGCCAGGCCGCGGCCGTCGACGCGGTTGCCTTGCTCGTCCGCCGGGCTCAGATCTGCCACGGCGTTCCAGCTGCCTACGTCGCTCCAGGCGCCCGCAAACGGCACCACGGCCACCTGTGGGTGGCGCTCCAGCACCGCGTAGTCGATGCTGTCGGCGCGGCAGACGGCGAAAGCTTCGGGCTCTGGACGGATGAACTGCTGGTCTTGCGTGGCTTCGGCCATGGCCTGGCGGCAGCTCTGCAGGATATCGGGCACATGCTGCTGCAAGGCTTGTAGCAGGGTGTTGGCCTGCACCAGGAAAATGCCGGCGTTCCAGAGCACGTTGCCTTGCAAAAGCAGCGCCTGGGCCTGGTCGGCGCCGGGCTTTTCGATGAAGCGGGCGACGCCAAAGCTGCCATCTGCGCCGGCGCTGCCCTGCTCGATATAGCCATAGGCAGTACTGGGAAAGCTGGGGACCACGCCAAAGGTCACGATGGCGCCCTGCTCTGCGGCGGGGATGCCCTGTTGCACCATGGCGGCAAACGCCTGCGTGTCGGGGATGTGGTGGTCCGAAGGACAAAACAGCAGCAGGTCTTGCGGCTGGGCTTGCAGCGCGGCCAGCGCCATGGCGGGTGCGGTGTTGCGCGCGACCGGCTCCAGCACGATGCGGCCCGTGGCTTTGGCCGCTTGCATGGCTTCGGCGACCAGAAAGCGGTGCTCTTCGGCGGCAACGCAAATGACCTCGGCGCCGTCGCCACTGCCGTTGATCCGTGCGACCCGCTCCAGCGTGAGCTGCAGCAGGCTTTTGTTATCGACCAGCGGGACGAACTGCTTGGGAAAGCTCTTGCGCGACAGCGGCCACAGCCGGGTGCCTGAGCCGCCACAAAGAATAACGGCTTTCATTTGCCCGCCTCGTCTTTCAGCAGCCGCAACATGTATTGGCCATAGCCGTTCTTGGCCAGTGGCTGGGCCAGCTTCTCGAACTGCTCGATGCCGATGAAGCCGTTGCGCCAGGCGATTTCTTCGGGGCAGGCGATCTTCAGGCCCTGGCGCTGCTCCAGTGTGGCGATGAACTGGCTGGCCTGCAGCAGGCTCTCGTGCGTGCCGGTGTCCAGCCAGGCGTAGCCGCGCTGCATGATTTGCACCTTGAGCTGGCCACGCTCCAGGTAGGCCTGGTTGACGGCGGTGATCTCCAGCTCGCCACGGGCACTGGGTTTGACGGCCCTGGCGATGTCGACCACCTGGTTGTCGTAAAAGTACAGGCCGGTGACGGCATAGTTGCTTTTGGGCTGTTTGGGCTTTTCTTCGATGCTGCTGGCCTTGCCGTTTGGGTCGAAGGCCACCACGCCGTAGCGTTCGGGATCTTGCACATGGTAGGCGAACACGGTGGCGCCGCTGGTTTGTTTGTCCGCGTCGCCGAGCAACTGCACGAAGTCGTGGCCATGAAAGATGTTGTCGCCCAGCACCAGCGCGCTGGGCGCGTTGCCGACAAACTGGTCGCCGATGATGAAGGCCTGGGCCAGGCCGTCGGGACTGGGTTGCACCGCATATTGAATGTTGATGCCCCACTGGCTGCCGTCGCCCAGCAGCTGCTGGAAACGTGGCGTGTCCTGCGGCGTGCTGATGATCAGCACGTCGCGGATACCGGCCAGCATGAGGGTGCTGAGCGGGTAGTAGATCATGGGCTTGTCGTACACCGGCAGCAGTTGCTTGCTCAGGGCCAGGGTGGCCGGGTGCAGCCGCGTGCCGGAGCCGCCGGCGAGGATGATGCCTTTGCGTTGGGTCATGTCGGTTTCCATGGATTTGTCATTCCCGCGAAGGCGGGAATCCAGTGCCATTTTCGCGTATGGGAGTGATCGGGTAAGGATGGGGTGGATCCCCGCCTTCGCGGGGATGACGAATTCCTTTATGGGGATGACGAATTCCTTTGCTGGGGTGACGAGTCATGCGTAACGAATTTATGCAGATCCCCTCAAAACCTCTTCCAGCATGCGGGCGACACCGCTTTGCCAGTGGGGCAGACTCAGGCCGAACACGGTTTGCAGTTTGGCGGTGTCGAGCCGGGAATTGTGGGGGCGGCGGGCGGGCGTGGGGAAGGCACTGGTGGGGACCGGGTCCACGGCAGTCGCTATTACTTTGATAGTAGGTTGCGCAATCTGGCTCTGGGCCAGGACGTATTTTGCATACTCATGCCAACTGGTTTCACTGCCCGCCGCCAAGTGGTACAGGCCGGCCTGCTGCGGCTGCTGCCATACGCCGCGGATGGCATGCGCCGTGACGTCAGCCAGCAGGTCGGCGCCGGTGGGAGCGCCGATCTGGTCGGCTATCACCGTCAGGCGCTCGCGCTCCTGGGCCAGGCGCAGCATGGTTTTGGCAAAGTTGCCGCCGCGCGCGCCGTAGACCCAACTGGTGCGAAAAATCAGGTGGCGCGGGCATGTGGCCGCGATGAGCCGCTCGCCTTCCAGCTTGGTCCGGCCGTAGACATTGAGCGGCGCCGGGGTGTCGGTCTCGGTCCACGGGCGGGCGCCGCTGCCGTCAAACACGTAGTCGGTGCTGTAGTGCACCAGCAAGGCGCCCAATTTGGCCGCCTCTTGCGCCAGCACGCCGGGGGCCAGGGCGTTGAGCGTGCGGGCGAGTTCGGGCTCGCTCTCGGCCTTGTCGACGGCCGTGTGGGCAGCGGCGTTGACGATGACGTCCGGGCGCACGGTCTGCACGGTCTGGGCCAGGCCTTGCAGGTTGGCGAGGTCACCGCACAGATCCGGGCTGTGGCGATCGAGCGCAACCAGTTCACCCAGCACGCTCAGGGAGCGTTGCAGTTCCCAGCCGACCTGGCCGTTCTTGCCGAGCAGGAGGATTTTCATCAAGTGTCAGGGCGTGTCGTTGCCCGAATACTGGGTTTGCACCCACTCCCGGTAAGCACCGCTTTGCACATGGGCCACCCAGTCGGGGTTGGCCAGATACCACTGCACGGTCTTGCGGATGCCGGTCTCGAAGGTCTCGGCCGGGCGCCAGGCGAGTTCGCGCTCGATCTTGCTGGCATCGATGGCGTAGCGGCGGTCGTGGCCCGGGCGGTCCCGGACGTAGGCGATTTGCTCGCGGTAGCTTTTGCCGTGAGCTGCGGGGCGCAGCTCGTCGAGCAGGGCGCACACGGTGTGCACGATCTCCAGGTTGGGTTTTTCGTTCCAGCCGCCCACGTTGTAGGTTTCACCCGGCCGGCCCGCCTCCAGCACGCGCCGGATGGCGCTGCAATGGTCCTTGACGTAGAGCCAGTCGCGCACCTGCTGGCCGTCGCCGTACACCGGCAAGGGTTTGCCGGCCAGCGCGTTGACGATCATCAAGGGGATGAGCTTTTCGGGGAAATGGTAGGGGCCGTAGTTGTTGGAGCAGTTGGTGGTGAGCACCGACAGGCCGTAGGTGTGGTGATAGGCGCGCACCAGATGGTCGCTGGCGGCCTTGCTGGCGCTGTACGGGCTGTTGGGCTCGTAGCGATGCGTTTCGGTGAAGGCCGGGTCGGCGGCGGCCAGGCTGCCGTAAACCTCGTCGGTGGAGACGTGCAGGAAGCGAAAGGCTGCCTTGGCGTCGCCCACCAGGCCGTTCCACCAGGCGCGCACGGACTCCAGCAACGCGAAGGTGCCGACGATGTTGGTCTGGATGAATTCCGCCGGGCCGTGGATGGAGCGGTCCACATGCGACTCGGCAGCAAAGTTGACGATGGCGCGCGGCTGGTGCTGCTGCAGCAGGCTGGCGATCAGCTCCGCATCGCCAATGTCGCCCTGCACAAAGATGTGGCGCGCATCGCCCTGCAGCGAGGCCAGGTTTTCGCGGTTGCCGGCGTAGGTGAGTTTGTCGAGATTGAGGACCGGCTCATCGTGCGTTGCCAGCCAGTCCAGAACAAAATTGGCGCCGATAAAGCCGGCGCCACCAGTTACCAAAATCATGGGAATCCCTTGGTCTTCACGGCTGATACCGATCGCCGGTTTGTTTGACCCGATTATCCCACCCGCCCAGCCAAAAAAAGGGCACCCGCAGGTGCCCGCTCGCAAGCATTCGTTTCAAATGGCTTTAGAAATGAATCCCCCGCATCATCTGCTGCATCGCCACCGCCTCGGCCGACAGCTGCGGCTTGGCGCCCTTCTCGCCCTTGGCGGCGGACGAATCGGGGAACATGCGAAAGCTCGTGTTCATGGCGATCTGGGCCACGCGCGGCACCAGCGCGTGCAGCACCTGGCCTGCAATGCCCAGCCGGGTGGCCACGCGCACCGGCTTGAAGATGCAGGCTTGCGCCACCAGGTCGGCGGCTTCTTCGGGGCTCAGCGTGGGCACGTTGTTGTACAGATTCGTGGGCGCGATCATGGGCGTGCGCACCAGCGGCATGTTGATGGTGGTGAAGGTGATCCCCTGGTCGGCAAACTCGCTGGAGGCGCAGCGCGTCCAGGCGTCCAGCGCCGATTTGGAGGCCACATAGGCAGAGAAGCGCGGCGCATTGGTCAGCACGCCGATCGAGCTGATGTTGACGACATGACCCTTGTGTTTGGCCACCATGCCGGGCAGCAGGCCCATGGTGACGCGCAGGCAGCCAAAGTAGTTGAGCTGCATGGTGCGCTCGAAATCGTGAAAGCGGTCGTAGCTGGCCTCGATGGCGCGGCGGATCGAGCGGCCGGCGTTGTTGATGAGGAAGTCCACGCCGCCGTGGTTGGCGATCAACAGTTGCACGAAGCGGTCGCAGTCCGCCATGTCGGCGATGTCGGCCGCGTAGGCCACGAACTCGTGTCCCTGGGCTTTGGCCTCCTTGCAGGCCTCGTCGAGCTTGTTCTGGTCGCGCCCGCAAATGACGGTGATGGCGCCCGCCTCGGCAAACTTGTGCGCGGCGGCCAGGCCGATGCCCGATGAGCCACCCGTGACTAGCACCACCTTGCCGCCCACCGTGCCCCTGAGCGAGCGGTCGATGTGCAGGTCCGGGTCGAGATGCCGCTCCCAGTAATCCCACAGCCGCCATGCGTAGTCCTTGAGATGCGGGCACGCTATGCCCGAATCCTTGAGCGCGGCCAGGGCGTCGCGGCAATCGAAGCGCGTGGGGTAGTTCACGAAGGTGAACATGTCCTCGGGCAGGCCCAGGTCTTTCATGATGGCATTACGGATGCGGCGCACCGGGGCCAGCGCCATCAGGCTCTTTTTGACGCCGCGCGGAATGAACCCGAACAGCGCCGCATTCACAAACAGGTTCATCCTGGGCGCATGGGCCGCGCGGCTGAAGATGTCGAGCACCTCGCCCACGCGGTAGCCCTGCGGGTCGACCAGGTGAAAACACTTTTTGGCGATGGCGGTCTTGTGGCTGATGTGGTCCAGCGCGTCTACCACAAAATCCACCGGCACGATGTTGATGCGCCCGCCTTCCAGGCCCACCATCGGCATCCAGGGCGGCAGCAGCTGGCGCAGGCGCTGGATCAGCTTGAAGAAGTAGTACGGCCCGTCGATCTTGTCCATCTCGCCGGTCGTGCTGTCGCCCACCACCATCGCCGGGCGGTACACGCTCCAGGGCACCTTGCAATCCTTGCGCACGATTTTTTCGCTCTCGTGCTTCGTTCTGAAATACGGATGCTCGTAGTTCTCGGCCTCGTCGAACATGTCCTCGCGGAACACGCCCTCATACAGGCCGGCGGCCGCGATGGATGACACATGGTGGAAGTGCCCGGCGTCAATCGCCCTGGCAAACTCCACCGCGCTGCGCGTGCCTTCGATGTTGACGGCGATCTGGCTGGCCTCGTCGGCGCCCAGGTCGTAGACCGCGGCCAGATGGTAGAAGTGGTCGATCTGGCCCTTGAGTTTTTTGATGGCGTCGACCGGGACGCCCAGCTTCTTGCTGGTGAGATCGCCAAACACCGGAATCACCCGGGCCGCGCTGGCGCCCCAGAATTCACGCAGCCCCGCGACCTTGGCCTCGCTCTCCTTGCGAATCAGGAAGTAGACCACCGAGCCCTTGCGCTCCAGCAGTTTCTTGACGAGGCGTTTGCCAATGAAGCCGGTGGCGCCGGTGACGAAATACTGCATGGAAACCTCCAGAGGGGAATGCTGCATTCTTGCCGATAGCATGGCACGGCCGGTTCAGCACAAACCCGTGAAAACCCTGAGCATCGGCCCCCAAGGTTTTAGTCTGCCGCCTCTAGACCCAAGGCGCCCGCAGCGGCTAAAGTTCTCTCATGTACCGGATTGCAATCGCGCGCCGGCGCTTTGATTTACCGATGTGTCTGGAGGACCCCCATGGTCAAGAAACTGCAAAAACTGAGCGCCGACAAAAATACCGGAGCCCAACTCGCGGGTACCGTGAAGGATTCGGCCCAGCAAATCTGGCTGGCCGGTCTGGGCGCCTTCGCCAAGGCCCAGGAAGAAGGTGGCAAGGTATTCGAAACCCTCGTCAAGGAAGGCCTGAGCATCCAGCGCAAGACGCAATCGGCAGCCGAAGAAAAAATTTCCGAAGCCACGAACCGCATGACCAGCCTGGCGAACGACATTTCCGTCAAGGCCACGGGCAAGTGGGACAAGCTGGAAAACATCTTTGAAGACCGCGTGGCCAAAGCCCTGAACGCGCTGGGCGTGCCGTCTGCGAAAGACATCGATGTCTTGATGGCCCGCATCGACGAGCTCAACAAGAGCGTGCAAAAGCTCTCCAGCAAGGGCGTCGCCCCCAAGGCCGTAGCTGCGGGCACCGCCAAGCGGGCCGCCAAGCGCACCACGGCGCGCAAGACTGCTGCGCGCTGATTGGCATCAGCGCATCATCCCGGGCCACCCCGGGACCTTCTGCAAAGGGCGCTCGGCGCCCTTTTTTGCACCCGTCTGTTCTGCTGCAATGCAGCAATTTCCCGCCCGCCGGCGCCCTACACTGATTGACTATGCCCTTCTTCAGGACTCCGTTGAAGGGACTCAGTTAGGCTAAAAGCACAAAAAAGGGATAGACATTCATGGCGAAAAAGGCGCCACGCCGCACCGCAGAGCGCATTCTGGAGGTCACGCTCGAGCTGTTCAACCGGTTCGGCGAACCCAACGTCTCGACCACGCTGATCTCGGCCGAGCTGAACATCAGCCCGGGCAACCTGTACTACCACTACCCGGCCAAGGACGAGCTGATCAACTCGCTGTTCGATCGCTACGAGCGGGCGCTGGGCGAACTGCTGAACGCCAGCGACGGCGTGCGCGACGTGGAGGACGCCTGGTTCTTCATGCACACACTGTTCGAGCTGATCTGGCAGTACCGTTTCCTGTACCGCGACCTGAACGACTTGCTGAGCAAGAACCGCCGGCTGGAGACCCACTTCCAGTGGGTGCTGAAAAACAAGACCCGGGCCGTCACCACCATGCTGGACGGCATGAGCCGCGCCGGTGTGGTCAGCATCGATTCACGTGAGGTGGAGGCTACGGCCACCAGCATGGTGGTGGTGCTGACCTACTGGCTGAGCTTCGAATACGTGCGTGACCCGCGCAAAGCGCTGGAGCCCGAGCATGCGCAGATGGCGCTGCTGCGGGGCGCGCACCACGTGCTGAATTTGCTGGTCCCCTACCTGGAGCCGGGGCAGCGCATGCACCTGCTGAACCTGGTCGGGGCGTATGACAAGAACGACAATTGACAAGGAGATGATGATGGCCAAATGGACTGCTTTCCCCCACGCGGGCGACTATGAATTCGACGCCGCCAGCGTGAAGAAGAACTGGGCGCGCCTGCATGCTGGCGACAGCGAGCCGCTGCCCCCGGACGCCAGGGTGCTGGCCGCCTGGGTCCTGTTCCACAACGGCGAATTCCAGAAGGCCGCCGAAGCCGGCCTGAAGGTCGGAGGCGCCGGCGTCACCGTGGCCAACAAGGCCACCTGCATCTACGCCAACTACCTCGAGAAAAAAGAAAAAACCAAACTGGACCTGTTCATGGAAGTCGCTGGGCGGGCCGAGGCCCAAGCAGTGGCCGAGCCCAAGAATGCCAACGCCTGGTACTGGCAGGCCTACGCGCTGGGTCGCTACAGCCAGGGCATCAGCGTGGCCAAGGCACTGGCGCAAGGCCTGGGCGGCAAGGTCAAGGCGGCGCTCGAACAGACCATCAAGCTGCAACCCAAACATGCCGACGCGCATATTGCGCTGGGCTCGTTCCACGCCGAAGTGATCGACAAGGTCGGCGCGCTGATTGGCGGCATGACCTATGGCGCCAAGAAGGACACCGGCCTGAAGCTGTTTCAGGAAGCGCTCAAACTCAACCCCGGTTCGGCCATTGCGATGATCGAGTACGCCAACGGCATGGTCATGCTCGATGGCGACAAGAAGATGAAGGAAGCCACCAAACTGTACGAGCAGGCGGCTGCATCCAAGCCCCTGGATGCGATGGAGCGGCTGGACGTGGAGATGGCGAAGGCCGAACTGGAGGATTGACGTACCTCGCCCTTCCCGCAAGGCTCTGTCATTCCCGCAGGGCTCTGTCATTCCCGCGAAAGGCGGGAATCCACTCTCCGCCGATCCCCACTGTGGATTCCCGGTCAAGCCGGGAATGACAAGAATTCACTCCTGCCAGGGCAGCATCAGCGTCACGATCGAGAGCTTGGCAAACTCGGGCTCGAACTCGTCGATGATGGCCTGCGGATCGGGGCACAGGGTGGCGTCGGTGATGACGCCGAACTGCACGCCGCCGCCATAGCTCAGGATTGACACGCCCAGCCCGACGGAGCCCGACTGCGGCACCCAGAACATGTTCTGCTCGATGGTGGCGCCGCAGAACTTGAGCTTGTCCTTGGGACCCGGCACATTGGTCATGACGGCCGTGGTCTTCTTGCCGAACAGGTTGAGCAGGGCCTCCTGCGCCGGCTTGACCAGCAGCCCTGCCAGCGCCAGGATTCCGAACGCCAGCAACGGCTGGTAGCTGCCCTTCATCTGGCCCATGCGGCGGCGCACCTCGTAGATGCGCTCGATCGGATTGTCTATGCCGATGGGCAGCACCAGCGGTGCCAGGCCGAAACGGTTGCCCAGCGTGTAGGCCTGCTCGACGGGACGCAGGTTGACCGGCACCATGGCGCGGATCTCCTGGCCCGCGACATCATCACCCTTGGCCTTGAGGTATTCGCCGATGGCGCCGGCCACGCAGCTCAGCAGCACATCGTTGATGGAACAGTTGAGTGCCTTGCCAACGGCCTTGACCTCCTCCAGCGGGATCGGCTGGCACCACGCCACACGCTTGGTGGTGCCGGGCTGGCCCTTGAGCCGGGTCCTGGAATCGTCGGGCATGAGCGCCAGCGCCGCCAGATCGCTGGCCACCTGGCAGGCCATTCTGGCCGCGTCCAGCGTGTCGCTCAGGCCCTTTTGCGGCTCGCGCAGCAGCTCCAGGGATCGAACCACACCGTCGCCGGCGCGGCCCAGCGCCCGCACGGCCACGCCGGTCAATGGCTTGATCAGATGGTCGGCGAGCCAGTCCTCGGCGCCCTCCAGTCCGCCGCGAGAGGCCGGTTTGGCCTTGTGCTCGGGCGGCGCCGTGCCGCCGTCGACCAGCGACTGGGTCACCGAGATCAGCGCAATGCCATCGGCAATGCAGTGGTGGATGCGCACCACCAGCGCCGAGCCGCCCTGGTAGTGCGGCACCAGATGAAATTGCCACAGCGGATGCTTGCGCTCGAGTGGCTGCATGGCCAACTGCGCGACCCGGTCCTGCAGCGCCTCCTGCTCGTGCCCCCTGGGCTTTTTGGGCAGGTGCTCGACCACCACGTGATGGGCGATGTCGAAATCGCGATCCACGACCCAGGTGGCGCCGGTTGCGTCTTCGACCACACGCTGGGTGAAACGGGGGTACTTCAGCAGCCGCTCCTCGATGCGCGCACGCAGTGCGTCACGCGTGATGCCGGGGTGCAGCACCCAGATGCCCACGATCGTCATCAGGTTGCTGGGCGAGTCCATGCGCAGCCAGGCGGTGTCGACCTTGCTCATGCGCTCGCCCGACAGGCCCAGCATGCCGCTGGCGGCCCGCGTCACGTTTTTCTGCACGACGCGGGCGGTCTTGCGCGCGGCTTTTTTCGCCGCCTCGGTATTGACTATGCGGGTGACCATCGAATCTCCACCGTTCTTTGGGTTATGGTTGCCCATAAGATACCGCGCAGCGACCCCTGGCGGTAGATGTTTTCCCCCACCACCACAACTCCAAGGAGCATTCCATGGCCGACCTCAAAGCCGCATTCGAAGCCGCCGTTGCGAATTCCAAAACCCTGAGCGAGCGCCCCGACAATGCCACGCTGCTCAAGCTCTACGCGCTGTACAAGCAGGCCAGCATGGGCGACAACAGCGAAAAGAAGCCCGGTTTCGGCGACATGGTGGGGCGCGCCAAATGGGATGCGTGGAATGGCCTCAAGGGCACGGCCCCCAACGACGCCATGCAGCAGTACATCGACCTGATCGAATCGCTCAGTTGAATTTCAATGAAAATGGACTGTAGCCCCGGCCCGCTCAAAAGTGAAGTGCAACACACCCTTTGAATCTTCAATAAGGTGTGTCCATGAACCTGCAGCAACACTACAACCAGCTCGATTACCAAGAGCGTCAAACCATAGCCATCTGTCGTGAGTTGGGATTGAGTATTCGGGCAACTGCCCGAATACTCAATCGCGCCCCCTCCACCATCAGCCGCGAGATCAGCCGAAACTGCGGTGGTGCAGTCTATAGCAGCCGCTTTGCCCACCAGCGCTTTGTGCGTCGACGCCGCCACAACAGAGCTGCACCCAAATTGAGGGTCGGCAATGCGCTCTTTGCCTGCGTTGGAGCCTTGCTGCGTCAACGTTGGTCACCCCAGCAAATCGCCTCTCGTCTGGCTACACTGCACCCGCATGAGGCCACCCTGCGCGTGTCCCATGAAACCATTTACAACGTCATCTACGCCCAACCCCGAGGAGAGCTGCGCCGCGAGCTCATCGCCTGCTTGCGTCTGGCGCGCACCAAGCGCTGGCCCCGCTCGCGTGGTGAGGACCGACGTGGCCAGATGGCTGACCTGCTGAGCATCCACCTGCGCCCACCCGAGATTGAGGATCGCCAGTTTCCAGGACACTGGGAAGGAGACCTCATCAAGGGAGCTGGCAACCTCAGTGCAGTCGGCACTTTGGTGGAGCGCAGCACCCGGCTTCTGATACTGGTCAAACTTCCTCACCTCAACCCGGCGACTGCGGCCCATGTGCTGCAAGCCTTTACGGACAAGCTCAACGCCATCGCCAAACCGATGCGCCAAACCCTGACCTATGACAGAGGCCGGGAGATGGCACACCACAGCGCGTTGACACACAACACGGGGGTGGCGGTGTATTTCTGCGATCCCCACAGCCCTTGGCAGCGCGGCACCAACGAGAACACCAACGGGCTGGTACGCCAGTACTTGCCCAAAGGAACAGACCTCTCAGGTTACAGCCAGCAGCAACTCGACGCGATCGCCGATGAGATGAATGGGCGCCCACGCAAAACACTGGGCTGGCTTACGCCCTTTGAGGTCTACAGTCAGTGGCTGGCGCGTCTGGAGCACTCCCCAGACGTCATCCAATAAACTGCTCCCGTGTTGCACTTGGATTTGAGATCGCCCCCTGCTACATCAGAACAATTAGCTATCAAATAAATAGCGACCCGTCTTTTTAAAACTTCTCCGAGCCGGCCACGATGCCCTGGTCCTTGAGCGCCTGGATCTGCGCGTTTGATAAGCCCATGCCGCGCAGCACCGCGTCGGTGTCCTGGCCCAGGGCGGGCGCGTTGCGGCGATGCGCGCCCGGCGTGCGCGAGAGCTTGGGCACGATGCCGGGCAGCGCCAGCAGGCTGCCATCGTCCATGCGCACCTCGTCCACCATGCCGCGCGCGCGGTAGTGCGGGTCGGCCGCAATGTCGGCCACGGTGTAGATGCGCCCGGCCGGCACCTGGGCCTGGTCAAGCACGGCCAGCACCTCGGCCACCGAATGCCGCGCCGTCCAGGCGCCGATGGCGGCATCGATCTCCTGCACCCGGGCCACGCGGCCCACGTTGTCGGCCAGCGCCGGATCGGCACCGAGGTCGGCGCGCCCGATGGCCGTCATCAGGCGCCTGAAAATGCTGTCGCCGTTGCCCGCGATCAGGACATAGGCCCCCACGCTCCCCGCCTCGAGTGGTTCGCTGGCGGCCGACACGACTTCATCCTTGCAACGGTAGGCATTGCTCGGCGCAATGCCCGGCAACGCGCTGCCGCCGGGGCCGCGCACCGCGCCGAATGCGCTGTACTCGGGCAGCAGGCTTTCCATGCAGTTGAATACCGCCTCGTACAGCGCCACGTCGATTACCTGCCCCTGGCCTGAGACGTGGCGCTCCTGCAGCGCCAGCAGGATGCCGATCACGCCATGCAGCGCGGCCAGCGTGTCGCCGATGCTCACGCCCACGCGCACCGGCACGCGGCCCGGCTCGGCGGTCAGATGGCGCAGCCCGCCCATGGCCTCGGCCACCACGCCAAAGCCGGGCTTGTCGCGGTACGGCCCGCTCTGGCCGTAGCCGCTGATGCGCAGCATGACCAGGCGCGGATTCAGCGCGAGCAATGCATCCGGCCCGAGGCCCCAGCCCTCCATGGCGCCGGGGCGGAAGTTCTCGATCAGCACATCGGCACTGGTCACGAGTTGGCGCACGAGGGCCTGCGCCTGCGGGTCTTTGAGATCCAGCGCGAGCGAGCGCTTGTTGCGCGACTGCACCTGCCACCAGACGGAGGTGCCGTCCTTGAGCAGCCGCCAGCGGCGCAGCGGGTCGCCCCCGCCCGCCTGCGGGCGCTTCGGGTCGGCCGGCGGCTCGATCTTGATGACCTCGGCGCCAAAGTCGGCCAGCGTTTTGGCGGCGAACGGGCCGGCGATCAGCTGGCCCAGCTCGATCACCTTCATGCCGGCGAGCGGCCCGGCCGAGGGCGCGGGCGCCGGTGCGCTGGAGGGGCCATCGGCGGGCGTCATGTCTTTTGGGCCCTTTTTTTGGCGGCCAGCTTTTTGGCAGCCGGTTTGGTGGCCAGCAGCGCATCGAGGTTTTTCACGATCTCGCTCTCGATCCTGCCCTTGAACGTGCCCAGCAGAAAACCGAGCCGGGCATCGAGTTCGAAGCGGTCCCGGCTGACCTTGAGCGAGCCATTGACCCCGCTGCGGGTAAAGCACACCTCGTCGCTGGTGCGGCCCTCCTTATAGGTGCATTCCATGCCGAATTCCTGTTCAACCTGCTCGGCCCATTTGAAAGCGATCTTGCGCGCGGCGGGCAACCCGAGGGCATGCTCTCGTTGAATATGAATGTCAGCCACCGCTGCTCTCCCCGTGAAGCGGCCCGTTGGGTTCCAGGGCCTTGATTCGTTCGTCTTTTGGCAGCGCCGCGAGCCGTTTGACCGCATCATAAAATCGCGGCCAGTTGCCGCCGCCCCGCGCGAACAGCGCCTCGAAGGCGGGCACCAGCTCGTCGTAGGCGGCCTGGGCACCAAACGAGGCGTTGTTGGCGCCGGCCACCCACGCGTCGTAGCCCGCGTAGCCGCCCCACGACGCCTTGAGCTTTGCATAACTATCCCGGAATTCCTGTAGCGCTCTGTTTTTCATAGCTACCAGTTTAGATTTATCAAGGGCTGCAGCCTCATTTTCCTTATAAATGGCGGCGAGCTGGCGGCGCGTGGCCTGGGTCAGGGCGCGAAACTGCCGGCGCCGCGCGTCGAAGCGGGCGTACTCGTCGCGCGCTGCCGGCGAGGCCCGCTCGGCCAGCCAGCGCGCGCTCCCCAACCGCTCGACCGCCGTGGCATACGACTCGTTGAAGACGGTGTCGCCCGGGACGTACAGCACCTGGTGCGCCAGTTCGTGAAAGATGATGCGGGCCAGCTCGCCTTCGGGGTAGTTGATGAAGGTGCTCAGCAGCGGATCGCCGCCGGCCCAGTTCATCCAGCCCAGCGTGGAATACGCGGGCACGCCATACACGCTCACTTCCAGCCCCTGCGCCTTGAGCCGGGCCGCCTCGCGCCGCGCCGCGGCCTCATTGAAGTAGCCGCGATAGCCGACACAGCCCGCGACCGGGAAGCACCAGGTCTTGAGGGTGAGCGAGAACTCGGGCGCGGCCACCACGTTCCAGACCGCCGCGCTGCGGTGCAGGTCGGCATAGCGGTGGTAGCTGGCGTTGTCGGGCTCGTCCAGCTCGGTCACGGCAAAGCGGCGGATGCGCTGGCTTAAGGCAAGCCGCTCCTTGAGCTTTTCCGGCGTGTGGCTGTCGGCCAGCCAGTCGTTCACCGGACGGGCCGCCTCCATCAGGCTGATATGACCGCCGACCGACTGCCAGTAGTAGCCCAGGTCGGCGCAGCCCGATAGGCTCAGTGCCGCCGCCACGATGACCACAAACCCCGCAACCCCTGCCATGACCAGCCCTCGCCTCACGCCGCCATGCCACGCGTACAGGGTGCGCGGCCCCGCTTTCGCGGCAGCATGACGACGAAGGTTCTAGGGTAAATGCCGGTGGCACCATTCATGAGACAAGCCTCCAATATGCAGGGGCACCATTCAAACCCACAAGCAGCGCCCTCCATTTCATCATGACCGATCCAAAACTCAATCGCCGGCGCTTTTCGGTGCTGTCCGGCGCGGCCTTGCTGGCCAACTTCAATAGCGCACGCGCGCAGGGCGACAAGATCATTCTGGGCCAGTCGGCCGCCTTCACCGGGCCGGCGGCCCAGTTGGGCATCCAGTTCTACCAGGGTGCCAAGCTGCATTTCGACCAGCTCAACGCGCAGGGCGGCGTGGCCAACCGCCAGATCGAGATCCGCACGCTCGACGATGGCTACGAGCCCGACCGCTGCGTGGCAAATACGCGCAAGCTGATCGACGAGGACGTGCTGGCCCTGTTCGGCTACGTCGGCACGCCCACCAGCCTGGCCGCGCTACCGCTGTTCACCAAGGCCAGGATGCCGTTCTTTGCGCCGTTCAGCGGCTCGATGGGCTTGCGCCAGCCGTTCAACCGCTACGCGTTTCACGTGCGCGCCTCGTACAACGACGAGACCGCGCTGATCGTGAAACAGCTCACGTACCTCGGACTCAAGAAAATCGGGGTGTTCTACCAGAACGATGCCTACGGCCAGGCCGGGCTGAGCGGCGTGACGCTGGCGCTGGCCAGCCAGAAGCTGCAGCCGGTGGCCCGCGCCACGGTGGAGCGCAATTCGGTCGATGTGGCCGCCGCCGTGAAAACCCTGGTGGCCGCGGCGCCCAATGCCATCGTGCAGATCGGCGCCTACAAGGGCTGCGCGGCCTTCATCCGGGCCGCGCGCAAGGCCGGCTACGGCGGCACCTTCTACAACGTGTCGTTCGTCGGCACCCAGGCGCTGGCCGATGAGCTCGGCAAGGACGGCGCCGGCGTGGTCGTGTCCCAGGTGGTGCCGTCGCCGTACACCGCATCGCGCCCGATCTCGCGGGAATTTGCGGAGGCGATCAAAAGGGGCGGCGGCAAGGTGCAGGCCAACTTCTCCAGCATGGAAGGCTATCTGGCCGCGCGGGTGTTCAGCGACGGCCTGCGCAATGCGCGCGGCCCGAGCCGCGAGGCGCTGATCGCCGGCCTGGAGTCGCTGGGCGGGCGCTCCTATGGGGGCTTCGACGTGACGTTCGACGCCAGCGACCATGCGGCGTCCCATTTTGTCGAGCTCTCGATGCTGACCGGCGACGGCCACGTGCGGACCTGAACCGCCTGCGCCCGATGCCTCGCCCGCGCCGTCAGGCCAGCGCGGGCGAGGCGGCCAGCCCCTGCATGAAGGCCTCGCAGCGCGCCAGCTGCTCCAGGCTCACGTATTCGTCGCTCTGATGCGCCTGGTTGATGCTGCCCGGGCCGCACACCACGGTGGGAATACCCGAGTTCTTGAAAATACCCGCTTCCGTGCCGAACGCCACCAGCGTGGTGCGCGGCTCGCCCGACAGGCGCAGCGCGAGCCGCGTCACGGGGTCCTGCGCTGAGCCCAGAAAACTCGGGACTTCGCAAATCGTCTCGAAACTGAAGCCGGCCTCGGGCGCTACGCTTTTCATAGCTGACTGCAGAGACAGGGTATGGGCTAGCACCTCTTTTTGCATGATATTTGCATCGGCGGTCGGCAGGTCGCGGAATTCGTAGCGGAACTCGGCGTCGCGCGGCACCACGTTGTCGGCGATGCCGCCGTGGAACTGGCCCACGCTGGCGGTACTGAACGGCACGTCAAAGCCCTCGTAGCGCGGCTCGTGGCGCTCGAACCCTTCGGCCATGTCGCGCAGCTTGCCGACCAGGCGCGCCGCCATCTCGATCGCGTTCACCGACTGCGGCGTCAGCGACGAATGCGCCTCCTTGCCGCGCACGCAGCATTTGTAGCGGTACACGCCCTTGTGCGCGATGGCCGGCACCATGCTGGTGGGCTCGCCGATGATGCAGGCCAGCGGTTTGACGCCGGCGTCCTTCATGTCGGCGATCAATTCGCGCACGCCGAAGCAGCCGACTTCCTCGTCGTAGCTGAACGCAAAGTGAATCGCAAACGGCGCCGCACTCTCCAGCAAAACCTGGGCGTTGGCCAGCGCGATGGCGATGAAACTTTTCATGTCGGCACTGCCGCGGCCGTACAGCCGCCCGTCTTTGACGACGGCGCCCAGCGGATCGAGTGTCCAGTCCTGCCCGTCCCACGGCACGGTGTCGGTATGGCCGGACAGGATCACGCCAGCCGGCTTGCCCTCGCCCAGGGTCGCGAACAAATTGGCCTTGGTTTTGTCGGCGTTGTAGGTCAGACGGCTCTTGACGCCCAGTTGCTGCAGCTGATCGCGGATGAAATGAATCAGCGCCAGATTCGAGTTGCGGCTGACGGTGTTCATGCGCACCAGCGTTTGCGCGAGTGCCAGGGCGTGGGTTGAAATCATCGCGCCATTGTGCGGGATTTTCCCGGATGGCGCGGCCGGCGCGCGTGGCCTAAACTAGCCGCAGCACAAGGAGCTTTCATGAAAGTCATCGATTCCATCGTTACGCAGGCGGCCGGCATTGCCGCGATCCGCCGCGACATCCACGCGCACCCCGAACTGTGCTTCAAGGAGGTGCGCACCGCCGACGTGGTGGCGCAGAAGCTGACCGAGTGGGGCATCCCGATGCACCGCGGCATGGGCACCACGGGGATTGTCGGCATCATCAAGAACGGCACCAGCGAGCGCGCGGTCGGCCTGCGCGCCGACATGGACGCGCTGCCGATGCAGGAGTTCAACACCTTCGCCCACGCCAGCCAGAACGCCGGCAAGATGCACGCCTGCGGCCACGACGGCCACACCGCCATGCTGCTGGCCGCGGCCCAGCATTTTGCGAAAAACCGCAACTTCGACGGTACGGTCTACGTGATCTTCCAGCCGGCCGAGGAAGGCGGCGGCGGCGCGCGCGAGATGATCAAGGACGGCCTGTTTGAGAAATTCCCGATGGAGGCGGTGTTCGGCATGCACAACTGGCCCGGCACCGACGTCGGCAAATTCGCCGTGAGCGCCGGGCCGGTGATGGCGTCGAGCAACGAGTTCAAGATCACCATCCATGGCAAGGGCAGCCACGCCGGGCTGCCGTACATGGGCATCGACCCGGTGCCGATCGCCTGCCAGATGGTGCTGGGCTTGCAGAGCATCATCAGCCGCAACAAGAAGCCGGTCGAGGCCGGCGTGCTGTCGGTCACCATGATCCACGCCGGCGAGGCCACCAACGTGGTGCCCGACAGCTGCGAGCTGCAGGGCACGGTGCGCACCTTCTCCTATGAGGTGCTGGACCTGATCGAGACGCGCATGAAGCAGGTGGCCGAGCACACCTGCGCCGCGCACGAGGCAACGTGCACCTTCGAGTTCGTGCGCAACTACCCGCCCACCATCAACTCCGCCGCCGAGGCCGAATTTGCGCGCCGGGTGATGCAGGACATCGTCGGCGCCGACAACGTGATCGAGCAGGAACCGACCATGGGCGCGGAAGATTTTGCCTACATGTTGCAGGCCAAGCCGGGCGCCTACTGCTTCATCGCCAACGGCGACGGCACCCACCGCGAGATGGGCCACGGCGCAGGTCCGTGCATGCTGCACAACCCGAGCTACGACTTCAACGACGACCTGATCCCGCTGGGCGCCACCTACTGGGTGCGGCTCGCCGAAGACTGGCTGGGGACCCCGCGCGCGGGAGCCGGCGCATGATCGGCCTGGTGCAGGCGTTCTCGCCCAGCTATGCGCAGGCCCGCGTCAAGTTTCTGGAGGCCGCCGCCACGGCCGGGCTGCCGAACGAATCGCACAGCCACCCGCTGCCCGGGCGGGACGGCGAGGTGCTGGCGATGGACGTGGCGCTCGATGGCCCGGCGGATGCCGACAAGCTGCTGATCGTCACCAGCGCCTGCCACGGCGTGGAAGGCTACTGCGGCAGCGGCGTGCAGGTGTTTTCGCTGCACGACGCCGAATGGCGCGCCAAGGCCAAGGCACAGGGCGTGGCGGTGCTCTACGTGCACGCGCTCAACCCCTACGGGTTTTCGCACGTGCGCCGCGCCACCCACGAAAACGTGGATTTGAACCGCAACTTCCACGACTTCAGCCAGCCGCTGCCCGTGAACACCGGTTACCGCGAACTGGCGCCGCTGCTGCTGCCCAAGCAGTGGCCGCCGACGCCCGAGAACGCGGCCGCCATCGGCCAGTTCATCGCCACGCGCGGGATGGACGCGTTCCAGGCGGCCATCTCGGGCGGCCAGCATGAATTCCCCGACGGCCTGTTCTTTGGCGGCACCGCGCCGACCTGGAGCAACCAGACCTTTCGCCGCGTGCTGCAAACGCATGGCCAGCGCGCCCGGCGCATCGCCTGGATCGACATCCACACCGGCCTGGGCCCGAACGGCGTGGGCGAGCGCATCTTTGCCTGCAAGGACGATGCAGCGGCGCTCTCTCGCGCGCGCGCCTGGTGGGGCAGCGACGGAGCCTCCCATGTGACGTCCATCTACGACGGCTCGTCCACTTCGGCGTTCCTCACCGGCCTGATGTGGGCCGCCCTCTACGAGGAATGCCCGCAGGCCGAATACACCGGCATCGCCATGGAGTACGGCACAGTGCCCATGCTCGACGTGATGCACGCCATGCGCGCCGAGCACTGGCTCAACATCCACCGCGATGCGCCGCCCGAGTTGGCCCGGCAGATCAAGCAGCAGATGATGGACGCGTTCTACACCGACACCGATGCGTGGAAGGGGCAGATCATCAGCCAGGCGAGGCAGGCGATGTTTCAGGCGGTGGATGGATTGAGTTCTTGATGGTTTTGGCTTCCAGCCCTTGCAGGGTATTCGCAGTTAGCTATTGGATTCGTAGCTAACTGATTGTCATTCCCGGCTTGACCGGGAATCCACGGCAGTTGAAGCATTGACCTTCGCAGGGGCTGCTGGCCGGGTGGCGCCCCGGCGGGCGCCTTACTTTTCTTTGCTTCGCCAAAGCAAAGTAAGCAAAAGAAAGGCGAGCCGGATTCGTCGGCCCGCTGTGCGGGCACGCTGCGTTGCTCGATCCAAGCGGGGTGCGCAGAAACTCGGCTTCGCCTCAAACATCTGCGCCCCTGATCCGCCCGGCTCTGCGCTACTCGCCTCCTCATGACGGCGTGAGCACAGTCGGACAACCAAATACCCAAGTCAACAAGGACGCGCCATGGCGCGTCCTTGTGGGCTCCTGTGTTTGGTGTTGAATTTGCCTTGGTATCCGGCCTCCGCCGTCCTGGCACGGCTGAGCAGCGCAGGGGCAGATGGATCAGGGCTGGCGTTGTCTGAGCCCGCAGGGCGAGTTTAGCCAGACCCCATCTGCCCCGAGCAGCGCAAGGCACCCCGAAGGGGCCGTGCCTGCGGCTCGCCTTTTCTTTGGTGACTTTCTTTTGGCGAAGCAAAAGACAAGTTACTGCGCCGTCGGGCGCACATCCCGACATCCCCGCCCGTCGGGCAACAACCAGAACCGAGCCGCTCGCAATGGTCGTCGCTCAACTACCGTGGATTCCCGGTCAAGCCGGGAATGACAAGTACGGGGCCGGGAATGACAAGTACGGGGCCGGGAATGACGACAGCTGAACCGGGAATGACACATCAGGGTCCGGGAATAACAGCAGCGTCAGGGTTCGCCAGGGACGCCGGAAACCGCCTCGCCGCAATTTCCAGCAAGCCGTCAAAAATCAGGTTATCCACCAGCTCGAAGGTCCCCTGCATGCTCGGCGCCATCTTCCAGCCCGCGCCGCCCGTCATCACGCACATCGGCTCGGCACCGCAGTGCTGGCGCACATGCTGCATCATGCGCTCCACCGCCCCGGCGATTGCGTAGGTGCCGCCGCTGGTCAGGGCATCGCTGGTGTTGGTGGGAAATTCGCGCACCTCGCCGGTGGGCACATGCAGCCCGGCGGTGCCGGATTCGAGCGCGCGCAGCATGATGCCGTGGCCTGGCAGGATCAGGCCGCCCAGGAACTTGCCGCCGGCGTCGATGGCCTCCACAGTCACGGCCGTGCCGACCATGGCGACCACCATCGGCCGCGGTGCGCTGCCGTGCAGTGCGGCTTGCGCCAGCATGCGATGGCGCGCGCCGATCATGGCGACCCAGCGGTCGGCGCCGAGCCGCGCGGGGTGGTCGTAGCCGTTGATCAGGCCCGCCTCCGAACTGCTGGAGACCACCCATTGCGGCGCCACGTCCCAGAGCTCCATCTGCTCCTGCACGCAGCGTTTGATGGCGTCGCCCGCCACGATGCAGCCGAGCATGGCCTGCGGCGCGGGCAGGTCGCGCCAGGCGCCTTCCGCCAGTTTCTCGATGTGCTCCAGAAACTCCGCGCCGTGGGCGAGCAGCGCGGCGCCGGGACGCGGAGCGTCGTACTGTGCCCACTTGAGCCGCGTGTTGCCTACGTCGATGGCGAGAAACGTCATGCTGTCCCCAGTGTTTTGCGCATTATCTCCAAACCGGTGCCGCCCATCGCGCAGGGTTGGCAGCGCGCCAGCTCCGGATCAGCCCGCCGGGCGCAAGGATACGGGTTTCGTGCTGGCCGCCAGCCACCAGGATTCTCATGGCATGCCTGCCGGTGCTGCGGCACGGCAGCCAGCCGCAAGGGGATTTGCGGCTAAAGTGCGGCTTCGTTCATTTTGATCTATTTGGAAGCCCACCATGAACATCACCGAGCTCACGGCCGACGCGCTGTCAAAGGCCATCCATGCGCGCCAGGTGTCGTGCCGCGAGGTGATGCAGGCCTACCTGGCGCGCATCGAAGCCGTGAATCCGGCGTTCAATGCCATCGTCAGCCTGCAGGATGGCGAGAGCCTGTTGCGCCAGGCCGACGCGCGCGATGCCCAGCTCGCGCGCGGCGAATCCATGGGCTGGATGCATGGCATGCCACAGGCCATCAAGGATCTGGCCAACACGGCCGGCATCCCGACCACGCTGGGCTCGCCGCTGATGCGCCACTTCGTGCCGAAGGAAGACGGCCTGCTGGCGCGGCGCATGAAAGCGGCCGGCTGCATCGTGATCGGCAAGACCAACACGCCCGAGTTCGGCCTGGGCTCGCACACCTTCAACGAGGTCTTCGGCGTGACGCGCAATGCCTACGATCCAGCCTTCTGCGCCGGTGGCAGCAGTGGCGGCGCGGCGGTGGCGCTGGCGCAGCGCCTGCTGCCGGTGGCCGACGGCTCCGACTTCATGGGCAGCCTGCGCAACCCCGCAGCCTGGGCCAATGTGTTCGGTCTGCGCCCCTCGCAGGGGCGCGTGCCGATGGCGCCCGCGCAGGACGTCTGGGTGTCGCAGCTCGGCACCGAAGGCCCCATGGGACGCACCGTGCGCGACGTGGGGCTGCTGCTGTCGGTGCAGGCCGGGTACGATGCCTGCGCTCCTCTTTCAATAGCACAGGGCGGCCACCAGTTCAGGGCTGCGCTTGATTTTGATCCTCAAGGCTTGAGAATTGGCTGGCTCGCCGACCTGGGCGGCTACCTGCCGATGGAGGACGGCATTGTGCCCGTGTGCGAACAGGCGCTGGACCGCTTGAGAGGCGTGGGCTGCGAGATTAAGCCCGCGACGCTGGGCATGCCGCCAGATGCCGTGTGGCAGGCCTGGCTGGTGTGGCGGCGCGCGCTGGTGGCTTCGCGCATCGCGCCGTTCCTGCTGAACGCGAAAAACCGCGCGCACATCAAGCCCGAGGCGCTGTGGGAATACGACCAGGCGCAGGGCCTGAGCGGCTCGCAACTGCTCGGCGCCAGCGCGCAGCGCACGGCTTTTTACCAGCAGATGCTGGGTTTGTTCGAACACTATGACTACCTGGCGCTGCCGACGGCCCAGGTCTGGCCGTTCGAGGCAAGCCAGCGCTGGCCGCAAAGCATCGTGAGTGGCGGGGCCAGCGTTGCCATGGACACCTACCACCGCTGGATGGAGGTGGTGATCTACGCGACCTTCGCGGGCCTGCCCTGCATCAGCGTGCCGGCCGGTTTCAACGCCGCGGGCCTGCCGATGGGGCTGCAAATTATCGGCAAACCGCAGGCCGACTTTGCGGTGCTACAACTGGCCGGCGCCTACGAACAGGTGGCGCAGGACGTGCTGCAAAGGATGCCCAGCGGGCGAAGGGCCGTGGCCGCTGGCGCGGCAGGTTATCCTTGCTGACCTGTCGCAGCCATGCTACAACCTGCACACGCCAAAAACTTCATAAGTGTCATAAATCACTGCGCATTCCAACCACGATGAGCTTTCCTCTCTACCAATCGCCCGGAACCATCGTCTTCCTCGACGACGATCCCGACTACCTCGACATGCTGGCGCTGGTGATGCCGGAGGACTGGCACGTGCGCCTGTTCCGGCGGCCGCAGAACTGCATCAACTACCTGCAGCAAGAGCCGCCGCTGTGGGAGGCCGACGCCTGGGCGCAGCAGGAGATGATCGAAGAGTCGCGCGCGGGCGGGGTGCCCCTGATTTCGCAAATCCTGCGTTATTGGGGCGAGCACAGCCGGCGCTACGCCCTCACCCAGGTGTGCGTGGTCGACTATTCCATGCCCGGCATGGACGGACTGCAGGCGCTCAGTGAGCTGGTGGACTGGCCCGGTCTGCGCGTGCTGCTGACCGGCCAGGCGGACGAGCAGATCGCGGTGGACGCCTTCAACCGCGGCCTGATCGAACAATTCATCCCCAAGCAAACCCCGGACATCTCGCGCCGCCTGATCGACACGCTCAGGCGCATGCAGGCGACGGCCAGCGGGCGCCACTCGCAGATCTGGCGCAGCACGCTGACGCAAAGCCAGAATGCGCTGCTGCGGGTGCCGTCGATCGCGCAGGACCTGTCCGAGTTCGTCGCCAGCCACTGGGTCGAATACGTGGTGATCGGCCGGCCGTTCGGCATTCTGGGGCGCGATGCCAATGGCCGCGTCGGCTGGCTCCAGCTGGAGCCCGTGAGCGGCCTGGGCGAACTGGCCGAGCTTGCGGGCAGCGCCGGGATCAGCTCGCAGGGTATCGCCGAGATTCAAAAGGGCAAAAAACTGGCCGACCTCGAACTGGGGCAGGCGCTGGGGCGCACCGCACCAGAGCTGAGCCCGGCGCTGCCGATCGGGCGCGAAGAATCGCTGCTGGGTGCGCTGTTCGCCGTCGGCATCGAGCACAGCCCGCACGCCAGCACCTGCTACCACCGCTGGCTGGCCGCTCAGCCGAAGCGCTTCGTGCAGGACTGAATAGCCCCCACGCTTGTCGCTGCGCGTACTGCGCTGCCCCCCGAGGGGGCTGGCCTTGCTTGGGGCGGCCCGGCGCGGCGGCCGATAGCCTCCACGCTTGTCGCTGCGCGTACTGCGCTGCCCCCCGAGGGGGCTGGCCTTGCTTGGGGCGGCCCGGCGCGGCGGCCGATAGCCTCCACGCTTGTCACTGCGCATAGTGCGGCGCTGCTCAGGCTTGCCGCCACGGCAGGCCGCGCAGGCGCCAGCCGCCCTTGCGGCCGCGGTGCGCCTGCTCATCCGGGTCGCCCTCGAAACCTTCCAGAATGTTGTAGGCCTGCAGGCCCAGCTCGGTCGCACGCCTGGCCGCCGCAATCGAGCGCACGCCGCTGCGGCACAAGAGCACTACCTTCTTGCCCGGCGGCACGGCTTCCTTGAGGCCGGCATCGAACGCCGGGTTCATGGCCATGCCGGGCCACTGCTTCCAGGCCAGCGGCACCGCGCCGGGCACGAAGCCGACCCATTCGCGTTCGGCATCGGTGCGCACGTCCACCAGCACGGCCTCGCCCGCCTGCCACCAGCGGTACGCCAGCTGCGCCGACACATCGCCGGCGTAACCTTGCGCGGGGCGCGGCGCGTCCGGCTGGGCCAGGGCCACCGCACCGGCGTCGTGGCGCAGGCCCGAGCTCTGATTGGCCGGCACCGCCTCGTCCATGCGTTTGGGTTTGGGCAGGCCCAGCGCGTCCATGGTGGCGACAAACTCGGCCAGCGTCTTGCCGGCCACGCGCGCGTTGCCTGCCTTCTCGGCGCCAATGGTCGAATGCGTGCGGCCCTGGTAGTCGTGCGCCGGCCAGACGGTGGTGGCATCGGGCAGCGCGAACAGCACCTCGGTCAGGCTGCGGTACAGATCCGCGGCGCTGCCGGACTGGAAGTCGGTGCGCCCGCAGCCGTTGATGAGCAGCGTGTCGCCGGTGAAAACATGGTCGCCGCCGCGCGTCTTCCACAGATAGCTCATGCCGCCCGCTGTATGGCCGGGCGTGTGCAGCGCGGTGATGGCCTCGCCGCCGAAACGCAACACCTCGCCGTGCTTGAGTTGCACCGACGCCGTGCTGATGCCGCAGCCTGCCGGCGCGGCCGTTTTGGCGCCGGCATGCTCGGCCAGCAGCCCGGCGCTGGTGATGTGGTCGGCATGCGCGTGGGTCTCCACCGTCCACGCCAGCTTGAGGCCGTGCTGCTTGAGCACGGCCAGATCGCGTTCGACCTGCTCGTCCACCGGATCGATGATGAGCGCGTCCCGCGTGGCCTCGTCAAACAGCACATAGGTGTAGGTGCTGGAGGCGGGATCGAAAAGCTGCAGGGGTTTCATGGCAATCTCCAAGAGAGGTATCCTGACTCGCACCCGAAGTTTAGAACGTTAAGGAGCCCTGCATGCATTCTTATCGGCAGTCGCTGGCGTCGGTTTTGAGCGGCGGCCTTGACGCTCTTGTTTTTGGAGCATCCCTGGCAGCCGGCATGAGGGCCGCAGTGCGATTGACCTTATGAATATCGACAAACTTCTGGCACCGTGGCAGCCGCACGTTGAGGCGAGCGGCAAACCCTGCCGGCTGGCCGACTTCGACCCCAAGGCCCGGCCTTTTTCCATCGGGGACAAGGCCCAGGACAAGGCCCGCGTCGAGACCCTGGCGCTGGAGCTGGACATGCTGCAGGAACTGTTTTACGCCGACCGGCGCTACAAACTGCTGGTGGTGCTGCAAGGCATCGACGCCGCGGGCAAGGATGGCACCATCCGCGGCGTGTTCGGCCAGCTCAGTCCGCTGGGCGTGGACACCATCGGCTGGAAGGTGCCGTCCGAGGAAGAACGCGCGCACGACTACCTGTGGCGCATCCACCAGAAAATGCCCGGCGCGGGCCAGGTGATGATTTTCAACCGCAGCCATTACGAAGAGGTGCTGGTGCCGGTGGTCAACGGCTGGATCACGCCGGCGCAGACGCACCAACGCTATCGGCACATCAACGAGTTCGAGCGGCTGCTGGTGGAGACCGGCACCGTGGTGCTCAAATTCATGCTGCACATCAGCTTCGAGGAGCAGCGCGTGCGCCTGCAGGAGCGCGTGGATGACCCCACCAAGCACTGGAAGTTCAGTCTGGGTGACTTGGAGGTGCGCAAGCAATGGCCCGCGTACCAGCAGGCCTACGAGGCGCTGCTGGGCGCCACCAGCACGGCCTGGGCGCCCTGGACCGTGGTGCCGGCCGACTCGAAGACGCACCGCAACCTGATGATCGCCACCATCGTGCGCGACACCTTGCGCCAGTTGGAGCTGCGCTACCCGCCCAGCGACCCGAAGCTGGCCGGGCTGAAGGTCAAGTAGCCTGCCGCAGCAACCGATTCAGTGCCCGCCGCCCAGATAGGCGGCCTTGACGGCCGGGTCGTCGCGCAGGCGCTCGGCCTCGCCATGCACGGAGATGCGGCCGTTTTCCAGGACATAGCCGTAATCCGCCACCTGCAGCGCCGCGGCGGCAAACTGCTCCACCAGCAGCATGGTGACGCCGCGCGCCTTGAGGCTGGCAATGATGCGAAAGACTTCCTCGACCAGAATCGGCGCCAGCCCCATCGAGGGCTCGTCGAGCAGCACGATCTCCGGATTCAGCATGACCGCGCGGGCCATCGCCAGCATTTGCTGCTCGCCGCCCGACAGCGTGCCGGCCAGCTGGTTGCGGCGCTCCTTCAGGCGCGGAAACAGCTCCATCGCGCGCTCCAGGTCACCCGCCACATCGCCCTTGGGACGGCTGCCGGTCAGGCGCGGAAAAGCCCCCAGGGTCAGGTTGTCGGTCACGCTCATGGTCGCAAACACGCGCCGGCCCTCGGGCGAATGCGCCAGGCCCAGCTTGGCAATGGTGTAGGACTCCAGGCCATCGACGCGCTTGCCCTGCAGCGTGATGCTGCCCGCGGTCGGTTTGATCATGCCCGAGACCGCCCGCATGGTGGTCGTCTTGCCGGCGCCGTTGGAGCCGATCAGCGTGACCACCTTGCCCTTGGGCACGTCAATGGAAATGCCGTGCAGGACCTGGATCTTGCCGTAACCCACTTCGAGGTTCTTGATGCTCAACATAGTGATGACTTGCCTGTTCCTGTTGGGTCTACGCCGCCTGGCCACCCAGATAGGCTTCGATGACCTTCGGGTCGGCCTGCACTTCGGCCGGCCGGCCTTCGGCAATCTTCTGGCCAAAATCCAGCACCGAGACGGTGTCGCAGATGCTCATGACCACGTCCATGTGGTGCTCGATCAGGATCACGGTGATGCCGTGGTCGCGGATCTTGCGAATGATGGAGATCAGCTCCTTAATGTCCGGCGCGGTCAGGCCGGCGGCCGGCTCGTCCAGCAGCAGCAGCTGCGGATCGAGCGCCAGCGCGCGTGCGATCTCCAGCAGGCGCTGCTTGCCGTAGGGCAGGTTGCGCGCCTCCTCGAAGGCCATGTCTTCCAGGCCGACAAAGCGCAGCAGGCCCAGGCCGCGCTCGATCGCAGCCGCCTCCTCGCGCTGGTAGCGCGGCGTGTTCAGCGACACGTCGACGATGTGGCTGTCAAACGTGTGATGCAGGCCCACCTGGATGTTTTGCAACGCCGTCATTTCGCCGAACAGCTGCACGTTCTGGAAGGTGCGCGCAATGCCCGACAGGGCGATGTCGGACGAGGTACGTCCGACCACCGAACGGCCGGCGAACTCGATGCTGCCCGCGGTGGGCACGTAAATGCCGGTCAGCACGTTCATCATGGTGCTCTTGCCCGAACCATTGGGGCCGATCAGGCCATGGATCGTGCCGCGCCGGATCAGCAGGTCTACCTCATTGATCGCCTTGAGGCCGCCAAACTGCATCAGCACGCCCTTGGCCACCAGCAGCGTGGCCTCGCCCGCCGACGCGGCCAGCCCCAGGGCGTCCTTGCCGGAATCGGCGCCGGCGGACGCGACCCTTGCGACGCGGCCGCCCTTGCGGAAGGCCAGCAGGTTGCGCACAAAACCCACGATGCCATCGGGCAGGTAATACACCACAAACAGGATCATCAGGCCGAAAATGGACAGGCGCCAGTCCGTGATGGAATCCAGCCAGAACGAAAACCCGGCCAGCGCGATGGCCCCGACCACCGGGATCCACATGATCTTCGGCGACGCCATCTTTTTGGCTATGCCCACGCCCGCGCCCACCGTGATCAAGAGGGCCAGCGCCGAGGCAACGATGCGAAACGTGTCCAGGTCGTCGAGCAGCTTGGGCAGCATCACGATGATGGCAGCCCCCAGCAGGACCCCCGTGCGGGTCTTGCGCCCGCCCATGATGACGGCCAGCAGGAACAGCACCGTCAGCTCAAAGTTGTAGGTATTGGGCGAAATGTATTGCTCCGAATACGCATACAGGCTGCCCGCCAGTCCGGCAAAGCCGGCGCTGATCACGAACGCGTAGACCTTGTAGCGGTACACCGACACGCCCATGCAGTCGGAGGCCACCGGGCTGCCACGCAGCGCCTCGAAGGCGCGCCCGAGCTGGGACTTCAAAATCCGGTGCACCACGATCAGCGACAGCAGCATCAGCGCAAACACCAGCCAGTAAAAGGCACGCTCGTCGAACGTGTAGCCCGCCACGCTGGGCTTGGGGATCTTGATGCCGAGCGGGCCTTCGGTGAGGAAGTCCATCTCGTTGATCAGGATCTGGATGATGGTGCCGAACGCCAGCGTCACCATGGCCAGATAAGGGCCCGTCACACGCAGCGCCGGCAGCGCCAGCAGCGCGCCAAAGCCCGCCGTCACCAGGATGCTGGCCGGAATGGTCAGCCACAGGGACGCCCCCAGCTTCATGAACAGCACGCCGGTCGCGTAGGCGCCAATGCCGAACAGGCCGGCATGCCCGAGCGACACCTGGCCGGTATAGCCCACCACGATGTCCAGGCCGAACAGCAGGATCGCGTAGATCATGATGGTGGCGATCAGGTGAATGTAGTACGGGTTGGGCAGAAACCACGGCACGGCACCCAGCGCGGCCAGGCACAACACCGAGACCAAAAGAAACTTCCGGTTCATCGTCAAACTTTCTTGATGGCGGTTTTGCCAAACAGGCCGGCCGGCTTGATGGCCAGCACGGCCAGCAGCAGCACCAGGCCGGGGACATCCTTGTAGCCGGTCGAGATATAAAAACCGGTGGTCGTTTCGGCAATGCCCAAAATGATGCCGCCCACGATGATGCCCATGCCGCTGGTCAGCCCGCCGATGATGGCGACGGCGAAGGCCTTGAGGCCGAGCACGGCCCCCATGGTGGCGCCCGTCAACGTCAGCGGTGCGATCAGCACGCCGGCAAAAGCTGCCGTGGCGGAAGACAGCGCGTAGGAGAATGTGATCACCAGGCCGGTGTTGATGCCCATCAGCTTGGCCGCGTCCCGGTCATTGAAGGTGGCCACCACGGCCTTGCCATAGATGGTCTTGCGGTTGAAGAATTCGACGGCCAGCATCATCAGCACGGCGCCCACGACCACCAGGATTTCCATCGGCAGCACATTGGCGCCGAACACCTTCAGCGGTGATTCGGGCAGCGGGGAGGGAAACCGCAGGTCGTCGCGACCCCAGACGTTCTCGGCCACGTTCTTGAAAATAATTCCCAGCGCGATGGTCGACATGATCCAGCCGAACTCGCTCTTGATCTTGATGGCGGGACGCACGCCGACGCGCTCCACCAGCGCCCCCTGCAACAGCCCGAACACGATCACCAGCGGAATCATCAGCCAGTAGTTGACGCCCAGGTTGACCAGCGTGAGTCCGACCATGGCGCCCAGCATCAGCGCATCGCCCTGGCCGAAATTGAGGGTGTCCGAGGTCTGGAAGGTCAGTTGATACCCAAACGCGATCACGGCATAGATCATGCCGAGCGAGACACCGCTGTAGATCAGTTGAAGCAGGATTTCCATAAGTTGCGTTCCGCGAAAATGCCAACGACGACAAAGCTATAAAAAACACCGCGCGGGCCCCAAAGGTCCGCGCGGTGTTTGTCTTGAAGCACGATAACGACAAGGATCCGATTACTTCTTGGCAGCCGGTGCAGCCTTGGCCTTGGCGTCTTTCACGCGCAGGTCCGCGCCTTTTTTCAGGTCGTCGGCGTAGGCGTAGACCACGCGGCCGGCCTTCACCTCGCCCATCACCGGGATGTTGGCCGTGATGGCGTCATGGTCGTCATGGGTGAACGGCTTGTCGTACACCGTCACGACACCGTCCACCTTGGTGTGCAGGTTTTCCAGCGCTTCCCGAATCTTCGGGCCGTCCGTGCTGTTGGCCTGCTTGATGGCGGCCGCCAGCAGGTACACGGAGTCATAACCCTGCGCCGCCGACACGGCCGAATCGATGCGGTTGTTCTTGGGCTTGAAGGTCTTCAGGTACGCGTCGATGAAGGCCTTGCGCTTGGGCGTGTTGGGCTCCTGGATGAAGGTCTGCGGCATGCGCGCGCCCTCGCCGCCGGGGCCCGCATTGTCGATGTAGTTGGCCATTGACAGGGTCCAGCTGCCCACCAGGGGGACTTTCCAGCCCAGCTTGGTCATGCCGTTGGCGATCTGGGCCAGCTCGGGGCCGATGCCATAGGTGAGCACGACATCGGCGCCGGCCTCCTTGGCCTTGAGCAGCTGGGGCGTCATGTCGACGTCCTTGATGTTGAACTTCTCGACCGCCACCGGCTTGACGCCTTTGGCCGCGAGCGCGGTTTCCAGATCCTCGCGGCCCAGCTGGCCGTAGTTGGTGGAGTCGGCCAGGATGGCGACCTTCTTGAAGCCGCGGCGGGTGATGGCCTCTTCCACGATCATCGGCGCCTGGATGCTGTCATGCGCCGAATTGCGGAAAACGTAGTTGTCGGGCTGGTCCTTGAACTGCTTGGTGATCACGCTGCCGGTGGCCACGTTGCTCATGACCGGGATCTTGGCGTCCTGGAAGAAACGCTGCGACGCCAGCGCCACGCCGGTGTTGATATAGCCCACCACCGCCGTTACTTTTTCCTTGTTGATCAATTCCTGGGCAATTTGCGAGCCGCGCTCGTTTTTCGCCTCGTCGTCACGCTCCACCGCCTGCAGCTTGCGCCCCAGAACGCCGCCGGATTTGTTGATTTCATCGATCGCCAGACGCACGCCATCGCGCATGCTGACCCCCATCGACGATGAGCCGCCCGTGAAGGGCCCGTCCACCCCGATCTTGATGGGCTCCGCGGCAGTCGCGACGCCGGCAACGGCCAGGACGGCCGACGCAACGGCCAGCTTTGCAAAACTAAATTTCATTCTGTCTCCAGGTTGATAAACGAATCCCGTGTGAAGTGCCTCGCCTTGAAGCGCCAGCGCAAGCTGGGCACCAACGCCGCACGTGAGCCCTTCACCCATCCCCTTTGGGGAACTCGGACCCACTATCGGACGCGAACCTTGCATGGGACTTGCAGACGGCCCATTGCACCCGGACATGCAGGAGGAATAATGGCAATTTGCGGGTATACCCTGAATTCCCTGATGCTAAAAAGAGTCCCGGAGGGTTCCGCTTCTAATTGACGTTTACGTAAACGTCAATTAGGATCGTGCCATCCCAGACCCGACCGACAACCAACGCTGCCCCGCGCGGAGACACCATGACCGACCTGTCCGCTGAATACAAAGCCCTTGCCAACTACCGCCCCACGCACAAGGTGCGCTTCGTCACGGCCGCCAGCCTGTTCGACGGGCACGACGCGGCCATCAACATCATGCGGCGCATCCTGCAGGGCATGGGCGCCGAGGTCATCCACCTGGGCCACAACCGCAGCGTGGACGAGGTCGTGACCGCCGCGCTGCAGGAAGACGCACAGGGCATCGCCATCAGTTCCTACCAGGGCGGCCATGTCGAGTACTTCAAGTACATGGTGGATCTGCTCAAAAGCCGCGGCGGCGAGCACATCCAGGTCTTTGGCGGCGGCGGCGGCGTGATCGTGCCACCCGAGATCCGCGAGCTGCAGGCCTACGGCGTGGCACGCATCTTCAGCCCCGAAGACGGCCAGAAGATGGGCCTGGCCGGCATGATCGGCGAGATGGTGATGCGCTGTGACAAGGACCTCAGCGGCTTTGCGCCCAGGGACATTGGCGCCCTCCAGGGCCACGGCGAGATGGCCTGGCGCGCGCTGGCCCAGCTGATCACGGCGCTCGAAAACACCGCGGCGCCAGCGGCCGGCGAAAGCACCGATCCCCAACTGGCGGCGCTGGTCCAGACCCTGCGCACCCAGGCGGCGACGAAAAAGGTGCCCGTGCTCGGCATCACCGGCACCGGCGGCGCCGGCAAGTCATCGCTCACGGACGAGCTGATCCGGCGCCTGCGGCTGGATCAGAACGACAGCCTGCGCGTGGCGGTGATCTCCATCGACCCGTCACGGCGCAAGAGTGGCGGCGCGCTCTTGGGTGACCGCATCCGCATGAATGCGATTGGTCCGTGGCGCAAGCCGCCGACCAAGGTGTCCGCCAAGCCGGCCACGGCCGCCACCGACAACGGCCAGCGCGTGTTCATGCGCAGCCTGGCCACGCGCGACTTCGGCTCCGAAATCAGTGCCGCGCTGCCCGACGTGATTGCCGCCTGCAAGGTGGCCGGTTTTGATCTGATCGTGGTGGAGACCTCGGGCATCGGCCAGGGCGACGCCGCCATCGTGCCGCATGTGGACGTGCCGATGTACGTGATGACGCCCGAGTTCGGCGCCGCCAGCCAGCTCGAAAAAATCGACATGCTGGACTTTGCCGAGTTTGTGGCCATCAACAAATTCGACCGCAAGGGCGCGCTCGACGCACTGCGCGACGTGGCCAAGCAGGTGCAGCGCAACAAAGAGGCCTGGACCACGCCGCCCGACCAGATGCCGGTGTTCGGCACCATGGCCGCGCGCTTCAACGACGACGGCGTGACCGCGCTGTATCAGGCCCTCAGCGTGCGACTGGCCGAACTCGGCCTCAAGTTCGGCAAGTCCAGCCTGCCGCACGTGAACGTGCGGCACAGCACGAATCAGACCCCCGTAGTGCCGGCAGCCCGCACGCGTTACCTGGCCGAGATCAGCGACACCGTGCGCGGCTACAAGAAGCGCGCGCGCGAGCAGGCCCAGCTGGCACGCGAGATCCAGCAGCTGCGCGCCGCTGCTGCCATGCTGGCGGTGGCCAAGCCCGGCAAGGCGCGCGCCGCCGAGGCCGCGATTGACCTGGCCGTGGCGCGCGAGCACACGCAGGACCCGCCGGCCAAGAAGCTGCTGGCCCAGTGGCCCGAAATGCAAAAGGCCTATGCCGGCGACGAGTACGTGGTGAAGATCCGCGACAAGGAGATCCGCACCGCGCTGACCACCAAATCGCTGTCGGGCACCACCATCCGCAAGGTGGCGCTTCCCTCATACCAGGACCATGGCGAGATCCTGCAGTGGCTGATGCTCGACAACGTGCCCGGCAGCTACCCCTACACCGCCGGCACCTTCGCGTTCAAGCGCGAGGGCGAGGACCCGACCCGCATGTTCGCGGGCGAAGGCGACGCGTTTCGCACGAACACCCGCTTCAAGCTGCTGAGTTCCGGCATGGCGGCCAAGCGGCTCTCCACCGCGTTTGATTCCGTGACGCTGTACGGCAACGACCCCGACCCGCGCCCCGACATCTACGGCAAGGTCGGCAACTCGGGCGTGTCGATCGCCACGCTGGACGACATGAAGGTGCTGTATGGCGGTTTTGATCTGTGCAGCCCCAGCACCTCGGTCAGCATGACCATCAACGGCCCGGCGCCGACCATCCTGGCGATGTTCATGAACACCGCGATCGACCAGAACATCGACAAGTTCAAACAGGACAACGGGCGCGAGCCAACCGAGACGGAGACCGCCAAGATCCGCGAATGGGTGCAGGAGAATGTACGCGGCACGGTGCAGGCCGACATCCTCAAGGAAGACCAGGGCCAGAACACCTGCATCTTCTCGACCGAGTTCAGCCTCAAGGTGATGGGCGACATCGCCGAGTACTTCGTGCACAACCGGGTGCGCAACTTCTACAGCGTGTCGATCTCGGGCTACCACATCGCCGAGGCCGGCGCGAACCCGATCAGCCAGCTCGCCTTCACGCTATCGAACGGCTTCACCTTTGTCGAGGCGTACCTGGCGCGCGGCATGCACATCGACGACTTCGCGCCCAACCTGAGCTTTTTCTTCAGCAACGGCATGGACCCGGAATACACCGTGATGGGGCGCGTGGCCCGGCGCATCTGGGCCGTGAGCATGCGCGACAAATACGGCGCCAACGAGCGCAGCCAAAAGCTCAAATACCACATCCAGACCAGTGGCCGCAGCCTGCACGCGCAGGAGATCCAGTTCAACGACATCCGCACCACCTTGCAGGCGCTGATCGCGATCTACGACAACTGCAATTCACTGCACACCAATGCCTTCGACGAGGCCATCACGACGCCGACCGAGGATTCGGTACGCCGCGCGATGGCGATCCAGCTCATCATCAACCGCGAGTGGGGTTTGGCCAAGAACGAGAACCCGAACCAGGGCAGCTTCATCATCGAAGAGCTGACCGAGCTGGTGGAAGAGGCGGTGCTGCTGGAGTTCGAGCGCATCGCCGAGCGCGGCGGCGTGCTCGGTGCCATGGAAACCGGCTACCAGCGCGGGCGCATCCAGGACGAGTCGATGCACTACGAAATGCTCAAGCACACGGGCGAGCTGCCCATCGTGGGCGTGAACACCTTCCGCAACCCGCATGGCGACGCCGTGCAGGACAAGCTGGAGCTGGCGCGATCCACCGACGAGGAAAAGCAGGGTCAGCTGAAACGGCTGGCCGACTTCCACCAGCGCCACGCCAAGGAATCCCCCGCGATGCTGAAAAAACTTCAGCTCGCCGTGATCGAGAACAAAAACGTGTTCGAGGTGCTGATGCAGGCCGTGCGCGTGTGTTCGCTGGGCCAGATCACGAATGCGCTGTTCGAGGTCGGCGGGCAGTACCGCCGCAATATGTAAATGAAATGTGGGCGCGAACGCTACGAATTTCGTAGCTATCAGCGCCCACAGATCAAGGGCTGGCGCCCGATTTTTATCGTAACGCCAACGCCCTGCGGATCAGCCGCCCTTTTTCGGCCGCTTGCCCGGGTTTTTCTTGTTATTGGTGGCCGTGCCACGCTCCAGGCTGCGTTTTTGCCCGCGGCCGGCCGTGGTGGTGTAGCCCGGTGCGGGAATGGGTTTGGGCGCGCAGATGTCGCTCTCGGTTCTGATTTTCTTGGCCATGCAATAACTCCGGTGGGTTTTAGGAAACCCCCAATTATCCCCGCACTTGCCCGCGTGGCAGACTCCTGGAATCCAGACTCCGATCCCCCGCGGTGCCTTGCGCCCTGCCCCGTCATGAATCTTGACATCGAACAGCTTCCGGCCGCCTGCGACGTGCTCGTCGTCGGCGCCGGCCCGGCCGGCAGCGCGGCGGCGCAGCTGCTCGCGCGCGGCGGGCGGGACGTGGTGCTGATCGACCAGCACGCCTTTCCGCGCGACAAGGCCTGCGGCGACGGCCTGATTCCCGATGCCCACGAGGCGCTGCGCCGGCTCAGCGTATGGGACGCCGTGATGGGCGAGGCGCAGCCGGCCCGCTTCGTGCGCTGCGTCGGCCCGCGCGGCGGGCGCATTGACGTGCCCGCCATGCTGGCGGTGCTGCCGCGCCGCCGGCTCGACGAGATCGTGTGCCGCGCCGCGGTGGCAGCCGGCGCGCGCATGTTCGCGCCGCTGCGCTTTATCCAACCGCTGGAGGACGGCGACGCCGTGGTCGGTGCGCGGCTGCAGCACGGCGAGGTCACGCGCGAGCTGCGCGCGCGCTGGGTCGTGCTGGCAACCGGCGCCGTACCGCAGGCGCTACTGGCGGCCGGCATGGCATTGCGCCACACGCCCAGCGGCGTGGCGCTGCGCGGCTATGTGAAGCACGAGGCCCCGGCCGCGTCCATCAACGCGCTCGAAGTGGTCTGGCACCGCACGCTCGCGCCCGGCTACGGCTGGATCTTTCCGTGCCCGGGCGGTGTTTTCAACATCGGCGTGGGCACGCTTGACCGCCCCACCCGGCAGCCGGGCGGCGAGGCCAATCTGCGCCAGGTGTTCGACGATTTCACGCGGATCCACACCCCGGCGCGCGAGCTGCTGGCCGGCGGCACGCTGCTCGGCCCCTTGAAGGGCGCGCCGCTGCGCTGCACGCTGGAGGGTGCGCGGCTGTCGCGGCCCGGGCTGCTGGTCACGGGCGAGGCGGCAGGCAGCACCTACTCGTTCACTGGCGAGGGCATCGGCAAGGCGCTGGAGACCGGCATCCATGCGGCGCAGGCGCTGCTGGCCGGCGCGCGCCAAGGCGACGCCGTGGTGCGCGCCGACTACGAAGCGCGCCTGCTGGCCTTGAAGCCGCGTTTCGACCTCTATGCCCAGGCCAACCGGGCGAACCGCCATCCCTGGCTGGCCGATCTGGTGATCTGGCGTGCGCGGCGCAGTGCGCGGCTGCGGCAACGCCTGGCCGGCGTGCTCGACGAAACCCGCAACCCCGGCGATCTGTTCACGGCGCGCGGGTTGCTGCACCTGTTCACCGAATAGCGATGCAGGAATGGCGATGGGTATCGTGCGATGCCTCCTGGACTTCAACGCGGGCCGCGACCCCGAGCGCCTGCAGATGAAGTGCCGCGCCATGCGCGCCAGCCCTGCGGAGGCGCTGCTGCTGTGCATCGGCAAGCAAAGCCATGTGCTGCGCGCCCTGCAGCCCGGCGAGGACCGGGTCACGCTGGACCGCTCCTGCCAGGCGTGGGACGACAAGGCCTTCAAGCCGTGACGAGCCGGACCTCCCGGCAGAGCCGCTCCACGTCCGCCTTCTGGCACAGCGCGGTACCGCTCGACAGCAGCGCTGCGGAGCCGCCGGCCACGCCGTAGCGCAGGGCCTGCGGCAGATCGGCTCCGCACGCCAGCGCCCAGACCATGGCGCCGACGAAGCTGTCGCCCGCGCCGGTGGCGCCGCATACCGGCACCGCCAGGCCCGGCGCGCGCCAGCTCGCATCGGCCGTCACGAGCAGCGCGCCTTCGGCCCCGAGCGACAGCGCCACCATCCGGGCCTGGCCCTGATCAACGATCTGCTGCGCCGCCGCGCGCCACTCGGACTCGCCCGCCAGCGGCTGGCCCGTGAGTTCGCGCAGCTCGCGCAGGCTGGGCTTGACAATATCGACCCCGGCGTGCAGCGCCGCCGCCAGCGCCGGCCCCGAGCTGTCCAGCACCACGCACGTGCCGCGCGCGCGCGCCGGCCCCGCGAGCCGGGCATAGAAATCCACCGGCACGCCGGGCGGCAGGCTGCCGCTGAGCACCAGGTAGCGCGGCGCCGCCTCGGATGCGCCGATCTGTGCCAGGCAGGCCTGCCACTGCGCCGGCGCCAGGGTCGGGCCGGGCAGCACGAAGCGGAACTCGCGCCCGCTCAAGGTCTCGCCGACCGTGAAGTTCTCGCGCGTGGCCTCGTCGAGCGCGAGGCACTGGCTGCGCACCCCTTCCGCGTCGAGCAGCTGCCGCAGCAGCTCACCGGTGGCGCCGCCGGCCGGGTAGAACGCCACGCAGTCGCCGCCCAGGCGCTGCACGACGCGCGCCACGTTGACGCCGCCGCCGCCCGCGTGGCGCTGCGCCGGGCTGCACCTGAGCTTGTGCGTGTCCAGCACCTTGTCGACGGAGGTGGACACGTCGACGGCCGGGTTCATGGTGACGGTCAGGATGTCGGTCATCGTCGCGGGGCGCCGGGGCAAGGCAGGCTATAGGATGGAGGATCCCTATTGTGGACGCGCGGCGCCCAGCGGCAAATTCACCAGCAGGTTTTGCGGTTTCAGCTTGACCCCCTGGTCGGCGCTCGTTGCAAGTCCCAGATAGACCGGTTTGCCCGCCACATCCGCGCGCATCTCCTGGGGATCGGCAAAGTCCAGCCGGAACAGGCTGAGCAGCCTTTGCTGGCGTTCGGCCTCGACCGCGTTGCCTTCGTACAGGTCATTGAGCAGCGCCGTGGCTTCGGTGTCGAGCCCGACGTGCCAGCGCCACGCCGGGTCGTCGATTCTGGGCTCGGGCCGGATATGCACGGCCACGCCCAGAAAGTGCGCAATCCATCTTTCCAGCACGCGCGCGAGCGCACCCAGGCCCGAGCGCGCGCGCGTCATGGTGAGCGTCAAGCCGTGGCTGAGGTCGTTGCGGACCTCGTGCGTCAGGTCCAGCAAGAAGCGGTGGCGCTCGCCGTCCTGCCAGTAGCGCGGCGCGTTGTGCTCGGCCAGCACCGCCATCTCCAGCGCGCGCATCGGCGCGTTGGCCTGCGTCAGCAGGCGGCCGATCTCGCCGAGACCGCCCGTCTCGCTCAGCAGATCCACCACGTCGCGGTCGGCCGCGAGGATCTGCCCGCCCTGGGTTGAGATGCGCTGGGCGCGAAACAGCATTTCGCCGGCACGCAGCTCGTACACGTCGGTCGAGTCATCGAGCACGTTGCGCACGATGGCCTGCGCCAGCAGGTCCACGAACAGCGGCGGTATGTCCACGTGGCCGCGGCGGAACAGGCTGAGGTAGTAGCCCTCGAGCGTGCCGGCCGACAGCAGGGCGTCGCGAAAGCGCAGGAACAATGCATAGTTGGCGCGCGCATCCGCGTCGGCGAGGGCGCCCTGTTCGCGCGGTGTCACGGCCCGCGATGGCTGCAACACCAGCGCTGCGTGCAAGGCCCTCTCGGCATCGCAGGACTCGGGCACCAGCGCCAGCTCGGGGCGCGCCAGGAACAGGCGCAGGTAGTCGTCGGTGGGCACCAGCCAGCCGCGCGCATTGCGCCGGAGCTGGTCAAAGCCACTGGAGGGCCAGAAATTTTGCATGGAGCGATTTGAAGCAAGGATTGAGCCCCAGTTTAAGCAACTCCGGTTGCTCCTGTTTTAATAGCATTATGTGCATACCTTATAAGGACTACAGGCTGATTTGATCAGGAGCTCCCGTTCATGGCAAAGAACGATACTGGCGCCCAGGTGACGGCCCATCGCCTGGCTTGGCGGTAACCTCGTCCTCATTATTTTCAGGAGCCGCACGATGAGCACGATGAACATGAACGATCTTTTCTCCCTCCAGGGCCGCGTGGCGCTCGTCACGGGCGGCTCGCGCGGCATCGGCCGCATGATCGCGGCCGGTTTTCTGGCGCAGGGCGCGCGCGTCTACATCTCGGCACGCAAGGCGGCGGCCTGCGACGAGACGGCGCGCGAGCTCTCCAGTATCGGCCCCTGTGTCTCGCTGCCGGCCGATGTGTCCAGCGTGGCGGGCGCGCAGGCGCTGGCGGCCGCCTTCGCGGCGCGCGAGGGAAAACTCGACATCCTGGTCAACAACGCCGGCGCGGCCTGGGGCGCGCCGTTTGACGAGTTCCCCGAAAGCGGCTGGGACAAGGTGGTGGACCTGAACCTCAAGGCGCCCTTCTTTTTGACGCAGGCGCTCAGCGCGCAGCTGCGGCTCGCGGCCCAGACCCGGCCGGCCAAGGTCATCAACATCGCGTCCATCGACGGCATCTCGGTGAACCCGCAGGAGACCTACTCCTATGCGGCCAGCAAGGCCGGCCTGATCCAGCTCACGCGCCGCATGGCGCTGCGCCTCGTCAAGGACAACATCGTGGTGAGTGCCATCGCACCCGGTGCCTTCGCCTCCGACATGAACAGGACCGCGCGCGACCAGGCCGACGAAGTCATCAAGCACATCCCGGCCGGGCGCATCGGGCGCGACGAGGACATGGCTGGCGCCGCGATCTACCTGGCCTCAACCGCGGGCGACTATGTGGTGGGCTCGACCCTGGTGGTCGATGGCGGTGTCACACACGCACGTTGAAGGCCGCCCGGCGCGCCGCCGCCTTACACCCCGTTGCAATCGGCGACGGGATTTTGCTTTTGTTGACCCGGCGCGGGTGGTCTTTATCCGCGCTGGCGCGTTCTAAAGAGCAGGGTGAACCATCGCGGCCGCCCTGACCACAGGCCGCGGGAGACAAGAACGTGACTTCAAACGCATTTTTTTCACGCCGCGGGTGGCTCGCACGGCGGATGCTGGTGCCCATCCTGGTGCTGATGGCCGCCCTGGGCGCCGGCACCGGCGCCTTCGCGCAGACGCCAGTTGACCCGCCCGATCGCGTGGCGCAACTCAATTACTTCGACGGGCCCGTGAGCTTCGCGCCTGCCGGATTCGACCAGTGGGCCGGCGCGGTGCTGAACCGGCCGCTGACCCAGGGCGACCGGCTCTGGAACGACGCGGGTGCGCGCTCCGAGCTGCATATCGACTCCACCGCCGTGCGCCTGGACGGCGCCACCAGCCTGGGTTTTTCCACGCTGGACGACCAGACCGTGCAGCTCGCCCTGACCCAGGGCAGCCTGATCGCGCGCGTGCGCAGCCTGCCGCCCGGCCAGCGCTTCGAGATCGACACGCCGAACCTGGCGTTCACGGCCTCGCAGCCGGGCGACTATCGCATCGACGTGGACCCGGCCAGCGGCACCACGCGGGTCACGGTGCAGTCGGGCAGCGCCGTCGTGTACGGCAGCGACGGCGCCTCGGCGGACATCAACGCGCGTGAGCAGATCACTTTCTCGGGCGCCGGCCTGGCGCAGGTCGCCGCGCAGACCGCGCCGGCGCTGGACCCGTTCGACCGCTGGGCGCAGGCGCGCGATCTGGACGAAGACCGCTCCATCTCGGCGCGCTATGTCTCGCGCGACGTCATCGGCTACCAGCAGTTGGACAACTACGGCGACTGGGAGAATGACCCGAGCTACGGCGTCGTCTGGGTGCCGCGCGTGACGGTGGCCGACTGGGCGCCCTACCGCGTGGGCCACTGGGCCTCGATCGCGCCTTGGGGCTGGACCTGGATTGACGACGAGCCCTGGGGCTTCGCGCCGTTCCACTACGGCCGCTGGGCCCAGCGCGGCTCGCGCTGGTGCTGGGTTCCTGGCGCCCGCAACGTCCGTCCGGTTTATGCGCCGGCATTGGTGGGCTTTGTCGGCGGCAGTGCCGGCGGCATCAGTTTCAACCTCTCGGTGGGCGGCGCCGTGCAGCCCGGCGTGGCCTGGTTCCCGCTGGCGCCCGGCGAGGCCTGGCACCCGAGCTACCGGGCCAGCCCGACCTACGTCAACAACGTGAACCGGATGGTGATCAACCACAACGTCACGAACATCACGAATGTGACCAACGTCTACCGCTACCAGCACCTGCCGGCCGCCGTGACGGCGGTGACGGTGGCCGCGTTCGCCCAGGGCCAGCATGTGCGCGGCAACGCGCGCCCCGTGGCCGCGGCCGAGCTGGAGCGCGCCCGCGTGGTGGCGCCGCCGGCGCCGACGCGCGACCCGCGCAGCGTATTCGGCGCATCAAAGCTGACGCAGGCGCATCCCGCGCCGCCGGCCGCGGTGATCGACCGGCGCGTCGTCTCCAACCCGGTCTTCAACCGGGGCCGGGCCGGTACTACGCCGGCGCGTGAAGCGCTGCCAAACCCGCAACTGCGCCCCGAGCCGGCGCGCAACGCGGACGGCGGCACGCCGCGCGGCTTGACCCCGCCCGGCCCCGCCAGTCCGGCGGCACCGGCCGCGCCGACGGTGCGACCGCCGCTGGCCGGCGTGCCGCTGGTGCCGCGCGGACAACGCGAGCCGTCGGCGCCTGCGCGCAACGAGGCCATCGTGGTGCCACACCCCGCGGCAGCACCGGTGCAGCCGCCGCAAGCCGTGCCGCACCAGCCAGCGGTGCAGCAGGAGCCAATGCAGCGCGAACAGGCGCAGCGCGAACAAGGACTGCGCCAGCAAAATGCCCAGCGCGAGCAGGCGCAAAACGAACAGGCAGCGCGCGCCGCGCAGATGCAGGCGCAGCAGAAGGCACAAGAATCCCAGCGCGCACAACAGGAACAGCAGATGCGCCAAGTCCAGGCACAGCGCATGCAGCAGGAGCAGCAGATGCAGACGCAGCGTGCGCAGCAGCAGACGCGTCAGGCCCAAGCCCAAGCCCAGGCCCAAGCCCAAGCCCAGGCCCAGCGCGCGCAGCAGGAGCAGCAAATGCGGCAAGCGCAGGCTGAAGCCCAGGCCCAGCGTGCAAGGCCGCCGCAAGAGCAGCGCGCGGTTCCGGCGCCCGAAAACCGGGTCAGGCCCAAACCCGAAGGCGAGCGGCAGCCGCTGCGTCGCGAAGAGCCGCGGCCGGTGCAGGTCAACTGACGCCGATTGACAGAAGGTTCGGGCCTGACTCCTTCCCCTTTTGAGGGAGGGCAGGGGCGGGGGCCAGCGGCGTCAGGCAAGGGAGGCGTCCGCGGCCATGCGCCTGGTGACGCCCAGGCGCTACCGCTTTTGCCGCAAATGGTTCAAGATCGCAGCCCGGCACCAAAACCCCTGGAGACTGTAATGGACCACCTCGGCGGCATCGACGCTTCGTTCCTGTACCTTGAAACACCCGAAATGCCCATGCATGTGGGTGGGCTCAACATCTTCGAGCTGCCGCCCGGCTACAAGGGCGAATTCGTGCAGGACGTGCGCCGGCACATCGAGCGCCGCATGCACCTGGCGCCCGTGTTCCAGCGCAAACTGCTGAACATGCCGTTCGAACTGGCCAATCCGGTCTGGGTCGCCGATGACGACCTCGATCTGGAATACCACATCCGCAGCACGGTGCTGCCCAAGCCCGGCAACCGCGCGCAGCTGGACAATCTGGTGGGCCGGCTGCATTCGAGCCAGCTCGACCGCAGCCGTCCGCTGTGGGAGTTCTATGTGATCGAGGGCGTCGAGACCCCGCCCGATGCCCCCAAGGGCACGCGCCGCGTGGCGTTCTACTCCAAGGTGCACCACGCCGCGCTGGACGGCGAGGGCGGCGCCGTGCTGGCCCAGTCCATCATGGACCTCGGCCCGGTGCCACGCACGGTGCGCGCGGCGCCGCCGCGCCGCGTGATGGACCACGACACCTACGGCATTGCCGAGCTGACGGGTGCCGGCCTGAAGAACTCTCTGGTGCAGGCGGCCAGGCTGGCCCGCGCCCTGCCGGCCATGCTGCGCAGCACGGTGCAAATGCTGCGCCCGGCGCCCGCCGAGACGCCTGGCGCCGAAGCCGCCGCGCCCACCCCGGTCAAGGGCGTCAAGGGAGCCATTGGCAACCAGTGGTTCGGCCCCAAAACGCCCATCAATGTGAGCGTCACCAACCAGCGGATTTTTTCCAGCTTTTCGATTCCCTTGAGCGAGATCAAGCACATTGCCAAGGGCCAGGGCGTGACCCTGAACGATGTGGTGATGGCGATCTGCTCGGGCGCGCTGCGCCACTACCTGGCCGACCTGGGCTGCGAGCCAACCGAGCCGCTGCTGGTCGGCGTCCCGGTGAGCCTGCGCGAAAAGGGCAATACCGAGATGAACACGCAGGCCTCGATGATGCGCGTGAGCCTGGCCAGCACCCTTGCCGACCCGGGGCAGCGGCTGCAGGCAATCCGGCAATCGAGCCTGGCGGCCAAGGCCATGACGGCCAGCATGAAGTCGGTGGTGCCGATGGACTTTCCCTCGCTGGGCGCGCCCTGGCTCATTGGCGGCCTGGTGTCGCTGTATGGCCGCTCCAGGCTGGCGAACCGCCTGCCGCCGGTCGTCAACGTCGCCATCTCCAACGTACCGGGCCCCAAGTTTGCGCTGTACCTGGCGGGCGCGAAAATGCTGACCTACTACCCCGTGTCCATCGTGGGGCACGGCATGGCGCTGAACGTAACCGTGCAGAGTTACAACGGCTCGCTCGACTTCGGCCTGACCGCCTGCCGCAAGGCCATGCCCGACCTGCCGGAACTGGCCAGGTACATGCAGGCGGCGCACGAGGAGTTGCTGAAGCTCACACCCGCCGCGGTAGCCGAACCTGTGGCGCACGCCGCGCCAGCCCACAAAGCCGGGACGCCCGCCCGCGCCAAGCCGGCGACGCCCCAAAAGGCAGTCGCCCGGAAGCCCGCGTCCAAAACCAGGCCCAGCCCCAAAACGACGGCCCGAAAAACGCCCGTGGCGCTGCAACTGGTGGCGGGTCAACCCAAACCATCGCGTCCCGCGCGCAGCCGTCGGGCGGCCGCATGAGGTTCAAGGCCCAGTCCGTGACGCTATTGTTTCAATAGCTGATCGCGTATATACGGCAAGGGCTACAGGTCGATTCTCTTGTCAATCAAGGCCGATCGACCTCCATCAGCCGCACCTTGACGCTCTTGCCCTTGATTCTGCCGGCATTGAGTTTGCGCAGGGCGTCCTGCGCAATGTCGCGCTGCACCGCGACAAAGGTGGAGAACTCGGTCACGTTGATCTTGCCGACCTGCTCGCGGCTGAATCCCGCCTCGCCCGTGAGCGCGCCCAGCACGTCGCCGGGGCGGATCTTTTCCTTGCGCCCGCCCAGGATCTGCAGCGTCACCATGGGCGGCAGCAGCGGCTCGGCGCTCGCGGGCGTGAGCTCTTCCACCTTGTGCCAGACGGATTCGCGCTTCTGGTACTGCTCGATCTTGCCGACAAAGCCCATCTCGTCCATGCTCGCCAGGCTCAGCGCCAGCCCCGATTCGCCGGCGCGCCCGGTGCGGCCGATGCGGTGCACGTGGACCTCGGCGTCGGGCGTGATGTCGACGTTGATCACCGCCTCCAGCTGCTCGATGTCGAGCCCGCGCGAGGCCACGTCGGTGGCGACCAGCACGGAGCAGCTGCGGTTCGCAAACTGCGCCAGCACCTGGTCGCGCTCGCGCTGCTCCAGTTCGCCAAACAGCGCCAGCGCGCTGAAGCCCTGCGCCTGCAACAGCGCGACCAGCTCGCGGCACTGCTGCTTGGTGTTGCAAAAGGCCAGCGTGCTGACCGGGCGGAAGTGGTTCAGCAGCAGCGCCACCGTGGGCAACCGGCTGGCGCGCGTGACCTGGTAGAAGCGCTGCTCGATCACGTCCGCAGTATGCTGCGCCTCCACCTTGATCTGCCGGGGCTCGCGCATGAATTGCCGCGCGATTTTTTCAATCCCTTGGGGGTAGGTGGCCGAGAACAGCAGCGTCTGGCGCTCCTTCGGGCACTGGCGCGCCACGGTGGCGATGTCGTCGAAAAAACCCATGTCGAGCATGCGATCGGCCTCGTCCAGCACCAGCGTATTGAGCGCGTCCAGATTCAAGGTGCCACGCTGCAAGTGGTCCATGATGCGCCCCGGCGTGCCCACCACGATGTGCGCGCCATGCTCCAGGCTGGCGTTTTGCATGCGCATCGGCACGCCGCCGCACAGGGTCACGATCTTGATGTTCTCCTCGGCGCGTGCGAGACGGCGGATCTCTTGCGTGACTTGGTCGGCCAGCTCGCGCGTGGGGCACAGCACCAGCGCCTGCACGGCAAAGCGGCGCGGATTCAGGTTCGCCAGCAGGGCCAGTGCAAAGGCTGCCGTCTTGCCGCTGCCGGTCTGGGCCTGCGCGATCAGATCCTGGCCGAGCAGCGCCACCGGCAGGCTGGCGGCCTGGATCGGCGTCATGGCGTGGTAGCCCAGCTGCTGCAGGTTGGCGAGCACGGCAGGGTTGAGTGGCAAGGTGCTGAAAGAAGAGGTGGTCATGCGTCGATTATCGGTACGCCGCGCACCCCTGATTCATTATGATGACCACAGCTTCCGGATACCTTCACCATGCACGACCTTTTGCAGCAAGACTTTGGCCTCATTACCGAGCTGATCCGCGAGCATGCCGCGCAGGCGCCGACGCGGCGCGCGCTGGTCGAGGGCGAGCGCACGCTAACCTACGGCGCGCTCGATGCGCTGATGAACCGCACGGCCGCAGCGCTGCAACGCGATGGCGTGCAGGTGGGCGACGCGATTGCGATCTGCGCCAGCCCCTCGATCGAATACGCCGCGGTGTTTCTCGGCGCACTGCGTGCCGGCGTCGCGGTGGCGCCGCTGGCACCGAGTTCGACACCCGAGAGCCTGCTGCGCATGGCGGCGGACGCGCAGGCCAGGTTGTTTTTCCTGGATGCTGGCGTGGCCGCGGCGCTAGACGCGGCACCCACGCCGGCCACCGCCGCGCCCGTGCCGCGCATCGCGCTCGATGGCTCAAGCGCGGGGGGTGCCCTGCACGACTGGCTGGCGCCTGAAGGCGCGACACCGGCGCGCGCCAACATCCGCCCCGACACGCCCTTCAACATCATCTATTCGTCCGGCACCACGGGCGAGCCCAAGGGCATCGTGCAGGGCCACGGCATGCGCTGGGCCCATGTGCAGCGCGGCGACCAGTTCAGCTACGGCCCGAACACCGTGACGGTGCTCGCCACCCCGCTGTACTCGAACACCACGTTGGTGATGTTCTTCCCGACACTGGCCTTTGGCGGCACCGTGGTGCTGATGCCAAAATTCGACGCGCTCGGCTACCTGCAGCTCGCGCAGGCACAGCGCGCCACGCACACCATGCTGGTGCCGGTGCAGTACCAGCGCATCATGGCGCGGCCCGAGTTCGACCGTTTTGATCTGTCCAGCTTCCTCTTCAAGTTCTCCACCAGCGCGCCTTTCTCGGCCGCGCTCAAGGCCGATGTGCTGGGGCGCTGGCCCGGTGGCCTGATCGAGTACTACGGCATGACCGAGGGCGGCGGCACCTGCATTCTGGAAGCGCACCTGTACCCCACCAAGCTGCACACGGTCGGCCGGCCCGCCGCGACCAGCGATATCCGGCTGATCGACGACGAAGGCCGTGAAGTGCCGCGCGGCGAGGCCGGCGAAGTGGTTGGCCATTCGCCCGGCATGATGACCGGCTACCACGGCCAGCCCGGCAAGACGCGCGAGGCCGAATGGTTCGACCCCGCCGGCAAGCGCTTCATCCGCACCGGCGACGTGGGCCGCTTCGATGAAGACGGCTTTCTCCTGCTCTTCGACCGCAAGAAGGACATGATCATCTCGGGCGGCTTCAACATCTACCCGAGCGACCTCGAAGCCGTGCTGCGCGAGCACCCCGCGGTGGCGGAGGTGGCGGTGGTCGGCGTGCCGTCCGAGGCCTGGGGCGAGACGCCGGTGGCCTTCGTGGTCGGGCGGCCGGGCAGCGACACCAAGGCGGACGCTCTGCTGCAGTGGTTCAATGGCCGCGTGGGCAAGACGCAGCGGCTGGCCGCGCTGCAGTTCATCGACGAGTTGCCGCGCAGCGCGATCGGCAAGGTGCTCAAGCGCGAACTGCGCGAGCGCTATGCGGCGCCTTGAAATCACCCGCGATGACTACATTTTTAATAGCATTCAGTGCATATGCAACAAGGGTTGCAGCCTGATTTGATGCCTGAAAAGGATAAACCACCATGATGCCTGCCCCGATTGAACAGTGGCACGAAATCGTGCGCAGCCGCGACATGGCGGCGCTGGAGCGCCTGCTGGCCGACGACGTGGTGTTCGTCTCGCCCGTGGTGCACACGCCGCAGCCGGGCAAGGCCATCACGGCGAAGTACCTGCAGGCCGCCGGCTGATCCATGGCGCCACTGAGCATCTCCACCTCGTTCGACTCAGGCGCCATCGAGGTCGTGAGCCTGGCCGACCCGAATGACATCCAGCTCAACATCCGCAGTGACAACGCGGCCGGCTTTGCGCAGTGGTTCCACTTCCGGCTGCAGGGCGCGGCCGGCCTGCCGGTAACGTTGCGCTTTCTGAACGCGGGCCAGTGCGCGTTCCCCAAGGGCTGGGATGGCTACCGCGTGCTGGCCAGCCACGATCGCCGGCACTGGCTGCGCATAGCCACGAGCTTCGACGGCCAGGTCTTGACGGCCCGGCTCACGCCCGACACGCACAGCGTTTACTTCGCCTACTTCGAACCCTATTCGTACGAGCGCCACCTCGACCTGATCGGGTCAAGCGGGCAATCCGACCATGTCGAGGTGCGGCCCCTCGGCACCACACTGGACGGGCGCGACATGACGCTCTTGCGCATCACCGATGCGCGAAGCGCCACCGCGCCGACCGACAAAAAGAAGGTCTGGCTGATCGCGCGCCAGCACCCGGGCGAGACCATGGCCGAGTGGTTTGTCGAAGGGTTTCTGGAGCGGCTGCTCGACGGCGACGACCCGGTGAACCGCGTGCTGCTGGACCACTGCGTGTTCTACGTGGTGCCGAACATGAACCCCGACGGCGCGGTGCGCGGCAACCTGCGCACCAATGCGGCCGGCGCGAACCTGAACCGCGAATGGCAAACGCCAAGCCTGGAAAAGTCGCCCGAGGTATTTCTGGTGCGCCAGGCGATGCAGCAGACCGGCGTGGACCTGTGCCTGGACGCGCATGGCGACGAGAGCCTGCCGTACAACTTCGTGGCCGGTGCAGAGGGCAACCCGGGCTACACGCCGCGACTGGCGGCGCTGGAGGCGGCCTTCAAGGCCGCGTGGCTGGCCGCCAGCCCCGATTTTCAGACCGGGCAGGGCTACGGCCAGGCCGCACCCGGCAGCGCCAACCTCACGCTCGCCACCAATTGGGTGAGCCAGCACTTCGATTGCCTGGCCTTCACCATCGAGATGCCGTTCAAGGACAACGCCAACCTGCCCGACGAGCTCCATGGCTGGAGCGGCGAACGCTCCAGAAAGCTGGGCGCCAGCGTGCTGCAGCCGATGCTGGCGGTGGCGGACTCGCTGCGCATGACCGCCTCGCGCGCAGGCTGACTGTCATCACTCTCCTACACGGGAACGCGAACTGCCCCGACAGCGCGGCCGCCGGGCTTCTTCTACATTGAAGACGTGGACGGCCATGTCGCCGCTCACCCTGGTTAGAGAAAGAGGTAGTTCCATGAAAATGATGCAAAAATTTACACTCGGTGCGGCCACCGCGGCCCTGCTGCTCGGCCTGGGCGGCTGTGCCGGCATGTCGAGGCAAGGCCAGAACACCGCCATTGGCGCCGGCATCGGCGCAGTTGGCGGCTCCCTGTTGACGGGGGGCGATGCCCTCGGAACCATCGGCGGCGCCGCCGTGGGCGGCGTGATCGGCCACGAAGCCAGCAAACCCCGCCGATGATCGGCGCGGCGCTGCGCCGCCGCTGCCATCAGCCTTCGGCAGCGATCTGGCGCAGCGCCTGCTCGAACACTTCGGCGGGCTGCCCGCCCGAGATCAAATGGCGCTCGTTGATGATGATGGCCGGCACCGAGTGAATGCCACTGCCCAGGTAAAACTGCTCGCGCTCGCGCACTTCATCGGCATACGCGCCTGAAGCCAGGACCTCGCGCGCACGCGCGGCGTCCAGGCCGGCCTCGCCCGCCACCCGCGCCAGCACCTCGTGCGAGGCGGGGCTCTGGCCGTCGGTGAAGTAGGCCTTGAATAGCGCCTCTTTCAGCGCCTTTTGCTTGTCCAGGCCTTCCAGCTCGGCCCAATGCAGCAGGCGATGCGCGTCAAAGGTGTTGTAGATGCGGTGGCGGCCACCGCCGGGCTCATCCGCCATGCTGAACTTGAAGCCCACCTGCGCGCCGCGCGCACGGATGTTTTCGCGGTTGGCATTCGCCTGCGCGGGCGTGATGCCGTACTTTTCGGTGATGTGCTCGGTAATCTCCTGGCCCTCGGGCGCCATCTGGGGATTGAGCTCGAACGGCTGGAAATGCAGCTCGGCGGAGACATCCTTGCCGACGCGCGCCAGCGCCTCGTCCAGCGATTTCAGGCCGATCACGCACCAGGGGCAGGAAACGTCGGAGACAAAGTCGATTTTGAGTTGGGTGGTCATGATGTGCCTTGATGATTTGCGGGTGTCACAGTCAAGTTGGTGATTGTTCCCCAATTATTCAAGGACTGCCCGCTCCAGCCCTGACGTCCCGCGGTTGCAGGCGCGCGCCGGTGCAGGCATGCTTGGGTGTCCGTGACCTTCAAAAAAACCGGAATACACCCAAGATACCCAAGATGAAAACCTTTGACTTTGATCTGTTCGTGATCGGCGGCGGCAGCGGCGGCGTGCGCGCCGCGCGCATGGCGGCGCAGCGCGGTGTGCGTGTGGCGCTGGCGGAATCGGGCGGCGTCGCCGGACTCGGGGGCACCTGCGTGAATGTCGGCTGCATCCCCAAGAAGCTGTACAGCTACGCCGCGCACTATGCCGAGGCCTTCGAGGAAGCGCGAGGCTTTGGCTGGGACCTGGAAGCGCCCCGGCTCGACTGGGGCCGCCTCAAGGCGAATCGCGCGCGCGAGATCACGCGGCTGAATGGCGTGTACCTGCAGCTGCTGACGGACGCGGGCGTGCAATTGTTCAGCGAACACGCGCAACTGGCGGATGCGCACACGGTGCAGCTAGGCGAGCGCAGCTATAGCGCCCGCCACATCCTGATCGCCACCGGCGGCACGCCCAGCGTGCCCGCCGTTGCGGGCCGCGAGCACGCGATTACCTCCAACGAGATCTTCGACCTGGAACCGTTCCCGGCGCGCTTGCTGGTGGTGGGCGGCGGCTACATCGCCTGCGAATTCGCCTCCATCTTCAACGGGCTGGGGGCGCAGGTCACGCAGCTGTACCGCGGCGCGCAGGTGCTGCGCGGTTTTGACGACGAGGTGCGCGGCTTCATCGCCGCCGAGATGGGCAAGGCCGGCGTGGACCTGCGCCTCCAGACCGAGGTGGCGTCGATAGCGCGCACGGCGGCCGGCCTGGTGGTCCGGCTGGCCGGCGGCGACAGCGCTACGGTGGACACGGTGCTGTACGCGACCGGCCGGGTGCCGAACGTGCGCGGCATGGGGCTGGAGGCCGCGGGCGTGGCGCAGGGCCAGGACGGCGCGATCCTGGTGGACGCGCACTACCAGAGCTCGGTGCCTTCCATCTACGCGCTGGGCGACGTGACGGCGCGCCTGCAGCTCACGCCGGTGGCGCTGGGCGAGGCCATGGCGCTGGTCGATCACCTGCTGGGGCCGGCGGGCGGCAAGGCGGCGCGCGACATGAGCTACGACTTTGTTCCCACGGCCGTGTTCACGCACCCCAATATCGGCACCGTGGGCTATACCGAGGCGCAGGCGCGCGAGAAGTTCGGCCGCATCACGGTGTACCGCTCCGACTTCAAGCCGCTCAAGCACACACTGAGCGGCAGCGCTGAGCGCACACTGATGAAGCTGCTGGTCGACGAGGCCAGCGACCGCGTGGTCGGCCTGCACATGGTCGGGCCTGACGCCGGCGAGGTGGTGCAGGGCTTTGCCGTGGCGCTCAAGGCGGGCGCGACCAAGGCCGTGTTCGACAGCACCATCGGCATCCACCCCACGCTGGCGGAAGAGTTTGTGACGATGCGCGAGCCGGTGCGCGAACCGGCAGCAAGCGCAGCAGTCTGACGGAAATAGGGACAATACCGCCATGCCCTACCTGCCCCCCTTCATTGCGCCCACGCGCCACGCCGACCCCGAGGCCGCCCTGGCCCAGGTGCAGGCCATCTACACCCAGCAGATCGACCATTTGCGCCAGGCCATGCAGCGCTTCGTGGCGGGCGAGTCGCTGCCCGGACACGTGCGCGCCTGCTACCCGTTCGTGCGCATCCACACCCACACGGTGGCGCGCGCCGCCCCCGACCCGGCCGAGAGCACACGCCTGAGCTACGGCTTCGTCGCCGGTCCGGGCCGCTTCGAGACCACGCTCACGCGCCCCGACCTGTACAGCAGGTATTACCTGGAGCAGTTCCGCCTGCTGCTGCAAAACCACGAGGTGGAGCTGGAGGTGGGCACCAGCACGCAGCCGATCCCGGTGCACTTCTCGTTCGCCGAGCACGACCATGTGGAAGGCAGCATGACGCCCGGGCGCCGCCTGCTGATGCGCGACGTGTTCGACCTGCCCGACCTGGCCGCGATGGACGACGGCATCGCCAATGGCACCTACGAGCCGCGCCCCGGCGAGCCGCAGCCGCTGTCGCTGTTCACCGCGCCGCGCGTGGACTACTCGCTGCAGCGCCTGCGCCACTACACCGGCACGGCGCCCGAGCATTTCCAGAACTTCGTGCTGTTCACCAACTACCAGTTCTACATCGACGAATTCGTGCGCCTCGGGCACGAGGCCATGGCCGACCCGGCGAGCGACTACATCGCGTTCGTGGAGCCGGGCAACGTGGTCACGCGCCGCGTGGGACTCAGCGCCGAAGCGGGCGACGCGCTCGGCGCCGCGCCGCCGCGCCTGCCGCAGATGCCGTCCTACCACCTGCTGCGCGCCGACCGCTCCGGCATCACCATGAGCAACATCGGCGTCGGCCCGGCCAACGCCAAGACCATCACCGACCACATCGCGGTGCTGCGCCCGCACGCCTGGCTCATGCTGGGCCATTGCGCCGGCCTGCGCAACAGCCAGCAGCTTGGCGACTACGTGCTGGCGCACGGCTATGTGCGCGAGGACCATGTGCTCGACGAGGAGCTGCCGCTGTGGGTGCCGATCCCGGCGCTGGCCGAGATCCAGGTGGCGCTACAGGATGCGGTGGCCGACGTGACGCAACTGCGCGGCGCCGCGCTCAAGGGCATCCTGCGCACCGGCACCGTGGCCAGCACCGACAACCGCAACTGGGAGCTGCTGCCGCACAACACGCCACAGCGCCGCTTCAGCCAGAGCCGCGCGGTGGCGCTGGACATGGAGAGCGCCACCATCGCGGCGAACGGCTTTCGCTTCCGCGTGCCCTACGGCACGCTCCTGTGCGTGTCCGACAAGCCGCTGCACGGCGAGATCAAGCTGCCCGGCATGGCGAACCACTTCTACCGCGAGCGCGTGGACCAGCACCTGCGCATCGGCATCCGCGCCGTCGAGCTGCTGCGCGAGCAGCGCATCGACCAGTTGCACAGCCGCAAGCTGCGCAGTTTTTCCGAAGTGGCGTTCCAGTAGCGGGCACGCGCAGCCCGCCCTCGATTGCTATCAATTAAGTAGCTGCCTGCGAACAACCCTATTGGGCTACAGCCTGTTTTTCTGAAATAACCGTCTCCGCCAGTTCGGCGCGCATCAAAGGCAGGTGCTGCGGATACTCGCGCTGCATGAAATCCACCAGCGCCTCGCGCACCCGGCAGCGCAGGTCCCAGTTCTGGCCCGAGCTGGCGGAGCTCACCAGTACGCGCAACTGCATGCTGCGCTCGCCGGCGTCCACCACCTGCAATTTGCACAGGCGCCGGTCCCATTCGGGCGCGTCGTCGCAGACACGCTGCGCCTGCCTGCGCAGCGGCTCCAGTGGCATGCGGTAGTCCACCCACAGGAAGACCGTGCCGATGATGCCGGCGCTCTTGCGCGTCCAGTTGTGAAACGGGTTTTCGATGAACCACTGCAGCGGAATGATCAGCCGGCGCTCATCCCAGAGCTTGAGCACCACGTAGGTGCCGGTAATTTCCTCGACGCGGCCGAAGTCCCCCTGCACCACCAGCACGTCGTCCAGGCGGATGGGCTGCGCCAGCGCAATCTGCAGCCCGGCGATCAGGTTGCTGAAAATCGGGCGCGCCGCAATCCCCGCCACCAGGCCGACCACACCAGCCGAGGCCAGCAGGCCGGCGCCGAACTGGCGCGCGCCCGGAAAGGTCATCAGCATCAGGGCCAGCCCGGCCAGCAGTACCGTGAACATGGCGATACGCGCCAGCATGTGGGTCTGGGTGTGGATGCGGCGGGCATGCAGGTTGTCTTCGACATCGAGCGGGTGCAGGCTCACGACGCCCAGCACCACGCCGCGCACGGCGCGCAGGCCCAGCCAGGTCAGAACCATCAGCAGCAGCAGGCCGTTGCCATGGCGCACGGCGTCGATCAGCGGAAAATCATCGGGCGCAATCTGCCAGACCGCCTGCAGCGCCACCAGCGGCAGCAGCACGCGGGTGGGCGCCTTGCATTGCCCCGCCGCCGCGAAGGCCACCGGCATGGTCCGCGTCAGGCGCAGCACCAGCGCCGCGCCCACGCCGTGCACCAGCAGGGCCAGCAGCACGGCCACCAGCGCGACCAGCACGAGGCGCAGCGAGGAATCGTTGGCCCAGGCGGCCAGCGCGCCCAGTTCAGGGAAAGTCATGCCGGGATAATAGTCGCATGAGCCATCCTCTCGTCGTCGTCCAGGGCCTGAGCAAACGCTACGGCGGCGCCGTGGTGGTCGATGACCTGTCCTTTGCCATTGCCCCCGGCGAATGCCTGGGCGTGATCGGGCCGAATGGCGCCGGCAAGACCACCACCATCCGCATGTGCCTGGGGCTGACGGCGCCCGACGCCGGCACCGTCCGCTATTTCCCCGATGGCGCCACGGCGCCGGGCTTGCAGATGCCGCGCGATGCGCTCGCCATCAAGGCGCAGCTGGGCGTGGTGAGCCAGTCCGACACGCTGGACCCGGACTTCAGCTGCTTCGAGAATCTGCTGGTGTATGGCCGCTACTTTGGCATGCGCGCGGCCGAGATTCGCCCGCGCATTCCGGCACTGCTGGACTTTGCCGCGCTGGCGCACAAGGCCGACAGCAAACCGGGCGAGCTGTCGGGCGGCATGCGCCGGCGCCTGAGCCTGGCCCGGGCCCTGGTCAACGACCCGCGCCTGCTGCTGCTCGACGAGCCCACCACCGGGCTCGACCCGCAGGCGCGCCACCTGATGTGGGAGCGGCTGCAGGTGCTGCTGCAACAAGGCAAGTCGATCCTGCTGACCACGCACTTCATGGACGAGGCCGAGCGCCTGTGCTCGCGCCTTCTGGTGCTGGACCACGGCCGGAAGATCGCCGAGGGCCGGCCGCGCGAGCTGATCGCCGAGTATCTGGAGCCGGACGTGGTCGAAGTCTATGGCGTAGGGGCCGCGGCCCTGCTCGATTCGCCGCTGAAGGCGCTGGCGGCACGCGTCGAACTCAGTGGCGAGACCGTGTTTTTCTACACGCACGATGCCCAGCCGCTGCTGGCCGCGCTGGCCACCTGGCCGCAGCTGCGCACGCTGCACCGCCCGGCGAACCTGGAGGACCTGTTCCTCAAGCTCACCGGCCGGCAAATCCGGGAGGACGGCTGATGACGAACATGAGCATTTGGCGCGTGCCCAATCTGTCGGCGCGCTGGTGGCCGGTGTTCCTGCGCAACCTGCTGGTGTGGCGCAAGCTGGCCATCCCCAGCCTGGTCGGCAACATCGCCGAGCCGCTGATATGGCTGGTGGCCTTTGGCTACGGCATGGGGGCGCTCGTAGGTCACGTGACCGTGGCCGGTGCGCAAGGCAGCGTGCAGATTCCCTACCTCCTGTTCCTGGCCAGCGGCTCTGTCTGTATGAGCGCGATGAACGCCGCCAGCTTCGAGGCGCTGTACTCGGCGTTCTCGCGCATGCATGTGCAAAAGACCTGGGACGGCATCATGAATGCGCCGGTGAACCTGGACAACATCGTGCTGGCCGAGATGCTGTGGGCCGCCTTCAAGGCGCTGTTCAGCGTGACCGCCATCCTGCTCGTGATCCTGGCCCTGAACATCAGCCACAGCCCCAAGCTGCTGGTGGCCTGGCCGGTGCTGCTGTGCGCGGGCATCACCTTCAGCTGCATCGCGCTGATCTTCAATGCCCTGGCGCAGGGCTACGACTTCTTCACCTACTACTTCACGCTGTTCCTCACGCCCATGATGTTCCTCAGCGGCGTGTTCTTTCCGCGCGAGCAGCTGCCCGGCCTGGTGCATACGCTCTCCAGCCTGCTGCCGCTGACGCATGCGGTGGAGCTGGTGCGCCCGCTGTTCATGGACCAGTGGCCGGCGCAGCCGCTGTTGCATGCGGGCGTGCTGGCCGCCTATACGCTGGTGACGTTCTGGATCGCGCTCGCGCTCACGCGCCGGCGCTTTCAGGGTTGAGTCGGATACTACTGTTTTGATAGCTGTCCGCGCACGACTGATAAGGGCTACAAGCCATTTTTGCTTATAAAATGCTCATGCGGCCTGCGCCGCGGCCTTGATCAGGTCGGCGGCCTTCTCGGCAATCATGATGGTCGGCGCATTCGTGTTTCCGCCCACCACGCGCGGCATGATGGAGGCGTCCACCACGCGCAGGCCGGCCACGCCGTGCACGCGCAGCTCGGCGTCCACCACGGCCAGCGCGTCGCGGCCCATGCGGCAGGTGCCGACCGGGTGGTAAATCGTGTCGGCATGGTTGCGGATGAACCGCTCGATCTGCTCGTCGGTGTGCGCGCCGGCGGAGGCCGGCATCTCCACACCGCGGTAGTCGGCCAGCACCGGCTGCGACAGGATGTGGCGCATCAGCCTGAAGCCGCGCAGCAGGCGGCTCAGGTCGTCCGGCTCGCCCAGGAAGTTCGGGTCGATCAGCGGCGCCGCCAGCGGGTCGGCGCTGGCCAGCTTCACGCTGCCGCGGCTTTTCGGGCGCAACAGGCACACATGGCATGAATAGCCGTGGCCGAAGCTGGTCGTGCGGCCGTGGTTCACCAGCTTGCCGATCACAAAGTGCAGCTGCAAATCCGGAATTGGCTCGCCCGGCTGGCTCTTGATGAAGCCGCCGGCTTCGGCAAAATTGGTGGTGAGCATGCCGCGGCGGTGGCGGCGCCACTCGAAAATGCCCTTGAGCGCGCGCAGCAGTCCGACCGGGGAAATACCGAACAGGTCCCTCAAGTGCGGCGCGTCCACCACCTGCACCACGTCCACGTGGTCGTGCAGGTTCTCTCCCACACCCGGCAGGTCGTGCACGGTGGCAATGCCGTGCTGCCGCAACTGTGCGCCGGGGCCGATGCCCGACAGCATCAGCACTTGCGGCGACTGCAGCGAGCCAGCGCACAGCAGCACCTCGCGCGTGGCCTTGATCTGTTCGAGCTGGCCACCACGGCGGTATTCCACGCCGACGGCGCGCCGGCCCTCGGTCAGGATGCGGGTGGTGGTCGCGCCGGTGATGACCTGCAGGTTGGGCCGCGACAGGTTCGGCGTGAGGTAGGCCTTGGCGGCGCTGCAGCGTTCGCCGTTTTTATGCGTGACCTGGTACATGCCCACGCCTTCCTGCTCGGCACCGTTGAAGTCGTGGTTCACGGCAAAGCCCGCCTCCCGCCCGGCGCGCACAAACACCGGGCCGAAGCGGTTCGGACTGCGCAGGTCCGCCACATTCAGCGGGCCGCCCGTGCCGTGCCAGGCATCGGCCCCGCGCTCGTTGTGCTCGGAGCGCCTGAAATACGGCAGCACCTCGTCAAAGCTCCAGCCCGGATTGCCCTGCGCGGCCCAATGGTCGTAGTCGCTATGGTGGCCGCGGGCGTAGATCATGGCGTTGATCGAGCTGGAGCCGCCCAGCACCTTGCCGCGCGGCTGGTAGCCGCGCCGCCCGTTCAGGCCGGGCTGCGGCACCGTCTCGAACGCCCAGTTGGCCTGCCCGTTCCTGGCCAGCAGCGCCAGTCCGGCCGGGCAGTGGATCAGCACGCTCTTGTCGACCGGGCCGGCCTCCAGCAGGCAGACCCGGATGGCCGGGTCCTCGCTCAGGCGCGCCGCCAGCACGCAGCCGGCGGAACCGCCGCCGATGATGATGTAGTCGAACATGCCTGTTTCCATGGGACTCCGCGGATCTGGTTTGTTTTTCTGGCCAGTGCGTACGTTACAACAAATGCCGCCATGAGCCGATAACATAGGCGGTTGACACATTTCAACCCTGGAAAAGGATCAACATGGACATTCGGACAGTGGGCATCATCGGCGCAGGCACCATGGGCAACGGCATTGCGCAGGCATGTGCCGTCTCGGGCATCGACGTGGTGATGGTGGACATCTCCGATGCGGCCGTCGATAAAGGCATTGCCACGATCGCCGGCAGCCTGGACCGCCTGATCAAGAAGGACAAGATCAGCGCGCTTGAGAAGGCCACGGCGCTGGCGCGCATCAAGGGCTCGGCCCGCTATGAAGACCTGAAATCCGCGCAACTGGTGATCGAGGCCGCCACCGAGAACTACGAACTCAAGCTCAAGATCCTGAAGCAGGCCGACGCGCTGCTCGCGCCCGAGGTGATCATCGCCTCCAACACCTCGTCGATCTCCATCACCAAACTGGCCGCCGCCACCTCGCGCCCTGACCGCTTCATCGGCATGCACTTTTTCAACCCGGTGCCGATGATGGCGCTGGTGGAAATCATCCGCGGCCTACAGACCAGCGATGCTACCCACGACGCGGTGCACGCCATGGCCACCGCGCTGGGCAAGTCGCCGATCACCGTGAAGAACGCGCCGGGCTTCGTGGTGAACCGCATCCTGGTGCCGATGATCAACGAAGCGTTTTTTGTGCTGGCCGAAGGGCTGGCCACGCCCGAAGACATCGATGCCGGCATGAAGCTGGGCTGCAACCAGCCGATCGGCCCGCTGGCGCTGGCCGACATGATCGGCCTGGACGTGTGCCTGGCGGTGATGGACGTCTACCTCACCGAGTTCGGCGACAGCAAGTACCGTCCGTGCCCGCTGCTGAAGGAAATGGTGGCCGCGGGACGGCTGGGCCGCAAGACCGGGCAAGGCGTTTACAAGTACTGAAAGAAGAGGCGCGCATGAGCACACAGGAACACCTTGAGGGCAGCATCGACTGCGAGGTGCTGGAGCACGTGCTGCTGATCAGCATCAACCGCCCGGCCAAGCGCAATGGCTTCACCCCGAAGATGTTCCGCGAGCTCGGCGAAGCCTATACGCGGCTGGACGACGACCCGGCGCTGCGCGTGGGGGTGCTGCACGCCATGGGCGAGCACTTCACCGCGGGACTGGATCTGCCGACCATCGCGCCGCTGATGCAGCGCGGCGAGAAGGCCGTGCCGCTGGGCCTGGTCGACCCCTTGAACCTTGGCATGGAGGGCTACCGGCGCCGCACCAAGCCGATGCTGGTGGCGGTCAAGGGAATCACCTACACACTGGGCATCGAGCTGATGCTGGCGGCCGACATCGTGGTCGCAGCCGACAACTGCCGCTTCTCGCAACTCGAAGTCAAGCGCGGCATCATGGCCACGGGCGGCGCCACGCTGCGCATGGCCGAGCGCGCGGGCCTGGGCAATGCGCTGCTGCATTTGCTGACCGGTGACGAGTTCGGCAGCGCCGAGGCACTGCGGCTGAACTTCGTGCAAAAGGTGGTGCCCGCGGGCCGGGAGCTGGACGAGGCGCTGCGCCTGGCACAGACCGTCGCCGCGCAGGCACCGCTGGCTGTGGTGGCCTCGCGGCTGAACGCGCTCAAGGCCGTCGAGCACGGCCCGCTGGTCGCGATGCATGAATTCATACCGGTACAGCGGCGACTGGCCAACAGCATTGATGCAGCCGAGGGCGTGCGCTCGTTCGCCGAAAAACGGCCTGCACGCTTTTCGGGCCGCTGATCCGGCGAATTGCCGGTTCGGTTGGGTTTATTTACAAAATTAAATTGCACACAATTTAATTGCTCACTATAATTCAGCCATGGCAACGCGAAAACTCGATCCCGACCAGGCCCTGCTGCTGGACAACCAGCTGTGCTTCGCGCTGTATTCCACCTCGCTGGCGATGACCAAGCTGTACAAACCGCTGCTCGATGGGCTCGGACTGACCTACCCGCAATATCTGGTCATGCTGGTGCTGTGGGAACGGGACGGGTTGACGGTGTCCGAGCTCGGCGAGCGCCTGTACCTCGACTCGGGCACGCTCACGCCGCTGCTCAAGCGGCTGGAGGCCGCCGGCTTGATCAGCCGCATCCGCGCGGTAACGGACGAGCGCCGCGTGCACCTCACGCTGACCGCGGCCGGACGCCGGCTCAAGGTCCGCGCCGCGAAGATTCCGGGCTGCATTCTCGATGCCAGCCAATGCTCGCTCTCCGAACTGGTCAGCCTCACCAAGCAGGTTCAGGCCCTGCGCCAGAGACTGGTCACCTGACGATTTCTCAACCCGCTTCATGCCCGAAGCACTATTTCCCAAAGGAGTCCCCATGCCTACGAAACTCGAGAAAGTCCTGTACACCGCCCACACTCACACCACCGGCGGGCGCGACAATGGCGCCGCGCGCTCAGACGATGGCCGCCTGGAGGTCAAGCTGTCGTCCCCGGGCGCGTCCGGCACCGGCACCAACCCCGAGCAGATGTTCGCGGCCGGCTACTCGGCCTGCTTTATCGGCGCCATCAAGGCGGTGGCCGGCAAGATGAAAGTCTCCGTGCCGGCCGACGTGGCGGTGGATGCGGAGGTGGATCTCGGCCCGATCCCGAACGCCTATGGCATCGCCGCGCGCCTGAAGGTCAGCCTGCCCGGCATGGAGCGCGCTGCCGCCCAGGCGCTGGTGGACGCTGCGCACCAGGTCTGCCCGTATTCGAATGCCACGCGCGGCAACATCGACGTGACCATCACGCTCGCGTAAACCAGCCCAGCTGTCACCCAGGCGGCCTGCCGGTGTTGAACCGGCGGGCCGTTTCGTTTAGGGTCGCCCCATGAACACCACCCTGCTCGTCCAGAAAAACCGGCTCAGCACCACGCGGTTGACTACCGCGCCAGATACCGCGCTTGCACCTGATCAGATTCGCGTCCAGGTAGACAAGTTCGCGCTGACCTCCAACAACATCACCTACGCCGCGTTCGGCGAGGCCATGAGCTACTGGGAGTTCTATCCCACGCACGAAGACGGCTGGGGCATCGTGCCCGTATGGGGCTTTGGTACGGTGGCGCAGTCACTGCACGCCGGCATCGCGGTGGGCGAGCGGCTGTACGGCTACTGGCCGATGGCAAGCAGCGCGGTGCTGTCGCCGACCCGGCTCTCACCAGGCAGTTTTGTCGACGGCGCCGCGCACCGTGCGCCGCTGCACGCGGTCTACAACCAGGTCATGCGCTGCGCCGCCGATCCGTTCTACAGCCCAGATACCGAAGACCTGCAGGCGCTGCTGCGGCCGCTGTTCATCACCTCGTGGCTGATCGACGACTTCCTGGCCGATAACGATTTTTTCCAGGCCGACGTGATGCTGCTGTCCAGCGCGTCGAGCAAAACCGCCTACGGCACGGCGTTCCAGCTCCAGAGGCGGCCGGGCATCGAGGTCGTGGGCCTGACCTCGGCCGGTAACCAGGCGTTTTGCGAGAGCCTGGGCTGCTACAGCCGGGTGCTGACGTACGAGCAGCTCGATCAGATCGCCGCCGAGGCGCCCTGCGTCTATATCGACTTTGCCGGCAGCGCGGAGTTGCGCCGCGCCATCCACACGCGCTTCGCTCACCTGAAGTTCAGCAGCTCGATCGGCGGCACGCACGTCGAGCAGCTCGGCGGCGCCAGGGACCTGCCAGGGCCGCGCGCCACGTTGTTCTTTGCCCCCGCGCAAATCAAGAAGCGGCACGCGGACTGGGGCGCCGAGGGCCTGGGCCAGCGGCTGCTGCAGGCCTGGCAGGGTTTTGTGCACCAGGTCAGCAACCCGGCCGCGCCGTGGCTCACGGTGGCACACCATCATGGCCCCGAGGCGGTGCAGGCCGCCTACGCGCAGGTACTGGCCGGGCACGGCGACCCACGTGTCGGGCAAATGCTGTCGCTATTAACCTGATAGCAAACTGCGCAAATAAATCAAGGGTTTGCAGGCTATTTCTTCCTGATACCCGTGCCCCGCGCTGCCCTGCCTCCGGGGCGGCGACAATCACCCCATGGCCGACCCGCACCCCTCCAGCGCTTCCCGCGCTTCCCGCGCCCTGACCCACCCCTACGAGACGCTGACGCCCGACGTGGTGATGGACGCGCTTGCCAGTGTCGGCCTGTACGGCGACGGCCGGCTGATGGCGCTGAGTTCGTACGAGAACCGTGTCTACCAGATCCACCTCGAAGACGGCGGCGCCGTGGTCGCCAAGTTCTACCGGCCCGGGCGCTGGAGCGAGGCGCAAATCCTCGAAGAACACGCCTTCGCGGCCGAGTTGATGGCGGCAGAAATCCCGGTCGTTGGGCCACTGGTGCTGGCCGATCGTACGCTGCACGCGTTCGCCGGCTTCGCCTTCAGCGTGAGCCCGAGCCGGGGCGGGCGAGCGCCCGAACTCGACGACTTCGAGGTGCTGGAGTGGATCGGCCGCTTCCTGGCGCGCATCCACACCGTGGGCGCGGCGCGGCTGTTTGCACACCGCCCGGCGCTGGACCTGCAAAGCTTTGGCACTGCCTCGCGCGACTGGCTGCTGGCGCATGACAAGATCCCGCTCGACGTACAAGGCGCGTGGCAGGCGGCTTGCACCGACGCTCTTGATTTGATAGCTGCCAGCGCAATGGAGACAAAGGCTACAGGCTCATTTGACACCGAACCGCTGCAATCCATCCGGCTGCACGGCGACTGTCACCCCGGCAATATCCTGTGGACGCCGACCGAGCGGCCCGGCGGCGGCCCGCATTTTGTCGACCTGGACGACGCGCGCAGCGGCCCGGCGGTGCAGGACCTGTGGATGCTGGTTTCAGGCGACCGGCGCCAGCGCACCGCGCAGCTCAGTGGGCTGCTCGACGGCTACGAGCAGTTCCGCGCGTTCGACCGGCGCGAGCTGGCCCTGATCGAGCCGCTGCGCACGCTGCGCCTGATCCACTACAGCGCCTGGCTGGCGCGGCGCTGGGCCGATCCGATCTTTCCGATCAACTTCCCGTGGTTCGGCTCCAGCGACTACTGGAAGGGCCAGGTCGACATGCTGCACGAGCAGATCGAGGCCATGCAGGAACCACCGCTGCTGGTCTGAAAAAATCATCCCGCTCCCTCTTTCATCTTTTCCGGAGAACGACGCCCATGAACCCCGTCACGATCTACCACAACCCGAAATGCGGCACCTCGCGCACCGTGCTGGGCCTGATTCGCGAGCACGGCATCGAGCCCGAGGTCATCGACTACCTGAAGCACCCGCCCGGCCGCGAGAAGCTGGTCGAACTCATCGCGCAGCTGAAGCTGCCGGTGCGCGAGGTGCTGCGCAGCAAGGAGGCTTTGTGCGTTGAGCTCGGGCTCGACAACCCCGCACTGTCGGACGACGCGCTGATCGATGTCATGGTGGCACACCCGATCCTGATGAACCGGCCGATCGTGGTCACGCCGCGCGGCACGCGGCTGTGCCGCCCGTCGGATATCGTGCTGGGGATCCTGCCGTAGCGCCGGCAAAAAAATCCTCATGAGCCAACCGTTGCCCGTCGCCCGCACCGCTCCACAACATTCCATCGCGCAACGTCGCGCGCTGCGCGCGGTCGCCCTGTTCGAGGCCCTCAAGGGCTCCGCCGCGCTGATTGCGATGATCGGTGTGATCGACCTGGAGCATCGCGATGTGAAGCATCTGGTGATTGACTTGATCGGCCGCTTCGGGTTGCAGCCGGACGAGCACTATCCATCGATTCTTTTGCACTACGCGGGGCTGTTGCCCGGTGCCAACCTGCACCTGCTCGCCATGCTGGCCGTCGCCTACGTCGCGCTGCGCTTCGCCGAAGCCTATGGGCTGTGGAATGACCGGGTCTGGGCCGAATGGCTGGGCGCGCTATCGGGCGGCCTGTATATCCCGCTCGAACTGCGCCATCTGCTGCACCAGCCGTCGATCATCAGCGCGGGCGTGCTGGCCGGCAACGTCTTCGTCGTCGGCCTGCTGGCGTATTACCTCTGGCAGCGGCGCGGCAGATGACTACTTGATGCGATGGCGCTCGACGTTGGGCAGGAATACCGTCAGCATGCCCAGCAGCGGCAGATAAGCGCACAGGCGATAGACATATTCGATGCCGTGCGTGTCGGCCAGGCTGCCGAGCACCGCGGCGCCGATGCCGCCCATGCCGAACGCGAAGCCGAAGAACATGCCCGAGACGGCGCCGACCTTGCCGGGCACCAGTTCCTGCGCGAACACCAGGATCGCCGAGAAGGCGGACGCGAGGATCAGGCCGATCACGAAGGTCAGCACGCCCGTCCACATCAGGTTCGCGTAGGGCAGCATCAGCGTGAACGGCGCCACGCCGAGAATGGACACCCAGATCACCAGCTTGCGCCCGATGCGGTCGCCGATGGGGCCGCCGAGCATGGTGCCGGCCGCCACCGCAAACAAGAACACGAACAGGTGCACCTGCGCCGACTGCACGGACAGGTGGAACTTGGCGATGAGGTAGAAGATGTAGTAGCTGGTGATGCTGGTCAGGTAAAAATACTTGGAGAAGATCAGCACCATCAGGACCAGGAAGGCCCATGCGACGGTGCGCCGCGGCAGCGGGCCGTACACGGCCGCGGCGGCTTTCTTCTTCCTGCCCACTCCGGCCAATTGTTGCTGCTTGTACCAGCCGCCGATTTTCCACAGCACGGTGATGGCCACCAGCGCGGCCAGCCCGAACCACGCCACGGCGTACTGGCCGCGCGGAATGATGATCGCCGCCGCGAGCAGCGGGCCGACGGCGCTGCCCATGTTGCCGCCGACCTGGAAGATCGATTGCGCCAGGCCATGCTGGCCGCCGGATGCCATGCGTGCGATGCGCGAGGATTCGGGGTGAAAGATGGAGGAGCCCGTCCCCACCAGCGCGGCCGCCAGCAGCACAACGCCAAAATTGGGCGCGATGGACAGCACCAGCAGCCCGATCAGCGTGGCGCCCATGCCAAACGCCAGGGAATAGGGCTTGGGGTGCTTGTCGGTATACAGGCCCACCACCGGCTGCAGCAGCGAGGCGGTGATCTGGTAGGTCAGCGTGATCAGGCCGATCTGCGTGAAGCTCAGGCTGAACTCGCCCTTGAGCAGGGGATAGATCGCCAGGATCAGCGACTGGATCATGTCGTTGAGGAAGTGCGAAAAGCTGATCGCACCCAGCACCCGAAAGCGGGTGGGGTCGTTCGTGCCCGGCGGTGCGGCGCTGGTCGCGATACTGTTGCTCATGGGCGGTGCTCTGGGTTCTGCGGATGGGAGGGAAAGTCGCCCATGAATCGTACGCGCCCGTCGCACGCCTGTCTCGCGAGAACGCGACGATTACCTGCGAGAAATGGCCATGATGCAGCTGGGTTGGCCGAATCAGGCCGCCCGCGCGCGGACTCTTCGGATTTCAGTCCCGGCGCGCCGGCAGCATGCGCTGCAGCACACCATCGCGCACGAACAGGTGGTGATAAAACGCCGCCGCCGCGTGCAACGCGATCAGCGCCAGCAACACCCACATCATGTAGGCATGGATATCGCCTGCGGTCAGTGCCCAGCGGGCCTTGGGGGCCGCGATGGCGGGCAGAGAAATGATGCCGAACACATTCACGGCAAGCTTGTGAGCGGATGCCGAGGCCCAGCCCAGGAACGGCCCGACCAGCAAAATGAAATAAAAAGCCAGGTGGGTTGCATGGGCAGCCCAGCGCTCCCACGCAGGCGAACCGGGCATGTCCAGCGGCGCCGGATAGAGCAATCGGTAAATAAAGCGGATCGCCATCACAACGAGGATCAGAACTCCGAACGAAAAGTGCAGGCCGATCAGCGTCGCCGGCACGGTGTCGGGCCCGATTTCGGGCATCAGGATCGCGGTCAGGAATTGCGTCAATACCAAAAGCACGACCAGCCAGTGCAGCAATTTCGCCGCCGGGCTGTACCCTTGAACGGCAAGGGCGCCTTGCGCTGGCCCGATGGAGCGTGAATTGTGGTCATGGAGCATGGCTATTCCTCGTGGCTGTTGAAGCGCATGCGTGAGAGCCGCACGGCCAGGGCGGCGGCAAAGCGGGTCTGTGCACCGTCCCCGGGTTTCATTAAACCCCATTTTTTCATGCGCCTCGCGATCGGCAACCGTGCAGTGCAGCGTAAGCCGTAACCCAGCCGCGGGTACAGCGAGCGCGCGGTACACCACGGCCTCGAAGAGGATGAGCGCGGCGCCGGGGTCGGGCTTCGTTGATCTCAGAACGAGCACTCGAAGCGAAGCTGCAGCACCCATGCGTTGGAAACGGATGGGTCAGTATTCGGATGCACGACGTACTGAATGTCCGGCTGAATCGCGAGATGCTTCGAGACCTGCGCCAGGTACGTCACCTCGATCGTGGTTTCAGCCCGTGTGGGAGTCAAGTCTTGCGCTTGCATCGAGCGAGCGTAGTGAGAGCCATTGTTCGCGCGAGCAATGGAAATTCCGATTTGATCAGCCTCTCTGCCCACGCCCCAACCCGAGCCGACCAGCCCCGCCCCCACATAGGAAGCGAACCGGTTCGTTCTCGCATCGGCCACGCCGATTTGGCCGAACGCGGCCACGTGCCTGCGCGACGAGCCGTCACGACCCACAAGCTCGCGCTCGCCGATGGCGTAGGCGCCCGAGGTGCCCCGACGCGCGACCGGATTTGCGGCCGAATCGACATCGCTGAGGTCCGCGTAGCGGCCCGAGTAGTGCCACAGACCCAGTGCGAGTTTGTCGTCGTACGGGCGCAGCGCCGAGAACCGGCCGATGCGGTCGCGCGCATCGCGAGGCACGGTGTCCGCTGCGCTTGCACGCGACAGGAAAGCGACCTCGGCCACTCCAAGCAACCCGTCGCCCTTTTGAAACACGGCATGCGAGCCGTCCGGCCGGGCGACCGGCACGCCATCCAGGAGGGCCGCCCGCAAAACGGTTCCCGGCCCTGGCTTCAGTGCGAAGCGAATTCCAGCCGACGTCCGAGGGAATATCGACGGGCCCTCGACTCCGCTTTGTGCAAATTCCGGACCCATGCCGAAGGAACTGTTCAGAAAGAGTCCGGCAGCCTGGAGGCGATAGAACTCGCTATTCAGGTCATAGATGCCCCCAAGCACCGACACGCTGCTTCCCTGGAAATTGTGCTGCAGCCATAGCTCCTCGATTTGACTACCGGCTGGACCCTCGATATTGCTGACACCCTGCGCGTCGCCCACCAACTGGCTGGGACGTCCGCCATGGATCGCCAACAGGTCGACGAAGCCCGTTGTGCCCAGCCATGGCGTCGATGCTCCCTTTGCCGTCAACTTGAGATGCAGGTTGCCGACATAGGTGCTCCCTCTGCGCAGGCCGCCTTGAAGATCACTGACCAGAGCGCCGTCGTAGGTCAGCGCGGGCGTCAGCCAGTCTCTGACAGGGTCGGCCGCGTCGGCTGCACCGGCAAACGCCTGACTCGCGGCGGCGAAGATGCCAACGCTGGTGATCGCGCAGCGCAAAAGCTTGCTGTGTCGCATATGCCAAGGGACTTAAACCAGCAGCATTTTGACGTGCCGCACGCCTTTGCAAGTCAAGGGGAAAACGGTCAGACCAGCAGCGCGTTGACCCGCTTCACATAGGCCGCCGGATCGTCGGGCAGGCCGCCTTCGGCCAGCAGGGCCTGGTCGAACAGGATGTTCGCCAGGTCGTGGAAGTGCACCGAGGCGCCGTCGCCGGCTGCCAGCTTCTTGACCAGCGGGTGCTCGGGGTTGACTTCGAGCACGGGCTTGACGTCGGGCATCGTCTGGCCGGCCTGCCTGAGCATGCGCGCGAGCTGGGTGCTCATGCCGTGCTCCTGCACCACCAGACAGGCCGGGCTGTCGACCAGGCGGCTGGTCACGCGCACGTCCTCGGCCTTGTCTTTCAGGGCATCCTTGAGTTTGGCCAGCACCGGCTTGAAGACCTCGGACGCTTCCTCAAACGCCTTCTTCTCGGCGTCGTCCTGCAGCTTGCCCAGGTCGACCGCCCCCCGCGCCACGGACTGCAGTGGCGTGCCGTCGAACTCGTGCAGGTGGCTCAGCGCCCACTCGTCCACGCGATCCGTCATCAAGAGCACCTCGATGCCCTTTTTCTTGAACACTTCGAGCTGCGGGCTGTTCTTGGCGCCGGCCAGGGTGTCGGCGGTGATGTAGTAGATCGCCTCCTGGCCCTCCTTCATGCGGGCCTTGTAGTCGGCCAGGCTCACGCTGGCCGTGTCGGAGCTGGTGGAGGCGTAGCGCAGCAGCTTGGCCAGGCGCTCGCGGTTGGCAAAGTCCTCGCCCAGGCCTTCCTTGAGCACGGCGCCGAACTCGGCGTAGAACTTGTCGTACTTGCCGGCGCCGGCCTTGTCTTCCTCGCTGGCATCGTCCGCTGGGCGATTGTTTTTGGCCAGGTCTTCCAGCATGGACAGGACGCGCTTGGTGCAGCCCTCGCGGATGGCCCGCACGTCGCGGCTTTCCTGCAGCAGTTCACGGCTCACGTTGAGCGGCAGATCGCTGGAATCGACCACGCCCTTGACGAAGCGCAGGTACACCGGCATCAGCGCCTCGGCGTCGTCCATGATGAACACGCGCTTGACATAGAGCTTGATGCCGGCGGCCTTGTCGCGGTTGAACAGGTCCAGCGGCGCCTTGGACGGGATGTACAGCAGCTGCGTGTATTCGGTGCTGCCCTCGACGCGGTTGTGCGTGTAGGCGAGCGGCGCCTCGTGGTCATGGCTGATCTGTTTGTAGAACTCTGCGTAGTGCTCAGGCGTGATGTCCTTCTTCGGCCGCGTCCACAGCGCGCTGGCCTGGTTCACGGTTTCCCACTCGTCGGTGGTGACCATCTCGCCGCCCTTGCCCTCTTCACCCTCTTTCCATTCCTCTTTCTGCATGAGGATGGGCAGGCTGATGTGGTCGGAGTACTTGTTGATGATGCCCTTGAGCTTCCACGCGCTCAAGTAGTCCTGCGCGTCCTCGCGCAGGTGCAGGGTCACGCTGGTGCCGCGCGCCGCGCGCGTGATGTTCTCCACCTCGAAGGCACCGCCGCCGCTGGCGCCGCCGTCGCTGACCCAGCGCACGGCCTGATCCGCCGGCAGGCCGGCGCGGCGCGACTCCACCGTGATCTTGTCGGCCACGATGAAGCCCGAGTAAAAACCCACGCCGAACTGGCCGATGAGCTGGCCCTGCTCGTCCGCCTGGGCCTTCTGGTCGCCGCTGAGCCTGCTGACAAAGTCGCGCGTGCCGCTCTTGGCGATAGTGCCCAGGTTGTCGATGGCCTCCTGCTGCGACAGGCCGATGCCGTTGTCGGTGATGGTCAGCGTGCGGGCGGTCTTGTCGACACTCACGCGCACCTCGAGATTCGGCGCGTCCTCCAGCAGCGCCGGGCTGTTCAGCGCCTCGTAGCGCAGTTTGTCGCAGGCATCGGAGGCGTTGGAGATCAGCTCGCGCAGGAAAATTTCCTTGTTGGAATACAGCGAATGCGTGACGAGGTGCAGCAACTGGGCGACTTCGGCCTGGAAGGAAAGTGTCTGTTTGGTCATGGTGTCGTCAAAGTTTGAAAAAGGAAGCTGTCCACAAATAGGGGCGCCGGCCCCGGACTTCAAGGTCCGGCCGTGGCCGCCGCTGGTTCAGAACCGCTCGTGCGGCGCCAGGTAACGCCACTGTCCGACCGGCAGATGGCCGAGCACCACGCGCCCGATGCGGACGCGCTTGAGGCCTACCACCTTGAGGCCGACCTGCTCGCACATGCGCCGGATCTGGCGTTTTTTGCCCTCCGTCAGCACAAAACGCAGCTGCTCGGGGTTCTGCCACTCGACCTGCGCCGGCTTGAGGAGCTGGCCGTCCAGACTCAGGCCGTAGCGCAGGCGCGCCAGCTGTTCGGCGGGGAACGCGGCCTGCACATTGGTGACGGTCTCGCCCAGGCTGACGCGCACCAGGTATTCCTTGTCCATCACCGAGTCCTCGCCGATCAGCTGGCGCGCCACGCGGCCGTCCTGCGTCAGCACCAGCAGGCCGATCGAGTCGATGTCGAGCCGCCCCGCCGGTGCCAGGCCGCGCAACTGCGAGGGATGGAAGAAGAAGCGCGCGTTGTCGTCCGGCCAGCGGTTCTGCGCGGTCACCAGGGTCACCGCCGGCTGATGCCCGTCTTCGGCCTGGCCACTGACATAGCCCATGGGCTTGTTGAGCAGGATGGTGACCTGCGTGGCCTGGTGGCCCTGGGCCTTTTTGTCGATCTCGATGCGGTCGCTGTGTTTGACCTGCAGGCCCATGGGCGCGATCTCGCCGTTGACCTTGACCCAGCCCTTGTCGATCCAGTCGTCGGCCTCGCGGCGCGAACACAGGCCGAGCTCGGCCATGCGCTTGTTCAACCGGGTCGTGGTGGCGCCAGACGCCGCCACGCGCACGCCCGGGCCGGTGGCGTTCAGCGGCGGCGGCTTGTTGCCGGGGGGCGGCGCACGGCGGAACGCGGGAGGGGGTTTGGAATCGGTCATGTGCTATATATTTCGTAGCTACTTGCGCAATGGTGGCAAAGGCTATACGTCATTTTCTCTCAAATTCTCAGGCATCCCCCGCGACCAGCCGGTAGCCCACCGCCGTTTCCGTCAGCAGGTGCCGCGGCTGCGCCGGGTCAAGCTCCAGCTTTTGCCGCAAATGCCCCATGTAGATGCGCAGGTAGTGGCTCTGCTCGGCATGCGACGGGCCCCAGACTTCACGCAGGAGCTGGCGGTGCGTCAGCACACGGCCCACGTTGGCCACCAGCACCAGCAGCAGGCGGTATTCGATCGGCGTGAGATGCACCTCCGCCCCGCCGCGGGTCACCCGGCGGGCCTGCCGGTCCACCGCCACGTCGCCAAAGCGGAACACCGGATCGCTCTCCACGGCGCCGGCCGCGCGCGGGCGGCGCAGGTTGGCGCGCACCCGCGCCAGCAGTTCGCCGACGCCGAATGGCTTGGTCAGGTAGTCGTCGGCACCGGCATCGAGCGCGGCCACCTTGTCGGCCTCATCCTGCCGCGCCGACAGCACGATGATGGGCACGCCCGACCAGCCGCGCACATCGCGGATCACGTCCAGCCCATCGCCGTCGGGCAGGCCCAGGTCGAGCACCAGCAGATCGGGCTTGCGCGTGCCGGCTTCGCTCAGGCCACGCCGGGCCGTCTCGGCCTCATGCACCTGCCAGCCTTCGGCCTCGAGCGCGGCCCGCACAAAGCGGCGAATTTGCGGCTCGTCTTCAATGACGACGGCGATCGGACTCGGCATGATGGGGCGGGTTACTCAACATCAACAGGTTCGGGCGGTGGGCGGCGTGGCAGTGTGAGGGTGAATTCTGCGCCACCGCCCAAGGCATTGGCGGCCACGATCTGCCCGCGGTGCGCATCCACCACCGCCTTGCAGATCGCCAGCCCCAGGCCGACCCCCGGCTGGGCCGACTCCGTAGCGCCGCGCGTGAATTTCTCGAACAGCTCGTGCTCGCGCCCCTTGAGGACGGCGGGCAGCCCCGGCCCGTGGTCACGCACGCTCAAGACCAGCGCCTGCGGCGTCACGCCGGCCTTGATCACGATCGGTGGCTGCCCATATTTGGCGGCATTTTCCAGCAGGTTGACCAGCACGCGCTCGATCAGCGCCGCATCGAACTCCACCAGCGGCAGATCCGCCGGGATCTCGGTCTGCACGGCCTGGCGGCCCAGCGCGTGCGCTGCCGCGCGGATGGCCGAACCGACCACTTCCTCGACCGACTGCCACTCGCTGCGCAGGTTCACCGCACCGCTTTGCAGGCGCGCCATGTCGAGCAGGTTGTTCACCAGCGCGTTGAGTTGACGCGCCTGCCCGGTGATCGCCTGCGCGGTCTCGGCCTGCTGCTGGCCGAGCGGCGATGCGGACGCCGACAGCGAGTGCTGCAGCGACTCGGCCAGTCCGATCAGCGCCGTGAGCGGCGTGCGCACGTCGTGCGAGATGGCGGACAGCAAGGCATTGCGCAGCCGCTCGGACTCCATCTGCACCAGCGCCTCCTGCGCCACGTCCACGTAGTGCACGCGCTCGAGCGCGATCGCGATCTGGCGCGCCAGCGTCTCCAGCTGCTGCACCTGCTCGGGAATCAGGAGCCAGCGCGGCTGCGCCGGTTTGAGCGCGAGCACGCCGCGCACCCGCATCGGCGCCTTCAGCGGCACGTAGTGCCAGTCGTGGGCCGGCAGCGTGGAGGTCGCCAGTCCGGCCGGCTGCTCGTTGTGAAAGGCCCAGTCGGCGATGCTGGCATCGAGTCCGTCCGGCGCCGCTGCGTCCACCATCAGCCGGTCGGCGGCGTCGGTGACCAGCACCCGGGCCTGGCCGCCAAAGGTGCGCCGCACCGCGGCCTCGCCCATCTCCGCCACCTGGCGGGTCAGCAAGGCGCCCGACAGGTCGCGCGTCAGCTCGAACAGCGCCTGGGCGCGCCGCTCGCGACCCGCGGCGATGCGCGCGGAAAAGCGCAGGTTCGCGGTGAGCTGCCCGGTCAGCAGCCCCACCGCCAGCATGACAGCAAAGGTCACCAGGTACTGCGCGTCGCTGATGGCCATGGACAGGCGCGGCGGGACGAAAAAGAAATCGAACGCAGCCACATTCAAGACCGCCGACAGCGCGGCCGGACCGCGGCCCCAGCGCACCGCCACCAGCACCACGCCCAGCAGGAACAGCATGACGATGTTGGCGAGGTCAAAGAAGCGCAGCAGCGGCAGCGCCAGCGCGGTGGTCAGCAGGCAGGTGGCGACGGCCCAGGCATAGCGCGGCCAGGCCTCGCGCCAGGGGGCGGCCTCTTCCTCGTCATGCGCGCGGTGCACGGCCCGGGCCATCCTGCGCGCGCTGTCGGCCTGGGCGACTTCGACGATGTCCAGCGTGGGCGCCAGCATCGCCAGGCGGCGCGTCACGGTCGGCGGGCCGAGGCGCCACCTCGCCTGCCAGGCGGGCACGCGGGGCCGCCCCACCACCAGCGTGGCGCAGTTCAGGGTCTGGGCCTGGCGCACGAGTTCGGCCACCGCGTCGCTGCCGGTCAGCACCGCCGTTTCGGCGCCCAGTTCCTGCGCCAGTTTGAGCACCGCCAGAATGCGGTCGCGCTCGACCGCGCCTTGCCGCTGCAGCGCCGGCGTCTCCACATAGGCCGCATGCCAGCGCACGCCAAGTTGGCCGGCCAGCCGCGCGGCGCTGCGCACCGTCTGTTCGGCGCCGGGGTGCGGGCCGATGCACACCAGGATCGAGCCCTCCGTGTTCCAGACGGGGGCAATGGATTGCGCCACCCGGTAGCTGCGCACGTCGTCTTCGACATGCTCGGCCGTGCGCCGCAGCGCGATCTCGCGCAGCGCGATCAGGTTGCCCTTGCGGAAGAAATTCTGCGCCGCCTGCTGCGCCTGCTGCGGCAGGTACACCTTGCCGGCCTTCAGGCGGGTCAACAGCTCGTCGGGCGTGACGTCGACCAGGATGATTTCGTCGGCGCCGTCAAGCACGGTGTCGGGCACGGTTTCGTGCACGCGGATGCCGGTGATGGCGCCCACCGTGCCGTTCAGGCTCTCCAGGTGCTGCACATTGAGCGTGCTCCAGATGTCGATGCCGGATTCCAGCAGCTCCTGCACGTCCTGCCAGCGCTTGGGGTGGCGCGAACCCTCCACGTTGGTGTGCGCCAGCTCGTCCACCAGCAGCAGTAGCGGCTTGCGCGACGCGCCGGCGCGCAGGGCCGCCTCCAGGTCGAACTCGCGCAGGGTCCGGCCGCGGTACGCCACCTCGCGCAGGGGCAGCTGCTCCAGCCCCGCCAGCAGCTCCGCGGTTTCGCTGCGGCCATGGGTTTCGATCACGCCGACCAGCACGTCGCGCCCCGCCTGGCGCTCGCGCTGGGCGGCGTTCAGCATGGCGTAGGTCTTGCCCACCCCCGCGCTGGCGCCGAAGTAGATGCGCAGCTTGCCGTGCAGGCTCTGCGCCTCCTGCTGCTGCAGGCGCTGCAGCAGTTCGTCCGGGTCGGGACGCTGGTTCGGTGGTTCCGCCATGGCGTCGAGGTTACTTCATCGCCACCACACGCTCATGGTTTGCTCATCTGCTTTTGGGCATCCAGCGCCAGGTTCAGGCGCAGCACATTGACGCGCGGCTCGCCAAGGATGCCCCACAGGGCACCCTCGGTGTGCGCGGCCACCAGTGCCTGCACGCGGGCTACGTCGAGCCCGCGCGCCCGCGCCACCCGCGCCACCTGGTAGCGGGCGGCGGCCGGGCTGATGTCCGGGTCGAGCCCGCTGCCCGAGGCCGTGACCAGGTCCACCGGCACCGGCGCAGTGTTGCCGGGGTCGGCCGCGCGCAGCGCCTCGACCCTGGCCTTGACCGCATCAAGCAGCGCCGGGTTCAGCGGCCCCAGGTTCGAGCCGCCGGAGGACGTGGCGTTGTAGGGCATCGGCGTGGTGGCCGAGAGGCGGCCCCAGAAATGCCCGGGGTCGGCGAAGTTCTGCCCGATCAGTGCCGAGCCCACGGGTTTGCCGCCCTGCAGGATCAGACTGCCGCCGGCCTGCCAGGGAAACAGCGAGCGGGCCAGGCCGGTGACCACCAGCGGGTACGCCAGGCCGGTGAGCAGGCTCAAGGCCCCGAACAGGACCAGCAGCGGGCGCATGGAAATGAAAACGTTTTTCACGATGCCCCCTTTAGACAAGATGGAACGCGGTCAGCAACAGGTCGATGAACTTGATGCCGACAAAGGGCACGATCAGGCCGCCGACGCCGTAAATCAGCAGATTGCGGCGCAACAGCGCGGCGGCGCCGACGGCGCGGTACTTTACGCCCTTGAGCGCCAGCGGAATCAGGAAAACGATGATGAGCGCGTTGAAGATCACCGCCGACAGGATGGCTGACGACGGGCTGCCGAGGCGCATCACATTCAGCACCGCGAGCTGCGGATAGGTGGTGACGAAGATCGCCGGAATGATGGCGAAGTACTTGGCCACGTCGTTGGCGATCGAGAACGTGGTGAGCGAGCCGCGCGTCATCAGGAGCGCCTTGCCGGTTTCCACCACCTCCAGCAGCTTGGTCGGATTCGAGTCCAGATCCACCATGTTGCCGGCCTCCTTGGCGGCCTGGGTGCCGCTGTTCATGGCGACCGCCACGTCGGCCTGGGCCAGCGCCGGGGCATCGTTGGTGCCGTCGCCGGTCATGGCCACCAGACGGCCCTCGGCCTGGTAGTCGCGGATCAGCCGGAGCTTGGCCTCGGGCGTAGCCTCGGCCAGGAAATCGTCCACACCGGCCTCGGCCGCGATTGCCGCGGCGGTGAGCTTGTTGTCACCGGTGATCATCACGGTCTTGATGCCCATGCGGCGCAGCTCGCCGAAGCGCTCCTTGATGCCGGCCTTGACGATGTCCTTGAGCTCCACCACGCCCAGCACGGTGTTGCCGTCGGACACCGCCAGCGGCGTGCTGCCGCGGCGCGCCACGTCGTCGGCGGCGCGCAGCACCTCGGCCGGCAGGCCCCCGCCATGCGCCTCGACGTGCCGGCGAATCGCATCCACGGCGCCCTTGCGCAGCATGCGCACGCCGCCGTCGGGCCGCTGCACGTCGACGCCGCTCATGCGGGTCTGCGCCGTGAAGGGCACGGGAATCGCCCCCACGCTTGTCACTGCGTGTACTACGCTGCCCCCCGAGGGGGTTGGCCTTGCTTGGGACGGCCCGGCGCCGCGGCCGATGGCCCCCTCACCTGTCGCTTCGCCGGCCTCTGCCTGCGACTGCACGGCGCTCATGGCGCCCACGCTGGTGGACAGTGCCGAGGCGCCGCTCAAGCGCTGGGCCAGCGCCACGATGCTGCGGCCCTCGGGGGTTTCATCCGCCAGCGAGGCCTGCATGGCGGCTCTGGCCAGCGCGAGTTCCGTGGCGCCGGGGGCCGGCAGGAACGCCGACGCCTGCCGGTTGCCGTGCGTGATGGTGCCGGTCTTGTCGAGCAGCAGCACGTCCACGTCGCCAGCGGCCTCCACGGCGCGCCCCGAAGTGGCGATCACATTGGCCTGCATCATGCGGCTCATGCCGGCCACGCCGATGGCCGACAGCAGGCCGCCGATGGTGGTGGGGATCAGGCACACCAGCAGCGCGATGAGCGCGGTGATCGTCACGGCCGTGCCGGCCTGGGTGACCGCCACGCTGAACACCGAGTACGGCAGCAGCGTCACGGTGACCACCAGGAACACGATGGTCAGCGCCACCAGCAGGATGGTCAGCGCGATCTCGTTGGGGGTCTTCTGGCGGCGGGCAGACTCCACCATGCTGATCATGCGGTCGATGAAGCTCTCGCCGGGGTTCACCGTGATACGCACCACCAGCCAGTCCGACAGCACGCGGGTGCCGCCGGTCACCGCCGAAAAGTCGCCGCCCGACTCCCGGATCACGGGCGCCGATTCGCCGGTGATGGCCGATTCGTCCACCGAGGCCACGCCTTCGATGACCTCGCCGTCGAGCGGGATCATGTCGTGCGCTTCCACCAGCACGGCGTCGCCACGGCGCAGGTTCTCGGCCTGCTCGGGGATCCACGCATGCGCCCCCACGCTTGCCACTGCGTGTGCTGCGCTGCCCCCCGAGGGGGCTTCTTCGCCTTGGGGCGGCCCGGCGGCGAAAGCGGTGCCATGGTGAGGCTTCTGAAGCTTCTTGGCCCAGGCCGCCTTCTTGATGCCGCGCAGCGAGGACGCCTGCGCCTGGGCGCGGCCTTCGGCCATGGCTTCCGCGAAGTTGGCGAACAGCACGGTGAACCACAGCCACACGGCCACGGCGAAGATGAAACCAGCCGGTGCCTCGCCGCGGCCCTGCAGCGCCTGGATGCCCAGCAGCGTGGTCAGGATGCTGCCGATATACACGACAAACATCACCGGGTTGCACCACTGCACGCGCGGGTTCAGCTTGGCAAACGACTGGGCAATCGCGGGCCTGAGCAGCACCGGGTCAAACAGTGAAAAGGATTTTTGTTGGGTCATGATAATTCTCAGTGAGCCCCCCACAGCATGAAGTGTTCGACCACGGGCCCGAGCGCCAGCGCCGGCACGTAGTTCAGCAGTCCCACCAGCAGCACCGTGCCGATCAGCAGCGTGACGAACAGCGGCCCGTGCGTCGGCATGGTGCCGGCCGTCACCGCCAGCCGTTTCTTGCGCGCCAGGGCCCCGGCGATCGCCAGCACCGGCACGACCACGCCAAAGCGGCCGAGCCACATCCCGATAGCAAGCATGATGTTGTAAAACGGCGCGTTGGCCGACAGGCCGGCAAAGGCGCTGCCGTTGTTGTTGGCGACCGAGGTGAAGGCGTACAGGATCTCCGAGAAGCCGTGCGCGCCCGGATTGGCGATGCCGGCCCTGCCGGCGTCGGCCAGCACCGCAACCGCGGTGCCCGCGAGCACCAGGATCGGCGTCACCAGGATCGCGATCGAGGTCATCTTCATCTCGTACGACTCGATCTTCTTGCCCAGGTATTCCGGGGTGCGCCCGATCATCAGCCCGGCGATGAAGACCGCGAGGATGGCGAACACCAGCATGCTGTACAGACCGGTGCCGACACCGCCAAACACCACTTCGCCGAGCTGCATCATCACCATCGGCACCATGCCGCCCAGCGGTGTGAACGAGTCGTGCATGGCGTTCACGGCACCACACGAGGCTGAGGTGGTGATGACCGCGAACAGGCTGGAGGCGTTGATGCCGAAGCGAACTTCCTTGCCCTCCATGTTGCCGCCGGATTGCAGCGCGCTCATCCCCTGGTCCACCCCCAGCGGTGTGAGCAGCGGGTTGCCGGCCTGCTCGGCCGGCGTGATGGCCACCACGGCGATGACAAACATGATGGTCATGGCCGCGAGCACCGCCCAGCCCTGGCGCAGGTCGCCGACCTCGAGGCCGAAGGCAAAGCACAGCGCGGCGGGGATCAGAAAGATGGACAGCATCTGGAAGAAGTTGGCGAGCGCGGTCGGGTTCTCGTATGGATGCGCCGAGTTGGCGTTGAAGAAGCCGCCGCCGTTGGTCCCCAGCATCTTGATGGCCTCCTGCGACGCCACGGGGCCCATGGCCAGCGTCTGTGTGCGGGTCTTGGCGTCTTCCGTCACCGGATTGCCCTTGGCGTCCGTCAAAGGCTGGCCGTCGGGGCCGTTCCTGGGCTGCTGGTAGCGGGTGGTCTCCAGCAAGGTCACGTCCTTGTACGTGTCGAAGTTCTGGATCGCGCCCTGCGATACCAGGAACACGGCAAACACCAGGGACAGCGGCAGCAGCAGCCAGGCCGTGACGCGCGTCACATCGACCCAGAAGTTTCCCACCACGCCGCTGGAGCGCGCGGCAAAACCGCGGATCAGCGCGAACGCCACCGCGATGCCGGTGGCGGCCGAGAAGAAGTTCTGCACCGCGAGCGCCAGCATTTGCGTCAGGTAGCTCATCGTGGCCTCGCCGGTATAGCCTTGCCAGTTGGTGTTGGTGACAAAGCTCACCGCCGTGTTGAAGGCCGAGTCGGGCGTCACGGCCGCCATGTGCTGCGGGTTGAGGGGCAGCCACTGCTGCAGGCGCTGCAGCGCATAGACAACCAGCGCGCCCAGGGCGTTGAAGGCCAGCAGGGCCAGCGCGTACTGCACCCAGTTCATGGCTTGGCCCGCCGAGGTGCCGGCGAGACGGTACAGCGGCGCCTCCACACGCAGCATCCAGCCGGGCAGCCGGCCCGCGCACAGCGCCGCCAGCCAGTGGCCGACGGGCCAGGCCAGCACCAAAAGCACCGCCAGATAAAGAGCCAGCTGGCCCCAGGCCAAGATGCTCATCAAAATTCCTCCGCACGGATCAGCGCATAGACCAGATACGCCAGCAGCGCGACGGCGCACAGGCCGCCGAGGGCGTAGAGCGCGCCCAGGCCGATCATGGCCGGCCTCCCGCGGCGGGTTCGAGCTTGCGAAAGCCCCATACCAGCCCCGCCAGCGCGCCCCAAAATACGGCGATGGCAACCACAAAGACAATGTCCATGCGACTTCTCCCGATCAAAACGATGGGACAAGCCTAAGTTTTGGCGCGTAAAAACAGGGATGAAACTTCGAGGGGCTTTGTCAAAAAAGCGTAAACAGCCCGTGGTGCACGGCCCTGCCGGCCACCTTCAATCGATCACGTAGAGATCGGCATTACTATTGTTTTAATAGCTACAAGCACACATAAATAAAGGTCCAGAGCCTGATTTCATTCAAACCATACTGGAGCGCAGTGCCTGCAGATCGAGCACGCGCAGCCCGCCGTATTCGACCTGGATCATGCCCTGCGCCTGCAGCGCGGTCAGCGCCTCGTTGACGCGCTGGCGCGACAGGCCCACCAGGTACGCCAGTTCCTGCTGCGTGATGCGCAGCACCTCGCCCACGCCGGGAAACAGCGTCGGATTGAACAGCGCGGCCAGGTTGCGCGCCACGCGCAGGTCGGCGTTGGTCATGCGGTCGATCTCGCGCGCCGCGATGAACTGGCCGAGCCGCTCGTTGAGCTGGTTCATGACAAAGCGGTTGAAGCCGATCGAGTGGTCCAGCAGCCAGTGGAAGGTATCCACCGGCAGGCCGGCCACCACGCTCTTGCGCAGCGCCTGGATGTTGTAGCGGTAGGGCTCGCGCTTGAGCGCCGTGCCCTCGCCAAACCAGCCGCCGGGCGGGATGCCGGTGAAGGTCATGGTGTGGCCCTGCGCGTTGTCGCTGCTCATCTTGAGCAGGCCCCCGACCACGCCAAACCAGTAAGTCACCGGCCGCCCGACGCGGCACACGTAGTCGCCGACACGGGCGTCGCCGACCTGGAGTTCGGCCAGCGCCCGCTCACGCTCGGCCGGCGCCAGCGCATGCAGCCAGGGAATGCCGCCCAGCTCGGAAGCGTCGGGCATGCGCCGGCGCTGGTGCAGGGTCAGGTCGGTCGACATGGCGAGCCCCAACCAGAATGAGGGAAAGTCCCGGGAGTGTTCACCCTTAAATTGTCGTTTAAACGACAACAAAACGTCAAACTCGATCCTAGTATCCGGCCATAGCAACGATCTTGCGTCATGCCCTGGAGACAAGACACCACCATGCCGACCACGTTTCCCCGACTGCTGCTAAAACATGCCACCGAGCGGCCCGCTGCGCCGGCTATGCGTGAGAAGGAATACGGCATCTGGCAGACCCGCAACTGGGCCGACATGGCCGCGCTGGTCGAGCAGGTGGCGTGCGGCCTGCACGAGATGGGGCTGCAGCGCGGCGAGCACATGGTCGTGATCGGCTCGAACCGCCCGCAGCTGTACGCCACCCTGCTGGCGATCCAGTCGCTCGGGGCCATTCCGGTGCCGCTGTACCAGGACGCGGTGGCTGCCGAGTGCGTATTTCCCATCACCAATGCCGAGGTGCGCTTCGCGTTTGCCGAGGATCAGGAGCAGGTCGACAAGCTGCTGGAAATTCGCGACAGGTGCCCGCAACTCTCGAATGTCTTTTACGAGGACCCACGCGGCCTGCGCCATTACGCAGAGCCGGGCCTGATGGCGCTGGACGCCTTGATCGAATCCGGCAAGGCTTTCGCCGCCGCCAACCCGGGGTTTTTCAAATCCGCCGTAGAGCAGGTCAGCCCGCACGATGTGGCGGGCATGTTCTACACCTCCGGCACCACGGGCAACCCCAAGGGCGTGGTGCACACGCACTACTCGCTGCTCGATCGCGCGCGGGCCGGCGCCGAATTCGACCACCTCACCAACAAAGAGGAAGTGCTGGCCTACCTGCCGCCGGCCTGGATCGGGCAGAACATCTTCAGCTACGCCCAGTGGCTGTGCTGCGGCTATGTGGTCAACTGCCCCGAAAGCGCCAGCACCGTCACGATCGACCTCAAGGAAGTCGGCCCCACCTACTACTTTGCGCCGCCGCGCATCTTCGAGGGCCTGCTGACCGGCGTGATGATTCGCATGGAAGACGCCAGCCGCCTCAAGCGGGCGATGTTCCACAGCTTCATGGACGTGGCCCGGCGCGTTGGCCCCGCCCTGATGGATGGCAAACCGGTGGGTTTCGTGGACGCGCTGCTCTACAAGCTGGGCAACGCCCTGGTGTACGGCCCGCTGCGCAACAACCTGGGCTTCAGCCGCGTGCGTGTGGCCTATACGGCCGGCGAAGCCATAGGTCCGGACCTGTTCACCTTTTACCGCTCGATCGGCATCAACCTCAAGCAGCTGTACGGCTCGACCGAGACCGCCGTGTTCGTCTGCCTGCAGCCCGACAACCAGGCGCGCGCCGATACGGTGGGCGTGCCCATCCAGGGCGTGCAGATCAGGGTGGCGGACAACGGCGAGCTGCTGGTCAAGTCGGCCGGCCTGCTCAAGGAATACTACAAAAACCCCAGCGCCACGGCCGAGGTCTTGAGCGCCGACGGCTGGTACCACACCAGCGACGCCGGCTTTCTGGACGCCAGCGGGCACCTCAAGATCATCGACCGCGTGAAAGACGTGGGCCGCCTCAAGGGTGGCGCCTTCGACGGCGCGATGTTCGCGCCCAAGTATGTGGAGAACAAGCTCAAGTTCTTCCCGCACATCAAGGAAGTGGTGGCCTATGGCGACGGCCGCGACAAGGTCTGCGTGATGATCAACATCGACTTCGACGCCGTGGGCAACTGGGCCGAGCGGCGCAACCTGCCCTATGCCGGCTACACCGACCTGGCGCAAAAGCCCGAGGTGTATCAGCTCATCAAGGAGTGCGTGGAAAAGGTCAATGCCGACCTCAGCGCCGACACCCTGCTGGCGGGCTCGCAGATCAGCCGCTTCCTGGTGTTGCACAAGGAGCTCGATGCCGATGACGGCGAGCTGACGCGCACCAACAAGGTCCGCCGCGGCTTCATCGCGGAAAAATACCAGCCGCTGGTGGACGCGCTGTACGGCGGCAAGAGCGAACAGTTCATTGAAACCGTGGTGAAGTTCGAGGACGGGCGCAGCGGCAGTGTCAGCGCGACCCTGAAGATCAGCGACGCCAAAACCTTCGCGCCCGTGAAGGCAGCCGCATGAACAAAAAAATAGGCGACGTCATTCTCGACGTGCGCAACATCAGCCTGCGCTTCGGCGGCGTGAAGGCGCTGACCGACATCTCGTTCAACGTGCACGAGCACGAGATCCGCGCCATCATCGGCCCCAACGGCGCCGGCAAGAGCTCGATGCTGAACTGCATCAACGGCGTCTACACGCCGCAGCAGGGCACCATCAGCTTTCGGGGCAAGACCTTCGCGCACATGAACTCGCGCGAAGTGGCCGAAATGGGCGTGGCGCGCACCTTCCAGAACCTGGCGCTGTTCAAGGGCATGAGCGTGCTCGACAACATCATGACCGGGCGCAACCTCAAGATCAAAAGCAACCTGCTGTGGCAGGCGCTGCGCCTGGGGCCGGCCGAACGCGAAGAGATCCGGCACCGCGAAGCGGTCGAACGCATCATCGACTTCCTCGAAATCCAGGCCTACCGCAAAACCCCCGTGGGCCAGCTGCCCTATGGCCTGCAAAAGCGCGTGGACCTGGGACGCGCGCTGGCCATGGAGCCGCAGGTGCTCTTGCTCGACGAGCCCATGGCCGGCATGAACGTCGAGGAAAAGCAGGACATGTGCCGCTTCGTGCTCGACGTGAACGACGAGTTCGGCACCACGGTGGTGCTGATCGAACACGACATGAGCGTGGTGATGGACATCTCCGATCGCGTCGTGGTGCTCGATTACGGCAAAAAGATCGGCGACGGCACGCCGGACGAAGTGCGCCACAACGAAGACGTGATCAGTGCCTATCTGGGCACCAGCCACTGATCGCAAGGAACTCACAAGATGGCATTTTTCCTTGAAACATTGCTGGGCGGCCTGATGGCCGGCATGCTGTATTCGCTGGTCGCGCTCGGCTTCGTGCTGATCTTCAAGGCCTCGGGCGTGTTCAACTTCGCCCAGGGCGCCATGGTGCTGTTCGCGGCCCTGGCCATGGCGCGGTTCTCGGAGTGGATTCCGGCCTGGACCGGACTGCCCTACAAACCGCTGACCGACCTGCTGGCCTTCATCGTGGCCGCCTTGATCATGTTTGTCGTCGCCTGGCTGATCGAGCGGCTCGCACTGCGCCATCTGGTCAATCAGGAGGCCACGACGCTGCTGATGGCCACGCTGGGCATTGCGTACTTCATGGAGGGCCTGGGCCAGAGTATCTTTGGCGACAGCATCTACAAGATCGATATCGGCATGCCCAAGGATCCGGTATTCATCCTCGACAAGGTGTTTCCGGGCGGCCTGCTGGTGAACAAGGAAGACCTGATCGCCGCGGCTATCGCGGCGACGCTGGTCGCGCTGCTCAGCCTGTTCTTCCAGGAAACCGCGACGGGGCGCGCGCTGCGCGCGGTCGCCGATGACCACCAGGCGGCGCAGTCCATCGGTATTCCGCTGAACCGCATCTGGGTCATCGTCTGGTGCGTGGCGGGTGTCGTGGCGCTGGTGGCCGGCATGATCTGGGGCAGCAAGCTGGGCGTGCAGTTCTCGCTGTCCACGGTCGCGCTGCGCGCCCTGCCGGTGGTGATTCTGGGAGGGTTGACGTCCGTGCCCGGCGCCATCGTCGGCGGATTGATCATCGGCGTGGGCGAGAAGCTGTCCGAGGTCTATCTGGGCCCGTTCGTTGGCGGCGGCATCGAGATCTGGTTTGCCTACGTGCTGGCGCTGGTGTTCCTGCTGTTCCGTCCGCAAGGCCTGTTCGGCGAGAAGATCATCGACCGCGTCTGACCTCACAAGAAGAACCGGAACACCCTCATGCTTTACCGCGAAAACGGTCAATTCAAAACCACCTACCGGGCCGATCAGCAGATCTTCCCGATCACCCAGGACCGCCTGTTCATCGGCGCGCTGCTGCTGGTGGCGTTCGCCGCCGTGCCCTGGCTCGCGACCGATTACTTTTTCAACGCCATCCTGATTCCGTTCCTGATCTTTTCACTCGCCGCGGTCGGTGTGAACATTCTGGTGGGCTACTGCGGCCAGATTTCGCTGGGCTCGGGCGCCTTCATGGCGGTGGGCGCCTATGGCGCCTACAACTTCATGGTGCGGGTGCCGGGCATGCCGCTGCTGGTCGCGCTGATTCTGGGGGGGCTGTGCGCCACGCTGTTCGGCATCCTGTTCGGCCTGCCCAGCCTGCGCGTGAAAGGGCTGTACCTGGCCGTGACCACGCTGGCCGCACAGTTTTTCAGCGACTGGATGTTCCTGCGCATCAGCTGGCTGACCAACGACTCGGCCTCAGGTTCGGTCTCGGTCTCGAACCTGCAGGTGTTCGGGCTGCCGCTGGACAGCTCGCTGGGCAAATACTTTTTTTGCCTGTCGCTGCTGGTCGTGATTGCGCTGCTCGCCAAAAACCTGGTGCGCGGCGCCATCGGCCGCGAGTGGATGGCGATTCGCGACATGGACGTGGCCGCCGCCGTGATCGGCATTCGCCCGGTCTACGCCAAGCTCAGCGCCTTTGCCGTGAGCTCGTTCATCATCGGCGTGGCCGGGGCGCTCTGGGCCTTTGTCTACCTTGGGACCTGGGAGCCCGCCGCGTTCTCGGTGGACCAGTCGTTCCGCCTGCTGTTCATGGTGATCATCGGCGGCATGGGCTCCATCATGGGCAGCTTTTTCGGCGCCGGCTTCATCGTGATCCTGCCGATTGCCCTGAGCCTGTCCCTGCCCGTGTTGGCCCGGCTGCTCGGCGTCAGCATCTCGACGGCGGGCATCTCGCACGCCGAGCTGATGGTGTTTGGTGGCCTGATCGTCTGGTTCCTGATCGTCGAGCCGCATGGCCTGGCCAGGCTCTGGTCCATTGGCAAGCAGAAGCTTCGCCTGTGGCCGTTCCCGCATTGAGTTTGTTCCCGTGTCCGTTCATTTCAACCCAGGAGACCATGCCATGAAACTTCGAATTCAACTCATCGCCGGGGCGCTGGCGCTCGCCGCCGCCGCCGTGTCCGCGCCGTCGGCGATGGCCCAGGCCAAGGAGCAGTTCTTCCCGCTGCTCTCGTACCGCACCGGCCCCTACGCGCCCAACGGCACGCCCTGGGCCAACGGCAAGCAGGACTACCTCAAGATGATCAACGCGCGCGACGGCGGCATCAACGGTGTCAAGCTCACCTACGAAGAGTGCGAAACCGGCTACGCCACCGACCGCGGCGTGGAATGCTACGAACGCCTCAAGAGCCACCCCGGCGTGGCCCTGTTCGACCCGCAGTCCACGGGTATCACCTTCGCGCTGACCGAGAAGGCCCCTGTCGACAAGATCCCGCTGATCACGCTCGGCTATGGCCTGTCGATATCGCAGGACGGCATGGCGTTCAAGTGGAACTTCCCGCTGCAGGGCAGCTACTGGACCGGCGCCGACATCATCATCCAGGCCATCGCCAAGCGCGAGGGTGGCTTCGACAAGCTCAAGGGCAAGAAGATCGCGCTCGTGTACCACGACTCGCCGTTTGGCAAGGAGCCGATCCCGCTGCTGCAGGAGCGCGCCCGCATGAACGGCTTCGAGCTGCAACTGCTGCCGGTGACGGCACCCGGCGTGGAGCAAAAAGCCACCTGGCTGCAGGTGCGCCAGAGCCGCCCGGACTACGTGATGCTCTGGGGCTGGGGCGTCATGAACTCCACGGCCCTCAAGGAGGCGCAAGCCACCGGCTACCCGCGCGACAAGATGTATGGCGTGTGGTGGGCCGGCGCCGAGCCGGATGTGAAGGACGTGGGCGAAGGCGCCAAGGGCTACCACGCGCTGGCGCTCAACACCTCGGGCCAGCAGCCCAAGGTGATGCAGGACATCCTGAAGTACGTGTATGCCAAGGGCCAGGGCACGGGGCCGAAGGACGACGTGGGTTCGGTGCTGTACACCCGCGGCGTGATCATCCAGATGCTCTCGAACGAGGCCGTGCGCACTGCACAGGCGCGCTTTGGCAAGGGCAAGGTCATGAGCGGTGAGCAGGTGCGCTGGGGCCTGGAAAACCTGAACCTCACGCAGGCCAAACTCGACGCGCTGGGCTTTAACGGCGTGATGCGCCCGATCAGCACCTCGTGTGCCGACCACATGGGTTCGACCGCGGCGCGCATCGAGACCTGGGATGGCAAGAAATGGAACATCACGTCGGACTACATCGAGGCGGACGAGCAGATCATCAAGCCCATGGTGAAAGCCGGAGCCGCCAAGTACCTGGCCGACAAGAAGATGACGCCCCGCACGCCGGCCGACTGTCAGTCTGAGGGCTGACAGCCGGCTCCCACTCCTCCCGTCCAGGCACGGGAGCGCTGCGAAAGCGGCGTGGAGCGGGGTGGCGGCTCTGACGAGCCGCCAATCGACAGGCTTGTCTGCAGGTCTGTCGATTGGCACAAAAAAGATTCTATGGACACACCCAACATCGTTCTCAACGTCAACGGCATCGAGGTCATCTACAACCATGTGATCCTGGTACTCAAGGGTGTCTCGCTGCAGGTGCCGCAGGGGCGCATCGTGGCCATCCTGGGCGGCAACGGCGCGGGCAAGACCACCACGCTGCGCGCCATCTCGAACCTGCTGCGCGGCGAGCGCGGCGAGGTCACCAAGGGCTCGATCGAGCTGCGCGGCGAGCGCATCGAGAACCTCTCGCCGGCCGACCTGGTGCAGCGCGGCGTGGTGCAGGTGATGGAGGGACGGCACTGCTTTGCCCACCTGACCATCGAGGAGAACCTGCTCACGGGCACCTACACCCGCCGCGACAAGGCCGAGATCGCGGCGAACCTGGAGAAGGTCTACAACTACTTCCCGCGCCTGAAGACGCGCCGCACCTCGCAGGCAGCCTACACCTCGGGCGGCGAGCAGCAGATGTGCGCCATCGGCCGGGCCCTGATGGCCAACCCCAGCATGGTGCTGCTCGACGAGCCCTCCATGGGGCTGGCGCCGCAGATTGTCGAGGAGGTGTTCAACATCGTGAAAGACCTCAACGAGCGCGAGAAGGTCACCTTCCTGCTGGCCGAACAGAACACCAACATGGCGCTCAAGTACGCCGACTACGGCTACATCATGGAGTCGGGCCGGGTGGTGATGGACGGCGCGGCCAGCGACCTCGCCAACAACGAGGACGTGAAGGAGTTCTACCTCGGCGTCGGCGGTGGCGAGCGCAGGAGCTTCAAGGACGTGAAGAGCTACAGGCGCCGCAAACGCTGGCTGGCATGACCCCCACGCTCTCGCACTGCGTGGGGTCGCCGCCCCCCGAGGGGGCCCCGACCGCCTTGGGGCGGCCCGGCGACGCCCGGATCACTCCCCGGCACAGGCCCTTCATAAGCACCCAACCCTATCGACCATTGTCATGACTTCTTTCTACGACACGCTGGAAACCCGCCCCCCCGTCGAACGCGAAGCCGCGCTGCTGGCAGCACTGCCCGGGCAGGTCGCGAACGCGCAAGCCCGGTCTGCCGCGTTTGCCGGCATCCTGCAAGGCGTGCAGGCCGCGGCGGTCACCTCGCGCGCCGCACTGGCGCGGCTGCCGGTGACCCGCAAGCACGCGTTGCTGGAGCGGCAGCAGGCCGCGCGCGCGGCGGGTGGCGACGTCTTCGGCGGTTTTTGCACTCTGGCGCTCGGTGCCGCCATGCCGCGCGTGTTCGCCAGCCCCGGGCCCATCTACGAACCTGAGGGCACGCGCCGGGACTACTGGCGGCTGGCGCGCGCGCTGTTCGCGGCCGGTTTTCGGCCGGGCGAGCTGATTCACAACTGTTTCAGCTACCACTTCGTGCCGGCAGGCTCGATGATGGAGAGCGGCGCGCATGCGCTGGGTTGCAGCGTGTTTCCGGGCGGCACCGGCCAGACCGAGCAACAGGTGCAGGCCATGGCCGAACTCAAGCCCGCGGGCTACATCGGCACGCCGAGTTTTTTGAAGATTATTGTGGACAAGGCGGCTGAAATGGGCATTGCGCTGCCCACGGTCAGCAAGGCGCTGGTCTCGGCCGAGGCTTTTCCACCGAGCCTGCGCGACTGGCTGGCCGAGCGCGGCATTGCCGGCTACCAGTGCTACGCGAGCGCCGACCTGGGCCTGATCGCGTACGAGACCGAGGCGCGCGAGGGACTGGTGCTGGATGAGGGCGTGCTCGTGGAGATCGTGCGCCCCGGCACGGGCGAGCCGGTCCCCGAGGGCGAGGTCGGCGAGCTGATCGTCACGACGCTGAACCCGGACTACCCGCTGATCCGCTTCGGCACGGGCGACCTGTCGGCCATCCTGCCCGGTGCCTGCCCGAGCGGGCGCACCAACACGCGCATCAAGGGCTGGATGGGCCGGGCCGACCAGACCACCAAGGTCCGCGGCATGTTTGTGCACCCAGCGCAGGTGGCGGACATCGCCCGGCGCTTTCCCGAGGTGCTCAAGGCGCGGCTGGTGGTGGCCGGCGAGATGGCCCACGACCGCATGACGCTGCAGGTGGAAACCGCGTCAAACCCGCCGGAACTGGCCGCGAGGATCGGCGAGGCGATCCGCGATGTCACCAAGCTGCGCGGCGATGTGCAACTGCTCAGCCCCGGCAGCCTGCCGAACGATGGCAAGGTGATCGAGGACGCGCGCAGTTATCGGTAGCTGTAGAGCAGCAGCTTCGCCCGGGGCGGCCTACACGCCCCAGACGATCTCCCGCTCCGCCTTCGCGCACTCCTTGAGCATCTCGATGAACGGCACGGCGCGCTGGCGCAGCGTGACCGCGTCACGAGGCGTGGGCACATTGTCGACCCCACCGGCCGCCTCGGCCGCCGCCTTGAAGTCGGCTTCGGCCTTGGCGATGGCCGCGTTCAGCGCCGCCACGGCGGGCAGCATCTGCTCCACCACGATGATGCCTTGCGGGCCCGGGGTCTTGCCGATGATCTCGAGCACGCGCCGCCCGTCAGGCTCCAGCATGATGAGGTCACCGGTCGCTCTCGACTTGAATTTGTAAATCATGGCTGCGATAAATGTAGTCACGGTTAAACGGGAAGACGGATTGTGCTCCTTTCATCGCCTCAGACGGAAGATCGTTCGCGGGATGCGCCAGCAGCATCTGGTGCAGCGATACCCAGCCCTGCTCGAAGCCCATGGCGCTGCCGGCGAGGTACAGCCGGTAGGCCCGCAGGATGCGCTCGGCCCGTGCGTCGTCACTGGTCGCCCGCAGCACCTTGCGCGCCTCGTCCAGATGCTGCTCCAGCGCGTCCGACCAGGCCCACAGCGTGCGCGCATAGTGGGGCCGCAGATTCTCGGTATCGACCATCTCCAGGCCCGCCGTGGCGGCGACCCTGAGCATGTGGCTGATATGCACCAGTTCGCCACCGGGGAAGATGTATTTTTCGATGAAATCCCCCATGCCGGCACCGACCCGGTCGTTCTCCAGGCCGCCGGCCGTGATGCCATGGTTCAGGGCCAGGCCGCCGGGCGCGAGCAGGCGTTGCATCTTGCCGAAATAGGCTGGCAAATTGGCGTAGCCGACGTGCTCGACCATGCCCACCGAGGCAATGCGGTCGAAGGGCTGCGCTTCGTCGAGCTCGCGGTAGTCGCGCAGCTCCATGCGCACCCGGCCCTGCAAGCCCTTTTCCCCGATCAGGCGCTGCACGTAGGCCTGCTGGTTTTTCGACAGCGTGATGCCCGTCGCATCGACCCCGTAATGCTCGGCCGCCCACATCAGCAGCCCGCCCCAACCTGCGCCGATGTCCAGGAAGCGGTCGCCCGGCTTGAGCATCAGCTTGCGGCAAATGTGATCGAGCTTGGCCTCCTGCGCCTGCGCCACCGTCATCGCGGGGTCGCGGAAATAGGCACAGGAGTACACCCGCAACGGGTCCAGCCAGAGCGAGTAGAAGTCATCGCTGACGTCGTAGTGGAACTGGATCTGCTGCGCGTCGCGCTCCTGCGTGTGCGACGCGCGCGAACGGGCGCGTCGCAGCAGGGCGTCCCACCATCGCGTGTCGGACGCCACGGGGTTGCCCGGCAGCAGGCCCGCCGCGACGGCCATCAGGTCGCGCATGTTGCCTTCAATCTGAACCCGATTCTCGACATACCCCTCCGCCAGCGCGCCGATTTTTCCGCTGGCAAACGTGGATACGGCCGACCACCGGTTGAATGCCAGCGTCACCAGTGACTGTGCGGAGCCCAGCAACTGCCCCCCGGCAAACGCAGCGCAACCGGCACAGGCAAATCCGCCAGGCGGGACTCGATTTTTTCAAACAAGCTATGCATACGTTGATTTTGGCTCGAAAACCATTCTCGTCAACCCGCGACGGTCATTCACATCCCGTCACATTTTCCAGATCGGCAGTTTGACATTTTTTAATTTAAGCCTAAACTATTCTTCCATGAACATCCTATGCATCGGCGGCGGTCCGTCCGGCCTCTACTTCGCACTGCTGATGAAGCAGCAAGACCCGCAGCACCGCATCACCGTGGTGGAACGCAACCGACCGTTCGACACCTTCGGCTGGGGCGTGGTGCTGTCCGACCAGACGCTGGGCAACCTGCACGCGGCCGACGCGGTCTCGGCCCAGCTGATCGGCGACGCCTTCAACCACTGGGACGACATCGAGGTGTTTTTCAAGGGCCGCAGCGTGCGCTCGGGCGGCCACGGCTTTTGCGGCATCGGGCGCAAGCGGCTGCTCAACATCCTGCAGGAGCGCTGCCTGGCGCTGGGCGTGGAGCTGGTGTTCGAAACCGATGTCACCGACGACCAGGCGCTGGCACGGCAGTACCAGGCCGACCTGGTGATTGCCAGCGACGGACTGAACAGCCGCGTGCGCACGCGCTACGCCGACACCTACCAGCCCGACATCGACACGCGCCAGTGCCGCTTTGTGTGGCTCGGCACGAAAAAAACTTTTGATGCCTTCACATTCGCCTTCGAGCAGACCGAGCACGGCTGGTTCCAGGCCCACGCCTACAAGTTCGACGACAGCACCTCCACCTTCATCGTGGAAACCCCCGAAGCGGTCTGGAAGGCGCACGGGCTGGACACGATGCCGCAAGAAGAGGCGATTGCGTTCTGCCAGCGGCTGTTCGCCAAGTACCTGGACGGCCACGCGCTGGTGAGCAACGCCACGCACCTGCGCGGCTCGGCCATCTGGATCCGTTTTCCGCGCGTGGTGTGCGAGCACTGGGTGCATTGGGTACAACAGCCGGACGGCGGCACACCGGTGCCGGTGGTACTGATGGGCGACGCCGCGCACACCGCGCATTTCTCGATCGGCAGCGGCACCAAGCTGGCGCTGGAGGACGCGATCGACCTGGCGCACGAGTTCAGCACGCACGCCGGCGCGTTCGCCACCCACCAGGATCTGGCAGTGGTCCTGCAAGGCTACGAGGCACGGCGCAGCGTCGAGGTGCTCAAGATCCAGAACGCCGCGCGCAACTCGACCGAGTGGTTCGAGAACGTGGACCGCTACACGGGCATGGAAATCGAGCAGTTCGCCTACTCGCTGCTCACGCGCTCGCAGCGCATCAGCCACGAGAACCTGCGCCTGCGCGATGCGAAATGGCTCGAAGGCTACGAGGCCTGGCTGTCGGGCAACAAGCCGGTACCACCGATGCTGCTGCCGCTCAAGGTGCGCGAACTGGAACTGAAAAACCGCATCGTGTGCTCGCCCATGGCCATGTACAGCGCGGTGGACGGCGTGCCGCAGGACTTCCACCTCGTGCACCTGGGCGCGCGCGCGCTGGGCGGGGCCGGCCTGGTGTTTGTCGAGATGACCAGCCCGACGCCCGAGGGCCGCATCACGCCCGGCTGCACCGGTCTGTGGAACGACATGCAAGAGGCCGCGTTCAAGCGCATCGTCGATTTCGTGCACGGCCAGAGCAGTGCCAAAATCGGCATGCAGCTCGGCCACAGCGGTCCCAAGGGCTCCACACAGCTGGGCTGGCAGACCACCGACGAGCCGCTGCCCGCGCCTGGAGGGCGCCCCGATGCGGCGCCGAACTGGCCGCTGCTGGGCGCCAGCGCCGTGCCCTATGGCGCGCAGAACCAGACGCCGCACGCCATGACGCGCGCCGACATGGAGCTGCTCACCCGGCAGTTTGTCGACAGCACGCGGCGCGCGGTTGCGGCCGGCTTCGACTGGCTGGAGCTGCACTGCGCGCACGGCTATTTGCTCTCGTGCTTCATCACGCCGCTGACGAACCGGCGCAGCGACGAGTACGGCGGCAGCCTGGAAAACCGTTGCCGCTACCCACTTGAAGTATTCCGTGCCATGCGCGAGGCGTGGCCTGCGCACCTGCCCATGAGTGTGCGCATCTCGGCGCACGACTGGGTGCCGGGCGGCATCACGGGCGACGACGCGGTGCAAATCGCGCGCCTGTTCAATGCGACGGGCTGCGACTTCATCGACGTGTCCTCGGGCCAGACCACGCGCGCGGCCAAACCGGTGTACGGGCGCATGTACCAGACCCCGTTTGCCGATCGGATCCGCAACGAAGTGGGCATCCAGACCATTGCGGTCGGCGCCATCACCGAGGCCGACCACGCCAACAGCATCATCGCGGCCGGCCGCGCCGACCTGTGCGCGATTGCACGCCCGCACCTGGCAGACCCGGCCTGGACGCTGCATGAGGCCGCCAGGCTGCAAAGCCGCGCGGTCGACTGGCCCAAGCAGTACCTGAGCGGGCGCGACCAGTTGTACCGCGAAGCTCTCAAGCAAAAACAGGCTGCAGCCCTTGAAGTGCATTGACTTATAGCTATTGAATTAATAGCAATTGAACTGAAAGACTGAATCATGGACCTCGAAGCACGCGCCCACAGTGAACACCCTGAAGCGCTGCGCCTGTGGCTGCGCCTGTTGACCTGCACGCAGCTGATCGAAAAGCAGGTGCGCAGCGGCCTGCGCGAGCAGTTCGACACCACCCTGCCCCGCTTCGACCTGATGGCGCAGCTCGAGCGCACGGAGGGCGGCATGAAGATGAACGAGCTGTCGCGCCGCATGATGGTTACGGGCGGCAACGTCACCGGCATCACTGACCAGCTGGTGGCCGAGGGCCTGGTGGAGCGGCTCGAGGTGGCCGGCGACCGCCGCGCCTTCCTGGTGCGCATGACGCCCAAGGGCCGCAAACAGTTCCACGAGATGGCGCAGCGGCACGAGGGCTGGATCGTGGACGCTTTCGCGAGCCTGGGCGCCAAAGAAATCGCCACGCTGCACAAGCTGCTGGGCAAGGTCAAGGACCACGTCAGTACCGATTTTCTGGAGATCACATGAAACACTACATCGGCGCGGGCAACCCCATGCGCGCCCAGTTCAACCCGCTGGCCCACTACGCGGCCCGGCACTTTGCCTGGCAGTTCGACGCCGGCGTCGGCACGCTCACCTTGAACCGGCCCGAGCGCAAGAATCCGCTGACGTTTGACTCCTACGCCGAGCTGCGCGACCTGTTTCTGGCGCTCAAGCACGCGACCGACCTGAAGGCGGTCGTCGTCACCGGCGCGGGCGGCAACTTCTGCTCGGGCGGCGACGTGCACGAGATCATCGGCCCGCTCACCAAGATGAGCATGCCCGAGCTGCTGGAGTTCACGCGCATGACGGGCGATCTGGTCAAGGCCATGCGCAACTGCCCGCAGCCGGTGATCGGCGCGATCGACGGCATCTGCGCCGGCGCGGGCGCCATGATGGCGCTGGCCTGCGACCTGCGCTACGGCACGGCGCAGGCCAAAACCGCCTTCCTGTTCACGCGCGTCGGCCTGGCCGGTGCCGACATGGGCGCCTGCGCCCTGCTGCCGCGCGTGATCGGCCAGGGCCGCGCCAGCGAACTGCTGTTCACGGGCCGCGCCATGACGGCCGCCGAAGGATTGGCCTGGGGCTTCTTCAACGCGCTGCACGCCCCAAGCGATCTGCTGGCCCAGGCGCAGGCCATGGCTTTGGAGCTGGCACAGGGGCCGACCTTTGCCCACGGCATGACCAAGACCATGCTGCAGCAGGAATGGGCCATGACGATCGAGCAGGCGATCGAGGCCGAGGCCCAGGCCCAAGCGATCTGCATGCAGACACACGACTTCCGGCGCGCCTACGAGGCGTTTGCGGCGAAGCAAAAACCCGTGTTCGGCGGAGACTGAAGAATGCGCTCCCCCACACAACACCTGGCGCTGCCGTTTTTCGACGAAGCGCACCGCGCGCTGGGCGAGCGCCTGGCCGACTGGGCGCCACAGCAGAGCGTTGACGAGTCGGACGACCGGCGCGCCTGCAAGGAATGGGTCGCCCTGCTCGGCACGCACGGCTGGCTGCGCTACTGCGTACCGGCCGAGCACGGCGGCGCGCTGGAGCGGCTCGACTCGCGCGCGCTGGTGATCTTGCGCGAGACGCTGGCCTTCCACTCACCGCTGGCCGACTTTGCCTTTGCCATGCAGGGCCTGGGCAGCGGCGCCATCACGCTGGCGGGCACGCCCGCGCAGCAGGCGGCCTATCTGCCCGCGGTGGCCCGGGGCGCCAAGATTGCCGCTTTTGCGCTGAGCGAGCCCGATGCCGGCTCGGACGCGGGCGCTATGAAAACAGAAGCTACTCGCGCAGACCCGGCAAGGGCTACAGGCACATTTGATGCCTATACCCTGAACGGCACCAAGACCTGGATCAGCAATGGCGGCATCGCCGACTTCTACTGCGTCTTCGCCAAGACCGATGTGGCGGCCGGCACGCGCGGCATCACCGCCTTCATCGTCGATGCCGCCACCGGGGGGCTGGACACGTCGGAGCACATCGCCGTCATGGCGCCGCATCCGCTGGCCACGCTCAAGTTCGATCAGTGCACCATTCCCGCGAGCGCGCAGCTCGGCGCCCTGAATGGCGGCTTCAAGCTCGCCATGCAAACGCTGGACATCTTCCGCGCGTCCGTGGCGGGCGCCGCGCTGGGCATGGCGCGGCGCGCGCTGGCTGAGGCCGTGTCGCACGCCAAGCAACGCCGGATGTTCGGCCAGACGCTGGCCGACTTCCAGCTCACGCAGGCCAGGCTTGGCGAGATGGCGGCGCTGGTCGATGCGGCAGCGCTGTTGACCTACCGCGCCGCCTGGCTGCGCGACGAGGGCGAAAAGCATGGCGGCGTGCGCGTCACGACGGAAGCCGCCATGGCCAAGATGACGGCGACCGAGAATGCCCAGCGCGTGATCGACATGGCGCTGCAGCTGCACGGCGGCCTGGGCGTAAAGGTTGGCATGAAGGTGGAGAGTCTGTACCGCGACATCCGCTCGCTGCGCATCTACGAAGGCGCCACCGAGGTGCAGCAGCTGATCATCGGCAAATCTGTTCTACAGGGGTAAATCATGTCTGTTCACCTGACGCAAAGTGTCAGCGCCCAATCCGACCGCTTCGTGCACGACCAGCTGCCGCCACCGGCGCAGTGGCCCGAGCTGCGCTACGACCTGCCCGAGCTGCAGCTGCCCGACCAGCTCAACCTGGTGGAAGAGCTGCTCGACAAGGCAGCCGGCAAAAGCTGGGCGCACCGGCCCCTGCTGCGCTCGCCCCCCACCACGTTCAGCTACGCCGAGGTACGGGGGCGCGTGGACCGCATTGCCCGGGTGCTGACCGAGGACCTGGGCCTGGTTCCGGGCAACCGCGTCTTGCTGCGCGGCGGCAACTCCATCGGCATGGCGCTGGCGTGGCTGGCCGTGGTCAAGGCCGGGCTGATCGCAGTGGCCACCATGCCGCTGCTGCGCGCGAAGGAGCTGGGCGCCGTCATCGACAAGGCCCAGCCCAGCGTGGCGTTGTGCGACGCCAAACTGCTGGACGAATTGCAAATGGCACAGCAGCAGCATCCGGTGCTGCGCAGCATCGTGAAGTTCAATGCGCCCGATGATCCGCAGGACCTGGGCGCTCTGTGCGCCGCCAAGCCCGGCCATTTCCCGCCCTGCCCCACGGCCGCCGACGACATTGCCGTCCTGGCCTTCACCTCGGGCACCACGGGCAAACCCAAGGCGGCGGTGCACACGCACCGCGACATCCTGGCGGCCTGTGAGGCGTGGCCGCGCCATGTGCTCAAGGCCGGTCCCACCGACATTGTGGTGGGCTCGCCGCCGCTGGCCTTCACGTTCGGGCTCGGCGGGCTGCTGGTGTTCCCGATGTGGGCCGGCGCTTCCGTGTATTTCCCCAATATCGCCTACACGCCCGAAGGCATGGTCAAGCTCATCAACGAGGTGGGCGCCACCATCTGCTACACCGCGCCGACGTTCTACCGGCAGATGGCGCCCTACGCCAGGCAGCACGGCCTGCCCAGGCTGCATACCTGCACGAGCGCCGGCGAAGCCCTGCCGGACGCCACGCGCCAACTCTGGAAGGAGGCGACCGGCATCGAGATACTGGACGGCATCGGCGCCACCGAGATGTTTCACATCTTCATCTCCAGCGCCGGGGCCGAGGTGCGCCGCGGCGCCATCGGCAAGGTGGTGCCGGGCTATCGCGCCAAAGTGGTGGATGACAACGGCCGGGAAGTGCCGCGCGGCACCATCGGCAAGCTCGCGGTGATGGGCCCGACGGGTTGCAGGTACATGGGCGACGCGCGCCAGAGCAACTACGTCAGGGACGGCTGGAACTACCCGGGCGACGCCTTTATTCAGGATGCCGATGGCTACTTCTTCTACCAGTCGCGTGACGACGACATGATCATCACCGCGGGCTACAACGTCGGTGGCCCCGAGGTGGAAGATGCGCTGCTGAAACACCCCGCGGTGGCCGAATGCGCGGTGATCGGCAAGCCCGACCTCGAGCGCGGCATGGTGGTCAAGGCTTTTTGTGTGCTAAAGCCCGGCCAGACGGGTGACGCCGCGCTGGTCAAGGCGCTGCAGGACCATGTCAAGGCCGAGATTGCGCCGTATAAATACCCGCGCGAGATCGAGTTCGTGGCCAGCCTGCCGCGCACCGAGACCGGCAAGCTGCAGCGCTTCAAGCTGCGCCAGGCCTGAGCGCCGGCCTGCGCCAGCGACCATGGACGAATTAGGAAATCCAATGAGAACACTTTTGCAGCCACCCGGATGGACCGCCCCCAAAGGGTACGCAAACGGCATCGCCGCGCGCGGCACCCAGGTTTTCGTGGGCGGCCAGATCGGCTGGAACGCACAGCAGCAGTTCGAGTCGGATGACTTTATCGCCCAGACCGCACAGACCCTGCGCAATATCGTGGCCGTGCTGAAAGAAGCCGGTGCCGGACCCCAGCACATGGTGCGCATGACCTGGTACATCCTGGACCGGGTGGAATACAACAGCCGCCTACCCGAACTAGGCGTGGTTTACCGCGAGGTGCTGGGCCGCAACTTCCCGGCCATGACCTGCGTGCAGGTGGCCGCACTGATGGAAGCGCGCGCCAAGGTCGAGATCGAGGTGACGGCCGTGCTGCCGGATTGAAACCGGATCAGCTGCTGCGCGCCAGCAGCGGACCCACCACGCGCTGCAGCCGCTGCGCCGTCCACTCGGGTGGATCGGCGTCCCAGCCGTTGTCGGCCAGCCGGCCGGCACGGTCGATGACGAAGCTCACAGGCAGGCGCCAGATACGGCCATAGGCCGGGACCCAGGGACTCTCCAGCAGCCCCACCGGAAAGCTCAGGCTGGCCGCGACCGTGCGCACCTTGGGCAGATTCTGGGCCTCGTCCAGGCTGAAACCCAGCACCTGCAGGCCTTGCGGCGCATGACGTGCGGCGTAGGCCGAGAGTAGGGGCAGCTCCTCGCGGCAGGGCACGCACCAGGTGGCCCAGAAGGTGGCGATCACCACCTGCCCGAGCAGGTCGCGCGTGGCAATGCTGCGCCCGTCCAGCGTGTGCAGCACCAGGGGCGGTGCCGGCTGGCCGGTCTTCAGGTCGTTCGCGCGTGCCGGCGGCGCGCACAGGGCGCCAGCACCTGCGATACCGATCGCGGCGGCACCGCGCAGCAGGGCCCGGCGCTGCGCATCGGGTGACGGATCGGACCGGTGCGCGGCGGCACGTGGGGAGCGGAATTCGCGAGCCATTTCAGTGATGGAAGGGAGCAGATCGTGATTGTCGCCGGGACCGCTGCCGCCCGCCTGGCGTGTACCGAAGTTCATGTTCAGAAGGAATGGCTAAGCCCGACCGTGGCCGCCCAGCGCGGAAACAGCTGGTAGCCCTCGAGCCGGCTGAATACCGGCAACTGCACAAAGCCATAGAGCTGTGTGTTCCTTGCGACGGCCACGGTGACGCCCGGGCTCAGATAGGCCACGGTGCCCGCCGTGTCCGCGGTATCGGCCAGCGCGCCCTGGTCATGGCTCTTGTGCGTGAGGTTGACCTGCAGTTGCGGCACGATATCCGGGTTGGCCTCGTAGCGCAGGCCGAAGCTCACGCTGGCCAGGTTCCCGGGCCGGTAGTCGGCGCCGGCCTGGTCGAGACGCTGCGTCACCGCGGCCTGGAACTGGCCGTTCACGAAGGCGTCGAAATTCTGGCTCACCGGCTGGTAATAATAGGCGCCCACAATCATGTCGGTGCTGCCGGTGCCGGCCTGCAGGCTGGTGTCGAGCAGGCTGCCGGTGCCGGGACCCGAAGCAAAGGCGACAGGGTTGCGCCCGACGGTGCCCGTGCCGGCGGCGGTGGGTCCGCCATAGTTGCCCGTGGGCAGTTTCACACCGAGCTGAAACCCGAGGTTGTGCGTCGGCAGCAGACCCTGGTAGCTGGTGATGAATTTGATGTCGCCCAGGCTGGAGACGGTGGCACCGCTGAGCTCGCCCAAACTGAGCGGGTTGCTCGCGGAGCCGAAAGTCGTGTGGCTGCGGTCGATGTACGGCACCATGAGCTTGAAATTCCAGTCCGCGCTAGGCGCGTAGCCGAGGCCCAGAGTGACGTAGCGGTTGACGGTGCCGCTCTCCACCTCCTGGTCGCCGCCGGCGTTGTTGATCGCAGCCACCTGCGCGGGAGAAATGCTGTTCGCGCCGAGGCGAAGCTGGTTCTGGTTGAGATAATCGTATTGCAGGCTGATCATCCAGCCGGTAGAGGCCGAATAACCCATGGCGGCATCGGGGGACAGGGAACAGCCGCAGGTGGCGCAGGCAAAAACGGCGCTGACAGGCACAGTGGTCAGCAGCGCGACAAGAATTGAATAAGGTTTTTTCATCGGTATCTCGCAAGCGCGGAGCGTTGCCCCTACGCGAAAAATCAAGATGTTGGGGGCCACTGAAGCGGCCGGGCTGAATCTCCCGTGCGGACCACAAGCGCAGCGGGAAGCAGATCTGTTGCAGGCGTCAGAAAAAGTCGGGCGGTGCGCGCGGGTTGCGCAGCATCCAGCCCGGTGCCGGACGAGGAGGTCGATGCGTGTCAGCGACAAGCTGCGCTAGCGTGCCCAATGGGACGTCAACAACCGGAGTCGCTGAAGGCGCAGGGGCCCAGCCGACGTGGCACAGAATGCAGAGCGGGCAGTCACTGCCGGTAGATTCGTCTTGTTGCGGCGTTCCCGGCGCGCCCTTCAAATGAATCGACTTTTCACCGTGCGATGTGCAGATCTGCTGCCAGGGTGACGAGGACGGCAGCAGCCCACTGAGAGTGCGCAATGCCGCTGGCGCCAGTGTCAGCCATGCGATGGACGCAACGACGAACCATCTGGTCAGCGGTTGCGTCACGCGTTTGAGCATGCGGGGATTGTAGGGTCGCCGACGACGCGAAGGCCGGCTTTTAAAAGTAAAACGCCCACTAAAAGTGGGCGTTTTACTGTCAGCGAAGATCGCTGTTTTTTGGTTGCGCGAGCAAGATTTGAACTTGCGACCTTTGGGTTATGAGCCCAACGAGCTACCAGGCTGCTCCATCGCGCGGTAAGATAATTATTATACCCTATTAAGCCTTCGCGGCGTCGGAAGAATCCACCTCGGCCGGGCGGTCAACCAGTTCGACCAGGGCCATGGGGGCGTTGTCGCCCACGCGAAAGCCCATTTTCAGAATGCGGGTGTAGCCGCCAGGGCGCGCCTTGAAGCGCGGGCCGAGCTCGGCAAACAGCTTGACGACGCTATCGCGATCGCGCAGGCGGTCGAACGCCAGGCGCTTGTTGGCCAGCGTGGGCTCTTTGCTCAGGGTGATCATGGGCTCGACCACACGGCGCAATTCCTTGGCCTTGGGCAGCGTGGTCTTGATGACCTCGTGCTCGATGAGCGAGTTCATCATGTTGCGCAGCATGGCGAGACGGTGCTCGCTGGTGCGGTTCAGTTTACGGAGTCCGTGTCCGTGGCGCATGGTGCTTTCCTTTCCTTATAAAACGGGCAGCCGTATCAGGTACTGCCCGGTGCACTGGCCCCGCCATTTGGGGCCCCTAAAAAAATCAGCGTTTATCCAGACCCGCCGGCGGCCAGCTTTCCAGCTTCATGCCAAGTGTCAAACCGCGCGAGGCCAGAACTTCCTTGATCTCGTTGAGCGATTTACGGCCCAGATTCGGCGTCTTGAGCAGCTCGTTTTCGGTGCGCTGGATCAAATCGCCGATATAGTAAATGTTTTCGGCCTTCAGGCAGTTGGCGGAACGCACCGTCAACTCCAGCTCGTCGACCGGACGCAGCAGGATTGGGTCGAACTGCTGTGAACTGCGCGGCGTCGGCGTGTCGAACATGGCCAGCTCACCGCCTTCAAGCTGCGCGAACACGGCCAGTTGTTCCACCAGGATCTTGGCCGAGGCGCGAACCGCATCTTCAGCCGAGATGGCACCATTGGTTTCAATTTCCAGCACGAGCTTGTCGAGGTCCGTGCGCTGCTCGACACGGGCACTCTCCACAATGTAGCTGACGCGCTTGACCGGAGAAAATGACGCGTCCAGAACAATCCGGCCGATGGACTTTGCGGGCTCGTCGCCATACCGGCGCATGTTGCCCGGAACGTAGCCACGGCCTTTTTCAATCTTGATCTGCATGTCCAGCTTGCCGCCTTGCGACAGCGTGGCAATGACATGATTCGGATTGATGATTTCGACATCGTGCGGGGTCTGGATGTCCGCCGCCGTCACGAGGCCTTCGCCATCTTTGCGCAGGCTCAGCGTGACTTCATCGCGATTGTGCAGTTTGAACACCACGCCCTTGAGATTCAGCAGGATATTGACGACGTCTTCCTGGACGCCATCGATGGACGAATACTCGTGAAGCACGCCGGCAATGGTGACTTCGGTCGCAGCGTGACCCACCATGGACGACAACAACACGCGGCGCAGGGCGTTGCCCAGGGTGTGGCCATAGCCGCGCTCGAAAGGCTCCAGTGTGACTTTGGCCCGGTTGAGCCCGAGTTGCTCCACGTTGATTGTTTTTGGTTTTAGCAGATTGGTTTGCATGCAGACTTCCTCTCAATACCCCCGGCTCGTTACACCGGTAAGGCTGGTGAAGCGCCTGATTCGCAGCACCCGGCGAGTCAGGAACGAAAACGATTGAAAACTAATGCGATCAGCGTGAGTACAACTCGACAATCAACGACTCGTTGACATCGGCGGCAAACTCATCGCGATCAGGTACCTTCTTGAAGGTGCCTTCGCCCTTGTCGGCGTTGACATCGACCCACGCGGGAATACCCACCTGTTGCGCCAATTGAAGGGCTTCGACGACACGGTTCTGCTTCTTGGACTTGTCGCGCACTGCAACAACATCGCCAGTCTTGACCATGTACGACGGAATGTTCACCGACTGGCCATTGACCGTGATGGCCTTGTGCGACACCAACTGGCGTGCTTCGGCGCGCGTGGAGCCGAAACCCATGCGATACACGACGTTATCCAGACGGCACTCCAGCAGGAACAGCAGATTGGCGCCGGTATTGCCCTTGCGGCGATCCGCCTCTTCGAAGTAGCGGCGGAACTGGCGCTCCAGCACGCCATACATGCGCTTGACTTTTTGTTTTTCGCGCAATTGCAGGCCGTAGTCGGACGTGCGGGCACCCGAGGTGCGCCCGTGCTGACCGGGCTTGGAGTCGAATTTCGCCTTGTCCCCGATGGCGCGGCGCGCGCTCTTGAGGAAAAGGTCCGTGCCTTCACGGCGGGAGAGTTTGGCCTTGGGGCCGAGATAGCGTGCCACTTGAACGTCCTTTATGTCATCTGCCGCAATGGATTGCGGGAGCCATCAAGCTGTCGCCGATGGCGGTGGGCTTGAAAAAAATTAGATACGACGGCGTTTTTGCGGGCGGCAGCCGTTATGCGGCACCGGCGTCACGTCGGCAATCGACGTAATGCGGATACCCAGCGCTGCGAGCGCACGAACCGAGGATTCACGGCCTGGGCCCGGACCCTTGATCTCTACATCAAGGTTCTTGATCCCCTGCTCGAGCGCAGCGCGTCCGGCCACTTCCGACGCCACCTGTGCAGCGAAAGGCGTGGATTTGCGCGAGCCCTTGAATCCCTGGCCACCCGACGACGCCCATGAAAGGGCGTTGCCTTGACGGTCAGTGATCGTGATGATGGTGTTGTTGAACGACGCGTGAACGTGTGCAACGCCGTCCGACACATTCTTGCGGACTTTTTTGCGCACACGTTGTGCGGCGTTATTGGCGGGAGCCTTGGCCATAGTGATCTCTCAATCCCAATTATTTCTTCAATGCCGCTGCTGCTTTGCGCGGGCCCTTGCGAGTACGTGCATTCGTGCGCGTACGCTGACCACGCATCGGCAACCCACGACGGTGGCGGAAACCGCGATAGCAGCCAATGTCCATCAATCGCTTGATGTTCATGGTGGTTTCGCGGCGCAGATCGCCCTCGATGGTGAGTTGCGCGACCTGATCGCGGATTTTCTCAAGGTCGCCATCCGTCAGATCCTTGACCTTTTTGGAATAGGCGATCTCACAAGCTTCGCAAATCTTGCGAGCGCGGGTGCGACCAATGCCAAAAATGGCGGTCAAGCCGATTTCAGCGTGCTGATGCGGCGGAATATTAATACCAGCGATACGTGCCATGTTCGTCCTCTAAAACTCTTTAATCAACCTTGGCGCTGCTTGTGCCGCGGATCGGTGCAGATCACGCGAACCACGCCTTTACGGCGGATGATTTTGCAGTTGCGGCAAATTTTTTTGACCGAAGCCGAAACTTTCATTTCATTCTCCTAAAACTTTTCCGTCCAGCCCCGGCCTATTTAGCCCGGAACACAATGCGAGCCCGCGATAAATCGTAGGGCGTCAACTCAACCGTGACTTTATCCCCCGGCAAAATCCGGATGTAGTGCATCCGCATTTTTCCCGAGATGTGGCCCAACACGATATGGCCGTTTTCCAGCTTCACACGAAACGTTGCATTGGGCAGGTTTTCAACCACTTCCCCCTGCATCTGGATGACATCGTCTTTTGACATTCCGTTTAACCGCCCAGTGAAGTCTTGAAGTTCGCCTTCTTCAACAGCGACTCATACTGCTGGGACATCATGTAGTTCTGCACCTGGGCCATGAAGTCCATGGTGACCACCACAATAATCAGCAAGGAGGTGCCGCCAAAGTAAAACGGCACGTTGTATTTCAATACCAGAAACTCGGGCAGCAGACACACGATGGTGATATAGATCGCCCCCACCAGCGTCAGGCGTACCAGGATTTTGTCGATATAGCGCGCCGATTGCTCGCCCGGCCGGATACCCGGAATAAATGCCCCGCTCTTCTTCAGGTTGTCGGCCGTTTCGCGGCTATTGAACACGAGTGCCGTGTAGAAGAAGCAGAAAAATATGATGGCGCCCGCATACAGCATGACATAGATTGGTTGCCCGGGAGTAAGGGCTCCGGCGATGTCCTTCAGCCAGCGCATCGAATCACCGGTGCTGAACCAGCTCACCACAGTCGCGGGCAGCAGGATGATGGAGGACGCGAAGATCGGCGGAATGACACCCGACATGTTCAGCTTCAGCGGCAGATGCGACGACTGCCCCCCATAAACCTTGTTTCCTACCTGCCGGCGCGCGTAGTTCACCAGAATCTTGCGCTGGCCCCGCTCGACGAACACCACAAAGTAGGTCACCAACCCAACCAGGGCCACGATGAACAGGGCAACCAAAATGCTCATCGCGCCGGTACGAACCAGTTCCAGCAAGCCACCGATGGCGCCCGGCAACCCGGCCGCAATCCCGGCGAAAATCAGCAGCGAGATGCCGTTCCCGAGACCGCGCTCGGTGATCTGCTCACCCAGCCACATCAGGAACATGGTGCCAGCGGTCAGGCTGACAACGGCGGTCAGGCGGAAACCCATGCCAGGCGCCATCACCAGACCCGGAGAGCTCTCCAGCGCCACGGAAATGCCAAGCGACTGGAACAGGCCCAGGCCCAGCGTCCCGTAGCGCGTGTACTGGGTGATCTTGCGTTGGCCCGATTCGCCTTCCTTTTTCATCTGCTCGAAGGTCGGCACCACGTAGGTCATCAACTGCATGATGATCGACGCCGAGATGTACGGCATGATCCCCAGCGCAAATACGCTGAAACGGGAAAGAGCGCCACCCGAGAACATGTTGAACAGGTTCAGAATGCCGTTTTCCTGACCCTTGAACAACTGCTGAAGCTGAGCCGGGTCGATGCCGGGCACCGGAATGTAGGAGCCCACGCGATACACCACGAGCGCGAGCAGCAAAAAGACCAGACGGCGACGCAGGTCGCCGAATTTCCCGGTTTTTGCAATTTTTGCGCTGCTAGTTGCCACTGATGTTCTCTTTCAAGCGTGAGCTCAGGCGACGCTGCCGCCGGCCGCTTCGATCGCAGCCTTGGCGCCCGCAGTGGCACCGATCCCGTTGAGCTTGACAGCCTTGCCGATCGAGCCCGACTTGATCACCTTGACCACCTTGATCAACTCACCCACGAGGCCCGCCTGCTTCAGGGACAGCAGGTCCACTTCGGCGGCGCCCAGGCGCTCGAGCGCACTGAGAGTGATCTGGGCATTGAATTGCAAAAGCTGGGATTTGAAGCCGCGTTTCGGCAAGCGGCGTTGCAGCGGCATCTGGCCGCCTTCAAAACCCACCTTGTGATAACCACCGGCACGCGACTTCTGACCCTTGTGGCCACGACCCGCGGTCTTGCCCAGACCCGATCCAATCCCCCGTCCCACACGCCGCTTGGCGTGCTTTGCGCCCTCTGCGGGCTTGATGCCATTGAGTTCCATCGTCTTGCCCTTCAGAGCACTTTGACCAGATAACTGATCTTGTTAATCATGCCGCGAACTTCGGGCGTGTCCTGCAACTCGCTCGTGCTGTTGACCTTGCGCAGACCCAGGCCGCGCACTGTGGCGCGGTGCGACTCCTTGCAACCGATCGGGCTGCGCACCAGCTGGACCTTGACTGTTTGTAGCGTTGTCATAGTGAAACTCCCGGTTAAGCGAAGAGTTCTTCGACGGTCTTGCCGCGCTTGGCCGCCACGTCCGACGCAGTGGTGGAGTGGGCGAGCGCATCCAGCGTGGCGCGAACCATGTTGTAGGGATTGGACGAGCCATGGCTTTTGGCCACGATGTCGGTGACACCCATGACCTCGAACACGGCGCGCATCGGGCCGCCCGCGATGATGCCGGTACCCTTGGGGGCCGGCGCCATCATCACGTTTGCGGCGCCATGGTGGCCGTTCACCTTGTGGTGAATCGTGCCATTGCGCAGCGACACCTTGGTCAGGTTGCGGCGCGCTTCTTCCATGGCCTTTTGCACGGCAGCCGGCACTTCTTTTGACTTGCCCTTGCCCATGCCAACGCGGCCATCGCCATCGCCCACCACCGTCAACGCAGCAAAACCGAGAATACGACCGCCCTTGACCACCTTGGTCACGCGATTGATCGCGATCATCTTTTCACGCAGGCCGTCTTCGGGGCCGTCATTTTGACCCTTACCCTGCATTCTTGCTTGAACTTTAGCCATTTTTAATTCCGATCCGCTTAGAACTGCAAGCCGGCTTCACGCGCCGCGTCAGCCAACGCCTTGACCCGGCCGTGGTATGCAAACCCGGCGCGGTCAAAGGCTACTTTTTCAACACCGGCCGCCTTGGCCTTCTCTGCAATCAGCTTGCCGATGGTCTGGGCCGCAGCCGCATTGCCACCTTTGCCGGCGCCGCCGAGGGATTTGCGAACTTCGGCCTGCGCCGTCGATGCGGTCGCCAGAACCTTGGTGCCGTCGCCGGAAATGACGCTGGCATAGATGTGCAGGTTGGTGCGGTTCACCGTCAAACGTGCCACGCCCTGGGCTGCAATACGAATCCGGGTCTGGCGGGACCGGCGAAGACGCTGCTCTTTTTTGGTCAACATGTTGCAGCTCCTTATTTCTTCTTGGTTTCTTTGATCGTGATCTTCTCATCCGCATAACGGATGCCCTTGCCCTTGTAGGGCTCGGGCGGACGAATCGCACGAATCTCGGCAGCCACCTGCCCGACGCGCTGACGGTCGGCACCCTTGATCACGATTTCCGTGGGAGTCGGCGTCGCCACCGTGGTGCCGGCCGGCATGTCCTTGTTCACCGGATGGGAAAAACCCACCGACAGGTTCAGCTTGGCGCCTTGCGCCTGGGCCTTGAAGCCAACGCCCACAAGACTGAGTTTCTTCTCGAAACCCTTGGTCACGCCAACCACCATGTTGTTCACGAGCTGGCGCATGGTGCCGCTCATGGCATTCGCTTCACGCGAGTCGTTCGCCGGGGCAAAAGTCAGTTTGCCCGCGTCGCTTGCGATCCTGACCAGCGCGTTCTGGGCCAGCAGCAAAGTGCCGCCCGTGCCCTTGACACTGATCTGGTCTTCCTTGATCGATACATCCACACCTGCGGGGACGATCACCGGCATTTTTCCTACACGAGACATTTCAGTTTCTCCTCAATGCCGCGATTAAGCTACGTAGCACAGCACTTCGCCACCGATACCGGTCGCGCGCGCCTTGCGGTCGGTCATCACACCTTGCGGCGTGGTGACTATCGCCACGCCCAGGCCGTTCATGACCTGTGGAATGGCGTCGTGGCCCTTGTAGACACGCAAGCCGGGGCGGCTGACGCGCTCGATACGCTCGATCACGGGGCGACCGGCGTAATACTTCAGGGCGATTTCAAGTTCGCTCTTGCCGGCTTCGGTTTTCACCTGGAAGCCGTCGATGTAGCCTTCGTCTTTCAAGACCTGCGCAATGGCCACCTTCACCTTGGAAGAGGGCACCGACACGGTGACTTTGGCCACCATTTGTGCATTGCGGATGCGGGTCAGCAGATCGGCAATGGGATCACTCATGCTCATGTTTAATCTCCTGCCTTGCTTACCAGCTCGCCTTGACGATACCGGGGATATCGCCAGCGAAAGCCATTTCACGGATCTTGGCGCGAGCCAGACCGAATTGGCGGAATGTTCCACGCGGACGCCCCGTGATCGCGCAGCGGTTGCGCTGACGTGTCGGGTTCGCGTTACGCGGGAGTTTTTGCAGACCCAGACGGGCCGCCGCGCGCTCTTCGTCGCTGCGCTTGGCGTCGTTGGAGATAGCCTTCAGTTCCGCGTGTTTCTTCGCGTACTTGGCGACCAGTTTGTCTCGCTTGAGCTCGCGCTCGATCAAAGCCATTTTAGCCACACGTCACCTCAGTTCTTGAACGGGAAACGGAAGCCCGCGAGCAGTGCCTTGCACTCTTCGTCGTTCTTGGCCGTCGTGGTGATGCTGATATTGAGACCGCGCAAGGCATCGACCTTGTCGTACTCGATCTCAGGGAAAATAATCTGCTCTTTAACGCCGATGTTGTAGTTGCCACGGCCGTCGAACGCGCGCCCGGAAATGCCGCGGAAGTCGCGCACGCGCGGCAGGGCCACGGTGACGAAACGGTCCAGGAACTCATACATCTGCACGCCGCGCAGCGTGACCATGCAGCCGATGGCCTGGCCTTCGCGGATCTTGAAACCCGCGATTGCCTTCTTGGCCACGGTCACCACGGGCTTTTGACCCGCAATCTTGGACAGGTCGCTGACGGCGCTGTCCATGACCTTTTTGTCGGAGACCGCCTCGCTCACGCCCATGTTGAGCGTAATCTTGGTCAGACGCGGCACCTGCATGGGCGAGGTGTAGCCAAATTTGGCCATCAGCTCGGGGGCCACTTTTTCGCGGTAATGTTGTTGGAGTCGTGCCATGGTCATGCCACCTTGATTTCTTCGCCGCTGGACTTGTAAACGCGCACGCGTTTGCCGTCGGCCTGCAGCTTGATGCCCACACGATCCGCCTTGCCCGTGCCGGCATTGAAAATGGCCACATTGGACTGGTGAATCGGCATTACCTTTTCAACAATGCCGCCCGTCGTTCCCTTGAGGGGATTAGGCTTGGTGTGTTTTTTCACCAGGTTGATGCCCTCGACCAGCAGATGGGAATCATCCTTGCGCAGCGATACCGTGCCACGCTTGCCTTTATCGCGCCCCGTGAGCACGATGACCTGGTCGCCTTTGCGAATCTTGTTCATGGCGGGTCCTTACAGAACTTCAGGAGCCAGGGACACGATCTTCATGAACTTCTCGGTGCGCAATTCACGCGTCACCGGACCGAAGATGCGGGTGCCAATGGGCTCCAGCTTGTTGTTCAGCAACACAGCCGCGTTGCCATCGAATTTGACCAGGGAGCCGTCGCTGCGACGAATACCCTTGGCCGTACGCACCACCACCGCGCTGTACACCTCGCCTTTTTTGACGCGGCCGCGCGGAGCAGCTTCTTTAATGCTCACCTTGATGATGTCGCCAACGCTGGCATAGCGACGCTTGGACCCGCCCAGCACCTTGATGCACAGGACGGATTTCGCGCCGGTATTGTCGGCAACTTCTAACCGTGATTCAGTCTGGATCATTTCATTATTCCCAACTTGCACCAGGGGTCTTTGACAGCCAAAAACACCCCGATCAGTCTTGGGCCCGTCGTTCGCACCATGAACCACTCACGGCGCTTATGCTGGGCAGAAGCTTCGCCTTTTCAAGCGAAGCCCACTATTATGCACGCCTTTTCAGGCGTCGTCAAACACGCCTAGTCGGGCAGGTGCAAATAATGTTGCGCCAGCTCCGTAAACGCCCCGATCTGGGGGTCGACTCCCGTCTCCTGCGCCAGGATGGCGCCGGCGGTTTGGGCCATGCAGCCCGCCAGCCGGGCATCGAGAAACAGCAGGCGCGAGCGCCGTGCCAGCACGTCTTCCACGACTCTAGCGTACTCATAACGGGCGGCAAAGCGCACCATGGCTTCGCTCAGGCCGCCGCCCAGCGGCACATCCGCACCGGGCAATGACTGCACCGCACCCTGCTCGCTGCCATAGGCGTGCAGCCCTGGTGGATCGCTGATCCTGGGGCGCTTCGTCCGGGCCACGCCTTCGCCGCCCACCAGCAGCAAGTCAGCAGTTACCCCCGATTTTTTCCGTGCCAGCAGGGAGGCATCGAAGCATTTCTCCAGCACATCTTCGGCCATGGCGCGGTAGGTGGTCCATTTGCCACCCGTCACGGTCACCAGGCCGCCGCGGCTGACCAGCACGGTATGTTCGCGGCTCAGCCCCTTGGTGTGGTCGCCGTCATCATCGGGTGGCTTGACCAGCGGGCGCAGGCCGACCCAGATGCTTTTCACGTCGGCGCGGGTCGGCGCCCGGTTCAGATACCGGGCTGCCTCGCGCAGGATGAACTCGACCTCTTCCCTGAACGGTTCGGGCTCGCGGGCCAGGTCATGGCGCGGCGTGTCGGTGGTGCCCAGAATGACCTGGCCCAGCCACGGCACGGCGAAAAGCACGCGCCCGTCGGCGGTCCGCGGCACCAGCAGCGCATGGTCGCCCGGCAAAAACGCGCGGTCCACCACGATGTGCACGCCCTGGCTGGGCGCCACCATGGGTTTGGCGATGCGCCCGATCGCCTCGCCGTCTTTCTGGCGCAGTTCGTCGACCCAGACGCCCGCGGCATTGATCACGCAGCGCGCCCGCAGTGTGTAGCAGCGCCCGGTCTCGTGGTCCTCGCAGGTCAGCCCCACCACCTTGCCGTCCTCGTGGATGAGATCGGTCGCCGCGCAGTAATTGACCAGCAGGGCGCCGCGCTGTGCCGCCGTGCGCGCCAGCGCCAGCGCCAGCCGCGCGTCGTCAAACTGGCCGTCCCAGTACATCACGCCGCCCTTGAGGCCCCGCGGCTGCACCGTGGGCAGGTAGCGCAGGGTCTTCGCGCGGCCCAGGAACTCCGTCTTGCCCAGACCGGCCTGGCCGGCAAGCGCGTCATAGATCACCAGGCCGGCGCCATAAAACGGGGTTTCCCACAATTTGTAGGACGGCATCACGAACGGCAGCGGCGTGGCCAGGTGCGGGGCGTTGTGCAGCAGCCGGGTGCGTTCGTGCAGCGCCTCGCGCACCAGAGAAATATTGCCCTGCGCCAGGTAACGCACGCCGCCATGCACCAGCTTGGTGGCGCGCGACGAGCTGCCCTTGGCGAAATCGTATGACTCGACCAGCACCACCTTGAAGCCGCGCGCCGCGGCATCCAGCGCCACGCCCAGTCCGGTGGCACCGCCGCCGATGACGGCCACATCGTACTGATGCGGCTCGGCCAGGCGGGCCATCAGGTCTTCGCGCCGGGTGGCCAGGGGTGTGGGTGCAACGGTCATGGGCGCGATTGTCCCTGCAGTCCGGGGCGGCTCATGGGGCCCACGCCCTGGAGCGGGCCACCGCCTGGCGCCAGCGCGCCAGCTTGGCGCTGCGGAGTGCATCCGCCACGGCAGGTTCGAAGCGACGCTCGACCGCCCACTGCGCGGTGATTTCATCGGCGCCCGACCAGAACCCCGTGGCCAGCCCGGCCAGGTACGCCGCGCCCAGCGCCGTGGTTTCGGTCACCTGCGGGCGCACCACGGGCACGCCCAGAAAATCGGCCTGCATCTGCATCAGCAGGTTGTTGCGGCAGGCCCCGCCGTCCACCCGCAGCTCCTTCAGCGCAAAGCCCGCGTCCCGGGCCATGGCGCCGAACATGTCGGCCACCTGCAGCGCGATTGATTCAAGCGCGGCCCGCGCGATGTGGGCGCGGGTGGTGCCGCGCGTCATGCCAATGAGGGTGCCGCGCGCGTGGCCGTCCCAGTCGGGCGCGCCCAGACCGGCGAAGGCCGGCACCAGATACACGTCACCGGTGTCGGGTACGCTGGCGGCCAGCGCCTCCACCTCGTCGGCCGAGGCAATCATTTGCAGACCATCACGCAGCCACTGGATCGTGGCGCCCGCCATGAAGACCGAGCCTTCCAGGCAATAGGCGGTGGAATAGGCGGTGGCCTGGCGGTGGTGGCGCGCCTGGTCGCCCGCGGCCCCGGCGGGGCCCTGCCAACCGACGGTGGTCAGCAGCTGGTTGCGGCTCGGCACGGCGGCCGTGCCGGTGTTCATCAGCATGAAGCAGCCCGTGCCATAGGTATTTTTGGCCATGCCGGGCGCGAAGCAGGCCTGGCCGAAGGTGGCAGCCTGCTGGTCGCCCGCCACGCCGGCAATGCGGATCGGCGCACCGAACAGCGCGGCCTCGGTCTCGCCCAGCACGCCGCTCGACGGCAGCACCTGCGGCAGCACGCTGCGCGGAACATGGAGCAGCGCCAGCAGCTCGTCGTCCCATTGCAGCGTGCGCAGGTTGAACAGCAGCGTGCGCGAGGCGTTGCTGGCATCGGTGGCGTGCACCCGCCCGCCGGTCAGGTTCCAGATCAGCCAGCTGTCGATGGTGCCAAACGCCAGCTCGCCGCGCTCGGCCCGGGCGCGGGCGCCGGGCACGTGGTCCAGCAGCCATTCGAGCTTGGTGCCCGAGAAGTAGGCGTCCAGCACGAGCCCGGTTTTTTGCTGGATCCGCTTTGCGTGGCCGCGCGCGCGCAGCTGGTCGCAGCGTGCAGCCGTGCGCCGGTCCTGCCAGACGATGGCCGGCGCCATGGGTCGGCCTGTCTGGCGGTCCCACAGCACCGTGGTTTCGCGCTGGTTGGTGATGCCGATTGCTACTATATTGAGAGCCGCTTGCGTATGTCCTGCCTGGGTTACAGCCATTTTTCTTATACATTCGCGGGCCACCGCCAGTTGCGACACCCAGATCTCCTGCGCGTCATGCTCGACCCAGCCGGGCTGCGGAAAATGCTGCCTGAATTCCTGTTGCGCCAGCGCCGCCACCCGGCCCGCCCGGTCGAACAAAATGGCCCGCGAACTGGTCGTTCCCTGGTCGAGTGCGAGGATATAGTCCATAAGGAGACGAGGGTAGCGCAAGGCCGGGCCGGCGCGCACTGGTGTTTGCCAGCAACGACCCCCACCAACGATCGGACGACACACTCATGACCACCAGCACCTCCCCTTTACGCAGTGAACGCATCGCCTTCATCGGCGGCGGCAACATGGCCAGCGCCATCATCGGTGGCCTGATCAAGCAGGGCCTCGCGCCCGGCCAGATCGACGTGGTCGAGCCGTTTGCCGAGGCGCGCGACAAGCTGCAGAGCCAGTTCGGCCTGACGGCACAGGCCGCGCCCACGGCCGCGCTCGGACAGGCCGCGCTGGTGGTCTGGGCCGTCAAGCCGCAGACCTTCAAGGAGGCCGCGCTGCAGACCCGTGCTCATACCCAAAGCGCGCTGCACCTGAGCGTGGCGGCCGGCATCCGCTCAGACAGCATCGCGCGCTGGCTTGGCACCGAGCGCGTGGTGCGTGCCATGCCCAACACGCCAGCACTGATCGGCAAGGGCATGACGGCGCTGTTCGCGCGCGCCGCCGCAACAAGCGCAGACCGGCAGCAGGTCGAGCGCGTCATGGCCCCGACGGGTGACTGCCTGTGGGTCGCGCAGGAGGTGCAGCTGGACGCCGTGACCGCGCTGTCGGGTTCGGGGCCGGCCTATGTGTTTTATTTCATCGAGGCCATGACGCAGGCCGGGGTTGACATGGGCTTGCCGCACGCGCAGGCGCAGCAGCTGGCGGTAGGCACCTTTGTCGGCGCGTCCGAGCTGGCGCGCGCCGGGGGCGAGCCGCCCGAAGTGCTGCGCCAGCGCGTGACCTCCAAGGGCGGCACCACCTATGCCGCGATCAGTTCGATGGAGCAGGACGACGTGAAGGCGCTGTTCATGCGCGCCATCCACGCAGCCCAGCAGCGCGCGCACGAACTGGGCGACGAGTTCGGCGCGAGCTGATTACCGGGCCACATACGCCAGCGCGATGCCCGCGAACATGGTGAAACCGAGCCAGTGGTTCAGCCGGAAGGCCTTGAAGCAGCCCTCGCGCGAGCGCGTGCGGATCAGCGTGTAGTGCCAGACGACCTGCGCCAGTGCAATGGCGATAGCTATATAAAAAATAGCACCTAACGCATGACTGGTAAGGGCTATAGACCAAATCAGCATGAAAACCAGGTAGCTTGCCGTGACCACCGGCACATCGAGGTGCCCGAGCGTGATGGCCGAGGTCTTCATGCCGATCTTGAGGTCGTCGTCGCGGTCCACCATGGCGTATTCGGTGTCGTAGGCCAGCACCCAGAACAGGTTGCCCACGAGCAGCACCCAGGCCAGCGGCGGCACCCGCGACTGCACGGCGGCAAAGGCCATCGGAATGCCGAAGCTGAAGGCCACGCCCAGCACCGCCTGCGGCATGGAGACAAAGCGCTTGGCATAGGGATACACCAGCGTGATGGCGAGCGCGGCAAATGACCACGCGACCGTGATCGTGTTCGTGGTCAGCACCAGCGCGAAGGCCAGCAGCGCCAGCAGCGCGCCAAAGCCCAGCGCCTCTTTCGCCGATATCGCGCCGGTCGTCACGGGCCGCTGCGCCGTGCGCTTGACGTGGCGGTCGAACTCGCGGTCGGCCACGTCGTTGATGCAGCAGCCGGCGCTACGCATCAGGATGGTGCCCAGCGTGAACACCACCAGCAAATGCCAGCCCGGAAAGCCGCCCGCCGCGATCCACAAGCCGCTCAGGGTCGGCCACAGCAGCAGCAGCCAGCCCGCGGGCCGGCTCCATCGGATCAGGTCCAGGTACAGGCCGGCCTTGCGGCGCAGCGGAATGCCGGCTTGTGCAGGCGTCATGGTGGAACTCTCTCCTCAGGACAAACGTTTCACGCCCGGCAGCTCGCAGGCGTAGATGGCATTGCGCAGCGCGGCGATGGCCTCGTAGCGCGTGAAGCTGCGGCGCCACGCCAGCACCACGCGGCGCGTGGGCGGGTCGCCATCGAACGGCAGGTATTTGACGTAGGCCTGGTCGAGGTGCCTGCGTTTCGACCCGGGATGCAACGCCTCCTTCGGGACCGACAGGCGCGGCACCAGCGTCACGCCCATGCCGGACGCCACCATGTGCTTGATGGTCTCCAGCGACGAGCCCTCGAAGCTCTTGCGGATGCCCTCGGCATCGCTGGAAAAGCGCGCGAACTCGGGGCAGACCTCGAGCACGTGGTCGCGAAAGCAGTGGCCCGTGCCCAGCAGCAGCATGGTCTCCTTCTTGAGCGCTTCCGACGTGATGGTGCTTTGCGCGGCCAGCGGGTGGTTGTACGGCACGGCGGCCAGAAACGGCTCGTCGTACAGCGGCGCGATCGCCAGCCCGGTGTCGGGAAACGGCTCGGCCATGATGGCGCAGTCGATCTCGCCAGTGCGCAGCATCTCCAGCAGCTTGATCGTGAAGTTCTCCTGCAGCATCAGCGGCATCTGCGGTGTGTGGGCGATCGCCTGGCGCACCAGATCCGGCAACAGGTACGGGCCGATGGTGTAGATGATGCCCAGGGCCAGCGCCCCCGCCAGCGGGTCCTTGCCGCGCTTGGCGATCTCCTTGATGTTGGCGGCCTGCTCCAGCACGCTTTGCGCCTGGCGCACGATGTCCTCGCCCAGCGGCGTGACCGTAACCTCGTTGGCACTGCGCTCGAACAGCTTGACCTCGAGCTCGTCCTCGAGTTTCTTGATGGCGACCGACAGCGTCGGCTGCGAGACATAGCAGGCCTCGGCGGCCCTGCCGAAGTGCTTTTCACGGGCAACGGCCACGATGTATTTGAGTTCGGTCAGGGTCATAGCGCTATTGTGCGTCCACGCGTGCGGGCCCGGAAGCGAAACCGCTTTCTGAGAAACCGCTCGATCGTTATTTGAGAACTGACTACCGCCATGGGTCCATTGCCGTCAGTGGTGATTTCGACAAGCGGACCTTCAAAGGTTGAATTCGGCGAGCTGCAAGACTCATCGCTTGTGGAGATCCGCTGAAATGACCTGTCATGCGTCATGTCTTCACGGGTTGCATCAGGTGTGCGATCGCTCCGGTGGGGTCTGCAACAATACAAATGCGGCCGACATCCGGCACGTCATGCGGGGGAACCACTACGCTTCCTCCGAGCAGTGAGGCCTGCTTGGCGCATTCCTCCACATCATTGACTGCGATATAGAAATGCCAAAACGGCCCCTTGCCCGGTGTATCGGGTGTTGGGTTCATCATTCCAGCAACATCTTGGCCATTTCTCTGAAACAGGGTGTAAATGCCAAATGGTCCTGCATCGACTTTCTTGAGCGTCCATCCGAACAGCTGACTAAAGAACGTCCCACTGCGCGCTTGGTCGAAAGTGACCAATTCGTGCCAGATAAACGGGCTTTGATTTGCCATGGGTTCTCCCTTTTGTTGCAGGTTGATGTCACCGTAGCGCCAGCGCCTCAGGCCTTGAGATATTCCGCCCTGCCCCCTAACCACCGCTGCACATGCTTCTCCGCCAGTTCGGGGTGCTGGTCCAGCATCTGCGGCGCCAGCTGGCGCGCCCAGTCCAGCAGGTCGGCATCGAGCGCCAGATCGGCAAAGCGCAGCAGCGGCGCACCGGACTGGCGGGCCCCGAGGAACTCGCCGGGGCCGCGAATCTCCAGGTCGCGCCGCGCAATCTCAAAGCCGTCGCCGGTCTCGACCATGGCCTTGAGGCGGGCCCTGGCGGTTTCGCCCAGGCGCGGCGCCTCGCCGGTGGAGTACAGCAGCACGCAGGCCGAGGCCGCTGCGCCGCGCCCGACTCGTCCGCGCAGCTGATGCAGCTGGGACAGGCCAAAACGCTCGGCATGCTCGATCACCATCAGCGAGGCGTTGGGCACGTCCACGCCGACCTCGATCACGGTGGTGGAAACCAGCACGCCCATCTGGCCGCCGGTGAACAGCGCCATCACCGCCCTTTTCTCGGCCGCCGGCATGCGCGAATGCAGCAGGCCGACCATGGTGGCTTTGCCGCCGTTCATGCGCGCGCCGGCGAGCGCTTCGCTCAGCGCCGCGTGGGTCTGCGTCGCGTTGACCAGGTCCAGCGCTTCGCTCTCTTCGATCAGCGGGCAGACCCAGTACACCTGCCGGCCCTGCGCCAGCTGGGCGCGGATGCGCTCTATCACCTCGTCGCGGCGCGATTCGTGCACGAGCTTGGTGACGACGGGCGTGCGCCCCGGCGGCAGCTCGTCCAGGGTCGAGACCTCCAGGTCGGCGTAGTAGCTCATGGCCAGCGTGCGCGGGATCGGGGTGGCCGTCATCATGAGCAGATGCGGTTCCTGCGCGTCAGCCGTCATCTTGCTGCGCAAGGCCAGCCGCTGCGCCACGCCAAAGCGGTGCTGCTCGTCGATGATGGCCAGCGCGAGGCGCTTGAACACGACCTTGTCCTGGATCACCGCATGGGTGCCGATCACCAGCGCCGCCTCGCCGCTTTCGATCAGCGCCAGCATCTCGCGCCGCTCTTTGGCTTTCTGGCTGCCGGTCAGCCAGGCGGTGCGCAGGCCCAGCGGGGCGAGCAGGGGCTCGAGCCAGCCGATCAGTTTGCGAAAGTGCTGCTCGGCCAGGATTTCGGTCGGCGCCATCAGCGCGCACTGCCATCCCGCGTCGATGCAGATGGCGGCGGCCAGCGCGGCCACCACGGTTTTGCCGGAGCCGACATCGCCCTGCAGCAGGCGGTGCATGGGAGCGGGCTGGGCCAGGTCGCGTGCGATCTCCTCGCTCACGCGGCACTGGGCACCGGTCAGCGCAAACGGCAGCACGGCCAGCAGCTTTTCGTGCAAGCCGCCGCGCCGCGGGCGCAGCGCCGGCGCGCGCAAATGCTCGCGCGCGCGCTTCGCCTGCAACTGCGACAACTGCTGCGCCAGCAACTCCTCGGCCTTGAGCCGCTGCCAGGCCGGGTGGCTGTGATCTTCCAGCGTGGCCAGCGCCACGTCGGGGGCGGGATGGTGCAAAAATGATAGCGACTCGCGCAGACTCCATAAGGGCTGCAGGCTGATTTTGCTTGAATTTCCGCTTGAACCCGGCAACTCCGGCGCGGGCAGCGTGTCCGACAGGTCGGCATGCGCCAGAGCGCCCAGCACGGCCTTGCGCAAGTACGCCTGCGGCAAGCCGGCCACCGTGGGATAGACCGGCGTCAGCGCCGTGGGCAGTTCGCCGCCGGCCGCGCGGAACGAGGGGTGCATCATCGTGAGGCCCCCAAAGCCGCCCCGGACCTCGCCGCGCGCGCGAATGCGCGCACCCACCGCCAGCGCCTTTTGCTGCGACGGGTAGAAGCTGAAGAAACGCAGCAGGCAGGTGTCGGAGCCGTCATCTACCGTCACCAACAGCTGGCGGCGCGGGCGAAAGCTGACCTCACAGGCCGTGACGGTCGCCTCGATCTGCACCGTGTCGCCCTCGCGCACATCGGCCAGCCGTACGATGCGGGTTTCGTCCTCGTAGCGCAGCGGCAGGTGCAGCGCCAGGTCGATGTCGCGCCTCAACCCTAGCTTGAGCAAGGCTTTTTGAGCCGGGCTCGTGGTCGGTTTGGCGGGCGGCGCATCTAGCATGGGACAATTCTGCCTGCACTTCCGTCCCGCTTTTTAACTTGGCACGGGTTCGTCCAGCCCTCAAGCACCATGCATCACTCACTCCCAGGCGCGCCGCGCACCTTCACCCTCAGCGATTTCGATTTCGCACTGCCCCCCGAACTGATTGCCCAGCACCCCACCGCCGAGCGCAGCGCCTCGCGCCTGCTCGACGGCCGCGGCGCGGCGCCGGTGGACCGCATCTTCCGCGACCTGCCCGCGCTGCTCAACCCCGGTGACTTGATGGTGTTCAATGACACCCAGGTCATCAAGGCGCGCCTGTTCGGCGAAAAACCGACCGGCGGCAAGGTGGAGCTGCTGGTCGAGCGCGTGCTGTCCGGCAACCAGGTGGCGGCGCACATGCGGGTGAGCAAAAAGCCGGAGCCTGGCACCACGCTGGCGCTGGCGGGTGGCGGCGGTTTTCGCGCCACGCTGCTCGGGCGCTGGCCGGACGAGCAAGGCGCCATGTTCCGGTTTGTGCTGTCCAACGATGCGGGCGACGACCCTTACGCCTTGATGGAGCGCCACGGCCACGTGCCGCTGCCCCCCTACATCACCCACACCGATTCGGAAGAGGACGAACGGCGCTACCAGACGGTGTTCGCCAAAAACCCGGGCGCGGTGGCGGCACCGACGGCCGCCCTGCACTTCGACGAAGCGCTGCTGGCCGCGCTCGACGCGCGCGGCGTGCAGCGCGCCAGCGTGACGCTGCACGTGGGCGCGGGCACCTTCCAGCCGGTGAAGACCGAGGACCTGGCGCAGCACCAGATGCACAGCGAGTGGTACGACGTGCCCGAGGCCACGCAGCAGGCTATCCAGGAGTGCCGCGCGCGCGGCGGGCGCCTCATCGCCATCGGCACGACCACGGTGCGCACGCTGGAAGCCATGGCCGCCAGCGGCCAGACTCGCGGCGACACGCGCATCTTCATCACGCCGGGGTTTGACTTCAAGTTGATTGACGGCCTGATTACCAACTTCCACCTGCCCAAGTCCACCCTGATGATGCTGGTCAGCGCCTTCGCCGGCTACGAGCACATCATGGCGCTGTACCACCACGCGATTGAATCGCGCTACCGATTTTTCAGCTATGGCGACGCCATGCTGCTCACCCGACAAGCCCCCGACCATGCTGCAATTTGAACTGCTCAAGACCGATGACGCACAGGGCGACTACGCCGGCTCGCACGCGCGCCGCGGCCGCCTCACGCTAAACCACGGCGTGGTCGAGACGCCCATCTTCATGCCGGTGGGCACCTACGGCACCGTCAAGGGCGTGCTGCCGCGCAGCCTCGAAGAGATGGGCGCGCAGATCATCCTCGGTAACACCTTCCACTTGTGGATGCGCCCGGGGCAGGACGTGATGGCGAGTTTTGGCGGGCTGCACCAGTTTGAGAAATGGAGCCGGCCGATCCTGACCGACTCGGGCGGCTTCCAGGTCTGGTCGCTGGGCGAGATGCGGAGAATCACCGAAGAAGGCGTGCACTTTGCGAGCCCCGTGAATGGCGACAAGCTGTTCATGTCGCCCGAGGTGAGCATGCAGATCCAGACGCTCCTGAACAGCGACATCGCGATGCAGCTGGACGAATGCACGCCGTACGAGACCAAGGGCCACATCACCACTGAGCGCGAGGCGCGCCAGTCGATGGAAATGAGCCTGCGCTGGGCCACGCGCAGCCGGGACGAGTTCCAGCGGCTGCAGAACCCGAATGCGCTGTTCGGTATCGTGCAGGGCGGCATGTTCGAGAACCTGCGCGAAGAATCACTGGAGCAACTCGTCGCGATGGACTTCCCCGGCTACGCAATCGGCGGCGTCAGCGTGGGCGAGCCCAAGGACGAGATGCTGCGCATCATGGCGCACACGCCGCACAAGCTGCCGGCGCACAAGCCGCGCTACCTGATGGGCGTGGGCACGCCCGAGGACTTGGTCGAAGGCGTGGCGCAGGGCGTGGACATGTTCGACTGCGTGATGCCCACGCGCAACGCGCGCAACGGCACGCTGTTCACGCGCTTCGGCGACCTGAAGATCCGCAACGCGCGCCACAAGACCGACCACCAGCCGCTGGACCCGAGTTGCACCTGCCACGCCTGCGCGGGCGCGTCTGGCGTCGCTTGGGCCGACGGTGGTCGCGACGGCTTTTCCCGCGCCTACCAGCACCACCTGGACCGCTGTGGCGAAATGCTCGGCCCCATGCTGGCCAGCATCCACAACCTGCACTACTACCTGAACCTGATGCGCGAGGTGCGCGAGGCGCTCGATGGGGGGCGGTTTGGTGAATTCGTGCGGCAGTTCAAGGCGGACCGGGCGCGCGGGGTTTAACCGGGTTCGGGCGGCCGTTCAACATCCCAGCCGGTCCGAGAGCGCCAGGAAGTCGCGCGCATGCAGCGTATTGCGCAGGTCGGGCGAAACATCCTTAATCGCGGCGAGCCCCAATTCCGCAGGGCGTTCGACGTAAGCCGTCTTCAGGCCGCAGGCGCGCGCCGCCGCCAGATCGTCGTGGTGCGCCGCCACCAGCATGACCTCGTCAGGCGCAACGTCGAAGACCTTGGCGGCCCCGAGGTAAACGGCCGGGTCGGGCTTGTACTTTCTGAAGACCTCGGCGGACAGGATGCAATCCCACGGCAGGCCGGCCCGTTTCGCCATGTCGGTCAGCAGGCCGATATTGCCGTTGGACAGCGTGCAAATGATGTATTTCGACTTCAGCCGACGCAAGCCTTCGACCGCATCGGGCCAGGCGTCGAGCCGGTGCCACGCCTTGTTGAGGTGGCGCTTTTGCGCTTCCGTCAGGTGCGTGATGTGGAACTGGTCGAGAACGTCGTCCAGGATCAGGCGGTGCAGGTCGTCGATCAGCGTCCAGCCCAGTTCGCCCGACATGACGCGGCGCATGGCCGGCTGGTAGCCGGCGCGCCAGGCCAGCGCAAATGCGTCGGGGTCCACGGCCAGCTCCAGCGCGGCGACTTCGCGCGCGATGCCGCCATGCCAGTCGACCACCGTGCCGAACACATCGAACGCCAGCACCTTGAGCGATTCACATCCCGTAGAAGCCATATTTTTACCCCGCATAAGGAACGCGAGTATTGTCTGGTAAACACATGCGCCCTGTACGCGCCGGCCCGCCCGTTGCAGAATCCACGGGCACGGCGCGCATGGCGCGGCGTGCAAGGAGATTCTCATGACCCGCAAAACACCCATCGAACGCTATCGCAACATCGGCATTTCGGCCCATATCGACGCCGGCAAGACCACGACCACCGAGCGCATCCTGTTCTACACCGGCGTGAACTACAAGCTGGGCGAGGTGCATGAGGGCACCGCCACCATGGACTGGATGGAGCAGGAGCAGGAGCGCGGCATCACCATCACCTCAGCCGCGACCACGGCGTTCTGGAAGGGCATGGCCGGCAACTATCCCGAGCACCGCATCAACATCATCGACACGCCCGGTCACGTGGATTTCACGATCGAGGTCGAGCGCTCCATGCGCGTGCTCGACGGTGCCGTGATGGTGTACGACGCGGTCGGTGGCGTGCAGCCGCAGTCGGAAACCGTCTGGCGCCAGGCCAACAAGTACCAGGTGCCGCGCATCGCCTTCGTCAACAAGATGGACCGCGTGGGTGCCGACTTCCTGCGCGTGCAGCGCCAGATCGGCGAGCGCCTGAAGGGCGTGGCCGTGCCGGTGCAGATTCCGATCGGCGCCGAAGAGCACTTCCAGGGTGTGGTCGACCTTGTGAAGATGAAGGCGATCCTGTGGGACGACACCAGCCAGGGCGTGCATTTCGAATACGCCGACATCCCCGCCGATCTGCTCGCCACGGCCACCCAGTGGCGCGACAAGATGATCGAAGCGGCCGCCGAAGGCAGCGAGGCCTTGCTGGAGAAATACCTGGCCGGCACGGCTTTGAGCGAGGACGAAATCAAACAGGGCCTGCGCCAGCGCACGGTGAGCAACCAGATCGTTCCCATGCTGTGCGGCAGCGCGTTCAAGAACAAGGGCGTGCAGGCGCTGCTCGACGCCATCCTCGACTACCTGCCCTCGCCCGTCGATGTGCCCGCGATCCGGGGCCACAGCGAGGACGACAAGGAGATCGAGCGGCACCCGGCCGACAACGAACCGTTCTCCGCGCTGGCGTTCAAGATCATGACGGATCCGTTCGTCGGGCAGCTGATCTTCTTTCGCGTCTATTCGGGCGTGGTCAAGACCGGCGACACGGTGTACATCCCCGGCAAGACGCGCAAAGAGCGACTCGGACGGATCCTGCAGATGCATGCCAACGTGCGCCAGGAAATCAAGGAAGTGCAAGCGGGCGACATCGCGGCCGCGGTCGGTCTGAAGGACGTGACGACCGGCGACACGCTGTGCGACCCGGACAAGGTCATCATCCTCGAGCGCATGATCTTTCCCGAGCCGGTGATCTCGCAGGCCGTCGAGCCCAAGACCCAGGTCGACCAGGAAAAGATGGGGATCGCGCTGCATCGTCTCGCGCAGGAAGACCCGTCGTTTCGAGTGCAGACCGACGAGGAATCGGGCCAGACCATCATCTCGGGCATGGGCGAGCTGCACCTGGAGATTCTGGTGGACCGAATGCGGCGCGAGTTCGGCGTCGAGGCCACGGTCGGCAAGCCGCAGGTTGCGTACCGCGAGACCATCAAGCAGGCGGTTAAAGACGTCGAAGGCAAGTTCATCAAGCAGTCGGGCGGGCGCGGCCAGTACGGCCACGCGGTGCTGAACCTGGAACCGCAAGCCCCGGGCAAGGGCTATGAATTCGTCGATGCGATCAAGGGCGGCGTGATCCCGCGCGAATTCATTCCGGCGGTGGACAAGGGCATCCAGGAGAGCCTGAAGGCCGGCGTGCTCGCAGGCTACCCGGTGGTCGACGTCAAGGCCACGCTGGTGTTCGGCTCGTCCCACGATGTCGACTCGAACGAGAACGCGTTTCGCATGGCCGGCTCGATTGCCTTCAAGGACGCCATGCGCCGCGCGCGGCCCATCCTGCTGGAACCGATGATGGCGGTCGAGGTCGAGGTGCCGGAGGACTTCATGGGCAACGTGATCGGCGACCTGTCGACGCGCCGCGGCATGATCCAGGGCATGGAGGACATCGCGGGCGGCGGCGGCAAGCTGGTGCGCGCCGAGGTGCCGCTGGCCGAAATGTTCGGCTACTCGACCACGCTGCGCTCGCTCACGCAGGGCCGCGCCACCTACACCATGGAGTTCAGGCACTACGCGGAGACGCCGCCGAATATTTCCGAGGCGGTCATCCGCGGCCAGAGCAGCCGGTAGGCCGCTGCGGTCCGCGCCCGCTCAAAAGTGCTTGCTCAGGCTCACGTAGAGGCTGCGCCGCAGGCCGTACTGCGGTGCACCGACGCCGACGCCCGTGCCATCGCGCAGCAGGTAGGTTCTGTCGAACACATTCAGCAGCGAGACCCGCCCCTGCAGGTCGCCCTCGGCCTGCTTCCAGGTGTGCATGAAGGCCGCGTTGACCACGGTGTAGCCCGGCAAGGTGCCGCTGTTCGGCGCTCCCCCCTCGGGCGTATTGCGCAGCCCGCTGCCGAACAGCAGGTCGCCGCTGACCTGGTTGTCGCCGAACCGGTAGCTGGTGCCCGCCGACAGCGTGTAGGTCTGGTTGTGATCGAGGTAGATGTAGTGACTGGCAATGTAGGCCAGCTCGGCCGCACCGAATAGGGACTGGCTGGAAATGATGTTGCTGCCCTGCGCTCTTTGAACCGCGAAATTCACATAGCTGGCCCAGTGCGCAGCGTCGTACCGGGCCGACAGCTCGAGTCCGCGCGCGTAGCCTTTGGCGTAGTTGAAGGGGGACAAAATCAGCGCCTGCCCGAACTGGCCTTCGTCCAGCAGGTTCCTGATGTTCTTGTAGTAGGCATCTGCCGACAGCGTGAGCCTGTCGTTCACCTTGTGCGACGCGCCGACATCGAAATAGTCGGTGCGCTCCGCCTTCACCGGATCGGAGCTGCTGACCTCGGGCTGGTTGGTGGTACCCGTATAAAGATTGATGCTGGCCTGGGAGGCCAGCTCCTGCGGCGGCGGCGTGAAGTAGCGCGCGTAACCTGCATGCAGGGCGGTGGCCTCCGTCAGCTTGTAGGCCAGGTTGACGCGCGGGCTGAGCTGGTGCTCCGTCGTGAAAGCGTTCACGGCATCGAAGCGCAGCCCGTAATTCAGCGTCAGCTTGGGGTTGAGCCGCCACTCGTCCTGCGCGTACAGGCTGAACAGCTGCCCGATCTTGCCCGAGTTGTCGGTGATCGTCAGCGGATCGCTGCCGGACTGGCTGCCGTCGGCGCCGACCGGGAAAACCGCCACCGAGTTGTCGCTTCGCGTGGCCTGGCGCGTATAGGCGGAGCCGAAGCGCAGCATATGGTCCGAACTGGCCTTGTACGACGCATCGAATTGCAGGCCGTTGGCCGTGTTCGAGCGCAGCGTGTTGGAGGCGACGCCGTTGTAGATCAGATCGCCCACGGGATCGGGCAGATAGTGCAGGTCCGAGTACTGGTGGAACGCCGATATCTGGTAGTCGAGCTTGTCCAGGGACTTCTGGAACGACAGCACGGCAAACCGGTTGACTTCGGTTTGCTGCTCCCGCACGTCGCTTGACGGCAGGGCGTTGAAGCCTGTCGCGGTGTCGCTGAACCCCGTCAGCGAGTAGCTCGGCATCTGGCCGGGATTGGTGGGGATCTGGAACTTCCCGTTGTACGTGCCGAACATGAAGCCGATGCGGGTGCTGTCGTCCACGAAGTACGAGAAATTGCCAAACGTCTTGCCCTGGCGCGTGTGGTCGTTTTGCGGGTTCAGGGTGGGCTGCGGATTCTCGATGCCGTTGTCGTTCGACACCAGACTGCCCGACAGGTAGTAGCTCAGGTTGCCTTTCGCGCCGTAGAACGACGCATTCTCTTCCTGGGTGTTGTGGCTGCCGAGCACCAGCCCCAGCGAGCCGCCGGGCTTGGCCAGGCCTTCCTTGGTCTGGATATCGACAATGCCCGCCGTGCGCAGGCCGTACTGCGCGGGCAGCGCACCGGTCAGAAAGTCCACCGACTGCACGTAGCGCGTATCGATCGACTGGCCGAAACCGGAAATGCTTTCCGGCAATTCCACGCCATTGATGCGGTACTGCACGTTGCCATGGTCGTCGCGCACGTGGATGGAGCCGGAGGCGGTCGAGTCCTTGGAAACGCCGGGCACGCGCAGCAGGACCTCGTCGAACGGTGTGGCGTCGCCCTGCCCCAGCGAGTCGATGAGCGAGCGGTCGATGCGGTACACCGTGGTGCCCACCTTCGGGGTCAGGTCGATGCCGGTTTTTTTCGACTGCTGCACGGTGATATCCACCGTGGAGAGTGTGCCGGCGTCATCGGCCGCGGGTGGCACATCGGCGGGCGGTGCGGCCCACGCCCCCAGGCTGGTCAACATGCCCGACAGACAAAAAACAAGCGGACGCAATTGAAACGAATGCATGGACAAACCTCCAGAACCATGGCGAACGGGACGCCGGCGATGCGCCGGCGTCTGACAGGAAACCTCAGGGAATGGCCGTTTCCGGCGCTGTCACAAGGTTCGCGTGGGAGGTCCGCAGATGCACGGGAACGGCACCGCCTCTGCGTGGTGCAGGGATGCCGTGGGCGTCCGCTCGAGCGCGTAGAGCGGGACGTACGAGGGAACGGGGACGGCGACGGGAACCACCGTGTCGGAGACCGCATGCACGACCGCGGCGCAAATGGCGCAGTCGTATTCTTCGCCCGCCGGGTGATGATGGGTCGCCGCGGTGGACACGAGCAGTGCAAAGGCGAGCGCCACCACCACGGCCAGCCAGCGCCATGCGCTGGCGCGTCGGCGCAGCAGGTCGAGCGGGTTCGCGGAGGGTGGGGCGTTGCTTGCGGTCACGGCGTGATTATGGATGGAACACGCGTACGCGAGGCGGCGCTCGCCGCGGCCGCACGGCAGCAGGTGAAACCCTCGGCTTCGGCGCAAATGGTTGCGCACGCAACTATATCAATCTATAATCGCGCCCACTCCTCCACCGCCATCCGGATGCCCATGACGACCGCCTCTTCCTTCCCCGACAAAGTCCCGGTGGTCATTGCCGGTGGCGGCCCGGTCGGCCTGTCGCTGGCGGCGCTGCTGGCACGCCACGGCGTCGCCTGCCTCGTGCTGGAGGCCGATGCGTCGTACTGCGAGGGGAGCCGGGCCATCTGCATCTCGCGCCGCTCGCAGGAAATCCTCGGCTGGGTCGGCGCCGACCGTCCCCTGGTCGACAAGGGCCTGTCGTGGGTCGGCGGGCGCAGCTACTTCCAGGGCACCGAAGTGCTGCATTTCAAAATGCCGAGCGAGCCCACCGAGCGCTTCGCGCCGATGGTCAACATCCAGCAGTACTACATCGAGCAGTACGCGCACGCGGCGGCGGCGCGCATCGGCGGGGTCGATGTGCGCTGGTCGGCCCGCGTGACGCAGGTGCGACCTCAGGCCGCAGGCGTGGACGTTGATTTTGAAACGGCGGATGGCGCCACGCACAGCGTGCACACCGACTGGCTGGTCGCCTGCGACGGCGGGCGCAGCACGGTGCGCGAGCAACTGGGCCTGCAGCTCGAGGGCATGCAGTACGAGGGGCGCTACGTGATCGTGGACATCGAGCAGGACACGCAGCGCGCCGTGGAGCGCCTGGCCTGGTTCGACCCGCCGTCCAATCCGGGCTCCACCATCCTGATGCACCGCCAGCCCGACAACGTCTGGCGCATCGACTACCAGGTTGCCGATCACGAGGATCCGGTGGAGGCGGTCAAACCCGAGAACGTGCTGCCGCGCGTGCAGGCGCACCTGGACATGATCGGCGAGACGGCGCCCTGGAAGCCTCTGTGGATTTCTATCTACAACGCCAAATGCCTGACGCTGCCGAACTACCGGCACGGCCGCGTGCTGTTCGCGGGCGATACGGCGCACCTGGTGCCGATTTTTGGCGTGCGCGGCCTCAACTCGGGGCTGGACGATGCCGGCAACCTGGCCTGGAAGCTGGCCCTGGTGCAGCAGGGTCACGCCAGCCAGGCGCTGCTGGACAGCTACTCCGTGGAGCGCGTTCTGGCAACGCGCGAGAACATCGCCTACGGCGCCAAGAGCACCGAATTCATGGCCCCGCCGCACCACGGCTTTGCGCTGATGCGAGAGGCCGCGTTGCGGCTGGCAACGGTGGCACCCAGCGTGCGCCCGCTGATCAACCCGCGCCAGTCGGCGCCGATCGAGTATGCGGGCTCGCCCCTGAACCAGCCGGAGCGCGCTGGCGCCTTTGCGGGCAGCGCCCATGCCGGCCTGCCGGCGCCCGAGGCCTCGCTGCAAACCCTGCAGGGCCCGGGGCACCTGACGACACTGTTCGGCACGTGTTTTGTGGCACTGTACTTCTCCAGCGAGCCCGATGTGCCCGCGACCTTGCAGCAGTTTGCCGGCACCGGGCGCGCGGGCGCTGCCGCGCTGCGCCTGGTGCGCGTGGCGGCCCGGGGCGCTGCGAACGCCGACACGGTCGTCGATGCGCTCGGGCAGGCCTGGCAGCGCTACGACGCGGCCGAAGGCACGCTCTATCTGATCCGGCCCGATGGCTACGTCATGGGGCGCTGGCGCGACGCCGCAGCGTCGCCCGCCCCCATTACTGCGGCGCTTGCACGTGTCCTGACGGAGACCCCCCATGAGTGAAGCCCAGCTTGAGTTGACCTACACCGCACTGGCAGAATGCATCGGCCGTGTTGGCGAAAATAAAACCTCCCTGCTGCTGGCAACGCTGGCGCTGGATCTGCTGAGCCAACAGGCGGATGTCAAGACCGCACTCGCGCACATTTTGCAGGCCGAGCGGCTCGCCAACACCTGATTCATTTTTGAAGGGACCCCATGCAAGCTGTCACCACCCTGATCCGGCAATTCCTGTGCGTTGGCCTGCTGGCGGTCGCCGCCTCGGCATCCGCTCAAACCTACCCGACCAAACCAATTGAATGGGTGGTGCCATATCCCGCAGGCGGTGGCACCGACGTGGTGGCGCGCATGCTGGCAGACGCCATGGGCAAGACGCTGGGCCAGACCCTCATCATCACCAACAAGCCGGGCGCCGCCACCAACATCGGCGCGGACTATGTGGCCCATGCCAGGGCCGATGGCTACACCCTGCTGTCCGCCGACACGGGAACGCTGGCAGCCAACCCGGCGCTGTACCGCAAGCTCAACTACAGCGCGGAGAAGGACTTTGCCCCGGTCGGGCTAATGGCGCGCTTCCCGATGATTCTGGTGGTGAACACCAAGGTTCCGGTAAAGAATCTCAAGGAGTTCATCGCCTGGGCCAAAAGCCAGAGTGACGGAGCCAACTTCGCCACACCGGGCTCGGGCAGCCCGCACCATCTGGCTACGGAATTGTTTGGCCAGCAGGCCGGCTTGAAGTTGACGCATATCCCCTACCGCGGCGCCGCCCCCGCCATCCAGGACGTGGTCGGCGGCCAGGTGCCCTTCATGTTCGTCGACACGGCCAGCGGCTCCTCCTTCATCGCCGCCGGCAAACTGCGCCCGATCGGCATTGCCAGCGCGCGGCGGGTGAAGAATTTCGACACCATTCCCACACTCGCCGAGCAGGGTCTGAAGGGTTTTGAAGCCTATGCCTGGCAGGGGCTGGTGGTACCGGCCGCCACCCCGGCGGACATCGTGGCCAGGCTGAACAAGGCACTGGTGCAGGCGCTGGACTCGACCGACGTGAAGGCGCGCTTCCAGACCCTGGGCCTCGAAGCCATTCCCAGCACCCCGGTGCAGATGGCGGCCTACACCAGGAGCGAACGCGACAAATGGGGCGCCGTGATCCGCGCCAGCGGCATCAAACTGGATTGACCCCAGCGTGCACCGCCTGCCGTCCGCCCACCTGAATCCGGACGCCGCGCCGCCGCTGGAGCGGACGCTGACGTACCGGCTGCACCTGCTGCACAAGCTGACCGACCTGGGCAGTCAGCGCGCCTATGCGGCCGATGCCGGGCTGTCCCTGAGCGACGGACGCTGCCTGGCGGCGATCGGCGCGTTTGCGCCCTTGTCGGTGAATGATCTGGCCCACAAGGCCAACCTCAACAAGGGTCAGGCCAGCCGGGCCGCGCAATCGCTGGTGGAGCAGGGGCTGGTGCGCAAGGCCGACAATGCAAGCGATGGCCGCGGCGTGGTGTTGACCCTCACGCCTGCGGGTCGCCAGGCCTGGCGACGTGCGATGCGCGTCATCGGGCAACGAAACGAGGCCATTTTTGGCTGCCTGCCGGCCGCGGAGCAGGCGCAGTTGAGCCAGCTCTTCGACCGCCTGATCCAGCAGGCTCAGATGCTGAACACCGTCAGCACGCCGGTGTAGCCGTACAGGTGGTGGCGGGCGATCTCGCCGCCCGCAAAGAAACCCACCAGCGGCACGTCGCCCAGCGCGCGCCGCACGATCTGCAGCTCGGCACTGGGCGCACCGAAGTGCGGGCCGCCGCGCCCCGAGCAGCTCACGTAGATGGCGCCAGCGATGCGCCGGGCCGCGTTCGGCGCCGAATCGGCCTCGGCCGCGGCCAGTACGGTGGCGGTGCTCAGGGGCATTTCCTCGGGCTCCAGTTCTTCGCGGATTTCGGCGCAGATGCGGATCAGGTCGGCCCGCGCCGCCGTGACGTTGCGCTGGCAAAACGCCAGCCGCATGCCAACCTCGGCCGTCTCGGCAATGGCGACGCCTTTGCGCGCCGGGTCCAGCCCGACGATGTGGCGCACGATCACGTCGCTGCCGAAGTTGCCGGTGCGATTCACCGAGTCGCTGCCCGCATCGCTCAGGCCCGCCAGCGTGGCGCGGACCCTGGCCAGGGCCTGGCGCGGCTGGTCGAGCGAGACGCCCAAATCCCCCAGCAGCACATCGAGCGCGGGCCGGCCATCGAGCGCGGTCAGCACATTGCCGTCCACCCCCGTGATCTCGTGCACCGGCGCCACCGGCTGGCACCCCTGTGTCACGCGCGACACCAGGTGCACGCCCTCGCCAAAGGCCACGCCGGACAAGCCGCCACTGAACACCCCGCTGGCGGCGCCATGCCCCTTGATGTTGCCGTTGCCGCCGACGGCGAACTGCACGCTTTGCGTGCGGCTCGACGCCAGGCCGCCAAACAGGTAACCGGTGGCCGTGCGCCCCGCCATCTCGGCAATCAGCTCGGCCACATCGGGCGTGCTGGCGTCGGCGTGGACCAGCGCCGTGTGCGCCTCGAAGCCCAGGCCCAGCGGCGCCACGCCGGAGAACACGCGGTACTGGTCGCTGGGCAGGTCGCACAGCATCACGGCCAGCGCCGGCTCATCGAAATACTCCACGTTGTTGGACGCGACGCCGACCCCCACGGTGCCGGACCAGTCGGTCACCTGCGGCAGCTCGGCGCCGAGGAATTCCAGAATATCCTGCGCGGCGCTCGCATAGTGATCCGTGATGTAGAGCAGGCCCAGCGCTGGCATGTGCGCATAGCCGGGCAGCGCCATGTGGGCGCGCAGCTGCGCCAGCACCAGCGCCGCCGCCATGCGCCACTGCGGATGCGTGGCATGGCCGTAAGGAAACAATTTCACGCGCGCGCCCTCCGATCGGTTCAGCGACTCCGGGGAGCCGCTTTTTTAGCTGCCTTTTTGGCGGGAGCCCTTGGTTTGGCTGCACCAGGCGCTACCGATTTAGTAGCAGCCTGGGTGGCATTGGTGGTCATGTCGGATGCGGTTTTGAGCGCGCCCTTGGCCAGTCCCGTGGCCATGTTCCTGGTGGTGTTCACGGCCGTCTGCTTGGCCGCCTCTTTCATGGCATTGGCCGCAATCTGCTGGAACTGCTGCGTCAGCGAGCCCCACCACGCCACCGGGTCCACCACGCCGGGCGCCGCCTTCGCGTCCGCCTTGCCGGCCACCTTTCCGGTCGTCTTTTCGGCCGCCGTGTCCACGGTCCTGGCGCTCTCCGCCGCCTTCTCGGCGACCTTCTCCGCCGCCTTCTGCACACCCGACATCACCGTGTCGGCGGCCTTGAGCTTGAAGGCGTTGGCCACGTCGCCCATGTTGAAGTTCATGCCCTTGAGCGTGGCCAGCGTCATTTTTTGCACTTCGAGCGCCTGGATGGTGGCCTTCAGCGCCATGGCGTTCTGGTCCAGCCAGAACTGCACCGCCTTGAGCTCGTCGATGCGTTTTTCGAGCTCTTCGACATTCAGCGTGGGCGCCACCCAGTTGCTCAGGTTCGGCAACTGCGGAATGCTTTGCGTGGCGCCCTTGGCCAGGGTCTGCAAAAAGTCGAAACCGGGGATCAACTTGCCGAAACTGGGGTTCTGCAACAGGCTGCTCATGTCCGCTCCTCTTGGGGTTGTTGGTGGAAGGCTGAAGGCAGTGCCAGCTTACCCCAACGCGCCATGGATGGCGATGGGATTTATCAGTGTTTCTGCCCGCCCATCATCATGCCGCCGGTATCCGCGCCCATGCCATTGGCCACGCCGGGTGCGACCGTGCTCACCGGCACTTTCAGTTCCACCTGGCTCTGCACGCCCTTGTCGTTTTTGAACACCAGCGTCATCGGCACCGTGCTGTCTTTCATCAAAGGCGCCTTCAGGTCCATCAGCATCACGTGGTAGCCGCCGGGCGTGAGCGCCACGGTCTTGCCGGCCGGCAGCTCGAGTCCGCCTTCGACCGCGCGCATCTTCATCACGTCACCTTCCATCGTCATCTGGTGCACCTCGGCCACGCCCGCCACGGGCGTGGACACCGCCACCAGACGCTCATTTTCCTTGGCGGTGATTTTCATAAAGGCCCCGGTCGCCTTCTGGCCCTGCACCGAGGTGCGGACCCAGGCGTCCTTGATGGCTATGGTCTGCGCGTACAGGGCGCCGCACGCCAGCGCGAGGCTGGCGGCAAGGGCGCGGGAAAGGATTCCGGATTTCATGGGGATGGCTCCTGTTGAAGATGAAAGATAGCAAGAAAAGCGTTCAATGCCGATGTCCGACACGCTCGCAGGGGATGGGCGAGTCCGGCGATTCTCAAACATGGGGTCACAGATCGAACTTCAGCTCGGCCGTGTAGCTGCGCTGCGGATAGGGGTGGAAGTTCCAGTAGCGGTAGTTGTTCAGGTTGTCGATGCCGAACGCGGCCGCCCACTGGCGCGTGAGCTGGTAGCGCACGCGCAGGTCGGTCGTGAAGTATTTGCTCACGCCCATGTAGGCGTAGCCGTTGACGTCGCTGTTGTTCAGCGTGCGGTACTGCGTGCCGCTGTAGCGCACGCCGTAGGCCACGGTCCACTTGTCGTTGACGCGGTAGCTGGCCAGCGCCGTGGCGCGCCACTTCGGGATGTTGGGCTGCTGCTTGCCGATCGTGTCGCCGGGCACGCTCACAAAACCTGCGTTGCTCCGGATGATGGAGTCCGCATAGGTCACGCTGGCGTTCAGGTCGAGTCCTTTTTTCCAGACATCGCTGCCGCTGTAGGCGACTTCGAGCCCGCTCGTCTGGATGCGCCCGACGTTCTGCACGCGGCTGATGTTCCGGTTGGCCACGGGGTCGTAGGTGGTCTGCGAATACAGCGCGTCGTGCGTGTCCTCGATGAAGAAGCTCAGGCGCGCCAGCGCATTGCCCAGGTCCTTCTCGGCCGTCAATTCCGTGGTCCAGGAGCGCTCGGGGCGCAGGTTCGGGTCGTTGATGAACTGCGAGTTGGTGGTGGAGGTGGCGCCGTACAGCTCGCTCACCGTGGGCATGCGCACCGCGCGGCCGCTGGAGGCCTTGAGCACCAGGTCTGGCGCCCATTGGTAGGACAGCGCCGCCTTCGGCGAGAGGTGGTTCTCGCGGCGCGAAGGGTAGCTGAGCGCGCTGCTGGCCGAGAACGCGGAGAGTCCATCGAAGGCGCGCCACTGCTCGGCGCGCAGGCCCAGCACCGTCTTCCAGCGCGGGGCGAAGGCCCAGGCGTCCTGCGCGTACAGGCTTTGCAGTTGCGTGCGGCCCTGCACCTTGCTGGCCAGCGGGCCCGCCGGGTCGGCCAGCCAGTTGCCGGCGATGCTGGAAGTGAGGTACTGCAGCTTGTAGTTGTCCTGCTGCGCCCCGAAGTCCACGATGTGCGCGCCCCGGAGGCCATCCGGGCGCCAGGTTCCCTTGAGCGCCAGATTGTTCCAGCCGCTGCCGCTTCCGTCGGCCACGGTGCCGGCGCCGCCCGTGGCTGCGCCTGGCAGGGGGTTGCCGGCGGCGTTCTGGCGCAGCGTGTCCTGCGCGTAGTCGTACAGGCTGGCCAGCACTTCCCAGTCCCAGGTGCCCTGGGTATGGCTCTTGAGCGACAGGCCGTGCATGGTGTGCGTGCTGCTCTGGCTGGTGAGTGCGAAATCGCCCCCGCCCAGCGCCTGTGTGCCCGTGAAGGCCAGCCCGTTGATGTTGATGGGGCCGCTGTAAACGGGCTGACCGGCGGCATTGCGCAGGTACGAGACCGGCGTGCCTTGCGAGGTGTTCTGCCACAAACCCAGCGTGTAGGTCGCGCGCACCACGGGCGTGAAATCGTAGGCCAGCTTGAGCTTGAACTGGTCCTGCACGCTGTGGTATTGCGTTCCCGTGCCTAGCAGGTACCACGGGCTGGCGGCATTGTTGAGGCCGGGCACGGCGCCCGTCACGGGCGTGCCCGCGGCACCTGGCGTGCCGCTGCTGCGCAGGCGCGTGGCAAAGGTGAGCGGCTGGCCGTCGCTGTCGGTGTGGCTGAAGGCGAGCAGCCAGGCCAGCTCGCCACTCCTGTTGCCGACCGAGGCGCTGCTCTCCCAGGCGCGGTAGGTGGCATTCGTGCTGTACAGGTCGAACGGCTGGCTAGTGTAGCCGGCGCGCGCATGGACCTCGAAGCGCGTGGGCATGCGCGTGACGTAGTCCACCACGGCACCGACCGAGTTGCCCGGATAGGCGGCCGAGAACGAGCCATACATCACGTCCACACGCTCGATCTCCGCGGGCGTGACCATGTTCCAGCGCGGCGGGAAACTTAAGGCCCCGACGCCGTTGCCCAGGTAGTTGGACAGCAGGATGCCGTCGGCGTACACGGCGGAGCGCGCGCTGTTGCCCGTGCCCGAGGCCCGGCTCGACAGGATCGCGTGGTTGTAGTCGCCGATGTAGCGCTTGCGCACCAGCAGGCTGGGAAAGTACTTGAGCACGTCCTCGCTGTCGCTGGCGTTGATGGTCTGCTCGATCTGCTCGCGCGTGATGCCCTCCATGGTGGTGGGAATCTGCGTGGGCAGCGAGGTCGGCTGGCCGCTGTTGACGGTCACGATGCCGAGCGACCTGGCGGGCGCGTCCGGCGACACGATGCCGGCCGATAGCGGCGGCGTCCGCGCGTGGGCCGCACCCGTCAACCAAAGGGCAGTCGGCGCCGCCAAGGGAAAGGCCAGTGCAAGCGCCATGGCAAGACGGTTTCCCTGCATGGGAAAAATCTCCTGTTATCAATGAAATCGGCTTCCAGCCCATATGAAATATGGACTCGGCGCTATGGGTTTGATAGTTCAGGAGAAAACAGGAGGCCCGCGCGCAGGCAGCGGCGCGGCGGTTAGCGCCGCAATATGTGCAGCCGCAATGGGCTGCAGCACATAAGACAAGGGCTGGAACGGCTCGGCCGCCACGCGGAGGCGCGGCGGCGGTGCGCCCAGCGAGGCGCACAGCGGGCAGTGCAGCGTGTGGTCGCCGACGCTGCCGCCGTCATCGGTCTTGATGAGCAGCTTGACCGTGCCCGCGCCCGAGCACACCAGCTCCATGGTTTGCGGCTTGATCAGCGGCGACGCGACGGCCGCCCCGATGGCCAGCACAACGCACACCAGCACCCAGCGGGCAAGGAAGTGGGCGTGGCGAAGCGCATGCATCGCCCGATTATCCCCGGACCAGGAAGGACGTCAGAATTTGGGCGCGCGGCGCTCGCGCAGACTCGTGATGCCCTCGTGCACATCCGGCCCGCCGAAGCCCATGAATTCGAGCGCGAGCGAGGTGTCGAAGGTGGGACCGGCCTGGCGCAGCCAGTTGTTCAGCGAATACTTCGTCCAGCGGATCGCACTCTGCGAGCCGTTGGCGAGCCGGTCGGCAATCTCGTAGGCCTTGGGCAGCAGTTCGTCATCGTTCACCGCGAGCGAGACCAGACCGATGCGCTCGGCCTCCTCGCCGCTGATCGGCTCGCACAGCATCAGGTAGTACTTGGCCTTGGCCAGGCCGCACAACAGCGGCCAGACGATGGCCGCATGGTCGCCGGCCGCCACACCCAGGCGCGTGTGGCCATCGACGATCTTGGCGCTCTTGCTGGCAATCGAAATATCGGCCAGCAGGCCCGCCACAAGACCGGCGCCCACGGCGGGACCATGCATGGCCGAGACGATCGGCTTGTCGCAGTTGATCACGTTGTAGACCAGGTCGCGCGCCTCCTTCCAGACGCGGCTGCGTATGGCGAAGTCGCTGGCCATGTCCTGCACCAGTGCGAGGTCGCCGCCGCCCGAAAAACCCAGCCCCTCGCCGCGCAGCACAGCGCAGCGCACCGACTCGTCGGCGCCGACATCGCGCCAGATCTCGGACAGCTCCCAGTGGCCGTCGCGCCCCGCGGTGGGCAGCTTGCCGTTGAGCGCCTTCATCTGGATATCGAGTACGCAGCCCTGGCCTGCCACGACGGGGCCGCGGCGCGTAATCGCAAGGGTCTGGTAGCGCTGGTAGTCGGGTATGGGGCTCATCGTCGTGTCTCCGCGGGTTTTCGAGCCAACATTGTGCAGGCAATCGTGCGCGGGACCTGGGCATCGCCGCGAGCCCCGGGCGGCCTGTCGATAATGCACCGCATGAGCTATACCTTCGCCTCGGCCACCATTTTGCTGCTGCTGATCACCGATCCGCTCGGCAACATTCCGATTTTTGCGAGTGCGCTGCGCGGGGTGGCGCCCGAACGCCGGACCTGGGTGACGGTGCGCGAAGTACTGATCGCCTTCGTGCTGTTGCTGGGCTTCATGTTCGTCGGCGACGGATTTTTGCGCGTCATGAACCTGAGCCAGCTCTCGCTGCAAATCGCCGGGGCGGTGGTGCTGTTCCTGATTGCGCTGCGCATGATTTTTCCGAGACCACCGGCCGACCTGGCCATGCCCGAGGGCGAGCCGCTGATCGTCCCGCTGGCCATTCCCGCGCTGGCCGGACCCTCGGCACTGGCCACCGTGATGCTGCTGGTGTCGCAGGCGCCCGAGCGGCGCCTGGAATGGGTGGCCGCGCTGAGCGTGACGATGGCGGTGTGCGCCGTGGTGCTGCTGTTGGCAGAGCGGATTCAGCGCCTCGTGGGTGAGCGCGTGGTGATGGCCTTCGAGCGTCTGATGGGGCTGATCCTGGTCGCCATCGCGGTCGAGATGCTGCTGCGCGGGCTCACGCTTTTTGTACGGCAGGTTGCATCAGCAGCATCCTGAACGCGAGTGATTTGCACTCCATCTTGATCCTCCTCAAATAACTGCCCGACGCACGCAGGCATTGAGGCGCGAGGCTGCGATGCGGCTTGATTGGTGCGAGCATTAAGAATAGGATTTCATCTTTTTGATCTCGATCACCTCATACAGGAGCCTCCATGAGCAGCACCAATCGACGCGTATTTCTAATGACGGTGGCGGCCGGCACCTCGGCCCTGGCGGCGACGCCAAACTTGGCACTGGCGGCCGACCCGGAATTGCTCGACACCGATCCGCAAGCCGTCGCGCTCGGCTACAAGCAAAACACGACCCAGGTCGACGCGAAAAAATACCCCAAGCACACGGCCGATCAACACTGCGCGAACTGCCAGTTGTTCCAGCCCATGGGCGCAGCCGCGACAGGCCACTGTCCATTGTTTGCCGGCAAGCTGGTGCACACCACGGGCTGGTGCAGCGCCTGGGCCAAGAAGGCTTAAAAAAATCGGGTCCCAAGGGGCCTTATCGCGTTATGCGGGCGCCACGATCTTCTGGTCGATGGCGCCGAACACGCTTTGGCCGTCGCGGCCCTTCATCTCGATGCGGATGGTGTCGCCGAACTTCATGAATTCGGTCGTCGGCTTGCCGTCCTGGATGGTTTCGATGCAGCGCTTCTCCGCAATGCAGCTGTAGCCCTTGGGCCATTCGGTCTTGCCATTGACCTGCACGCCCTTGTTGCTCACCGTACCCGAGCCGACGATGGTGCCGGCGCGCACGTTGCGCGTCTTGCAAATATGCGCAACGAGCTGGCCGAAATGGAAGGTCATCTCGGGGCCGGCGTCGCACAGGCCGACCTTGCGGCCGTTCCAGGTGGACTGCATCGTCAGGTGCAGGCGGCCCTTGTCCCAGGCCTCGCCCACTTCGTCCAGCGTCACCGCCACCGGGCCGAACGCGGTCGCGGGTTTGCTCTGGAAGAAGCCGAAGCCCTTGGCGAGCTCGGCCGGAATCAGGTTGCGCAGCGACACGTCGTTCACCAGCATCAGCAGGCGGATGCCGTCCAGCGCCTGCTCGGGACTGGCGCCCATGGGCACATCGCCCGTGACCACGGCGACCTCGGCCTCGAAGTCGATGCCGAAGGCCTCGCTGGGCACCACCACGTCGTCGCAAGGGCCGATGAAGTCATCGCTGCCGCCCTGGTACATCAGCGGGTCGGTGTAGAAGGTGGCGGGCACCTCGGCATGGCGCGCGGCGCGCACCAGCTCCACGTGATTCAGGTAGGCCGAGCCGTCGGCCCACTGGTAGGCGCGCGGCAGCGGCGCCATGCACTGCGCCGGGTCGAACGGGAACGCATGGCGCGCACGGCCGGCGTTCAGCGCGTCGTACAGGTCCTGCAGCTGCGGGCTCAGAAAGCCCCAGTCGTCCAGCACCTGCTGCAGATGGGCGGCGATGCCGGTCGCATAATGCGCCGCTGCGAGGTCGCGCGAGACGACGACCAGCTGGCCGTCGCGTGAGCCGTCTTTGTAGGTGGCAAGTTTCATGAAAATGGAGTTCCCGTCGAGGTGAGTGCGCTACGGCGCGCCGATTGCGTGTAAATTACGCATTGTTAAATCGATTTAACTAATCGAAATTTTAATCAACGCCGGGATTCTAGTTCAAATGACCAAAGAGCGCGCAGGGATTCAATCGGTCGAGGTCGGCTTTGCCCTGCTCGACGTGCTGGCGCAGGCCGCGCGGCCGCTGATGCTGCGGGATCTGGCCGCGGCCGCCGGCATGAGCGCGGCCAAGGCGCACCGCTACCTGGTGAGCTTCCAGCGGCTGGAGCTGGTCACGCAGGACGCCGGCAACACCCGCTACGACCTCGGGCCGGCCGCGCTCAGGCTGGGCCTGGCGTCGCTGTCACGGCTGGACTCGGTGAAGCTGGCGCGCGAGCGCGTAAGCGCACTGGTGGAGCAGATCGGCCATACGCTGGCGCTGGCCGTGTGGGGCAACCGCGGGCCGACCATCGTGCACTGGGAGGAGTCGGCGCAGGCGGTCACCGTGAACCTGCGCCTGGGCGACGTGATGCCGCTGCTGACCTCGGCCACCGGGCGCTGCTTTGCGGCCTACCTGTCGACGCAGGCCCGTCTCGACAAGATTGCGCCCCTGCTGCAGGAAGAACTCGCGCTCGCCGCGAAACTGCCGAATCTCTCGGGACGCAGCGATCTGCCGACCACGATGCCCGCGGTGCAGCGGCTGCTCGGCGAGGTGCGCGAGCACGGCATGGCCCGCGTGATGGACACCCTGTTGCCGGGCATCGTGGGCTTTTGCGCGCCGGTGTTCGATTCCGACGGCCACATGGTGCTGGGCATGGTGGCGCTGGGCTCGGCCGCCACGTTCGATCCGGCCTGGGACGGCGCCGTGGCCACGCCGCTGCGCGCGGCCGCCGCGCAACTCTCCAGCGATCTCGGGTACGGCGGCGGGTAGCGGAGCGAGACGGCGTGCGCCCGGCCCGTTCCACCCGGATCCTGCCGCTGCTGGCGCTGACCGCGGCGGTGCTGCTCGCGCATTTCGCGCTGTTGCAGGCGGCACCCCGCACGATGAGCCCGCAGGAGCCGGCATTGGCGCGCCCCTTCAGCACGCGCGCGATCGAGACACCGCCAGCCGCGCTGACGCCTGCAGCGGAGCCTGCACCGGCACCCGAGACGGCATCGACGGCCGCAGCGCCGGCAATGGCCGCGGCCGCGCCGCCATCTCGTCGCGGGGCGCGCGGCGTCACGCCAGGCCGCGCCTCATCCGAGCGACCGGTCCAGGGCTCGGGTGATTTCTCGAAATTCAAGAGAAATACGGCGAAACCCCATACGGAGTCTTCACATACAGCTATCTATTCAGTAGCGTCTACCGAGCCGCCGGCACTCACGTCGCCTGTCGGCGCACCGCTTGATGCCACGCCCGCAGCAACGACAACCATAACCGCGCCCCCGGCCACGCCGGCGCACAGCGCGCATGCCGCGGCGTTCAAGGTTCCGGCATCGGCGCGGCTGCACTACGACGTGCGCGCCGAGGCGCGCGGCCTGGCGCTCGACGCGCAGGGCGAGCTGCTCTGGCGCCACGACGACGGCGCGTACGAGGCCCGGCTGGACCTGACCCTGCCCCTGCTCGGCACGCGCAGCCAGACCAGTGTGGGGCGCATCACGCCCGAGGGGCTGGCGCCCACGCGCTTTTCCGACAAGGTGCGCAGCGAGCTGGCCGCGCATTTCGAGCGCGCGCCCGGTGGCGTGAGCGGCAAGATCATCTTCAGTGCGAACACGCCCGAGGCGCCGCTGCTGGCGGGCGCGCAGGACCGGCTCAGCGTGTTTTTGCAGTTGGGGGCCATGCTGGCCGGCGCGCCCGACCAGTACCCGAGCGGCACCACCATCAGCCTGCAGATTGTGGGTCCGCGCGACGCCGATACCTGGCTGTTCACCGTGGGCGATACGGAACAACTGCGCCTGCCCATTGGGGAGCTCGGCGCCGTCAAGCTGACGCGGAACCCGCGGCATGAATTCGACTCCAAAGTGGAGATGTGGCTGGCGCCTTCCATGGGCTACCTGCCGGTGCGCATCCGCTTGACGCAGGCCAACGGCGACCGGTTCGACCAGCGTTTGCGCGCAAGCGACAGCCCTTAATGGCCAAAGCCTCCCGAATTTCACGAAAACGCGGGATTTCGCGGCCGCTGTCCCCCTTGAAACCGGCTCAAACGTTGTTAACTGTAGTAATGACGTTCCAGGACACCAAAATCATGCAAATGCTCTACGACTCAGAATCCTTCGTGGTGGTCCATGTGCTTCCCGATGCCGAACTGCAAAGCGTGGCCGGGGACGAGGCCCCAACCGCGCCAGCGCCCGGCGTGCCGTCACTGACACGCCACGGTTTCGAGATCGTGGACAAGCGCTCGGGCAAGGAGGTTTACCTCGACGGCTCATGGGCCGAACTGTTCCAGCAACAAATCTCGGCCTGGCAGGCCAACACCCCGACCCAGGAAGAGGTGGAAGACATGCTCGACCGTTACGCCGAGCTGGCCCAGAACCCCGTCATCCTGCACTGAACACGGCGCCCATGCGGCTCGCACTGGCACTGGGGGCCGTGTTGCTGGCGTCCTGCGCCGGCACGAGCCCGAACACCGCGCAACGCATCGATGCGCTGCTCCCGGCCGACGTGATTTTGCTGGGCGAGCAGCACGACGCGCCCGGGCACCAGCGCATCGAGCGCGACGTGGTCCAGTCCCTGGCCGCACGCGGCGTGCTGGCGGCCGTGGCCATCGAGATGGCCGAACAGGGCAACGCCACCACAGGGCTGGCACCAGGCGCGAGCGAGGCGCAGGTGCAGGCCGCGCTGCACTGGCGCAGCGCCGGCTGGCCCTGGGCCGCCTACGCTCCGGTGGTGATGGCGGCCGTGCGCGCCGGTGTGCCCGTGCTGGGCGCGAATCTGCCGCGCAGCCAGATGGCGGGCGCCATGGCCGATCAAAGCCTCGACAGACAGCTGCCCGGCCCCGCGCTCAAGGCCCAGCAGCAGGAGATCCGCATCGGCCACTGCGGCCTGCTGCCGGAAAACCAGATCTCTCCCATAACCCGCATCCAGGTGGCGCGCGACAGGGCGATGGCGCAGACCGTTGCCGGCGCGCGCGCGAGCGGCCGGACCGTGCTGTTGATTGCCGGGGCCGGGCACGTGCGGCGCGGGCTCGGCGTGCCGGTCTATTTGCCTGCCGGTTTAGCATTAAAAGTGGTCGTAGCCCAGGCGGGCCAAGGGCAACCAGCTATTGATTCAGGAGCAGATGCCGTGTGGGAAACCGCTGCGCTGCCGCTCAAGGACCCGTGCACCGAGCTGCAGCGCACCCTGCAGGCCACGCCGCCTCAGCCTCCATAAGCCGCAAGGCCGTGAGCGCGAGTGCCATGGCGCGACCAGGCCTGGCTGCGCAGCATGGCCCCCTCATGCTGCGACAATTCGGACTCTATGAATCACGTCTATATCCTGACCCTGTCCTGTCCTGACCGGCTGGGACTGGTGCACGCCGTCTCGGGTTTTTTGCTCGAGCGCGGCGGCAATATCGAAGAAGCCGCCCAGTACAACGACCATGGCACCGGCCTGTTTTTCATGCGGGTGCAGTTCGCCTGCGACCGGCTCACGCACGCGGAGCTGTGCCAGCAGCTGCAGTCTTTTGCCGAGCCGTTCAAGATGCAGTGGCACCTGCACGCCACCGCGCAACCGGTACGCACGGTGATGCTGGTCAGCAAGGAGGGACACTGTCTCAACGACCTGCTGTTCCGCTGGAAATCGGGCCTGCTGCCGCTGGACATCCGCGCCATCATCTCGAACCACCGCGACTTCTACCAGCTCGCGGCCAGCTACAACGTGCCGTTCCACCACATCCCGGTCACGCTGGCCACCAAGGCACAGGCCGAGGCCCGCGCTTACGAGATCATCGAATCCGAGGGCGCCGAGCTGGTGGTACTGGCGCGCTACATGCAGATCCTGTCGGACGAGCTGTGCACCAAACTGGCGGGCCGCGCCATCAACATCCATCACTCGTTTCTGCCCAGCTTCAAGGGCGCCAAGCCCTACTACCAGGCGCACGACCGCGGCGTCAAGCTGATCGGCGCGACCGCCCACTACGTGACGGCCCATCTCGACGAGGGCCCGATCATCGAGCAGGACGTGGCCCGCGCCGACCACAGCAAGACCGTGGAAGACCTGACCGCCATGGGCCGCGATACCGAGAGCCAGGTGCTGGCGCGCGCCGTGAAATGGCACAGCGAACGCCGCGTGCTGCTGAACGGCCACAAGACCGTGGTTTTCAAGTAGCTTCGTTTAACTGGCACCCGCGCTTGTCGCTGGGTGGCTACGGGCGCTGCATGTACTTCGCGGGGCGCTTTTCCAGAAAGGCACGGATGCCCTCTTGACCGTCGGGCGTCACGGTCCCTGCAGCCATGCGTTCGACCGCAAAGGCATAGGCCTGATCCTGCGGCAGATCGATCTGGCGGTAGAAGCCCTGCTTGCCCGAGGCTTTGGAGAGCGCACTGCCGCGCGTGGCCCGGCGGATCAAATCCAGCGTCGCGGCCTCGAGCTGGTCGGGCGCCACTGCCTTGTTGATCAGGCCCCAGTCGGCCGCGGTGGCGGCATCGATTGCGTCGCCCGTGAGCGCCATCTCCAGCGCGCGCTTGCGCCCCACGTTGCGCGCAACCGCAACCAGCGGCGTGTGGCAAAACAGTCCCGCCTTGCCGCCCGGAATCGCGAACGAGGCGTTATCGGCCGCCACCGCCAGGTCGCAACTCGCGACCAGCTGGCAGCCCCCCGCCGTGGCCAGCGCATGCACGCGCGCCACCACCGGCTGCGGCAGGGCCTGCAGCGTGTTCATCATCTCGGTGCAGACGGCGAACAACTCGCGTGCCTGCTCTAGCGTGGCACCGGCCATGTCCGCAAAATTGTGGCCCGCGCTGAAGACCGGGCCGTTGGCCGCGAGGATCACGCCCAGCGCCTCGGTGCGGGAAATCGCGCGCAGGGCCTGCGTCAGCTCCCGCATGACGTCCAGTGCCAGCGCATTGCGCTTGTCCGGGCGATTCAGCGTGACGGTGGTGATCGGGCCGTCGGACGTGACCAGCAAATGTTCGTACTTCATCGAATCATTGTGGCAGGTTGGCCATTTTTTCGCCGAGGCGAACGGCACCCCCTGGCTGCCACGCTGCGTTGAATTGCAGCGGCCCTTTGGGAAACAGCAGCACCACGGTGGAGCCGAGCAGGAAGCGGCCCATTTCATCGCCTTGCGCCAGACGCACATCTTGGTCGCCGTACTGCCACTCGCGCACCGGCCCGCCGCGCGGCGGGCTCACGACGCCATGCCAGACCGTCGCCATGCTGCCGACCACAGTGGCACCCACCAGCACCAGCACGAACGGGCCGTGCGCAGAGTCGAACACGCAGACGACGCGCTCATTGCGCGCGAACAGGCCGGGCACGCCGCGCGCGGTGGCCGGGTTCACCGAGAACAGCGCACCCGGCACATAAATCATGCGCGTCAGGCGCCCGTCGCAGGGCATGTGGATGCGGTGGTAGTCCTTCGGGCTCAGGTAGAGCGTGGCGAAATGGCCGTCCTCGAACCGCGCGGCCAGCGCCGCATCGCCACCGACCAGCGCCGTGGTGGAATAGTGGTGGCCCTTGGCCTGGAAAATCCGGTCGCGCGCGATCGCGCCGAACTGGCTGATCGCGCCATCCACCGGGCAGATCAGGTCGGCGCTCGCCAAAGGCCGGGCACCGGGCTTCAGGGCCCGCGTGAAAAAATCGTTGAAGCTGGGGTAGCTGGCGATGTCGGGATCGGCCGCCTCGCTCATGTCGACGCCGTATTTGCCGACAAACCAGCGGATCAGGCCGCTGGTCCAGCGCCCGCCACGGCTGGATGCCACGATGCCGGCAAAAGCCGTGAGCGCGCGCTTGGGCAACAGGTACTGCGGCAGCACGGAAAGGCGATCAGGCAAGGCAGCTAGCGGTAGTGGCGAATGGGGGCGTATTCTACCCAGCGCACGCCGGGCGTCATCCCTGCAGCGCGCGAACCAGCTCGGGCAGGTGCGACAGTGCAAACAGCACCAGCCCGATCACACCGCCCACCAGCGTGCCGTTGATGCGGATGTGCTGCAAATCCTTGCCGATGTTCAGCTCGATCAGGTGCGACATCTCCTGCGCATCCCAGCGCTGCACGGTGTCCTGGATGTGCTGCGCCACGAACTGCGACACCTCGGGCGCGAGCGTATGCACCCAGTCTTCGAGGCGCTGGTTCAGCGACGCGCGCAAGTCCGCATCCTGCGCCAGCGACTGGCCCAGCCAGCGGCCCATGGCGCCTGCGTTGCGCGCGACCAGTGATTTCTCGTTGGCCAGGTCGCGCTTGAGTGCAGCGCGCATGCCCTGCCATTGCGCCTGCACATAAGTGCCGAGCGTGGCGTCATGCTGCAGGTAGCGGCGGATTTCTTCGCCCTTGCGTGCGAATTCGGGGTCCGTGCGCAGCCTGTCGATCAACTGCTGCACCGCCGCGTCGAACTTCTCGCGCAGCTCATGGCGGGGGTTGTGCGCCACGTCGGCCAGCAGGCTCTCCAGCGCGTGGGCAGCCATGCCCGCGCCCTGCTCACCCAGCCAGGCGGTGGGCAGCACTTTTTCCGTGTGCGGGTGCTCGCGTTTGACCCATTGCACGATGGCCTGCGCGATGAGGCTGCGCGATGACGGCTCCTGGAGCAGCTGCGTCAGGTGCGCCAGCGCACCATCCAGCAGCGCCTGGTGGCGCCCGTTCTGCGTGAGCGCCGCGAGCACGGTGGCCATGGAGCCGGCCAGGTCCAGCTGCCCGATCAGCGCGCGCGCGGCGCGCTTGATGAAGCGCTCGACCTGCGCGTCCTCCACCATGTCCAGCGCCGCCGACAGCAGGCGCACCGCCTGCCGCCCCAGCAGGCCGGCATGGCCCGGCGCCGTGAGCCACTGCGCCACCAGCGCCACCGGGTCGTGCCGGCGCATCAGCGTGACCAGCGAAGGCGGGTCGAGGAACTTGTCGCGCACGAACACGGCGAGGTTCTCGCCGATGCGGTCCTTGTTGCGCGGAATGATGGCCGTGTGGCGCGCGATGAAGGGGATGGGAATGCGCCGGAACAGCGCCACCACCGCGAACCAGTCGGCCATCGCGCCCACCATGGCCGCCTCGGCCATGGCCTTGAGGATGTCCACGCCCAGGCTGCGCGGCAGCCAGCTGGTCGTCATGAACACGGCCGTCACAAGCAGCAGCAGGCCCAGGGCCTGGCGCTTGGAACGCGCCAGTTCAGCCTGCTTGTCCATGCGGGGCAACTCCTTGTCGGTCAAAGGTGCGGCAGCCCGGCACGGCGCCGTGAGGCCCGGGCCTGCCGCAGGGATGCGGCGGCCTTACCGCGGCGCCACGCGGTCCAGCGCCGCAGCCAGCTGCCCCACCGTGCGATCCACGTTGTGCCATTTCTCCAGGCCGAACAGGCCGATGCGAAAGGTGCTGAAATCGGGTCCCTCGTCGCACTGCAGCGGCACGCCGGCAGCGGTCTGCAGGCCGGCCTCGATGAACTTCTTGCCGTTCTGGATGCCGGGGTCGGTGGTGTAGCTCACGACCACGCCTGGCGCCTTGTAGCCCTCCGCCGCCACACTCGGGAAGCCGCGCGATTCGAGCAGCGCGCGCACCTTGGCGCCCAGCTCGCTCTGCTCCGCCTTGACCTTGTCGAAGCCATAGTCGCGGGTCTCCAGCATCACATCGCGCAGCGCCACCAGCGCGTCGGTGGGCAGGGTCGTGTGGTAGGCGTGCTGGCCCTTTTCGTAGCCTTCGGCGATCTGCAGCCACTTCTTGAGGTCGCACGAAAAGCTGGAACTGGTGGTGCCCTCGATGGCCTGGCGCGCGCGCGCGCCGAGCATGACCATGGCGCAGCAGGGCGAGCTGCTCCAGCCCTTTTGCGGCGCGGAAATCAGCACGTCCACGCCGTTGGCCTGCATGTCCACCCACATGGCGCCCGAGGCGACGCAGTCGAGCACAAACAGCGCCCCCACCGCGTGCGCCGCCTCGGCCACGCTGCGCAGGTAGTCGTCGGGCAGGATGATGCCGCTGGACGTTTCCACGTGCGGTGCGAACACCACGGCGGGCTTCTCCGAGCGGATGGCGGCGGCGACCTCGGCGGCCGGCGCGGGCTGCCACGGCGCCTGCGCGCCCGTGCCCACGCGGCGCGCCTTGCACACCACGGCGCTGGCGCCCATGCGGCCCGCCTCGAAAATCTGGCTCCAGCGGTAGCTGAACCAGCCGTTGCGCACGATCAGCACCTTGCGGTCGTTGGCGAACTGGCGCGCGACGGCCTCCATGCCAAAGGTGCCGCTGCCGGGCACGATCACGGCGCTGTGCGCGTGGTACACGTCTTTCAGCGTTGCGATGATGTCCCGCATCACGCCCGCGAAACGTTTGGACATGTGGTTGAGCGAGCGGTCGGTGTAGACCACGGAAAATTCGAGCAGGCCGTCAGGATCGACGTGGGGCAACAAGCCGGGCATGGGTATCTCCTTTGTCAGTGAGATGGACGCGGGCCGCACAAGCCCAGCCATCGGGCCCAGCTTAGCACGCACCTCGCCAGGCCGCCCTCACCAGCAGTCGACGAAGCGCGTCCCGGGCGCTGCCGGCACGACCGGCGAGGTGCCCGCCGACGCCAGGCCGCGGACCAGCCACGCGCGCGTCTGCGCCGGGTCGATCACGGCGTCGATCTCCAGCGTCTGCGCCATATTCGTGGCCTGGCCGTTGGCGTACTGCTGGTCCACCAGCTTCTTGTACAGCGCATCGCGCTCAGGCCCGGGCGCCGCGGCCTCCAGCTCCTTGCGAAAACCCAGGCGCACGGCGCCTTCCAGCCCCATGGCGCCGAACTCGCCGGTCGGCCAGGAGACGGTGAACACCGGCGCGTCGAAGCCGCCCGCCGTCATGGCCTGCGCGCCCAGCCCGTAGCCCTTGCGCAGCACCACGGCAAAGAACGGCACAGAGAGGTGCGCGGCCACCACGAACATGCGGCAAACATGGCGCACCTGCGCCCGGGCCTCGATGTCGGGGCCGACCATGAAGCCAGGCGTGTCGACCAGCGACACCATGGGCAGACCGTGTGCGTTGCACAGCTGCATGAAGCGCGCGGCCTTGTCGGCGGCGTCCACATCGATCGCGCCGCCCAGATGCCGCGGGTTGTTGGCGAGGATGCCGACGGGGCGGCCTTCGATGCGCGCGAGTGCCGTGAGGATGCCAGCGCCAAAGCCCGCGCGCAGCTCCAGCAGCGAGTCGCTGTCCACCAGCCCTTGCATGACACTGCGCACGTCGTACACGCGCAGGCGGTTCTCGGGCACCGCATGGCGCAGTGCGCGCTGGTCGGCGCAGGTCCACGGCTGCACGGCGGCATCGATCGGCCCCTGGAAATACGACAGGTAGCGCTTGGCGGCGCGCACCGCCTCGGCCTCGCCCTTCACCAGGATGTCGATCACGCCGTTGCCGGACTGCACGCTGCTCGGGCCGATCTGCTCGGGTTTGAAACTGCCCAGGCCACCGCCCTCGATCATGGCCGGCCCGCTCATGCCGATGTTGCTGGCCTCGGTGGCGATGATGACATCGGCGCAGCCCAGCAGCGCCGCATTGCCGGCGAAGCAGCGTCCGTGCACGATGCCGACCACCGGCACCTTGCCCGACAGCGCGGCAAAGCGGCTGAAGGTGTGGTTGTTGAGGCCGGCGACGATCGGCATATCGGTATCACCGGGGCGCCCGCCCCCGCCCTCGGCAAACAGCACCACCGGCAGCCGGAGCTGGTGCGCCAGGCCGAGCAGGCGGTCGGTCTTGTGGTGGTTGCGCATGCCCTGCGTGCCGGCCAGCACGGTGTAGTCGTAGGCCAGCACCGCGCAGCGCGATTGCTCCGCGCCGAACAATTTGGCATTGACGCTGCCCAGGCCCGTCACCATGCCATCGGCCGGCGTGTTGGCCACCAGGTCTTCCAGCGAACGGCGCCGGGTTTGCGCGGCAATCGCCAGCGCGCCGTACTCGATGAAGTTGTCAGGGTCGTCCTGCAGGTCGCACAGATCGGCAATGTTCTCGCGCGCGGTGCGCCCGCCCTGCGCGTGGCGCCTGGCCACGGCGGCAGGGCGATTCGCATCGAGCGTGAACGCATGGCGGGCCATGACCTGCTGCAGGTCGGGCCGGATCTGTTCAAAATCCATGCCGCGGGCGGCCTGGGCGATGCCCGCGGCGACCTCCATCGGCTCCAGCAGCACGAGGGGCTGGCCTTCCACGAGATAGTCGCCCGGCGCGGCACGGATCTCCACCACGCGGCCGGGGGCATGGGCCAGCAGCAGGTGCTCCATCTTCATGGCTTCCAGCACGGCGATCTGGCCGCCGGCCGGCACCACGTCGCCGACGGCCACGTCGAGCTGCACCAGCTTGGCCGGCATGGGCGCGCGCACCGCGCTGAGTCCGTCGTCGTCTTGCCCGGATTCAACACCAAATGAGGCTGTAGCCCTTACCCTGTCTGAACCGGTAGCTCTATCTTTTGTAGCACCCTCATGATCGATGGCTTGCGCTGCGGCCAGCAACGCCGGCAGATGCGCCTCGACGAAGCGCGTGTGCACCTGCTGCGCATCAAACTCGGGACGCTTTGCCAGCGCGCGCAGCAGCGACAGGTTGGTGGCCATGCCCTCGATGCGGCATTCCGCCAGCGCGCGGCGGGAGCGGCGCGCCGCGTCGGCGAAGTCAGCGCTGCGCGAGCGCACGATCAGCTTGGCCAGCAGCGTGTCGTAATGCGGCGACGGCGCGGCGCCGGCGTAACCCTGCGTGTCGATCCGGATGCCGGGGCCGGAGGGCATATCGAAGCGCACCAGCGAACCACCCGACGGTCTGGCGTGGCCCTGCGCATCCAGCGTCTCGGCATTGATGCGCCACTGCACGGCAAAGCCCTGCGCGCGCGGCGGCGCCTTGGCATCCAACCCCAGTGCCGTCAGGCTCCGGCCCGCCGCCACCTGGATTTGCAGCTGCACCAGATCGAGCCCGGTCACTTCCTCGGTGACCGTGTGCTCCACCTGCAGGCGCGGATTGGCTTCGATGAAGACAAAGGGCAGATCGCGCGCATCTTCATCGACCAGAAACTCGAAGGTGCCCAGGCTGCGGTAGTGCGCGGCCTGCGCCAGCTTCAACGCCGCCTGCGTGATGCCCTGGCGCAGCGTCTCGGGCAGCGAGGGGCTCGGCGCCATTTCGACCAGCTTCTGGAAGCGCCGCTGCAGCGAGCATTCGCGCTCGCCCAGCGACATCACCTGCGTGCCGTCGCCGATGATCTGGATTTCGATATGGCGCGCGCGCGTCATCAGGCGCTCGACGTAGACACCCTCCACATCGAAAGCCGCGCGCGCCTCGGACACGCAGCGCGCATAGGCTTCGGGCAACTCCGCAGCCTCCAGCACGGCGCGCATGCCGCGGCCGCCGCCGCCGCCAATTGCCTTGATCATCACGCCGGCACCCAGCGCGCCGCCACGCTGGGCCGCAAAGAAGGCCTGAGCCTGGGCCAGCGTGACCGCGCCCGCACTGCCGGGCATCAGCGGCACGCCGCATTGCCCGGCCAGCGCGCGGGCACGCGCCTTGTCGCCGAACAGCGCGAGCTGCTCCACCGTGGGGCCGATGAAGGTGAGGCCGGCGTCCAGGCAGGCTTGCGCAAAGTCGGCGCGCTCGCTCAAAAAACCATAGCCCGGGTGCACCGCATCGCAGCCGGTTTGCCGCGCCAGCGCGATGAGGTGCGCGATGTCCAGATAGGCAGCGGGCCCTGTGGCGTCCAGCGCCAGCGCTTCATCCGCCTGGCGCACATGCAGCGCCTGCGCATCATCCGTCGCATAAATGGCGACACTGCGGCTGCCCAGGTCTTGCACGGCGCGCACCAGCCGCAGAGCGATCTCGCCGCGATTCGCAATCAGAATCTTTTTGAACACAGGGTTTCCTTCAGGGTTGGTGTGTTCGACTTTACCGAGACCCGCATCACCGCGCTGGCGGCCTGCAACCTGCCCGACTTTCCGTACAACGGGTACCGGACGGGCAGACATAGTGCAACTATTGGCCCATAGAATGCACAGGGCCTATCGCCTTTCTCACCTATTCAAGGAGACAACAATGAAGTCTGGATTTTTGCGCGCACTGCTGGCCCTGGCCGGCGCGACCCTGCTGGCAGCGGCTCCGGCACAGGCACAACAGCAATTCATCACCGTGCTGACCGGCGGCACCAGCGGCGTGTATTACCCGATGGGTGTCGCACTGTCGCAGATCTACGCCAAGGCGATGCCGGATGCGAAATGCACGGTGCAGGCGACCAAGGCTTCGGCGGAAAACCTCAACCTGCTGCAAGCCGGACGCGGAGAAGTGGCCTTCACGCTCGGGGACTCGTTGTCCGACGCCTGGCGGGGCAATGCTGACGCCGGCTTCAAGACGCCCCTGAAAAAATTGCGCGGCATCGCGGGCATGTATCCGAACTACATCCAGATCGTGGCGTCGGCCGATTCAGGCGTGAAGACGCTGGCCGACCTGAAGGGCAAACGCATCTCCGTGGGCGCGCCCAAATCCGGCACCGAACTCAATGCGCGCGCCATCTTCAAGGCCGCCGGCCTGACCTACGCCGACTTCGCCAAGGTGGAATACCTGCCGTTTGGCGAGTCGGTGGAGCTCATGAAAAACCGCCAGCTCGATGCCACACTGCAGTCAGCCGGACTGGGCGTGTCCTCGCTGCGGGACCTGGCAACGTCGGTGAAGATCGTGATCGTGCCGATCACGGCGGATGTGATCGCGAAAGTCGGTGATCCGGCCTATCAGGCCGGCGCCGTCCCGGCCAACACCTACGAAGGACAGGCCGCGAGCGTACCAACCGCATTCGTGCAGAACTTCCTGGTCACGCATGAAGGCGTCCCCACGGACACCGTCTACAAGATGACCAAGGCCATGTTTGAGAACCTCGACCACCTGGTCGCCGCGCACGCCGCCGCCAAGGCGATCCACAAGGAAACAGCGCTGGTAGGCATGCCGCTGCCGCTGCATCCGGGCGCCGAGAAGTACTACCGCGAAATCGGTTTGATCAAGTAAGCCAACCTGTCGCCTTTGCGGGCGGGCCGCCGCGCCCGTCCGCCGGCCACTACACGCCAGGAACCATTCGGATATGACCTCTCTCCATACGCCTGCCGACGAATTTCAGGAGCACGGCGCGCAACGCACGCTCAGCGGCACCGCGCTGAAGATCGTGATCGGCGCGGCCCTGACGTTCTCGACCTATCAATTGATCGTCGCCGGCTTCTCGCCGCTGTCATCGCTGACCATGCGCTCATTGCATGTCGGCTTCCTGCTGCTGCTGACCTTCCTGATGTACCCTGCATTGAAGAGCGGCAAGCTGACCTCCATCGTGTGGTACGACTGGCTGCTGGCCGCCGCCGGGTTCGCGCTGTCGTTCTATCACTGGATTTTCGAGGCCGACCTGATTCAGCGCTCGGGCGATCCAACCACCGCCGATCTGGTGGTCGGCACCATCATGGTCGTGCTGGTGTTCGAGGCCACGCGCCGGATCCTCGGACTGGCCCTGCCCCTGGTGTGCGGCACATTCCTGCTGTATGGCCTTTTCGGCCAGTACCTGCCGGGCCCGCTCTCACATCGGGCCTACGGGTTTGACCAGATCGTGAATCAGCTGTGGCTGGGCACCGAGGGCATTCTGGGCATCCCCGTCATGGTGTCTGCGACCTATATCTTCCTGTTCATCCTGTTCGGTGCATTTCTCGAGCACGCCGGCATGATCAAGCTGTTCAACTCCGTGGCGCTGGGACTGGTCGGCAGGGCCAAGGGCGGGCCGGCCAAGGTGGCGGTGATCTCGTCGGGCTTCATGGGAACCATCTCGGGCTCCGGCGTAGCGAACGTGCTGACCGTCGGCCAGTTCACGATCCCGTTGATGAAACGCTTTGGCTACAGCTCGATCTTTGCCGGCGCGGTCGAGGCCACGTCTTCCATGGGCGGCCAGATCATGCCACCGGTCATGGGGGCGGTGGCGTTCATCATGGCCGAGACGCTGAACGTGCCGTATGTGGACATCGTCAAGGCGGCCGTGATTCCGGCGATCCTGTATTACGTGACGGCGTTCTGGATAGTGCATCTGGAAGCCGGCCGCATGGGGCTGGTGGGTCTGCCGAAAGACCAGTGCCCGAGCCCGGTGAAGGCGCTCAAGGAAAGCTGGTATCTGGTGCTGCCGCTGGCAGGTCTGGTTGGCATGCTGTTTCATGGTTTCACGCCGATGTTCGCCGGACTCACCGGCCTGGCGCTCACCGTGATCCTGATTCTCGGCGCAGCCGTGGCAGCGCGCCTGTCGGGCACGGCGTTTCGCTACGTGTTCTGGCTGGCCCTGGGCCTGGCGGCGGCAAGTTTTGTCGAGTTTGGCATTTATGCGATCCTCGCCGTGATCGCACTGCTGGTGCTGCTTTGTTTCAGGGTCAAGGGCGGTCGTGACACCTTGCGTGCGGTGCGCCTGAGCCTGATCGACGGCGCCAGGCAGGCGTTGCCGGTCGGCGTCGCCTGCGCCGTGGTGGGCGTCATCATTGGTGTGCTGACCCTCACGGGGGCCGCCTCCAGCTTTGCCGGATTCATCCTGACCGTCGGTGAAAAAAGCCTGTTCCTGTCGCTGTTTTTGACCATGATCGTGTGCCTGATTCTGGGCATGGGGATTCCGACCATCCCGAACTACATCATCACCAGCTCGATTGCGGCGCCCGCGCTGCTCAGCCTGGGCGTGCCGCTGATCGTCTCGCACATGTTCGTGTTCTATTTCGGCATCATGGCGGACCTGACGCCGCCGGTGGCGCTCGCGGCATTTGCCGCGGCATCGATCGCCAAGGCGTCACCCATGCGTATCGGCTTCAAGGCAACCCAGATCGCCATTGCCGGCTTTGTTATTCCGTACATGGCGGTATATACGCCCGCGCTGATGCTGCAGGGGCACTGGACGGTGGTGGCGGTGCTGTATATCGTGGGCAAGGCGCTGCTGGCCATCGCCTTGTGGGGCGCAACGGCCGTCGGCTATCTGCTGGCGCCCTTGAGAATCCACGAGCGGGTGTTTACCGGCGTCGCCGCGCTGATGCTGGTCACGGCGGGCACGCTGAGCGACCAGATCGGATTCGTGATGGCGGCCATTTTCGTCTGTTGGCACGTCTGGCAACGGCGCCGGCTGGCGGTTGCATGATCGCGGTATGCCTGGCCGCGGCTGGCCTGGCCATCAGCCTGCCATTGCAGGCGTTCACGCTGAACTGGACCCATTCGATCGAAAAAATCCTTTGGGAAGAGGATTACCAGGTCGTCCAAACGGCCAGCGGCACCCGCCTGCAACTCACCGAAGCGCGCATCCGCGGCTCCGGCGCCGGCATGGAGCCGCCGCCCGATGCCGTGCTGAAGAACGGCGTGTGGCATTACCGCCCGCCGCTGGCGCCGCTCGAGCGGCTGCATCTGACGCGCTCGGACTATGTCGCCGATTACCAACTCTGCTGGGGCGGCCAGTGCCATCCCCTGGCAGAACTGGTTGGCCCACCGTCGGCGGCGCCGCTTGTCGACGTGTTTGCATGCCCCTCGTCCTGAGTTCCCTGTCCGGGACAGTACCCAAGTCGTCCATTCGCTGGCAGGCTCCACCGCAGGGCTGGCCGCCCCCCGATAGCCAAACGCGGGGGAAAGGAACTACACTCATCGACGCCCGACGGCCGCAGCGCCGGCCTCCTGCCCCGGGGTCGTAGCGCAACCGGCGCGAACACGTATGGCCGGTCATGCGCACGTTTGGTCGCGTGCCGGCGTACGGGGGCCAGGAGCCCCCTGTTTCAGGGCCGGCTGCCAGCTTCACTTTGGGATTCGCTCTAGACCACTCACACGATGCCGCCAGTTAACTCTCCCGCGCTGCAACAACACCCTCCCCGCACCGGCGCGGCGGCGGCCGCCGGACAGCTGCTCGACCTGGTGGAGTGGAGCACCGCTGCGGGCGCGTGGATGCTGGAGCTGCCGGAGCGCCGCGTGACGTGGACGCGCCGGCTCGCCGCGCTGCTCAAGCTGCCGCACGACTCGGCGCCCTCACTGCCGCTGGCGCGGGCGCTGGACCTTTACGCGCCCGAGTCGCGGGCGCTGATGACTTCGGCGTTCGAGGCCTGCCTGGAGAGGGCGGTGCCGTTCGACAGGGAGGCAGAGATCATCACGGCACAGGGCGATCGCCTGTGGGTGCGCACGGTCGGCAAGGCGCTGTGCGATCCCTCGGGGATTGTTGTGTGCGTGCAGGGCCTGCTGCAGGACCTGACGGAAAAAAAACGCGCCGAGCAGGAGTCCCTCAACGCCACCGTGCGGCTGAGTTCGACGCTGGCCAGCGTGACGCTCGATCATGAAGGGCGCTTCACCTACGTGAATCGCGAGAGCGAGCGCCTGCTGCAACGCAGCAGCGTCCAGCTGCTGGGCCACACCATCTGGCGTGTACTGGACGACGACGGGAGCAGCCGGCTGCGCAGCGAGTTGCGTGCCGTCCAGAACAGCCGGCTCAGCGTCGAGTTTGAAGAATTTTTTCCCGTGCTGGGAATATGGCTGGAGCTGCGCGCCTATCCGTTCGAGGAAGGCATTGCCCTGTACCTGCGCGACGTCAGCGCCTGGCAGCAGTCCAAGGAGCAGTTGCTGCTGCTGCAGACCAGCATCAACCGCCTGAACGACATCGTGGTGATCGCCGACGCCGGCTCGCCGGACGCGCCGCATCCACGCATCGTCTTTGTCAACGACGCGTTCCAGCGGCGCACCGGCTACAGCCGCGACGAGGTGCTGGGCCAGACGCCGCGCATGTTGCAAGGCCCTTTGACCCAGCGCGCCGAACTCGAACGCATCCGCGAGGCCCTGGCACAGTCGCAGCCGGTGCGCGCAGAGTTGATCATCTACAAAAAAGATGGAGAGCAATTCTGGATGGAACTCGAGGTCGTCCCGGTCGATTATTTCGACCGCGGGCTCACCCACTGGATCGCCGTGGCGCGCGATATCACCACACGCAAGGCGTCCGAGGACGAGATCGAACATCTGGCGTTCTACGACGCACTGACGCAATTGCCCAACCGCCAGCTGCTGATGAGCCGGCTGCGGCATGTGCTGGCCCAGGCCGACCGGAAAATCGGCGCACTGATGTTCGTCGACCTCGACCACTTCAAACTGCTCAACGACACCATGGGGCATTCGCGCGGCGACATGCTGCTGCGAAAGGCGGCGTCGCGCCTGGCCTCCTGCATCAGCCCTGACGACACCGTGGCGCGACTGGGCGGCGATGAGTTTGTGGTCATGCTGCAAGACTTGGGAGACAACCTGCCGGCGGCCAACGCCCGCGCGCTGGCGGTCGGGGAGAAAATTCTGGCCATACTCGGCGAGCCCTACGATCTGGCCCGGTACTCGTACCACGGCACCTGCAGCATCGGCATCACCTCGTTCAACGAGGACGAGGTGAGCATCGAAGACCTGCTCAAACAGGCCGATCTGGCGATGTACCAGGCCAAGGCCTCGGGACGCAACGCGGTCTGCTTTTTCGACCCCGAGATGCAGGCGGTGGCCACGGCCAATGCGGCGCTGACCTCGGAGCTCCGGCACGGCCTGCGCCACCACGAGTTCGTGCTGCATTACCAGCCGCAGGTCGGCAGCGACGGACGCATGCTGGGCGTCGAGGCACTGATGCGCTGGCAGCACCCGCAACGCGGCCTGGTGCTGCCCGACGCCTTCATTCCTCAGGCCGAAGACAGCGGACTCATCCTGCCGATGGGCCAGTGGGCGCTGGAGAGCGCCTGCGTGCAACTGGCCCTGTGGGCCGCCCACCCCGACACCGAACAGCTCAGCATTTCCGTGAACGTGAGCGTGCGCCAGTTCCGCAACCCGGAGTTTGTCGATCAGGTGATGAACGTGATCCGGCGAACCGGCGTGCGTGCGCAGCGGCTCAAACTGGAACTCACCGAGAGCCTGCTGGCCACCGGCATCGAGGTCACCATTGCCAAGATGGGAATCCTCAAGAAGGCCGGCGTGACACTGTCGATCGACGACTTCGGCATGGGCTATTCCGCGCTGTCCTACCTCAAGCGCCTGCCACTGGACCAGCTGAAAATCGACCGGTCATTCGTGAAGGACATGCTGACCGATCCGAACGACGCCGCCATTGCCCGCACCATCATTGGCCTGGCGCAAAGCCTGGGTCTGTCGGTGCTGGCCGAAGGGGTCGAGACCGAAGCCCAGCGCCAACTCCTGTCCCAATTTGGCTGCGACTGCTACCAGGGTCATCTGTTTTGCCGGGCGCTGCCCATCGACCAGCTCGAAGTCTTCATGCGCAGCATCGCGCAGTGAACCGGCGCGCCCTGCGCACACGCTCAGGCGGGCGAGGCCAGCAACTGCACGTTGCCGCCCGCGGCCGTGGTGTTGACGGTGACGGTCTGCTCCGCGCAAAAGCGGGCCAGGTAGTGCGGCCCGCCGGCCTTCGGGCCGGTGCCCGAGAGTCCCTCGCCGCCGAACGGCTGCACCCCGACCACGGCGCCGATCATGTTGCGGTTGATGTAGACGTTGCCGACGCGGGCGCGCGCGGCCAGCGCCTGCGCACGCGAGTCGATTCGCGTCTGGATGCCCAGCGTGAGGCCGTAGCCGAGCGCATTGATCTGGTCGATCACCGCGGCCGGGTCGCCGCGCCAGCGCACGATGTGCAGCACGGGGCCGAAGATTTCCTGCTGCACGTCGGCCACCGCCGCCACCTCGAAGGCACTCGGCGGAATCAGGTTTGCTATTGGGTTTGTAGCTGACTGCGTAGAGTCTTCAATGACTGTGACCGGTTTTGATGTTGAAACCAGACGTTCGAGATGGCGCCGGATAGCGCCCCACGCCTGCCGGTCGATCACCGGGCCGACATCGGTGGCCAGATCGGCCGGATCGCCCGCCACCAGTTCTTTGGCGGCGCCGCGGATCATCTCGATCACGCCATCGGCGATGCCCTCGTGCACACAGAGCAGGCGCAGCGCCGAACAGCGCTGGCCCGCGCTGCGAAACGACGACTGCAGCACCGCGTCGGCCACCTGCTCGGGCAGCGCGGTGCTGTCCACCAGCATGGCGTTGATGCCGCCGGTCTCGGCAATCAACGGGACGATGGGGCCGTCCTTCGCGGCCAGCGCGCGGTTGATGATCCTGGCCACCTCGGTCGAGCCGGTGAACACCACACCGGCGATGCCGGGCTGCGCCACCAGCGCCGCACCCACCGTGTCGCCGGGACCGTGCGCCAGTTGCAGCGCGCCCTCGGGCACGCCGGCGCGGTGCAAGAGTCGCACCGCCTCGAAGGCCACAGCAGGCGTCTGCTCGGCCGGCTTCGCCAGCACGGTGTTGCCGGTGGCCAGCGCCGCGGCGACCTGGCCCATGAAGATGGCGAGGGGGAAGTTCCATGGGCTGATGCAGACCCAGACGCCGCGCGCCGTCAAGCGCAACTCGTTGCTTTCCCCCGTCGGCCCCGGCAGGGCCACCGGCACCATGATGCGCTCGGCTTCATTGGCGTAGTAGCGCAGAAAGTCCGCCGCCTCGCGCACCTCGGCCACGCTGTCGCCCCAGGTCTTGAAGGCCTCCTTTACCATCAGCGCGCAAAAGCGCGGCAGCTCCGCTTCCAGCGCGTCGGCGGCCCGACGCAGGATGGCGCTGCGCTCGTGAACCGGTGTTTTGCTCCATTTTTGATAGCTCATAGCGCTTGTCTGATAAGCGCTAGAGGTTGTTTTGACATCAAACTCGGGCACGGCCGGCAGCGCGGTGGCGGCGTACGCAGCGAGCAGCGGCGCACGCATGGGCTCCACGGTGAGGTCCAGCCCGGCACTATTGCGGCGCCCGGCGCCATACAGATCCAGCGGCAAGGGCAGGGAAGCCTCGGGCTCCAGCCGCAGCGGCGAGATCAGCAGTTCGTCCATGCCCACCGACTCGTCGGCGAGCTGGTGCACGAACGAGGAATTGGCCCCGTTCTCCAGCAGCCGGCGCACCAGGTAGGCGAGCAGGTCCTTGTGCCGGCCGACCGGGGCATACACACGTACCGGTATCGCTCCTTCCCCCGCTGGGGGAGTCTTCATCACCTCGCGGTACACGCCCTCGCCCATGCCGTGCAGCCGCTGCAACTCGAATGGTGCCGGTGCGCGTTTCTGCGACGGGCCGCCCCCAGGAGAAACCGCCCCCCCGGAAGGCAGCGCTGCAAGCGCGGGGGCACTTTCAGCCATCTGCAAAATCGCCGCGATGGTCCCCGCGTTGTGCGTGGCGAACTGCGGGTAAATCGCGTCGGGTGCGGCCAGCAGCGCCCGCGCGCACGCCAGGTAGCTCACGTCGGTGTGGTGCTTGTGCGTGAACACCGGGTAGTGCGGCAGGCCCAGCTCCTGCGCGCGCTTGATCTCGGCATCCCAGTAGGCACCCTTGACCAGGCGGCACATCAGGCGCAGCCGGTATTTGCGCGCCAGTGCCGTGACGTGCTCGATGAGTTCGAGCGCGCGCGTCTGGTAGGCCTGCATGGCCAGGCCAAAGCCCTGCCACTGCGGGAAGTGCTGGGCCACGCGGGCCGCCAGCGCCTCGAACACATCGAGCGACAGCTCCAGCCGGTCCACCTCCTCGGCGTCGATCGTGAGGTTCAGGTTGGCCGTGGCGGCCAGCTCGCACAGGCCCCACACGCGCGGCACCAGTTCGGCCATGACGCGCGCCTTTTGTGCGTCCTCGTAGCGCGGGTGCAGCGCGCTGAGCTTGATGGAGATACCATCATTTCGCTCGCAAGCCGATGCAAGGTCTGCATATGTTGCTATTTTTTTAATAGCACTCGTGTAGCTGTCCAGATAATGCTGCGCATCCGCGTCGGTGCGCGCGCCCTCCCCCAGCATGTCGTAGCTGAAGCACAAGCCGACGCTCCTGTGCCGGGCCGCGGCCGCCTCCTGCATCGCCTCGCCGATGGTCTGGCCGAGCACGAACTGGCGGCCCAGCAGCTGCACGGCGCGCAGCGTGGCGGCCACGACCGAACGCGCGCCCAGCCTGGCGAACAGGCCCGGCTGCTGCTCATCCGCCTGTCCTGAATTCGTCGCGGTCGGCAGAAACTTCTTGGACAGCGCGATCGCCGCGGACGACAGCCGCGCCAGCGCCTTGTCGCCCGCGTGGTCAAAGTCGGCGCGGCCCAGCTGGTCGGCGGTGAGTTCAATCGCGGTCTCGGCGTCGGGCACGCGCAGCAGGGCTTCGGCCAGGCGCATCAGCGCCAGCCCCTCGGCGCTGGAGATCGGGTACTCCTTGAGCAGGCTTTCCATGGCCCAGAACGGTGGCGGATGGCGCCGCACGGCCTGCACCCAGGGCCGGGCGGCCTGGGCAGCGGCGCCCCAGTCGAGCGCGCCTTGCAGTGACTGCAGGCGCTGGGTCACGATCTGGTCTTCGGGTCGATAGGGAAACGGCAGGCGCATGGTGGTCTCCGGTACTTTGGTGAATATCGCCATGTTGAATCAAGCTACGCTGAATTTTCGACTGGATTTATCCAATTAACCGGATAATTCACCAACCATGCCCCAAGCCACGTCCGACCTCGACCGCATCGACCTGAAGATCCTCAAGGTGCTGCAGGACGACGGCCGCACCTCCAACCTCAAGCTGGCCGAGGCCGTGGCGCTGTCCCCCACCGCGGTGCTGGCGCGCGTGCAACGGCTCACGCGCGACGGCTACCTGCTGGGCTACGAGGCGCGGCTCAATCCCCTCAAGCTCGGGCGCGGCATGATGGTGTTCATCGAGGTGCTGCTGGACCGCACCACGCCCAACGTGTTCGAGGCCTTCAAGGCTGCGGTGCAGGTGCACGAAGCCATCATGGAATGCCATATGGTGGCCGGCGGCTTCGACTACCTGCTCAAGACCCGCATGGCCGACATGGCGGCCTACCGCGACTTTGCCGGCACCGTGCTGTGGCAGCTGCCCGGCGTGCGCGAGACCCGCACCTACGCGGTGATGGAAGAGGTGAAGAACACCACGCGGCTGCCACTGCCGGCGCATTGAAGCCTTTGTGCGTCGCACTCGTGTCACGCCTGCCCTCACAAAGGCTGTGTACTATTGCCGCAAATCCGCCTCTTTTCTCTTTTTTTCCGACAAAATGACGGTAACTTGCGTAAAGTGCAGGTGCTTAATCAACAAACGGCTCATGGCATCTCCTCGTACCGACGTGGCTACCACTCCACTGGCTTATCTTGAGCCCGTGGGACTGTCGCCGGTCGAGGCGAATGCCATCCTGGCGTTGGCCGGCCGCAACAACAGCACCGTGCAATGGCAGCGGCCGCCGCCCGACAGCGCGCCGGATGTGTATGTGGCGCATCTGCGCTCGGTCGATTTGCCCGAAGACGGCACCGATTCCATCCCGCCCTGGAGCATCGACCGTTATCCGCCTCGCGTCGTGGTGGACGAGCGCGGGCGCTACCAGGGGCGTCCGGTGTGCCTGGTCGGCGGCTGCGAAAACAACCATCTGGCCTGGAACTCGAAAGATGCGGAGTCCATTGGCGAGCTCAATGCCGGGCTGCGCTTTGCGGCGGCCCAGCTCTCGCGCCAGCGCATTCGCTATGCACTGGCGCGCGCAGCGTGGCTGAACCGCGACACCTGGGCCACCAGCCGGCTGCACCTGCTCAGCCATGGCCAGGTCATGGCGATGATCGACCCGGCCAGCGGACAGGTGCACCTGCGCCGCTCGGCCACCGCGATGCAGCTCGAACGCGTCGCCCTGCAAGTCCTGCCGGCACGCCCCGTGGCGCATTCACCCGACTTCGAGATACTGCCCATGGCCTCCGTGCTGTGGGAGCTGGCCCGGCGCTGCAACGAAGAGGCCCTGCCGCGGCTGTTGCCGCCCGCGCTCCTCAAGTCGCGGCTGATGCGCGCCAGCCCGTTGCCGGTCCCCATGGCCGACCTCGACGAGCAAAGCCAGATGATTCTGGGCGAACTGGACCAAACTCCGCTCACGGTGGCGCAGTTGCGCAGCAAATGCAAACTGCCGGAGCCCACGCTGACGCGCGCGCTCGCGGGCCTGGCGATCAGTCAGGCCACACGCGCCGTCTCCACGGGGCTGTCGGCGCAACGCATCTTCGGCCACATGCTGGGCTGGCTGCCAGGCTGGCAGCGCTGAGTCCCGGTGCTCGCCTACGGCCTGGGGCGAATCCCAAAAATCGCGGTGCCGACGCGCACCATCGTGCTGCCGGCCTGGATGGCAGCCTCCAGGTCCGCCGTCATGCCCATCGACAGCGTATCGAAATGATCGAGCTCCGGCCCGACCACCGCCGCAATTTGCTCGAACAAGGTCCTGGCCCTGGCGTGCACCGCCACTTGCGCCGCAAAATCGGGGGCGGGTTCGGGGATGGTCATCAGCCCGCGCACCTGCAGATGCGGCAATTCCGCCACTTCGCGCACCAGTGCCAGCGCAGCTTGCGGCGCCACGCCCGACTTCGTCGGCCCCCCGTCGATGTTCACCTGAATGCATACCTGCAGCGGCTCCAGTTCCGGTGGCCGCTGCTCACTCAAACGCTGCGCGATCTTGAGCCGGTCGATGGTGTGAGCCCAGTCGAAGTGCCCGGCGACGAGCCGGGTCTTGTTGCTCTGGATCGGGCCAATGCAGTGCCATTGCAAGGGCAGATCGCGCAGTGCGGCCATCTTGTCCACGGCCTCCTGCAGGTAGTTTTCGCCAAAGGCGATCTGCCCCGCCGCAAAGGCCTCGCGCACCGCATCAACGCCCCAGGTTTTGGACACGGCCAGCAGCGTCACCGTCTGCGCGTCGCGCCCGGCAGCCCGACAGGCCGCCGCAATGCGCGCGCGAACCCTCTGGAGGTTGTCACCAATCATGGTCATAATCCTTCAAGAATATCAAACCACCGGGAGAGCTGTGGATATCACCCAACTGCTTGCTTTCAGCGTTAAAAACAAAGCTTCCGATCTGCATCTGTCCGCCGGCCTGCCGCCGATGATCCGCGTGAACGGCGACGTACGGCGCATCAACGTCGATGCGTTCGACCACAAGCAGGTGCACGGCATGGTGTACGACATCATGAACGACACCCAGCGCAAGAACTACGAAGAGTTCATGGAGATCGACTTCTCGTTCGAGATCGACGGCCTGGCGCGCTTTCGGGTCAACGCCTTCAACCAGAACCGCGGCGCCGGCGCGGTGTTCCGCACCATCCCGTCCAAGATCCTGACGCTCGAGCAGCTCGGTGCGCCAAAGATTTTTGGCGAACTGGCGCTAAAACCCCGCGGCCTGGTGCTGGTGACTGGCCCGACCGGTTCGGGCAAATCGACCACGCTGGCGGCCATGGTCAACTTCCTGAACGAGACCGAGTACGGCCACATCCTGACGGTGGAAGACCCGATCGAGTTCGTGCACGAATCCAAGAAATGCCTGATCAACCAGCGCGAGGTCGGCCCGCACACGCTCAGCTTCAGCGCCGCGCTCAAGTCGGCCCTGCGCGAGGACCCGGACGCGATCCTGGTGGGCGAAATGCGCGACCTGGAAACCATCCGTCTGGCCATGACGGCGGCCGAGACCGGCCACCTGGTGTTCGGCACGCTGCACACCAGCAGCGCGGCCAAGACCATCGACCGCATCATCGACGTGTTTCCGGCCGAAGAGAAGGAAATGGTGCGCTCCATGCTATCGGAGTCGCTGCAGGCGGTAATTTCGCAGACGCTGTGCAAGACCAAGGACGGGAGCGGCCGTGTTGCCGCGCACGAAATCATGCTGGGCACCAGCGCCATCCGCAACCTGATCCGCGAGGCCAAGGTGGCGCAGATGTACTCGACCATCCAGACCGGCAACAGCGTGGGCATGCAGACGCTGGACCAGAACCTCACCGACCTGGTCAAGCGCAACATGATCAGCCCGGCCGAGGCGCGCGGCAAGGCCAAAATTCCGGACAATTTCCCCGGCTAGAACAACAGGAGGTGCTCTCATGGAGCGCGATCAAGCCAGCAAGTTCATCAACGATCTGCTCAAACTGATGGTCAGCCGCAACGGCAGCGACCTGTTCATCACGGGGGAGTTTCCGCCCGCCATCAAGGTCGACGGCAAGGTCACCAAGGTCTCGCCGCAGCCGCTCAACGCGGCGCACACGCTGGCGCTGACGCGCTCCATCATGAACGACAAGCAGGTGGCGGATTTCGAGCGCACCAAGGAGTGCAACTTCGCCATCGCGCCGGCCGGCATCGGCCGCTTCCGCGTGAACGCCTTCATGCAGCAGGGCATGGTCGGCATGGTGCTGCGCGTCATCCCGAACGCCGTCCCCACTCTCGACGGCCTGGGCATGCCGCAGGTTCTCAAGGACGTGGTGATGTCCAAGCGCGGGCTGTGCATTCTGGTCGGCGCCACCGGCTCGGGCAAGACCACCACGCTGGCGGCCATGATCGACTGGCGCAACGAGAACTCCTACGGCCACATCATCACCGTGGAAGATCCGATTGAATTTGTGCACGCGCACAAGAACTGCGTCATCACCCAGCGCGAGGTCGGCATCGACACCGACAGCTGGGAAGCAGCCCTGAAGAACACGCTGCGCCAGGCGCCCGACGTGATCCTGATGGGCGAAATCCGCGACAGGGAGACCATGGAACACGCGATGGCGTTTGCCGAGACCGGTCACCTGTGCATGGCCACGCTGCACGCCAACAGCGCCAACCAGGCGCTGGAGCGCATCATCAACTTCTTTCCGGAAGAGCGGCGCTCGCAGCTGCTGATGGATCTGTCGCTCAACCTGCGCGCGCTGGTGTCGCAGCGGCTGGTGCCCAAGCAAAGCGGCAAGGGCCGCTCGGCCGCCGTTGAGATCATGCTGAATTCGCCGCTGATTTCCGACCTGATCTTCAAGGGCGAGGTCAGCGAGATCAAGGAAATCATGAAAAAGAGCCGCAACCTGGGCATGCAGACCTTCGACCAGGCACTCTACGACGCGTATGAGAGCAGCGTGATTTCCTATGAAGACGCCTTGCGCAACGCGGACTCCCTCAATGATTTGCGGCTGCAGATCAAGCTCAACTCGCAGCGCGCCAAATCGCAGGACCTGTCCGCAGGCACCGAACACCTCTCAATCGTTTAAACCATGTCCGGCATCAACCCCAAAACCTACGAAGCAGCGCCCTCGCGCAAAGTCGCCTTTCTCGGCCTCGGTGTCATGGGCTACCCCATGGCGGGCCACCTGGCACGCGCCGGCCACCAGGTCACGGTGTACAACCGAACCGCTTCCAAATCAATAGCATGGTGCGCAGAGTTTGCAGGAGCTGCGGCCCCGAAACATGCGGCAACACCGCGCGGGGCAGCGCAGGGCGCCGACATCGTGTTCTGCTGCGTCGGCAATGACGACGACCTGCGCGCCGTGACACTGGGCGCCGAGGGCGCGCTCGCCGGCATGGCCCCGGGCGCGATTTTTGTCGATCACACCACGGCCTCCGCCGACGTCGCGCGCGAGCTGTTTGCGGCTGCCAAACATCTCGGTCTGCAGTTCATCGACGCGCCCGTGTCGGGCGGCCAGGCGGGCGCCCAGAACGGACAGCTAACCGTGATGTGCGGCGGAGAGCCGACGGCCTTCGAGGCCGTGCGCCCCGTGGCCATGGCGTTCGCGCGCGCCTTCACGCTGCTGGGCGCGAGCGGCGCGGGCCAGCTCACCAAAATGGTGAACCAGATCTGCATCGCCGGCATGGTACAGGGCCTGGCCGAAGCCATCGCCTTTGGCGCCAAAGCCGGGCTGAACATGGCCCAGGTGCTGGAGGTCATCGGCAAGGGCGCGGCGCAAAGCTGGCAAATGGACAACCGCGGCAAGACGATGATCGCGGGTCAGTTCGACTTCGGCTTCGCGGTCGACTGGATGCGCAAGGACCTGGGGCTGGTGCTGGACGAGGCCCGGCGCAACGGCGCCCAGTTGCCGGTCACGGCGCTGGTTGACCAGTTTTACGCCGATGTCCAGCAGCTGGGCGGCCAGCGCTGGGACACGTCAAGCCTGATCAAGCGCTTGCACTAAGCCTCTGCAGGGCCGCCCCGAGGCGGCCAAGTTCCCTTGGGGGCCATGCCATCCGGGCTTATTTCGCGGGTTGTTGCGGCACTTCCTGCTGGAGCAGTTCTGCTTCGCCCACGATATCGAAGATCCGCACCACGCGCTGCACGCCGCTCACGCTGCGCGCAATGTCGGTGGCGCGCTCGGCCTCGCGCTGCGTCACCCGCCCCATCAGATACACCGTGCCGTTTTCGGTGACGACCTTGAAGGCATTCGCGTACAAATCCCTGGCGTCCACGAACGAGGCCTTGACCCTGCCCGTGATCAGCGTATCGGAGGAGCGCTGCGTCAGCGAGGCGTTTTCCCCCACTTGCAGCTCGTTCACGATCGCGCCGACATTCTCGACGCGCGATACCAGTTGTTCGGCCAACTGCTTGTCCTGCGCCGTCGGCACTTCACCGGTCAGCAGTACGCGCCGGTTGTAGCTGGTCACATCGATATGCGCCGGCTCCACCGGGCTGTTGCGCAGCACCTTGCCGGCGCGCATCTCGATGCCCTGGTCCTCCAGCTGGGTGCCCGAGGTGCGCCGGTCGGTGGCCACCAGGGCGCCGCCCGCGGCGCCCGCCGCCACCAGTGGGAAGCAGCCGCTTAAGGACGCCGCCGCCATTGCCGCCAGCAGGGTCATCACCGTGCGTCTCGAATTGAACCTTGTCATGTCGAAGTCTCCTGTTCACCTAGTAATTGGGTATCGACGCAGTCGCAAATGCAATGCAGCACCAGGCCATGCACCTCCTGGATGCGTGCCGCGCGCTCGTGCGGCACGCACACGTGCACGTCGGTCTCGCGCAGTGCCGCGCCCGTTTTGCCGCCGCCACGGCCGGTCAGTGCCACCACGGTCATGTCGCGCTCGTGCGCCGCTTCGATGGCGGCCAGTACGTTGGCCGAGTCGCCGCTGGTGGAAATGGCCAGCAGCACATCACCGGCCTGCCCCAGCGCGCGCACCTGCTTGGCAAATACTGCGTCGAAGCCGTAGTCATCGGCCAGCGCCGTCAGGACCGCGCTGTTGCCGCCCAGCGCGATGGCGCCCAGCTCGGGCCGCTCGCGCTCGAAGCGGCCCACGAACCCGGCCGCAAAATGCAGCGCATCGGCGGCCGAGCCGCCGTTGCCGCAGGCCAGCACCTTGCCACCGCTCGTGACGCAGGCAAGCACGGCCTGCACGGCCGCTGCGATGGGTTTGCTCAGGGACTGGGCGGACTGGTATTTCAGATCGGCGCTGTCAATGAAATGCTGTTGGATTCGGAGCTCTAGCATGAGCGTGGATGATAACCGCGCGGTCTGAAACAGAATGTAGGACGACAGCGTCAGAACGCGTCAAAAGCGGCCTGCAGCCACGCCAGGCGGCCGGCCTCGATGGTGACCACGTCGAAGCGGCACGGCGGCGGCTCGCGCAGGCGCATCAGGTAGTAGCGGGCCGCGAATACGATGCGCCGCTGTTTGGCGCTGCCCACGCTGGCGGCCGCGCCGCCGTGCGAGGCGCTCGCGCGCTGGCGCACTTCGACAAACACCAGGGTGCCGGCGGCGTCGCGCATGATCAGGTCGATTTCGCCGCCGCCGCGCCCGGGCGTCCGATAATTGCGCTGCAGCAGGCGCAGGCCCGCCGCCTGCAAATGCTCGAGCGCCTGCTCTTCCGCGGCGTCGCCAGCCTGTTTTGTAGTGGGCGGCTTGTGTGCGCTGCCCGTTTGCATGTTCTTTTTGAGGAATTCCATTGACTGCGACCTATGCCTTCGCCTTGAGTGCTGCGCACGAGGCAGCATCTGCCCAGCATTATCCGCAAGGCACGCTGTTTGTGGTGGCCACGCCCATCGGCAACCTGGCCGACATCAGCCTGCGTGCGCTGCATGTGCTGGCGCTGGCCGACGCCATCGCCTGCGAAGATACGCGTCACACGCAGGCGCTGTTGCGGGCCTACGGCATCGACAAGGCGCCGGCCCAGTTGCTGGCCGTGCATCAGCACAATGAAGCGCAGGCCGCGCACCTCGTCGTCGAGCGATTGCAGCAAGGGCAGCGCATCGCCTACGCGAGCGACGCCGGCACACCCGCCATCAGCGACCCCGGCGCCCGGCTGGTGGCCGCAGTGCGCGCCGCCGGCCTGGCCGTCGTGCCGCTGCCGGGTGCCAGCAGCATCACCGCGGCGCTCAGCGTGGCGGGCATCGTGACACCCGGCGCGCAGGACAGCGGCTTTGTGTTTGCCGGTTTTCTGCCCGCCAAGGCGGCCGAGCGCGAGGCGGCGGTGCAAGGGCTGGCCGGCGAGCCGCGCGCCGTGGTGCTGCTGGAAGCACCGCACCGCATCGAGGCGCTGGCGCGCGCGCTGGCGGTCCTGGGCAAGCGCCCGGTGACAGTGGCGCGCGAGCTGACCAAACAGTTCGAGGAAATCGCCACCGTCGATGCCGCGGATTTGCCGCAATGGTTCATGAACGGACCCCAGCGCACGCGTGGTGAATTCGTGCTGGTACTGCATTCGGCCGTGGTGGCCGCCGAGTCGGGCAGCGAGCAGCGAATTCTTCGATTGCTGCTGTCGGAGTTGCCCCTGAAGACCGCCGTACGGCTGGCCGCAGACATCACCGGCGCCTCGCGCAATGTCCTGTATGACGCCGCACTGGCACTGAAGAAGGATGAATCGGGCGGCTGACGGCACCCGGCTCGCGCGTCGCCCCTTGCATCGGCGCCGGCGAGCGTGGCCACAAACAAGCCCGCCCTCATGAGGTACGACCCGGCCCAAGCCTGCCAGACAAGCGGTAACCCGCTGGCTGCTTTGCCGCCAACACCCACCGGTAATGGGTGCCTTGGTTTGAAAGTATCGCGGCATCGGGGAGGAAAGATTTGCTTATTTTTTGACGATTTGGAATTATTCAAGAAAAATCATTTGGTTTTATTAATTTCTAAAGATAATTCGTCTTCATGGATACGGTCGACCGGAAAATTCTGAAAGTCCTGCAGGGCAACGCCCGCGCCAGCCTGCAAGAGGTCGGGCAGGCGGTGGGCCTGAGCCCATCGCCCTGCTGGGGGCGCATTCGCAAGATGGAGGAGGCGGGCGTGATCGAGGGTTACACCGTGCGCCTGAACCCGCAGGCGCTGGGGCTGCACGACACGGTGCTGGTGCAGGTCACGCTCGACAGCCACTCGGACAACACGCTGGAGAAATTCGGCGAAACCCTGGCCAGCATTCCGGAAGTGATGGAGGCGTATCTGGTGTCGGGCGACTACGACTACCTGCTGCGCATCGCCGTACGCGACACCCGCGATTACGAGCGGCTGCTGCGCGAGCGCCTGTACAAGATCAAGGGCATCCGCCACAGCAAGTCCAGCTTCGTGCTGCGCACCCTGAAAAGGTCGGACTTGCCGCTCGGCTGAGGGCGAGGAGGCCGCACCGACAGGGCTGGGTCGCTCATGGGTGCCGGCCATCGCTTCTTCATGATGACCGGACATTGAGCATAAAATCAGGCTCAAGCCCATACTCCATCTGTGTATTAAGCTATTAATTCAATAGCAATTCTGCTGAGAGCAAGTGCCGGCATTCACTCCTGGATTTCCGGCATGTCGTGATCTGGAAGCACTCTCTTGGAGGAGCATGGCTACGTCGGCTCAACCATCGCAGCGCGGCCATGGTTGCGCATGCTGCCCCCGAACGCCGCACCGAGCCTTGATACAAGTCAAATCACCATGAATGCAGCGTGGCCCATTCGGGGAATCTAGAGCACACTCCCGGCATGAGTTTAAAAAAGCAATGGGGCTTGGGCACCAAGCTGGTTCTGCTGGGCACACCTTTTCTGCTGATGGCGCTGCTGCTGATTTCCTCCACCCTTTGGGTGTCGTGGCAGCTCAATGGAGGCGCCGCTGCAGTGAACGAAACTGGCCGCATGCGCATGCAGGCGTACGCCATGGCGCTGTCGGTCAGCACCGCGAACGCGCAGGCCCTGTCCCGGCAGGCGGCGGAATTTGACGACAGGCTGAAATTGCTGCGCCGCGGAGACCCGGAGCGCCCGCTGCTGGTGCCTTGGGACGAAACCGTGCAAAGCCGCTTTGCCGTGGTGGAGCGGGAATGGGCGGCTTTTCGCAAACACTGGGTGCTGACCCGACCGGACACCATGACGGATTTGGGGGCCGACACGATGGAGTTCGCCAGCCATATCGACGCCCTCGTGGCCGGCATCGAGGCACATATGTCCCGCTGGACGACCCTGCTGCATCTCCTCCAGTTGGCCATGATGGCGTTGGCCGTCGTGAGCACGACCCTTCTGCTTTACTGCGGTTATTTGTACGTGCTCGAACCGGTCGAGCAGTTGAAAAAGGCCATTGAGCGGATTCAGGGAGGCGACTTTCATGCACGGGTCGAGAAGGTCACCAGCGACGAGTTCGGCACGCTGGCCGAAGGCTTCAACGGCATGGCGCAACACTTGCAAACGATGTACCGCACACTGGAGAGCAAGGTCGCCGAGAAAACGGCGCAGCTGGAAGAAAAGAGCGCGCGGCTGGAGAGCTTGTATGAGGTCAATATGCTGGTCACCCAGGCGGATTCGCTCGACGAACTCGCCAAAGGTTTCGCGCAGAGCATCCAGCGCATTGCGCGGGCGGACGGCGTGGCACTGCGCTGGTCCAGCCATGCCAACGAGCGCTATCTCATGCTGGCGGCGCAAGGGCTGCCCGCCTACATGCTGGAGGCAGAGCAATGCATCCACAACGGCGACTGTCATTGCGGCACACCGACGCACCTGCCGGGCTTGCGGATCATTCCCATCCAGGGTGAGCCACGGACCACGCCGCTGCACTGCGCGAAGGCGGGCTTCGAGACAGTCATCAACATTCCCATCCGCCTGCATGAGCGGGTCATGGGTGAGGTGGACCTGTTCTTTCACGCCCGCATCGCGCTGTCCAGCGGCGAGCGATCCCTGCTGGAGGCGCTCACCAGTCATCTGGCCAGTGCAATGGAAAATTTACGCCTGGACTCCCTGGAGAAGGAGGCGGCCGTCTCGCAGGAACGCCACCTGCTGGCCCGCGAGCTGCATGACTCCATTGCACAGTCGCTGGCCTTCCTGAAAATACAGGTGCAGCTGATGCGGGACGCCGTGCGCTCGCTCGATCGGCGCCAGATGGAACAGGTTCTGGATGAAATTGACGCCGGTGTGCGTGAAAGCTACGGTGACGTGCGCGAACTGCTGCTGCACTTCCGCACCCGCACCAACACGGAAGACATTGAACCGGCGCTGGCCACTACATTGCAGAAGTTCGAGCACCAGAGCGGCTTGAAAACAAGCCTGCAGACGACTGGCTATGGCGTGCCGCTGCCCCCCGACCTGCAGATCCAGGTGCTGCACATCGTGCAGGAAGCGCTGTCGAATGTTCGCAAGCATGCACGCGCATCGCAAGTCTGGCTGGACGTGCAGCAGCAGCCCGAATGGCGCTTCGAAGTGCGTGATGATGGCATCGGCTTCGAAGTCGACGGCAGCCCCTTCGACGACACCCATGTGGGTTTGCGCATCATGGCCGAACGTGCCGAGCGCATCGGCGCACGGCTCGAAGTGCTTTCCACCCGCGGCCGCGGAACCTCCATGGTGCTGACATTGCCACCGCTGCCCAGCACTCTGTCGGCCCTTGCACCGGCTACCAGGTCCGGTGCCACTGCCTTGAGCTGAACCCGATGTTGTCAAGCCCTTCTGCCCCGATCCGCATCCTTGTCGTGGACGACCATTCCCTGTTCCGCCGGGGATTGACCGCGCTGCTCTCGCGCGAGCCCCAATTCGAGGTGATCGGCGACGCCGCCGACGCGGGCCAGGCCCAGCGGCGCGCCCAGGAACTCCAGCCCGACGTGATCCTGCTGGACAACCACCTGCCCGGCGTGAACGGCGTGGACGCCCTGCCGGCCCTGCGCGAGGCGGCACCGCAAGCACGCATCTTGATGCTCACGGTGAGCGAGGACGAGCGCGATCTGGCGGCCGCCCTGCGCGGCGGGGCCTGTGGCTACCTGCTCAAAACCATCGAGGGCGACCGCCTGGCGGCTGCCATCGAGCGCGCGATGCGCGGAGAGAGCATCGTGGCCGACGAGATGACCGGCAAGCTTGTCGCGGCCTACCGTGACGCCGCCAGCGCGCCCGTGCGTGACACGCCCGCGCAGGAGACGGCGGCGGCAACGCCGTTTGATGCGCTGTCGCCGCGTGAGCTCGAGATCCTGCGCGGCATTGCACACGGCGCGAGCAACAAGGAAATTGGCCGCAACCTCGGAATTGCGGAAACAACGGTCAAGAACCATGTGCAGCAGGTGCTGCGCAAACTCAATGTGAGCTCACGCGTCCACGCCGCGGTTATCGCAACCGAAGGCGGCCTGACTTGATCCAGCGCAAGTAAGGGGGCTTATTGCCCGCGGGGTGGTTCTTTGGAACCATGTCGTCGCCTCATCCCTCATCCTTTTGAGGTGCCCATGTGGCTCCACAGGAGGATGTTGAAGCCAGCGAATGACCCCTAGAGTGGGCTCATGCAAAAACAAGAGTTTGGGTCATGAGCAGGAAGAGTCAGGCCCTGTCGGTGCTGATCGTCAGCACACTGGCTTTCACCGTGTGTTTCATGGTGTGGATGATGTTTGGCGTGATCGGCATCCCGATCAAAAAAGCACTCCACCTGAATGCCACAGAGTTCGGCCTGCTGGCCGCGATGCCCGTGCTGACCGGGTCCCTGGTGCGCGTGCCGCTTGGCATGTGGACCGACAAGTTCGGCGGGCGCATCGTGATGTTTGCGCTGATGCTGCTGTGCGTCGTGCCCATCTACCTGATTTCCCACGCCACGCTGTACTGGCACTACCTCGTGCTGGGTCTTTTCGTCGGTCTGGCCGGCGGTTCGTTTTCGGTCGGCACGCCCTACGTCGCACGCTGGTTTCCCAAAAACCGCCAGGGCTTTGCCATGGGCGTCTACGGTGCCGGCAACTCCGGCGCCGCCGTCAACAAGTTCGTGGCGCCGGCGCTGGTGGTGGCCTTTGGCTGGGCCGTCGTGCCCCAGGTGTATGCGGTCGTGATGCTCGCAGCCGCGTTGCTGTTCTGGTTTTTCAGCTACCAGGATCCGGCCCATCGGGTCGACTCGAAAATTACTTGGCGCGAGCAGCTCGCCGCCCTGAAGGATCCCAAGGTCTGGAAACTCTGCCAGTTCTATTCCATCGTGTTCGGCGGCTATGTGGCCATGAGCCTGTGGATGGTGCAGTACTACGTGGGCGAATATGGCTTCGACATCCGCGCCGCCGCGCTGCTCGCCGCCTGTTTCTCGCTGCCCGGTGGCGTGCTGCGTGCGGCCGGCGGCTGGCTGTCGGACAAGTACGGCGCTCACTCGGTCACCTGGTGGGTCCTGTGGGTCAGCTGGATCTGCCTGTTTCTGCTCAGCTACCCGCAAACCAGCTTCACCATTCTGACCGCGAATGGCGAGAAGACATTCCATATCGGCCTCAATGTCTGGGCCTTCACCGCACTCATGTTTGTGCTCGGCATAGCCTGGGCGTTCGGCAAGGCCTCCGTATTCAAGTACATCGCGGACGACTACCCCGCCAACATCGGTGTCATCTCGGGCGTGGTCGGCCTGGCCGGCGGGCTCGGTGGTTTTGTGCTGCCGATCCTGTTCGGCGTTCTGATGGACCTGACGGGCATCCGTTCGAGCGCCTTCATGCTGCTGTACGGCGTGGTCTGGGTCTCGCTCATCTGGATGTATTTCACCGAGGTCAGGCGCGCCGCCGTGGTCGGCGACCAGACGAAAGACCTTGGCCTGCAAGGTTGAAGGCAAACATTTCCACCAAGAAACGGAATTCACCATGACAACATCGGCATCAGGAACCACCGGTACCGGAAAGCTGCTGGCCCTGTGGACCCCGGAGGACAAGGCCTTCTGGGCAGAAGAAGGCAAGGCCATCGCGAACCGCAATCTGTGGATTTCCATTCCCGCCCTGTTCCTCGCTTTCGCCGTCTGGATGGTGTGGAGCGCCGTGGTCGTGCAGTTGCCCGCCGTCGGTTTCAAATACAGCACGGACGAGCTGTTCTGGCTGGCCGCCCTGCCCTCGCTGGCAGGTGCCACGCTGCGCATCTTTTATTCGTTCATGGTGCCCATCGTCGGCGGGCGGCGCTGGACCGTGCTCTCCACGCTGTCGCTCCTGATTCCCGCCATCGGCATCGGGTTTGCCGTGCAAGACCTGCAAACGCCGTACTGGGTGATGCTCACTCTGGCCGCATTGTGCGGCTTCGGTGGCGGCAACTTCAGCTCCAGCATGTCCAACATCAGCTTCTTCTTTCCCAAGGAGCGCAAGGGCTCGGCCCTCGGCCTCAACGCCGGACTGGGAAACCTGGGGGTTTCTGCCGTCCAGTTCATGGTGCCGCTGGTGATTTCTGTCGGGATTTTCGGCTGGTTCGGCGGCGACGCTCGAACCGTGCAGATGCCCGGCGGCGTCATGAAGCAGATCTGGCTGCAAAACGCAGCCTTCGTCTGGGTCATTCCAATCTTGATTACGTCGCTGCTGGCCTATCTGATGATGAACGACATCGCCGACGCCAAGGCCTCTTTCTCCGAGCAGGCCGTGATTTTCAAGCGCAAGCACAACTGGGTGATGTGCTGGCTGTACCTGGGAACCTTCGGCTCCTTCATTGGCTTTTCAGCCGGGTTTCCGCTGCTGATCAAGAGCCAGTTCCCCGGCGTAAATCCGCTGGAATTCGCCTGGATGGGGCCATTTCTAGGCGCCTTGATCCGACCTGTGGGCGGCTGGCTGGCCGACAAGATGGGGGGCGCCCGCGTAAGTCTGTGGACCTTTGTCGCGATGGCCGCGGGCGTCTATGGCGTGATGCAGTATTTGCCGCACGGCGGCGCCGGCGGGAATCTGACCGGATTTTTCCTGTGCTTCATGGCGCTGTTCCTCGCCTCGGGTGTCGGCAATGGCTCCACGTTTCGCATGATCCCGGTGATTTTCATGGATGAATGCCTCGAAGCCGTGCGCGGCCAAGGCCCCGAGGCGCAGGCTCAAGCAGCCAGGGAAGGCACCAAGCAGGGCGCAGCCGTCCTCGGATTCACCGCTGCCATGGGCGCCTATGGTGGCTTCTTTATCCCCAAAAGCTATGGAACCTCCATCGCCATGACAGGCAGCCCTCATGCAGCGCTGTGGTGGTTCATCGTTTTCTATATCACCTGCATCGCGGTCACCTGGTGGTTCTACGCCCGCCGCGGTGCAGAGCGGCCGTGCTGAACCGCACTCGCAACCCCCTTACTTTGAGGAAACAAGATGAGCCACTTTCTCGATCGACTGAACTATTTCTCCAACCCCAAAGAAACATTTTCCGGGGATCATGGGGTGACCACCGGAGAAGACCGGACCTGGGAAGATGCTTACCGCAACCGCTGGGCGCACGACAAGATCGTGCGTTCCACGCACGGCGTCAATTGCACAGGTTCGTGCTCCTGGAAGATTTACGTCAAGGGCGGCATCGTCACCTGGGAAACGCAGCAAACCGACTATCCGCGCACGCGCTGGGACATGCCCAATCACGAGCCGCGCGGCTGCTCGCGCGGCGCCAGCTACAGCTGGTATCTGTATAGCGCGAACCGCGTCAAGTACCCCATGGTGCGCGGCCGGCTACTCAAGTCCTGGCGCGAAGCACGCATCGCGCACGACCCGGTTGACGCGTGGGCCAGCATTGTCCAGTCCGACGCCAAACGGCGCGACTACCAGAGCGTGCGCGGGCTCGGCGGCTTTGTGCGCTCCACTTGGGACGAGGTCAACGAGATCGTCGCGGCCTCCAACGTCTACACCATCAAGAAGCACGGGCCTGACCGCATTGTCGGGTTCTCGCCGATTCCCGCGATGTCGATGATCAGCTACGCCTCGGGCAGCCGCTATTTGTCGCTGATCGGCGGCGTGAACCTGAGCTTTTACGACTGGTACTGCGATCTGCCGCCCAGCAGCCCGCAGGTGTGGGGGGAACAGACCGACGTGCCCGAGTCGGCCGACTGGTACAACTCCACCTTCATCATGGCCTGGGGCTCCAATGTGCCGCAGACGCGCACGCCCGACGCGCACTTCTTCACGGAGGTGCGTTACAAGGGCGCCAAAATTATTTCGATCACGCCCGACTACTCCGAGGTCGCGAAGCTGGCAGACCTGTGGCTGCATCCCAAGCAGGGCACCGACGCAGCCGTCGCCATGGCCATGGGCCACGTGATCCTGAAGGAGTTCTACTTCGACAAGCGCAGTGCGTACTTCGACAATTACGCACGGCGCTATACCGATCTGCCGATGCTGGTGATGCTCAAAGAGCACACGACTGCCGCCGGCGACAAGATCATGGTGCCGGATCGCTATGTACGCGCCTCGGACTTCAACGGCAAGCTGGGCCAGGCCAACAACCCTGAATGGAAGACCGTTGCCTTCGATGAAGTGGGCAAGGTCGTGCTGCCGAATGGAGCGATTGGCTTTCGCTGGGGTCCCGAAGGCCGGGCCGATGAAGGCCAGTGGAATCTGGAAGCCAAGGAAGCGCGCCACGGCAACGAGGTGAAACTCAAACTGTCGCTGCTGGAGGGCGACAAACTGGGCACCACCACGGCCCAGGTTGGTTTTCCGTATTTCGGCAACGTCGAAAATCCGCATTACACCAACAACCCGGGCGATGACATTACCGTGCGCACCGTGCCGGCCCATCTGATTTCGCTCGGCAAGGAGGGCGACAAGCGCGAGGTCCTCGTGACCACCGTGTTCGACCTGCTGGCGGCCAATTATGGTATCGCGCGGGGACTGCCTGGCGAGCACGCCGCGCGAAGCTATGACGATAACGCGCCCTACACACCAGCCTGGCAGGAGCAAATCACGGGGGTGCCGCGCGAGCAGGTCATCACGGTGGCACGGCAGTTTGCCGATAACGCGGAAAAAACCCAGGGCAAGTCGATGATCATCATCGGCGCGGGCATGAACCACTGGTACAACTGCGACATGAACTACCGCGGCATCATCAACATGCTGATGATGTGCGGTTGCATCGGCAAGAGCGGTGGTGGCTGGGCCCACTATGTGGGCCAGGAGAAGCTGCGGCCACAGACCGGCTGGACAGCCCTCGCCTTTGCGCTCGACTGGATCCGCCCGCCGCGCCAGATGAATTCCACCAGTTTTTTCTACGCGCATACCGACCAGTGGCGCTACGAAAAACTCGGCCTGGAAGAAGTACTGTCGCCACTGGCCGACAAGAAAACATTTGGCGGCAGCATGATCGACTACAACGTGCGCGCCGAGCGCATGGGGTGGCTGCCATCGGCACCGCAGCTGCAAACCAACCCGCTGCAGGTCGTGCGCGATGCACAGGCCGCAGGCGTCGATCCCAGGGACTACGCGGTCAAGGGTCTGAAGGACGGCTCCTTGAAGATGAGTTGCACCGACCCCGATCACCCCGACAACTGGCCGCGCAACATGTTCGTGTGGCGCTCCAACATCCTGGGTTCGTCCGGCAAGGGACACGAGTACTTCCTCAAGCATCTGCTCGGCACGACCCACGGCGTGCAGGGAAAAGATCTGGGTGCGGACCAGGCCAAGCCCACCGAAGTGGTGTGGCACGACAAGGCCCCGGAAGGCAAACTCGACCTGCTCGTCACGCTGGACTTTCGCATGAGCACCACCTGCCTGTACAGCGACATTGTGTTGCCCACCGCCACCTGGTACGAGAAAAACGATCTCAACACCAGCGACATGCACCCCTTCATCCATCCGCTGTCCACCGCCGTGGATCCGGCCTGGCAGTCGAGGAGCGACTGGGAAATCTACAAGGGCTTCGCCAGGAAGTTCAGCGAGATCTGTGTGGGACACCTGGGGGTGGAACGCGAGCTGGTACTCACACCCTTGATGCACGACAGCCCGTCCGAGCTGGCCCAACCCTTCGAGGTGAAGGACTGGAAGCGCGGCGAATGCGATTTGATTCCGGGCAAGACGGCCCCGAACCTTCAGGTGGTCGAGCGCGACTACCCCAACGTCTACAAGCGCTTCACGGCGTTGGGTCCCCTGATGGGCAAGGTCGGCAACGGCGGCAAGGGTATCGGCTGGAACACCCAGACGGAGGTCAGGCAGCTCGGCGAACTCAGCGGCCTGGTCACGGCGGAAGGTGCCACCTGCGGCATGCCGAAGATCGACACCGACATCGACGCTTGCGAGACCGTGTTGATGCTGGCGCCGGAGACCAATGGCCATGTGGCCGTCAAGGCCTGGGCCGCCCTGAGCAAGCAGACCGGGATTGACCACACCCACCTGGCGCTGCACCGCGAGGATGAGAAAATCCGCTTCCGCGACATCCAGGCGCAACCCCGCAAGATCATCAGCTCGCCGACCTGGAGCGGCATCGAATCCGAGACCGTTTCGTACAACGCGGGCTACACCAATGTGCACGAGCTGATTCCCTGGCGCACCTTGACCGGGCGCCAGCAGTTCTATCTCGACCACCCCTGGATGATTGCGTTCGGCGAAGGCCTGGCGAGCTACCGCCCGCCGGTGGACTTGAAGACGACCGCTGGCATGCAGGGCATCAAGCCCAACGGCAATCCCGAGATTGCGCTGAGCTTCATCACGCCGCACCAGAAGTGGGGGATTCACTCCACCTACACCGACAACCTGCTGATGCTCACGCTCAGCCGCGGCGGGCCCTGTGTGTGGATCAGCGAAGACGACGCGAAACGCATCGGGATCGTGGACAACGACTGGATCGAACTGTTCAACGTCAATGGCGCGCTCACGGCCCGTGCCGTCGTGAGCCAGCGGGTGCTGCCCGGCATGGTCATGATGTATCACGCCCAGGAGAAAATTATCAACACACCGGGCTCGGAGATCACCGGGGCGCGCGGCGGTATTCACAATTCGGTGACACGGATCGTGCTCAAGCCGACGCACATGATCGGCGGCTACGCGCAGTTCAGCTACGGCTTCAACTACTACGGCACGATCGGCACCAATCGCGACGAATTCGTGCTGGTTCGCAAAATGGCCAAGGTCGACTGGCTGGATACACCCGCCCCTGCGACGCCCGCGACCGCCTGACCCGCACAAGGAGAATCCGCATGAAAATACGCGCCCAAATCGGCATGGTACTCAATCTGGACAAGTGCATCGGCTGCCATACCTGCTCCGTCACCTGTAAAAACGTATGGACCAGCCGCCCCGGCATGGAATACGCCTGGTTCAACAACGTCGAGACCAAGCCCGGCATTGGTTACCCCAAGGAATGGGAAAACCAGGACAAGTGGAACGGTGGCTGGATTCGAAAGGCTAACGGCAAGATCGAGCCGCGCCAGGGGGTCAAGTGGAAATTGCTGATGCGCATCTTTGCCAACCCCAATCTGCCGGAAATAGACGACTACTACGAACCCTTCACCTTCGATTACGCCCATCTGCAATCGGCACCGGAAATGACGGCGACGCCCACCGCGCGGCCCCGCAGTCTCATCACCGGTCAGCGCATGGAAAAAATTGAGTGGGGCCCGAACTGGGAAGAAATACTGGGCGGGGAATTCAGCAAGCGCTCAAAGGACAGGAATTTTGATGACATCCAGAAGGACATCTACGGCCAGTTCGAAAACACCTTCATGATGTACCTGCCCCGGCTGTGCGAGCACTGCCTGAATCCGGCGTGTGTCGCCAGCTGCCCGTCGGGTTCGATCTACAAGCGCGAGGAAGATGGCATTGTCCTGATCGACCAGGACAAGTGCCGCGGCTGGCGTATGTGCGTGAGTGGCTGCCCCTACAAGAAGATCTACTACAACTGGAAATCCGGCAAGGCCGAGAAGTGCACTTTCTGCTACCCGCGTATCGAGGTGGGCCAGCCCACCGTGTGCAGCGAGACCTGCGTGGGGCGCATCCGGTACCTGGGCGTGCTGCTGTATGACGCCGACCGCATCCAGGAAGCGGCCAGCGTGGAACACGACCGCGACCTCTACCAGGCGCAACTCGATATCTTCCTCGACCCGTTCGACCCCAAGGTGATCGAGCAGGCGCGCGCTGACGGGATTCCCGACGCCTGGATGGATGCGGCGCGCAAGAGCCCCGTCTACAAAATGGCGGTGCAATGGAAAGTCGCACTGCCGCTGCACCCCGAATACCGCACGCTGCCCATGGTCTGGTACGTGCCGCCGCTGTCGCCTATCACGGCCGCAGCCAACGCGGGACAAGTGGGTATCAACGGCGAGATTCCCGACGTCAGCCAATTGCGAATTCCGGTCAAGTACCTGGCCAACTTGCTGACCGCCGGCGACACCATGCCTGTGGTACGTGCACTCGAGCGCATGCTGGCCATGCGGGCCTACCAGCGCGAAAAGCATGTGGACGGCCGCATCAACCTCGCGGCGCTGAACCAGGTCCAGATGAGCCAGGCCGTGGTGGAAGACATGTACCAGACCATGGCGATTGCCAACTACGAGGACCGCTTCGTCATCCCGACCTCGCACCGTGAATACGCGGAGAACACGTTCGACATGCGGGGGGGCTTCGTTCGGCAACGGATGCTCGGACGGTGCCAGCGAAACGAGCCTGTTTGGCGGCATCAAGAAACGCACGATCCCGATCAAGGCGGAGGTTTGAATTATGGCCATCCACAATACAAGTTTGACCCTGCGCGTCCTTGCCGGATTGTTGTCGTACCCGGGCGCGGAACTGCACGCACACCTGGCCGCCATGCGCGACGTGTTGCACAACGAGCGCGCCATCGGCGTCGACCGGCTTGTTGAACTCGACGCCCTGATCGACTCGCTGATTCAGGCAGACGCCATGAACTCGGAAGCCGCCTATGTGGAATTGTTCGATCGCGGGCATTCCACCTCGCTGCATCTTTTCGAGCACGTTCACGGCGATTCACGAGACCGCGGTCCGGCCATGATCGATCTGGCGCAGACCTATGAAAAGGCCGGCCTGTACCTGGCGCCCGACGAACTGCCCGACTATCTGCCCGCGGTGCTGGAGTTTGTCTCGACCCAGCCACCGAAGGAAGCCCGGGCCTTTCTGGCCGAGATGGCGCACATTTTCAACACCTTGTTTGGCGCCCTTCAGCAACGCCAGAGCGCTTATGCCAGCGTCCTTGGCGCCTTGCTGGAGCTGGCGGGTGAAAAGGCCCAGCCGGTCAAGCAGGCGCCGGAGGAGTCACTGGATGCCAGTTGGGTCGAGCCCCTGGCGTTCGATGGCTGCTCGTCGCAGGGACAGGCCAAACCCGGCCAACCGCAACCCATTCACATTGTCAGAGCGGAGCCCGGCCGCTCCATGCCCAAGACCGCTTCCGGGCAAGGAGCCTCCGTATGAACGCCCTCGACACCTTCCTGTTTGGCTACTACCCGTACATCTGCCTGACCGTCTTTCTGCTTGGCAGTCTGCTGCGTTTTGACCGTGACCAGTACACGTGGAAAAGCGACTCGTCGCAGCTCCTGCGCACCGGGCAACTGCGCTGGGGCAGCAACCTTTTCCACATCGGTGTGCTGTTCCTGTTCTTCGGCCACTTCTTTGGCATGCTGACCCCCCACGTCGTGTACGAGCACTTCATCGGCGCCGGCGCCAAGCAATTGACGGCCATGGTCAGCGGCGGCATCGCCGGAGTACTCGGCTTCATTGGCCTGACGATCCTGCTGCATCGCCGCCTGGCCGACCCGCGCATCCGGGCCACTTCGAAAACCAGCGACATCACGATCGTCGTCTTGCTCTGGCTCCAGCTCGCGCTCGGATTGGCCACGATTCCACTCTCGGCCCAACACCTGGATGGCAGCATGATGCTGCTTCTGGCCGAGTGGGCGCAACGCATCGTGACCTTCCGCACCGGCGCCGTTGAACTTCTTGCCGGTGCGAGCTGGGTGTTCAAGGTCCACATGTTCCTGGGCATGACCATTTTCCTGATCTTTCCGTTCACCCGACTGGTGCACGTGTGGAGCGGATTTGCATCGATCACTTATCTCGTCCGTCCATATCAGGTGGTGCGCAGCCGCAGGCTGAACGTCCCCAAGGACCAGAACCTGCCACGCCAGCCCGGCGCCGGCGTATAACCAGGAACCATCATGCCGACCGACACACTGACATCTCACGCCTCCAACATTGCCGTGGCCTACGTCAATGGCGTGGCCCTGAACCGCCCCGACGAAATGGTCGCGCCCGACGAACTGCGCCAGCGCGGTTGTACTGAACTGTTGCGCCAGGCCGCACAAGCCGCCGGACTCCTCGCCGACGACGATGCACCATCCTTTGACGGCGTTATCAGCGAATTGGCGGCACAGGCCATTGACAGCCTGATCGAGCAGCAACTGAAGGTGCCTGACCCGTCTGAGGAGGCCTGTCGGCGTCATCACGCTGCGAATCAGGGCACCTACCGCACGGGCGAAAAGGTGCGCGTGCGGCACATCCTGTTTGCGGTGACGCCGGGCGTTGATGTTGTGGCACTGCGCAAACGCGCGGAAGCCGCATTGCTCGACGTACGCTGCCACAACGGCGATATGGATCACTTTGCGGGCACAGCCCGCGAGTTGTCCAACTGCCCCAGTGGGGCCGAGGGTGGCGACCTGGGCTGGCTGAGTGCCAGCGACTGCGCCCCCGAATTCGCCCGTGAATTATTCGGCCACATCGAAGTGGGTGTGTTGCCACGTCTGGTGCACAGCCGCTTCGGACTGCACGTTGTGGAAGTGCTGGAACGCGAGTCCGGCACTGCGCAGCCGTTTGAGTCGGTACGCGGCGCGGTGACGATGTCGCTGCGACAACAGGCGTATGTCACCGCACTGCGTCAGTACCTGCGCCTGCTGGCCGGTGCGGCCCGTCTTGAAGGCATCGACCTCGACGCGGCCGACACGCCTCTGGTCCAGTAACCCCACCAAGTCGGGCTGGCGGACTTTGCGGCAGATACCCGCGTCAGCTCAGTATCACAGGCTGTCCCTGGCGGTCGAACGGGATAAAGGATCCCAGCAAACCGGCCTTGATGGATTCCACCATGCGCTGCAAAGGCACCTCCGCATCCTCGCTGGTCGGTGCCAGTCCACCGCTTCCTGCCAACGCAGCGACAAACACAATGGCCCATTCATGTCCGAACTCGCGCGACTCCTCGACCAGTGCGGAAAACGTATCCAGTTCTTCCGGCATCTTGTCCACACACATGAGCGGCGTCAATGCGCCCCCCATTCCCGACTGAAAGCGGGAATGTTGTTCTGGTGTGGCGTCATCCGGCAGGTCAGCACCCGAGAATACAAACAGCAAGCGCTGCGGCTCGACCTGCTGTCGGGTCGCCAGCAACAAGTCGTCAAAGCTCGAAATCATCATCGGTTCTCTCCACTGAATTGAGGTTCGGCGAATGCCACAAAAATGTCTTTCCTGTTCTCTGGAGACGTCGGCCGCCCAAATGACCTGGTGCTCAAGCTGGGCGAGGCCCTCAGGAGGTGAGACACCATGGCGCCGTATTATGCGCAAAGCCCATCCACAATGCCCAGCCCGAGCTGGCCGCCAGCGCCATGCCCGCCACACGGACGCCCCAGCGGCCCGAGCCATCGCCACGCAGGTGCAGCAGCAGCCAGGGGCCGGTCATGAGTGAGACGCTGCTGCCGAGCGCAAAAAGCGCCATGACCGCTGCGCCTTCCAGCGGGCGGCTGGTCAATGCGGCCACCAGCAACGCCGAATAAAGCAGGCCGCACGGCAGGAACGTCCATAGCGCGCCGATCGCCAAGGGGCCGCCGTGCCCCCACGCTGCGTTGACTGCCCTGACCTTGCTCCAGACCTTGCGGGCAGGCGCCTCCAGCCAGACCGGCTGGCGGGCCCGCCACAGCAAGGCCAGTCCCATCACGACGGCCGCCACATGAAAGAGCGTCCAGGCCGGTCGCAGCGCTGCAGATTGGGTACTCAGCCAGCCAACCCCCTGCAGCGAAGCGGCTGCAACCGCACCCAGTGCGGAGTAGCCCAACAGCCGCCCCAGCTGGAATGCTCCCATGGCGAGGGATGGGCGCGCACCGGCCGCCTGCCCAAGGCCCGCGCAGGCGGCACCGCACATGGCAAGGCAGTGCGGTCCGCCCACCAGGCCCATCAGCAATGCGGTCACGGCAAGCGAGGTTTGCATGGACGCGCTTCAGATGATTCTGGAATACCGCGCGCGGTTGCGGTCCGCCTGCAAATAGCGGTCAAAGACCATGGCCACGGCCCGCACAAAAAACCAGCCACGGGCAGTGACCTGGAGACCTGCGTCGCCGAACACCACCAAACCCTGCTCCTCCAGCGCCCGCAGGGCTTCGAGCTCGGCGGCAAAGTAGCGCCGGAAATCCAGCAGGAACGCCAGCTCGATCGGCTCAAACTGAAGCTCCCCCTGGCACATCAGTGCCATGATGACCGCGCGGCGCACCAGATCGTCGCGGTTCAGCGCCAGGCCCCGTACGATAGGCAAACGCCCCTGATCCAGATGGTCGTAATACTCGTTCAGGGTCTTGGCGTTCTGGCTGTAGGTGGCCCCGATGCGGCCAATCGCAGACACGCCCAGCGCAATAAGGTCGCAATCGGGCTGCGTGCTGTAGCCCTGGAAGTTGCGGTGCAGCCGCCCCTGGCGCTTGGCCACCGCCAGGGCGTCGTTCGGCAGCGCAAAATGATCCATGCCTACATAAACATAACCAGCATCCAAAAAGGCCGAAATTGAGCGAGACAGCATTTCGACCTTGGCGGCCCCCGCGGGCAAATCCGCCGTGACAATGCGACGCTGCGGCTTGAAGCGCTCCGGCAGGTGGGCATAGGCATACAGCGCGATGCGATCCGGCCGCAGCTCGACCACCTGGGCCAGCGTGCGGTCGAACGACTCGGGCGTTTGTTGCGGCAAACCGTAGATCAGATCCACATTGACCGACTCAAATCCCTGCTGCCGGGCGGCCTCCACCAGCGCAAACACCTGTTCGGCGGGCTGCACACGGTGCACGGCCTTCTGGACCGCCGGATCAAAGTCCTGAACCCCGAAGCTCAGGCGGTTGAAGCCGAGTTCCGCCAACGTCGCCAGACGCGAGGCATTCACCGTTCGCGGATCGATCTCGATGGAATACTCACCCCCCGGAGCGAGCGAGAAACTGCGCCGCAACATGACCATCAACTCGCGCAGCTCGGCGTCATTGAGAAAGGTCGGGGTGCCACCACCCAGATGCAATTGGCTAACGACCTGGCCGCCGCCCAACTGCGCCGTATGAAGATCGATTTCACGACTCAGGTAACGCAGATAGGGTGCTGATCGCTCGTGGTGTTTTGTAATAATCTTGTTGCAGGCACAGTAGTAACACAGTGACTCGCAAAACGGGATATGCACATAAATCGATAGCGGCAACGCCATCGCGGCGCCCCCGTTGCGGCGCTGCTTGAGTGCCAGCTCGTAGTCGTCTACGGTGAACGCCTCGACAAAGCGATCTGCTGTCGGATATGAGGTGTAGCGCGGCCCCGGCACATCAAATTGGGCAAGCAGCTCGGGCGAAACAACATTCATCAACGACATCCTCTTCTTGCATGCCCAACTGTGCCGTCAATTGCCCGAAAGTTGATTGACATAAGTCAACCTGAGGCGATACTTGCTCGTCAACAATTGAGCCACATCAGGAGGGCAGCATGTTTATTCCCATTGCCGAACCAACAAAGGAGCCCGTCGCAGTTTTCAAAGGTGGCGTCGTGCCGCTCAACATGAAGCCGCAAACCATCAAGGTCGCCTGCTCCAACTGCAACCTGCGGGAGTTGTGCATGCCCCTGGACCTGAATGCCGAAGAATTGCGCCGTATCGACGAGCTGGTGACCACGAGGCGCAAGGTCAAGCGCGGGGCCACATTGTTCCACAATGGTGAGAAGTTCAACTCGCTCTATGCCATTCGCACCGGTTTCTTCAAAACCTGTGTGGCGGCCGAGGACGGGCGCGATCAGGTCACGGGCTTCCAGATGGCCGGAGAAGTCGTTGGGCTCGACGGCATCGTCAACGATCATCACACCTGCAATGCCATCGCACTGGAGGATGCCGAAGTCTGCGTCATGCCATTCGAGCGGATCGAGGAGCTGTCGCGCGAAGTCAATGCCCTGCAGCGCCATGTCCACAAGATCATGAGCCGCGAGATCGTGCGCGAGCACGGGGTCATGCTGCTGCTGGGCAGCATGCGGGCCGAAGAGCGCCTGGCGGCATTTTTACTGAATCTGGCGCAGCGCCTGCATGCACGCGGCTTCTCGCCATCCGAGCTGGTACTGCGCATGACGCGCGAAGAAATTGGCAGCTACCTCGGCCTCAAGCTCGAAACGGTCAGCCGCACATTCTCGAAATTTGCGGAAGACGGCATCGTCGAGGTCAGGCAGCGCCATATCCGCATACTCGATGCGCCCGCCTTGCAACACATGGCCCATCCCGTGGCCTGCCACTAAACCGGCGCGCCGACACCGGCCAGGGTTCAGTGATTGACCTCGGCCGCTGACATCGCCAGCAGCGCGGTCAGCGCGCTCGACACCATGGTAATGACCCAGAAGGCGAAGAACGCGAGGGTGTAAACCCCCAGACTGGACATTGCGACCGGCTGGCCAAACCAGCGCAGGTCTTGCGGATCCACCATAGCAAACACCAGCGTCTCCAGCGCGCCGGCCACCAGAAATGCCGGCCATACGATCCACATCAACCGTCGCGTCCACATGCTCTTCTCCCGTTGCTGGTGCACCGCCGCACCTCAGGGTTTGGCCGCCACGGGCGCCTTGGGCACAGCCCCGAGCGTAGCCCGGTCGCGGTGGGTTTCGACTCTTTGGTGGTAGTAACTGTCTTCCACCGGGTCGGGGAAGGCGACGGCAAGGTAGGCCAACGCGAAACTGACCATGACCATCAAGGCAGGGCCCGCAATCACCATCCAGAGAAGGCCAAATTTCCACCAGGGTCGCCGCGCGCAATCGTCTTTCATATTGACTCCTTACCGGGGGACCAGAAACGCAGATTTTTCGACCAGCCGCCCCGGTGAATCCAGCGCCTCGATGGCCAACCGGATCGGGTGGGATCCCGCCGGGGCCGCATCCGGGGGAAGCTGCAGGCGCAGCGCCACCCAGCGCGACTGCGTTGCATCGACCATCACGGTGTCGTCGGTCACCACGCTCAATCCCGGCAAGCCGGTGGCCGTGATGCGGTAGCGCTGGGCCGACTCGGTGGCATTCATGATCTGGAGCTGGTACACATTTTCCACCAGGCCGCCGTTCACGACGCGCGCCAGCGTGCCCCGATCCCGCACCACATCCACCCGGAACGGGGTGCGCATCGCCAGGTTGAACACCACGGCCAGGGAGATGGCGGCCAGGATGGCGCTGTACACCAGGACCCGTGGACGCAGTACCCGGCGCCATATCTGCGTGCGCGACCAATGCTGCTCGATGGCATTTTCGGTCGAGTATTTGATCAGCCCGCGCGCGTAGCCCATCTTGTCCATCACTGTGTCGCACACGTCGACGCAGGCTCCGCAACCGATGCATTCGTATTGAAGCCCTTTGCGGATGTCGATGCCGGTGGGACACACTTGCACACACAGCGTGCAGTCAATGCAGGCGCCCAGATCGAGCGTCGCCGGGTCGGCACTGCGTGCGCGCCGGCCCCGTGGCTCTCCGCGTGCGGTGTCATAGGTCACGATCAGTGTGTCCCGGTCGAACATCGCGCTCTGAAAGCGGGCGTAGGGACACATGTATTTGCAGACCTGCTCGCGCATGAACCCGGCGGCGCCATAAGTTGCAAACCCATAAAAGAACGTCCAGAACACTTCCCAGGACGTCACCTGGGCATGCAGAAATTCAGTCCCAAGCGCCCTGATCGGCGAGAAGTAGCCGACGAAGGTGAAGCCCGTCCACAACGACAGGGCAATCCACACGAAATGCTTGCTGCCTTTGCGCAGCAGCTTGTTGGCCGACGGGGGCGCCGCATCCAGCCGCATGCGCGCCATGCGATCGCCTTCGAGCTTGTGCTCGATCCACAAAAATATTTCGGTGTAAACCGTTTGCGGGCAGGTGTAGCCGCACCATAACCGCCCGGCAACCGCTGTAAAGAGGAACAATGACAGCGCCGAGATCACGAGCAGGCCCGTCAGGTAGATAAAGTCCTGCGGATACAGCACCAGCCCGAAAATGTAAAACCGGCGTGTCCCCAGGTCGAACAAAACGGCCTGGCGCTGCCCCCAGTCCAGCCACGGCAGGCCGTAGTACACCAACTGGGTCAAAGCCACCATGACCCAGCGCCAGCGGGTGAACAAACCGACGACGCTGCGCGGGTAAATCTTCTTCTGGGCCTCGTACAACGAGTGCATGGCAGGGCCAGGTTCAGCGGGGCCGCCTTTTGGCGCGGACTGCACCGTGATCGGGATGATCTTTCTCGTGCTCGGGTCGGACATGGTCAAAAGGCGTGCCAGGCGATCACCAGACAGCCTACCGGGAGACAGGGGATGGCTTGTTGGACAACCCCCAGACATAAGACGCAAGCACATGAATTTGGGGCTCGGTCAGCCTGTTTTCCTGCGCCGGCATCTGGTTCGTCATGCCGTTGTTGATCATCGCCACGATCGCCTTTTCGCCATACCCGTGGAGCCAGATGTCATCAGTCAGGTTCGGCGCGCCGATGGCCTGATTGCCCTTGCCATCGGCGCCGTGACAGGCGGCGCAGACCGCAAATTTTGGCTTGCCAAGCGCGGCCCGAAGCGAGTCATGGGGGCTCCCCGACAGGCTCAGGACATACTGGGCCACGTTCTTCACATCGTCCGCCGAGCCCACGGCGGCGGCCATGGGCGGCATGTTGCCGATCCGGCCATGAGTGATCGTTTCGATGATCTTGTCGGGCGTGCCGCCATACAGCCAGTCGCTGTCCGTCAAATTGGGGAAGCCATTGCCGCCGCGCGCATCCGATCCATGACATTGGGCACAGTTGTTCATGAACAAGCGCTCGCCAATCGCCATGCCCTGCGCGTCAGCCGCAACATCTTCAGGCTTCATGCTGGAATACCTGGCATACAAGGGCGCCACTTCTGCGTTGCCTTTGCTCACCTCGGTTTGATACTGGCCGCGCGAGGTCCAGCCCAGCAGGCCCGGATACGTTCCGAGTCCCGGGTACAGGGCCAGATACACCAGCGCAAACACAACGGTGATGATGAACAACCCGACCCACCAGCGCGGCAAGGGGTTGTTCATTTCGCGCAGGTCGCCGTCCCACACATGGCCCGTCGTGTTGTCACCGGCCGTGTTCGCCTTGGCCTTGCCGCTGAACCACAGCAGCAGCAAGCACGCCACGATCCCGATGAGGGTGATGGCCGCGACATAGACCGACCAGAAGTTGCTTGTGAAATCACTCATTTGTTGATTGCCTTTTCGCGGTTACTCAATCCTGCTCGAACGGCAAATTGGCTGCTTCCTCGAAAGCCTTCGCATTGCGCCCCAAACAGGCCCAGACCATGATGCCGATGAAGGTGGCAAAGCTGATGAGGTAGGCGATGGCGTGCACGGTGTTGGCACTCATGAGGTGATCTCCCTGATGGTTATTTGAGGGCAAGGCCCAAGCCTTGCAGATAGGCAATCAACGCTTCCATTTCGGTCTTGCCCCTGACCTCCTCCGCGGCGCTGGCAATCTGGGCATCGGTATAGGGCACGCCCACGCTGCGCAGCGCCTTCAGGTGCCCGGGCAGCGCATCGGCATCCACCTTGCTGGTGGCCAGCCAGGAATACGCCGGCATGTTGGACTCAGGCACCACATCGCGCGGATTGTTCAGATGGATGCGTTGCCACTCGTCGCTGTACTTGCCGCCGACACGAGCCAGGTCCGGTCCGGTGCGCTTGCTGCCCCATTGAAACGGGTGGTCATAGACCGATTCACCGGCCACCGAGTAGTGGCCATAGCGCAGGGTTTCAGAGCGGAACGGACGGATCATTTGCGAGTGGCAGCCATAGCAGCCCTCGCGCAGATAGATGTCAAATCCCGCCTGCTGCAGCGGCGTGCGCGGATGCACCCCCTCGATCGGCTCGGTGGTGGATCTCTGGAAAAACAAGGGGACGATCTCCACCAGCCCGCCAACGGCCAGGACCAGCAGGATCATCACGATCATCAGGAAGTTGCTGGTCTCGATCCTCTCATGGGAGAAACCGCCGGCATTGTTGTTGTTCGACATGATGCGTTTCCTCAGGCGTGCGCCGCGGCGGCGGGAATGGTGACATTGACCGAACGACCCGCGGCCACCGTCTTGAACGTATTCCAGAGCATGACCAGCATGCCGCTGAGGTACAGCAGGCCGCCCAGCATGCGCAACACGTAGAACGGATACGTTGCCTTCACGCCTTCGACAAAGGTATAGGTCAGCGTGCCGTCGGGATTCACGGCGCGCCACATCAGGCCCTGCATCACGCCGGCAATCCACATGGCGGAGATGTAGGCCACGATGCCGACGGTCGCGATCCAGAAATGCAGCTCGATGGCCTTCACGCTGTACATCTGCCTGCGCCCGAACACGCGCGGAATCAGGTAATACATGCTGCCCATGGTGACCAGGCCGACCCAGCCCATGGCCCCCGAGTGCACGTGGCCAATGCCCCAGTCGGTGTAGTGCGACAGCGCATTGACGGTCTTGATCGACATCATCGGCCCCTCGAACGTGCTCATGCCGTAGAACGAGAGCGAGACGATCAGGAAGCGCAGGATCGGGTCGTCACGCAGCTTGTGCCAGGCGCCCGACAGCGTCATGATGCCGTTGATCATGCCGCCCCAGCTGGGCGCCAGCAGAATCAGCGAAAACACCATGCCCACCGATTGCGCCCAGTCCGGCAGCGCCGTGTAGTGAAGGTGGTGCGGGCCCGCCCACATGTAAGTGAAGATCAGTGCCCAGAAGTGCACGATGGACAGCCGGTACGAGTAAATCGGCCGCTCCGCCTGCTTCGGAATGAAGTAGTACATCATGCCCAGGAAACCCGCCGTGAGCAAAAATCCCACCGCGTTGTGGCCATACCACCACTGAACCATGGCGTCCTGGACGCCGGAATAGGCTGAGTAGGATTTCATGAACCCGGCCGGAATGGCCGCGCTGTTGACCACGTGCAAGAGCGCAATGGCGATGATGTAGGCGCCGAAAAACCAGTTGGCCACATAGATATGGCGGACCTTGCGGGTCCCGACCGTACCAAAGAACACAACGGCGTACGCCAGCCAGACCAGGGTAATCAGGATATCAATGGGCCATTCCACCTCGGCATACTCCTTGCCTTGCGTATAGCCCAGAGGCAGCGAAATGGCCGCCGCCACGATGACGGCCTGCCAGCCCCAAAAAGTGAATGCCGCAAGCTTGTCGCCGAACAGCCGAACCTGGCTGGTGCGCTGCACCACGTAGTAGGAGGCGGCAAACAGGCCGGACCCCCCAAACGCAAAGATCACCGCATTGGTGTGCAGCGGGCGCAGCCGGCCGTAGCTGAGCCAGGGAATGCCCATGTTGATATCAGGCCAGATCAGTTCGGACGCGATGAACACGCCAACCAACATGCCGACGACACCCCAGATCACCGTCATGATGGCGAATTGCCGCACCACCGTATCGTTGTATTCAGTTGCCTGCCTGTTTGGCAAATTCATCAAATTCCCCTCGAATTAGTGGCTTCGTTTCGAGTTTCGGAGAACGATGTTGTTTTGAATTTGAGGCATATCAAGGGCATTCAAGAATCGTGGAGAATTCGCTCGCCTTCCGCCTCGATGTCATCAAATTGCCCACGATGCACGGCCCACCAGAGCGCGCCCAGAATGACGAACACCAGGACGACAGACAACGGAATCAGCAAAAACAGGATGTCCATCAACTTGCCTTCAGCGGTTTGGGGTCGCTCGACAGGCGCAAAGCGTTGAGCACCACGATCAGGGAGCTCAGGGCCATACCGAGCCCGGCAAGCCAGGCCGGCAGCCAGCCCAGTACCGCCAGAGGGATGCAAACGGCGTTGTAGATCGCGGCCCACGCCAGGTTTTGACGCACGACGCGCATCGTGCGGCGCGCGAGCCGCAAGGTCTGCGCCACAGGCTCCAGCCGGTCGCCCATGACCACGAAGTCGGCCTGCGCCTGCGCCAGCGGAACCGCCTGGCCAACCGCAAATGACGCATGTGCGCCTGCCAGCACGGGACCATCGTTGAGGCCATCACCCACCATGGCCACCTTGCGGCCGCGCTGTTGGGCTTCGCGCAAAAATGCCAGCTTGTCCGAAGGAGAACAACCGCCCCTGGCCTGCTCAATGCCGACTCGCGCCGCAAGGCGCGCCACAGCCAGAGGCGTATCGCCCGACAGCAGACAGACGTCGATCCCGTCGGCCCGCAGCGCCTGCAGCATCGCCTGGGCATCGGGACGCACCGCCTCGGTCAGCTCGAACGTGGCGAGCCAACCTAGCCCATCGCTCAGACAGGCGTGCAATGCCTGCACCGCGGGCACCTGCACGCCACAAAACGATGCCGAGCCCAGGCGCAGCCATGCCGCAGCAGCGCCAGCACCCCGGCGCACCGGTCCTGACAGCCCCCGCCCCGCGACTTCGTCGACCGAGTCGGCGACCCATTCGCCGATTTGCGCATGGGCCAGCCCGGCCGCTACCAGCGCGCGCGATACCGGGTGCAGCGAATGCTGCGCGAGCGCGCCCGCCATGCCGAGCGCCCACGCTTCACTGACGCCGTCACGGGTGCGGGTGGCGCACAGCACCATGGCGTCGCTGGTGAGCGTGCCGGTCTTGTCGAATACGACGGTATCGATACCGGCGAGAGTCTCCAGCGCCTGCAGGCGGCGCACCAGAACGCCGCGGCGCGCCAACGCACCGGCCGCCGCCAGCATGGCGGCCGGCGTGGCCAGCGACAAGGCGCAGGGGCAGGTCACAATCAGCACCGCCACGGCCACCATCAGTGCATGGCCCGGATCGCGCGGCCACCAGAATAGGCAGGCGCCCGCAGCCGCCAGCAGCACGGCGACCAGGAATGGCCTGGCAATGCGATCTGCCAGCCGCGCCAGCGCGGGCTTGTCGAGCGATGCACTCTGCATCAATGCCACGATCTGGGCGAAACGTGTGCCCTCGCCGGTATGCTCGACCCGCATCTGCACGGCCGCCGACAGGTTGTGGCTGCCCGCCATCACCCGCTCGCCCGCGCAGCGGGGCACAGGCCGCGACTCGCCGGTCAGCAGGGCTTCATCGGCCAGGGTCTGGCCCTGCGTCAGAACGCCATCGGCAGGAAAGGACTCGCCGGGCAAGACACGCACGACATCGCCGGCGATCAGGCGGCGAACGGCGACACGTTCAAAGCGGCCATCCGGGCATCGGCGCTGCACGCTGTCGGGCAGGCGATTCATCAAGGCCTCCAGCGCGCCGGCGGTGCGATCGCGCAGGCGCAGTTCAAGCCAGCGCCCCGTCAGCAGGAAAAACACGAACATCGTGAGCGAGTCAAAGTAGACCTCGCGACCGAAAATGCCCGCGGCATCGAACGTGCCCATGCTGCTGACGGCAAACGTCACCGCGATGCCGAGCGCCACCGGCAAGTCCATGCTGATGCGGCGATGCAGCACGTCGCGCAGCGCACTGGCGAAAAACGGACCGCACGAAAACAGCATCACGGGCAGCGTCAGCACCCATGAAGCCCAGCGCAGCAGCCCGGCGGCGTCCGGCGTCATGTCTCCCGGGCGGGCCACGTACGCCGGCAGGGCGTACATCATGACTTGCATCATGCACAGACCCGCCACCAGCCAGCGCCACAGCGCCTGGCGACTCTCGCGCCGGCGCCGCTCGCTGGCAAACGCGTCATTCGCAGGCAGCGCCTGATAGCCGGCTTTTTTGATGGCCTGTATCCAGCCCGACGGCTGCACCCGCTCGGCGGACCAGATCACCCGGGCCCGGTGACTGGCCGCGCTGACCTGCGCGCTGGCGACACCCGGTACCGCCAGCAGCGCACGCTCCAGCGTCAGGGCACAGGCCGCGCAGTGCATCCCTTCGATGATGACGCTGGACTCCCAGGAAGCGGCGCCCGAGCCGGCCGGCCGGCTGAATGACGACCATTCCTGCGGGTCGTCGAGCAAGCGCAAAGACTCGCACGGAACCGCAGTCGCGCCCGGGATTGGAAGGCTGACAGACTGCATGTTGGCAAGCCTACAAGGCATTGCACACGAGGGGCTTGACCTGAATCAACACAAAAGCCAATGTCCGCGATACCCTTGAATCATTTCCAACCCAAGAGCCCGCTCCATGTACCAACGCATTCTTGTCGCCACCGATGGCTCGCCCTTGTCAAGCAAGGCCGTCTCCAGCGCCATCGAATTGGCCCTGTCGCTGGGTGCGGAGCTGGTGGCACTGAAAGTCGTGCCACGCTACCCGCAAAGCTACTTTGAAGGCTCGCTGGCGATCGGCCCAGAGGAATTGGCGCGGGTTGAAACGCAATGGGCCGAAGAAGGCCAGGCCGTCGTGGATGCGGTCAAAACTACAGCGCTGGCCAGCGGCGTGCGGGTCAAGGCGGTAACAGCCAGGTCCGATCTGGTGGCCGAGGCAGTGATTTCGGCCGCGAAGAAATACAAGTGCGACTTGATCGTGATGGCCTCGCATGGCCGGCGCGGCATCAAGCGCCTGCTGCTGGGCAGCGAGACGCAGCATGTGCTGACGCACTCGCATATTCCGGTGCTGGTTCTAAGGTAAATCGGTCGTAAGCCCATATTGCATCAGCGCATCACGCTATGCTTAGCATAGCAAACCAATCCATCAAGCGAACCCGTGAATACGGAGCGCTGTCACTAGAACGCCATCTGCCAGTGCCATTGCGACCCTCTTTTTAACGGTATCTCTGTTTTCGGTACCCTGAGCGCTGGCGGGGATCGAAACTTAGGCTACAGGCCGCATGAACACTAGGCTTTCTGTTTCACATTATTGGAACTACCAACAAAAATACCAACATTTCTCGAAGTGTCCCCGGTTGTTGCAGGATTGGGACGCATAGTCGGGCCGCCAACGCATCCGCTTCAGATCACCCGCCGATGCGTCCAGCCTAGACCACAGTATGCGGGTGTAATCCTATGCCGCCGGTCGGCGCCTGATCACACGAGATACCGCTGTCCAGTCCGCGTGACGCGATCAAAAGTGAAAACGTGGTCTTGCGGCGCCTCGCCACAGCACCCAAAAAGACGCCTGGAATTCACACCCACCCCATATCGCAGCTCGATCGTGCCGGCGCAGACAGGGCAGATGCCGCCATAGCGCACCAGCCGGAGATACCGGTGCTTGTCATCTTTCGCCATGTCGAGCTGAGCAGGGTCTTCCTTGAGAGCGTACAGAACGACCGCCGCCGGAACAATCCGGTCCTCCAGCAACCAGAGGCAAGGCCGAATGAGCAGCCTCCAGCATATCCAGCATGTGCAGATCAGCATCAAGGCAAGCATGAGATCGCTGGTGAGCAAAGGACGGTTGATCAGCCTCATGCTCCAGAGCAGATAAACGCAAAGCATCAAAAAGAGAACCGGCCCCAGCATCAAAATGCCCCACACCAGGCCCCGGGCGGACAGCGTCACAAACGCTCCCTGTCCCAGTAGAAGGCGCCCGACAAAGCTGAGCTTGATCTCGCCGGGTGGGGTGAACTCGTATGTCAGATCCGGTTCAACCGTACCGGAACCGGTTTCGGATGGGTTGGCCGCCGTCAACCCGCCAGGCTGAGCGTCGTCACCCACTGGATTGAGGGCTTGGATGCTCAGATACCAAGGCGCTCGATGGCGCCCTGTTGACTTCCTTTGTTCGATGGTCAACGCCTGATCGTGTCCCCGGGCTCTGAAATAGGCATCCAGGTCGGCCTGCCGAGCATCCAGATACTTTGGCACGGCGGCGCGATTGAACCAACGCTTGGCCGCCTCGTAGTCCCAATTACGTTCAGGTTGACAGGCCTCGGCCAGCTCCAGCACATCGAATTCACGCTGCGTCGGATCGGAGCTGTGGTCGATGTCAACTATCTTGACCGCTCGGCGACAACTATTCTGGCCGGTGGAAGCGGGGAATGAATTTGATTGTTTATGTGGTTGAGTGAACCTTTCGCACAGGCGGGGCATGCCCCGCCTGTGCGGCGCGGCGACGGTAGCTCTGCACGTTCATCTCCAGAATGGTCGAGTGATGCACCAGCCGGTCGACGGCAGCCAGCGTCATGGCTGGCTCCACGAACACCTCGCCCCACTGCGAGAACGGGGTGTTGGCGGTGATGGCCAGACTCTTGCGTTCATAGCGTTCGGATATCAATTCAAACAGCACCGAAGTCTCGGCCTGGTCGCGCCGCACGTAGCTCAAATCGTCCAGAATCAGCAAGTCAAACCGGTCCAGCTTGGCCAGCTCCTGCGGTAGACGCAAATCACGCCGCGCCGCCTGCAAGCGTTGCACCAGGTCGGAGCAGCGTGTGAACAACACCCGTCGACCTGTATCAATCAAGGCATGCCCCAATGCACATACCAAATGGCTTTTGCCTACGCCGGGCGGCCCGAACAACAGAACGTTGGCGCCCCGGTCTATCCATTCGGTGCCCTCAGTCAACGCCATGACCTGTGCTTTGGACACACTGGGCACAGCGGTGAAGTCAAAGCTGGAGAGCCGTTTGTCCGGGCTCAGAGCGGACTCATTGCGGTGGCGGTCGATGCGCCGAGCCTCGCGCTCGTTGATTTCGTGTTCCAGTAAGGCCTCCAGCAACCGGTGTGCGGGCCAGCCCTCGGTGTCGCACTGTGCGCACAGGTCACCGGCCAACCGTTTGATGGTGGGCAGACGCAAATCCGTGAGCATCATGCCCAGACGGGGCGAAGTTGGAATAACTGTAGTTGTCGTTGTTGACGCTGTAATTGACGCCGTGCTCATAGGGCCACCTCAAACAGGTCGTCATAAACGGCCAGCGTTGGCAGTGTCACGACCACCTGTGGGACATCTCCTTTGGGCGGTGCCAGCAACTGAGTCAAGGCGTTGAGGTCCGGCAATTGGTCCAGCTCAATTAACTGCTCCAGTTCCTGGGCCAATTGGGCTTCATGCCCGTCAGCGGCCAGGACCAGCAGGCCCACCATTGTTTTGCAAGCTTCGCGTTCAGGCCTTTGGGCGGCCAGTCGCTCCCATGTCTGGCGATACACCGCACGAGGGAAGGCGGCATCGCGCAGCACCCAGCGGGCAAATGCACCAGGCTTGCGTTTCAAAGCACCCACCAAATGCCGGTAGTCGATTGCGCGCCCAACGCGCTGCCCCTGAGCAGGCCTTGCCCTTGGTAACTTGAGGACGCATTGGCCGCCCAGCCAGCACTCCACATGCTGGGCATACTGGCGCACCATCAGCCGGTGACCAATGAGCTGGCTCGGCACGCTGTATAGAACCCCCTTGAGGGTGAAGACGGCGTATTTGCTGACCCTGGCAGGAATCTCTTCAAACTCGGCGGTGCGGCGCACCGGCAAGGGTTTGAGCATGGCGCGCTCGGTGACCAGGAACTTGGCCGCACGCGCATTCATGCGTTGAACGATGGTATCGACAAACGTTTCGTAATCACTGCGCGCATCAAAGCTGCGACTGCCACGCAGACGCAATGCCTGGTCCAGTGCCGTCTTCAGGGAGTTGTTGCGTGATTCAATGGAGCCGTTCTCGTTGGATTGGCCCGGGTTGCAGCGTGTGGCACGCAGCCCGTAGTGGCTGCACAGGTCGGCGTAGCGCTGGGTGAGCGCCTCTTGTTCGGCCAGATTGTTGAATGCTGCCGACAGGCTGTCGGTGCGGTGTTCTTCGGGAACGCCGCCCAAGGCCCACAGAGCTGCCTGCAGTCCGGTGGACAGTGCCATGAAGCTCTCGCCGGAATCGATGACCGTGACGTGGCGCCAACCGGAATAGGCCAGTGCAAATTGATACAGGCGGTGGGCAAACACAGCGCCGTCAATCTCCACATTCAGGTCGTCGGCTACGGTGAAGTCCGACAGGCCTTGGCGCCCCGGTGGATGTTCCTGGGCAAAGTAGACCTCGCGCTCGCAACCAAACTTGGAACGCCATAGGCGTATGCGCCGCTGCAGGGTGCGCAGCACGCTGGTGTCCCAGCGGCCTGGATAGCGGCGCTGGAGTTCTTCAAGCAGGGTGACGGCATTGAGCCTGGCATCGGCTTGCAGCAGGGGCACGACCTCACTGTCCCAAACGGAACTCAGCGGGTCTTCCCGGGTACGCCAGTTTCGTGCGGGACGTTGCGAGGGCAGGCTTTGCGCGTCTTCGATGCGCCGGGCGCTTCTCTCACTGATGCCGGCTTTGGCGGCAGAAGCTGCCTGGCTGAGCTTGTTGCGGTGTTGCTTGTACTTGTGCACTTGGTGGTCCGTGATTCTCTTGCCGGGCATGCCGCCTACCTTCGATATCTGTTCGAAGGTCCAACGGTAGCCCCGCCTCCCGGACCCGCCCGGTGTCGGCCTCTACCCGGCCAACATAGTTGTCGTCAACCGGCCAGGGTAATTGTCGTCAACCAGAGCTGTCCGCCCGTTTGAGCGAATCGCGGGCCAAGGCATCCACGATGCGCCAAGCGTGTATCTCGGAACGATTTTCATTCAGCCAGTCGATCAGGCATTGAATCAGCGCTTTCATAACCCCCCTTGAACCGGTATGCGGATGGTTGCGGGCTGGTTCCAGCCCCAGCAACCCGGAACACTGAGAACCACCCCATACCTAGTTTTACAAGGAGTGTTTCATGTCTTCTCTTTTTGGTCTCAACGAGTTTAATCATCTTGTTCATGTCGGCGAGGTCGACCGCGGCCTGGCCTGTCAGTGCCGCTGCGTCGTGTGCGAAGAGCCGCTGGTCGCGCGCCAAGGTAACGTCCGGGGGCATCATTTCGCCCATGCCTCCAACCGGGAGCCGTGCGACTCCAGCCACGAGTCGCTGCTGCACCGGTATGCCAAACAGCTGATTGTTCAAGCGCGAGGCCTGGTCGCTCCGATGACGCCAGCGGTCGCCCATTTCCTGGGCATCAATGATCAACAGCCGGTGGAGTTACTGCAGTCGCTCTCGTCCGTCCAGGAGGAGGTGACGATCGGCACTATCAGACCGGACCTGCTCGTGGTGACCCCCGATGGGGTGGAAGTCGCCATCGAAATCGCGTATTCATCGTTTTGTGACTTGATCAAAGTCGCCGCATTTCAGAGCCTGAACCTGCCGGCACTGGAAATTGACCTGAGCCGCTTTACCCCAGACAACTTCGATCCGGTCGCGGTCAAGGAGGCTGTCATTCGGTCTGTGACAGAGAAAGCCTGGGTCTGGCCGACCGAGCCGCCACCCGTCACCGACACATCACCAACCCCCGATATGCCACCTGTGCCCATCGTCAAGAAGCACCTGCCCGAGGAAATCATCAATTTCTCAGGGCGTTGGGTGTCCGTCAAGCAGTTCCCGAGCGGCGACATCGCCGTCCGGGTTGTTGCCTACGATCCCGACCTGGTATCACTGGTGCGAAGTGTGGCTAAAGCCCATGGCGGCCGATATAACCCCCAGTACAAGACATGGAATGTGCCTCGCTGGAGTGCGCGCATGGTTAGGCGGCACCTGAGTGACCATGCCCAGAGTTTGCAGATTTCCATGGGGAAAACATCCCCCTAATGCAGTGCGCCATACTGTTCTGTCCCTATCCAGCGGTGATGGCGAGGGTACCTTTTACCCGCGAGACCTTTGCCAGGATGTTCTTGGCGCTGGCGGTCCAGATAAACGGCTTCGGATCGATGTTGGGATGGGCGACATACAGATCGGTGGCCAGTTCCAGTTCTGTAACGCTGGTGATACTGTCACGCTTAATGCGCTTGTCGGTGATGTCGCGAAAGAAGCGCTCGACCATGTTCAGCCACGATGCGCTGGTCGGGGTGAAGTGCATGACGAAGCGCGGGTGGTCGTGGCCCCCCAGGCCTAGGTGCTCGGACGGCGTGCGGGTGCTCCAGTGGGTGGCGTTGACCGGCTTGTCATGCAGCTTGGCATGCACGATCCGCGGCTCTACTTCGACCGTGACGAGCCTGTCCTGAATTTTGTGTTTGAGGCATAAATATGACCTACAGGACCATTTATGCCAAGCAAGACGAAATTGAAGAATGCGGCCATCGCGGCCAAGAGTGCGGCGCTGCCGAAGATCCCCAAGGAACTGATTGACCAGTTTGTCACTGGTCCGATGACCGGGGAGGCCGTGAATGCGGCCTCCATGGCCTTCAAGAAAGCCCTGATCGAGCGCGCCATGGGCGCCGAGCTGGGCCATCACCTGGGCTACGCTGCCGGCGCCGCCAGGCCCGATGCAGGGGCCAACCAGCGCAACGGGCGCAGCGCCAAGACCGTGCTCACCGGCGAAGGGCCGGTGCGCATCGAGGTGCCGCGCGACCGCGACGCCAGCTTCGAGCCGATCCTCATTCCCAAGCACGAGCGGCGCTTCACCGGATTCGACGACCACATCATCGCCATGTACGCGCGCGGCATGACCATGCGCGAGATCCAGGGCTTCCTGCTGGAGTCCTACGGCACCGAGGTTTCCGCCGAATTCATCAGCAGCGTGACCGAGGCTGTGATGCTTGAGGTCACGGCCTGGCAGGCCCGCCCGCTCGAGCCGCTGTACCCGGTGGTGTTCTTTGATGCCCTGCGCGTGAAGATCAAGGAGGATGCCGTGGTGCGCAACAAGGCCATCTACCTGGCCCTGGGCGTGTTGCCCGACGGCACGCGCGACATCCTGGGGTTGTGGATCGAGGGCACCGAGGGCGCCAAGTTCTGGATGAAAGTGTTCAACGACCTCAAGACCCGGGGTGTCAATGACATACTGATCGCCGTCACTGATGGCCTCAAGGGCATGCCCGAGGCCCTGGCTGCCGTGTTCCCGGCCACCACACTGCAGACCTGCATCGTGCATCTGATCCGCAACAGCCTCGACTACGCGACCTGGAAGGACAGAAAGGCGCTGGCCGCAGCGATCCGGCCGATCTACACCGCGCCCAGCGCCGAGGCGGCGCAGGCCGAGCTCGATGCTTTCGAGACGGGAGCGTGGGGCCGCAAATTCCCCACCGTGGTCGCCTCGTGGCGTCGAGCGTGGGCGCACGTCATTCCCTTCTTCGCCTTCCCGCCGGCGGTGCGCAGGGTGATCTACACCACCAACGCGATCGAGAGCGTGAACGCGCGCCTGCGCAAGATCATCAAGACGCGCGGGCACTTCCCGAGCGACGACGCGGCCACGAAGCTGATCTGGCTGGCACTGCGCAACATCACCGTTGGTTGGGGCCACGCGGCTCGCGACTGGAAGGAGGCAATGAACCAATTTGCGATCCTCTATGAAGATCGCTTCACGAAGGTTGCCGCTTAAGATGTGGCACCGACTTGCCCACCGCGGCGTGCGTTCGTCGCAAGCGACGCTCGCCGCCGTGGACAAGTCTACCCAGCGCCTTGAACACAAAAATTCAGACAGCCCCACCGTGACCGTGGCAGGTCGACCCGTGCGCGCCCCGTCCTTGCGAAGCGCATCAATCCCCCGTCTAGGAAGCGCTGGCGCCCCAATGCCACTTGGCGGCGATCCAGTTCCTCGTTGACCGCGATGTCCTTGTTGTGCCAGCCTTCGGCGGCTAGCAAAACCACGAGCGCCCTCTGTTGAGTCCGAGCCTCCACTCGCCGGCGCTATGCCAACACACGAATCTCCCACTCGGTGTGCTCATCCAGTTCAATTGTCTTGGCAACGCGCATCACTCCAGCCTCATGGGTGACTGGAATAGCCCAGCGCAAATAAGTTCTATAGCTCCACGCGCAGTGCACTCGTTTTGAACCCCCTCCCTAGCCTTCAAGGACTCGTTCAAGTAGGGCCTGTCCGGTCGTGCCCTGGTTCTGGGACCCGTTGGGGCGCTCAGGGCGAATGATCTGTTAAGGCCGGCCCCGCTTCACGATCCGACTGCCGCACCAGAAAGCAAGCGGCCACGACAGCAGCAGCGAAACCGGACGCCGCGCCAACGCCCAGCGCCCAGCGGGGGCCGAACGTGTTGGCCACCCAACCAACGATCGGCGCGCCGATCGGCGTGCCCCCGAGCGCGACCCCGACGCGCAGCGCCATCACCCTGCCGCGCATGGCGGGCTCGGTCGAGAGCTGCATGAGGCTATTCGTGGTGGTCATGAGGGTCAGAGCGGACACGCCAATGATGACGAGCGCGCCGGCGAAATACCAATAGCTGGGAGCAATGGCAGCCAACGTGCAGCCGACCCCGAAACCCACGGCGCCGACCAGCAGCAGACCGAATCGCGGTCTGTCGCGGCCGGCACCCAATAGCGCGCCCGCCACCGTACCGATGGCCATGATCGACGACAGCAGGCCATATCCGCGGGCGTCGGCATGAAAAATCCCCACCGCCATGGTCGATATGAAGATCGGGAAGTTCAGGCCGAAGGTCCCGATCAGGAACAGCATGACCAGGATGGCCTTGAGGTCTGGGCGCCCCCGCACGTACCGGAACCCATCGGTGAAGCTACCCCGGATGCGCTGGGCCCTGGCATTCGGACGCAGCTCGGAGCGGTGAAGGCATGCCAGGGAGATCAACACGGCCACGAAGGAGACGCCATTGATCAGGAAGGCCCAGCCGGTGCCGATGGCGGCGATGATCATGCCCGAGACGGCCGGACCGATCATCCGCGCGGCGTTGAACGAGGTCGAGTTGAGCGCCACCGCATTGTGCAGATCAGCGTCGCCGACCAGCTCCGCGACGAAGGTCTGACGCACCGGTGCGTCGAAGGCCGCCGCGCTGCCGAACAGGAAGGCGAAGATGTAGACATGCCAGAGCTCGATGACGCCAGTGACGGTGAGTATCCCCAGGGCCAAGGAGAGGAAGCCCATCGTGGCTTGCGTCACCATCAGCAGCTTGCGCTGGTTGAAATGATCAGCGGCGAAGCCCGTCCAGGGCAGCAGCAGAAGCTGCGGCCCGAATTGCAGTGCCATCACCAGGCCGACGGCCGAAGCATCGTGATGCGTGAGCTGAGTGAACACCAGCCAGTCCTGGGCCGTTCTCTGCACCCAAGTGCCGATGTTTGAGATGAAGGCGCCGGCGACCCAGACTCGATAGTTGAAGCCGCGCAGGGACCGAAAGACGCCCGCAAAAGGAGCCCTCATTGGCGCTCTGACATGTTGCCGCCGTGGAAGCGGCCAAAGTGCCGGGCGTGAAAGAGCGCGATCAGGAGCGCGCCAATGCCACAGGCAAGGACATCGCCTGTGTTCCTCCATCCAAAATCACCGACACGGCAGACGAGGACATAACCTACGACGATGTTGAAAAACCCCCAGAGCACGTTGACGGTCGACGAAGACAGCCCCTGCCCTGGCGGCTTGGCGAACGGGCTCTGAAACGGCCTGCCCATCATGCCGCTGACGATATGAGGGATCGCGTTCGCCAGGAATGCGCCGCCGAAGAAGTAGGACAGGAGATGAAGCCCCGGCATTTCAGGCGCTCCTGTTGCGCAGGAGTTCGATGATCTCTTGGGTCGTGCCCATCTCGCCGAGCCGCGGAAAGACATTCCTGATGCTGTAGTCGTGCGCCTGCGAACGCGGGTCGGCCATGGCGTCGAGGGCGAGGGTGACATTGAAGCCCGCCTCATAGGCTTGGCGCGCCGTCGCTTCCACGCCGGTCCCGGTAGCCACGCCTGTCACCACCACTTGGGTGACGCCCAGCGCTTTCAATTGCGCTTCGAGATCGGTGCTGGCGAACACGCCCCACGTCCGCTTTGTCACGACGATGTCGCCAGGCTGTTGGTTCAGCTCCGGGATCAGGTCGGCCCAGCCTTGGGGCCGGGGGCCTGATTGGCGTGGCGGCTGTTCCGTGCGGCCTGGCGCCCCGCCGACGACGTTGACGAGCACCACCGGCAGGCCGCGCTCGCGGAAAGCGTCGGCCAGGGCGCGCGATCGCTTGATGACATCACCCATGGAGTGGGTGTCGGGTACGAGGCCGATGATGCCCTTTTGCAGGTCGACGATGATCAGGGCAGTGTTCGCGTCAAGCGTGGTCAGCGCCATAGGGATTTCCTTTGAAAGGTTTAGCTACCCCGGTCGGACGATCCGCCAGAGCATCAGTCATCGAGGAGCCGCTTGAGCAGTTCAATGGCCTTTGCGAGTTCGGTTTGTTCCTGCGGGGAAAGCCGGGACCGGATGGTGCGGGACAGCCAATCCTGCCGCGCGGCTCGCCCGTCCTGAACCCGTTTGCGACAGGCCGCCGTCAGCGAAAGATGGGTTTGCCGGCCGTCACTGGGGTCGGGCGCCCCGCTGACCAATCCAGCACCTTCCAGCGCAGCGATGAGCGAGCCCATGGACTGCGGTCGCATGCCTTCCGCTCGCGCCAGGGCGGAAGCTGTCGCCGGGCCGTCCTTCTCAAGGCGCAATAGCACGGACACTTGGGACGGCGTCAGATCTTCTCCCTGCGCTTGCTCGCGCAGGCGGCGCTTGAGCTTGCCGAGCAAGGCGCGCAGGTCCTGCGCCAGGGCTGAGGCACGCATGATTTGCTGAGCGTTTGGCAAGGCATCCATGTCAGACAGTTTAACATATAGACAGCCAAACTGTAAAGATTGTCTGTCTAATTTACTTTACTATCCTGCGGTGGCGGTGGCATCGAGAGGAGTCAATTGTGGGCTGTGCGGTCACGGTCAGTCCCCCTCGCCCGGCGCGTACTCGCGCGCGGTGAAGGCGCTGGACGCGGCCAGTGCAGCGCGGCGCTCGGGATCCAGCGCCACCGGCGAGAACCCGTTGCCGTTGCCCTTGGCGATGGCGTGCAGCAAGGTGGCCAGCGGGTCGGTCTTTTGCTGGTTGTCCCGCTCGTACAGGCCCAGGTGCCGGGCCAGCTTCTCCAGCGCGTCCATCTTGGAGTGCATCAGCACCTCGATGCCGTACTTGCCCTGCCTGGCGCCGGCGTACAGCGCCAGCGCGCGCGCCGACAGGGTGCGCGTATCGCCCAGCACGACACGGGCCTGCCCGTCACCGTGGCACTCGGGGCATCCGGTGTGCGGCGCCTTGATGGGGTTGTAGCCAATGCCGCCCTGCTCGTCCCAGTCCTCGATCGGCTTGCCGCTGTTCAAGTGCTTCTCGCGCTCGTTGTTGAACTCGGACAGGGTGCGCTGCAACTTGTGGCCTTCGCCCCAGCAGTAGCGGCAGCAGCCGACTTTCACCTGCACCAGGTCGCGGGCGTCGGCGATCATGATGTGCCAGGCCTCCAGCATCACGCGGTCGGCATCGATCTGCGTGCGCTCCTGCTGCGCCTTGCGGGCGGCGGCGATGGCGCTCTGAATCTGAGGTTTTCTGAGGTACTCGTAAGCAAGTTCTGCCGCCGAGTTCGCCCGGTAGCCTGCCCGAATCGCCGCCTGCGTCCCGTTCAGGTCGATCATGTATTCGTCTACAAACTTCTGCTGCTTGGGCTTCAAGGTCAAGACATGCCTTGCGGGGTCGCCATCCTCATTGATGGCTGTACGCTTCATGGGTACCTTGGGACTGGACGTGGCAACGCCCGCAGCCTTGTGACGGGGTGCGAGCGCCGGTGCCTTCTGCGGGCGGGGTTTGGGGGGGATGGATTTTTTCCCCGTCGGTTTTGCTGCCATGCCCCGATGATTCCGGACCGTGGCCTGTGTGTCGAACCTTACAGGGGGTGCGGACGCACTAACGATCCGGTACTTCACGCGCAAGCGCGGCAGCCAGTTCGACGCAAAGATGAAGCACTGCGTATGCTGCGCCAGCATCGATCGGCACCCCTTTCAGGTGTTGCCCGAAGTTACCAAAGGCATGCACCGCATTTATCAGGAAATAGGTTCCTCTCGTAACACGCTTGGCGCACGGAGCGCTAATGCCTCCACCTGTCATGAGGTCGAGCAGGCGCAGTCGTTGGCCCCCGTCGGGGAACGTCGTCTCCCACTGGTTGACCCAGTCGCCCTCGTTACGCTTCCAGATTGCCATCCACTCGGAAGGTATCCGCTTGTCCGGAACCTCACCCTTCCAGATCAGCTCGAACGCCTGGTTCGCGATGCCACGGACGTTGCTGAGGAACACTTCCGGATGGTCGGGCAGGTCCTCGGTTCCACGTTCAAGGTAGCGTTTCAGCGCCGAGTCTATGCCGTTGAGCTGCCCGAGCCGGCGCTCCAGCACACCCCTGAGATTCTTCTGGAAGGCATCGGCCGTGCCGAATAATCGCACAAGCGCACTGCCCTCGTTCGGCTGCTCCTCTAAGTACCTGCCAAGCAAGCGGCTCGGGCTTTGCAGCTTGTTTGCCGCTGCATGCACGAACCCGCGCTCGATCAGTGTCTCCGCGTCAGCGGCCGCGATACCGGTCCTTGCGACAGAGCCTTCGTCTAGAACTCGCCGAATGAGATCCTGGCAACAAGGGGGGCAGTCGATCCAGAGTGCATCCAGTTCGTCACGCACCGCCGGGAATGCACTGTCGCACGCGGCTTTCATGGCTTCGGGGCTCACGGCACCCGTTGTGCCCATCTCGCAAACGGCGTTGAGGACGCCGAGCATGAGTACCGGGAAGCCGTTGCTGGCATTCCACAGCTCTGTTTGGGCGCCAGCCGCAAGCTGCTGTTCCGGCATCGTTGCCAGAACAGCCGTCAAGTCGTTCTCATCGAAGCAACCCACTCGCACTGGATTCGGTTCGAAGATGTTCCAAAAATCGCTGGTCTGAGCGTCTGGATGGCGGATCAAGTCGCGCAGCGTGCGACGACTGGCCGTCACCAGTCGCAGACTGGATTTGTGCGCCAGTTCTCGCAGCTGATCCCACAGGTTGCGCGTCAGCTGGCCGTTGGACAGCGGCTTGTCAAAGCCATCCATGATCGCCAGCACCTTGGCACTTTCGTCCTTCAGTGCGTTCAGTACCTCGGCAATGTCCTGGTAATGGTTGTCCTGAGTGTTCCTGAGATGATCAGCATAGTCGGGGTGGCTGGCCTTCAATGCAGCGGAGAGCTCACGCGCCAGCCGTTGCATGAACAGCGCATCAGTTTCAGGTGTTTGATGGCCAAGATCCCACACGAGGACGGCCGAATAGGTTGAGCCCGCCTGCCGCAAGCGCGCAGCCAGTTCATGCAGGATCACTGTCTTGCCCGCAAACCTGGGTCCGACCACTTGCAGATGATCCGGAGTCGCCTTGGTCAACGCGCCCGTCATCTTCTGCAGAATGGCTGCCCGCCCCAACATGGGGGGCACCGTCGTGCCCAGTATGGGAAATCGCCTCTCAGGCATTTTCTTCCTCCGCTTCCGTGCGGGCGCGGCTGGCCACCACGTCTGCATCCTGTTGTTGTTCGATCCAGTCCGCCATCAGCGGAATGGCCAAGCGATATTCACCATCGCCGATCTCCCCCGAGAATTCAATTAGCTCGAGCTCGCGCAGATAGCTCAGATCGGCATCCAAAGGTTCATCTTCGACATCCACGCCGACTTGAGCCAATTGCTCGTGCAGCGTGCCGAATCCGATGTGCGTTCCCTGCTTGAAGCTCCGCGCGCACAGCAACAAGATGAGCTGCCGGCGATGGCGGCCGGCCTCCGGGCCCAAGGCTGCGTAATCCCACAAGCTGGCGAAGTGCTCGTTGTCCCGCACCAGCCCATGGGCTGCGTCGTTAACCACACTCGCGGTGATCGACCTGCTCTTGGTCTGCACCGCGTAGTCGAACACACGGTTGCACAGGCACTGCATCAGATAAGGGTGCCGTGCCGTGACCTCGATCACCCGCTCAATCGCTTCCTGAGAGAACGCCAGTTGATCACGCACGGGCTCGGTGACCACCTTGCGTGCGCTCTCCGTATCCAGTACTGTCACCGGGATGCTTGTTCCCAGACCATACAACGCAGACCAGTATTCCTCGCGCAGTCGTTTCAGGCGGCGCGATCCTGTCAGGATCGCCGAGAACTTCGGGTAGGTCTGAATCAGGAAGCGGATGTTCTCCGGCACCTGGGGTGATGTCACTCCGTTGTCGATACCCTCCTGCAGCTTGTCAAACTCATCGAGCATCAGCACCAGGCCAATGCCCAAGGGCTCCAGAACGCTCAGCACCAGTTCCAGATACTCGCGGAAATCGGCAAATGGTGATTCGGCGCCGATGCCCTCACGGCAGGCCCGCGCTACACCCAACGGCGGCTTACCGGCGGCAAAGGTCTCGCCGTTGGGCAGCGGGACATCGATGCCCAGTTTGGTCAGCGCCGTGGCGATGCTGCGGGCGATCTCGCGAAACACCTCTGCCGTCGGCACACCTACGACTTTTGCAGCACCTTCGGCCCCTTGGAGGCTGGCATAGACAGCCAGCCAGCCCGGGATCGCGGAGCGCCCTTCCAAATGTTTGAGAATCGAAGTTTTGCCTGCCCGTCGATTGCCTTCGAGCAGTACAACGTTGCCGTGGGTCGCGATCTGCCGGCTGATCTTGCCAAGCAGTTCATCACGCCCATAAAAGACACTGTGGCCATGCATCGGCTCCAGCGGGCTGCCGGTCACATAGGGGCTGCCACCCAGTTCAGCGGGCAACGAGTTGGCCGCTTTCTCGGGTTCGGCGACGCGGATCGCCAACTCGATTTCCCCCTCGACCATCGGCCCGGTCAGGACCCCTGCGCGCCAAAGCAGGCGCAATGACAGGTCGCCGCCTTGTTTGGATACGTCACCACGCAAATGGATGGGGAAAATGCCCCGCCCCCCGAGATAAGGAACCTCGACGATGCCCCAGTCTGGCTGCGTTTCCACACGCACATTGCGCAGTGGCAAAGGCCCTATGTTTTCCATCTCAACGGAGAACTCGGCGAAGCTACCCGCCTCCAGTGATCCCGGCGAGGTCCGCACCTGTAGCCCAACGGTATCGACCAGGTCCGCAATGGCAGCGCGCAACCATTCCCGCAGACGCTCAGTAATGGCGCGTGCTTGCGATTCAGCGGGCCGGTGGCCCGTGGTCTGAATTAACACCGCCTGCACGGCTCGCTCGGCACTCTCCAGCACGTTGAGCAGCCCGGGGCTGGGCGGAATCTGGGCCACCCCTGCCATTGCCAGTAGAGTATGAGTGAGCGGCGTTAGCCAGCGGGCAGCCTGACTGCTCACCTGATCCTGATCCAGCCAACGCAACGAAGTGCTTGCCAGCGCAGCGACGGGTTCGAAGTGCGCCAGTGCTGGTGTGTCGTCCAGGCCGCCTATAAACTTGGGCACTTTGCCATCCAAATCGGCCAGCCAGTTGGCGAGGCGATCAGACTCGCTACTGTCCGTAGCCTGAGCCAGGAAAGTCAGTGCATCAGTGCCGAAATCGCGGAACTCGGCCGCAGCTCTGGCCTGTATCGGCAGGGCTGCCAACGGTATCGGAAGCTCATTCAGTACAGCCCGGTTGAGATGCTGAATCACGGCACCACGCGACTGCGCCGACAACCAGTTCTGACACGCCGGGCTAGCCAGATAGGCCAGCAAATATCCCGCATCGAGCCGATCTTGATCGGTACGCAGCACGTAGAGCCCATTCGCAGCGACGGCACCAACAGCGCCGTTGCGCACCAGCGCAGCCTTACCGATGGTGCCCGACTTGGATACCAGTACATCACCCGGCAGCAGTGCCCAGCGTTGTTCGAGGCTGGCTAGCTCCGGCCGTAACCAACTTGAGGTGCGTTCAACCTTGCCCTGGCTCAGGTCCCTAATGCGCACATAGCCCACGGCGCGCTCGAACGGTGGCTCGTCCAGTAAATCGGCCGACTTGATGGAGCGGCCCGCTGATACCTTGGCCACGGTCGACAGCGGCGCCACCAACCCGCTATCGCCCAACACGTCCTTGAGGCTGGCCAGCAGCTCGTCCAGTCCGCCTTTTTCACGGCGGCGCGGCGACAAGTCCCAGTCGGCCGCAGCCAACTGTTCCATACCCACGTCCCATACCGACCTCGCCAGCCCGCCTATGCCCGGCTCACCCTCCGGAGCGCCACCAGGTGGAAGTTCACGCGGCTTACGCAGTTCAGGGCGACGAACCTCGTCCGCCAATTGCGCCGCGATGGCGGCGTGGATCAGCGGCGCCTTGCGGCCTGAACGCTGCTCGAACAAAGGGGCAGCATCTACCATGCGAACCCGGCTCGTTCCGCCTTGCTTGCTCAACACCAGCAGGCTGCCCTTGACGCTGGTGTAGGGTGCAAAGGCGCCAGCGGGCAGCCCGATCACGGCTTCAACCTGCCCCTGTTCCAGCAGGGAGCGGCGCAACTCACGCTCTGCCCCACCACGAAACAGAAAACCCTCGGGCACGGCAATCACCGCACGTCCGTGGGCCTTGAGCTGTGACAGCGCGTGCTGAATGAACAGACCCGTGCTGTCGTTGGTGGCAATGGCGAAGTGCTGGTAACGCCAAGGCTCGCGGCTGGTCTTGGCGCCGATGGGCGGGTTGGCCAGCACCACATCAAAGCCCTGGCGGCTGGGGCTGCTCAGCGACTCGCGCTCCAGGCTGTTGCCCAGCTCCAAGCGGGGCGCTTCGATACCCGCCAGCAGCATGCGCGTCAGACCGATCAGGAAAGCGCTGGCATTGATTTCGATACCCGCCACTTCCAGCAACGCACCCGGGCGACGCAGTTCGTTGCGGCTGCGCTCGGCCTGCTGCCAGGCCGCCACCAGAAAGTTGCCCGAGCCAAAGCACGGGTCGTACACGCGCTCGCCTGGCTGCGGGTTGGCTAATGCAGCGACGAGGCGGGCGATGTTGACCGGCGTAGCGTACTGGCCATCGTAGGGATCGCCGGTTTCAGCGATGGCCTGATCGAACACATCCAGCAGCGCACGGCGCTCGCTCGGGGTTTCGAACGGCAGATCGGCCACCCACCGTACGAAGTCGTGTAGGTATACGAAATTCACTTTCAAAACGCGGCGCAGTGGCTCAGTTAGCGCGTGCAGATAGGCTGCCACAGGGTGCGCCGCATCGCCGCGCAGCCTTTCGACGTGCCGCGCCAGCTCCTGCAGCCGGTCGGCGATGGCTAGAGGGGATTCCAGACGCCCCCAGTGTCGCCACTGCAGCGGCCCAGGCAACAGCGGCTGGTAAGTTCGATCCTCAAAGACCGCCATCGCCTCCTGCTCCACATCCTGCAGGTCAGCCCAGCGCAGCAACAGAAAAGCGGCGAACACCTCGCGGATCAGCGACCTGGACTCGCTGGCGGGCATTTCGTTGCGCAGCACGTCCAAGGCGGCGACCCACTGGGAGGTGGCTTCGCGCAGGTGCTTGTCTTGCACGATGCTCACAGCTCCCCGGCGAAGGCTTTGCGGAGGATGGCTTCGCGCATCCCTTGGCTTTCAGCCCTGGCAGCTTTCAATTCAGATACAAGCTGGTTCGCCTGCGCTTCGCGTTGTTCCATCTGGCCAAGCAACCGCTCTTGCACAGCAATGGTCGGCACCGAAAATGGAATCGAGCGCAAATTCTCAGAATTGATGTTGAACTGTCCAGCGGATGTGCGCCGACGGCTATCGATTTCTGATCGACCATTCGTGCTGTTCAAGAAATACGCGAGGTAACGCGGCAACACCTTTGTCTGATCAACACGAACACGGATCAGGTACGAGGCAAAGCCATAGGCCAGCTCTTGATTCCCTCCATCAAACACGGCGCAGCGTCCGACCAATTCACGGCTGCCGTTGGTTCGAACAAACAGCAGGTCGCCAGTCGAGAGACGAACACGTTCCGCATCGGCATCAATCAGATTGCAGTACTTCAGGTTGTCAAAATTCACCGCACCCCGAGCGACATTTGGGATACGCAAAATCGGCAAACCTTTCGGTTCGGAATGGCACTTCCGCGAGGTGCCGTACCTTGTTTCCATCGCAATTTCAGAGATGGTCATCAATGGGGCAATGCTCACTTGTGATGCGAAGACCTCGTTTAGCACGGAAGGCAGAACCGCGCTTGCTTCCTGAAACGTCTCCCGCCTAAGCCCGTTGATCTCCTCTACTCGCTCCATGCACTGCTTGATGCGGGCGACGATGCGGCGCTGTTCTGCGCGATCTGGATATGCGAAGTCGATTCCGCGAATCGACTTCGCAGACAGGTGCTTGACAGTCACGTAGGGGGTGGCGTCCTCGATCTGTTTGAGGTGGCTGTTGATGCCGAATCCAACAAATTCAGGATCGATATCTTCCGAAAAATCGATCAGCCGACAGACTCGTTGGTTCAGCAAAGCCTTATCGCCACGCCAAGTGTAGCAACGGAATTCACCGTCCATCCCAACTAGCAGATCGCCGCTGCGAACCACAAACCTTTGGTCATAGGTGCCGTTGTATCGAACAACTGTTGCAGAGCCGTTCTTCAGGTCACGAATGCGGATTAAAGGTGCGCCCCCAGATTCCGAGAAGAGATCGGAGTCGAAGGCAAATCCGTTCTGTACATCAAGAAGCTCACCGAGCTTGCTCTTCTTCCAGCCGGCTGGTATCACAAGCCACTTTCCAGCAGCGTTTCGAGCTCGTCCAGCAACTCGGTGATTCGAGCTTCCTTGGTCTTGATCGACTGCACCAGCTCCAGCGCCGGTCGATGCTCGTAATCATCGACCTTGTTCGGATTCTTGGCCGAGAGGTCATAGCCCTTGGCCACGATGTCGGCCAAGGGCACCGTCCAGGAGTTGTCGCCTTCCACACGGTCCTTCCACTTGGCTACGAAGTCGGGCAGCTGGTTGCCTGCAATCGGCTTGCGGGTCTGCTTGAGCTCAAAGCCGTCGTTGGCCAGGTCGTAATACCAGACAGACTCGGTGCCCGAGCCGTCTTGCGCGCGGTCGAAGAAGATCACATTGGTCTTGACGCCGGTGTAGGGCAGGAAGCAGCCTGCCGGCAGCGACAGGATGGTATGCACCTTGAACTGCTCCAGCAGCTCCTTGCGCACCTTCTGATCCGGGCCGCCACGGAACAGCACACCCTCGGGGATGACCACTGCGGCGCGACCGTCTTTGGCCAGGTTGGCCATGATGTGCTGCAGGAACAGGCACTCGGTAGCGCTGGAGCGTACACGGAAGTTTGTTTGCAGCTCCTGCGCCATCTTGCCGCCATAGGGCGGGTTGGCAAGGATGACCCGGTACTTGTCCTTCTCGGCCACGTTCTGGCTGTGCACCTCTAACGTGTTGGTCAGCTCCAGATTGGCGCCCTCGATGCCGTGCAAGATCATGTTCATCGAGCCCAGCAGGTAGGTCAATGGCTTGAGCTCCAGGCCAAAGAACGCCTTGTGCTGCAGGTCGTCGAGCTGCTTGCCGCTGAGGGTATTGTGATGGCGCAAGTAGTCGGCGGCTTCGCCCAGGAAACCCGCTGTACCAAAACAAGGGTCGTAAACATGCTCGCCGGGTTGCGGCTGCACTACCTGCACCATGGCGCGGATGATGTGGCGCTGAGTATAGAACTCGCCGGCGTAGCCGGCTGAGTCGGCCGCCACGCGCTTGAGCAGGTCTTCGTAGATTTCCGACAACACGATGACATCGGTCTCGCTGGAGAAGTGGAGCTTGTCCACTTGCTGCACGACTTTGGCGAAGCTCACGCCCCGGCGGCTGTAGTTGCGCACGTTGTCGAAGATGCGGCGGAAGCGCTGCGCCAGCGCATCGTTGCCCAGGCCTTTGGCCGGGTCCGGGCTGGTGAGCTTGATCCACAGCTTGCCATCGACGAATTCGAGCATCTCGTCGGGGTGGTCGGTGTCTTTCGCCCAGTGGCTCCAGGCGTAGTCACCCGTCAGGCGGCGCTCATAGGGCGTGTCGTCGAAGGCGGCCTCTTGCTCCTTGCGCGTTTCGGTTTCGTCGAAGGCCTTGAGGAAAAACAGCCAGGCGAGTTGCTCGACATAGTTGCGGGCATCCACGCCCTCAGCGTTGAGCTGGTCGCAGGCGTTCTTGACGATCTGCTGCACTTCCTGGCGGCGGTGATCGGAGTTGTTTTCGGTCATGTCGGTTCCTGTTGTTCTTCTGGGCCGGCCGCATCAGGCGGCCATAGCCACGTAAAGATGCTGCTTGACCAGTTCGAGGTCGGTCTTGAGCAGCGCCGGCCCACCGTAGCGCTGAGTCAGCGTGGTGAAACTGCCGAACTGCTCGGCAAATTGCGGGGCGCCGTAGGTGCGTGCCTGTTCAAGGTCGTCGATGCCGAACAGGCGGTAGTGATCCAGCGCGGTTTGCCACACATGGGTTTTGAAGCGCTGGCTCTCAGGCTGCGCGGTTTCGCCCAGATGGTCCAGCAGCCAAATTTGATCTTGGTCCCACAGTCGATTGGCGCGGTCAGCGCGGTTCGGCACGCGAGGCAGCTGAAAGCCGATCTTGGCTAGGATGTCGACATCGTCGGCATCGGGCAGGTCGAGGTAATGCCGGAAGGCCGCTGGGTAGATGTCGCGGTCGCGCAAGGCCTCGCGCAGCTCCTGACGACCGCCTTTGTCTATCCAGATGCGCAGCAGCTCATCCAAGCCCTTATGGCTAACGTCGAGGATGAACTCGCGCGATTGCTGCGTGTATTCCTCGAACGGCACCTTGCGTCCGTCGGCCAGGCAGACGTAGCGGTTCTCGGCAGAGATGACCACCCGCACTCCTTGCGCCAGATATTTGGCGCTGGGCTCCGCTGCCTTTGACGGTTTAGTCCGCTTCTGCTCGTAGCCTTTCTGGCGGTTTGCCGGGTGGCCATCGAACTCGGCATCCTCCAGTTGGCTAGCGCCGGAGTAGTCGAAGATGGTGAAATAGCGCTTGTCAATGTCCTCGCACAGCCGGGTGCCACGCCCCTTCATCTGCTTGTAGAGAATGGCGCTGCGCAGCGGGCGCACGAAGACGACGTTTTTCACGTCGGGCGCATCAAAGCCCGTGGTGAGCAGATCCACTGTCACGGCCACGCGCGGGTTGCTGGGTCCCACCACGGCGAAGTTGCGCTCGAGTTGGTGGCTGTTGCGTTCAGCCCGGGTAATGCGCGCGGCGTAGTCGGCGCTGCCCGAGAGACGGCGTAGCTCCTGCGCCATGAAGGCGGCGTGGGTGTCGTCCACGCAGAAAATGATGGTTTTCTCGTCGCGCAACTCGTACTTGCCCAGCACCTCCCAGAGGTCCTCCGCAATGGCCTTGGTGCGATCCGGCATGCGGATATCACGCTCGAAGTTGGCCGTGGTGTAGCGCTTGCCATCGGGGCCCGTGTAACCGTCCTCATCGACGTTGGTGATGCGCTCTTCCAACAGGTAGGGCACCAGGAAGCCGTCTTCGATGGCCTGCTTGAGGCTGTAGATGAAAACCGGGTCACCGAAGTAGTGCTGCGTGTCGCGGCGCTTTTCCTCTGCGGTCAGCGAGCGGTCGCCATCTTCGAGTTCGCGCGGGGTGGCCGTGAGGCCCAGCTGCAGCGCGCCGCCGAAATGTTTGAGAACGCCGAACCAGTCGCCAAAACCCGAGCGATGACATTCGTCGATGACCACCAGATCGAAGAAGTCCGGGTCGTAGTGTTCATAGACCTTCTTGCCTTCCAGCTCCTCATCGAGGCTCTGGTAATTTGCAAAGAAGACCTTACCGACCAGATGCTGCCCTTGCGCAACGGTGTCCTTGTCAATCTGCACGCGCTCCGAGGCCGTGAAGGCCGAGAAGGCACGATAGGCCTGATCCTTGAGACTATTGCGATCGGTCAGGAACAGCACGTGTTCACGCTTGAGCGCCTTGCCGTTGAGCAGCTTCCAAATGAGCTGAAAGATGGTGAAGGTCTTGCCGGTGCCGGTGGCCATCAGCAACAGCACACGGTCGTCACCTTGGGCGAACTGCCACAGCGCCTTATTGATAGCGATGTCTTGATACGGGCGCACGCCTCTGCGTGACACCTGGTCCATGTGATAGCCAGCGGCGAACGCGCCCTCCCAGCGGGACCAGTCAACCGACACGCCCATCCGGGCGACCAACTCGTCGGGCGACGGCGGTGCACTCAGTGACTCGAAAGCGCCGGTTTCGTTGTCCGTCAAGATCCAGTCATCGCCATTGGAGGCAATCGAGAACCGCAGCGAGAGTCGGCGTGCATAACGGGAGGCCTGCTGCATCCCATCGGCAGCGCTTTCGGACTCTGACTTGGCTTCCACGATGGCCAGCGGCACACCCCGGCAGCGCAGCAGGTAGTCGGCAATGATCGACTGGGTTTCGTCGTACATCGTGTCGCCGGTCAAGTTGACGCGCCCGGGCCCGATACGCAGCTGCTCCTGCCACGCCCAGCCGAGCGCCGCCAAGCGGGGCTCGATGAGTTCTTTGCAGGTCAGTCGTTCGTTGCGTGCCATTGAAGTTGCCTTGTTATCCAGTTCCCGGTGTTAGCCGGAGCCATAAAAAAAGTTGTGATCAAGTACCAATAAGCAGGATGCGTGCCAATTATCCAACCCCGTACTTTCGCAGCCAGTAGCTCAGGGTCTGGTAGCTGCCAATTCCGAGCAGGCGCGCAGCTTCAGACTTGTTCCCATGCGTCTGAGCCATGGCTCGCTCAAGGTAGTGGCGCGCGACACTCCCAATGATGTCTGGGAGTTGAATTGCCTGATCTAGAGGGCGACCGAGGATCGTTTCAGCCTTGGGGGCGACCGTCACTGCCAGGGACTCAGCCACGTCTTGACTAGTGATCCTGCCGCCAACGGCCCAGATGCTGGCACGCAGCAACGTGTTGTGAAGTTCCCGGACGTTGCCAGGCCAGGAGTGCTGGACAAGAAGGTTTCTTGCGGCAACATCCAATTTTTTATGTTTATAACCCGGCTGGGATGCGGCTTCGGCGTTTATTGACGCCAACAGCGAGTCAATCAGGATGTTGAGGTCACCTTCGCGTTGGCGCAGAGGAGGCAGGAGCAGCACACCCACCGCTAAGCGATGGAAGAGGTCTTCCCGGAATCGGCCACCCCTGATTTCATCGGGCAGGACTCGATTGGTGGCAGCGATAACCCGGATGTCGATGGGTTTGGCCCGGGTGGCGCCGACCCGGGTGACTTCGCGCTCTTGCAGGACTCGCAGCAGACGGACCTGGGAGGCCAAGGGCAGTTCGCCGATCTCATCGAGGAACAGGGTGCCGCCATCGGCGGATTCGAAATAGCCGGCGCGAGCGGACGTTGCCCCTGTGAAAGCGCCCTTTTCATGGCCAAACAGCTCCGCATCGACCAACTCTTGAGGAATCGCGCCGCAGTTGACGGCGACGAAAGGCATGCTGTTGCGCGCGCTGGCCTGATGGATCGCGCGCGCGAACAATTCCTTACCGGTGCCGGATTCGCCCTGAATGAGCACGGGCACCTCGCGCACCGCGAGGCGATGCGCCATTGCGACGGTACGCTTCATCGCTGCGCAGCGATGAACAATAGATGTGAAAGCCGGACTTTCGGGTGGCAAGCCCAGCATCAGACGAGCAAGTGAGTCGTCCGCCTGTTTGCTGACAACTGGTACAAACTCGGCCGATAACTCAAATGGAATGCTGACCTCTTTGACGCCTTGCTCGCGCGAAGACTCGATCAGTCTAGCCGGATACCTCGTCTTGGCAAGCAAGAGCCAGATAGCCGCCATGGCCGGCGTGCCTGGGCTTAGATGGAATGTGAGGGCGGCCGAGGGTGACGCTAGCTTGACCTTCTCGATTACGTCCGTGGCTGCACGAAAGATTTCTTCGAAGCTGGTGGGGCTCGTGAGCTTGACTTGGTGTGGCACAACTGGTACCTCAACCTGCTCACCAAGCCACAACGCAAAAGCGTGGGTTTTCTGCACACTGTGATCTGACAATAAGTGCACCGAACCAAATCGAAACGCTTTCATCGCGCCCAAGATAGGGCCTTGTGAATCGACATCACCGCACTCTGATGCGCGCAAGTCTGTATTGCCCAGCCACGCCAGCAATATCGCCATGGATCAGAAGTTCTTTGTCACATTCATAAAAAATATTGTACTTTGATAAGACTTGTTTGAACGGCAGCTTGGCTTCGTGACCGGCCGCATCAGCACAATGTTGCGCACTTTGCGTGCATCCACGCCGGTGTGGAGCCTCTGCGATGTGGCCAGAATGCTCGGTATGGCCTTGTCATTGTGCTGGAACTCGCGCAGGTGCTGCGCTCCCCTTGGCCCCAGTTTCGGTCTCGCCGTAAATGCCCTCGTGCGTCAGCCGGATCGGCGCTTCCTTCTCGATTTTTTTCATGTTGTCACTCGCGTGAATCGATCGCAGCGTTGCGGTCGCTGCCATTTTGTTGCGGCTCATGGCGCTCATTCAAAGTCTCCCGAGTTCCTGCTTCCGCGTTTGGGAATCGGCCCCGCCCAGTCGCTGAACTGCTGCAGCTCACCGGCAAAGTGAAGAGGCACTAGCCCCTGCGGCCCGTTGCGGTGCGCGACGATTTCGAGCTCGGAGAAGCCCTTGAAGTCCGGGCCCTTCTTGCTCAGGGGATGGGCATGGTCGTTGAACAGCAGCGCGATCTGGTCGGCAGCGGCCTCAATGGCCCCAGAGTCGCGCAGATGAGTCATCGTGGGCCGGTGGTAGCTCTCGTCGGCCTTGCGACTCATCTGCGACATCACCACCACCGCGATCTGCAGATCCATGGCCAGCGCCTTGATGCCGTTCACGATCACGTCCAGCTCGCGGTTCCGGTTTTCTTCCCCGGCGCCCTGCATGAGCTGCAGGAAGTCGACGAAGAGCACGTCCAGCCCATGCTGGCGCCTGACGCTCATCGCCTTGCGCCGGATGTCCAGCAGGTTCAAGGCGCATTGCTCGTCGTGGACCAGCTTTAGCTTGCCGAGCCGGTGCGCCGCCTCCGTCACGCCCTGCCACATGGGCTGATCCGATGCGTCAGCACCGACGATGCGGCCCAGGTCGATGGAGCTCATCGCCGCGGTGTGCCGGTGCATGAGCTCCATCACCGACATTTCCTGGCTGAGGAACAGGACGGTGTACTGGCGCGCCATGTTGCGCGCCAGGGCCAGCGCCAGCGCCGTCTTGCCGTGCTTGGGGCGGGCGCCGATGACCATCATCCCGCCGCGACGCAGGCCGCCGTTCAGGATCCGGTCCAGTCCGGCGATGCCGGTGGGGATAGCCGGGTTCTTGCCTTCGCTCAGGTCCTGCAGCAACGTCAGGTAGTCCGCGAGCGACTGGTTGATGTGCTGGGGCTCGCGCTGTGCCTTCACGGTCGCGAGTTTGGCCAGCACCATCTGGGCGCGGTCGACCTGTTCGGCCGGCGTGCCCTTGCCCTGGGCAATTTCGGCGATCTCGTCCGAGGCGGCCAGCAGCTGACGCTTGCGGTGGTGGTCGGACACGATTTCGGCATAGCGCACCACGTTGCGCGCGCCGGTGACGTATTGCGCGATCTCGTTCAGCGCCATCAGGCTCTCGTCGTCGGCCTTTCCCGCCTCGGACAATGCGTTGTGCAGCGTGATGATGTCAAAGACCTTGCCGGCGGCCACCTGCTGCAGCATGGCCCGATAGATGTCCTGGTGAAACTCGACGTAGAAGGCTGTAGGGTCCAGCCCTGAGATGCGCGTGGCGGCCGCGTTGTCGGCCAGCAGGCTGCCCAGCAGGCCCCATTCCGATTCGATGCTGTGCGGGATCATGCGCCCCCCGGGTTTTCTCGATGACCTGTGAGCGGCCATTGCTGGAAAACAGGTACTTGATGTCAGCGCGCCAGTTCTCGTGCCCTGCGCTTCGGGCCACGCGGCCCATGACGAAGTCGTTGTCGCGGGCCCGGGTGAAGTAGCCGCGGAGCCAGGCCAACGCCTCGCCTGCCGTGGTTGCCCGTGGGGTGCCGTCCGACCTCGGTTCCGTGAGTACCCATTTCCAGAAGATGCCAAAGTACTTCTTGCGGTCGTCGCCCATCAGTTTGATCGTGGGCAACTCGGGCAGGACCTCGTGGTACAGGTCGCGAATGGCTTGGTGCGGGCAGGCAGGAAACTTGGTTTTCTGCGGACCTGACGGTTCTTGATGGTTCAATGATGGATTGGCTGCAATTTCTTGCAGGGGTTTCGCGCAATTTATTGCAGCCCCCACGGCAATCTTTTGCAGCCCTGCAATTTTTTGCACCCCTGCAGATTTTTGCAGCCCTTTGATGTCAATTTTGTAGAGGTTGCAGCCCTTGGGGCCTTGAGCGACATGCACACTCAACTCACCAGAGTCCTGAAGCTGACGCAAAAGATAATTTGCTGCTCGTGACTGGACGCGGCACTTCCTGGCCAGCGTGGCGACGGCTGGATAGGCCCGGCCGTCATCGTCAGCGAAATCCGCAATGGCCAACAGCATGAGTAACGGGCTGCCCCCGTGCTGCGAGCCGGCCCAGACCTGAGACATGACCTGGATGCTCATTCTGTCAAGCCCATCACCCGATCAAGCCACTGCTCCATAGCGTCCAGGCCGCGGAGCTCTCGGGTCAGTGCCCACCGGGTGGCGATGTACACCACGGGAGTGAGGTCCCCCTCGATGCGGTGCAGCGAAATGCCGGCCAGGGCCGCGCGCGCCTGCAGGGTCGCAAAGCGTTTTGAATCGGGAGATTCCGGTGGGCGCGTCATGCGGCACCCCCGATCTGGCCAAGGTACACTTTTGCCGCGCGCAGGTTCGGCAGCGCGCGCGATATGCCCAAGCGAGGAGCGCTCACGAGCACCGACGCGCCGCTCAGCGGGTACAGGCGCAGTCCGATCCGCTCGAACTGGCGTGCCAGCCTTGCGAATGTGCTGAAGTCGTCGGCGATAGCTTGCAGGGCCCCGCGATTCTGCCTAGAATTCACGCACAGAGTTTTTTGATTCAAGGGGCCTGCAGCATGTGGTGTGCTGCGGGCCTCGTCATTTGCGGGCGCGCTGCGCCCCGCCGTGTAGGCGCTGGTGGGGTGTTCCATGGTTGCACCTCACGCTGCGCTCTGAGCTTCGATCCAGGCCCGCACATCGCCCACTTTCCATGCCGTTACGCGCTCGGACAATTTCACGGGTTTTGGGAATGTGCCGGCTTTTGTCATGCGCCACAAGGTGGGCGCGCTGAATGGCAACGGCGCCGGCGTCTCGGGTCTTTTGGGACTTTGGACGAGCTGCGATTCCCGAATAAATGCGCTGTTTGGGAGCGCATCGAAAACCGAATGAAGGATGGGTGCCTTTTGCGCCGGGATGCTTGAGGCGATAGGCGTTTTAGGTGACGTGGGTTTGTGTGGCATTGTGCGAGCCTTCCTGTGAATGAAGGCCCGACGATGCCGGGTTTGGGTGTCGCTGTGCCCGAATTCGGTTTGTCGTTCCCGAATTCGGTTTTCCGCTAGGGCTGGTGCGGCTTTGTAGGTAGCACAGTATCCGTCGCCTGCTTCAAATACTTGCGCACCGTGTCATCAGAAACGCCAATTCCAAGATCCGCTAGGTCGTCCGCGATCTCTTTTGGCGCACGGCTTTTTGCAGCTGCGGAATCGTAGTTGTAGCCCTTTACGGCCATACCAATTACCAGTTTTAGCAGGGTGTCGCGCTCTCGCGTCGATAACGATTTTTCGTCCAATTGTTTGGAGGTCATACCCTCCGTTCGCTCTGCTTCAAACCTCAAAATGCTGGGCAAGTCAAAAAGCAATTCACTCCAATATTTTTCCAGCGGAATCCCAAACTCAATAGATGCAATGTGCGGCGATGGCTCATCGTGTCTGCTGAAAGAAGGAAAATAACAACTGTCAATGCCGTCACGGATTGGATGTCTAAGAACCAAGTACCCCCGATTAACGAATGTTGGACCCAATACGTCATCGTCGTCAGCGGGGTTATGGTAGTGTTCATCAGGTCCGAACGTAGGTCGATTCTCAAGATCGGTAAATTTCTCGGGGTCACTAACAAAAATGATTGGGCGTAGTTGACCTTCGATCACTTCATACTTCAAATCACGTTCGCTGCACTTCCATCGTTGCAAAAGCTCATCTGCCTGCAAAAACTGGCGCTTAAATACGATGCCCATGCCACCCCCTTAAATGGTGTCCGAGTACTAGCTAAAACAGTCGGGCCAGGGTCCCCGATTTTCACGATCGGGGATCAGCCTAGTGTAGTGCGCCACACTGTTCTGTACTTATCTCGTTGCCCCTGCCAACGCGGCTTTGGCCCGCGTGACCTTTGCCAGGATGTCCTTGGCGCTGGCGGTCCAGATGAAGGGCTTGGGGTGGGCGTTGTGATGCACGACGTACAGGTCGATGGCCAACTCCAACTCCGCTACGCTGGTGAAGCTGTCGCGCCGGATGCGGTTCTCGGAGATGTCGCGAAAGAACCGCTCGACCATGTTCAGCCAGGATGCGCTGGTCGGCGTGAAGTGCATGACGAACCTTGGGTGCTTGGCCAGCCAGGCCTGAACGTCTGGGTGGGTGTGGGTGCCGTAGTTGTCCACGATCAGATGCAACTGCAATTGCTTGGGCGTATTGCGCTGGATCAGGCGCAGGAACTTGAGCCACTCTTCGTGGCGGTGCTGCGGTTGGCACATCGAGATCACCGTGCCGTCCAGCGTGTTCAGCGCAGCGAACAGTGTCGTGGTGCCGTGGCGCTTGTAGTCGTGGGTAACGGTGCCGGCGCGCCCGGCCTTCATCGGCAAGCCTGGCTGCGTACGGTTCAACGCCTGGATCTGGCTCTTCTCGTCGCAGCTGAGCACGAGCGCGTGCTCGGGCGGGTTCAAGTACAGACCCACCACATCCAGCAGCTTGTCCTCGAAGCGCGGGTCGCGCGAGAGCTTGAAGCCTCGCTGCAGGTGCGGTTTAACGCCGTTGCGCTGCCACACGCGCCGGATGGTGGTGGCGCTCAAGCCCAGATGTTCGGCGAGCGTGCGCGTGCTCCAGTGCGTGCCCGCCACGGGCTTGGTGTGCAGCGTCACCTGAAGAATGCGCGAGTGCACTTCGGGGGTAAACGTGGGTGTGCGCCCCGAGCGCGGCGCGTCCTGGCGCAGCGCATCGATCCCGCCGCAGAGGAAACGCTGGCGCCACAGCGCGACTTGGCGGCGATCCAGGTCAACCTGTGCCGCGATGTCCTTGTTCTGCCAGCCCTGGGCCGCCAGCAGGATCACGCGCGCGCGTTGTTGGAGTCTGGCTTCGATGCGCCGCCGCTTGGACAGCGCGCGCAACTCGCGCTCGGTCGTGACATCAAGCTCAATCGTTTCGGCAACTCGCATCGGTCCAGCCTCCTGGGCGGTTGGAGTATGCCGGAACGAATAAGTTCTATAACTTTTGGCGCACTGCACTAGGACTGGCAAAACTGTTTTACTATGTCGCCGCGCGCAGCGGTATCACGTCCGCGCCGATGCGCAGTTTGTCCAAGTAGTCCGCCCACTTTTGCATCATCTTGCGCCGTGCCGGCAGGTGTGCCGTGCGGTTATAGGCACGTCCGTTCGGGTCTTTCACCGCATGGGCCAATTGATGCTCGATCAGGTCCACGCGCTCGCCCAGCACTTCATCCATGATGGTGCGCGCCATCGCCCGGAACCCGTGCGCAGAGTGAACCTCTTTGCTGTAGCCCATGCCGCGCAAGGCTGCGTTGATGGTGTTTTCACTCATGGGGCGCTCGCCGGTGCGCAGGCTGGGGAATACATAGCGGCCATGCCCGGTCATGGGCTGCACGCTGCGCAGAATCTCGACGGCCTGCGTGGACAGCGGCACGATATGGTCGTTTTTCATTTTCATCTTGCGGCCGGGGATGCGCCATTCCGCCGCCTCAAGATCAAGCTCTGCCCATTCCGCCGTGCGCAGCTCGCCGGGGCGCACGAACACCAGCGGGGTCAGCTTCAGCGCCGCTACGGTACTCGGATGACCGGTGTAATCAAATATTGAGCGCATCAACTCACCGGCCTGCTTGGGCTCGGTGATCGCCGCAAAGTGCGATTCAGGTATCGCCGCCAGCGCACCGCGCAGGTCAGTCGTCACATCGCGTTCGGCCAGACCAACCGCCACGGCATAGCGAAAAATCTGTCCGCATATTTGCTTGGCCCGGTGCGCCGTGTCTACAGATCCCCGGGCTTCGATCTTGCGAACCGCTTTGTCCAGCACGTCACGCGCTTTGATGGTGGATATGGGCATCTTGCCGATGAAAGGAAAAACGTCCTTTTCCAGCAAAGTGGTGATTCTGGACTGAGTAACCTCTGCGCGCTTGGACACGGTCTTGGTCAGCCAGACACGGGCAACTGCCTCAAAAGTGTGAGCTGCGGCGTCCGCCTGGGCTTGCTTTTCTTCACGCTTGGCATTGGCCGGATCAATGCCATCCGCCAATTGCTCCCGTGCTTTGTCGCGGCGCTGTCGTGCTTTTGCCAGCGATACCGCCGGGTAAACACCCAGCGCCAGCGTCTTTTGCTTGCGCATGAACCGGTAGCTCATGCGCCAGTACTTGCCGGCAGGCTTGACGTGCAGATACAGCCCTTGGCCGTCGGCATGCTTTTCGCCTGTCGCTAACCCGCCGGGCTTGATGTTCCTCACGAACGTGTCTGTCAGCGCCATAGACTCTCCTCTTTGTTGGTACGTCTGGCGCTGGTATCTTCGGATGCCCGCAGAAATACCAACTTTTTGTTGGTATTTCATGATAAGGGGTGAAACGTCGTGAGATGACAATAACCCGATAAATGCTAGGAAATATGCGGGTTTTGAGGCTTCTTGATGCTGTGTGAGGCAGCGAAGTGGTGCGGCTGGCGGGGATCGAACCCACGACCCTTGGCTTCGGAGGCCAATACTCTATCCACTGAGCTACAGCCGCGTCCTGGGGGATTGTACCTGTGGGGTCCGGCGCGCTCTGGCGCGCGGGGCCGGTGCTCCGCGAATGCGGTCAGCCGTTGTAGCGCTGGAAGACCAAAGTGGCGTTGGTTCCACCAAAACCGAAACTGTTCGACATGATCGTATTCAACGTGACGTTGTCCTGGCGTTCGCGCACGATGGGAATACCTTCGGCGCCCGGATCGAGTTGGGTGATGTTGGCCGACGCACTGAGAAAGTTTTCCTGCATCATCAACAAGGAATAAATGGCCTCATGCACGCCGGCTGCACCCAGCGCGTGGCCCGTCAGCGATTTCGTGGAGCTGACCGCAGGCACCCCGTCCTTGCCGAACACGGCCCGCAGAGCTTCGAGTTCCCGGGTATCGCCGACCGGCGTACTGGTGCCGTGCGCATTGATGTAATCGATCTTGCCCGTAACCGTGGCCATGGCCTGCTGCATGCAGCGCACGGCGCCCTCGCCCGAAGGTTGCACCATGTCATAGCCATCGGAGGTGGCGCCATAACCGGTCAGCTCCGCATAAATTTCGGCGCCGCGCGCCCTGGCGTGCTCCAGCTCTTCCATCACCAGCACACCGCCGCCGCCGGAGATGACAAACCCGTCCCGGGTTTCATCGTAGGGGCGTGACGCCGTGGCAGGCGAGTCGTTGTACTTGGACGACAGCGCGCCCATGGCGTCGAACAGCAGCGACATGGTCCAGTGCACTTCCTCGCCGCCCCCCGCGAACACCACATCCTGTTTGCCCATCTGGATCAATTCCATCGCATGGCCTATGCAGTGCGCGCTGGTGGCGCAGGCGGAGCTGATGGAGTAGTTCACGCCCTTGATTTTGTACGGCGTGGCCAGGCAGGCCGTGGTGGTACTGGACATGGTCCGTGGCACCATGTAAGGACCCACTTTGCGAATACCCTTGGCGCGCAGGATATCGGCCGCTTCGACCAAATTGGAGGTCGAAGGGCCGCCCGAGCCCATCACCAGGCCGGTGCGGAAATTCGATACCTCGGATTCACCCAGCCCGGAATCATCGATGGCCTGCTGCATGGCAATGTAGTTGAATGCCGCACCATCGCCCATGAAACGCTTGATTTTGCGGTCGATGAATTGATCGAGGTCGATATTGATCGGGCCATGGACATGGCTGCGAAAGCCCATGTCGCGGTACACCTCGGAAAATACAATGCCCGAGCGCCCCTGCCTCAAGGAATCGACAACGTCCTGGCGGTTATTCCCGATGCTGGAAACAATGCCCAGTCCGGTGACGACGACTCGTTTCATCGTTGGTGTCCTCAAAAGCTTTCCGTGGAAGTGAACAAGCCAACGCGCAGATCAGCGGCCTCGTAAATAACCTTGCCGTCCACCTCCATGGTGGCGTCGGCGATGCCCAGCACCAGCTTGCGCATGACCACTCTTTTAATATTGATCCGGTAGATGACTTTTTTCGCGGTGGGCAGCACTTGCCCGGTGAATTTGACTTCCCCGACGCCCAGGGCGCGGCCTTTGCCCGGGCCGCCCATCCAGCACAAATAAAACCCCAGCAGTTGCCACATCGCATCCAGGCCCAGGCAGCCAGGCATGACGGGATCTCCCTGGAAATGACAGGCAAAAAACCACAAATCGGGGTGGATATCGAGTTCGGCAACGATTTCGCCTTTCCCATAAGCACCGCCCTGATCCGTAATCAGGGTGATGCGATCCATCATCAACATGTTGGGCAGCGGCAATTGCGCATTCTTCGGGCCATACAGCTCGCCCCGGCCGGACTTCAACAATTCTTCGCGCGTAAAACTGTGCTGCTTTTCCATATGGCCTGTCGCCTTGATCATTTAAAGTTTGCCGCTTCGCAAAATACCCGGGAAAGTCAGCCCGCGTTTGCCAGGAAGTTGGGCTGGCACCCTCCTGCGGACTGCACCCGCGTGGTCTGCAGCAGGCTGGCGCCGATTATCCCTTATTGATGGGGGGTCGATTGGGCCCCGGCGCTGCGCTCAACGCGCGCCGGCTGGGTGCGGCGACAGACCCAGGCCCGCCAGATAGGCGTCGAGTGCATGGCGGCCCGCTTTGGGCAGATCGAAAGCCGCCGGCTCGAGCAGCCAGTTGCCGATCAGTCCGTCGATCATGGCGTGCAGGCCGCGCGCCGCCGCCGCCGCGGGCACGGGCAGGCGCTGGCCGCGTATTTTGGCCGCCTGGCGCAGACCGTGCGCAAGCTGGGCCACGCACTCATCGCGCACCGCGAGGTGCCGCAGCCGCACCGCGCGCATCTCGTTCACATACTCGACCTTGTGCGTGGCCACCTCGAACACCCTGCGCGTTTGTGCGTCGGTGGCTGTGCGGCGCAACGCGTCGAGCATGGCTCCGCGAATGTCGTGCAGCGGGTCCAGCTCCGTGCCCTGCCCCATGCGCTGGAACGATTCTTCCAGGGGCAGCGTGACGCGCTCGATCATGGCGTTGAACAGATCCGCCTTGTCCTTGAAATGCCAGTAAATGGCACCGCGCGTGGCACCCGCCTGCAGCGCGATGTCGTTCAGCGAGGTGCGCGACACCCCCTGGGCCTGAAACAGCAACTCCGCGGCGTCCAGTAGCCGATGGCGGGTGGCGAGCGCCTCTTCTTTGGTGCGGCGAGCCAAAATGGAACCCTCTCGGTTAAACTCACGACCCTCGAACATACATTCACGGATGTATGTAATCCTGGATTGTATCGATCGCCGCACCGGCTTGCCTGCTCTGTACCTGTGCTGCTGCCAAAATAACCCGGCTCCGGCCCCGATCGGGCCCCCTCTCACCAAAGGAATCGCATGCCTGCCCTGCGCCTCGCCAAGCCTGATTCGTTGCTGACTCCCACGAGTCGTCTGTTGCTGTCGGGCAGCTTGCTGCTGGCCCTGCTGTTGACCGGTTGCGGCAAGAGCAGTACGTCGGCCAATGCAGCCCCCGGCGCACCGCCGCCGACCGAGGTGGGCGTGGTCACGGTCACCCCGGGCAATGTGGGGCTGGTCACCGAATTGCCGGGCCGGCTCGAAGCCTCGCGCGTCGCGCAGGTCCGGGCCCGGGCCGCGGGCATCCTGCAAAAGCGCGTGTTTGTCGAGGGCAGCGACGTGAAGGCGGGCCAGCTGTTGTTCCGCATCGATGCCGCACCCTACGCCGCGGCCTACCAGAGCGCGCAGGCATCACTGGGCAAGGCCCAGGCGAATCTGGCGCAAGCCGCGGCACTGGCCGAGCGCTACAAACCGCTGGTGGAAGCCAATGCGGTCAGCAAGCAGGATTACGCCAATGCCGTGGCGGGGCAAAAGCAGGCCGAGGCCGACGTCGCCGCCGGCAAGGCGGCCGTGCAGACCGCCAAAATCAACCTTGACTACGCCAGCGTGACCGCGCCCATCTCCGGGCGCATTGGCCGCGCACTGGTCACGGAGGGCGCGCTGGTCGGACAGGGCGAGGCCACGCAGCTGGCCGTGATCCAGCAAATCGACCCGGTGTATGTGAACTTCACCCAGTCTGCCGGCGAGGTCATGAAGTTGCGTAAGGCGCTGGACGATGGACGGCTCAAACGCGCCAGCGGCAGTGCGGCGGCCAGTGTGCGCGTGGTGCTGGAAGACGGCACCGAATACGCCCGGCCCGGCCGGCTGCTGTTCTCGGACCTGACGGTCGACCCCACGACGGGCCAGATCATGCTGCGCGCCGAAGTGCCCAATCCCGGCGGCGTGCTGCTGCCGGGACTCTATGTGCGGGTGCGGCTGGAGCAGGCCCAGGCCGGCGACGCGGTGCTGCTGCCGCAACAGGCGGTGACGCGATCGAACCAGGGTGACAGCGTGATGGTGGTCTCCAGCGACGGCAAGGTCAGCCCGCGCCCGGTCAAGATCGGCAATGCGCAGGGTGCGCAGTGGGTGGTGCTAAGCGGACTCAAGGCTGGCGAGCAGGTCATGGTGGACGGCTTCCAGAAGCTGAGCCCCAATGCAACCGTCAAGGCCGTCCCGTGGCAGGCCGCGGCCAAACCTGCCAGCGCGCCGGCGTCCGCCGCGTCCACCAAATAAGGGGCGCCGCTCATGCCCCAGTTTTTTATTGACCGGCCCATTTTTGCGTGGGTCATCGCGCTGTTCATCCTGGTGATCGGCGGCGTCGCGATCACACAGTTGCCGATCGCACAGTACCCGCCGGTGGCGCCGCCAACCATCGTGATCAGCACGGCCTACCCCGGTGCCTCGGCGCAGACGCTCGAAGACGCGGTCATCAGCGTGATCGAGCGCGAGATGAACGGCTCGCCCGGCCTGATCTACATGGAGTCGGTCAGCCAGGCCGACGGCACCGGCTCCATCACCCTGAGCTTCGAGGCCGGCACCAATCCCGACCTGGCGCAGGTGGACGTGCAAAACCGCCTGAGCCGCGCCACGCCGCGCCTGCCGCTGGCGGTCACGCAGCAGGGCGTGCGGGTCGACAAGTCACGCTCGAACTTCCTGCTGTTCACGATCCTCTCGAGCGACGACCCCCGCTTCGATCCCATCGCGCTGGGCGACTATGCCTCGCGCAACGTGCTGCCCGAGATCCAGCGCCTGCCCGGCGTCGGCCAGGCCCAGCTGTTCGGCACCGAGCGTGCCATGCGCATCTGGATCGATCCGGCCAAGCTGGTCGGCTTCAACCTCTCCACGACCAACGTGGCGCAGGCGATCCAGGCGCAGAACGCGCAGGTGTCGTCGGGCACCATCGGCGACCTGCCCAACGTGCCGGGCCAGTCGATCTTTGCCACCGTGGTCGTCAAGGGCCAGCTCGAATCGGCCGCACAGTTCGGCAACATCGTGTTGCGCGCCAACGCCGACGGGTCGGCGGTACGCCTGAAGGACGTGGCCCGCATCGAACTCGGCGCCCAGACCTATGCGACCTCGGCACGCCTGAACGGCAAACCCTCCACCGGCATCGGCGTGCAGCTCTCGCCGACCGGCAACGCGCTGGCCACGGCCAAGGCCGTGCGCACGCGCATGGAACAGCTGTCGCGCTACTTTCCGCCGGGCGTGAAGTACTCGATTCCCTATGACAGCTCGCGCTTCGTAAAGATCTCGATCATTCAGGTCGCCACGACGCTGCTGGAGGCAGTGGTGCTGGTGTTCCTGGTGCTGTTCCTGTTCCTGCAGAACATCCGCTACACGATCATTCCGACCATCGTCGTGCCGGTGTCGCTGCTCGGCACCTTCGGCGCGCTGCTGGCCATGGGTTTTTCGATCAACGTGCTGACCATGTTCGGCATGGTGCTGGTGATCGGCATCGTGGTCGACGATGCGATTGTCGTGGTCGAGAACGTCGAGCGCATCATGAGCGAGGAAGGCCTGCCGCCGCGCGAGGCGACCAAAAAGGCCATGGGCCAGATCTACGGCGCCATCATCGGCGTCACCGTCGTGCTGATCTCGGTGTTCGTGCCGCTCGCCTTCTTTGGCGGCGCGGTGGGCAACATCTATCGGCAGTTCTCGGCCGTGATGGTGTCGGCGATCGCGCTGTCGGCCTTCATGGCCCTGTCGCTGACACCGGCACTGTGCGCCACCTTGCTCAAGCCGGTCGAGGCCGGGCATCACCTGGAAAAGGGCGGCTTTTTCGGCTGGTTCAACCGCGGCTTCAAGTCGACCGCCAAGGGCTACGAGGGTTGGGTCACGCGCATCCTGCGCCGCGCCGGCCGCTTCATGCTGGTGTACGTGGCGATCGCCGCCGTGGCCGGTCTGCTGTTCGCGCGTTTGCCGACCTCCTTTTTGCCGAATGAAGACCAAGGCTACATCATCGCCAACGTGCAGCTGCCGCCGGGCGCAACCCAGGGGCGCACGCTGCAGGCCATGAAGCAGGCCGAAGCCTTCTTCCTGCGTCAGCCCGAAGTCCAGAGCATGGTCAGCGTGCTCGGCTTCAGCTTCTCGGGCACCGGCCAGAATGCCGGCCTGGCCTTCGTCCCCCTGAAGGACTGGAGCGACCGCGATGGCCCGCAGCATTCCGCGCAGTCCCTTGCGGGGCGGGCCATGGGCGCACTGATGGGCGTGCGCGATGCCTTCATCTTCGTACTCAGTCCGCCGCCGATCTCCGAACTCGGCAACGCCACCGGCTTCACCTTCCGCCTGCAGGACCGTGGCGGCAATGGCCACGCGGCGCTGGTTGCCGCGCGCAACCAGTTGCTGGGCATGGCGGCGCAGAGCAAGATCCTCGCGGGGGTGCGGCCCGACGGCCTGGAAGACGCGCCGCAGCTGCAACTCGATGTGGACCGCGACAAGGCCAGTGCGCTCGGCGTGGGCTTCGATGCGGTGAATGCGGCACTCTCAACCGCGCTCGGCTCGGCCTATGTGAACGACTTCCCGAATGCCGGGCGGCTGCAGCGCGTGGTGGTGCAGGCCGATGCGCGCGAGCGCATGCAGCCCGACGATCTGCTGCGCATCAACGCGCTGAACAGTCAGGGCCAGGCGGTGCCGCTGTCGGCCTTTGCCACGACGCGCTGGATCACCGGCCCGATGCAGACCATCCGCTACAACGGCTACCCGACGATGCGCATCTCGGGCGATGCCGCGCCCGGACACAGCACCGGCCAGGCCATGGACGAGATGGAACAACTGGCCGCGAAACTGCCGCCCGGCTTCGCGTTCGAGTGGACCGGCCAGTCGCGCGAGGAGCGCCTCGCGGGCTCCAAGGCCTACCTGCTGTACGGCTTCGCCATCCTCTCGGTGTTCCTGTGCCTGGCCGCCCTGTACGAAAGCTGGTCGATTCCGCTGTCGGTGATCCTGGTGGTGCCGCTGGGCGTGCTCGGGGTCGTGCTCGGCACCCTGCTGCGCGGCTATTCGAACGACGTGTACTTCCAGGTCGGCCTGATCACGATCATCGGGCTGTCGGCGAAAAACGCGATCCTGATCATCGAGTTCGCCAAAGACGCGCAGGCGCGCGGCAAGAGTGCCGTCGAGGCCGCGATTGAAGCGGCGCATCTGCGCTTTCGCCCGATCATCATGACCTCGGTAGCCTTTATCCTGGGCACCCTGCCGCTGGCGATCGCGAGCGGCGCGGGTTCGGCCGGCCAGCGCGCCATCGGCACGGCGGTGATCGGCGGGATGATCACCGCGGTGTCGCTCGCGGTGCTGTTCGTGCCGGTCTTTTTCGTCGCGGTCAGGGGCCTGTTCAAGGGCAGCGAGCGCCAACGCAAGATGTACGCCCACGAACAGTTGGGCACCAGCACACCCGCCGCGCCTGTACAGGAAGGCTCGCAGCCATGAAACACCCGATCCTGACCCCTCTGGCCCTGACATTGGCGGCCACGCTGCTCGGCGGCTGCTCCATGATCCCGGCCTACCACCGGCCTGCCGCCCCGGTGGCGACCACCTGGCCGGCCGAGCCCGGCGAACCGGCCGCGGCCGTGGGCACAACGGCCGCGACCGACGTGCCATGGCAGACGTTTTTCGCCGACCCCAGGCTGCGCCAGCTGATCGGGCTGGCACTGGCCAACAACCGCGACCTGCGCGTGGCGGTGCTGAACATCGAGCAGGCCCGTGCACAGTTCCAGATCAAGCGTGCGGACCAGTTCCCGACCGTCGGCCTCGCCGCGGCGCGCACCCCCGCGGCAGTCGGGGACGGCACCATCAACGTCTACAGCGCCGGCTTGGGGATTTCGAACTGGGAGCTCGATTTCTTCGGCCGGCTCGGCAGCCTGAAAGAGGCGGCGCGCTCGCAGTACCTCGCGACCGAGGAGGGCCGCAAAGCCGCCCAGATCAGTTTGATTGCCTCGGTGGCCAACGGCTACCTGAACCTGCTGGCCGACGAAGAGCTACTGAAACTGACGCGCCAGACCCTGGCCACGCGCGAGGAGTCGCTGAAGCTGATGCGGCTGCGCTTCGAGCATGGCGCCGCATCCGAGCTCGATTCGCGCCAGGCCGAATCGCTGTTCGAGGGCGCGCAGGTGGCGCTGGCGCAGCAGCAGAGGCAGCGCGCGCAGGACGAAAACGCCCTGGTGCTGTTGCTGGGCCAGCCGCTGCCCGAGGGCTTCTTCAACCCCGCGGCGCCGCCGCAGCTCGCCGACGCGGCCCAGCTGACGGATCTGCCGGCGGGCCTGCCCTCGAGCGTGCTCATCAACCGCCCCGACGTGCGCCAGGCCGAGCAGCAGCTGATCGCGGCGAATGCCAATATCGGCGCGGCGCGGGCGGCCTTCTTCCCGCAGATCACGCTGACCGCACAGGCTGGCTCGGCCAGCACCCAGCTGTCGGGGCTGTTCCAGTCGGGCACGTACGGCTGGACCCTGGCGTCGCAGCTGCTGCTGCCGATTTTCGATGCCGGGCGCCGGCAAGCCGGACTCGAGTCGGCCAACGCAGGCCGTGCAATTGCGCTCGCGCAGTACGAAAAGGCCATCCAGAGCGCCTTCCGCGAGGTGGCCGACGCGCTGGCGGGCCGCGCCACGCTCGGCGAGCAACTGCGCGCGCAGCAGGCCCAGGCCCAGGCGGAGTCGGTGCGCTACCAGCTGTCCGACCTGCGCTACCGCAACGGTGTGGCCAGCTACCTGGACAACCTGGACGCGCAGCGCTCGCTGTTTGCGGCGCAGCAGGCCGTGGTGCAGACGCGCCTGCTGCAACTGCAAAACCAGGTTCTGCTGTACAAGGCGCTGGGCGGCGGCTGGACCGAGGCGGCGGGCGCCGACACGCGCGCAGCCAGCCCATGAAGCGGCTTTGCCCAAAGGGCGGTCGGTATAATCAAACGCTGATTTCACAGCCCCTGATCTTTTGAGGACGCCATGAGCGACAACAGTCACGCCGACGACACGGTCCACACCGGCCCGATCAAGAACCCCAAGCAGCTCCTGATCACGGTGTTTTTCGCCTTCGTGGTTCCGATCTTCACCATCATCGGCATTGTTTACTACGTGACGTCGGCCAACATGCTGGCCGCCGGCACCGTGAACGCCGAAAAATCGGCGAACGAGCGTATCCAGAAGGTCGGCACGGTCGAGGTCCGCGATGCCAACCGCGTGCTTAAAACCGGCGAAGAAGTGTTCAAGGCGCAGTGCACCACCTGCCACACGGCCGGCGTGGCCGGTGCCCCCAAGTTTGGTGACGCCACCGCGTGGGCGCCGCGCATTGCCAAGGGCTACGACGCGCTGCTGAACTCGGCGCTGCACGGCAAGGGCGCCATGAGCCCGCAGGGCGGCGGTGACTTCGAAGACCTGGAAATCGGCCGCGCCGTGGTGTACATGACGAGCGCCGCGGGTGGCCACTTCCCGGAACCCCAGGCTGCCCCGGCGGCGACGGCCGAGGCCGCGCCAGCCCAGGCGGCACCGGCTGCTGCAGCGCCAGCAGCTGCCCCGACACCTGCCGCCCCGGTGGCAGTGGCCGCTGCAGCACCGGCCGCGGCGGCCGCCAATGTGGGCGAGACACGCTACAAGGAAACCTGTTTCGCCTGCCACGCCACGGGCGTGGCCGGTGCGCCCAAGTTTGGCGACAAGGCCGCCTGGGCGCCGCGCATTGCGACCGGCATGGACACGCTGGTGGCCACGGCCATCGCGGGCAAGGGCGCCATGCCGCCCAGGGGGGGCTCCAACGCGAGCGACGCGGAAATCAAGGCCACCGTGGCCTACATGGTCAACGCCGCCAAGTAAGCCGCGCGCCGCACCGCCTGACAAAGCCGGTCTTCGACCGGCTTTTCTTATGGTCAAATGGACCAGAAACCCATATCCATCAATGACAGTTAGCTATTATTTTTATAGTTAACCGGATTTTTGGCGGGCCGCGGGGCTGCACACATAGCCAAAGCGCCCCGGCAGCTCGTGCGCTGCCATCTCCTGCGGCACCCACAAGCCCTGCTCCACCGCATCGGCCGCCAGCCCCATGTCGAGTGTATGCACCAGACCAAAGCCGAGGTCGGCTTCGAGGTACAGGTGGCCCTGCTCGTCGAGCACGCAGCGCTGCATGCGGGCCGCACGGCCGGTGTGCGCGGCGATGGAGAAGTCGGCATTCACGCGCCAGATCAGCGGCGTCGCCTCCAGCTCCACGTACACGCGCTGCGGGCCATTCTGGAAGAACCACTGGCCGTGCGCATCGGCCTCGTAGTTGCGGTCGATGAATTCGAGCAGTTTTTCGTGCCGGAGCACGGAGCCTCTGGAGGCCGGCGTGCCGCCCGCAAACGGCCCGGCCGCCTGGACGCGATCGTCGCGCATGTACCACTGGCCGCGCGCGTCCAGCCCGAGCCAGCCATAGCAGCTGGGAACATTGGGCCACTTGGCCAGCGCTTGTTTGACGATGTCATCCATGGTGCTTCACCAACTGACCATATCACTGGCCGAGCCGTGACGCCAGCCAGCCCCCGACGACTTGCGGGATGGTGTGCACATGGCCCGGCGGCAGGCGCCCCGCGGCAAAGCCCACATGGCCGCCCTGCGCGGGCTGCCACAGGGTGACGGGCTCAAAGACCTCCTGCGCGCGCGGCAGCGAGCCGATCGGCACAAACGGATCGTTGCGGGCGTTGACGATCAGCGCGGGAATGCGGATCTTGCGCAAATGCGGCTTGGCCGAGGCGCGGGCCCAGTAGTCGTCGGTATTGCGATAGCCGTGCAGCGGCGCCGTGAAGACATTGTCGAAGTCATACAGGTCGCGCGCCGCCAGCAGGTGCTCGCGGCTGAACAGGCCTGGATGCTGCGCCAGCTTCTTCAACGCCTTCGGCACCATGGTGCGTAAAAACATGCGCGTGTAGACCTGCCGGTTGAAGCCGCGTCCGATGGCGCGGCCGCTCGCCGCGAGATCCAGCGGCGCGCTGACTGCGGCCACCGCGGCGACCACGCTGGCCGCCTGCGCGCCCATTTCCTCGGCCCAGCGCAGCAGCACATTGCCGCCGAGCGAGACCCCCGCCGCCATGATGGCGCCGCCGCCGGCCTGCTGGCACGCATGCAGGCGCCGCAGGATCCAGTCAATCTCCTCGAAGTCGCCCGAGTGGTAGGCGCGCGGCGCCAGGTTGATCTCGCCGCTGCAGCCGCGAAAATGCGGCGCCGCAAAGGCAAACCCACTGCTGCGCGCAAAGTCGGCGAACGCTTCGGCGTAGTGGCTGCGCGACGAACCCTCCAAGCCATGGAACAGGACCAGCAGGGGCCGGCTGGCGGGGCCCGGCCACGCGCCAAAATCGATATCGATGAAGTCGCCGTCCGGCGTTGGCCAGCGCTCACGCCGATAAGGCACCCGCGCGCCCACCACCCGGCGCGCATACAGGGCCGGCCAGATGGTTTGCAGGTTGCCGCCGGGCAGCCACAGGGGCGCTACATAATTCATAGCTAGACAAGTTTATTCAACAAAGGCCACAAGCGTTATTTGTGACGAAAACGAGCGCAAAACATTCAATGCAGGACCGGCGGCGTCGGGCTTTCTTCGAGCATCTCGTGCGGCGTGCCGGGGCTCGCATGGTGCGCCACCAGGCGCCAGCCCTGGGCGAAGCGCTGGTACACGTTGGTGGCGATGACGTGCGCCTCGCCCGGGCCTTCGGGCGTCATCACCTCGATGCGCTCGACCAGGCTGTGCACGGCGCTGGCGAGCGACTCGACGCGGCGCACCCGCTCGGGCCGGGCGCGAATGCTGCCGTTGGCAAAGATGGCGTCGAAACTGGCGCGGATCGCGGCGCCGCCGATCAGGCGCGGGCCGCCCGGATGGACGCAGACAATCTCGTCCTCATCGGCCCAGCAGGCCATGAGCTTGTCGATGTCTGCGGTTTGCAGCGCCTCGTAGAACGCGGCCTCGATGTCGTCGGCCGAGCCGGCGATGGAGGCGGCCTGAAGTCTGGCTTTGGGCATGGTGGGGTTACCTGATCATGGCGGCGCCGGGTTTGCCGTTGAATACGGTGTGGGGCACCCCATCTATGCTAACGTCTTGTGCCTCCCGCAACCGCATAGCCAAAAAAAGGAACGTATGAAACGCTGGCTTCTCATCCTCATGACCGCCCTGACGGTCAGCGGCCTCACCGGCTGCGGCTACAACGATTTTCAACGGCTCGACGAACAATCCAAATCCGCCTGGAGCGAGGTGCTGAACCAGTACCAGCGGCGCGCCGATCTGGTGCCCAACATTGTGGCCACGGTCAAGGGCGAGACCCAGTTCGAGCAGGATACGCTGACCAAGGTGATCGAGGCGCGCGCCAAGGCGACCTCGATCCAGGTCACGCCCGAGACCCTGAACGACCCGGCCGCCTTCGCCAAGTTCCAGGCCGCGCAGGGCGAGCTGGGCAGCGCGCTGAGCCGGCTCATGGTGACGGTGGAGAAATACCCCGACCTGAAGGCCAACAAGGGCTTCTCGGACCTGCGGGTGCAACTGGAGGGCACCGAGAACCGCATCACCGTGGCGCGCAACCGCTACATCCAGAGCGTGCAGGAGTACAACGTGCTGGTGCGCAGCTTTCCCACGAACCTGACGGCGATGGCCTTCCATTACCAGCCCAAACCCAACTTCACGGTGCAGAACGAAGCGCAGATCTCGACGCCGCCGGTTGTGGATTTTGGAAAAAAATAAGAGCCAAAAGTGCCTTTAGCCCGCATCTGGTATTCACTTGTAGCTCTATTTTTCGTAGCGCTCGGGGTGTCGGGCGCGCCGCTGTATGCCCAGTCGCTGCAGGCCGTGCCGGCGCTCACGGCGCATGTGATCGACACCACCGGCACGCTGGACGCGGGGCAAAAGCAGGCCCTGGAGGCCAAGCTCGCCGCACTCGAGCAGACCAAAGGCTCGCAGGTCGTGGTGTTGATGGTGGGCACGACCCAGCCCGAAGACATCGCCAGCTACGCGAACCGCGTCGGCAACACCTGGAAGATCGGCCGCAAGGGCGTGGGTGACGGCCTGCTGCTGATCGTCGCCAAGGACGACCGGCGGGTGCGCATCGAAGTGGCCAAGACGCTGGAAGGCGCGATTCCCGACCTGGCCGCGAGCCAAATCATCGAGCAGGCCATCACGCCCGCGTTCCGCCAGGGCGACTACGCGGGCGGACTGAATGCGGGCACCGACCAGATCATCGCGCTCATCAACGGCGAGCCGCTGCCGGCGCCCGCGCCGCGCCGCGCGGCGGGCGCCGGCCCGGGCGGATTCCATTGGACAGACCTGGCCATCTTCCTGTTTTTTGCGGTGCCGATCGCCGGTTCGGTGGCGCGCAGCGTGTTCGGCCGCAAGCTCGGCGCGCTGCTCACCGGCGCCGGCGTGGGCGTGCTGGCGCTGCTCGCCACCTCCAGCCTGCTCATCGCGGGCATCGCCGCCTTCGTGGCGCTGCTGTTTGTGTTGGTGGCGGGCTTGGCGCCCGGCCTGACGGGTGGACGGGGCGGCTTCGGGGGCTTTGGTGGCGGTGGATTCGGCGGCGGCGGGGGCGGGGGCGGGGGCGGCGGCTTTAGCTCGGGCGGCGGGGGCGACTTCGGCGGCGGCGGCGCCAGCGGCAGGTGGTAACCACAGGAAAGCACAGGAAGAACGCGATGCCGGGCAGGTTCCAAAGAATCCTCAAACACCTGTGGTTCGACGAGTCGCACGCGCGCCGCGCGATCCCGCCCGCCATGGCGCAGCGGCTGAGACAACGCGTGGCCGCCAGCGAGCAGCATCACAGCGGCCAGATCCGCATTTGCGTGGAGGCCAGCCTGCCGCTGCACGCGCTGTGGCGCGACAACACGTCAATATCCCATCTCACGCACGCACGCGCCGTTGCGCTGTTTGGCGAGCTGCGAGTGTGGGACACCGAGGCCAACAACGGCGTGCTGATCTATCTGCTGCTGGCCGAGCACGCGATTGAACTGGTGGCGGACCGCGGCCTGAATCGGCATGTGCCCGCCGCTGAATGGCAGGCCGTGACCCAGCGCATGGGCGGCGCCTTTCGCGAAGGCCGTTTTGAGGATGGCCTGACGCAGGCGCTGGAGGAAGTGTCGGCCCTGCTGGTGCAGTATTTTCCGCTGGCGCCGGGGCAGGCTCGCCACAACGAGTTGCCGGACGTGCCCATCGTGCGCTAGCGTCGCGAAGACGGCGGGGCAACGCCTCAGGCCTTGGGCGCCTCGCCTTCGAGCAGCCGCAGATTCACCGAATGGGTTGCGTCCAGTTCCTGCTGCAGCGCGCGACTCAGCTGGGCAAAGGTCCGCAGCTTGCGATTGGCCTGGCGCAGCCGGTCCGACAGGCGCTTGGAGATGGTCAGCAGCAGGCGCGCGGCCACGTCGGGACACTCCTCGATCAACTGCAGCAGGGCGTCGCGCGTGAGCACCGCGACGGCCAGGTCCGTCGCTGCCGTGCAGGTGGCCGAGCGCGGCGAGCCGTCGAGCAGCCCCATTTCACCAATCAGGCCACCGGGCCCCATGATGGACACCACCATGGTCTCGCGCGGGGAAGACACCTCGTACTCGACCGTGACCTCCCCTTCGAGGATCAGCATCATGTCGTCGACATCGGTCGCCTCGCCTTCCTGAATGAAGACCGTGCCCGCCTTGACGCGTTTCGGATGCATGAAGCCGACCACCTCGCGCGCGTCGGCCAGGCTCAACTCCACCAGGCCGGTCGGCGTCACCAGAAGACTGGCAGCGTTCTCCCGCGCCTCACCGCCGCTCCCGGATTTGTCAAACTCCATGCGTTGAATTGTAGTGGTGGGCAGATGCGCGCCCGAGCCTGCGGGGAGCTTGCCGGCACCCCCATGACAAAGGCCCCGGTCGACGGGCGACCGGGGCCTTGCTTCAAACGCGCGAGGACAGTGGATGCCGCCCCGAACGCTATTTTTTCTGCCGGTATTTGCGCAGCGCCGCGATCTCGGCCGCGATGATGTACAGCTCGGACTGGGCCTTGGCGATGTCGATGTCGTTCTTGGCGTTTTTCAGGGCTTCCTCGGCCGCCAGTCTGGCCTCGTTGGCCTTGTGATCGTCCAGATCCTTGCCCCGGATCGCGGTATCGGACAGTACCGTCACGCAGTCGGGCTGCACTTCCAGAATGCCGCCGGCGACGAAGACAAACTCTTCGCTGCCATCGGCCTTCTCGATGCGCACCGAGCCGGGCTTGATGCGCGTGATCAGCGGCGTGTGGCGCGGGTAGATGCCCAGCTCGCCCGCCTCGCCGGGCAGCGCCACGAACCGGGCCTCACCCGAGAAGATGGACTCTTCGGCGCTGACAACGTCAACGTGGATGGTGCTCATGTGGCTCACCTCTTAAACTTTTTTGGCTTTTTCGAAGGCTTCGTCGATCGTGCCGACCATGTAGAAAGCCTGCTCGGGCATGTGGTCGCATTCGCCGTTGACGATCATCTTGAAGCCGCGAATCGTCTCGGAGAGCGGCACGTACTTGCCGGGCGAACCGGTGAACACTTCGGCGACGTGGAACGGCTGCGACAGGAAGCGCTGGATCTTGCGCGCGCGCGCCACGGCCAGCTTGTCTTCGGGGGCCAGGTCGTCCATGCCCATGATCGCGATGATGTCGCGCAGTTCGCGGTAACGCTGCAGCGTGCCCTGCACGGCACGTGCCGTGTTGTAGTGATCTTCGCCCACCACTTGCGGCGACAGCTGGCGGCTGGTGGAGTCCAGCGGATCGACCGCGGGGTAGATACCGAGCGAGGCAATGTCACGGCTCAGCACCACGGTGGAATCCAGGTGGGCAAAGGTGGTGGCGGGCGACGGGTCGGTCAAGTCATCGGCGGGCACGTACACGGCCTGGATCGAGGTGATGGAGCCGACCTTGGTGGAGGTGATGCGCTCTTGCAGGCGGCCCATTTCCTCGGCCAGCGTCGGCTGGTAACCCACGGCGGAGGGCATGCGGCCCAACAGCGCGGACACTTCGGTGCCGGCCAGCGTGTAGCGGTAAATGTTGTCCACGAAGAACAGCACGTCCTTGCCTTCGTCGCGGAACGACTCGGCAATGGTCAGGCCCGTCAGCGCCACGCGCAGACGGTTGCCCGGGGGCTCGTTCATCTGGCCGTAGACCATGGCCACTTTGGACTCGCCGAGGTTCTCGAGGTTCACGACGCCGGAGTCGGCCATCTCGTGGTAGAAGTCGTTGCCCTCGCGGGTGCGCTCACCCACGCCGGCAAACACGGACAGACCCGAGTGTGCCTTGGCAATGTTGTTGATGAGCTCCATCATGTTCACGGTCTTGCCCACGCCGGCGCCGCCGAACAGGCCGACCTTGCCACCCTTGGCGAACGGACACACCAGGTCGATCACCTTGATGCCGGTTTCCAGCAGCTCCTGCGAGGGGGAGAGTTCGTCGTAGGCCGGGGCCTTGCGGTGAATCGAGGCGGTGAGCTCGGCATTCACCGGGCCGCGCTCGTCGATCGGCGCGCCCAGCACGTCCATGATGCGGCCCAGCGTGGCCTTGCCCACGGGCACCATGATGGGGTTGGCCGTGTTTTGCACGATCATGCCGCGGCGCAAACCGTCGGACGAGCCCAGCGCAATGGTGCGCACGATGCCGTCGCCGAGCTGCTGCTGCACTTCCAGCGTCAGCGTCGAGCCATCCATTTTCAGAGCGTCGTAAATCTTGGGCATCTGGTCGCGCGGAAACTCCACGTCCACCACGGCGCCAATACACTGAACAATTTTTCCTTGAACCTGAGCCATTTTTTGCTCCAAAAATTTGAATCTTGTTAAACCGCTGCGGCACCCGCCACGATTTCCGAAAGCTCTTTCGTAATCGCCGCCTGACGCGTCTTGTTGTAGATCAGCTTGAGCTCGCCAATCACGTTGCCCGCGTTGTCGGTGGCGGCCTTCATGGCCACCATGCGCGCCGCATGCTCGGATGCCATGTTTTCCGTGACGGCCTGGTACACCAGCGCCTCGACGTAACGCACCAGCAGTTCGTCAATCACCGCCTGCGCGTCGGGCTCGTAGATGTAATCCCAGCCATGCGTGACGCCGCTCTGCGCTTCGCTGGCGTCGGACTGCGCCTTCAGCGTCGCATGCGACAAGGGCAGCAACTGCTCGACCACGGGCTCCTGCTTCATGGTGCTGACGAACTTGTTGTAGCTCAGGTAGACCGCGGCCAGTTCGCCCTTGGCGTAGGAATCCAGCAGCACCTTGACCGGGCCGATCAGCTTGTCCAGATGCGGCTTGTCGCCCAGCTGCGTGACGTGCGAGACGACCCGCGCGCCAATGCGGTTCAAAAACCCCAGCCCCTTGCCGCCGATGGCCACGCTCTGCGGTGTTTTACCCGCGGCCTGCGTTTCGCGCAGCTTGGCGGTGACGGCCCGGAACAGGTTGGTGTTCAAGCCGCCGCACAGACCCTTGTCGGTGGTCACCACGATGAAGCCGACGGACTTCGCGTCCTCCGGGGTCTTCATGAAAGGATGAACGTACTCCGGATTGGCCTGGCCCAGGTTCGCGGCGATATTGCGGACCTTCTCGCTGTACGGACGCGCGGCGCGCATGCGCTCCTGCGCCTTGCGCATCTTGGACACCGAGATCATCTCCATGGCCTTGGTGATCTTCTTGGTGTTCTCCACCGATTTGATCTTGGTGCGTAATTCCTTGCCTGCTGCCATATATGCCCCTTTTGCCTATAAAACTCTGACGTGACGTTGCGGTCGGTAGAGTGGTTTAAGCAAACGACTTCTTGAACGCAGCCGTGGCCGCGGTCAGTTCAGCTTCAGCATCCTTGTCCATCGCCCTGGTGGTTTCCAGCTTGGACAGCAACGCGGCGTTCTTGTCCTTGAGGTAGGCATGCAAGCCCGACTCGAAGGCCAGCACCTTGTTCACGGCGATGTCGTCCATGAAGCCCTTGTTCACGGCGAACAGCGAGCAGCCCATCAGGCTGATCGGCAGCGGGCTGTACTGGGACTGCTTGAGCAGCTCCGTCACGCGCGCGCCACGGTCGAGCTGCTTGCGCGTGGCCTCGTCCAGGTCCGAGGCGAACTGCGCAAACGCCGCCAGCTCACGGTACTGCGCCAGGTCGGTACGGATACCACCTGACAGACCCTTGATCAACTTGGTTTGTGCGGCGCCACCGACGCGCGATACAGAAATACCGGCGTTGATGGCGGGGCGGATACCGGCGTTGAACAGGTTGGTTTCCAGGAAAATCTGGCCGTCGGTGATCGAGATCACGTTGGTCGGCACGAACGCGGACACGTCGCCGGCCTGCGTTTCGATGATGGGCAGCGCGGTGAGAGAACCGGTCTTGCCCTTGACTTCGCCTTTGGTGAAGGTCTCAACGTAGTGTTCGTTGACGCGCGCCGCACGCTCGAGCAGGCGGCTGTGCAGATAGAACACGTCGCCGGGATAGGCTTCACGGCCTGGCGGGCGGCGCAGCAGCAACGAGACCTGGCGGTAGGCCACGGCCTGTTTGGACAAATCGTCGTACACGATCAGTGCGTCCTGGCCGCGATCGCGGAAATACTCGCCCATGGTGCAGCCCGAATAGGCGCTGACATACTGCATGGCAGCCGACTCGGAGGCGGTCGCAGCCACCACGATGGTGTACTCCATCGCGCCGGCCTGCTCCAGCGAGCGCACCACGTTCTTGACCGATGACGCCTTCTGGCCGATCGCAACATAGATGCAGGTCATGTTCTGACCCTTCTGGTTGATGATGGCATCGATCGCCACGGCAGTCTTGCCGGTCTGGCGGTCGCCGATGATCAGCTCGCGCTGGCCACGGCCGATCGGCACCATCGAGTCGATCGACTTGAGGCCGGTCTGCATCGGCTGGTCCACCGATTTACGGGCAATCACACCGGGCGCGACCTTTTCGATCACGTCGGTCATTTTGGCGTTGATCGGACCCTTGCCGTCGATCGGCTGGCCCAGCGCGTTGACCACGCGGCCCAGCAGTTCGGGGCCGACCGGCACTTCCAGAATGCGGCCTGTGCACTTGACGGTGTCGCCTTCGGAGATATGCTCGTATTCACCCAAAATCACGGCACCGACCGAATCGCGCTCAAGGTTCAGCGCCAGGCCATAGGTGGGCAAGCCGTCGCTGCCGGCCGGGAATTCAAGCATTTCGCCCTGCATCACGTCGGACAGGCCATGAATGCGGCAAATACCGTCCGACACGGACACCACCGTACCCTGATTGCGGATGTCGGCGCCGGCGGACAGGCCTTCAATGCGGCTCTTGATCAGTTCAGAAATTTCTGCGGGATTGAGTTGCATGACTCTTTCCTTCTTTCGTTAATTGGCCAAATGCCTGGGCACAATGCCCAAGCAGAAAACTGGAGGTCGCGACCCGCGTGAATCATCACGCGGTCAGGGCCACCTTCATCTGTTCCAGGCGGGCCTTGACGGAAGTGTCCAGCACTTCGTCGCCCACCACCACGCGAATGCCGCCGATCAATGCAGGCTCCTGTTCGACCTTGACATTGAGTTTGCGCCCAAAGCGCTTTTCGAGCGTCGCCGCCACATCGGCCAGGGCGGCACTGTCCATCGGAAAAGGGCTGTACACGATGGCATCCGAGGAGCCGCTTTGCGCGTTCTTCAAGGCACGGAACTGGTCCGCCATTTCGGGCAGCGCCGTCAGCCGGCCGTTTTCGATCACGGCGCGCAGGAAGTTCCTGGCGGCATCCGGCAGCGTCGATCTGGCGACGCCGGAGATCACATCGAACACCTGGCTCGCCGTGACGGTCGGGTTGTCGGCAAACTGCAGCAGTTGCGGGTTGGCGGCGATGAGCGCAAGCTCATCGAGCCAGGCGGCCGTGCCGCCCAGATCGGGCGCAGCGGTCGCCTTGAACAGCGCTTCGGCATAAGGACGGGCAATGGTTGCGATTTCAGCCATGGTGCGCTCTTACAGCTCGGTCTTGAGACGCGCCAGCAATTCGGCATGGACCCCGGCATTGACTTCCTTGCGGAGAATCTGCTCGGCGCCCTTGACGGCCAGCACGGCGACCTGCTCGCGCAGGACCTCGCGGGCCTTCACAGTTTGCTGGTCGGCCTCGACCCTGGCAGCGGCAACAATTTTATTGCCCTCTTCCGTGGCCTTGCCCTTGGCCTCTTCGATGATGGCCTGGGCGCGACGTTCGGCATCGGCCAGACGCGTGGCAGTCTCGTTGCGCGACTTGGCCAGCTCTTCTTCCACCCGCTTGTTGGCGGAGGACAGCTCGGACTTGGCCTTGTCGGCGGCGGCAAGACCGTCGGCGACTTTCTTGGCACGTTCGTCCAGCGCAGCTGCGATGGGCGGCCACACGAATTTCATCGTGAACCACACCAGAATCGCAAAAACGATTGCCTGGACGAAAAGAGTTGCGTTGATACTCACAGCAACTTCCTTTCAGTCAATTGGTGGTTACGGGCGATTACTTGAGCACGAAGGGGTTGGCAAACGCGAACATCATCGCGATACCGACGCCAATCAGGAAGGCCGCGTCGATCAGGCCGGCCAGCAGGAACATCTTGGTTTGCAATTCGTTCATCAGCTCGGGCTGACGGGCAGCGGACTCCAGGTATTTGCTACCCATGATGCCAATACCGATACAGGCGCCAACAGCGCCCAGGCCAATGATCAGACCGGCGGCGAGTGCGACGAGGCCGAGTACGTGTTCCATTTTTTTAGCTCCAGAGAATGAAAAGTTAGGGTTGAAGGAAAGGGAAACTGCGAAAAAATCAGTGGGTATCGTGCGCCTGGCCGATATACACCAGCGCCAGCATCATGAAAATAAATGCCTGGATGGTGATGATCAGAACGTGGAAGATGGCCCAGATCGCTCCGGCGATCACATGCCCGACCGGCAGCAACACACCCGAAACCGAGCCAGCCGCAGCGGCGCCCATCAACGCGATCAACATGAACAGCAGCTCGCCCGCATACATGTTGCCGAACAACCGCATGCCATGCGAGACGGTCTTGGCGGCAAATTCGATCATTTGCATGGCGAAATTGATGGGCCACAGGATGGGATGGTTGCCAAACGGCGCGGTGAACAGCTCATGCAGCCAGCCGCCCACTCCCTTGATCTTGATGTTGTAGGCAAAGCACACGAGCAGCACCGAAACCGACAGACCGAAGCAGGTTGACAAATCAGCCGTGGGAACCACCCGCAGATACGCATGATGCGAATCCTGCCCGGCGGCGCCCGTAATCCAGCCCCAGACCGTGGGCAGCAGGTCGACAGGCAGCAAGTCCATCGCATTCATCAGGAAAATCCAGATGAACACGCACAGACCCAGCGGCGCCACCATCTTGCGGCTCTGGGCATTGTGAATAATGCCTTTGGCCTGCGTGTCGACCATCTCGACCAGAATTTCAACCGCGGCCTGGAATCGACCAGGAACGCCCGAGCTGGCCGCACGGGCCGCTCGCCAAAGAAAAAAGCTCGATAGCACGGCCAGCAGCACGCTCCATAAGATGGAGTCAATGTTGACGACGGAAAAATCGACCACGCCCTTCATGGGGTGGTTCTGCCAATGCGTCAGGTGGTGAACGATGTATTCACTCGCCGTGGGTCCGTTTTCAGCAGCCATCTGTTTACTCGTTAAGTCCTACGTTTCGGACGCCACACCAGCGCCACCCAATATACCTTCATCGTCACCACCAGGCCTACCAGCATCGCTGGCCAGCTCAAGTCAGTCACCAGCCTTGGCGCCGCAAACAACATGGCGACCGTCAAGGCAATCTTGACCGCTTCCCACAGGAAGAATCCGAATACCGCAGCCCCCGCACTCACCGAGGACACCCGGCTCGCCAGCCCCCGCGCAAACAGCGCGGCGGGAATGACCACCGCCAGCGCGCCGTAGCCAGCAGACCAGCCGACGTGTTGCCGGCCCGTCAAGGCCCAGGCAGCCAAAGCCACCAGCGCGCCTACCACTACCTGCCCCACCACGACCCACCAAGGGGAGAGCGAAGGACTCTTTGCCCGAAGCTGCCGGGCCTGCTCGGGCGTCAGAGGCTTGAAATCGGCCCCGGCCACGTCGTCCTCAGGTACCGCCGCGATTATTGACATCCCAGATTACACCTAAGTTACAGCCGCAATTTCAGCAAAGCCCTTGATTATACGTAGAAACCCCCGAACTCCAGCCAAACCCCCACAATCCGCGGCAAAAGAACTCACCCCCCGAATGATTGGCCCGCTGCGTCACAATCTACCCTGTCGCGCCCCGAACAAGACGAAAGCTGACCGATGACACTGCTGGCAAAATTTCTTCACCTGAGCGGTGCCATTGTCTGGCTCGGCGGCATGGCTTTCATGCTGTGGGCACTGCGTCCGGTGGCCACCGCGCAATTGCAGCCGCCGGCGCGACTGCCTTTGCTGGCGGGCGTGTTGACGCGCTTCTTCTCGGTGGCGTGGATCAGCGTGGGGCTGCTGGCGCTCACCGGAGCCACCATGCTGGGCTCGGTAGGCATGAAAAACGCGCCCGTAGGCTGGCACCTGATGATGGGCATCGGGCTGCTGATGTTTGCCATCTTTGGTCATCTGTATTTCGGACCCTTCAGCCGCATGAAAAAGGCCGTGGCGCAGGCCGACTGGCCGCAGGCAGGGCAGCAAATCGCCAGGATCCACCCGCTGGTGGTGCTCAACTTCGCACTTGGATGGCTGGCCATTGCGGCTGTGTTGTTTTTGCGCTGAATCTATCCCCCCTTCTGCCCATTCTGCACACCATGAACGAACTACCCAGCCTGCCGTGCTACCTCAATGGCGAATTCACGGCGCTGAAGGACGCGAAGATCAGCGTCATGGACCGCGGCTTTATCTTTGGCGACGGCGTCTACGAAGTGGTGCCGGCGTACGGCGGCGGCCTGTTCCGCTTTGCCCAGCACATGGCGCGGCTCGACCGCTCGCTCGCCGAGTTGCGCATCGCGAACCCGCTCTCGCATGCGCAGTGGCGCGACATCGCTACCAAACTAATAGCTGACTATGCACGATCGACGGGGGCCGAGACCCAAAAGAGTGATCAACTGATTTACATCCAGGTGACCCGCGGCGTGGCCATGCGCGAGCATGTGATGCTGGACGGCCTGACCCCCACCGTGTTCGTGATGAGCAATGCGATGAAGCCCGTGCCGCCCGAATTGCGCAGCCAGGGTGCGGCCTGCGTCACGGCCAGCGACTTCCGCTGGGAAAAGGCCCATATCAAGAGCACCAGTCTGCTGGGCGCCGTGTTCGCGCGCCAGATCAGCTTCGACGCCGGCGCGCTGGAGACCGTGATGTTCCGCGACGGCTTTTTGAGCGAGGCGGCGGCCAGCAACGTCTGGGTCGTCAAGGGGGACACCGTGTTCGGCTCGCCCAAGGACAACCTGGTGCTGGAGGGCATCCGCTACGGCCTGATCGAGGAAATCTGCCGCGCCGAGGGCCTCGGATTCGAGCTGCGCCGCCTGAGCCACGACGAGGTGCTCCATGCCGACGAATTGCTGCTGTCGTCCGCGACCAAGGAGGTGCTGGCGATTACCCGGCTCGACGGCCAGCCGGTCGGCTCGGGCGTGCCCGGCCCGGTTTACGCCAGGCTGTACGCGGGCTATCAGCAGGCCAAGATCGCCCCATCGCAATAGGCCAGCGCCCCGACCATGAGCACGCCCCCCGAATCCCCCCAAGACCCGCGCAAGGACTCGCTGATCGAGTACCCGTGCCTCTTTCCCATCAAGGTGATGGGTGCCAAGGTCGATGGTTTCGTGCACGCCATCACCCGCATCGCCGAACAGTTCGATCCCGGCTTCGACGCCACGACCATCGAGTTGCGCGACAGCAAGGCCGGCAACTACCTGGGCATCACCGTGACCGTGACCGCGACCTCGCGCGAGCAGCTCGACGAGCTCTACCGCACGCTGTCCACGCACCCGATGGTGAAGATGGTGTTGTAGGCCGCCGTGGAGATCGCGCTGCACCCCCTTGGCCGGGTGGACTATCTGCCGACCTACGCCGCGATGCAGGAATTCACCACCGCGCGCACCCCCATGACGCCCGACGTACTATGGATTTGTGAGCATTCTGCCGTTTACACACAAGGTCTGGCGGGCCAATCGGAGCATATTCTCAATCCCGGCGACATCCCGGTCATCGCCACCAACCGGGGCGGGCAGGTCACTTACCACGGGCCGGGGCAAGTCGTGGCATATCCGCTGATCGACCTGCAGCGGGCCGGCTATTTCGTCAAGGAATACGTGTACCGCATCGAGCAGGCCGTGCTCCAGACGCTGGTGCACTTTGGCGTGACGGGGCACCGCGTGGCGGGCGCACCGGGAATTTATGTACGGCTCGATGATCCGGGCTCGCACGCGCTGCTGGCGCAGCGGCCGCAGAAAAACAATGGGGGTCAGATTCCAATTCATTCACCGCCCGATTTCCAGGGCCTTGGCAAGATCGCCGCGCTCGGCATCAAGGTCAGCCGCCACTGCACCTATCACGGCGTGGCGCTGAACGTGGCGATGGATCTGGAGCCCTTCTCTCGCATCAACCCCTGCGGCTACGCGGGACTGCAAACGGTAGACCTTTCTACAATCGGGGTGTCGGCAAGCTGGCAGGAGGCCGCCGATGTATTGAGCCAAAAGCTCCAGACCTACCTGGCACCGTGAGCGGACACCCAATACTTCCGGTCATCCAAAGCACACCATGAACCCTACAGAAGCCGCCAACCCCGTCGTGCACGAAACGGTCCGCGAGGCCCAAAGCGCCGAACAATACAACCCGCTGGCCAAACAGAAGGCCGCGGCCAAGCTCTCGCGCATCCCGGTCAAGGTGCAGCAGGGCGAGATTCTGAAAAAGCCGGACTGGATCCGCGTCAAGGCCGGCTCGCCCAGCACGCGCTTCTATGAAATCAAGGACATCCTGCGCGCCAACAAGCTGGTGACGGTATGCGAGGAAGCCTCCTGCCCCAATATCGGCGAGTGCTTCGGCAAGGGCACGGCCACGTTCATGATCATGGGCGACAAGTGCACACGGCGCTGCCCGTTCTGCGATGTGGGTCATGGCCGTCCTGACGCGCTGGACGCGAACGAGCCCGAGAACCTGGCGAAAACCATCGCGGCCCTGCGCCTCAAATACGTGGTCATCACCAGCGTGGACCGCGACGACCTGCGCGACGGCGGCAGCCAGCATTTTGTGGACTGCATCCGCAAGACGCGCGAGCTGTCGCCCGGCACGCAGATCGAAATCCTGGTGCCCGACTTCCGCGGCCGCGACGATCGCGCGCTGGAAATCCTCAAGGCCGCGCCGCCCGACGTGATGAACCACAACCTGGAGACGGTGCCGCGCCTGTACAAGGAAGCACGTCCGGGCTCGGACTACCCGTTCAGCCTGAACCTGCTCAAGAAGTTCAAGGCACTGTTCCCGCAGGTCCCGACCAAGAGCGGCCTGATGGTGGGCCTGGGCGAGACCGACGAGGAAATCCTGGCCGTGATGCGCGACATGCGCGAGCACGGCATCAACATGCTGACCATTGGCCAGTACCTCGCGCCCTCTACCTCTCACCTGACCGTGAAGCGCTACGTGCACCCGGACACCTTCAAGATGTTCGAGGCTAGAGCCTACGAGATGGGCTTCGACCACGCCGCTGTAGGCGCACTCGTGCGTAGCAGCTACCACGCCGATCGGCAGGCGGAGCATGCGCACGCCATCGAGCTGAACCGGGCCGCCGGCAGCTCCTCGCGGTGAAGCGGGGCAACCCGCTCGCGCTGGGCGCGATTGCGCTGTGGGCGACGCTGGCGTCGCTGGGCGTGTCGCTCAGCCACGTTCCACCCTTTTTGCTGACCGGCCTGGCGCTGCTGATCGGCAGCATTCCAGCCTGGCCGCTGCTGCGGCAATGGCGGGTGCCGCCCGCAACGCTGGCGCTGGGCGTGTACGGCCTGTTCGGCTTTCACTTCCTGCTGTTCATCGCTTTGCGTCATGCGCCGCCGGTGCAGGCCAATCTGGTGAACTACCTGTGGCCGCTCCTGATGGTGGTGCTGGCACCGGTGCTGCTGCGCGGGGTGCAGCTCAAACCCCTGCACATCGCCGCCGCGCTGGTCGGCTTTGCCGGCGCGGCCATCGCCATTGCAGGCGGACGGCAACTGGATACCGGCTTTGCCTGGGGCTACCTGCCGGCCGCCGGCTCGGCGTTCATCTGGGCCAGTTACTCACTGCTGACCCGGCGTGTCGCCAGGTTTCCGACGGCCGCGATCGGCGGCTTTGCCGCGGTCTCGGGCCTGCTGTCGCTGGCGTGCCACGCCCTGCTGGAGCCCTCGGCCGCGCTGAGCGGTCAGGACTGGCTGCTCATCGTGCTGATGGGCCTGGGCCCGCTCGGCGGCGCGTTTTTCCTGTGGGATGCGGCGCTCAAACGGGGCGACGCGCGCAGCATCGGCCTGCTGAGTTTTTTGACGCCTCTGCTCTCCACGCTGCTGTTGCTTGTGCTGCGCGGGGACCGGCCTAGCCCCTCGATCGCGTTGGCGGCCGTCATGATCGTGGGCGCCGCGCTGGTCGGTACGCGCGCCCGCTAAACGCGGGCCCCGGCGCGGCAACGTCAAGCCCCATCCGTGGCAAACTGCAAACTTCCCCTTTGCAAAGCGCCGCCATGTACATCAGCCTGTTTGACATGTTCAAGATCGGCATTGGCCCGTCGAGCTCGCACACGGTCGGGCCGATGCGCGCGGCACGGCGGTTTCTGATGGAGTTGCCCGCGCCCGTGTTTGCGGCCGTTGCGCGGCTGGAGGTGGAACTGTACGGTTCGCTGGCCCATACCGGGCATGGCCACGGCACCGATGTGGCCATTCTGCTGGGGCTGAGCGGCGAACTGCCGGACCAGGTCGATCCGGCGGGGATCCCGGCGCGCATTCAGGCCATCCGCGCCGCGCGCGAGCTGGTGTTGCTGGGTCAAAGGCCGATTGCCTTCGACGCGGACCGGGCCCTGATCTTCAACCGCAGCGAGTTGCTGCCGGTGCACTCGAACGGCATGCGGTTTCGCGCCTTCGACGCCGGGGGCACTGTGCTGGCCGAGCGCGACCTGTACTCCATCGGCGGCGGCTTTGTGATGGACGCTGAAGAGGTGTTTGTCGGCAGCCCGCTCGGCGTCGAGCAACCCGTGCCCCATCACTTTGAAACCATGCAGGCCCTGCTTGCGATGGCGCAGCAAGCCGGTCAGCCATTGCACCAGTTGCTGATGAAGAACGAAGCCAGCCTGCACGGTGCGGCCGCGACGCGCGATTTCATCCACCGGGTGAAAGGCGCGATGTTCGACTGCATCGACCGTGGCATGACCGCCGAGGGCCTGCTGCCCGGCGGCCTCAAGGTGAACCGACGCGCCAGCGCGGTCGCCGAGCGCTTGCGTCATGCGCCCAGCCACGCCAGCGAGGGCGCGATGAGCTGGGTCAGCGTCTACGCCATTGCGGTGAATGAAGAAAACGCCGCGGGCGGGCGCGTCGTGACCGCACCGACCAATGGCGCGGCCGGGGTCGTGCCCGCCGTATTGCGTTACTACCAGGACTACCGTGCGGGCGATGCCGCGGGCATCGAGCGCTTCATGCTGACCGCCGCCGCCGTGGGTGCGCTATGCAAACGCAATGCCTCGATTTCGGGCGCCGAAGTGGGCTGCCAGGGCGAGGTCGGTTCGGCGGCCGCGATGGCGGCCGGCGGACTGGCGGCGGCGCTGGGCGCGAGCAACGAGCAAATCGAGAATGCCGCCGAGATCGCGCTGGAGCATCACCTGGGCATGACCTGCGACCCGATCGGCGGACTGGTGCAGATCCCCTGCATCGAGCGCAATGCGGTGGGAGCCGTCAAGGCCATCAACGCCTGCTCGCTCGCGATGCTGGGCGATGGCTCACACATGGTGAGCCTGGATCAGGTGATCGACACCATGCGCCGCACCGGTGCCGACATGCAAAGCAAGTACAAGGAAACCTCGCTCGGTGGACTGGCCATCACGGTGTCGGTGCGCCAGGTGGAGTGCTGAGCGAGGACGGGACTCAGGCGCTCAGCACCGAGGCCGGATCGTCCGACTCGATCACCCTTTGCGCCCAGGGCTGCAGCCGGGACGTGTCCGAGCGCAGCACTTCCTGCTTGACCGCCAGAATCTGCGCCGGATGCATGGAAAAACTGCGCAGCCCCAGGCCCAGCAACAGCCGGGTGTGGCTGGCATCGCCCGCCATCTCGCCGCACACGCTCACGCCCTTGCCCTGCGCGTTGCATTCGGCAATGGTGTCCGCCACCAGGCGCAGCACCGCCGGGTGCAGCGGGTCGTACAGATGGGCCACGGCCTCATCGGCGCGATCGATCGCCAGCGTGTACTGGATCAGGTCGTTGGTGCCGATCGAGAGAAAGTCGAAGTGCTTCAGAAACAGCTTGAGCATCAAGGCCGCCGCCGGTATTTCGATCATGGCACCGAGCTTGACCGGACCATAAGGTACGCCCCGGTTATCCAGCTCGGCGCGCGCAAAGTCGATCAGCGACAGGGTCTGGCGGATCTCGCTGGCATGGGCCAGCATGGGAATCAGCAAGTTGACCTGCCCGTGCGCCGCGGCGCGCAGGATGGCGCGCAACTGGGTCAGGAACATGGCGGGATCATTCAGGCTCCAGCGGATGGCACGCAGCCCCAGCGCGGGGTTCAGGCTGGTGCCGTCCTTTTGCGACTTGTCCAGCGGCTTGTCGGCGCCGATGTCCACCGTGCGAATGGTAACCGGCAGGCCCCGCATGCCTTCCACGGCGCGCCGGTAGGCCTGGTACTGCTCTTCCTCATCGGGCAATTTGCCGGTGCGGCCCATGAACAGAAATTCGCTGCGGAACAGGCCCACGCCGACGGCCCCCGCCTTGATCGCGCCGGCCGCGTCCTCGGGCATTTCGATGTTCGCCAGCAGCTCCACTTTCTGGCCGTCCATCGTGATCGCGGGGGTGTGGCGCAGCCGCGTCAAGCGCTCGCGCTCGAGCTGGCCCTGACGCTGCTTGAAGCCGTATTCGGCCAGGATGATGGCGGACGGATCGACGATCATCACGCCGGCATCGCCGTCGATGATGACCCAGTCATCCTGGCGCACCAGCTGGCTGGCGGATCGTGCCCCCACCACGGCCGGGATGTCCAGACTGCGGGCCACGATGGCGGTATGCGAGGTCTTGCCGCCCACATCGGTCACGAAGCCGGCAAACACGCTTTGCTTGAACTGCAGCATATCGGCCGGCGAGAGGTCGTGCGCGATCAGCACCAGCGGCACATCGACCGTATCGTCCAGCAGCAAATCCTGCTGCGTTTTGCGGTGCGGCGTGGTGGGCGGCGTGATCGGCAACGCCACGCCCTTCATGTAGCGCAGGATGCGCTCGACCACCTGCTCCAGGTCGGCCTTGCGCTCGCGCAGGTACTCGTCCTCCATCTCGTCGAATTGACGCGCAATCACTTCGAGCTGGGTGGTCAGCGCCCACTCGGCGTTGTACAGGCGGTTGGTGATCCAGTGCTTGACGCCGCTGACCAGCATCTCGTCCTGCAGCAGCATCAAATGCACGTCGAGCAGGGCCGTCAGCTCGTGCGGCGCGTCCTTGGGCCCCATTTGCGACACACTTTGCTGCAGCCGGTGGATTTCATCCACCACGGCGTTGCGACCGGCCCGCACGCGCTCGATCTCGGCGTCGACGTTGGCCGGCTCGATGAAGTAGTGCGCCACGTCGGCCCGGCTGGACGCGACCAGCACGGCGCGCCCGATGGCGATGCCGCGGGCCACCGGCAAACCTTGCACGCTGAAGGTCATGGACGCATCTCCCGGGCCGGAACACGGACTCGCCACATGCTACTCGCCCTCCCCGAATTTGTCGGCCATCAGCGCCAGCAACGCGTCCATGGCCTCCCGCTCACGTTCGCCATCCGTCTCCACTTCAACGACCGAGCCAATGCCCGCCGCCAGCATCATCACCCCCATGATGCTCTTGGCGTTGACACGGCGCTCGCCCTTGGTCATCCACACCTCGCACGGAAAACTGCCCGCCAGCTTGGTCAGTTTGGCCGAAGCACGGGCATGCAGCCCCAGTCTATTGCTGATGGTCGTCGAGGTCTTGATCATGAGGTTTTCTGGTCTGGTTTTGCGGCGCGGTCACGGCCACCTGCATCACGCCCTGGGTGCCGCCAATCACCGCTCGCGAGACCAGCGCGTCAAGCGGCTCATGGCAATAACACACCGTGCGCAGCACCATCGGCAAATTGACCCCCGTGATAAGCCGGGAGTTCACGCCGTCGACCAGCTTTTGCGCCACGTTACAGGGCGTGGCGCCAAACACATCGGTCAGCACCAGCGTGCTGTCCGTTCCCATCTGGGCCATGGCAATGCGCGCCGCCGCCAGGGTCTCCTCCGGCGGCAGATGGGGCTGCACATCGAACGCCACTACGCCGCTGGCGCAGTCGGGAAACACATGCAGCGCGCATTCACGCAGGGCGCGGGCCAACGGCGCATGGGCAATGATGAAGATACTGTTCATTGCTGCCGATTATCGGAGTTTACGCCCGCTCATTGAAGCCTGAGTGCCGAAAAGAAGGTGTCGCTCATCTCCATGCTGACTTTGCTGGCATAAACGACTGCCTGAAACAACTGTATCCCCGAGCCCGTACCTTGGGCAAACCAGGCCGCATGCACCATCACCGCCCGACCGTCCGCACGCTGGCCGGAGGCCACCACCCGAACCGACTGGGGCAACGCCAGGCCACCCCTGGGCAGGAAAGGCTCGTCGCTCGACACCGTTGCGCGCAGGTTGGCCAGCGTCACGGCGCGCCACTGGGCCAGCATCTCGCCCGCCCGTGCCGGATCGCTGATCGCCATGTGGCCAATGGCAAACGTGGCGCCACCGGCGTCGCAACTGAGCATGTCGAGCCGCACGGGCCGGCCGGCCAGGCTCACGGCCCGCATCGCTTGATCGGGTTTGCAGGGTAACAAGGCGACCAGCGTCGAAGTATCGGGGCGGACCTCGCGCCAGTTGAAAGTGGGGCTGCACGCCGCCAGCCACAAGGCTGCGAACAAGACGGCAGCACGCAGGAAATATCGCATCGCCCGATTATCGTTTTGCACCGAGAATGCTGTCCATGGACTCATTACAAGGCATTCGCATCCTCGACCTGTCACGCATTCTGGCGGGACCGTGGTGTACCCAAACCCTGGCCGATCTGGGCGCGGACGTGATCAAGATCGAGCGCCCCGGCAGCGGCGACGACACCCGTACCTGGGGCCCGCCATTCATTCAGGACGCAGCCGGCCACGACACGGCCGAGGCCGCCTACTACCTGGGCACCAACCGCAACAAGCGCTCGGTCAGCTGCGACATCGCCCAGCCGGCCGGCCAGGCGCTGGTGCGCGATCTGGTGGCGCATTGCGACGTGTTTATCGAGAACTTCAAGGTCGGCGACATGGCACGCTACGGGCTCGACTACGGCTCGCTCAAGGCCCTGAATCCGAAACTGGTCTACTGCAGCGTCACCGGCTTCGGCCAGACCGGACCCTACAAAGACCGTGCCGGCTACGACTACGCCATCCAAGGCATGGGCGGCCTCATGAGCATCACCGGCGAGCGCGACGACCTCGGCGGTGGCCCGCAAAAAGTCGGCGTGGCGGTGGCCGACCTGTTCACCGGCATGTACGCCACCGTGGCCATCCTGGCCGCGCTGCGCCATGCCGAGCGCACCGGCGAGGGCCAGCATGTGGACATGGCCCTGCTCGACACCCAGGTGGCGATGCTGGCGAATCTGGGCGCCAACTACCTCGTGAGTGGCAAGGTGCCGGGACGATCCGGCAACGCGCACCAGAACATCGTGCCCTACCAGGTGTTCGAGGTGAAGGCGCCGGACGGCGCCCCCGATGGCACCCGCGACCACCTGATTCTGGCCGTCGGCAACGATCGTCAGTATGTCAAGTTTTGTAGCGTCGCCGGCAGGCCGGAGCTGGGCCTGGACCCGCTTTATGCCAAAAACCAGGACCGTGTGCGCAACCGTGCCCAGCTGGTGCCGCTGTTAGAGGCCATTCTGAAAACCCGCACCAAGGCCGACTGGCTGGCGGCGCTGGAAGCGGCCAAGGTGCCGTGCGGCGCCATCAACAATCTGGCCGAAGTGTTTGCCGACCCGCAGGTGCGCCAGCGCGGCATGGTGAACGACTGGCAGCACCCCTTGCGAGACGATCTGCGGCTGGTCGCGAGCCCGATCAAGCTCGGTGCCACGCCGGTGCGCACGCCCCAAACGGGTGGGCGACCGCCGCCGCTGCTGGGGCAACACACCGAGGAAGTGTTGCGCAATGTGCTGAACTACTCCGAGGCTCGGCTCACGCAATTGAAGAACGACAAGGTTATTTGACGGCCGAATGGTCCGTCATTTCAGGGCGCCAAACACCTTGGCGATCACGGCGCTGCCGGTGCCCACGGGAACCTGGCGGATCTTCTTCTCCTCCTCGCCAATCATCAGGTAGAGCCCGTCCAGCGCCTTGCCCGTGACGTACTGCTGGATGTTCGCGTCTTCCTTTTTCACCAGGCCGAAGCCGGCCGCCTTGCCCGCGACGGCGTTGTATTTCGCGGCCAGGCCCACCTTTTCGGTGGCCTTGGTGACCACAGGCAGGAATTTGACGCTCAGCGGTGCGCGGGTCTTTTCGGCGAAGAAACTGGTGACCGAGTTGTCACCGCCGGTGAGGATTTTCTTCGCATCGCTCACGTTCATGGCCCGGACGGCACCCACCAGCATGTCCTTCGCCATCGGCACCGCGGCCTCGGCGGCACGGTTCATGGCGGTCACGAGCTCCTGCACGCGCTGGCCCTGGCCCAGGGTTTTGAGCAGTTGGGAAGCGTTTTCCAGATAGCCGGGCAGCGGGATGCGAACTTTTGCGTTGCCCAGGAATCCATCAGGTCTGCCAAGCAGGCTCACGGCCGATTGGGCGCCCTTTTCCAGCGCGGCTTTCAAGCCTTGGGAAGCCTGCGCGTTGCTGATGTCCGCCAGCGAGAGCGCGTAAGCCTGCTGGCAAGCGGCCCATAACAGAATCCCAAGCGCCGAAACCGAAGTGGAATTAAACTGTCGACGATCCATGAGTGAATCCTTCCAATGAAACGATCTTTATACAGTGTGGCAGCCGTGCTGGTTCTGGCCGTCACCGGTGGCGCTTTCTATTGGAGCGCCGCCAACCAGGCCGCGCCGCAATCGACCTTTGTGTTGCTCGATGGCAGCACCAAAACCACCGCCGACCTGAAGGGCAAAGTCACCCTGGTGAACTTCTGGGCCACCAGCTGCGTCACCTGCGTGGCGGAAATGCCCAAGGTCATCGCCACCTACGACAAGTACAAGACCCAGGGTTTTGACACGCTGGCAGTCGCCATGAGCTACGACCCGCCCAGCTATGTCGTGAACTACACCGAGACGCGCAAGCTGCCATTCAAGGTCGCGATCGACAACACCGGCGCGGTCGCGAAGGCCTGGGGCGACGTGCAACTCACGCCCACCACCTACATCGTGAACAAGCGCGGCGAGATCGTGAAGCGCTATGTGGGCGAGCCCAACTTCGCCGAACTGCACCGGCTGATCGAGAAACTGCTGGCCGAAGCCTGATCTTTCCTGCCCCCTGACGCAAAGGCCAATTTCGCAGGAAATTGGCCTTTGGTCATTATGTAGCATGCGCAGTTTGCTATATTTTTCATAGCGACGCATACCCCGTCTGTGCCCCGCGTATTACTTGCTGCGGAAAGCGCCGCATCGCAGCCGTCATCCTGCTCACCTTTGCGCCGTGACTGTGGTGTGAGTGGCCCGATGTGGAAACGAAGCATCAAGGCGTGTCTCGGGCAGCAGGGTGAAAGGCGATAAACTGGGATCGACCTCATCGCACTCTGACCGCCCTTGAACACCCCGTCGATACAGCTGATCGAGCCCGTCGAGACCCGCGACATCGAGTCCACGCGCGAGATTTTTCGCGAATACGCGAACGGCCTGGCGGTGGATCTTGGCTTTCAGGGGTTCGAAGCCGAACTGGCTTCATTGCCGGGCGACTACGCGGCGCCCCGCGGCGCCCTGCTGCTGGCGCTGGTGGATGGCGCAGCGGCGGGCTGTTGCGCCTTGCGTGCGCTGGACACGGTGGACTACCCGAATGCCTGCGAGATGAAACGCCTGTATGTGCGCAAGGCCTTCCGCGGCTTTGGCCTGGGCCGCCAGTTGGCCGAGGCGATGCTGGATTGCGCGCGCCGGGCGGGCTATGCCTGCCTCCTGCTCGACACGCTGGACGACATGGAGGCCGCGCGCAGCCTGTACGAGGAGCTGGGGTTCAGGGAAGTCCCGCCCTACTACCACAACCCGATCGCGGGAGCGCATTACCTGAAGGCTGATTTGTAACCGGCTTCAAATCAAATTGGCCTGCAGCCCTTATGAGGCGAGTGCTTGCCGCTATAAATAGAATAGCGAATCGATCAGGACCTGGCCTGCGCCAGCAGCGTGGCCGCGTCGCTCACTTCGAATTTACCGGGGCCCTCGATGTTCAGCGTGGCCACTTTGCCATTCTTGACCAGCATCGAGTAGCGGTTGCTGCGCAGGCCCATGCCCTTGCCGGTCAGGTCCAGCGTCAGTCCGGTGGCCTTGGCGAAGGCAGCGTCGCCATCGCCCAGCATGCGCACCTTGGTGCCGGTTTTCTGGTCGCGCGCCCAGGCGCCCATCACGAACGCGTCGTTCACGCTGACACACCAGATTTCATCGACGCCGGCGGCCTTGAGCTCATCGGCTTTCGCGACATAACCCGGCACGTGCTTGGCCGAGCAGGTGGGCGTAAAAGCGCCCGGCAGCGCAAACAGGGCAATCGTTTTGCCGGCAGCGGCCTTGCTCACGTCGACCGGATTGGGGCCGATGCTGCAACCATTGCCTTCGACTTCGGAGAATTCCATCAGGGTGACTGCGGGAAGGGTATCGCCAACTTTGATCATGCTGTGCTCCAGATTAAGTGTGTATCAGGCGGTGCCTCGGAAATTGAAACACCAGACGCGAAAACAGCCCACATTGTGGGCTGTTTTGCAGTGGCGCGCAGTCGACGCCGGTGGAAGGCTTAAACCGCGATGGCCTTTTGCACCAGCCGGGTCGCGACCCAGTTCTTCGTCTTCGAGATGGGCCGGCTCTCCGTGATTTCGACCATGTCGCCGAGTTTGTACTCGCCCTTTTCATCGTGGGCGTGGTACTTGCTCGACTTGCCAACGATCTTGCCGTAGAGCTCGTGCTTGACGCGACGCTCGATCAGCACGGTGACTGTCTTTGCACGTTTGTCGCTAACGACCTTGCCGACCAAGGTGCGTTTGAGGGATTTTTTAGGTTCCGTCATGATGTCGCTCCTTATTTAGCCGTTTGCTTCTCGACAAGAATCGTCTTGGCGCGAGCAATATCGCGGCGCGTCGAGCGCAGCGTGGCGGTGTTGTTGAGTTGTTGCGTGGCTTTTTGCATGCGCAGGCCAAAGTGGGCTTTTTGCAGCGCTTTGACTTCGGCTTGCACGCCGGCAACGTCTTTTTGGCGCAGTTCAGCAGCTTTCATTTCTTCATTCTCCTGAAATTACGCGCCGATCATTCGGCTGACAAACGTGGTGCGCAGCGGCAGCTTGGCAGCGGCCAGACGAAACGCCTCACGTGCGAGTTCTTCGGGCACGCCGACGATCTCGAACACCACTTTACCGGGCTGAATTTCAGCCACGTAGTATTCAGGATTGCCCTTGCCGTTACCCATCCGCACTTCGGCGGGCTTCTGGGAGATTGGCTTGTCGGGAAACACGCGGATCCAGATACGGCCGCCACGTTTGACGTGACGGGAAATCGCACGGCGTGCGGCTTCGATCTGGCGCGCGGTCAGACGGCCGCGGTCGGTGCACTTCAGACCGAAGTCACCGAACGCCACCGAGTTGCCTCGGGTGGCGATGCCGGTGTTGCGGCCTTTTTGTTCCTTGCGGTACTTTCTGCGAGCGGGTTGCAGCATGGTTATTCTCCGTATTACTCGGTTTTCGCTCCGCCGTCAGCTGCTGCAGCTGGCGCGGCTACCTTGCGGACGCGCTTAACGGCGGGTTTGGTTGCATCGGCACCGACGGTAGCCTCTGCGGGTTTGTCGCTGCCATCGGCGGGTGCCACATTGGCACCTACAGGGCGGCGCGGGCCACGTGCGGGCGGACGGTCACCGGGGCGCGCATCGCGGCGTGGACCGCGCGGGCGGCGCTCGTCATCGGTGCGCGGCTCCAGGGCCGCGGGCGCATCGTTGCGGCCCAGCGTGTCACCCTTGTAGACCCAGACCTTGACGCCGATCACACCATAGGTGGTCTTGGCCTCCGAGGTGCCGTAGTCGATGTCGGCGCGCAGCGTGTGAAGCGGCACGCGGCCTTCGCGGTACCACTCGCAGCGCGCGATCTCGATCCCGTTCAGGCGGCCCGACGACATGATCTTGATACCCAGGGCGCCCAGACGCATGGCGTTCTGCATGGCGCGCTTCATGGCGCGGCGGAACATGATGCGTTTCTCGAGCTGCTGGGTGATCGAGTCGGCGATCAGCTTGGCATCGATTTCGGGCTTGCGCACCTCTTCAATGTTAACCGCCACCGGCACGCCCAGTTGACGACTGAGTTCGCGCTTGAGGTTTTCGATGTCCTCGCCTTTTTTGCCGATCACCACGCCCGGACGCGCCGAGAAAATGGTGATGCGGGCGTTCTTGGCGGGGCGCTCGATCAACACGCGCGAGACTGCGGCGTTTTTAAGCTTGGCCTTGAGGTACTCGCGCACCTTGATGTCTTCGGCCAGCATGCCGGCGAAGTCACGGTTGTTGGCGTACCAGCGTGAAGCCCAGTTGCGGCTGACCGAAAGACGGAAGCCGGTGGGGTGGATTTTTTGTCCCATAGTTCTGTCAAGCCTTTCAGTTGCCAACCGTCACGTACACATGGCACGTGGGTTTTCTGATCTGGTTGCCACGACCTTTGGCGCGGGCGGTAAAGCGCTTGAGCGAGGCACCCTGCTCGACGAAGATGGTTTTCACCTTCAACTCGTCGATGTCGGCACCGTCGTTGTGTTCGGCGTTGGCGATAGCGGACTCAAGAACCTTCTTGATGATCACTGCCGCTTTTTTCTGGGTGAATTCCAGGACGTTGAGCGCCTGGTCCACTTTCTTGCCGCGAATCAGATCAGCGACCAGACGGCCTTTGTCGACCGACAGACGAACGCCCCGAAGGACTGCACGTGTTTCCATGGTCTTTCCTTATTTCTTCTGGACTTTTCGGTCCGCGGGGTGACCTTTGAAGGTGCGCGTCAGGGCGAATTCGCCCAGCTTGTGGCCCACCATCTGGTCGGTGATGTAAACCGGCACGTGCTGCTTGCCGTTGTGCACGGCAATGGTCAGTCCGATGAACTCGGGCAGAACCATCGAGCGGCGCGACCAGGTCTTGATTGGTTTTTTGTCTTTGGTCATCACGGCCTTGTCGGCCTTGACCACCAAATGTTGGTCAACAAACGGACCCTTTTTAAGAGAGCGAGTCATTTGTTATCCCTTATTTCTTGCGACGCGACACGATCATGACCTGCGTGCGCTTGTTGTTACGGGTGCGATAGCCCTTGGTCAGATTGCCCCAAGGGTCGACGGGGTGGCGGCCTTCGCCGGTTTTGCCTTCACCACCGCCATGGGGGTGATCCACCGGGTTCATGACCACACCGCGAACGGTCGGACGAATTCCCATCCAGCGCTTGACGCCGGCCTTGCCCAGACGGCGCAGGCTGTGCTCTTCGTTGGCGACTTCGCCAATGGTGGCGCGGCATTCGATGTGAATCTTGCGCACTTCGCCCGAGCGCATGCGCACTTGGGCGTAGCTGCCCTCGCGCGCCAGCAGGGTTGCCGAGGTACCGGCCGAGCGGGCGATCTGCGCGCCTTTGCCCGGCTGCAGTTCGATGCAGTGAATGGTCGAGCCCACCGGGATGTTGCGGATCGGCAGGGTGTTGCCGGCGCGGATCGGCGCCTCGGCACCACTCATCAGCGATGCGCCCACTTCCAGGCCGCGCGGCGCGATGATGTAGCGGCGCTCACCGTCGGCATAGCACACCAGGGCGATGTGCGCCGTGCGGTTCGGGTCGTACTCGACGCGCTCCACTTTCGCCGGAATGCCGTCTTTGGTGCGGCAGAAATCGACAACGCGGTAGTGATGCTTGTGGCCACCGCCGCGATGACGCGTCGTGATGTGGCCATTGTTATTGCGACCTGCATGCTGGAACTGGGGTTCGAGCAGCGGCGCGTACGGATCACCCTTGTACAGGTGATCGCGGGTCACCTTCACCACGCCACGCTGGCCCGGTGAAGTCGGTTTGAGTTTAATGACAGCCATGATTACGCGGCCTCCCCGGACAGGTTCAGCTCTTGACCCGGCTTGAGCGTCACATAGGCCTTGCGCACGTTGTCGCGACGGCCGATGGATTTGCCAAAACGCTTGATCTTGCCTTTGGTGTTCACCACAGAGACGCCCTTGACTTCAACCTTGAACATCAATTCCACAGCGGCCTTGATCTCGGGTTTGGAGGCATCCTGCAGCACCTTGAAGGTCACGGCATTGCTTTTGTCGGCCACCATGGTTGCCTTTTCAGACACGATGGGAGCGACCAGCACCTGCATCAAACGGCCTTCGTCAAACTTTGTAGCGGCGGTGCTCATGCGAACATCTCCTTGAGTTTGTCCATTGCGCCCTTGGTGACGAGGACTTTCTTGTAGTGCACCAGCGACACCGGATCGGCGTAGCGCGGCTCAACGACGAGCACGTTCACCAAGTTGCGGGAGGCCAGGTACAGGTTTTCATCCACTTCGTCGGAAATCACCATGACCGACTGCAGGTTCATCGCCTTGAAGCGGGCGGCCAGCGGCTTGGTCTTGGGGGATTCCACTTTCAGGGAATCGACCACGGCCAGGCGGCCTTCGCGCGCCAGCTGCGAGAAGATGGCGGCCATGCCGGCGCGGTACATCTTCTTGTTGATTTTTTGCGTGAAGTTTTCGTCCGGGCTGTTCGGGAAAATCCGGCCGCCGCCGCGCCACAGCGGCGATGACGTCATACCGGCACGGGCGCGGCCCGTTCCCTTTTGCTTGAACGGCTTCTTGGTCGAGTGATGGACCTGTTCGCGGTCTTTCTGGGCACGCGTGCCCTGACGCGCATTGGCCTGGAAGGCGACCACGATCTGGTGCACCAGATCTTCGTTGTATTCACGGCCAAACACGGTCTCGGGGGCTTCAAACTTGGAAGCGGCCTGACCTTGGTCGTTCAGGAGTTCGAGCTGCATCAGTTCGCTCCCTTCGCGTTGGCGGCAGATTCTTTGGCCTTGACGGCATGGCGAACGGTCACAAAACCGCCCTTGGAGCCGGGGATCGCGCCCCTGATCAAGAGCAATTGGCGCGCTTCGTCAATCCGAAACACATCCAGGTTTTGCGTGGTGACGGTGTCATCACCCAAATGACCGGTCATGCGCTTGCCCGGGAAAACGCGACCCGGATCCTGCGCCATCCCGATCGAGCCCGGCACGTTGTGCGAACGGCTGTTGCCGTGCGATGCGCGCTGCGAGCTCATGTGGTGGCGCTTGATGGTTCCGGCGTAGCCCTTGCCGATGGAGGTGCCCTGCACATCCACTTTCTGGCCCACCGTAAACACCGCATTCACCGGCACCGAGGCACCCGCCTGGTATTGGGCTGCAGCGTCGGCGGTGACGCGGAATTCCCGAATGATTTCACCGGCTTCAACGCCTGCTTTCGCAAGGTGGCCAGCGGCCGGCTTGGTGACACGCGAAGCTTTACGCGAACCGAACGTGACCTGCAGGGCCACGTAGCCGTCGTTCTCTTGGGTTTTGATCTGGGTCACGCGGTTGTTGGACACATCCACCACCGTGACAGGCACTGCGTCCCCGTCATCGGTGAATAGGCGCATCATGCCCACCTTGCGGCCCAGCAACCCCAGGGAGTTGCTCAGACTCATTGTTTTCTCCAAAACTTCCACCGCTGCCACTTCAATTGGCGACAGCGTTTGGGCGTGAAAGAAGGTTAATAAAACTCTGCCGATTTGCAGCGCAAATTGGGCAGAGCCTTAAAGTATAACCCGAATGGCCATCTCAGGCAAATCCGTGCTGCACTCAAAGGCTTTAAAAGGACTTTGCGCGTACAAAATCCCGAAGATTTCGGCCGCCTTGAACTTATTGCAGCTTGATTTCCACATCGACGCCGGCGGGCAAATCGAGCTTCATCAGAGCGTCAACGGTCTTGTCCGTCGGGTCGACGATGTCCATCAGGCGCTGGTGCGTGCGGATTTCAAACTGGTCGCGGCTGGTCTTGTTGACGTGCGGCGAGCGCAGGATGTCGAAACGCTTCATGCGCGTCGGCAAAGGCACGGGGCCCTTGACGATGGCGCCGGTGCGCTTGGCGGTATCCACGATCTCGGCAGCCGATTGATCGATGAGTTTGTAATCAAACGCTTTCAGGCGGATACGGATTTTTTGCTTGGTTGACATGCTAATTCCTTTGTTTGTTCAATCAGTTGAGGACAGGGTGAAACGCTGCGTTTTCCGGCTCTGTCCCACAAACAAATCGATTACGCGATAATTTTTGCCACCACGCCGGCGCCCACGGTCTTGCCGCCCTCGCGGATGGCAAAGCGCAGACCTTCTTCCATGGCGATCGGGTTGATCAGCTTGACGGTGATCGTCACGTTGTCGCCGGGCATGACCATTTCCTTGTCCGCGGGCAGCTCGATGGCGCCGGTCACGTCGGTGGTGCGGAAGTAGAACTGCGGGCGGTAGTTGTTGAAGAAGGGCGTGTGGCGCCCGCCTTCGTCCTTGGAGAGCACGTAGACTTCGGCGGTGAAGTGGGTGTGCGGCTTGATGGAGCCGGGCTTGCACAGCACCTGGCCGCGCTCGACCTCTTCGCGCTTGGTGCCGCGCAGCAAGATACCGACGTTGTCGCCGGCCTGGCCCTGGTCCAGCAGTTTGCGGAACATTTCCACGCCGGTGCAGATGGTCTTGAGGGTGGGCTTGATGCCCACGATCTCGATTTCTTCGCCGACCTTGACGATGCCGCGCTCGACCCGGCCCGTGACCACGGTGCCGCGCCCGGAGATGGAGAACACGTCCTCCACCGGCATCAGGAAGGCGCCGTCGATGGCGCGCTCGGGCGTGGGGATGTAGGTGTCCAGCGCCTCGGCCAGCTTCATGATGGCCTGCTCGCCCAGTTCACCCTTGTCGCCTTCGATGGCCAGTTTGGCCGAGCCGTGGATGATGGGGGTGGTGTCGCCGGGGAAGTCGTATTTGTCGAGCAGCTCGCGCACTTCCATCTCGACGAGCTCGAGCAGTTCGGCGTCGTCGACCATGTCGCATTTGTTCAGGAACACGATGATGTAGGGCACGCCCACCTGGCGGGCCAGCAGGATGTGCTCGCGCGTCTGGGGCATGGGGCCGTCGGCGGCCGAGCACACCAGGATGGCGCCGTCCATCTGGGCCGCGCCGGTGATCATGTTTTTCACATAGTCGGCGTGGCCGGGGCAGTCGACGTGGGCGTAGTGGCGGTTCGCGGTCTCGTACTCGACGTGCGAGGTGTTGATGGTGATGCCGCGCGCTTTCTCTTCGGGCGCGTTGTCAATCTGGTCGTAGCCTTTGGCCTCGCCGCCAAATTTGGCCGCCAGCACGGTGGCAATGGCCGCCGTCAGCGTGGTCTTGCCATGATCCACGTGTCCAATGGTGCCCACGTTCACGTGCGGCTTGGTGCGTGCATATTTCTCTTTTGCCATTTTCAATTCTCCAAAGAACAGTTCCCGTGTACAGGTTTAATGTCTGCACGATGTTGCTGGTTCGCCCCGCACGGGAACAGGGCGGCACACCGTCGCAGACAGCTTGAAATTACTTCGCGCGGGCAGCCACGATGGCCTCGGCCACGTTGCGCGGGGCTTCACTGTAGTGCTTGAACTCCATCGTATAAGTGGCGCGCCCTTGCGACATGGAACGCAGCGTGGTCGAGTAGCCGAACATTTCAGACAGCGGCACTTCGGCCTTGATAGCCTTGCCGCCACCGACCATGTCTTCCATGCCCTGCACCATGCCGCGGCGTGAGGACAAATCGCCCATCACGTTGCCGGCGTAGTCTTCGGGCGTTTCCACTTCCACGGCCATCATGGGCTCCAGGATCACCGGACTGGCCTTGCGGCAGCCTTCCTTGAAACCAAAGATGGCAGCCATCTTGAAGGCCAGTTCGTTCGAGTCCACGTCGTGGTAGGAACCGAAATGCAGCGTCACCTTGACGTCCACCACCGGATAGCCCGCGAGCACGCCCTGGCCCAGCGCTTCGATGACGCCCTTTTCCACGGCCGGAATGTATTCACGCGGCACCACGCCACCCTTGATGGCGTCAACGAACTCGAAACCCTTGCCGGGTTCCTGCGGCTCGATCTTGAACACGACGTGGCCGTACTGGCCCTTGCCGCCCGACTGGCGCACAAACTTGCCCTCGGCATCCGTCACCGTCTTGCGAATGGTCTCGCGGTAAGCCACTTGCGGCTTGCCCACGTTGGCTTCCACGCCGAACTCGCGCTTCATGCGGTCCACAATAATTTCCAGGTGCAACTCGCCCATGCCGGCAATCAGGGTCTGGCCCGACTCTTCGTCGGTCTTGACGCGGAAAGAAGGGTCTTCCTGCGCCAGGCGCTGCAAGGCAATGCCCATTTTTTCCTGGTCAGCCTTGGTCTTGGGCTCGACGGCCTGGGTAATGACGGGCTCGGGGAACACCATGCGCTCCAGCGTGATGATGGCTGTGGGGTCGCACAGCGTCTCACCGGTGGTCACGTCTTTCAGGCCCACGCAGGCGGCGATGTCGCCGGCGCGAATTTCATCGACTTCCACGCGGTTGTTGGCCTGCATCTGCACGATACGGCCGATGCGCTCTTTCTTGCCGCGCACCGGGTTGTAGACGCTGTCGCCCTTGGACAGCACGCCCGAATACACGCGCACGAAGGTCAGCTGGCCGACAAACGGGTCGGTCATCAGCTTGAAGGCCAGCGCGGAGAACTTCTCGCCGTCATCGGCCTTGCGCACGGTCGGCGCCTCATCGTCATCGGTGCCGTCGACCGGGGGAATGTCCACCGGCGAGGGCATGAAATCGATCACGGCGTCCAGCATGCGCTGCACACCCTTGTTCTTGAAGGCCGTACCACACAGCATGGGCTGGATTTCGCTGGCGATGGTGCGCGTGCGCAGGCCCAGCATGATTTCGGCTTCGGTCAAGTCACCCTCTTCGAGGTACTTGTTCATCAGCTCTTCGTTGGCCTCGGCCGCGGCCTCGACCATTTTCTCGCGCCACGCCTTGGCGGTTTCCAGCAGATCGGCCGGAATATCGCGGTATTCGAACTTCATGCCCTGGGAGGCTTCGTCCCAGATAATGGCGCGCATCTTGATCAGATCCACCACGCCCGTGAATTTGTCCTCGGCGCCGATCGGAATGACCACGGGCACCGGGTTGGCCTTCAGGCGCAGCTTCATCTGGTCCACGACCTTGAAGAAGTTGGCGCCGGTGCGGTCCATCTTGTTGACGAAGGCCAGACGCGGCACCTTGTACTTGTTGGCCTGACGCCACACGGTCTCCGACTGGGGCTGAACACCGCCCACGGCGCAGTACACCATGCAGGCGCCGTCAAGCACGCGCATGGAACGCTCCACCTCAATGGTGAAGTCCACGTGGCCGGGGGTGTCGATGATGTTGATGCGGTGCTCGGGGCGAGACAGGTCCATGCCCTTCCAGAAACAGGTCACGGCCGCGGACGTGATGGTGATGCCGCGCTCCTGCTCCTGCTCCATCCAGTCCGTCGTGGCCGCACCATCGTGCACCTCGCCCAACTTGTGGTTCACGCCGGTATAAAAAAGAATGCGCTCGGTGGTCGTGGTTTTGCCGGCGTCGATGTGCGCCGAGATGCCGATATTGCGATAGCGATCGATGGGGGTCTTGCGAGCCATGATGGGTCCTTGGTTGCTCGATAAATTCAAACTGCTACGCCGAAACTGCGCCTTCACGGCGCGGCGTAGCAAGCAACGCTCAGGCGGGATGCGCCGACCAGGGCCGCACGACAGCACGGACCAGCCGAAGCAACGACATATAAACGTTGCGCAGTAACTGCTTCCTAGAAGCGGAAGTGGGAGAAGGCCTTGTTGGCCTCGGCCATGCGGTGAACTTCGTCACGCTTTTTCATGGCGCCGCCACGGCCTTCGGTGGCTTCGATCAGTTCGTTGGCCAGCCGCAGGGCCATCGACTTTTCGCCGCGCTTCTTGGCCGCTTCCTTGATCCAGCGCATGGACAGGGCCAGCCGGCGCACCGGGCGCACTTCGACCGGCACCTGGTAGTTGGCACCGCCGACGCGGCGGGACTTCACTTCCACCATGGGCTTGACGTTGTTGATGGCGATGCTGAACGCCTCGACCGGGTCTTTGCCGCCGGATTTTTTCTCGATCTGCTCGAGCGCACCATAGACGATGCGCTCGGCAATCGCCTTCTTGCCGCCTTGCATGATCACGTTCATGAATTTGGCGAGCTCGACATTGCCGTACTTGGGATCCGGCAGGATTTCACGTTTAGGGACTTCGCGACGACGTGGCATTTTTTCACCTCTATTGCTTCAGTTGGTGTGTTTTGAGGACACCGCGAGAGTTATCAAAACCCTCACTTACTCGACCCACTCGGACAATTCCGGGCTTCGGGTCACTTCGTTTGATTCACCGGCCAGGGCGACTCAAACACCGATTGACTTATTCGACGATCAGGCTTTCTTCGGGCGCTTGGCGCCGTACTTGGAGCGCGACTGCTTGCGGTCTTTGACGCCCTGCAAGTCGAGCGAACCGCGCACGATGTGATAGCGCACACCGGGCAAGTCCTTGACACGGCCGCCGCGCACCAGCACCACCGAGTGCTCCTGCAGGTTGTGGCCTTCGCCGCCGATGTAGGAAATCACTTCGAACCCGTTGGTCAGGCGCACTTTGGCAACCTTGCGCAAGGCGGAATTGGGCTTTTTTGGCGTGGTGGTGTACACGCGGGTGCACACGCCGCGGCGCTGTGGAGAATTCTCCATCGCCGGGCTTTTGGACTTGATCTTCTCGACCTCGCGTCCCTGGCGTACTAGCTGATTAATGGTTGGCATGAATAAAACGTCCCTAAACGTTTGAAAACTTGAACGAAAACGTGAATCCCTTCGGAAATTCCGAAAAGCCTTCAAGTATAGCAGCGTGAGCGGTTTGTCGCAAATTCGCGACGCGCGCCAAAGTCAGCAACCGCTCACACCCGGATGAGGCGGCCGTGGTCAAAGCGCCATTATTTGATCCACAGCCGTATCGCATCCCAGGCGCGGCCCAGGATACCGGCCTGATCCACTGACTCGAGCACCACCAGCGGCACATAGGTCAGGGGTTGGTCACCCAGCGACACCTTGAGCGTGCCAACCTGCTGCCCCTTGATGAACGGGGCGACCAATGGGTCGGGGCGCACCACCTGAGTCTTGATCTTGCCTGCGCCGCCGACGGGAACCGACACGACGATGCCCTCCGGGCGCCCCAGCTTGAGGGTATTTTCCTTGCCTTTCCAGACGCTCGGTGTCACGGCCGGCTGACTGGCACCGAACAGCTTGATGTCTTCATAGGCGGTGTAGCCCCAGTTCAGCAGCTTTTGCGATTCGTTCAGGCGCGCGGCTTCGCTGGTGGTGCCCAGCACGACGGTCAGCATGCGGCGGCCCGGCACATTGGGAAAATCACGCTTGGCGGTGGCAATCAGGCAGTAGCCGGCCGCATCCGTGTGGCCCGTCTTCAGTCCGTCCACGGTGGGATCGCGAAACAGCAGGCCGTTGCGGTTCGTGTCGTTGCTGGGCGGCGTGCCGGCGTAATGGTATTTCTTGATCGCGTCGTAATGCGCATATTCGGGGAAGTCGCGCCTCAGTCGCATCGCCAGCGTGGCCAGGTCGCGCGCGGTCGTCAGATGACCGGGCTCCGTCAGACCGTCCGGGTTCTTGTAGGTCGTCGAGTTCATGCCCAGGGCCTTGGCCTGGTCGTTCATCATCTGCACGAAGTGCTCTTCGGTGCCGCCCACGCCTTCCGCCAAAGCCATGGCGGCGTCGTTGCCAGACTGCACGATCATGCCCTTGATCAGGTCATCCACCGGCACCTGCATCTTCGGATCGATGAACATGCGCGAGCCTGGCATCTTCCAGGCCCGCACACTGACCGGGAACGTCTGGGTCAGGGTAATTTTCTTGGTCCGCAGCGCGTCGAACACCAGGTACGCCGTCATCAGCTTGGTCAGGGAGGCCTGCTCGACCGGGGCGTCGATATCCTTTTGCGCCAGGATCTGGTTCGACGTCATATCCATCACCAGGTAGTTGCGCGCCGCAATCTCGGGTGGCTGCGGCAGCGAAGACGGCTCGGGAGCCACGGCAGCGGCAGCGGGCACCGGCGCGGTCTTGGGAGTGGCGGCCAGCAGGCCAAGAGGAGCCACCAGCGAGGCGGCCACAAGCGCGCGCAGCGCAGACGTAAAACGATTCATGGGTGAGGTGATTTCGATTTGAAAAGAAGTTAAAGGCAGGAGGGGCCGCTGTGGGACTGCGACCGGTCCGATAAAGTTTCAGGACCGCAGATGGCGCACCACCAGATTTTTCAGAAGCGGCAATTGTCCGTGAAAGAAGTGCCCGCCGCCCGGAACGACTGTGACAGGAAGTGACTGCGGCCGCGCCCAGTCCAGCACCGCCGCCAGCGGCACGGTGTCGTCCTGCTCGCCGTGAATCACGAGGGTACGCTCATGCGCCTGCAGCGGCACATCGGCCACATCGAAGCGGGCCACGGCCGTGCCCACCAGCACGATTTTCTCGATGGCGCGCACGCCCCACAACGCCGCAATGGCGCGGCTGACAACGAACGAGCCAAAGGAAAAGCCGGCCAGCGCCAGCGGCCCGGTGGGCGCAACCTGCTCGATCAGTGCGAGCAGGTCGTCGGTCTCACCACGGCCTTCGTCATGCACGCCGGCGCTCGCGCCGACGCCGCGAAAGTTGAAGCGCACGGCGCTCCAGCCGCATTGCACGAAGGCACGCGCCAGCGTTTGCACGACCTTGTTGTCCATCGTGCCGCCGAACAGCGGGTGCGGATGGGCAATCACCGCGACACCGCGCACCGCCTGGCCCGGCGCCAGTACAGGCTCATCGCGCACCGCCTCGATGGCGCCTGCGGCGCCCGACAGCCTCAGCCTGAGAGTTTGTGAATTCACCGAAGTCAGCGCCCGAGATGCGGCGGCACGCGCAGGCGCTCCACCACCCGGCCGTTTTTCAGGTGCGACTCGACGATCTCATCGATGTCGTTCTCGTCCACGTAGCTGTACCACACCGCCTCGGGGTAGACCACGGCCACCGGCCCCGCGGCGCAGCGGTCCAGGCAGCCCGACTTGTTCACGCGCACGCGGCCCGGACCGGCCAGGCCGGCCGCCTTGACGAGTGCCTTGCAGCGATCGAAACCCTGCTGGGCGCCATGCTGGGCGCAGCAGTTCTCGCCGTTCTTGCGTTCGTTGAGGCAGAAAAAAATGTGGCGTTCGTAATAAGAAGAGGGAGCCGCCGCATCGGCGGGCAAAGGGGCATTCATGCGGGTATTTTAGGTGCCGGGCTCGCGCCGCGAGACCCGCACCAGCACATACACCAGCGTGACATAAGGCCAGAGCCAGCCCATCCACTGGATCACGCCATGGAAGCGGATGAAGCGGCCCTGCTCCCAGGTCTGCAGCGTTTGCGAGAAATACGCACTGGCCGGCGCCTGGTTCAGCACGCCCAGCTGCACCGCCAGCGCCACCAGCAGCAGCGCGGCGCAGGCACGCCGCGGCATGGCGAGCAGCGCCAGCCCGACGGGGAAAGCCACGCCGAGTCCCACTTGCACCGGCAGCGAGAACCAGCCCCAGGCGTGCGACGGACCGTAGCTCAAGGCATCGGACAGCGCTGTCGCGCAGATCCCCACGGCGATGGTTGCTATCAAAAATAGAGCCCGCCGTGTCTTCGAGTGCATGATGCAGTAGCCGAGCAGACACGGGATCAGCACCCCCAGCATGGCGCACAGCAGCCCCTCGCTGGGCAGCAGCGGCTGCAGTTCCACTTCGCGCACGGGCAGCCAGGCCAGAAACGGTGTGCCCTGCAAGGCATCGCCCAGCGCGGCCTCGAGCCGCTCCATCACCTGGCCCAGCCCCAGCGGCACCGGTGTCGGAAACAGCAGGGCCACCGGCCATAGCGCCAGCAACACCAGCGCGCCGCGCGCATCGTCGACAAACCAGTGCGCGCGGATCCGGCTCCAGTGGTCGATGGCGCCGAGTTTTTCCAGCGAGAAGGCCGTCACGGCACCCAACCAGCCCCCCAGCAGGTTCAGCGTGAGATCGACATTCGACGGCACGCGCACCGGCAGGTAGCTTTGCAGCGTCTCCATCGCGAACGACAGCAGGCCGCATGCCGTTGATGCCAGCAGCACCGCGTGTGCGCTGCGCCGCGGCCCGCCACTGCGCAGGCTGCTGAGCGCATACAGAAAGCCGAGCGGCGCGTAGCCCAGCACATTGCAGACCAGGTCGAACCAGGTCCAGTACTTGGGCAGCGGCGCCGTCAGGTAGAACCAGGGCACGATACCCTGGTCGCGCCAGTCGGAAAACGGGTACAGGCTGGCATAAACGATGAGCGCCGTGTAGCTCAGCGCGAGCGGCCAGGCCGAGGTCTTTTGCGTCACGGCGCGTGGCTCAGAACGGCTTGACCACCACCAGCACCACCGCCAGCAGCAGCAAGATCACCGGGATTTCGTTGAACCAGCGAAACCAGACGTGGCTGTGCGTATTGCGGTTCGCCTCGAACTGGCGCAGCAGGCGAGCGCAGGCGTGGTGGTAGCCAATCACCAGCAGCACCACGACGAGCTTGGCGTGCAGCCAGCCGTTGCCGGCCGGAGCGCGGCCGATGCCGTAGCCCAGCCACAGCCACAGGCCCAGCAGCACCGCGGGCACGGCCAGCAGCGTGGAAAAGCGCAACAGCTTGCGCGCCATCAGCAGCAGCCGCTCGCGCTCGGCCAGCGACTGCGGCGCCACCATGGCCAGATTCACGAAAATGCGGGGGAGATAGAACAGGCCGGCGAACCAGCTGGCAACAAAGACGATGTGAAGCGATTTGACCCAGAGCATGGGCACAGTTTAGTGCCGCAGGGCCCGTCACGACCCAAGCACCCCCGCCGGCACTCTTGAAGGCAAAAAAAACCCGGCACCAAGGCCGGGTTGGGAAGCCTTTTTGCTGTCACACATTGAGGCGCCCGCTCAGGGAGGAAAAGCGGGGAGCAGCAAGCTGCCCGGTTGAAATTTACCAAGGTCGCCGGGCAATTTCAAGCAATTCTGCGAACTATTTGTGACACGTTGCAAACAGTGTGGCGGTTTTGTAGCACTTTCTGGTTCATTGACCGCGTGGTCTTGCCTGGCCGCCGCGCGAATCAGGCACAATTTTGCCCATGAGCCTGTATGCCCCCTACCCCCTTGGCCGCCCCCGGCGCCTGCGCCGCGACGCGTTCACCCGCAACCTGGTGCGCGAACACGCCCTGAGCGCGCACGACCTGATCTACCCGGTGTTTGTGCTGGACGGCAGCAAGCGCCGCGAGGCCGTGGCCTCCATGCCCGGCGTGGATCGTCTGAGCCTGGACCTGCTGCTGCCGGCCGCCGAAGAATGCGTGCGCCTGGGCATTCCGGTGATGGCGCTGTTTCCGGTGATCGACCCGGCGCTCAAAACCCCCGACGGCAGCGAGGCCTGGAGCCCGGAGGGCCTGGTGCCGCGCGTGGTGCGCGAACTTAAAAAACGCTTTCCCGGCCTCGGCGTGATGACCGACGTGGCGCTCGACCCCTTCACCAGCCACGGCCAGGACGGCCTGCTCGACGCCAGTGGCTACATCCTCAATGATGAGACCGTAGCGGCGCTGGTGAAGCAGGCACTTACTCAAGCCGATGCCGGCGTCGACATCGTGGCGCCCAGCGACATGATGGACGGACGCATCGGCGCGATCCGGCGCGCGCTGGAGCACCGGCACCACATCCACACCCGCATCATGGCGTACAGCGCCAAGTACGCGAGCGCCTTTTACGGCCCGTTCCGCGACGCGCTGGGCTCGGCCGCCACCCTGGGCAAGGCCGACAAGAAGACCTACCAGATGGACCCGGGCAACAGCAACGAGGCGCTGCGCGAAGTCGCGCTGGACATTGCCGAGGGCGCCGACATGGTGATGGTGAAACCCGGCATGCCGTACCTCGACGTGGTGCGCCGCGTGAAGGACGAGTTCCAGGTGCCGACCTTCGCCTACCAGGTCAGCGGCGAGTACGCCATGCTGAAGGCCGCCGCCCTGAACGGCTGGTTGGAGCACGACGCCGTGATGATGGAGAGCCTGCTGGCCTTCAAGCGCGCCGGCGCCGACGGCGTGCTGACCTACTTCGCGCTCGAGGCGGCGCGCCTGATGGCCCGCTAACTCGACCTGAGCACTATAAAATTCATAGCTACCTGCGAAGATCCATCAAGGGCTGAAGGCCGATTTAACCAACAACCCGGACTACACACGGGCGCTGCCGGGAGATTTCATGCGCATCTTCAACATCAGCGGCGCCGGCGTTCTGGAGACGCCGACCCTGCCGACCCAGTTGCCTGATCAGGGCTATGTCTGGATTGCCTGCGGCCGGCGCGAATTCGAAGCCCTTCAGGCACAAATCCAGGCCACGCTGCAGGCGCTGTGCGGCACGCAGCTGGTCGACCTGCACATCAGCGACCTGCTGAACAACCAGCTGCCGTCGCATTACGACTACACCTCGCAGTACGACGTGCTGGTGTTCCGGCGCCTGACTACCGGCCAGCACGAGGCCGATCCGGCCGGCACAAGCCAACCCGGCCCGCCGCCGGCCGCACCGACCAAACGCAGCGGCCCGCCCATTTTGCGGCGCATCGACACCAGTCCGGTCGGCTTCGCCGTGTTCGACCACGTGCTGCTCACCGTGCACCCCGCCGACTGCGCGATCCGCGACGCCTACGCCGCCAAACTGCTCGGCGGCGCGTCCCTTGAGGCCCGCGGCGCCGGCGCGCGCCTGCCGACCAGCCCGGCCGACCTGATGCTGCGCATCGTGGCCCAGATGGTCGATGGCTACCTGGATTTGCGGCGCGAGCTGACGCGCCAGCTCGATCACTGGCAGGTCGAGCTGCTGGCGCCGCACACCCGCTTCAGCAACTGGGGCGCGCTGCTCGAGGCACGCCTGGCCCTGCACCAGCTCGACGGCATCTGCGAAGACCAGCGCAGCGCCATCCAGGACTGGATCGCCGTGCTGGAGGACTGGCCGGCGCCCGCCACGCCCGCGCTGGCGCGCGAGTACGAGCTGCTCAAGGTGCGCAGCCGCGACGTGCTGGAGCACATCGAGCGCGTCGTGCACCATGTGCTGCGGTTGGAGCAAACGGCGGAAACCACGCTGCAAATGCACTTCAGCGCGCAGAGCAACCGCACCAACGACATCATGCGCACGCTGACCGCACTGACCGCGATCTTTCTGCCGCTGAACCTGATCACCGGTTTTTTCGGCATGAACTTCGAGTTCATGCCGCTGATCCATCATCAAACCGCGTTCTGGTGGACCGTGGCGTTCATGCTGGCCGTTGCCGCCGCCACCGGGCTGGTGTTCTGGCGCAAGCGCTACCTGGCGCACACGGGAAAGTAGAGCCGCTTCGCGTGCCGCGCTGACTAAACCCAGGGCTGGGCGATCTGCTCGGTGGCAAACGCGCGTTGCACCGCGGGGCGCTCCAGCACGCGTTGCAGGTACGGGCCCAGGTGCGTGCGCGCGCGAGCGGGCTGGTCGAAGTTGCGCGTCCAGCGGCACAGCATCATCGCGTAGGGGTCGAGCGCCGTATAACTGTCTCCGAGCAGCCAGGGGCCGCCGTGGTGCGCCAGTTCCCGCTCGAGCAGGCCCAGCAACACCCGCACCTTGGACTCGGCGTGCGCCCGCACCTCGGCCACACCCACGGCGTTACCGGCATTGACCCAACGCTCGGGATAAAAGTACACGATCAGTGTGGCCTGCAGCGTGTTGGTGAGCCACATCAGCCACTTGTAGAAGTGGGCGCGCTGTGCCGTGCCGACGGGCGGGGCCAGCGCGGCCTGCGGGTGGGTGTCGCACAGATGCAGGCAGATCGCGGCGGACTCGTACAGCACCAGGTCGCCCTGCGTCAAACTGGGGATCAGGCCGTTCGGGTTGAGCTGCAGGTATTGCTGCGTCTTGTGCACATCGTGCGCGCGATCCACCAGTACCAGCTCGAACGGCGCCCCGATCTCCTCGAGCAGGATGTGCGGCGCCATGGCCGCCGTGCTGGGGTAGTAGTGCAGCTGGATCATGCCGCCTCAGCCCAGGTGCCGGCCGAAGAACGCCAGCGTGCGCGTGCGTGCCAGCGTGGCAGCGGCGGCGTCGTAGGCACCACGCTGGTCGCAATTGAAACCATGGCCCGCGGCGTAGAACTTCACCTCCACACCGGGCTGGGCCTTGGCGAAGGCGCGCGCCGTCTCCACCGGAATCGAGTGGTCCTGCTCGCCGAAATGCACCAGCACCGGCACCCGCGGCGTGCGCGCCGTCTCGATCGCACTGGTCATGCCACCGCCGTAATACGGCACGGCGGCGGCGAGGCCCTGAAGCAGGCAGGCCGAGCGCCATGTCAGCAGGCCGCCCCAGCAATAGCCCACCACGCCGACCTTGCCGGCCTGCTGTGCATAGTCGATGGCGGCCTGGATGTCGGGCAGCACACCGGGTGCGGCCAGGCCCTCCACGGCGGCTTTCAGCGCCACGCCGGCCGTGATGTCGCCCTGCGTATAGCCCAGCTCCACGCCCGGCTTGACGCGGTGAAAAGTGGCAGGCGCGACCGCCAGGTAGCCGTCGGCCGCGTAACCGTCGGCCACCGCGCGGATGTGCGAATTGACGCCGAAGATTTCCTGCAAGACCACCACGCCGCCCTTGGCCGGCCCCGCCGGTTGTGCCACGTAGGCGGGAAAGACAAAGCCGTCCGCCGCCTTGAGATCGATAAATTGCCCCATGTTCATGCTCCTTGATTGCGTTGGTTCGGCCTGACGTGCCGATGCTGCGGACTTTACCTGCACGCCCAGGCCTTCAATTTCCGCTCGACAAAATCGAGCCGGTCCTGGCCCCAGAACAACTCGCCGTCCACCACGAAGCTGGGCGCGCCGAACACCCCGGCCTCGATCGCCTGCCGGGTGTTGGCCTCATAACGTTCGTGCGCCGCCTGGCTGTGCGACTGCTCCAGCCGCGCCGGGCTCAGCCCCTGTTCGGCCAGCAGTTGCGCCAGCACCTTCTCGTCGGCGATGTTGCGCTCCTGCGCCCAGACGGCCGCGAACACCGCGCCCGCGATCTTCATCGCGGCCCCGGCGCCGTCGTGAGTGTCCACCGCCGCGATGAGGCGCGCCGCGTCGTCGCTGGACACCGGGAAATATCTGGGTTTGATCGTCAAAGGCAGCGCCAGCAGCTCGGAGAAACGCTGCAGTTCCAGCAGCCGGTACGCCTGGCGCTGCGGCGCACGTTTGCCCAGCGGCAGTCCGCCCGAGACCGGGAACACCTGGCCCAGGTCCACCGGCAGCACGCGCACCGCGGCGCCGGTGGCGCGGGCCATGGCCACCAGGCGCGGGTGGCCCAGGTAGGTCCAGGGGCTTTGCGCGGCAAAGTAATAGTCAACGGATAGGCTCAAGGCAGACTCCAGTGGGTGTGATGCTGTAATACTGGTTTGTAGCCGAGACGCCACTTTTCTGCAGGAGACAGGCTTTGAACAAGGTTTTACTGGTTACCGGGGGCAGCCGCGGCATCGGCGCCGCCACCGCGCTGCTGGCGGCGCAGCAGGGCTATGCGGTGGCCGTCAACTACACGGCCCACGCCGAGGCGGCCGACAGCGTGGTGCAGAGAATTCGCGCGGGCGGCGGCAGCGCCATCGCGCTGCAGGCCGACGTGGCGCAGGAAGACCAGGTGCTGGCAATGTTCGCCGCCCTGGACGCGCAGTTCGGTCGCCTGACCGCGCTCGTCAACAACGCCGGCGTGGTGGATGTGGCGGCCCGGGTCGACGAGATGAGCGTGGCGCGCCTCAAGCGCATCTTCGACATCAACGTCATCGGCTCGTTTCTGTGCGCGCGCGAGGCGGTGCGCCGCATGAGCACGAAACATGGCGGCGGCGGCGGCGCCATCGTCAACGTCTCGAGCGCCGCCGCGCGGCTCGGCTCTCCGGCGCAGTATGTGGACTACGCGGCCAGCAAGGGCGCGATCGACAGCTTCACCATTGGCCTGGCCAAGGAAGTGGCGGCTGAAGGCATCCGCGTCAACGCGGTGCGCCCGGGCCTGATCGAAACCGACATCCACGCCTCGGGCGGTCTGCCCGGGCGCGTAGCCGAGCTGGCGCATCAGGTGCCGATGCAGCGCGGCGGCACGGCCCACGAGGTGGCGCAGGCCATCGTCTGGCTGCTCTCGGAGGCCGCCAGCTACACCACCATGTCCCTGCTCGAAGTGTCGGGAGCGCGCTGATGACCATGGACCTGAAACCGCTGGTCACCCTGCTGGCCATCGTCAATCCACTGGCCATCGTGCCGTTTTTCATCCACTACACGCAGGGCTTCGCGCGCGCACAGCGCCAGCGCACGATCTGGGTTTCGTCGTTCAGCGCCTTCGTCGTGATTGCCGTCAGTGCGCTGCTGGGCCTGCAGATTCTGGATTTCTTCAGTATCTCGCTGGCCAGCTTCCAGGTCGGTGGCGGCATGCTGCTGCTGACCTCGTCGCTGAGCATGCTGAACGCGCAGCCGGCCGAGGCCAAATCCACCCCGACCGAGCTGAACGATGCAGCCGCGCGCTCGGCCGTGGGTGCCAGCATTGCCGTGGTGCCACTGACCATTCCGCTCCTGACCGGCCCGGCCACCATGTCCACGGTGGTGATCTATGCCGACAAGGCCAAGAGCTTCCTGCAGCTGCTGACCCTGGTGGGCTACGGCCTGGTGATCGGGCTGGTTTCGGCGTTTTGTTTCGCGCTGGCAGAGCCGATTTCCCGCTTCCTCGGCAAGACCGGCATCAACATCATGACGCGTCTGATGGGGCTGATCCTGGCCGCGCTGTCGGTCGAACTGATGGCTGACGGCCTGCGCAAGCTGTTCCCTGTGCTCGGGCATATTGGATAGAAAACAGGCCTTCGCTCCCGCGTGGCAATGGTTGATCGCTATTTAAATAGTAGCAACTTTGCACGAACCCGGCCTCAGCGCAGTGGCGCCAGCCACTGCGCAATCTCCTGCGCCGCCGCATCGGTCGCAGCAGCCAGCGCCTGGACGCCGCCGGGGGCATCCAGGCTGGGCGCGGGCCGCTGCACCACCACACTGCGCTGCGCCACGGGCCGCTCGCCAGCCGGCAGGATCCGGGTCAACGTCACGCGCAGGCGGATCACGCCGCTGCTTTGCGCCGGCGACGTGAAGCGCTGGCTGAACTCCTCCAGTTCGACGCGCAGCACCAGCGGCACCGTGCTCTCGCTGGCATTCACCACCGCGCGATCCCGGCTCAGGACCTCGCTGAGGCGCTGGCGCACCAGTTGCGCGGGGGGCGCGCTCCAGCGCGCATGGGCGTAGGGACGCAGTTGCTGCGCATCGGCGTAGTCGAGTCGGTACAGGACGGCCAGGCTATCGAGCGCCTGGCTGGTCTGCACGTCGCCCAGCGCGAGCGGTGGCAAGGCCGGGGCCGCGGCGGGCTCGGGCGCCGCCACGAGCGCGCCGGGGCCAAAGTCGTACACGCTCGCGCGCACCTGTTTTTCGGTCAGGGCGCAGCCCGCCAGCGTCAGCAATAAAATTAGATAAAATAGGCCTCTAGCCCATATTGCGCCTACACAATGCGCTTCATACTTCATAGCAAACCCCGATCCGGACTGCGTCATTTTGCGGCTCCTGGTGCGGTAAATCCGGCCTCGCCGGGGCCGGGTTGCACGGCGCCACTGCCGAACACCAGCGACTGCGGGTTATCGCTGATGCCGCGCACGGTGCGGGTGACCTGGCGCGCGGTGCGCGCGACGTCGTCACCGGCGCGGCTCACGCTGGGCAGGGTGCCTCCGTTCAGCGTGGCGGCGGCCTGAGTCAGCGCCTGGCTGCCATCGGCGAGCTGGTCCATCACCCCGCCTTTTTCGTTGGCACGCAGGGCAACCTGTCCAAACGCGCTGGACGTGGCCTGCAGCGACTGCAGGGTTTTGCGCGTCTCGTCAGCGAGCGGTGGTATCACGGCCAGCGCCGGGTTAAGCCGCTGCGTCAAGGTGCCGTCCACGCTGGCGGCGAGCCGGTTGATGCTGTCGGCCGCCTGCCCGAGCTGGCTGACGGCATCGATCAGCACCTTCTGGTTGTCGGGCGCAAATAGCAGGTTGATGCGCTTGGTGGCCTCTTCAACCTCTTTGATCATGGCGGTGCCCTCGTCCGACAGGCTGCTCAGCAGGCTGGGCCTGAGCGGAATGCGCGGGTAGCCGCCATCCTCGACATACGGGATCGGCTGGCTCGACTGCCCGTCGTCGTCGAGCTGCACAAAGGCCAGTCCGGTCACCCCCTGAAAGCTCAGTGTGGCAAAGGTGGACTTCGTGATGGGCGCACTCTGGTCGACTGCGATGCGCACCAGCGCATTGCCCTTGACCTGCGGATCGAAGCCGATGTACGAGACCTTGCCCACGGCAATGCCGCGGTAGCGCACCGGCGCCTGCACCTGCAGGCCGCTGAGGGCCTCGCGCGTGGACATCTCGTAGACGCGGAACACCTGCTTGTCGCGCATCAGCCACGCGGCCAGCGCGATCAGCAGTGCGGTGACCAGCAGCACGAACGTGCCGGCGGCCAGTGCATGGGCTTTGTTTTCCATTTCAGTGACTCTCTTTCTACACAGGCTGCGCCGCCGGCGCGGGCTCGGGCAACGTCGCCATCGCGCGGCGCCCGCGCTGGCCCAGGAAAAATTCCCGGATGAAGGGGTGGTCGAATGCGACCACCTCGCGCACCGGGCCATTCACGATGACTCTTTTTTCGGCCAGCACCGCCACGCGGGTGCTGAGCTCGAACACCGTGTCCAGATCGTGCGTGACCATCACCACCGTCAGGCCCATCTCGCGGTGCAGCGAGCCAAGCAGGGCACAAAAACTGTCGGAGCTCTCCGGGTCCAGCCCCGCCGTGGGCTCGTCCAGCAGCAGCAGCGGCGGATCCATGATGAGCGCGCGCGCCAGCGCCACGCGCTTGACCATGCCCCCCGACAGGTCACTCGGCATCTTGGCGGCGTCCGCCACGGCCAGCCCGGCCATTTGCAGCTTGACCAGCGCAGCGTCGCGGATCAGCGCATCGGGCAGGTTCCCCAGCTCGCGCAGCGCAAACGCCACGTTGTCCAGCACGCTGAAGGCCGAGAACAACGCGCCGTGCTGGAACAGCATGCCGACCCGGCTCGACGCGCCCTGACCGCCCATGCAGGAGGCGGGTTCGCCGAGCACGCGGACCTGGCCGCGGAACGGCGTCTCCAGCCCCAACATTTGCCGCAGCAAGGTGGTTTTGCCGCTGCCGGAGCCACCGACCAGCGAGACGATTTCGCCACGCCGCACGCGCAGGTCCAGATCCTGGTGGATGACCACGGGGTGCTCGGGCGGGCCGAACACGGTCCAGAGTTTCTCCACGTCGACGATCACGTCGTCATCCTGCGGGGCGTGGGGAACGGGCGTGGGACCTGTACTCATATGCCCACATTCTTGAAGACCACGGCAAACAGCGCGTCCACCAGGATCACCATGGTGATCGAGGCCACCACCGAAGCCGTGGTGCCTTGGCCCAGGCTCTCGGTATTGGGTTTGACCCGCAGCCCGAAGTGACAGCCGATCAGCGCAATCAGCACGCCAAATACCACTGACTTGCCCGTCGCCAATGTCAGGTTGGCGACGTCCACGGCCCCGGGCAAAGCCTCGATGAAGAACGCTGGCGTCACCCCCAGCGCCACGTCGGCCGCCAGCATGCCGCCGACGAGCGCGGCCAGCGTGGTCCACACGCTGATCAAGGGCATCACGATGGCCAGCGCCAGGGCGCGCGGCAGCACCAGCCGAAAGCCCTGCGCAATGCCCATCACGCTCATCGCATCGAGCTCTTCGGTGACGCGCATCACGCCGATCTGCGCGGTGATGGCCGAGCCCGAACGCCCGGCAAGCAGGATAGCGGCCAGCACCGGCCCGAGTTCGCGAATCAGCGAGATGCCCAGCAGGTCCACGATATAGGCGTCGGCGCCAAACTGGCGCAGCTGCTGCGCGCTCAGGTAGGCCAGCACCACGCCGATCAGGAAGCCGACCAGCGCGGTGATGGGCAGCGCGGCCGCGCCCATGCTGAACAGGTGACCCGACAGATCGCGCCAGGGCCCGCGGCGCGGCGCGCGCAGCAGCCGCAGCATGTCGAGCAGCAGCTGGCCGATCAGCCGTGTCAGGTCCTTGCCGCGTTCGAGTCCCTGCAACACCCAGGCGCCCAGGTCGAGGAATTGCTGCCGCGGCGTGGAACGCAGGGGCGCGGGCGGTGTGGTGGTGAACTGCGCCACGCGCTCGAGCACGGCGCGCTGGTCGGGCGTCGCGTCGAGCCGGGTCGGCCACTGGCGGCCCCAGTGGTCCCACAGTATCTGGGCGCCGATGTGGTCGAACTGCTGCAGCGATTGCAGGTTCCAGCCCAGCAGGGCACCGGGCGCGGCCGCAGCAGGCAACGCCTGCAGGTCGCGGGAGGCCTGCCGCCATGCGCTCGCCTCCGTGAGTTGCGCCGCCGTCCAGCGACCGGCCAGCACGGCACACGGCCCTTGGGGCGTGTCCTGTTGCGTGACGCGGGGGCTGGGCTCCTCCATCGGTGGTGCGGGCTCTGAGTGGTCGGGACTGGCATCGTACCGCGTTGACGGGCTCTGGCGCTGTAGGAATGGGCGCCGTCCTGCGGGTTGCCCGTCGGTGCGTAGCCAGGCCGGCGCCCCGCGCCTGCCATGACCGCGCGGCCCTCCCGCCTAAACCTCACGCAGTAGACTGGGCGGCCCAGGCCCTTGCTCGGGCTGTCCTGATCACTCATCGCATGAAAAACAACTCCGCCTCCCACCCTTCCTGCGACCCGGCGTCCTGGCACGACGAAACCTGCGTGCTGCACGGCGACGCGGGCCTGTCGACCGATTCGGCGCTGGTCGCGCCCATTCACTATTCGGCCACCTTCAAGGCCGACGACCCGCAGGCCTTCGCCGAGATGGCCAACGTGCCGCGCCATCCAGGCTTCTACACGCGCTACGGCAACCCCACGCACGAGCATGTGGCGGCCATCCTGGCCAAGCTCGAAGGGACCGAGACCGCGCTGCTGACCGGCTCGGGCATGGCGGCGATCAGCACCACGGTGCTGGCGCTGGTGTCGGCCGGCGACCACGTGATCGCGCAAAGCCGGCACTACATGAGCACCACCAAGCTGTTCGAGGAAGTGCTGGTGCGCTTTGGCGTGCAGGTCAGCATCGTCGAGCAAACCGACCTGGCCGCGATCGAGGCGGCGATCCGCCCCAACACCCGGCTCATCATGCTGGAGAGCCCGGTGAACCCGACGCTGGTGCTGACCGATCTGGCCGCGGTGGCGGCGCTGGCCAGGCCGCGCGGCATCCTGACCGTGGCCGACAACACCTTTGCCTCGCCGCTGAACCAGCAGCCGCATGCGCTGGGCATCGACATCGTGCTGCACAGCGCCACCAAGTATCTCGGTGGCCACCACGACCTCACGGCCGGTGCCGTGTGCTGCTCGGCGCTGCACGCCGAGAAAATCTGGCGCATGCACACCACCCTGGGCGCGGTGCTCTCGCCGATGGACGCCTGGCTGCTGCTGCGCGGCCTGCGCACCCTGCCGCTGCGCGTGCAGCGCATCAATGCCAACGCGCTGGCGCTGGCGCAGTGGCTGGAGGCGCAGCCGCAGGTCGAGCAGGTGTTCTATCCGGGGCTGGAAAGCCACCCGCAGCACGCGCTGGCCCAACGCCAGATGACGGGCTACGGCGCGGTGATCGCGTTCGCGGTGCGCGGCAACTTCGAGGCCACCAGCCGGTTCGTCGCCTCGCTCGAGCTCGCGACCCACGCCGTGAGCCTGGGCGGCGTCGATTCGCTGATCGTGCACACCGCCGCCATGTGGGCCGGCACCATGAACGAGGCGCAGATGCAGGCCGCCGATATCGCGCCCAATTTCGTGCGCATGTCGGTTGGGGTCGAGCACATCGATGACCTGAAAGCCGACATGGCGCGGGCGTTGCAAAAGCTCTGACGCAAAGAAGGCCTGGCACCGTTACGATAGCCATGGGCTTCCCCTTGCCAGTGAGTTGATGAAAAGTTTGCACTTCCCATCGTGGCACTTCGTTGCCGTTCGCCGCAACCTTCACGGGTCGCTGACGCCAGCTCGGGACGGGGAAGTATTCTTCATTCGTTAGGCCTCGGAGAAACGCCCCTTGACACCAAAAATTGTGATAGCGGAACTTGAGCGCTATGAAGCCGAACTCACCAGAATCCTGCGCGGATTCAAGCGAACCTCGAGCGGCATCTACATTGGCGAAGGCGATGATCCTCTCTACCGGCATTACGCTCGCGAGCTTGTCGATCTTTACAACGACGCGCTCGGACAGAATATCTATTCAAGACAGTGTCGGCCGAATACTTGAATGGATTCGGCATGTACGGTGCGCCCTCCTTCAAGGGCGTCGAGAACATTCTTTCGGTGGTCAAAGCCTCCATAACCAGACTGCGCCGCTCGCCTGAGCTACTGGCGAAGAGACAGTCACAAGAGGCACGGCGCCATCGAGAGAATGTGTTCATCATCCACGGCCGCGACGAAGCCAAGTGGCGAGAACTGAAGGACATTGTCAAGTCAGCGTTCCGCCTTAACCCGGTTGTTCTCATGGAACAACCGGACGCGGGCTGCAAGACTGTTATTGAGAAGTTTGAAAAATACGCACAAACCTGCACATATGCCATTGCAGTATTCACACCTGACGATGAGGTCAAGTCTGATCAAGAAATCTATCTTCAAGCCCGGCCAAACGTGATATACGAGCTCGGCTGGTTCTGCGGTCAACTTGGTCGCGGTGGGGCAATGCTTCTACTCAAGGAAGGTACGGAGCTTTTCTCCGACTTTGGCGGCATCATCCAGAAGCGCTTCAGAAACAACGTATCCGAACGGCTACTCGAGATCCGCCAAGACCTGGAGGCTGCTGGTGTACTACCGCCCACCGAGGCATAACTCTGACCTTGTGATTTGTCCGCTCACTTTCTCCAAACTACTCGTTAGAGGTTGCCAAAATGACCGCTGCCGCACGTGAGGTATTGGAAGATTGCCGTGGCGCGATCGACGGCCTAGTCGATGGCATACAAGGTCGGGATTGGCGTAGGCAATGGATACTGTCCATCGTGTTGCTTCGCGCGATTGGGCATGTGTTGGACAAGGTGGATGGCTCACGGAGCTCGGCCGCACGAGCCGCAATAGACAAGTGGTGGGCCGGCGTCAAACAGGCGCGCCCTTCGATCTTCTGGGATTTTATTGAGGAGGAGCGCAATTCTGTCCTAAAGCAGTACCAGAGCAATGCGGGGCAGGGTGTGACAGTTCGACTCAGTGGAATGCAGATGGGGGCCAATGGAGCCCCCTCGAAGGTTGACCCACCGATGCCGGCCATCTATCACTACGTATTAAATGACGGCCCATTTAAGGGCCGGGACCACCGCGATGTGCTACGAAAGGCGCTGGCGTGGTGGGAACAACAATTGGCGACCGTCGACGAGGCAATTCAAGGCAGCGCATGAAAGGCGTGAGACTTTTGCGACGAAAGCCTCGCGTCGAGCGGACCAGCCAACAACGGTGATGTTGGCTGCCCTTGAGGCTTTGCTGCTTTGCTGCTTTACGGTATCTGCATGGCGTTGGTAGCAGCGTTGCTGTCAAACGTCGTGCTTGTCTCGCTTCGGAGGTTAGGGCCATGAGCCCATCTTTTGCGATTACTCCAGTTTGTCGTTATCCGATGCTTTTGGCCGTGATGCAGCACGCCGGCGTGCGCTCCACCAGCGCAGCAGGCCATACGACAGGCGGATTTTTTCGTCGCCGACCGGCAGATCGGCGCGCGCGAGGATCCACGATGATTTGCTGAAGGCAATCTGCTGCGCCGGGTACACGCTGCGGTGGCCGATGATGAGATAGGCAGCGACGCAGGCGCCGGCCACATACAGGGTCGAATCGGCGCCGAACAGTTCCACGCCCATGAAGATGGCTGCGATCGGTGCGTTGGAGGCCGATGCCACGACGGCCACCAGGCCCACGGCCGCACCCAGCGCCGACGCCAGTCCGAGCACGTGCGCGAACGCACCGCCCAGGACCGCCCCGATCACAAACTGCGGCGTGACGATGCCGCCGTAAAAGCCCGACCCCAGCGTGATCGCCACCAGGAGCGCCTTCCACAGGAAGCCGAGGTACGGCATCGGCTCGCCGTGCAGGGCACGCTCCATCATCGGCAAACTCAGGCCGAGGTAATCCGGGGGGATGACCATGATCAACAGCGCCAGCACCACGCCGCCCAGCAGCGGCACCAGTGGCGGCCACAGCGCGTAGCGATCGCGCAAGCGCCCGAACAGGCGCTTGGCCACCTGCAACAGTTCGACAAACACCCACGCGGCCGCGCCGCACAGAATTCCGATCAACACCGTCTTCAGAAACAGCAGCTCGGTGAAATCGCTGACGAATGCAATGTGGTAAGTGGAATACGGCACGCCCAGATACTTGCTGACCTGGAACGCGGTGACCCCCGCCACGATGCCGGGAAACAGGAAGTCGTGGCGAATGCGGCCGATGGCCAGCATCTCCACGCCGTAGATCGCACCGGCAATCGGCGTGCCGAACACGCTGGCAAAACCGGCGCTGACGCCACACGCGACCAGACGCTTGCGCAACTCCGGATTGAGATGCAGCAGCTGGCCGATGCCGGCCGCAAAGCTGGCGCCGATGTGAGAGCACGGGCCTTCCTTGCCGGCCGAGCCGCCGCAGCCCAGCGTGATCAACGCAGCGAGCGGCTTCACCCAAAGGGTGCGAAACGGCATCTTGCCGTGCTGCTCGTTCACCGAGACGATCGGCGAATCCTTCAAGCTGCTGCGACTCGTGCGATAGCCAAAGTGCAGCAACAGGCCATTGGCGAGGCCGCCGATCACCAGCAGGCTCATCTGCAGCCATAGCGGCACCGCATACACACGCCCCTCGGTGGCAAACAGGATACGCAGGAAGACGCTGCAGCCCACGCCGATCACGGCGCCGGTCACGATCGACAGCACCAGCCATTGCACCACCGTCGCGAGCATCACGAGCGGTTCGACGAGGTGGGGGCGGGGCATGGCGTGGCACTGGATCGGGTGATGACTGGCGCGCCAGTATAGGGCGGCGCCAGCACAGCCGCCGACCCAGCGCTCGAACAAAAAATGGCCTATACCTGTAAGAATCCGCAGCGCGGCCCGACTACCCCTCACGACAGACAGGATAAAGGCGCCGGATCGTCGCGGTGCCTTCCCAACGACTGGAGACGATGGATGAACACGAACCCGCAAATCATTCACCCCGGCTGGCTGCGCGCCATGCACTGGATCAACGCGGTTGCGGTGGTCACGCTGGTGATGAGCGGCTGGCGCATTTACGACGCCACCGGCTTCATGGGCTTCGAGATTCCGGCCGTCCTGACGCTGGGCGGCTGGTTAGGGGGCGCCATTCAGTGGCACTTCGCGGCGATGTGGGTACTCGGCATCAACGGCCTGCTGTACCTGGCGCTGAACATCGGCACCGGACGGCTGGCGCGCAAGTTCTTCCCGCTGTCACCCAGGGCGCTCGCCGCCGACATCCGGGCCGCGCTGGCCGGCAAGCTGGCGCACGCGGACCCGCGCCACTACAACATGGTGCAGCGCCTGGCCTACCTGTTCGTGATGCTGGACAGCGTGCTGCTGGTGCTGTCCGGGCTGGTGCTGTGGAAGTCGGTGCAGTTTCCGCTGTTGCGCGAACTGCTGGGCGGCTACGAGGTGGCGCGCCGGGTTCATTTTCTGGCCATGGCCGCGCTGGTGGCGTTCGCGGTGGTGCACCTCACGATGGTGGCGCTGGTGCCACGCACGCTGGTCTACATGGTCCGTGGCCGCTGAGGAGATGCTATGAACCCCACGCTCATCACAATGTGTATTCGCTGTCCCCCCGAGGAGGCGCCTGCCTCCTTTGAGGCGGCTCGGCGGGAGGCATGACATGCAAATCAAAACCCCAAAATTCCTCCTGAGCAGCGGCGACGCCATCCTGAAAGAAGCCGTGCAGCGGCTGGCGCAGCCGGGCCGGCGCGACTTCCTGCGGCGCTCGCTCACGCTCGGCGGCCTGTCCATGCTGACTGGCTGCTCGCTCTCAAGCAACGACAGCGTGGACGCGGCCTTGACCCGGGTCTCGCGCTTCAACGACGACGTGCAGGCCTGGCTGTTCGATCCGAACCGGCTGGCGCCCACCTACCCCGAATCGATGATCACGCGCCCGTTCCCGTTCAATGCCTATTACACGCAGGACCAGGTGCGCCACGTGGACGCGGACAGCTTCCGGCTCGAAGTCTCGGGCCGGGTCGCCGACAAGCACAGCTGGACCCTGCCCGAGCTGCGCGCCATGCCGCAGGTCGACCAGATCACGCGCCACATCTGCGTGGAGGGCTGGAGCGCGATCGGGCGCTGGGGCGGTGTGCCATTCGCGAGTTTTCTGCGCCGCGTCGGCGCCGACCTGACGGCCAAGTATGTCGGCTTCATGTGTTTTGATGACTACTACACCAGCATCGACATGCCGACCGCGCTGCACCCGCAAACGCAGCTGACGCTGAGCTATGACGGCCAGATCCTGCCGCCCAAATACGGCTTCCCGATGAAGCTGCGCATGCCGACCAAGCTCGGCTACAAGAACCCGAAATACATCAAGGCGATCTTCGTCACCAACACCTACCCGGGTGGCTACTGGGAAGACCAGGGCTACAACTGGTTCGGAGGCAGTTGAGCCCGGCTCAGCGGCGCCTTCAGCGCCAGACCTTGTCCAGCGCCGCCCACGCGCTCGCCACCACCGGCTCGGCCACGCGCGCTCTCAGGCAGACAAAGCTCAGCACGCAGTCCAGGCTGACCCGGTCGGCGATCACCAGGCCGTGCGCCTGGCTCTCCCGAATCGCAATCGAGTCGCGCACCAGCGACAGGCCGACGCCCGACTTGACCAGATCCAGCATCGAGGCCTCCTGGTCCACCAGCGCCACGCGCCGGGGCTCCAGCCCGGTCAGCGAGCCGGGGCCGAACACGCCGGCGAGCACGCGGTGGTGCGCCGATGCGGGCGGCGTGGCCAGCCACGGCAAGGCCGCCAGCGCTTTCCAGTCGCGGCCCAGCACCTGCGGGCCCCAGCCGGCCGGGGCCAGCACGCGGTAGCTGAAGTGAGTGAGCTCCTTTGCTTCGAAATGAATAGCGGCTTGCCTGGTCTCCATATGGGCTAGCGGCTGATTTGATTCAGAATTGACCGGGAGGCCAAGGTAGAACCCGACGTCGAGTTCGCCGCGCGAAATTTGCGCCAGCACGTCGCCGCTCATGCCCTGGCGCAGCTCGGTCTCGATCTGCGGCGCCGACTCCACCAGTTCCTTCAAAAACGCGCCGAGCCGGGTGAATGCCGGGTCCAGGATGGTGCCGATGCGCAGCACGCCGCGCAGCGTGTTGTGCAGGCGCAGTGCCGCCTGGTTGAAATCGACGAGCGAGGCCAGCACTTTTTCCGCCTGCGGCAGCAGCGCCGCGCCGTCGCGCGTGAGCACCAGTCCCTGCGGCGTGCGCGTGAACAGCGCCAGCCCCGTACTCTGCGCCAGGCTCTTGAGTTGCAGGCTGACGGCCGGCTGGCTCAGGTGCAGCCGCATGGCCGCACGCGAGACATTGCCTTCGCGCGCCACGGCTACAAAGGCGCGTAGAGTTTGGGGGTCGAGGTGGCCGCTCATATTTGCCAAATTTATACACTGGTTTTGGCGAATTCATTGGCAAACCATACTCATTTTGGCGACACTCGCCGCATTGACCAGGAGATTCATCATGAGCACAGCAAATATTGACCATTACATCGGCGGCCGCGTGGTGGCCGGCACCTCGGGGCGCGCACAGGACGTGTTCAACCCGGCCACCGGCTCTGTGACCGGGCGCGTGGCGATGGCCAGCCGCAGCGAGGTGGACAAGGCCGTGGCCGCCGCCCGCGCTGCTTTTCCGGCCTGGGCCGACACGCCGCCGCTGCGCCGCGCGCGCGTGCTGTTCAAGTTTCTGGAGCAGCTGAACGCCCACCGGGACGAACTCGCGCACCTGATCACCGCCGAGCACGGCAAGGTCTTTACCGACGCGCAGGGCGAGGTCTCGCGCGGCATCGACGTGGTGGAATTTGCCTGCGGCATTCCGCAACTGCTCAAGGGCGACTTCACGGACCAGGTCTCGGGCGGCATGGACAACTGGACCCTGCGCCAGCCGCTGGGCGTGGTGGCCGGCATCACGCCGTTCAACTTTCCCGTGATGGTGCCGATGTGGATGTTCCCGGTGGCGATCGCCGCGGGCAACTGCTTCATCCTCAAGCCCAGCCCGATCGACCCGAGCGCCTCGCTCCTGATCGCCGCGCTGCTCAAAAAAGCCGGCCTGCCGGACGGCGTGTTCAACGTGGTGCAGGGCGACAAGGAGGCGGTGGATGCGCTGCTGGAGCACCCGGACGTGATGGCCGTGTCCTTCGTCGGCTCGACGCCGATTGCCAACTACATCTACGAGACCGGCGCGCACCACGGCAAGCGCGTGCAGGCGCTGGGCGGTGCCAAGAACCACATGGTGGTGATGCCCGACGCCGATCTGGAGCAGACCGTGGACGCGCTGGTCGGCGCGGGCTACGGCTCGGCCGGCGAGCGCTGCATGGCGGTCAGCGTCGCGGTGCTGGTGGGTGATGTCGCCGACAAGGTGGTGCCGCTGCTGGCCGAGCGCGCGAAGACGCTCAAGATCAAGAACGGCACCGCGCTGGACGCCGAGATGGGCCCGATCGTGACCGCGGCGGCGCACGCGCGCATCACCGGCTACATCGAACTGGGCGTCACCGAGGGCGCCAAATTGGTCGTCGATGGCCGCGGCTTTCGCGGCACCGACGCGGGCAAGGGCTGCGACAAGGGCTTCTGGATGGGCGGCACGCTGTTCGATCATGTCAAGCCCGGGATGCGCATCTACAAGGAGGAGATCTTCGGCCCGGTGCTGGGCTGCGTACGGGTCAAGGACTTCGGCGAGGCCGTCGAGCTGATCAACGCCCACGAGTTCGGCAACGGCGTGTCGTGCTTCACACGCGACGGCCATGTGGCGCGCGAGTTTGCGCGGCGCATCCAGGTCGGCATGGTCGGCATCAACGTGCCGATCCCGGTGCCGATGGCCTGGCACGGTTTTGGCGGCTGGAAGAAGAGCCTGTTCGGCGACACGCACGCCTACGGCGAAGAGGGCGTGCGCTTCTACACCAAGCAAAAATCCATCATGCAGCGCTGGCCCGAGAGCATTGGCAAGGGCGCGGAGTTTGCCATGCCGACGCCGAAGTGAATCGATGAGCGACACCGCCTTCGACTACATCATCGTGGGCGCCGGCACGGCCGGCTGCCTGCTGGCGAACCGGCTCAGCGCCGATGCCACAAAGCGCGTGCTGCTGATCGAGGCCGGCCGCAAGGACGACTACCACTGGATCCACATCCCGGTGGGCTACCTGTACTGCATCGGCAACCCGCGCACCGACTGGCTGTACCAGACCGAGCCCGACGCCGGGCTGAACGGGCGCGCGCTGCGCTACCCGCGCGGCAAGACGCTGGGCGGCAGCTCCAGCATCAACGGCATGATCTACATGCGCGGGCAGGCGCGCGATTACGACCAGTGGGCGCAACTCACCGGCGACAACGCCTGGGCCTGGGCCAATGCCCTGCCCTACTTCAAGCTGCACGAGGACTACTACCAGGGCGCCGACGCGGCGCACGGCGCCAGGGGCAGCACGCCGGAGCTGCTGCAGGACGACAAGACGCCGTACCGCCAACTGCTGCGGCACCGCCAGGCGGGCGGTGAGTGGCGCGTGGAGAAACAGCGCCTGCGCTGGGACATCCTCGACGCGTTCTCGCAGGCGGCGCAGCAGGCCGGCATTGCCGCCACCGACGATTTCAACCGCGGCAACAACGAGGGCGTGGGCTATTTCGCGGTGAACCAGAAAGCGGGCTGGCGCTGGAACAGCGCCAAGGCCTTTTTGCGCCCGACCTGCTACGGGCGGCCCAACTTCGAGATGTGGACCTCGGCGCAAGTGCGCCGGCTGGTGTTCGAGACTGCGGCCGACGGCAGCCAGCGCTGCACCGGTGTGCAGGTGCGCGCCAGCACGGAGAACGTGACGGCCACGGCTAGATGCGAAGTGATCCTGTGCGCGGGCAGCATCGGCTCGCCCCAGATCCTGCAGCTCTCGGGGCTGGGGCCGGCCGCGCTGCTGCAGCGCTGCGGCGTGCCCGTCGTACGGGACTTGCCGGGTGTCGGCGCGAACCTGCAGGATCACCTGCAAATCCGTGCCGTGTTCAAGGTGCAAGGGGTCAAGACCCTCAACACCATGGCCAGCTCGCTGCTGGGCAAGGCAAAGATCGGACTGGAATACGCCCTGAGGCAAACCGGACCGATGAGCATGGCGCCCTCGCAGCTGGGCGCCTTCACGCGCAGCGATGCCTCGCAAGCCTGGCCCAACCTGCAATTCCATGTGCAGCCGCTGAGCCTGGATGCGTTCGGCGAGCCGCTGCACGACTTTCCGGCGTTCACCGCGAGCGTGTGCAACCTGAACCCGACCAGCCGCGGCACGGTGCAGATCAGGAGCCCCCGGTTCGAGGACGCGCCCGCGATCGCGCCCAACTACCTGAGCACGGCGCAGGACCGCAAAATCGCCGCCGACTCGCTGCGCGTGACGCGCCGCATCGTGGCGCAGCCCGCGCTGGCCCGCTTCCAGCCGCAGGAATACAAGCCCGGCGTGCAGTTCCAGAGCGACGAGGAGCTGGCCAAATTGGCCGGCGACATCGCCACCACCATCTTCCATCCGGTCGGCACCACCAGGATGGGCCGCGCCGACGACCCCATGGCGGTGGTCGATGCACGGCTGCGGGTCCACGATGGGCAGGGCGGTCTGGTGGCCGGTCTGCGCGTGGTCGATGCCGGCGTGATGCCCACCATCACCAGCGGCAACACCAACTCGCCGACCCTGATGATTGCGGAGAAGGCCGCGCAGTGGATCGCCGAGGAGGGCCTCAAGGCTTGAAGGGTAAATCCCGATCGCCGGGGCGGTGGCGATCGCCTACAGTATCGTCACTCGGAAACAGGCGCGAGCGCCCGTTTCCATGAGGAGCCGAGGAGACAAAATTGCAACGCTGGCGCGCTACCCGCCGTCAGCGAGGTAGCAGACAAAAGGCGCCGGTGACCCCGGCGCCTTTTTATTTTGTTAACCAAAATAGCTTGCAGCCCTTGTCACTCCTTCGCATACAGCTATCAATTCAATAGTAAACGCCGTCTTCGCTCAAGCGACAATGGCGCCATGGATTTGATCGTTGTGTCGCTGGCCTCGCTGCTGGCCGGTTTCGTGGACGCCATCGTGGGCGGCGGCGGCCTGATTCTGGTGCCCGCACTGTTCGCCGTCTTTCCCACTGCGCCGCCCGCAACGCTCCTGGGCGTGAACAAAAGCGCCTCGGTCTGGGGCACCTCGATCGCGGCCTGGCAGTTCAGCCGGCGCGTGCACATGCCCTGGCACGCGCTGGGGCCGGCGGCCGTGGCCGGCTTCGGCGGCTCGCTCGCGGGCGCCTGGACCGTGACGCTGCTGGCGCCGGATTACCTGCGCCGCGCCCTGCCCTTCATCCTGCTGGCGGTGCTGCTCTACACGCTGGCGAAAAAGGAACTGGGCCGCCACCACACCCCGCGCTTTTCCGGGCGGCGCGAGACGCTGGCGGCCTGCACCGTCGGCTTGAGCCTGGGCTTTTACGACGGTTTTTTCGGCCCCGGCTCGGGCAGCTTTCTGGTGTTCGTGTTCGTGCGCTGGCTCGGCTATGACTTCCTCAGCGCCTCGGCCTCGGCCAAGCTCATCAACAGCGCCACGAATATCGCGGCGCTGATCTTATTCGCGCTCAAGGGCCATGTCTGGTGGCATTTCGCGCTGGCGCTGGGCGCGGCGAATGTGATCGGCAGCCTGCTCGGCACGCGGCTGGCGCTGCGCCACGGCGCCGGCTTTGTACGCGGCGTCTTCATCGTGGTGGTCAGCGCGCTGATTCTGAAAACCGGCTACGACGCGTTCGTGCGCTAGGAACGCCGCGAAGGGCCGCCCCGGGCAAGTTCAGCCCCCTCGGGGGGCAGCGCAGGACGCGACGCGACCAGCGTGGGGGTTCCAGTCCTAGGGTTCCGGGGGCCAGGGCACGTCCTGCACGCGGCGCGGTTTGCCGATCGGCGCCGTGGCCTGCGCCTTTTGCACCGCCGCGATGTCTTCTTCGCTGGGGTACTGGCCGAGCAGCCAGTAGTCAAAGATACGGCGCGCCATCGGCGCCGCGGCCTGTGCGCCAAAGCCGCCGTTCTCGACCACCATGGCGATCACGATCTTCGGGTCCTCGGCCGGCGCAAAGGCCGTGAACAGGGCGTTGTCACGCAGGCGCTCGGCGATCTTGCCGGCGTGGTACTTCTCGTTCTGCTTGATCTCGAGCACCTGGGCGGTACCGGTCTTGCCCCCGCTGGTGTAGGGCGCACCGCGAAAGCTCGCGGCCGAGGTGCCCTGCAGGTTGACGCCGACCATGGCGTTCTTGATCACCGCCAGGTTCTCGGGCCTGACGTCGATCCGCTCAGGCGCCTCGTGCACCACAGGCTCCGCCTTGTGCGTGACGGCATCGATCACTTCCTTGGCCAGATGCGGCTTGATCTTCATGCCGTTATTCACCAGCATGGCCGTGGCCCGTGCCAGTTGCAGCACGGTGAAGTGGTTGTAGCCCTGACCGATGCCGAGCGAGATGGTCTCCCCCGCATACCATTTTTGCTGGTCGGCGCGCCGGTAGGCCGTGCGCTTCCATTCGGTCGATGGCAACAGGCCGCGCAGCTCGCCCTGGATGTCGATTCCGGTCAGCTCGCCGAAGCCGAACGGCTTCATGTGGTCGTGAATCGTGTCCACTCCGAGGTCGTTGGCCAGCATGTAGTAGTAGGTGTCGCAGGACTCCACGATCGACTTGTACATGTTGACCGTGCCGTGCCCGCCCTCCTTGTCGTCGCGGAACTTGTGCCCGCCCAGCATGAAGTAGCCCGGGTCGGAAATCGACTGCTGCGGCGTGCGCTTGCCGGTTTCCAGCGCGGCCAGCGCCATGAACGGCTTGTAGGTCGAGCCCGGCGGGTAGGTGCCGCGCAGCGCGCGGTTCAGCAGCGGCTTGTCGAGTGACTCGTTCAGCGCCTGCCAGTTGTCGCTGTCGATGCCATCGACAAACATGTTGGGGTCGAACGTGGGCTTGCTGACGAAGGCCAGCACCTCGCCCGTCCTGGGGTCGAGCGCGACCAGCGCGCCGCGGCGATCGCCATACATGTCTTCCACCAGCTTTTGCAGCCGGATGTCGATCGACAGCTTGACCGTGTCGCCGGGCGTGGCCGCAATGCTGGCAAGCCTGCGCACCGCGCGCCCCGCGGCCGAGGTTTCCATCTCCTCCACGCCGGTCGTGCCATGCAGCTGGCGCTCGTAGCTTTGCTCGATGCCAAGCTTGCCGATGTAGTCGGTGCCGCGGTAGTTGGCCTCGTCGTCGGAGTCGTCGATGCGGTCCTTCTCGGCCTGGTTGATGCGCCCGATGTAGCCGATTGCGTGGCTCGCGAGCTCGCCAAACGGATAGTTGCGAAACAGCCGCGCCTTGATTTCGACGCCCGGAAAACGATAGCGCTGCGCCGCGAATTTGGCGACTTCCTCATCGCTCAGGCGGGTGCGAATCGGCAGCGACTCAAAGCTCTTGGACTCTTCCAGCAGCTTCTTGAAGCGCTTGCGGTCGCGCGGCGTGATGTCGATCACCTGCGCCAGCGCGGCGATGGTCTGCTCCAGCGGGCCGGCCTTGGACGGCGTGATCTCCAGCGTGTAGGCGGAGTAATTGTTGGCCAGAATGATGCCGTTGCGGTCCTCGATCAGCCCGCGGTTCGGCACCGTCGGCACGATCGCGGTGCGATTGCTCTCGGCCTGCTCGGCCAGATCGTCATGGCGCACGATCTGCAGGAACATCAGGCGCGCGACCAGCAGCCCGAACGCCACCAGCACCACCAGGCTGGCCACCAGCACGCGCCGGCGAAAGCGCGCAAGCTCGGCTTCGATGTTGCGCAGCTCGGTCATAACGGACGGTTCTTGTCGGGGTCGGGCGCGCGGCGCTGGGGCGCCAGCAGCAGCACGCTGACGATCGGCCACAAAACCGCCTCGACCAGCGGAGCCAGCAGCATCTGCCAGCCCGGAAACACGCCGCCGCCGAGCATGCGGATGCCCAATTCAATCGCATGGGCCGCGACAAAAATCGGCAGTACCTGCAGCGCCTGCGACGGCACGCTGAACCAGAGCAGGCGACGGTGCATGGTGATGGCGAAGAAACTCAGTGCGGTATAGGCCAGTGCATGCTGGCCCAGCAGCGCGGCCTGCTGCACGTCCATGACGACCCCGAAGACGAAGGCCGCACCGATCCCCACGCGCAGCGGCTGGTGCACGCTCCAGAACACCAGCAACAGCATCAGCAGGTCCGGCATCCACGCGGTGCGCCCGAGCGGCAGCATATCGATCAGCAGGGCCGCCAGCAGGCTGCCCCAGATGAACAACGGGTTGGCGGGCAGCAGCAGCTGCTGCCCCTGTCGCATGATCATGCGGCGCCCTCCTGGCGCAGCGAAATGGGCTGGCGCCTCATTTTGAAGCGTCCTTCTTTTTCGCCGGCGCCGGCTTGGGGTCCAGTTCCGGGCGCTGCGGGATCTGCGCCGACACCGGCGTGAGCACCATGACGTGCCGCGTCGCGTTCACCAGCGCCTGGGGGGTGCAATATATGCGGGCAAAACTTGAATCGGCACGTCGCTCGACCCTCGCCACTTTGGCGACGGGCAGGCCCGGCGGGTACACCCCGTCCACGCCGCTGGTGGTGAGCAAGTCGCCCTGCACCACATCGGTGTTCGCCGGCATGAAGCGCAAGTCCAGCATGCCCCCCTGCGACACCGGGTCGCCGAAGGCCACGCCGCGCACACCAGTGCGGGTGTTCAGGACCGGAATGGCCTGGTCGCGGTCGATCACCAGCGTGACCTCGCTGAGCAGCGGCAGCACCCGCGTCACCTGGCCGAGCACGCCGGACTCGTCGATCACGGGCGAGCCGGCCACGATGCCCTGCGTCATGCCCTTGTCGATGATGATCTTGCGGGAATAGGGATCGGCGGCGTCGTACAGCACCTCGGCGGCCTGTGCCGGCGTGCGGATCTGCTCGCGCAGCGCCAGCAGCTTGCGCAGGCGGGCGTTCTCCAGCGTGAGCTGTTCCACCTGGCTGGCGCGCAGGGATTGCAGCGCGAGTTTTTGGCGCGCCGCCTCCTCACCCTGCTGGGCCGCTTCCAGGGACTCGAAATACTCGCTGCCAGTGCGCGCCAGCAGCACCGGGCGCATGACCAGCCATTGCACCGGGTACAGCACGGTCGCGATGGCCGCGCGCAGCGGCTGGGTGACCTTGAAGCGCGTGTCGGCCACCATCAGGAACAGCGCCAGGGCGCTGAAAAACATCAGCTTGGACAGCGCCGACGGCCCCTGCTTGAAGAAGGGGGGCGGGGTCCTGTCAAGAGTACCTAAGGGCATGGCTCACGTATTGTCCCTTCTTCCGGGACCAGTGCGCGCAGGCAGACAGCTGTGCGGCTTATTCCGACGTGAAAATCGAGCCTAGCCGGTCCATGCGCTCGAGCGCAATGCCGCAGCCGCGCACCACGCAGGTCAGCGGGTCTTCCGCCACCAGCACCGGCAGGCCGGTTTCCTCGGCCAGCAGGCGATCCAGATCGCGCAGCAGCGCGCCGCCGCCGGTCAGCATCATGCCGCGCTCGGCGATGTCGGCGCCCAGTTCGGGCGGGGTCTGCTCCAGCGCGTTTTTCACGGCGCTCACGATGTTGTTGAGCGGGTCGGTCAGCGCTTCGAGAATCTCGTTGCTGGAAATGGTGAAGCTGCGCGGCACGCCCTCGGACAGGTTTCGGCCCTTGACCTCGATCTCCTTGACTTCCGAGCCCGGAAACGCCGAACCAATGTTCTTCTTGATCGCTTCCGCGGTCGGCTCGCCGATCAGCATGCCGTAGTTGCGGCGGATGTAGTTGATGATGGCGTCGTCGAAGCGGTCGCCGCCGACACGCACGCTGCCCTTGTAGACCATGCCGCCGAGCGAGATCACGCCGACCTCGGTGGTGCCGCCGCCGATGTCCACCACCATGGAGCCGGAAGCCTCGGACACCGGCAGGCCGGCGCCAATGGCCGCCGCCATGGGCTCCTCGATCAGATACACCTCGGAGGCGCCCGCGCCGAGCGCCGATTCGCGAATCGCGCGGCGCTCCACCTGGGTCGAGCCGCAGGGCACACAGATGATGATGCGCGGCGACGGCTTGAACATGCCGCGCGGGTGCACCATCTTGATGAACTGCTTGAGCATTTGCTCGGTCACGGTGAAGTCGGCGATCACGCCATCCTTCATCGGGCGGATGGCCTCGATGTTGCCGGGCACCTTGCCGAGCATGGCCTTGGCTTCCTTGCCCACGGCCTGAATCGTCTTCTTGCCCTGGGGGCCGCCTTCGTGGCGGATCGCGACGACGGAGGGCTCGTCCAGCACGATACCCTTGTCGCGCACATAGATCAGGGTGTTGGCGGTGCCAAGGTCAATCGCCAGGTCGGTGGAGAAGTACCGACGGAATGCTCCAAACATGAATAGTCCTCTCGGGCATGGTTCGCGCTTCGGCGGACCATCGCCATGTCAAAATTAGGTCGCTGGGGGTCGGAATTGGTCTTTTTCAGCGCAATTGCCGGCGCATTTGAAGGCGTTGCACCAAAGGCGGGATAATACCGCATCCCCTGTGCACAACCCGGCCGCACCCAGCCGGGGCGGCATATTTACATCTGGTTTCGGAAGCGTTTTCCCCATGGCTTTGACTCCCCAGGACATCGGCCGGATCGCCAATTTGGCACGGCTTGAACTTCAACCGCTTGAGAGTGAGCGCCTGCTGACACAACTCAACGGGTTTTTCGAGATTGTGGAAAAGATGCGCGCGGTGGATACCGCGAGTCTGGAGCCGATGGCCCACCCCATAGCCGTCAGCCAGGATGTGGTTTTGCGCCTGCGCGACGATGTGGTGAGCGAACCGAACCAGCGCGAAGCCAACCAGCGCAGTGCGCCGGCAGTGGAGCGCGGCCTGTTTCTCGTGCCCAAGGTGATCGAATGAGCACCCCCCACGGCGAGGGCCGCCAAATGACCGATCTGCATGATTTGACGCTGGCGCAGCTCGCCACCAGGCTGCGTACGAAGGACGTGTCTGCGGTCGAGGTGGCCCGGCACTTTCTGGCGCGTGGGGCCCGCCACGAGGCGCTCGGTGCCTACCTTGCCACCAGCGAAGAAGTCACCTTGGCACAGGCCCATGGCGCCGATGCGCGGCTGGCGGGGGGCGATACGGCGCCGCTGCTCGGCGTGCCGATCGCGCACAAGGACATCTTCGTCACCACGGACTTCCCGAGCACCGCCGGCTCACGCATGCTGGAGGGCTATCGCTCTCCATTTGATAGCACAGTTGTGTTGAAGCTCAAGGGTGCGGGGGCTGTAACGCTTGGGAAACTCAATTGCGACGAGTTCGCCATGGGCTCGTCCAACGAAAACTCGGCGTTCAAGCCGGTGCTGAATCCCTGGGACACCACGCGCATTCCGGGCGGCTCCTCGGGCGGCAGCGCGGTGGCCGTGGCGGCGCGCCTGGCCCCGGCCGCGACCGGCACCGACACCGGCGGCTCGATCCGCCAGCCGGCTTCGTTCTGCGGCATCACCGGCATCAAGCCGACCTATGGCCGCGCCTCGCGTTACGGCATGATTGCCTTCGCCTCCAGCCTGGACCAGGCCGGCCCGATGGCGCGCACCGCAGAAGATTGCGCGCTGCTGCTGTCCACCATGTGCGGCCCCGATCCAGACCGCGATTCGACCTCGCTCGACGCGCCGGCCGAAGACTTCACGCGCACCCTGAATGATTCGCTGCAGGGCTTGCGCATCGGTGTGCCGAAAGAATTCTTCGGTGAAGGTTTGTCGGCCGACGTGCGCGCTGCGGTGGATGCGGCCCTGAAGGAATACGGGAAGCTCGGTGCCGTGCTGGTGCCGATTTCGCTGCCGCGCACCGAACTCTCCATCCCCGTCTACTACATCATCGCGCCGGCCGAAGCGTCCAGCAACCTGAGCCGGTTCGACGGTGTCAAGTTCGGCCATCGTGCCGAGAAATACACCGACCTGACCGATATGTACAAGAAGACCCGCGCCGAGGGTTTTGGCGACGAGGTCAAGCGCCGCATCATGATCGGCACCTATGTCCTCTCGCACGGCTACTACGACGCCTACTACCTGCAAGCGCAAAAAATCCGCCGCATGATCGCCGACGATTTCCAGCAGGCGTTCAAGCACTGCGACCTGATCGCCGGCCCGGTCGCGCCCACCGTGGCGTGGAAGCTGGGCGAGAAATCAGACGACCCGGTGGCGAGCTACCTCGCCGACATCTTCACACTGCCGGCCTCGCTCGCGGGCCTGCCCTGCATGAGCGTGCCGGCGGGTTTTGGCGCCGGCGGCATGCCGGTGGGCCTGCAACTGATAGCCAACCATCTGCAGGAAGTCCGGCTGCTGAACGCGGCGCACCGGCTGCAGCAGGCCACGGACTGGCACCAGAAGACGCCGGGGGGCTTTTGAGATGAGCGAACCCGTGAACACTTTCGAGGCCTTGCAACAAGGCCGCCCCACTGGTCCGCTGGTACGGGGCTACGAGGTCATCATCGGCTTCGAAACCCACGCGCAGCTGTCCACACACAGCAAGATTTTCAGCCGCGCCGCCACGGCCTTCGGCGCCGAGCCCAACACCCAGGCCTGCGCGGTCGATCTGGCGCTGCCGGGCACCCTGCCAGTCATGAACAAGGGCGCGGTGGAGCGCGCAATCCAGTTCGGCCTGGCGATCGGCGCGCGCATCGCGCCGCGCAGCATCTTTGCACGCAAGAACTACTTCTACCCTGACCTGCCCAAGGGCTACCAGATCAGCCAGTACGAGATCCCGGTGGTGCAGGGTGGTTCGGTCTCGTTTTTCCTCGGCGAGGAATCCAAGACCGTGCGACTGGTACGCGCCCACCTCGAAGAGGATGCCGGCAAGTCGCTGCACGAAGACTTCGTGGGCATGAGCGGCATCGACCTGAACCGCGCCGGCACGCCGCTGCTGGAGATAGTGACCGAGCCCGACATGCGCTCCACCGCCGAGGCCGTGGCCTACGCCCGCGAACTGCACAAGATCGTGACCTGGATCGGCATTTGCGACGGCAACATGCAGGAGGGCTCGTTCCGCTGCGATGCCAACGTGTCGGTGCGCAAGCCCGGCGAGAGGCTCGGCACGCGGCGCGAAATCAAGAACCTGAACAGCTTCAAGTTCATGCAGCAGGCCATCGACTACGAGATCCGCTGGCAGATCGAGCAGCTTGAAGACGGCCATGCGATCCAGCAGGCCACCGTGCTGTTCGACCCCGGCACGGGCGAGACCCGCGCCATGCGCACCAAGGAAGACGCGGCGGACTACCGCTACTTCCCCGACCCGGATCTGCCGCCACTGGCGATTGCGTCCGAATGGGTGGAGCGCGTGCGCGCGCAGATGACCGAGCTGCCACGCGTGATGGCGGCGCGCTTCTGCGCGGACTATGGCCTTTCGGACTACGACGCGACGGCATTGACGCAAAGCCGCGAGATGGCGGCTTATTTCGAAGCCACCGCCAAAGCCTGCAACCAGCCCAAGCTGGCCAGCAACTGGATCATGGGTGAAGTCTCGCGCCGACTGAATACCGACGAGATCGGCATCGAACAGGCGCCCGTCCCGGCGGCCCGGCTCGCGCAGCTGATCACGCGCATTGCCGACGAGACGATTTCCAACAGCGCCGCGCGGCAGGTGTTCGATGCACTGTGGACTGCCGAGGGCAGCGACGTGGACGGCCTGATCGAAGCCAAGGGCCTGAAGCAAATGAACGACACCAGCGCCCTCGACAAGATCATCGACGACGTGCTGGCCGCCAATACCAAATCCGTCGAGGAGTTCCGCGCCGGCAAGGACAAGGCGTTCAACGCACTGGTCGGCCAGGTCATGAAGGCCAGCAAAGGCAAGGCGAACCCCTCGCAGGTTAACGACTCGCTGCGAAAAAAGCTCGGCTAGCTATCCCCCGTGGATTCCCGGTCAAGCCGGGAATGACAGGCGAGAAGGCAAGGGATGGTAGACAGAAGAATCTGCGCTGTCATTCCTGCCCACCTCCGTCATTCCCGCGTAGGCGGGAATCCACTGTTCGCCAGCGGCTCGCTCCCCTCAACGCGGGGCCGGGACCTGCGGCGTCCACAACTGCTTGAGCTTGACGAGTTCGTCGTCGAAACGCGCGTTGATGCGTTTTTTCTCGGCATCCTGCTCGGCGATGAAGCGGCTTTGCACCGCGGTGCTGCGCGCGTTGTCGTCCGCTTGGCGCTGCAGCGAAGACGGCACCCTGGTCGGGTTCTTTTTGTAGAACTCGAATTCGGCATCGATGCTCTGGCGCTCGGCCTGCAGTTCGCCCACGCGCTTTTGCGCGGCGCGGATCACGTCGTCGACCTGGCTCAGCGCTTGCGCCCGCTCCTGGTCGTGCACCGCCTTGTTGGGATAGCGCACCAGTAGTGCCCGGTCGCGGCGCTTTTCTTCGCGCTGGCGCGCCTGCTCTTCCTGCATGAGCTTTTGCTGCGCCTCCTGGGCCGCGCGCTCCTGCGCCGTGAGCGACGGACCCACCGTGCGGCGCACCGTGCCGCTGGGATTGAGCTCTTTTTGCGTGCGGTCGATGCAGTCGGCAATCGGCCGGTCGGCGTTCAGCACGCGCCCCTTGGCGTCGGTGCAGGTGTAGATGCCTTGCGCTGCAGCAGATCCCATGGAGCCGGCCAACAGCAGCAGCGCCGCGAGCGCTCCCCGAGTCAAATTCAGCACATTTATCCTTCGATTCAATCTACGCCGTAGCGCCGCCGGTAAGCCAGCACCTGTTCGTGGTGCGCGCCCGCCCCCTCGCGGCCGCTGTGGGACAGATACTGCAATAAATCCGCTAGCGTCGCAATCGCACAAACCTGCAGGCCGAGCTGATCGCGCACATATTGCACGGCACTGTGGTTCACATCCAGCCCGCCCTCGGTCGCCTTCTCCTGCCGGTCCAGCGCAATCGCCACGGCATGCGGCGTGGCCCCGGCGGCGCGGATGATGGCGATCGACTCACGCACCGCGGTGCCGGCCGACATCACGTCATCGACGATCAGCACCCGGCCCTTGAGCGGCGCACCGACCAGCGTGCCGCCCTCGCCGTGGTCCTTCGCCTCCTTGCGGTTGTAGGCAAAGGGCACGTTGCGCCCGAGCCGCGCCAGCTCGATGGCCACCGCGGCGCCGAGCGGGATGCCCTTGTAGGCCGGGCCGAAAATCATGTCGAACCCGATGCCGCTGGCGAGCAGGGCTTTTGCATAGAATTGCGCGAGCCGGCCCAGCTTGGCGCCGTCGTCGAACAGGCCGGCGTTGAAGAAGTAGGGGCTCAGGCGGCCCGCCTTGGTTTTGAACTCGCCAAAGCGCAGCACACCGGAATCGACAGAAAACTGCACGAACTCCTGAGCCAGCCGGTCATGTTCGGCCTGCTGCTCAGCTGTTCGCGCGCTTGCAACCACCATGGGGAAATCCTTGTTCAAACTCACCAGCCTCAATCTCAACGGCATCCGTTCCGCCAGCACCAAGGGGGTGGAAGCGTGGCTGACCCGGCATCAGCCCGATTGTATTTGCGTGCAGGAGGTCAAGGCCCAGGCCGCCGACATCGAAGGCCGCTTCGAGGCGCTGGCCGGCCTCAAGGGCCACTTCCACTTCGCCGAAAAAAAGGGCTACTCGGGCGTGGCGGTGTACAGCCGACATGAGCCGAGCGAGGTGGTAATCGGCTACGGCTCGCCTGAATTCGACACCGAGGGTCGATACGTGGAGCTGCGCTTCGATACGCCCAAGCGTCAGCTCTCCATCATCAGCGCCTACTTTCCCAGCGGCTCCTCGAGCGAGGAGCGCCAGCAGGCCAAGTTCCGCTTCCTGGCCGAGTTCTATCCGCATCTGGTGGCGCTCAAGAAAAAGCGCGAGTTCATCTTGTGCGGCGACGTGAACATCGCGCACAAGGAAATGGACCTGAAGAACTGGCGCAGCAACCAGAAGAACAGCGGCTTCCTGCCCGAAGAGCGCGCCTGGATGACGAAACTCCTTGATGAAGCCAAGCTGGTCGACGTGTACCGCCAGCTCCAGCCCACCGCCACCGACACCGCCTACACGTGGTGGAGCAATCGCGGCCAGGCCTATGCGAACAACGTGGGGTGGCGACTCGACTACCACCTGGCGACGCCGGCCATGGCGGCCCATGCGCGGCGTGAATCCATCTACAAGGCCGAAAAGTTTTCGGACCATGCTCCCTTAACAGTTGATTATGAATTTGCCCTTTGATGCCCTAGAAAGTCAATAGTGCGCGCCGGTCCGGCAGATCATGAAGAGGTCGACAGCGTCTTCGGCGGTTGGGCAACCCGAGGTGCAGGACCCCGGCCGACAACGGCGACCATCTGATGGGAACTTCACAGCCAGGTACTCTCACGTAATCGCAAATGCCAGCGCCACGGCCACTACGGCCAGCACCCCCAGGCCAGCAATGAACACCACCTCGGCGCGGCTCTCCAGCCGCCCGTTCGCATGGCCGCTGCGAATCGACATGAACGAGAGCAGTGCGCTGGCCAGGAACACCACGGCGTCGCAGGCCAGCAACTTGTCGATCACCATGCGCGCATCGCCGCCGTGGCCGAGATGGCCGATGGAGAGCACGGTCATGCACACACCCACCATCGTCGCCGAGGTGGGCAGGATGTGCGTGGAGAGCCCGCCCAGCGGGGAGCGCAGCAGGCGCTGCGGGTGTGGCGCGTGCGGGACTTCCTCGTGGTCAGGCGCCGGCGGTGGCGTCACGAAGCCGACTCATCCGTTCCCGCGGGCCACAAAAACAGGCGCCGGGCCGGTTGATGGCCGACCATGACCTTTTGCTGCAGCGTCTTCCCATCCAGGCTCGCCTGGACCGTGTACTGGCCGGGGTTCAGCCGGGCCAGCAGGAAGGGCCCGTCCGAGGTGGTCTGCAGCACGGTATGGCCCTTGGCATCGCGTACGATGACGTTGACGTCGGCCGCGTAGTTGGATCTGGCCTTGTTTTTGATCGCGAACTCGAGCGTCAGCGGCCAGTGCCGCGCCTCGGACTGAATCGCGGCGGCCTCGCCGTCGCCGATGCCGCCACTCATGATCTCGATCCCGTCGATCTTTTGCATGGGGGGAACGACGCCGGCCTGGGCCGATGCCATGCCGAACAGGGCCGCCCCCAACGCGGCCACCGCCGCGGCTTGGCGAATGCTTGCTTTCATTTCATTTCTCCTTGAAAGACTGTGCAGGCGGAAAAATGGACCCGGCCACCTGCGATCACCGGGACGTCATCGCCTGGCCTGCGCTTTTGCGCAGCCGGTTTTCAAAGAATGACGCCCGCGGCTTAAATGAGACTTAAGGGTGGGGGCGTGCCCGGCAAACGGCCGCGTATTATTCGCCGCATGAGTTCCAACTTGACCCGCGCCAGCGCAGCGCCCGCCACCGCCGCCAAACCCTCCTGGATCGACACGCTCAAGGTTTACCGCGAGGCCCCCACGCTGCGCATGCTGCTGCTCGGGTTCTCCGCGGGCCTGCCGTTGCTGCTGGTGCTGGGCACGCTGAGCTTCTGGCTGCGCGAGGCGGGCATCGACCGCACCACCATCGGCTACCTGAGCTGGGTCGGGCTGGCCTACGGTTTCAAATGGGTCTGGGCGCCGCTGGTGGACCGCCTGCCGATCCCGCTGCTCACGCGCTGGCTGGGCCGCCGGCGCAGCTGGCTGCTGCTGGCCCAAGGCGTGGTGATGGCGGGCCTGGTGGGCATGTCGCTGAACGACCCGCGGGCGGGGCTGGAGCCGGTGGTGTGGTGCGCGCTGATGGTGGCGTTCGGCTCGGCCACGCAGGACATTGCGCTGGACGCCTTTCGCATCGAGTCGGCCAGCATGGAGCGCCAGGCCGCGCTGGCCGCCACCTACCAGACCGGCTACCGGCTGGCCATGATCTGGGCCGGCGCCGGCGTACTGTGGGTGGCGGCGCGCGCGGAAGTGGCAGGCACGGTGGGCTACCAGCAGGGCGCCTGGCACACGGCTTACCTGGTGATGGCCGCGTCGATGGCGCTGGGCATGCTCACTGTGCTGTTCTCGCCCGAGCCGCTGCCGCGCGTGCTGCCGCCCGCCAGGAACGCCGCCGAGTGGCTGCGCAGCGCACTGGTGGAGCCGTTTGCCGACTTCGTGCGGCGCTACCGCTGGCAGGCCGCGCTGATCCTGGCCCTGATCGCCATCTACCGCATCAGCGACGTGGTGATGGGCATCATGGCGAACCCGTTCTACGTGGACATGGGCTACACCAAGGACGAGGTGGCGGCGGTCACCAAGATCTTCGGCGTGATCATGACCTTGGCGGGCGCCTTCGTGGGCGGCGCCATGTCGGTGCGCTGGGGCGTGATGCGCGTGCTGATGCTGGGCGCGATTTTGAGCGCTGCCAGCAACCTGCTGTTTGCGTGGCTCGGCTCGCGCGGGCACGACCTGACGGCGCTGATCGCGGTGATCTCGGCCGACAACCTGTCCAGCGGCATCGCCTCGGCGGCCTTCATCGCCTACCTGTCATCGCTCACGAACGTGAACTACTCGGCCACGCAGTACGCGCTGTTCAGCTCCATGATGCTGCTGCTACCCAAGTTTTTGGCGGGCTATTCGGGGCGCTATGTGGATGCCTTTGGCTACCCGCAGTTTTTCACGATGACCGCGATGCTGGGCGTGCCGGTGCTGCTGCTGGTGTGGCTCGCTTCAAGAGTCAAAATGGTGCCTGGCCCTTGATGTGTCTGCACGGTGCGCTATATATTCGATAGCAACTGCTTCATCAGCAATTGTTTTTGCACCTTGCCCAGTGCGGTCTTGGGCAGGGCCGGCAGCGCCAGCCAGCGGCGCGGCTGCTTGTAGCGGGCAATGCGGGCGTGCAGGAAGTCGCGCAGGGTTTGCTCCCAGTTTGATAGCCCATTGTTCACGTCCGGCAAGGGCTGCGGCCGCAAAACAATCACGGCCACAGCAATTTCGCCCCACTGCGCGTCGGGCTGCCCCAGCACCGCGCACTCGGCCACCAGCGGGTGGCCGGCCAGCAACTGCTCGATCTCGGCGGGGTAGATGTTTTCCCCGCCCGAAATGATCAGGTCCCTGGCGCGGCCGACGATGGTGTAGCTGCCGTCCGGCGCCTGGCGCGCCAGGTCGCCGCTGTGGAACCAGCCGCCATCGTCCAGTGCGCGCTGCTGCGGCCAGTAGTGCGCGACCACGTTGGGCGCACGCAGCAGCACCTCGCCCACATCGGCATGTGCGGTTGGCCGCGCGAGGCGCACTTCGACCCCGGGCGCGGGCCAGCCGCACGAACCCACATGGCTGAAGGCCTGCTTTGGTGCCAGTGCGATGGAGAACGGCCCGGTCTCGGTCGCGCCGTACACGTTGCACACGGGCACGCCGCGCGCGTGGAAGGCGGCGATCAGCGCCTCGGGCAGCGTGCTCGAGCCGGCCCAGACGGCGCGCAGGCACGACAGGTCGGTGGTGACCCAGTCGGGGTGCTCGACCAGCGCCTTCATCGTCGCGGGCACCTGCAGGGTCAAGGTGGGCCGGTCCTGCGCAAAAGACGCCAGCGTAGCGCCGGCATCGAAGCGGGCGTGCAGGATCACGGCAGCGCCCGCGCACAGCGCCGGCAGGGTCTGGATGCACAGGCCGCCCACATGGAACAGCGGTAGCATAGTTGCTATCAAATCTGCAGCTGTCAGCGCTTGCACATCAATGGCTGCAGCCATATTTGCCATCAAATTTTCCTGCGTGTGCAGCGCGCCCCTGGGCTGTCCCGTGGTGCCCGAGGTATAGACCAGCAGGGCCGGCGCCGCGGGGTCGGCGTGCACGGGCGCGGCCGGCAACGCGCCGGGGGCGGCCAGCGTCTGCAGCGCATGGGCTGGCAGGCCATGCTGCAGCGCCAGCGTGGTGGCGGCCGCGGCCCAGGTGGCGTCATGCACCAGGCAGCGCGGGGTGCAGTCGGCCAGCACGGCGGACCACTCGGGCGGCGCCAGTCGGTAGTTGAGCGGCACCAGGATGGCGCCCAGGCGTGCCAGCGCGAACAGCAGCACGATCTGGTCGGCCTGGTTCAGGCCCAGGTACGCCACGCGGTCGCCGGGGCGCACGCCCCACGCGTGCCAGAGCCGGGCCGCCGCATGCCCGGTGCGGTGCGCCAAATCTTCATAGCTGAAGTCGTGCCGGGAATCGGGCCCGATGGCGCGAAGGGCCAGCGCGTGCGGGCGCTCGCGCGCGTGGCGGGCCAGGATGTCGTCCAGAACGGAAGTGGTTTGCATTTACTTTACTTTACCGCCGCTTCAACGCGCCGTGATTGAGTGCCCGCACGATGGCCAGAACACTTGGCGCCCTCCGGCCCGGGTGAAGATTAAACTGCCACTCATGAGTTCACAACTGTTGATGATTGAAGACGACGCCCGGCTGGCCAGCATGGTGCGCGAGTACCTGGGCCAATCGGGCTTCGAGGTGTCACACGCGGGCGATGGGCTCGGCGGCCTGACGCGGCTGCAGGAGCTCGCGCCCGATCTGGTGATTCTCGACCTGATGCTGCCCGACATCGATGGCCTGGAGGTCTGCCGGCGCATTCGCGCTTTGCCGGGCGACGTGGCGCAGGTGCCGGTGCTGATGCTGACGGCCAAGGGCGACCCGATGGACCGCATCATCGGGCTCGAGCTGGGCGCCGACGACTACCTGCCCAAGCCGTTCGAGCCGCGCGAGCTGCTGGCGCGCATCCGCGCCATCCTGCGCCGGCGCATCGACGGCGCGCAACCCACAGCCAAGGTCATCCGTTTCGGCTCGCTGGAGATCGATCGCGATGCGCGCAGCGTCACGGTGAGCGGCCTGCCCAGCGACCTGACGTCGTACCAGTTCGACCTGCTGGTGGCGCTGGCCGAGCGCGCCGGTCGCGTGCTCAGCCGCGACCAGATCATGGAGGCCGTGCGCGGGCGCGAGCTGGAGGCGTTCGACCGCTCGATCGACGTGCACATGGGGCGCATCCGCGCGGCGATCGAGGTGGACGCGAAAAACCCCCGGCGCATCCTGACGGTGCGCGGCGTCGGCTACGTGTTTGCCAAGCAGCAGGACTGATCGAGCACCGGGAGCGATCCGCTTGCCCCTCTTCAACGCCCTCTCACGCCGCCTGTATCTGCGCATCTGGCTCGCCGTGGTGGGCGGCGTGGCGGTGCTGACGCTGGTGGTGGGCTGGGCCTGGCAGGTCTCGGAGGAGCACTACAGGGCGCCGCGCGAGCCGCGCGAAGTCATGGTGCGCAATGCTGCAGGCGTGTTGATCGGCTCGGCCGAGGCCGAAGTGAACCGCGTACCGGGGCAGGGCCTGGAGTTCATCGTCACGCTGGACAATGGCCAGACCCTGGCGTTGCAAATGCCGCCACGCGGGCGCCGGCCTGCGGGGCCGCCGCCCGCGTGGACGCGCTCTCCCTTTGGTTTTGCGTGGCTGTTGGCGCTGGTCGGACTGGCGGTGGCGCTGGGTGTGTACCCCATCGTGCGCCGGCTCACGCAGCGGCTCGAGTCGCTGCAGCGCGGTGTGCAGCGCTGGGGCGAAGGCGACCTTTCGGTGCGCGTGCCGGTGCAGGGCCATGACGAGGTAGCGGACCTGGCCGCACGCTTCAACCACGCGGCCGAGCGCGTCGAGACACTGGTGAAATCGCACAAGTCGCTGCTGGCGAATGCCTCACACGAACTGCGCTCGCCGCTGACCCGCATTCGCATGGGACTGGAGCTGATGGGCAGCACACCGTCAGCGGCTTTCAAGGACGAGATTTCGCGCAATATCGGCGAGCTGGACCAGCTGATCGACGAAATCCTGCTGGCCAGCCGGCTCGATGCCCAGGAAGCCGACATCGGCACCGTCGAACAGATAGACCTGACCGGACTGGCGGCCGAAGAGTGCGCGCGGGTCGGCCTGGAGCTCGACACCGGCCACGACACCGAGAGCGGCGCGAGGGCCGTGACCGTGGACGGCGTTCCCAAGCTGCTGCGCCGCGCCATCCGCAACCTGCTCGAAAACGCGCGCCGCTATGGCACCGGCGCCATCACCGTGAGCGTGCAGCGCGAGGGCCAGCGTGCGGTGCTGCGCGTCAGTGACCGCGGGCCCGGTGTGCCGGTCAACCTGCGCGAGCGCATTTTCGAGCCGTTCTACCGCCTGCCGGGCGCCAGCGAGCGCGAGGGCGGCGTCGGCTTGGGCCTGGCGCTGGTGAAGTCAATTGCGCAGCGCCATCGCGGCACGGTGCGCTGCGAGGATCGCCCGGGCGGCGGCGCCACCTTCGTGGTGGACTTGCCATCTTCGAACATGTAACAGCGACACTCTCGCGAAACTGTGTGGAAAGTCACAACAATAGAGGGTGAACCTGGCCTGTACCGTCGCTTATCCCGCAAACATGGGATGTCCAAATGCAGGAAATTACGTAAAGTTACTGGACTGCTGTCACAGGAACAAGGGCTCGAAACTCGCAAGAGTTGGACATACGTAGAGAATCCCAACGACGTCCTTCCAAGGACTTTTTCAAGCCACCGCGAGGTGGCTTTTTTTTGACCCGATGACGCCCCCGCGCACCCAAGTTCACAATAGCGCCATGAAAACCCGCCTGACCACCCTTTTCGATCTCTCCGTACCTGTTGCACTCGCGCCCATGGCGCTGGCCTGTGGCGGCGCCCTGGCGGCTGCTTGCGCCCGCGCAGGCGCGCTGGGCCTGGTCGGCGGCGGCTACGGCGACCTGGCCTGGACGCAGCGCGAGTACACGCTGGCGCTGCAGGCGGCCGAAACGGCGCCAAACCGGTCCCGCATCGGTTGCGGCTTCATCACCTGGAAGCTGGACGAAGACGCCTCGGCGCTGGACTGGGTACTGGACCGGCCGGCCGGCGACAAACCACGCGCCCTGATGCTGTCCTTCGGCGATCCGCGGCCCTACGGGGCGCGTATTGCGGCCGCCGGCACCACGCTGATGTGCCAGGTGCAGCGCATGGAGCAGGTCCCGCAGGCGATCGAGGCCGGTGCGCGGGTCATCGTCGCGCAGGGTGCCGAGGCCGGCGGCCACGGCATGAATTCGCTCAATGGCCGGGCCACCATGACGTTCGTGCCCGAACTCGCGGACTGGCTCGCCGCCCACGCCCCCGACACCCTGCTGCTGGCCGCGGGCGGCATTGCGGATGGGCGCACGCTGGCCGCCGCGCTGGTGCTGGGCGCCGATGGTGCCCTGGTCGGCTCGCGCCTGTGGGCGACACGCGAGTGCCTGGCCGCACAGGGCGCCAAAGATCAGGCGGTGCGAGCCAACGGCGACGGCACTGCCCGAAGCGCCGTGTTCGACATCCTGCGGCGCAAGAACTGGCCCGCGCCCTACGACTTTCGCGCCATCCGCAACGACCTGCACCGGCAGTGGGAGGACCGCGTGGAGGCGCTGCGCGCCGATCCGGCAGCCGCCCGCGCCCGCTACGATGCGGCAGTCAAGGCGGGGGATTTTTCGGCGGCGCACGCCACCGTCGGGGAGGCGGTTGGGTTGATCAACGATTGCCCTTCGGCCGAAGACGTCTTGCGGCGCATGGCGCGTGATGCGGCGGCGTTGTGGCGTTGAGCGACATTCGGGCAATATCTACTTACAAGCTTTCCTTGCCGGGGCGAGGCGGCGGTGCATGAGGGGCTCAATAGCGCACTGATAATCCAGGCTGCTTTTGAACCGGGAGTTGGCACGACATGCCGCTTGAACCTGCCACGATGACACGCCTTCAGGAACGCTTTGACATTGCGGCGAAATGGGCCTTGGTCGGCGTTTTTTTGAGCTTCCCCGTGGCCCTGGGTCTCGCCAACACCCTAAGCGCCGTGGTGGTGCTGTGCTGGCTGGCCGCAGGCCACTACCGGCAGCGCTGGCAAGCCATCCGCCACAACCCCATGGTGCTGCCCGCGTTGCTGCTGTTCGGCCTGATCCTGCTGGGCACGCTGTACTCCACAGGTGACATGGCGCACATCCGCCTGCACACGCTGAAATACAGCAAGCTCCTGATCGCCCTGGTTTTCTTGTCCCTGCTGGATCAGGCACGCTGGCGCCGGTATTGTCTGGGCGCGTTTGCCGCGGCCATGCTCTTCATTCTGGCGTCGGTCTACGCGAGCATCTGGATTCGCCTGCCCTGGATCAGCTTGAGGGCCAATCCTGCGCAGGCGCTGGGCTGGGGCGTCGACCATACCGTCGTGGGCGACTACATCACCCAAAACGTGATGATGTCTTTCTTTGCCGTGTTGTGCCTCACGCTGTGCATCGCTTCTCAAAAGAATCGCTGGCGGGGGCTGTGGCTCGCGCTGGCGGGGTTGGCCGTGCTCAGCATTACCAATCTGTCCCAGGGGCGAACCGGTTATTTCGTATTGGCAGCCTGTCTGCTGACTTTTGTGCTGACCGCCATCCCCGGACGCGGCCGCTACGCAACGCTGCTGCTACTGGCCACCGTATTGGCGGCCGGCTTGCTGAGCTCCAGGACGATGGAGGCGCGTTTTCAAACCGCCTGGGTCGAAATTAAAAACCACAATACCGATATTCACAGCTCCGTCGGCCATCGTCTCTACAACTACAAGACGGTGCTGGAACTGATCCGGGAGCGGCCCGTGCAAGGCTGGGGAACCGGCTCTTACGACCACGAGTCCTGCCGGATGATTGTGAATCCGGTGGAATGCGTTGAATTTGGCTGGCACCCGCACAACCAGTACCTGTTCTTCTGGCTGGAGAACGGTCTGCCGGGGTTGCTGGCCTACCTGTTCCTGATCTCTCGCCTGGTCTCGTATGGCCGCGCTGCAGCCGCACCGGACCGCTTTTTGATCCTCGGTCTTGCGTGCGCCCTGATCGCGGACAGCCTGACCAACTCGCCCCTGTTCAGCGCCCGGGAAAATCATTTCTTTCTGTTCATGATGGCTTTGCTGATGGCGGGTCCGGTGCTTCAAGGCGCCGGCAAGCTCAGCGCCCGACCGTGTCCGTCAGGCTGGCGCCGTCATAGTGCTGCGCCACGCAGCGGAAAAAACATTCGAGCGCGATGAAATAGCAAAACAGAAAGCCCGCGCCGCCGCCCAGAAAGCCCAGCTTGAAGAAATACAGGCGAATGAAGACGGACACGCCATACACCATCCCGGCCCCGATCCCGCCCGGCTTGCCGGCCCGCGCGCGCTTGGCGGCGCCCAGCATCGCATACTGGGTCAGCTTCTCCAGACTGGCGCGCACGGAATCGCGCGAGTAGTGCAGTAGCGGCGTGCGCAGCGTATGACGCGGCAGGGGCTCACCCGCGAGAACGGCATGTTCATGCACCGCACCCTCGAAGCGCTGCAGCAGATCGCGGGGAAACAGCCGCTCAACCGGCGCCTGCGACAGGAAGTGTTTGAGTTCCCGGCCGAAGGCCACCACGCGCCAGCGGATGCACCCCACCGCGCGCGCGCCGGACTGCACGGCCGCGCACAGCTCCTGCTGCAGCGCCGGCGTGATTTCCTCATCGGCATCGAGAAAGAAAATGTAGTCGCCATGGGCATGGGCGAGCAGGTGGTTGCGTTGCACGGCAAAGCCCTGCCAGTCGGCATGGACGAACACCTGCGCGCCCAAGGCGCGCGCCAGCGCCACGGTGTCGTCGCTGCTGCCGCTGTCCACCACGATCAGTTCGTCGGCAAACGCCGCGCTGCGCAGGCAGCGCTCGATCCGCTGCGCCTCGTTCTTGGTCAGCACCGCGATCGTCAGGCGGGGGCGGGCAGTGGTCGTGGTGGAGCCCGTCATGAAAGGCTGGGAGGATGGGCCACGGCGGTGCGCGCGATGCGGAGAGTCAGGTGGCGGCCGCGGCACCGAGCTGCCAGATACCGCGCAGCCGGCCCCAGGCCCGCGCCAGGTGTTTGGGCGAAAGCAGCAGCGCACGCGCCAGCACGTTGAGGCAGGCCGAGCCCATCAGCCGATGCCGCGCCTGCCGCCCCGCTTGCGCGCCAAAATGCTTGTCCACGAACCGGATTTTCGACTGGGCGTGGTGAAAGCCGCGCCAGTATTCGGCGCGCCACGGCCGCGCGCCCCTGACCGATCCGCGCGAAAAATGCACGACCTCCACCTGAGGCAGCACAAGGATCTGCCCGTGCCGCTGAAACACACGCAGGCACAGGTCCTCGTCTTCGTAGTACAGGAAGAAGCGCGGGTCGAAGCCGGCGCCCTCGGCCAGCGTGGCCTTGAGCCGCGGCAGGTTGATCAGCATCACGGCGGCGCAGGCGTAGCCTACGTTGAGCGGGCCGTCGGCCGCGCCGGTGCGCGCACGCCACGCGTGCCGCGGCCAGCTGTAGTTGACTTGCTTGCGGCCCGCGCCATCCACCAGTTGCGGCACCATCAGCGTCGCCTGGTCCCAGGTACAGGCGGCGGCCACCAGCGCCGCCACCTCGGCCGGCGTAATCAGGCAGTCCGGGTTGAGCAGGAGAGCATAGGGCGTGCGGACCCGGGCCAGGCCTTCATTGTTGGCCACGCCGTAGCCGCGGTTGCCAGGCAGGCGCAGCAAGGTGGCCGCCGGCAATTGCGTTTGCACGGCCGCACAGGTGTCGTCCTGGCTCGCGTTGTCCACCACGATGACGTGCGGCAGCGCACACAAGCCCCGCGCAAGCGCTGCCACGCAGTGGCTGCTGTTGTAGGTCACCACCAGCACGGTGACCTGCGCCAGCAGCGCCTGCAGATCCTGCGGGATGGCGGCTGCCGGGTCACTCAATGAGCAGGCCCTGCGGCTTCGCCTTCCTTGAGGCGGTATTCCGTACCGCAATACGGGCACTTGACGTACCCGGTCTGGCCCACGTCCAGATAGACCTTGGGGTGGCTGTTCCAGACCTTCATGTCGGCCTTGGGGTTGGGGCAGAACACGCCGCCCATGTCGGTCAGGTCCTGGGCCAGCAGTTCAACCGGTGCGTGATTGTTGCTCATACTTTGCTCAGCCAGTGTGCGTACTTCGGGTTGCGGCCATTGACGATGTCAAAGAACGCGCTCTGGATTTTCTCGGTGATGGGGCCACGACTGCCGCTGCCGATCTCGATGCGATCGAGCTCGCGGATCGGCGTGACTTCGGCCGCCGTGCCGGTGAAAAAGGCTTCGTCAGAGATATACACCTCGTCGCGCGTGATGCGTTTTTGCACCAGCTCCAGGCCCAGGTCCTTGCAGATATGGGACACGGTGTTGCGCGTGATGCCGTTCAGCGCACCGGCCGACAGGTCGGGCGTGTAGACCACGCCGCCCTTGACGATGAAGACGTTTTCGCCCGAGCCCTCAGACACAAAACCCGAGGCATCGAGCAGCAGGGCTTCGTCGTAGCCGTCATCGGTGGCCTCGGTGTTGGCCAGGATGGAGTTGGTGTAGTTGCTCACCGCCTTGGCTTGCGTCATGGTGATGTTGACGTGGTGGCGTGTGTAGCTGGAGGTCTTCACGCGGATGCCGCGCGTCATGCCTTCTTCGCCCAGGTAGGCGCCCCAGGCCCAGGCCGCGACCATCACATGGATGTCATTGCCCTTGGGCGAAACACCCAGCTTCTTGTCGCCAATCCAGGTGAGCGGGCGCAGGTAGCAGCTCTCGAGCTTGTTCTCGCGCACCACGGCTTTTTGCGCTTCGTTGAGTGCCTCCTTGCTGAAGGGAACCTTCATGCGCAGGATTTTGCAGCTGTTGAGCAGGCGCTCGGTATGCTCTTCAAGCCGGAAGATGGCCGTGCCACCCACCGTGTTGTAAGCGCGCACGCCTTCAAAAGCCCCGCAGCCATAGTGCAGTGTGTGGGTCAGCACGTGGATCTTGGCGTCGCGCCAATTGACCATTTCGCCGTCCATCCAGATTTTTCCGTCGCGGTCGGCCATCGAAGAAGGTTGCGGGCTCATGGGTGTTTCCTTAGGAGTGTGCGGGGCAGATTGTGCAAAACCCCGATTTTACGGGGCCGGACCGGCAGCGGCGTCCGTTGGCGTCTCATCATCCCGCACCGGGCGCACCAGATCCCATTTCTTCAGCTTGCCGTTGTGAAACTCGCAGGTGACATGCGAGTGCGTGCCATCGGTCCAGCGATACAACTCGGGCTGGGTGTCCTTGGGGCTCTGTAGCGCGCCCAGCGCCCTGGTCATGGCCACCACGTGCAGCAATGTGGCGCCCGGCTTGAGTTTGGCGTTCAGCATGACCGCGCTGCCCACATAGCCGACCGGCTGGTTCGCCGCTCTTTTGAGGACCTGCATCACGCGGTTGAAGTGCAGCAGCAGCCACATGACCAGAGCCCCCGTCGCAATGGCCACGCCGGCCCAGCCATAAAAGCGGTAGGCCGCCGCGACCAGCACCACACCCGCCACGGGAATCAGGATTCGTTGAAAGTTCATCGCCCCATTTTCTCAGGGTTCCCGGTCGCGGGACGGTGTGGCAAGTGCTTACGCGGGCGGGCCGCTCAGGTCTGCAGGCTGCGCGCCACGTCGATGGCCTGTTCGATGCGCTCCACCGCATGAATGGTCAGCCCTTCGAAGTCTTTCGCGCCCTTCTTCGGCGCGTTGGCCTTGGGCACCACCGCCACGCTGAAGCCCAGCTTGGCCGCTTCCCGCAGCCGCTCCTGGCCGCGCGGTGCGGGGCGCACCTCGCCCGCCAGTCCGACCTCGCCAAACGCGATGAAACCTTTGGGCAACGCCTTGCCGCGCAGGCTGGAGGTGATGGCGAGCATCACCGCCAGGTCGGCCGCAGGCTCGCTGATGCGCACGCCGCCCACGGCATTCACAAACACGTCCTGGTCCATGCAGGCGATGCCCGCGTGGCGGTGCAGCACGGCCAGCAGCATGGCCAGGCGGTCGCGGTCCAGCCCCACCGACAGGCGCCGCGGGCTCGGACCGCCACTGTCCACCAACGCCTGGATTTCGACCAGCATCGGGCGCGTGCCCTCCAGCGTGACCATGACGCAGCTGCCGGGCACCGGTTCGCTGTGCTGGGACAGAAAAATCGCGCTCGGGTTGGACACGCCCTTGAGGCCTTTCTCGGTCATGGCAAACACGCCGATCTCGTTGACCGCGCCAAAGCGGTTCTTGATGGCGCGCACCAGGCGAAAGCTGCTGTGCGTGTCGCCCTCGAAATACAGCACCGTATCCACCATGTGCTCGAGCACGCGTGGCCCGGCCAGCGCGCCTTCCTTGGTGACGTGGCCCACCAGCACGATGGCGACGCCTGACGCCTTGGCCGCGCGCGTCAGGTGCGCCGCGCATTCGCGCACCTGTGCCACCGAGCCGGGAGCCGAGGTGAGCTGATCCGAGTACACGGTTTGAATCGAGTCGATCACTGCGATGTCGGGTTGCGTGGCCTCCAGCGTGGCGAGGATGCGCTCGAGCTGGATCTCCGCCAGCACCTTCACCTGCGAGTGACCGAGCCCGAGGCGGCGCGAACGCAGCGCCACCTGGGCGCCACTTTCCTCGCCCGTCACGTACAGCGTGTTTTGCCCGCTGCGCTGCAGTGAATCGAGCGCCTGCAGCAGCAGCGTGGACTTGCCGATGCCGGGGTCGCCGCCAATCAGCACCACACCGCCTTCGACCATGCCGCCGCCCAGCACCCGGTCCAGCTCCTCATGACCGGTCGGCGTGCGGGCCATGTCAACGGCGTCGATCTCGCCCAGGGTGGCGACTTCGGCGGTTTTGGCCAGCGAGGCGAACCTGTTTTTGGCCGGCAACGCGCTCTCGGCCACCGATTCAATCAAGGTGTTCCAGGCGTTGCAGTGCGGGCATTTGCCCAGCCACTTGGGCGTGGTGCCGCCGCATTCGTTGCAGGTGTAAACGGTTTTGTCTTTGGCCATGCGCCGAATATAGCTGTACGGACAGACAGCGCGGGTTTACCCGCGGTATCCGTGCAGGGGTTGCGCTTGCGGAAATTCTGAAATCATTTAATATATTAAATAAATCGTTCCATTCATGAACACCCCCTTCGTTCACCGCAATCTGCCCCGGCTTCTGCTGCAGGCGCGCGAGTCGGTCATGGCGCACACGCGCCCCAGCCTGCGCGCGCACGCCCTGAGTGACCAGCAGTGGCGCGTACTGCGCGTGCTGGGCGAGCACGGCGTGGTCGAAACCGGCCGCGTCGCGCGCGAGGCCTTCATCCTCGGTCCGAGCCTGACCGGCGTGCTCGCGCGCATGGAGCGCGACGGCCTGATCCGCCGCGAGCGCGACCCCGAAGACCAGCGCCGTACCGTGGTCGAAGCCACGACGAAGGGCTTGAAACTGGTGGGCAAGCTATCAGCGACCATTGAAGCGCACTACGCATGGATGGAGCAATCCTTGGGCAAACAAAAACTGGCGCAGTTGTACAAGCTGCTCGACACCGTGATTGAACTGGAAAAGCCATGAGCACCGCGACCTCTTTCATGCCGTCCGGCACGGTGTACGGCGTGCTGCTGAACTTTCGCGGCGAAGTGCAGGCCCTGGCGCCGCACATGAGCGAGCCGCCCTACAAGGCGCCGCCCAAGGCACCGATCCTGTATATCAAGCCCGCGAACACCTGGAGCGCCCACGGCGCTGCCATCGTGGTTCCTGCGAAGGTGCCTCAGGTCGAGGTCGGCGCCACCATTGCGATGGTGATCGGGCAGGATGTCCAGGCTGCACGGGCTGACACCGCTCTCGAATCCGTAGCGGGCTACGTGCTGATGAACGATTTGTCGATTCCGCACACGAGCTTCTACCGACCGCCGGTCAAATACAAATGTCTCGACGGTTTCCTCGGTGTAGGTCAGGCCCTGGTGGCCGCGCAGGCTGCCGGCGACCCGTCGCGCTTCACCTTGGCCGTTTACATCAACGGGCTGCTGACGCAGTCGGTGAATTTCGCCAACCTGGTGCGCAACGCCGCACAACTGCTGGCCGATGTGAGCGAATTCATGACGCTGCGCCGCGGCGATGTCTTGACGCTGGGCTGCGACGCCGGCCGCCCGCTCGCGCAGGCCGGCGATCGCATCGACATCAGCGCGCCAGGCTTCGCCACGCTATCCAACACTCTGGTAGCGGAGGAAACAGCATGAAACACGCACGCATTGTTCTGGACGGCATCGCGCACGACGCCACGGAACGCGACGGCCAGCTGCTGCTAGCCGATGGCCGCCTGGTGGCGCCCGGCGCCGTGACCTGGCTGCCGCCGCTGAGCGCCACGCCGCGCCCGCGCACCATCTTCGCGCTGGGCCTGAACTACGCCGACCACGCGAAAGAACTCGCCTTCAAGGCGCCCGAGGAGCCGCTGGTGTTTCTCAAGAGCGAGAGCACCCTGACGGGCAACCGCAGCTTCACACGCCGCCCTGCCGGCGTGCAGTTCATGCACTACGAATGCGAGCTCACGGTGGTGGTCGGCCGCACCGCCAGGAAGGTGAAGCGCGACGACGCCTATGACTTCATCGCGGGCTACACGGTCGCCAACGACTACGCAATCCGCGACTACCTGGAAAACTGGTACCGCCCGAATCTGCGCGTGAAAAACCGCGACGCCTGCACGCCGCTGGGCCCGTGGCGCGTCGATGCGGCCGACATCGCCAATCCGATGGCGCTGGCGCTGCAGACCACGGTGAACGGCCTGGTCACGCAGTCGGGCAACACGCAGGGCATGATCTTCGACGTGCCGTTTCTCATCGAGTACTTCAGCAGCTTCATGACGCTGCAGCCCGGCGACCTGATCCTCACGGGCACGCCCGATGGCGTGGTCGACTGCCTCCCGGGCGACGTCATCGTCACGGAAATCGAAGGCATTGGCGCATTGACGAACACCATCGAACAAGGACCCGCATGAGAGTCGAGCACCTGATCAACGGCCAGCCGGTCACCGGCAAGGATTATTTCGAGACCGTGAATCCGGCCACGCAGGACGTGCTGGCCGAAGTCGCCGCAGGCGGCGAAGCCGAGGTCCACGCGGCCGTGGCCGCAGCCAAGGCGGCCTTCCCGAAATGGGCCGGCCTGCCCGCGCCCGAGCGCGCCCGGCTGGTGCGCAAGCTCGGCGACCTGATCGCCGCGCATGTGCCCGAGATCGCGCAGACAGAGACCAACGACTGCGGCCAGGTGATTGCGCAGACCGGCAAGCAGCTGATTCCGCGCGCGGCCGACAACTTCTACTACTTCGCCGAGATGTGCACGCGGGTCGATGGCCACACCTACCCGACGGCTACGCACCTGAACTACACGCTGTTCCACCCGAGCGGCGTGTGTGCGCTGATCTCGCCGTGGAACGTGCCGTTCATGACGGCGACCTGGAAGGTTGCGCCCTGTCTGGCCTTCGGCAACACGGCGGTGCTCAAGATGAGCGAGCTCTCGCCGCTCACGGCCGCGCGCCTGGGCGAGCTGGCGCTGCAGGCCGGCATTCCCGCGGGCGTGCTCAACATCGTGCACGGCACCGGCCGCGAGGCCGGCGAGCCGCTGTGCACGCACCCCGACGTGCGCGCCATCTCGTTCACCGGTTCCACCGTCACCGGCAACCGCATCGTGCAGGCCGCCGGCCTGAAGAAGTTCAGCATGGAGCTCGGCGGCAAGTCGCCATTCGTGATCTTCGACGACGCCGACCTGGAGCGCGCGCTCGATGCCGCCGTGTTCATGATCTTCTCCAACAACGGCGAGCGCTGCACGGCCGGCAGCCGCATCCTGGTGCAGCAATCGATCTATGCCGACTTTGCGGCGAAGTTCGCGGCGCGCGCCCAGCGCATCACCGTGGGCGACCCGCTGGATGAGAAGACCATCGTCGGCCCGATGATCTCAAAGGGCCATCTGGCGAAAGTGCGCAGCTATATCGAGCTGGGGTCCAGGGAAGGCGCCACGCTGCTGTGCGGTGGACTCGGCGCGCCGGAGTTGCCGGAGCGCGTCAAAGGAGGCAACTATGTGCTGCCCACCGTGTTCGCCGATGTGGACAACCGCATGCGCATCGCGCAGGAGGAAATCTTCGGCCCGGTGGCCTGCCTGATCCCGTTCAAGGACGAGGCCGATGCGATTGCGAAAGCCAACGACATTCAATACGGGCTGTCCAGCTACGTCTGGACCGAGAACCTGGGCCGCGCGCACCGCGTGGCCGCAAGCATCGAGGCCGGCATGTGCTTCGTCAACAGCCAGAACGTGCGTGACCTGCGCCAGCCGTTTGGCGGTACCAAGGCCTCGGGCACGGGTCGCGAGGGCGGCACCTGGAGCTACGAGGTGTTCTGCGAGCCGAAGAACGTGGCGATATCGCTGGGGAGCCACCACATCCCGCACTGGGGAGCCTGATCATGGGAACCCTCGCACTGGCCGCCAAAATCACCCACGTGCCGTCGATGTACCTGTCGGAATTTCCCGGCCCGAACTTCGGCTGCCGCGACGCCGCCATCAACGGCCACAAGGAAATCGACCGGCGCTGTCGCGCGCTGGGCGTGGACACCCTGGTGGTGTTCGACGTGCATTGGCTCGTGAACAGCGAGTACCACATCAACTGTGCGCCCTCCTTCAAAGGCACCTACACCAGCAACGAGCTGCCGCACTTCATCAAGAACATGCCCTACGCCTACCCGGGCAATCCGGCGCTGGGCCACCTGATCGCCGATGTGGCCAACGCCATGGGCGTGAAAAGCCGCGCCCATTCGGACACCACTTTGGGACTCGAATACGGCACGCTGGTGCCGATGCGCTACATGAATGCCGACCAGCACTACAAGGTGGTCAGCGTCTCGGCCTGGTGCGACTGGCACGACCTGCGCGAGAGCGGGCGCTTCGGCCTGGCCGTGCGCCGTGCCATCGAAGACAAATACGACGGCACGGTGGCCGTATTCGCGAGCGGCTCGCTGTCGCACCACTTCGCCGACAACGGTCGCGCGCCCGAGTTCATGCACAAGGTCTACGACCCGTTCCTGGAGCAGGTGGACCAGCGTGTGGTCGAGTTGTGGAAGGCCGGCGACTGGAAAACCTTTTGCGCCATGCTGCCGATGTACGCCGAGAAATGCTGGGGCGAGGGCGACATGCACGACACCGCGATGCTGCTGGGCCTGCTGGGCTGGGACCAGTACCGCGCACCGGCGGAAATCATCACGCCCTACTTTGGCAGCTCGGGCACGGGGCAGATCAATGCGATCTTCCCGGTCACACCGCTGGCCTGAGCCCAAGGAGCCCTTCATGCCCCATCTGGTCATTCTCTACACTGCCAACCTCGACCGCGACACCGACATGGCGGCGCTGTGCCGCAGCCTGGCCGACACCATGCTCGCGCAGCAGGACGAGGACGGCAAGCCCGTCTTCCCGCCTGGTGGCACGCGCGTGCTGGCCTATCCGGCACCCCACTACGCGGTGGCCGACGGCGGCGCAGCGGGGCGTGCCGCGGGCACACACACCCAGGGCGCCAGCGGCGACGCGGGCGACTACGCCTTCGCCTACCTGAACCTGCGCATGGGCCGCGGCCGCTCGGATGCTACAAAAAAGAGAGTGGGCGACGCATTGCTGGCGCGGACCAAGGCCCATTTTGATCCGATTTTCGGGCAGCGACACCTGGGCGTGACGCTGCAGATCGACGAAGGCGCCGAGGTGTTCGATGCCAAGCACAGCAACCTGCACCCCCTGTTCAAGAAATGAAAACGACCTCATGTTTGACGCCTCGCTGATCCAGAAGCTCGCCGCCGAACTGCACCAGAGCGAGAAAGCCCGCGTGCAGGTCGAGCATTTTTCCAAACGCTACCCCGGCATGACGATCGAAGACGGCTACGCGGTCTCGCGCGCCTGGGTCGAGATCAAGCTGGCCGAGGGCCGCGTGATCAAGGGGCACAAGATCGGCCTGACCTCGCGCGCCATGCAGCTGTCCAGCCAGATCACCGAGCCCGACTACGGCACGCTGCTCGACGACATGTTCTTTCCCGAGGGCAGCGACATCCCGTTCACGCGCTTCATCGCGCCGCGCATCGAGGTCGAACTCGCCTTCGTCCTCGGCAAGCGGCTGCGCGGCCCGAACGTGACGATTTTCGACGTGCTGGCCGCGACCGACTATGTGGTGCCGGCGATCGAGATCATCGATGCACGCATCGAGCAGTTCGACCGCCACACCAAGGTGATGCGCAAGGTCTTCGACACCATCTCCGACAACGCCGCCAACGCCGGCATCATCACCGGCGGGCGGCCGGTCAAGCCCGACGCGCTGGACCTGCGCTGGGTCAGCGCGCTGCTCTACAAAAATGGCGTGATCGAGGAGTCGGGTGTGGCCGCCGCCGTGCTGAACCACCCGGCCAACGGCGTGGCCTGGCTGGCCAACAAGCTGGGCGCCTGGGGCGAGTCGCTGGACGCCGGCGAAGTGGTGCTCGGCGGCTCCTTCACGCGGCCGACGCCGGCACTGCCGGGCGACACCTTTCACGCCGACTATGGTCCACTGGGCTCCATCGCCTTTCGTTTTGCCTAACCCCCTGCCGGAGTCACCATGCAAACACCTGTGAATCCCTTCAAGAAGGCCCTGGCCGACAAGCGCGCCCAGATCGGCCTGTGGCTGGGCCTGGCCGACCCTTACAGCACCGAGCTGTGCGCGGGCGCCGGCTTCGACTGGCTGCTGGTCGATGGCGAGCACGCACCCAACGACCTGCGCAGCATCCTCGCGCAGCTGCAGGCGATCGCCGCCTATCCGTCGCACCCGATCGCGCGCGTGCCGATGGGGCACGGCCATGTCGGCGAGGCGCTGATCAAGCAGTACCTGGACCTCGGCGTGCAAACCCTGCTGGTGCCCATGGTCGACACGCCCGAGCAGGCCGCCACGCTGGTGCGCGCCACGCGCTACCCGCCGCAGGGCATCCGCGGCATGGGCGGCGCACGCGCCTCGCGCTGGGGCCGCTACCCGGCCTACGCGCACGAGGCCAACGCCCAGACCTGCCTGCTGGTGCAGGCCGAGACCCAAACCGCGCTCACCCACCTGGACGCGATCGCGGCGACCGAGGGCGTGGACGGCATCTTCATCGGCCCGGCCGACCTCTCGGCCTCGCTCGGCCATGTGGCCAACCCCGGCCATCCCGAGGTTCAGGCAGCGATCGAAGACGCGATCCGGCGCATCACCCGGGCCGGCAAGGCCGCCGGCATCCTGACGCCGGACGAGGCCCAGGCACGCTACTACCTGGCGCTCGGCGCGACGTTCGTGGCCGTGGGGCTGGACACCAACCTGCTGGCCCGCCACACCAGCGCGCTGGCGGCGCGCTTCAAGACCGGAACATCCGCCCCCGCGGCGGGCCAGACCTACTGAACCCTTTTGAGGAGAACCGTCATGAACGCCGTACTCAAGCCCACCCTGCACCCCGACGAGCGCCGCGCCCGCGTCGAACTGGCCGCCTGCTACCGCGTCTTTGCCATGCTGGGCTGGACCGAGATGATCTACAACCACATCACGGTGCGCCTGCCCGACAGCGTCACGGGCGGCCAGAAACAGTTTTTGATCAATCCGTTCGGCCTGCATTACAGCGAGGTCACCGCAAGCAACCTGCTCAAAATCGACCTGAAGGGCAACAAGCTCGACGACGGCCCCTGGCCGGTGAACCCCGCGGGCTTCACCGTGCACGCCGCCATCCACGGCGCCCTGCCCGACGCACACTGCGTGATGCACACGCACACCACCTCCGGCGTGGCCGTGGCCTGCACCCAGGGCGGCCTGGCGCAGAACAACTTTTATTCGGCGCAGCTCGACAATCTGGTGGCCTACCACGACTTCGAGGGCATCACCATCCACGCCGACGAGACGCCGCGCCTGCTCAAGAACATCGGCGACAAGCCCTTGTTGATCCTGCGCAACCACGGCCTGCTGGCCTGGGCCCCGACCTTGCCGCTGGCCTTCGTGCGGCTGTGGACGCTGCAGCGCGCCTGCGATATCCAGATGGCGCAGGCCGCGCTCGGGCCCGCGATCGCCGTGCCCGAGGCTGTGGCGCGCAAGACCACGCACGACTCGTTCCAGTTCGACGCCCAGTTCGGCGCCGGCCAGGACGTGTTCGATGCGCTGGTGCGGCAGGTTGACCGGATTGACACTAGCTATCAAAACTAGAGCGTATTGCGCGGACTCCACAAGGGCCAAGAGCCGAAATGACTGAAAAAGTAATTTCCAAAGCATGCATCTACGGCGCCGGCGCCATCGGCGGCTGGATCGGCGCCGGCCTGGCCGGCGCCGGCTGCCGCCTCAGCGTGGTGGCGCGCGGTGCAACGCTGCAGGCACTCCAGCAGCACGGACTGCGCGTGCAGCGCGGCGACGCCGTGACGGCCACACCGGTGCAGGCGAGCAGCGACCCGTTTGATCTCGGTGTGCAGGACCTCGTGGTCATCGCCGTCAAGGCGCCGGCGCTGCTCGATGTGGCGCGCCAGATCGGCCCCTTGATCGGCCGCGACACCATCGTGCTGACCGCCATGAACGGCGTGCCGTGGTGGTTTTTGCAGGGCTTTGGCGGCGCGTATGCCGGCACGCGGCTGCAGGCGGTGGACGCCACCGGCGAGATCGCCCAGGCCATTCCCGCCAGTCACGTGGTCGGCTGCGTGGTGCACGCCAGCTGCTCGCTGAACGCGCCGGGCTTTGTGAACCACCGCTTCGGCAACACGCTGATCGTGGGTGAGCCCTCCGGCGCTGTGACCGCGCGCGTGCAACAGCTCGCCGCGCTGCTGCAGCGGGCCGGCATCGACACCGTGATTGCCGAGCAGATCCAGAAGGACACCTGGTACAAGCTGTGGGGCAACATGACGGTGAACCCGATCAGCCTGCTCACCGGCGCCACCACCGACCTGATCATGGGCGACGAGCTGGTGCGCAACTTCATCTCCAGCGTCATGCTGGAAGCGCGCGAGATCGGCGCGCGCATCGGCGTGCCGATCGCCGAGCGGCCCGAAGACCGGCACGCGGTGACGATGAAGCTGGGAGCGTTCAAGACCTCGATGCTGCAGGACGTGGAGGCGGGCCGCGCGGTGGAGCTCGATGCGCTGGTTACTGTGGTGCGCGAGCTGGGGCAGATCACTGGTGTCGCCACGCCGTACACCGATGCGCTGCTGGGGCTGGCGCGGCTGCGGGCGCGGGGGCTGGGGTTGTATTGATCCTTGTGTCGCCCTTGCCAGGGCTGCTGGCCGGGTTGCGCCCCGGCGGGCGCCTCACTTTTCTTTGCTTCGCCAAAGCAAAGTAAGCAAAAGAAAGGCGAGCCGGATTCGTCGCCCGGCTGCGCCGGTACGCTGCGTTGCTCGATCCGGGCGGGGTGCGCAGAAACTCGCTTCCCTCAAACATCTGCGCCCCTGATCCGCCCGGCCCTGCGCTACTCGCCTCCTCATGACGGCGGGAGGACAGCCAGACAACCAAATACCCAAGTCAACAAGGACGCGCCGTGGCGCGTCCTTGTGGGGCCTTGTGCTCGGTATCGAATTCCCTGGTCCCGGTATTGATTATTGGTGTTCGGCTCCCCGCCGTCCTGGCACGGCTGAGCAGCGCAGGGGCAGATGGATCAGGGCTGGCGTTGTCTGAGCCCGCAGGGCGAGTTTAGCCAGACCCCATCTGCACCGAGCAGCGCAAGGTACCCCGCAGGGGCCGTGTCTGCGGCTGCCCCTTCTTTTGGTGACTTTTCTTTGGGCACTCAAAGAAAAGTTACTGCGCCGTCGGGCGCACATCCCGACATCCCCACCTATAGAGCAACAACCGGAACCGAGCCGCTCGCAATGGTCGTAACCCAACTACCGTGGATTCCCGGTCAAGCCGGGAATGACAAGAGAGGAACCGGGGGAGCCGGAGAGCCCGCTACGCCACCACAACCGGCACCCGCAGCGCCAGCGCGCACATGAGTTCATATCCCACCGTCCCCCCGCCAACGCCACCTCGTCGATCGACAGCACCGCCCCATTCGCGGCACGGCCCCACAGCGTGACCCCGGACCCAAACCCCGCCTCGGGCACGGGCGTGAGATCCACCGTGATCATGTCCATGCTGACGCGCCCGACCATGCGTGTGCGCACGCCGTTCACCAGCACCGGGGTGCCGGTGCTGCAGTGGCGCGGGTAGCCGTCGGCATAGCCGCACGCCACGACGCCGATGCGCAGCGGTGCGTCGGCCACAAAGCTGGAGCCATAGCCGACGCTAGCCCCTGCCGCCAGATCCTGAGTTGCTATGATTTTTGCAGCAAGCGTCATGGCCGGCTGCAACTCCCAATGCGCCGCATCGTGCTCGGGGAAGTCGGGCGCGCTGCCGTACACCGCAATGCCGGGGCGCACCCAGTCCGAGCGCAGCGGCGCGCCGCCGTTGTTGCGCAGCGTGGCGGCACTGTTGCTGAGCGTGCGCTCGCCGGGCAGGTCCTGTGTGGCGGCGTTGAACACCTCGAGTTGCTGCGCGATGCCCTTGGCGCCGTCGGCGTCGCTGAAGTGCGTCATCAGCGAGATCTCGTCCACCTGCGGCAGCGCGTTGAGCCGCGTCCACGCGGCGCGGTAGCGCTGCGGCGTGAAACCCAGGCGGTTCATGCCGGAATTCATCTTGAGGAACACGCGATGCGGTGCCTGCGTCTTGTGCGTGGCGAGCATCTCGATCTGCTCGTCGCAATGCACGGTGTGCCACAGGTTAAGGCGCGAGCACAGCTCCAGGTCGCGCACCTCGAACACGCCTTCCAGCAGCAGGATGGGCCCGCGCCAGCCCAGGGCGCGCACGCGCTCGGCCTCGCCCAGGTCCAGCAGCGCAAAGCCGTCGGCGCCGCGCAGGCCCTCGTACACGCGCTCGATGCCATGGCCATAGGCATTGGCTTTGACGACCGCCCAGACGCGGGCATCGGGTGCGGCCCGGCGCGCGCGCGCCAGGTTGTGTCGCAGGGACTCTAGATGGATGGTGGCCTGGATCGGACGGGGCATGGTGGCGACAACAAAGCGGTAATAGTGGGCATTTTGGCACCGCGGGGGCATGCTATAACCCTTTGATATCAGGAGACCCCGTAAATCATCGCGTATCAGATTCACTGATGCCGTGACCAGCAGCAGTTCATGAAGCGCGGCTTTTACACCATCATGTCGGCCCAGTTTTTCAGTTCGCTGGCTGACAACGCGTTGTTCGTGGCCGCCGTGGAACTGATCCGCACCGGCGGTGGCGCCGAATGGCAACGCGCCGCCCTGGTGCCGATGTTCGCGCTGTTCTATGTGATCCTCGCGCCCTTCGTCGGCGCCTTTGCCGACGCGCAGCCCAAGGGCAAGGTCATGTTCATCAGCAACGCCATCAAGATGCTGGGCTGCCTGCTGATGCTGGTGGGCACGCACCCGCTGATGGCTTACGCGGTGGTGGGGCTGGGCGCCGCGTCCTACTCGCCGGCCAAGTACGGCATCCTGACCGAACTGCTGCCAGCCTCGCAACTGGTCAAGGCCAACGGCTGGATCGAGGGGCTGACGATTGCCTCCATCATTTTGGGCGTGCTGCTCGGCGGGCAACTGGTGGGGCATCCGGTCTCGAGCATGTTGCTGTCGTTCGATTTCCCGTACATCAAGACCGGTATCAACACGCCGCCGCAGGCCGCCATCCTGGTGCTGATCTTTGTGTATGCGCTGGCGGCCTGGTTCAACTTGCGCATCCCGCTGACCGGTGTGGAAATGCGACCCATGTCGCGCACTTATCTGGAACTGGTGCCCGACTTCCTGAGCTGCAACTCGCGCCTGTGGCGTGACAAGCTGGGCCAGATCTCGCTGGCCACCACCACGCTGTTCTGGGGCGTGAGCGGCAACCTGAAATACATCGTGCTGGCCTGGAGCGCGCTGGCGCTGGGCTACAGCACCACGCAGGCGTCCTCGCTGGTCGGCGTGGTGGCGATCGGCACCGCCGTCGGGGCCGTCGTGGCCTCCATGCGCATGCGGCTCGATACCGCCACCCGCGTGATCCCGATGGGCATTGCCATGGGCGTGCTGGTGATTCTGATGAACTACATCCACAACGTCTGGGTCGCCGCGCCGTTCCTGATCCTGCTGGGCGGCCTGGGCGGCTTCCTGGTCGTGCCCATGAACGCGCTCTTGCAGCACCGCGGCCACAACCTGATGGGCGCGGGCCGCTCCATCGCGGTGCAGAACTTCAACGAGCAGGCCTGCATCCTGATCCTGGGCGCGTTCTACAGCCTCTCGACCGGCCTGGGCCTGTCGGCCTTTGGCGCCATCACCACCTTTGGCGTGGTGGTCGCGTTCATGATGTGGATGATCCGGCGCTGGTACAAGCACAACTGCATCAAATACCGCGACGAGATCGAGCATCTGCTCGCCATCGCGCGCAACGACAACCTGCACGGATGAGCGCCAGCGGTTCCAAAGGCGCGCTGCTGGCCGCCGCTGCCTTGATGGTGAACGCCTTTGTCTGGGGCGTGTCATGGTGGCCGTTTCGCCAGCTCGAGAGCCACGGCGTGCATCCGCTGTGGGCCACCGCCATCATTTACGTCGTCTCGCTGGGCTGCCTGCTGGCGGTGCGGCCGCGGGCCTGGCGCGGCCTGTTGCAGTACCCCCTGCTGGGGCTGCTGATGGTCGCCTCGGGCCTGACCAACGTCGGCTTCAACTGGGCCGTGACCGTGGGCGACGTGGTGCGCGTGGTGCTGCTGTTTTACCTGATGCCGCTGTGGGCGGTGCTGCTGGCCTGGCTGCTGCTGGGCGAAAAGCCCACTGCGATCTCGCTGTCGCGCATGCTGCTGGCGCTGGTCGGCGTGGTGATCGTGCTCAAGACGGGCGACTCGGCCTGGCCGGTGCCCGAGAGCGCGGCCGACTGGCTCGCCCTGATGGGCGGCTTCAGCTTCGCACTCACCAACATCCTGCTGCGCAAACTCCGCCACACACCGGCCGAGTCGCGCGTGCTGGCCATGTTTGGCGGCGGCGCGCTGATGGCCACCTCGGCGGCCTGCCTCGGCCTGGCACGCGGTGTGGTGGCGCTGCCGCCGGCGCCGGCGCTCTCGTGGCTGGTGTATGCGGTGGCGCTGAGCCTGGCGTTTCTGATCGGCAACCTGGCGCTGCAATATGGCGCCGCGCGGCTCAGCTCGCACGGCACCGCGCTGATCATGCTCTCGGAAGTGGTATTTGCCAGTGCCTCATCGGTCGCACTGGGCGCAGCCGAATTGACCGGCCGCACCCTGGCTGGCGGGGGCCTGATTCTGCTCGCGGCCCTGTGGTCGGCCCTGGCCTGCGACAAGCCCGCGCCGTCGGTGCGCCGGCGCGCAGGCTAGGCGCCGGGCCGCCCCAAGCCAAGCCAGCCCCCTCGGGGGGCAGCGCAGTACGCGGAGCGACCAGCGTGGGGGCCACACTACTAGGCTTTGTTTCGAGGCGCGGCAAAGCGCGCCATCACGCCGCCCAGCACGACCTCGTCGAACGGGCGGACCAGGCAGGCATCGCAGCCGGCCAGCCGTGCGCGCAGCCGGTCCCACCAGCCGCTGTGGTTCGACAGCACCAGCAGGACCGCGGGCCGGGTGCCGTTGGCGTTTTTTTGCCGGCGCACGGTGCGGCAGGCTTGATACACACTCATGTCGGCCACCGGCTCGTTCACGAACACCAGCCGGTACGAACGCGTCGCGAGCTGCCGCGCGGCCTCGGCCCCGCTGCGCACCGGATCGGCACGAAAGCCATGCTGCTGCAAATGCCGCTCCAGGGTGCGCCGGGAAAGATCGCCTCCGTCGACCACCAGCACATCGTCGCCCCAGGGTGACGCCGACATGGCAGGGTCGATCCGTTCCGCCGCAGGCTGGCGGACTTCAGCGCGAGCCGGTACTGGCGGGGCGGGCACGAACGGAGTCGCGACCGGCGCTGCCGGCACGGGCGGGGGCTCGGCGGCGACGGGAGCTGAAGGGGAATTCACGCGCCGGGCTTCACGCCACAGCGCGATGCTCGCGGGATCGATCGCGTCGGCAGGCGCCGCGGCAGGGACGCCGGCTGCGGGCGTGGCCAGCAGTTCGTCGCCCGGCACATAGGGCTGGGTCGGCTGAAAGCCGCTCGAGTCCGGCGCGGCACGCGGCATCTCCAGCGGCGCAAACGGCTCGGTGGCGGCAAAGGCGGGACGCAGGTCAGAGGTCCGGCCCGGCAGCGCCTCGCCATCGTACGCGGCAGCGGGCCTCGTCGACGGCTCGAACGGCATGGTGGGGGCAAACCCGGCGGGGCGGCTGTGCTGCGCCGGCGCGGGCGCGCCGAGCGAGCGCACCGCCTCGAGCACTGCCAGCAGCTGAATGGGCCGCGGCTGCACGGGCCAGCCCGTGCCGGCATCGGACTGGCCGATCAGCAGCACGCGGGCGGTGGGCTGGCTGCTCCACAACCGGCGCACCGCATCGATATCGTCGGCGTTCACCACGACGATGTGGGCCTGCTGCACCTGCTCGACCATGACATAGCCCGGCCCGGAGCGTGCGGCCAGCCGGAACAGCGCATTGAAGGCCGAAAGCTCATTGGGCGGAAAACCGACCAGGGCAAGGGGCTGGGGCATGCTCATAGTGATGGTGTAGCCTGATTCAGATAAGGTGCAATTGGGGGGAGGACACTTGCGGGCCGGTCGGGTGCCAACCAGGTGCCGGGGCACCCGGCCCCGCGCGGCCCGCCAGCGTTGGCGCTGATGTTGCGGCAAGATGCACCAAATAGCAACCAACCCACAGGAGCCAACATGCCAACTATTTACGATTTCGAAGCCCAGCAGATGGACGGCAAGCGCGTGCCGCTCAAAAATTTTGCGGGCAAGGCGCTCTTGATCGTGAACACGGCCAGCGCCTGCGGCTTCACCCCGCAGTTCGCCGGGCTGGAGCAGCTGCACGAGACCTATGGCAGCAAGGGACTGGTGGTGCTGGGTTTTCCGTGCAACCAGTTCGGCGCGCAGGACCCCGGCAGCAACGAGGAGATTGCGAGCTTTTGCCAGCTCAACTACGGCGTGAGCTTTCCCATGATGGCCAAGATCGACGTGAACGGCGCCAAGGCCGACCCGCTGTACCAGTGGCTCACGGCCGAGGCCCCCGGGCTGCTCGGCCTCAAGGCCATCAAATGGAACTTCACCAAGTTCCTGATCGGCAAGGATGGCCAGGTGATCAAGCGCTACGCGCCGACCGACACGCCCAAGAGCCTGACGAGGGACATCGAGGCCGCGCTGGCCGCCTGAATTCAAGCAAAATCGGCCGGTAGCCCTTAATGGACCTTGGCTGATAGCTATCTATCCAATAGCAGACGCGACGGCGCTCAGTCCACGAAAAAGTTCACGGGCAGCCCCGGCACCTCGACCCGCATCGAGAACACGCAGCCCGACTGCGGCATCGCCGAGAGTTCGGCAGCCGGGCGGCCGTGGCAGGCCGTGGTGAGGTACAGGGTTTGCAGATCGGCGCCGCCAAAGCACGGCATGGTCGGGCATTGCACCGGCACGGGGATGTCGGCCAGCAGCTCGCCGGTGGGCGCGAACTTGAGCAGGCGCCGGCCCTCGAACATGGCGCTGTAATAGTTGCCCTCGGCATCCACCGCTGCCCCATCGGGCCGGCCGCCATAACCCGGCATGCCGGTCTTCCAGCCGTCGGGCTTGCCCGGGAGCTGCTGGAACACGCGCCGGCGCGTCATAGCATTGCTGGCCGCATCCCAGTCCCAGGCGTAGATGACGTGGCGCGTGGTGTCGCTCCAGTACACCGTTCTGGCATCGGGCGACCAGGCCAGCCCGTTGGCAATGACGGCGCCACCTGCCTTGCGCTCCAGCACGGGCGGGCCGCCGGCCTGCGCATTCCTGCAGTCCAGCGAGAACAGCTCGGCCACGCAGCGATCGCGCGGCTCGTACATGGTGCCGGCCCAAAAGCGTCCCAGCGGGTCGGCCTTGCCGTCGTTGAAGCGGGTGGTGGCCGGGTCGTGGTCAAAGTGCAGCAGCAGCTTGAGCTCGCCGCCCCACGTGGTGGCGCGGTACATGCCGTCGCGCAGCGCAATCACGAGGCCTCCGCTGCGCGCCGGCGCAATGCAGCCGGGCTCCGTCGGCATGGCCCAGCGCTCGAGCGTGCCCATGAACACGTTGGCGCGCAGGATCCGGCGCGCCGGAATATCGACCCAGTACAGCAGCTCCTCGTGCGGGTGCCAGAACGGCGATTCGCCCAGTTGGCTGGGCTCGGTCACAACGGTCTGCCAGGTCATGTCACGCTTTCGGTTCGAATCGTCATTTGGGCTGTCATGGCGCTTGCCTCCGCGATCATTGTGCCCCACGTTGCGCCCCGCTCCCGCCAATGAAAATGGCCCACATGGCTGTGGGCCAAAGCTCCCGGCGAGGCACTCGCCAGACAGTGTCAGGCGCTAGCGGCTGTAGGCCGTTTCACCGTGCGAGGTGATGTCCAGGCCCTCGCGCTCGGCCTCTTCGCTCACGCGCAGCCCGATCACCATGTCGACGATCTTGAAGGCGATGAAGGCCACCACGCCGGACCACACGATGGTAGTGACCACGCCCTGCAACTGGATCCAGAGCTGGCCGGTGATCGAGTAGTCCGGGCTGACCTTGTTGGCCACGTAGTCCCAGATGCCGGTGCCGCCGAGCGCGGGCGACGCGAGCACGCCCGTCATGAGCGCGCCCAATATGCCGCCGACGCCGTGCACGCCGAACACGTCCAGCGCATCGTCCGCGCCCAGCAGGCGCTTGAGCCCGTTCACGCCCCACAGGCAGGCCATGCCCGCCAGCAGGCCCAGCACCAGCGCGCCCATGACGCCCACGAAACCGGCCGCCGGCGTGATGGCCACGAGCCCCGCCACGGCGCCCGAAGCGGCGCCCAGCATGGAGGCCTTGCCCTTGTGCAGCGCCTCGGCGCCCATCCAGGACAGGGTGGCCGCCGCGGTGGCGACCAGCGTATTCACAAAGGCCAGCGCGGCCGAGCCATTGGCCTCCAGCGCGGAGCCGGCGTTGAAGCCGAACCAGCCGACCCACAGGAGCGAGGCGCCGACCATGGTCAGGGTCAGGCTGTGCGGCGCCATCGACTCCCGCCCCAGGCCCACGCGCTTGCCCAGCACGAAGGAACCCACCAGACCCGCCATGGCGGCATTGATGTGCACCACGGTACCGCCCGCAAAGTCGAGTGCACCCTTGGCCCAGAGCCAGCCGGCGGCCGCCGTCACCCTGTCCAGGCCGGCCTGGTCGACGATGCCGTCCGGACCATCCCAGTACCAGACCATGTGGGCGATCGGCAGGTAGCTGAAGGTGAACCAGAGTGCGGCAAACAGCAGCACCGCAGAGAACCGCGCGCGCTCGGCCAGCGAGCCGATCACCAGCGCCACCGTGATGGCGGCAAAGGTCGCCTGGAAGGCCATGTAGATGAACTCGGGGATCGCCACCCCCTTGCTGAAGGTCGCGGCCATCGAGTCCGGCGTGATGCCCTTCATGAAGATCTTGTCCAGGCTGCCGAAGAACGGATTGCCCGCCGTGAAGGCCACGCTGTAGCCATAGATGGTCCACAGGATGACGATGAGCGAGAAGATCACGAACACCTGCATCAGGATGCTGAGCATGTTCTTGCTGCGCACCAGGCCGCCGTAGAACAGGGCCAGGCCCGGAATGCTCATCATGATGACGAGCACCGTGGCCACGATCATCCAGGCGGTGTCGCCCTTGTTGACGGTGTCCACGGGCGCGGTGACGGCTGAAGCAGCAGGTGCCGGCGCCGTTGCAGTCGCGGCGGCCGGCGCGGCAGCATCAACAGGCGTCGCATCGGCCGCGGCCGATGCAGCGGGTGTCGCACCAGCCGCCGTGGGCGCCGCCGGCGTCTGCGCCATGGCGAGGCCGCCCGTCAACAGGCTCAGGCCCAGTGCGAGGGAGACAAGTAGTTTTTTCATGTTCTTGGCTTTCTGGTTGACGGGGGTGTTTAGAGCGCGTCCTTGCCGGTCTCGCCGGTGCGGATGCGCACGACCTGCTCCAGGTCGTAGACGAAGACCTTGCCGTCGCCGATCTTGCCGGTGCGCGCGGCCGCCTCGACGGCCTCGATCACGCGCTCGACCAGCTCGTCGGTCACGGCCGCCTCGATCTTGACCTTGGGCAAGAAGTCGACGACGTATTCGGCCCCGCGGTACAGCTCGGTGTGGCCCTTCTGGCGGCCGAAGCCCTTGACCTCGGTGACGGTGATGCCCTGCACGCCCATCCCGGAGAGGGCTTCGCGCACCTCGTCGAGCTTGAAGGGTTTGATGATGGCGGTAACGAGTTTCATGATGGTGGCTCCTTGGCGCAATGCCGGTCAGAAGGTGTACTTGGCGCCCAGCACCAGGGCGGTCTTGCCGGTGAACTTGCCGTCCGGCGTGACGTACAGGGTTTTGCTGGCATCGGTCCCCACCACGGCCAGGGTGGCCGAGAGACCCCTGCCAAAGTCCTTGCCCAGCGTCAGCGCGTAATCCGTATAGGACAGCGCGCCGTTGTTCTTGACCATCTGGTGGCCCACGTGCGGCACGACCGACCAGCCGTTGCCCAGATCGACATTGGCGCTCACGTCGAGGTAGCCGCTGTTCTTGCTGTTCAGCGTGCCGAACAGGTTGGAGACGCTGTCCGAATACTTGACGGTCACGATGCCCCAAGTCAGCGCGCCGTACAGCTCGTCGGTGTTGGCGTTGCCAAAGCCGGGCACGTCGCCGAGCGTGTTGTCGACGTACTGGTAGCGCAGGTAACCAACGTCAAAGGTGAAGTCCTTCGCAATCTCGCCCTTGTAGCCGCCATAAAGGTCGAGCTCCGCGGAACCGTTGGTGGCACCGGCGTCCTTGATCCACTTGATGGTGGAAGCCCACGCACCCAGGTAAAAGCCGCTCTTGTGGGCGAAGTCCACGCCGCCCTGCAGGGCCGGCTTGAGACGCGACTGCGAAATGCCGCGGTACCGGTAATCGGTGACGACGCCGATGTTGTAGCTCAGCGTGTAGTCGGGTGTCGGCGCCGCGGCAGCCGGGGCTGGGGCCTGGGCCTCGGCGGGAGTTTCGGTTTGGGCGAAGGCAGTGCCCCACCCGGCCAGGGTGGCCAAGACGGCAAGAGTCAGTGCAGATGCGGTCTTCAATGTCATGCGATTCTCCAATGAGGGTTTACGAGCACTCGGTCAATGCACGGACCGTGCCAGCGCCGCCACCTGCCCCTTTTCCCCTTCTGCGTGCACCAACGGGGGCGGGTCCGCGTTAAGATAACTGTATGAATAACCAGTTTGCACTATTGCGGTGCCATGCCGGCCCCCTCAACGGGCGGCAATCGCCCCAAGTTGGGGAGAGAGGCGCATGAGCCTGTCTTTGGTGCAAAGCCGTGCCCTGCTGGGCCTGGAGGCGGCGGCCGTCACCGTTGAGGTGCACCTGGCCAATGGCCTGCCCAGTTTCACGCTGGTCGGGCTCGCCGACGTCGAGGTCAAGGAGGCGCGCGAGCGCGTGCGCTCGGCGATCCAGAACTCGGGGCTGGAGTTTCCGGGCAACAAGCGCATCACCGTGAACCTGGCGCCCGCCGACTTGCCCAAGGATTCCGGGCGCTTCGATTTGCCGATCGCGCTCGGCATCCTGGCCGCCAGCGGCCAGATCGACGCGGCGCGGCTCGCCGGTCACGAGTTTGCCGGCGAGCTGTCGCTGTCGGGCGAACTGCGCCCGGTGCGCGGCGCGCTGGCCATGAGCCTGGCGCTGCATGCCGGCCACGTCGTCACCCAGCTGGTGCTGCCGCCCGGCAGCGCCGAAGAGGCCGCGCTGGTGCCCGATGCACAAGTCTACCGCGCGGCACATCTGCTCGATGTGGTGCGCCAGTTCCTGCCGCAAGGCGCGGGCGCCGCGGAGCCGCTTGATGGCTGGTCGCGCGTCACACCCAGCGCCGCGCCTGCCACGGCGCCCTACGCCGACCTGGCCGACATCAAGGGCCAGGTGGCGGCGAAACGCGCGCTGGAAATCGCGGCGGCCGGCGGACACAGTCTCCTGCTGATGGGCCCGCCGGGCTCCGGCAAATCCATGCTGGCGCAGCGCTTTGCCGGCCTGCTGCCGCCCATGACGGTGGAGGAAGCGCTGCAAAGCGCGGCCATCGCCAGCCTGGGCGGGCGCTTCTCGCTGGCGCGCTGGGCCGTGCGCCCCACCTGCAGCCCGCACCACACGGCCAGCGCCGTGGCGCTGGTGGGAGGCGGCTCGCCGCCACGGCCGGGCGAGATTTCACTGGCGCACCACGGCGTGCTGTTTCTCGACGAATTTCCCGAGTTCCCAAGGGCCGCGCTCGAGGCCCTGCGCGAACCGCTGGAGACCGGCACCATCACGATCTCGCGCGCGGCGCGGCGCTCCGAATTTCCGGCGCGCTTTCAGATGATCGGCGCCATGAACCCCTGCCCCTGCGGCTACCTCGGCTCGCCGCTCAAGGCCTGCCGCTGCACGCCGGATCAGGTCGCGCGCTACCAGGGCAAGCTCAGCGGCCCGCTGCTGGACCGCATCGACCTGCACGTCGAAGTGCCGGCGCTGCCGCCGCAGGACCTGGTGCAGGCGCCGCCGGGCGAATCCAGCCACGACATCCGCGAGCGCTGCAGCGCGGCCCGGGAGCGCGCCGTGGCGCGCCAGGGCAAGACGAATCAGGCGCTGCAAGGCCAGGAGATCGACGAGTATCTGGCGCTCGACGCCGCCGCCGTCCGATTCCTCAACACCGCCGCCACCCGCCTCGGCTGGTCGGCGCGCAGCACTCACCGCGCGCTCAAGGTGGCGCGCACCATCGCCGACCTGGCCGGCGCGCACAGCACGCAGGTCACGCACGTGGCCGAGACGATCCAGTACCGTCGCGCCTTGTCCTGACGCGGCAATAATCCGGAGCCGAAGAGGACTACCGCCATGCCCCAGCACATCGGAATCGTTGGCTGCTCCTTTGAAGGCGCAGCGCTTTGCTACAAAACGATTTGCGCGGAAGGCGCGGCGCTGCTCGGCCCGCACGCGCACCCCGAGGTCTCGCTGCACACGCACTCGCTCGCCGACTACGTGGACTGCCTGGAGCGCGGCGACTGGCCCGGCGTGGGCGAGTTGATGCTCTCGTCCGCGCACAAGCTCGCAGCCGCAGGCGCCGACTTTCTGATCTGCCCCGACAACACCATCCACCAGGCGCTCCCTTATGTCGAGCCGCGCTCCCCGCGGCCCTGGCTGCACATCGCCAGCGTCGTCGCCGACGAAGCAGCCGGGCGCGGGTTCCGGCGCGTGGGGATCACCGGCACGCGCTGGCTGGTGGAGAGCGAGGTCTATCCCGACCAGCTCACCGCGTGCGGACTCGCGTACCTGCGCCCGAGCACCTTGGATCGCGACGAGATCCAGCGCATCATCATGGACGAGCTGGTGTGCGGCATCTTCAAGCCTGAGGCGGTCGCCCGCTTTCAGCAGGTGATCCAGCGCATGAAAGACCAGGGCTGCGACGCCGTCGTCCTCGGCTGCACCGAGATCCCCCTGATCATGAACGACGCGAATTCGCCGCTGCCGACGCTGGACTCCACACGCCTGCTGGCACGGGCAGCCTTGCGCCGGGCGGTGCAGGGCGAGGCGCCGACGATTGTGAAAGAAAAAGGCCTGTAGCCCATACGGTATCTGCGCAAGCAGCTATTGAAAACGGAGCGCCGTCGTTCAAACCGCAAGCGCCCGCCAACACCCTGCGGTGATTGCACTGGCTATTCGCCGCACAATTTGCGGTGAATAGCCGCATAATCGCCGCATGCCCTCCTACGCCGACCCCCTCTACATCTGGCAGCAAGCCGACTGGCCGCACTGGCGCTTCGACGCCGCCGCACTGGCCGAGCCGCTGGCGCAGGTGCACCGCGCGCAGGGCCACCTGCAGGGGCGCATGGCCGAGTTGGGGCTGGCACAGCGCGAGCAGGCCACCTTGCAGGCGCTCACGCAGGAAGTCGTTAAAACCAGTGAGATCGAAGGCGAGCGGCTCAATCTGGAGACCGTGCGCTCGTCCATCGCGCGCAGGCTGGGCGTGGACATCGGGGCGCTGGCGCCCGCGGACCGGCATGTGGACGGCGTGGTGGACATGGTGCTGGACGCCACCGGCCGGTTCGATGCGCCCCTCACCGTCGAGCGCCTGTTTGGCTGGCACGCCGCCCTGTTTCCCACCGGCTACAGCGGCATGGCGCGCATCCGCATTGGTGCGTGGCGAGATGACGCCACCGGGCCCATGCAAGTTGTCTCCGGCCCCATTGGCCGGCAAAAGGTGCACTTCGAAGCACCGCCTGCCCCCACGCTGGCCGCGCAAACCCAGACCTTCCTGCAGTGGTTCAACGCCGAGGCCGTGGGCGACGCACTCATCAAGGCCGGCGTGGCGCACCTGTGGCTGGTGACGCTGCACCCCTTCGACGACGGCAATGGCCGCATCTCACGCGCCGTAGGCGACATGGCGCTGGCGCGCGCCGAGGGGAGCAGCCAGCGCTTTTACAGCCTGAGCGCCCAAATCCAGCGCGAGCGCAAAGACTATTACGACCAGCTGGAGGCCACGCAAAAAGGCACGCTGGACGTGACCCCCTGGCTCGCCTGGTTCCTGGGCTGCCTGCTGCGCGCGGTGCAAGGCGCCAACGACACCCTGACCATCGTGCCGGGCAAGGCCCAGTTCTGGCAGCGCTGGGCCGGCACGCCCCTGAACGAGCGACAGATCAAGCTCATCAACCGGCTGCTCGACGGCTTTGAGGGCAAGCTCACCACGGCCAAATGGGCGGCCATTGCCAAGTGCTCCACCGACACGGCACTGCGCGATATCAACGACCTGCTGGCGCAGGGGGTTCTGCGCAAGCTGGAGGGTGGCGGGCGTAGCACGGGGTATGAATTTCGCTGAATATTAATTCAACTAAGCCATTGTTTTATATGAATATTCGGTGTAAAAAGCATTTTTTAACTAATACACCGAAATGCTCGAAACAAGCGCCGCCATTTCACGCCAATACATCGACGCTGTTTCGGTCTTTGAAGCACTCGAAGAGGCGCTGGAAGAGGCGGCCCAGGTACGCGGCGGCATGTACTGGCACGCAGGTCCACCCACATCACCCGACGCCAGGTATCTGGTGCGAACGACCCCGGCCGGCGCAGAGACCAGCTTGGGGGGGCGCACACCGGAAACCGAAGCGATCTACGCCCGGTTCACCCAACGCAAGCGCGAAAGCGCAGAGCGGGTCTCCGGCTTGCAGGCCGCACTGGTGCAGCAGCAACGGCTCAACCGCGCATTGCGTGTGGGCCGGGTCGACCCGCTGATCGTCGCGCTGCTGAACCGCTTGGCAAGCACCCAACTGAGCGACCACTTCCGTGTGGTCGGAACCCACGCGCTGTATGCCTTTGAAGCCGCCGCCGGCGTGCGCCTGGACGCCGAGGCCCTGGCCACGCGAGACATCGACTTGCTGTGGGACACGCGCAAGCGCATTATTTTTTCCACCCAATTGGCGCGCGTGGACAGCTCCATGCTCGGCGTCTTCAAGAAGGTGGACGCCACCTTTCGCATGCGTAAAAGCCAAAAATACACCGCCGTCAACAAAGATGGTTTTGAGGTCGACATCATCCGCCGGGAACGGACCGGCGACGACCCGCATCCCATCAAGCTCAGCGCCGAAGACGAAGATTTTTGGGTCGCCCAGGCACGCCGCGCCAATGTGCTGCTGGATTCGCCCGGCTTCTCGGCGGTGATCGTGGCCAGCAATGGCGCCATGGCCCGCATGAACACCGTGCACCCAGCAACGTTCGTGACGTTCAAACGGTGGCTGTCCACCCAACCCGAGCGCGAAGCCCTCAAGCGCCGCCGCGACCTGCTGCAGGCCGACACCGTGCAGGAGCTGCTTGACAAGTACCTCCCGCAGCTATGACGGCATGTAGCCGGGTTCAGAAACTGAGCGAGGCTGCCCCGGCCAGCAGTCGCTCATGCATCGCGCTCGCGCCCACGATCTGCACGCCCTCGATGAAGTCCTCCGGCGCATAGCCGCGCGCCTTGACGCAGGGCGGACAGGCCCAGATCGTGCCGCCACGCTTCAGGAAATCATCGATGAGGGCCTTGAGGGGTTCGAGCGGCGGGACGTGCGTCAGATCGATGGCGCGCTTGCGCACCAGATCGACCGCTGCGCTGGTGAGGAAGGCATAGACCTTCAAGCCCGCGGTGATGCCGCCATTGGCGATGGTGAAGCCGACCGACGACAACTCGTGGTCGGTACCTCGGGTCATCAGGATGACCAATTCCCTGGATGCTTCGGACATGATTGCGCTCCTATGCTGATCGGTTGACATGCTTGCCGGACACAGGCGCGGTTGTTGTGCGCGTGTGCCGACACTTACAAGATAGCCGTCAACGGCGGCCTTGTCTTGCCGCGTGTGGCCAAGCAGATCGGCTACGAGTCGGAGGCGGCGTTCAGCCGCGCCTTCAGGCCCGCGCGGGAATGGCCAAACCCTTCACCACCGCCGGCCGCGCCACGAACGCCGCCAGCACCCGCTTCACGTTCGCAAAATCGTCGAACCCCACCAGCTCGCCCGCCTCGTAGAACCCGACCAGGTTGCGCACCCACGGGAAGACGGCGATGTCGGCAATGGTGTAGGCGTCGCCCATGATCCAGGCGCGGCTTGAGAGGCGCTGGTCCAGCACGGCCAGCAGGCGCTTCGACTCGTCCACGTAGCGGTCGCGCGGGCGCTTGTCCTCGTAGTCCTTGCCGGCGAACTTGTGGAAGAAGCCCAGCTGCCCAAACATCGGGCCGATGCCGCCCATCTGCCACATCAGCCACTGGATCGTCTCGTAGCGGCCGGCGGCATCCTGCGGGAGAAACAAGCCGGTCTTCTCTGCCAGGTAGATCAGGATAGCGCCGGTTTCGAACAGCGCCAGCGGTTTATCCCCAGGACCATGGGGATCGAGGATGGCCGGGATCTTGTTGTTGGGGTTGAGCGAGAGAAATTCCGGCGACATCTGGTCGTGCGTCGCAAAGTTGACCAGATGCGGCTCGTACGGCAGGCCCGTCTCCTCCAGCATGATCGACACCTTGACGCCATTGGGCGTGGGCAGGGAGTAGAGCTGCAGCCGGTCGGGGTGCTGGGCAGGCCATTTCGCGGTGACGGGGAAGGTGGAGAGGTTGGGCATGGGGGTCCTTGGACTGGAAGCGGGCGTCAAGTTCTTTGCGTTGAACATTCTGACTCAATCAAAATTGGCCGGTTGCAAGACGCCTTCAAGCGCCATGCGACCGCCCGCTTTCAATAGGCCATAACTCCGAACCATGAAGGCTTTGGCGCCGTAATCCTCAACCGCACAAAGATCGGGTGGTCAAGAGCGGATGGAGTATCGGCCTTCGCGCTCCTTGAACGCCCGTTCCCCGCCTTCCAAAAGCGTGCATACGGCCTGGCGGATTCCGTCCTTTTCCCCGTCATGGCTGTTCTCAAGTGAGCCGGAGATATACGTAATGCAAGGAAACGCTTGAATGCTAGGTCTTTGTGCGGTTGCAACAATCACCTGCTCTGCGTCGGTGGCAACTACCAAGTTCGGGTTGTGGGTAACCAAGATGATCTGGCGCTTTTCCTTTGCCTTGCGAATGTACGGAACGAGTTGAAGATAGATCGACGAGTTATCCAAGTTGCCCTCCGGTTGATCAATAACCAAGGGGCGGCGATCATCCTCATCCATGAGGAGATAGAGCACAAGTAGCGCAATACCTCGTGTCCCAGGGGAGAGAAACTCCAACTCAGTTCCGCCGTACTTAATCTTGTATGTAGTGCCGATGTGATCGGTCGAAAACATCCAGTCAAACAAATCAATCATTTTCGGGCTTGGCGATGCAAATTTACTCATGAAATCTACGGGTGAAACTATTGAAACAAAATGCTTTAAGGCAGGATCGATTTTCTGGATATCGCCGCTTTTCCACGCTGGCGCCAAAGTATTCAATACAAACTTCTCGATTTCGTCCTTCTTGGCAAGCGCTTGTGGTTTGCGACCGTCATAGAAGCGCTGCGCCTTCTCCAGCCAATCACTTGTATCCACACGATATCCAGCCGAGAGTTCAAATTTCATCTCTTCTCCCAAAGAGCTAAGCGCCTGCTTCATCGGGGCATACAAGTCTTGCAAGCCTTGCTCGTCCTCAGCCAATGCTGAGAAAAACTTCAGGTACAACTCCTCCCGTTCGTGCTCACGTTGCCGTAACAGCTTGGTCACTTTGACGTCCAAATCGTCGATCTCTTTCGCCAGACGCTGTGCAGTGGCTTCTTGCATGCTGATCTGCTTTTGTAGATCAAGTAGTCTTTTTCTGTTCAGTTCGTCTTTCGACAGCAGTTCTTGCAGACCCTTGATTCGGCGCGCGATCTCTACAAGTGACTTGCCATCTGTCGCGACCTTGGCTTCGTCGCCGCGCAAGGCGGATATCTCGGCATCCAATGCAACTACCCCTGCTGACAAGTCATGAGCAGCACTCATATCCCATTGTGGAAGTAGCTTTGCAAGCATGGAGTCGAAGATAAATGTCGCCTCGGGGTGGGAATCAATCAATTCTGTGATTTGGCGCTCGGTTCGCTCCTTTATAGCGACGTAGGATTTCTGGAAATCCTCCACGCCGCGTCGTTGTCTGGTTTTCTCAGCGATGACCTTTTCACACGCGTTCAGCGCTCCTTGCTCCGCCTCAAGCTGCTTCAAAACCGCCTGATCCGCGAGCCCTTGAACCGATGGAAGTTGTTTTTTCAACTCTCCGATTTGCGCTTGCGTTTGCGTTTTGAGGGCCTCCTTGCTTGACCGTTGGCCGAGACTGCCGTACAAGCGCTCAATTTCCCTGTTCAATGTAGCGAGCTGACCGCGAAATTCGTCTTGACGCGATTGAGACGCCGCCTCCCGTGACGAGCGCAATTCTTCAAATGAAGAGAAGCCTTCCTTGTGAATCTCACCAAGATGAGAAAAAACGACCTCCTCAATCGCCACCTGCAACTCATTTCCATGATGGTCATCGGAACAAAGTCGTTCGACGAAATCTTGGGACAGGTAGCGCACCAATGGGCGTTGACTTGGGTACGGATGATCGGTCAACACCCCGCACGTTTTTGCCCCAGCGCCCCATCCAAGCTCCACCGTGGTACCGCTTAAGTGCAAGCGACCCTTTGTAACGAATGAGGATTGAGAATTGGGGTCCATAGCAATACCGGACGCGAAAGCTACCAAATCCGCGATAGCTGTCTTGCCGGACCCCTTTTCCCCAATGATCGCAACCAGCCCAGAATTGAAAGAAATCGACGACTGCGTGAACCAGCCATTACTCTTAGAAATTTGAAGAGATGCAATCACGCGACTGGCATCGGAAAGCTGGGGCTTAGTCGAACTGATTTGGACTCGCGCTTCGGGCTCCCATAGTACTTGTCTCAAGCCTTCAAACGTCGGATCCGCTTTGATCCAGCAGAAGCGGTCATCGTTTGGCTTGAAAAGCTTCGAAACCTCGTGGGCATCGGAGCCATGCAAGCAAGGCTTCAGAGATCCATAAAGCTGCTCGATCTTTTCAGGGCAAAGATTTTCCTTCTGCCCTAAGTAGTGAAGTCGGTCGCTTGGATTGCCGGAAAAAACGAAGTCACAGTTCTTGAGGATTTCTTCTCGCATCGCGGCGAAGCCGTCCAATGGAAGGCCGCTGATCCCGTCTTTTCCATTGGAAATTCCGATCAGACAATTCGCCCTCAGCCAACCTTCGTCCCGAAACCAATTCAAAATCACTTCATAAGAAGGCTTAAATTGCTCAATTCCTCGTCGGTACGCGACGTCGTCATCGTTCAATGCGGCGTCCTGCGCACGCGCGAACTCGATTAGCTCCTCTCGGATGCATCCATACCTTAGCTGGTTGTATGAGACTTTGAGGTTCTTCAACGCTCGTTTGATTTTCTGGATATGCTGCGAGTCCGACGGATCTACTAATAGGTGGATGTTCAGTGCCTTGCCGTCCTTAGTGGAAGGAAGCGCACGAAACTCTATGTTGGGAACTAATAGCTTGACCGACTGGAGTCGCGGCTTGGCGTTGTCTCCGTAGGCAGAGAGAAGCTTTTCATAGCCGTCGATGGACATGTAGTCAGTGACGCCGATCACCGCAATTCCGCTCGTGGCTGCCGACACCTCCAGGGAATCGATGTATTGATCCCAACTGATCCCTAGAAAGGATGCGCCGAGTTTACTTTCGGGGGTATGTATATGTAGATCCCACCTGCGCCATTCCGAGCCATTGGGATAGGCGGATTGCCCCGGCTTTTTTTGCTGCATAACCTCTCCTCAGTCCGTCAACTTAAACACCACATGTAGCTCCATGAAAACGCGAGCCCTTCTTGGCGGTCGCCACTTTGTCGCACTAGCCACGGGTCGCGGTCCAGCGCATTGACGACCTGATGTCCGTACCACCGTGCCATCTTCAGTGCGCTGATCACGACTTTGGAGACGCCATCGCGAATGACTTTGCAACTAAGTTTGTCCGCATTTTGAATCGTGCTGAACTGCCAGTCCTATGCCTCCAGTACCAGCAAGCGCCGACGCGGATACAGCACGACAAGGTCGAATGCAAATGCCGGGGGCCACTCGGAACGTCGTACCAGAGGAGGTGATCGTCGACGAGCTTTTGCGCAAGTCGCTCGGCAAGCCGTCGCTCGCCGCCGGTCATGCGCGAAACGCAGGTACCGATCGAAAGAATAAGGGTCGCCATCCGGGTGTGCGCAGGCAATTTGTCTTATGGTTTGCCCGCTTTGAGCTTTGCAAACATTTCAGACATGAGATCGCTGGTGACTAGTTTGGAGTCCTGGAATCCATGAAGAGCAGAGTTGTCCCAACGCCCCATCGCCAGTAGATTTCCCGAGCTGGCATCAAAGATATCGATGGTCAACGTCCGCAGGTACATGACAACGTCCCAGCGCCACACGTCGGAATAGCTGACGATTGCGTCGACATCAGCACTCTTTCTTGTCCCGGCCGGCAGAGCTGCCTTAGGCGCTACCCCCTGCGCCAGCAGAGCAGCCCGAACGTTGGTATCCATGTCAACGGAGTTTCCTTCCTGCGGAATCAGCGCGGCGGTAGCTATGGGCTTGGGCGCAGCGATTTGGGCCAGCGTCACATTCTGGGAAGTTGCACAGCCGGTCATCAGAGCGCAAATAAGTACGGCGAGCGAGAAAAAGAAGCGGTTCATTGGGGGTTTGGTGAAGATTGAAGGGAGAGAAAGGGGGCTCGAACGAATAAAAGCCGCCATCGGAAGAAACCAGGTCGCTAACACTTTGACACAACCATCATCGCGCCGAATGTGTCGTTCGGCCAGCGGGGATGTACGGTGAAGTGCGGCAAAGGTCTGTAATTGCACAAAGGATTTTTGTGACTTATTCACCAAGGCCGCTTGCAATGGTCATTGGCACACGGCGCGTCTCATCCCGGTTTTAGCTGTGGTTTAAGCATCAAATTGGCCGTTAGCCCATACAGGACATAGGCGAGAAGCTATAAATACAGGAGCGTGACGCACTGGGCTGAAAATCACTGCTTAAACATCAAAAGGAGAGATCGAATGCGCATCGCCATCATGGGTTCAGGCGGGGTCGGCGCCTACGTCGGCGCGCGGCTGCAGGCCGCGGGAGAGGACGTCGTCTTCATTGCGCGCGGCGCCCATCTGCAGGCGCTGCAGCACAGTGGCTTGCGGATTGAAACGCCCGAGCATGCGCTTCACCTGGAGCGCGTCACGGCCACCGACGACCCATCCAGCATCGGGCCGGTCGACCTCGTGATCTTTGCCGTCAAGCTGTGGGACACCGAAGCCGCGGCGCGCGCCATGGCGCCGCTGGTGGGGCCGCAAACGCGCATCGTGACGCTGCAAAACGGCATCGACAGTGTCGCGCTGATCTCGGGCGCCTTGCCCGGCGCGCGCGTGCTGGGCGGCGTGATCTACGTCTCGGCGGTAATCGAGAGCCCCGGTGTGATCCGCAGCCCGGGCGGCATGCACCGCATCGTGGTGGATGCGGCCGGCGGCGACGCGGTGATTGCTGCCTTTTGCGCGGCCTGCGAGCGGGCCACCGCACTTGATGCCACGGCCACCGACGCCATCGACATTGCGATCTGGGAGAAGTTCGTCACGCTGGCGGCGATCGCCGGTGCCACGTCGCTGCTCCGCGCGCGCATGGGGCAAATCATGGGCCACCCCGAGACGCGCATCTTCCAGCGCCAGCTGATCGACGAAGGCGTTGCGGTGGGCCGGGCCGCGGGCCAGCTGCTGCGCGCCGAGCTGGCCGATGACGTCATGAGCAGGCTGACCTCGCTGCCGGGCTCGTTCCGTTCCTCCATGTCCGAGGATCTGGAGCGCGGCAAGCCGCTGGAGTTGCAGTGGCTGTCGGGCCGGGTGCATGGCCTGGGGCTGCAGCACGGCGTGCCGACGCCGGCGCACAGCGCCGTGTACCGCGCGCTGGTGCTGTACGAGCACGGCGCGCCGGTGTGACGGGCTGGCCTGGAGCGCGCACGGCAAGCGCGCTTCAGTCCCGCCTGGCCGGCCCCGGCAACACTACGAACGCCAGCGCGCCCGCGGCCACGATCGCGGCAATGCTGCCCAGCACGGCGGCATAGGGCTCGATGCCATGCGCCGTGGCCAGCGTGGCCACGAAGCCGGTGAACCATTGCATGAGCGCCACGCCCATGAACATGGCCATGGTAAACAGCGCCATGGCGCGCCCGGTCAGCGCGGCGGGATAGGCGGTGCGCACGTCGGCGTACTGCAGCACCATGAAGCCCGAAAGCAGGCCGATCACGATCGGATCGACCACATCGATGACGGCGCTGTGCGTCACCACGAAGATCGCGAACAGGCCCGCCATCAGCAGCGTGAAGCCGATGATCCAGCGACGGCGATGCGCCGGGCCGGGGTCGAACCGGCCGAACAGCGGCGGCCCGAACATCGACGAAAACGACATCGCCAGCGCCACATTGCCGCTTTGCACCAGCGAGAAACCATGGCGCTGGATCAACATCGGCCCCAGCCACAGGCCGCGCAGCGCAATGAAGGACGCATAGCCCACGCTGGCCAACAGCAAGATGCCCCAGGTGTGCGGCAGCGTCAAGAGCGCGCCAAATTTCCTGATCGCCTGGCCCACCGTTTCGCGCTGCGGGGCTGCACCGCCCACATGCAGCGCGGGAGTCGACGGCTCATGCACCAGGGCGTAGATCAGAAACCACGACAGCACGGAAAACGCGCCTAGTGCCCAGTAGCCGCCGCGCCAGGACGTGGCCTGGATCAGCCACGCCAGCGGCGTGCCGGTGATCAGCATGCCGATGCCGCCGAGCCCCAGCACCATGCCGGACACCGCCGCAAAGCGCAGCGGCGGCAGGTGCCGCGCGATGAACACGGTGCAGACCAGGAACGTAGGCGCGCAACCCACGCCGATGAGGACCTGGCCCAGCACCAGCATGGCGTAGTTGTGCGCCATGGCCGAGACCACCGCCCCAACAATCGCCAGCGGGAATGCGACCAGCACGGTACGGCGCACGCCGTGCAGGTCAATGCCAATCCCCATGAATAACTGCATGCCGGCGAATGCGAAGTGATAGCACGCGGCAAACAGGCCCAGCGCCTCCTCGTCCAGATGAAAGTCGCCCTGCACCGAAACGGCCATCAGCGCGATCACGGTGCGGTAGGCCTGGCTCAGCGCAAACGCCGTGGTAAGCGCCAGCAGCATGGGCCAGATGGCGCGGATTGCGGGCGCGTCAGAGGGCGTGGTGGGCGAGGCTGAGCGGGGCAGCGGCGAAGCAGTAGATTTCATGGCGGTGCAGGGGTGCAAGCGTACACCTGCTTGGCCCCGCACTCGCCGCGCGCGGCGTTACGGCCGTTCCTCGCGCCCGCTGTTGGCCAGTTCCAGCGCCCCCGTCATGCGTGAGCCGATTCGATAACCCGGACCACTAACGGCTCTTCTCCGTGCGTGACGCCCGACCCGGAATCTTTGCCAGCTTCGCCTGGATGTGCTTTGCCGCTGCCAGCACATCTGCGTGTGACCCCGAGAGGTAAAGCCGTCCCGTGGCCCCGATCATCCGGAGATCGATCAGGCGGATGCCAGGCACCGCCTTTTCCGCCTCATTCGCCGCGTAAGAAGCAAACAGTGCCGGCACCAGCTCAAGCAGAAGCACGCTCTCGCCGGGCAGCACCATGGATGCCTGCTTGTTGCGATTGATGATGACGGCGTGGCGGTCGGTGATGTCCTCGACGACGTCCATCACCAGGATTTCCGGTTTGAGCTGGTCCTCGGCGCGCACGCCCAGCGATGCCAGGATCGCCTCGCCGGCACGGGCCAGATCTGCGGGCTGGTCGGCATGGACCTCCAGCACGCCGAACTGCCGTTCGACGACCAGCAGGCCCGGCTCCAGTTCGGGCGCCGCCTTCAGCGCCGTGTCGGTCACGCGCTCGATGGCCAGGCCCGGTGCGATCTCGAGAATCAGCGAGCTCATGCCTTCCAGCGGAACGTAGCCGCGCCCGCCCGTGGGCGAACTCAGGTAGGCGGCAAACTGCCGCTCCAGGCGTTCGAGGATCAGATAAACGCGTAGTTCGTTTTGCATATCGGCTTTCGCAACGCCCCCCGGGCGGGAGGGCGTTTACTTCTTGGCGGCTTCGAAATACTTGAGCACGTCGGCGTGCGGCCGTGGAATCACATGGCAGGACTTGACTTCACCCACGTGCCGCGCCGCCTCGGCGCCCGCGTCGGTGGCGGCCTTGACGGCCCCGACGTCGCCGGTCACGGTAATCGCCACCAGCCCCGCCCCCACCTGCTCGCGGCCCACCAGGGTCACGTTCGCCGCCTTCACCATGGCGTCCGCGGCGGCGTAAGCCGCCACGTAGCCAACCGTCTCGATCAATCCAACTGCTTGGGACATGTCATCTCTCCTGTTAAAAAACTACGATCAAAAATGAGGGGGCGGCCTAGCGCTCGCCGCTGGGATCGATGATCCCCACCACCATGGCGTCCACCGGACTACCGCAGTAATGCGCCGCCACCGAACCCTGGATCACGAGGGCTTCGTCACCGATGCCCACACCGAATCCGTCGAGCGCGACCAGAGAGCCGCCGCCATCCATCTCCAGGCGCACCAGGGCGCCCGGCGGCAGCAGTTCATGTCGTTTGGTGGCCCAGATGCGACCGGTCACGGTACCTGTTTTCATTCGCTGCGCTCCATTCGTATACCCGCCGTCCTGGCGTAATCGCGCGCCGCCGGCGTGATGACGGCGCCGCGCCTCAAGCTCACAACCTGGCCGCCGGCGTGCTGGCGCCGCAAGACAGCCTCGGTAATCACCGATTCATCGATCGCCATGGGCAAGCCGGCCTGCGGCGCGCCATTTCCGGGCGCGGCCATGGCCGCAGGCATGGGCGCAGCCGCAGGCTCGGGCGCCAGCAGCTTCAGGTCCAGCGCAATCGCCCCACTCACGAAACGTTCGCGCAAGGCATCGCTCGCACACAGCAACTTGAACCAGCGAACAAGTTCGGCCAGGTCCGCATCGCTGCGAATGGTGAGCGGCAACCGCACCGATTGCGCCGGCGCCGGGGGAGCGCGGCGTGTCTGCATAAAGCCGCGCACCGCCTCGCCGACGAGGCTTTCGAACTCTGGGGAGCGCGGCGTGCTCATCATCGCGCCTCGGGCGTCAGCGCCGCGATCGCGGCCTCGCTGGCCGCGCGCACGGCGGACTCGGTTCCGCTCACGTACAGGCGCCCGCTCGCTCCCATGAAGCGGCAGTCCACCAGCGTGATGTCAGCCGCCTTCTCGGCTTCGTTCGCGGCCAGCAGCGCGCCGGCCGCGGGCGTGGTTTCCAGCAAAAAGAGCGACTGTCCCGGCAGCAGCATCGAACCGGACTTGTTGCGGTTGACCAGGAAGGAATGCAGGCTGTCGACACGATCGATCTGCCGCGAGGCCAGGATCTGCCGCTGCGGGAGCTCGGGCGATGACAGCCCCAGGGCCTGAAGGACCGCCGCCCCCGCCGCTTTCACCGACGCCGCGTGGCGCGCATGGAACTCGAGGTAGCCGAACTGCCGCTCCACCATCAGCACGCCGGGCTTCACGTCGATCTCTTTGAGCACGATGTCGGTCAGCCATTCGACGTCCAGCCCGGGCGCGATCTCGATGATCATCGCCGCGTCGTTGGCGCGTGGCAGGAACCCGCGCACCATGCTGCCGAGATAGCACATGGTCTGGGGCTGCAGGCGGTCCAGGAAGTCGAAAGAGCGCAGTGTGGTCATGAGGTGGTCCGGGATTCGAGGGCCAAGGCCAGGATGGCCCGGACGGTGTCGCGAATGTGGTCGTCGTGCGCATCGCTGGTGCGCTGCGCTGGCAATGCCTCGCTGCGAGGCGCGGGCGCGCCGGTGGGGAAGGCGATCTTTTTCCAGTTGATGAGATGCTCGGGACCCACGTTCTCGGCGATGGAGCTGCGGCCCGCGAAGCCGGTGCCGATGGTGAAAGTGGGAGCCAGACCGGTGCCGGCGCCGATCACGCCCATGGACGTGCCCTTGTTCACGACCGTGCGGTTCACGTCCAGCGTGCCACCCCACAAGGCGATGGTTTCGAGGTCTTCCGCGAAGATGCCCGATGTGTGCCCCGCACCCGAGACGGCCAGCATGGCGCGCGCCTCGCGGATTGCGTGCTCCCGATCGTCCACGCGCTTGAACCCAAGGATGGGAGAGAGCTTTTCCTTGGCCATCGGCGAGGCGCGCGAGACTTCGTTCAGCGTGCCGACCAGCACCGTCGCGTGGCCCGCACCGGACAGACCCGCCTGCTGCGCAATCCACGCGGCCGCGCGCCCCACGATCTTCGGATTCAGGCGACCCTCTGGGAAGGCGAATGCCTCCAGGCGCTGCTGCTGCTCGGCGTTGCAATAAAAGGCACCCGCGCGCTTCATCTTGTCGGTGAAGTCAGCCTCGACATCGCGGTGCACGAACACCGCCGAGGGGGTAGAGCAGGCCGAGCCGTAGTCGAAGGTCTTGGCGGCCATCGTCTCGTCCACGGCGAGTCCAAGGTCGGCGCTCGCGTCCACGTACACCGGGACGTTGCCTGGCCCCACGCCCAGTGAAGGCGTGCCGGAGCTGTAGGCGGCCCGCACCATGGGGGTGCCACCAGTGGCGAGGATCAGGTTCACGCCACGGTTGCGCATCATCGCGTGCGTGGCGTCCAGCGTCGGCGTCTTCTGGATCTGGATGGCGTCAGCAGGGGCGCCGGCCTCGCGCGCCACCTCGCGCAGGTACTCGGCCGCGTCGATGGAGCAACGCAGCGCCAGCGGATGCGGGCTCAGGATGATGGCGTTGCGCGACATCAGGCAGGACAGCACCTTGAAATACAGGGTGGCGATCGGGCTGGTCGACGCAACCAGGCCCATCACCACCCCCGCAGGCCGGCCGACCAGCAGCATCTTGCGTTCTTCATCCACGCGCATGCCGCCCAGCACGGTGTTTTGGTAAAAGGCCATGAGATCGCGGCTGGCGAGCAGGTTCTTGAACACCTTGTCCTGCACGCGGCCAATGCCCGTCTCTTCGACGGCCAGGCGCGCGTAGTGCTCGGCACGGTCTTCGCAAGCGCGGCAGACCCGCTCGGCAATGCGCCAGGCCTCGGCTGGCTCAAGGCGCGCCAGGGCCTGCGCGGCAGGCAGCGCGCGGGCCACCAGGGTGCGCGTCTCCTGCAGGGCGGCCAGGTCGTCGTCAAAGGCTTCGTTCACGAGGCGGCCCTCTTCAGACGGTTGCGCTGCGGCGAGCGATGTCGGCCAGGTCGAGCGAGCTGATCGCCTCGAAGACGGCCTTTACGGCTCGGCGCTCGGTGTCCGACAGGCGCTGCATGCGCGAATCGTCCAGCATGCCCATGCCTGGTTGCGGTTGCGGGCGTGCGCCGTTGCCTTGCATGGGCTCCTGCAGCGTGGGCCGCATCGCAGTCATCATCGACGCCTCGCCGAAATGGGCGATCGGTGCGGGGCGCGAGGCCTCGGGGCGTGCATTGAGGCGAACCTTCGTCGGCTCACAAGTCACCCGGTGCATGCGCCGGTTGTGACCCGCATAGTCGAACACCGCGTAGTGCTGCGTCGCCATGTTGTCCCAGATCGCGATAGAGTCCTGCTCCCAGCGGAAACGCACCTGGAAGTCGGGCTTCATCACCCACTCATTGAGCAACTTGAGCAGGCTCTCGCCGTACCGGTCGATGAGGTTGGTGAAGCGCTTGGTCCAGATCGAATTCACGAACAGGCACAGCTTGCCCGTCACTGGATGATTGATCACAACAGGATGGATATAGGGCGGGTTGGTCGCATCGAGCTGGCGCGCCTCGCCGGTGTAGCCCATCCTGCGAAAGGCGTAGGAGATGTCGTGCTCGGCATCGAGCTCCAGCAGCATCTTCTTCATCGGCTCGTCCAGCGCCTCGTAGGCCGTGTTCATGCACGCCCACAGTGTGTCGCCGCCCTCGGGAGGAATCTCCACGGCGCGCAGGATGGACACTGCATTGGGTTTTTCCCGGAACGTGCAATCTGCGTGCCAGCGGTCGGTATCGGGAGACTTCTTGCCGGTGTTGGCGATGGTCTGGATCTCGGGGTGGCCGTCCACGTGCGGAAAAAACTCGTGTCTCTCCATCTCGCCGAACGCGCGGCCCAGCGCCAGGTGTGCTTGCGGCGTCAGCGGCTGCTTGCGAAAGAAGATCACCTTGTTGTCCCAGAGGGCGTTGCGGATCTCGTCATAGACCGCGGGGTTCTTCACCGCGTTCAGGTCCACGCCGGAGATGAGCGCGCCGATGGTGGGCGTCATCCGTGTCACTTCGATGTGCCGAAACTTCATTGCATTGCTTCCTTTTGCTGTGCCTCGCATCGCAGCGAAGCGCCTTGGGTTGAAACAATTCTGCGCGGAGCAGGGCAAGCGGCGTTAGTGGCTATTGCGACACCGTGTTGCGTTCTCCCGAGAGAGACGCGGCGCGATGGGGGCATGGCGCAAGGGATGCATGCACAGGGGCATTTGCGCCATGGCGCACGGCCGACCGGTGCTGCGCGAGCCTTCGCTCTGCGAGAGTCGATGCACCCCTTTACACCGTCAAGGCATTCCCCATGCAACGCACTCCGCTGCCCTCGATCGAAACCGCCTATGGCTGGTGGCTCGCTGCCCTGACGTTGCTGATCGCCTCCATCGGATTCGGCGCGGCGACCTGCGTGCCCATCCTGCTCAAGCCTCTGTCGCGGGAGTGGGGCGCGAGCACGGCGGCGCTGGCCCTGGCCCACACCTTCATGCTGATAGGCGCGGGGTTCGGCGGGCTGGTGTTCGGCCGGATGCATGACCGCTTCGGTTTTTTCCCGCTGGCAGTGATCGGCTCGCTGGCTACGGCCTCGGGTCTTGTTGCAGCCTCTTTCTCGCAAAGCATTGGCGGCTTGCACCTGGCCTTCGGCCTGCTGGTGGGTGCGTGCGGGCAGGGCATCTTTTTCAGCCCTCTGACGGCGGCCCTCAGTCGGTGGTTCGATCGCCATCGGCCACTGGCCGTCGCCATCGCGGCCGCCGGCCAGAGCGTGGGCGGTCTGCTGTTTCCACCCCTGCTGCGCATCGCGGCGCGCGACCATGGCTGGCGCGCTACGCTGCTCGGCTTCGGCGTCTTGGGCGGGGTGGTGCTGCTTGTCTGCGCCTTCGCATTCCGCAAGGCGCCGCCGCCCAGTGCGCGACAGCACCAGTCCAGCACGCAGGCGTGGGAGTCCAGTACTCGCCAGACACGCGGCCTCCGCGGGCCGAATGGCCTGTTGGCGAGTCTGGGCATTTGCCTGGGCCTGTCCAGCGTGGCCACCTTTCTGGTGATGGGCCACATCACCGCCGCCGGCGAAGAGCTGGGTGCCACGCCGGCCGCCGCAGCGGCGCTGCTTTCCGTCATGCTGGGCGCCAGCCTTGCCACGCGCCTGGGCGTGGCGCAACTGAGCCTGCGACTGGGCCGCTATCGCGTGCTGGTCGCCGCATCAATGCTCCATGTGCTTGGCTTGCTCTGGCTGTCATTCAGCGGCGGCTATGCCGCCACGGCAATCGGCGTCGCACTGATCGGCCTGGGCTTCGGCGCGTACCTGCCCGGCTATGCCGTGCTCGCAGGCGAGCTGTTTCCTGCGAGCCAGGCCGGCAGGCGTATCGCCGAGATTTATTTCCTGGGCTTCATCGCAGCCGGCGCCGGCACCTGGGCCGGCGGACTGCTGCGCGACCACTCGGGAGACTATGGCCTCGCCTTTCGCGCCGCTGCGCTGTCGGGCGCAGCCGGCCTGGCGGGCTTGCTCGCGCAATGGCACACGCTGAAGAAGGTATGAATGGCCCTCAACCGGTGCGCTTCTTTGCGCGCGGCACGCCGAACCACCCACTCACCAGCTCGATCGCCAGCGTGGCTGCCGGCCCCGGCGTGCGCCCACGCGTGTGCATGATGCAAGGGTAGGCATAGCGGTCGAAGGGTGTCGACACGCGCAGAACCGTCAGCGTATTGCGCCCAGCCAGTTCGTCGACCACCAGTTGCGGCACCAGCGCGATCAGTTGCGTGTTCTCGGCCAGTTCCGCCAGCACACGCATGTCGTCGCAGGTCAGCGTGGGGAAGTCCGCGAGGCCGTGGCCCTTGAAGCTCCGCAGCAGGTCGGGGGGCAGCGTCGGTGCGCCCGTGGTCTGATCTTTCAGGTCGGCCAGGGTCAGCCGGCCTGCGCGCCGTGCGAGTGCATGGTCACGACGGGTCACCATTGCAATTTCCTGCTTGGACATCTGGATGACGCTGATCTCGTCCGGGTCGGCCGAATAGCGCGAATCGCCGACCACGAGGTCCAGCCGGTCTTGGCTGAGGAGTTCGAGCAGCAGGCCGGAGTTGGCGATCTCGACGCGCAGGCGCAGCTTCGGGTAGCGCGACACCATCTCGCGCATGACCGATGGCAACGCCGTCGCCGCCGCGAAAGGCCCGAAGCCGATGCCGATCTCGCCTTCCTCCAGGCCCTTGATGCGCCGCACCGATTCTTCCAGCGCACGGGCCTCGGCCGTCATCCGGCGGATGTGGTCGACGATGGGCTTGCTGTAGGCGGTGGGCACGATGCGGCCATAGGCGCGGTCCAGCAGCGGAATTCCCAGCTCGTCTTCCAGGGATTTCAGGCTGCGGCTCAAGGCTGGCTGCGACAGGTGCACGGCCTCGCATGCCTTGCGAAAGCTGCGGTTTTCCACCACGGCCAGGAAGTGGGCAAACTTGCGCAGGTTCATGGTGAAACATTCGTAGTTGACTTGTGCCTAATTTTGCAGACACTGCATATAAATGCAAGAAAAAATGCAATAGACGCATAAATAATCCATCCATACACTGGCGCCACGCCGGTCGAGCATTTGAACCGGCGATATATAGGAGACATTGATGACGCGTTCACTTCCACGCTGGTTGCTGGCCACCGCAATCACCCTCGCCACCTGCACCGCCGCACAGGCCCAGGCACCCACCATTCGCATCCAGGACTACCCCGGCATCATCGGCACGCTGGCGCGCGTGGCTGTCGAAAAGGGCTACTGCGCGAAGAATGGCATCCAGTGCACCCTCACGACCATCCCCGCCGCGCCGCTCGGCGTGCAGACGTTGATGGCCGGCGGCATCGAAGTCGCGCTGGCGCCTTCGGAAGTAGCGATCCAGTCGGTGGCCAGGGGTGCGGATCTCAAGATCGTGGGCGGCATGTTCAATGTCAACCCCTTCATGCTGATCGTCGGCCCGGGTCTGCTCGCCAGCGCCGACAAGGGCTACCCCGCGATCATGCAGGACCTCAAGGGCAAGAAGATTGGTGTCACGTCGCGCGGCGCCGGGCCGGAATTCCAAATCAAGACCATGCTGCGGTCGGCCGGACTGAAGGAGGATGACGTCACCTTCGTCGCGGTCGGTTCGCCCAACACCGGTTACCCCGCGCTGCTGAACAAGCAGGTCGATGCCGTGATGAGCTTCGTGCCCTTCGATGGCTTTTGCGACGTGCTCAAGACCTGCCGCATTGCCGTCCTGCCCGCCAAGGGCGAGGGGCCCAAGGTGCTGACCGACCTGAACGGTGCGGGCGGCCTCTACGTGATGCGGCGCGACTACACGGAAAAGAACCCCGTCGCCGTTGCGGCCTTCGTCAAAGCGCTGCACGAGGCCGAGCGCTTTACCGCGGACCCGGCCAACGGGGCCGAGCTGCTGCAGATCACGCTGAAGCACTACCGCATCGACATGCCCAAGGGCGACGAAATTCTCAAGAGTTCGCTCGAGCGCTTCCGCCCCAACATGGTCGTGGCCGTGAAGAAGGAGGCCGTGCAGGCCGCGGCCGACTACCTGCAGCAGACGGGGCAGCTTGAAAAAACCTTCGACGCCGCCCGCCTGTTCTGAGCGCAGCATGGGTTCCCTCATGGCCACAGTCCACCCCATATCGCGCTTCCCCACTGCCCACGCTTCCGCGGCGCCCGCCGCAGGCGCGGAGTCACCCATGCCAAGAACCGCCATCGCAGTGCACAAGCTCGAGCTCGCCTTCGGCGAGCGCAAGGTGATCGACGGCGTGTCCCTCGACATTCCCGAAGGCCAGTTCCTGTCCATCGTCGGTCCGAGCGGCTGCGGCAAGACCACCCTCCTCAACCTGCTGGCGGGCCTGATCGACGCGCCTTACCTGGGCACGCTGCGGCTGGGCGGCGCGGCGCCGCGGCTGGGCGACGAGCGCATTGCCTACATGCTGGCGCGCGACTCGCTGCTGCCCTGGCGCAGCGCACTGGAGAACGCCAGCTACGGCATGCAAATCCGCGGCGTGCCGCCCCAGGCGCGCGAAGCCCGCGCACGCGACTTGCTCAAGCGCGTGGGTCTGGCCGGATTCGAGAACACTTACCCCAAGCATCTCTCGCACGGCATGCGCCAGCGCTGTGCCCTGGCCCGCACTTTCGCGCTCGACGCGCCTTTCCTGCTGATGGACGAACCCTTTGGCGCGTTGGACGCACAGACCAAGCTGCAATTGGAGGAACTGCTGGTCGAGCTGTGGCAGCAGGAGCGACGAACCGTCGTCTTCATCACCCACGACCTGGCCGAGGCCATCGCCATCTCTGACCGTGTGGTCGTGATGGGCGCGCGCCCCGGCCGCATCGTGGCCGACCTGCCGATCGATCTGCCGCGCCCGCGCAGCGTGCGCGAGCTGCAGAAGGAGCCGCATTTTCACGAGCTCTACGCCAAGATCTGGCAAACCCTGGAACAAGGATGGAGGCATTCCGATGACGAATGAAATCAAACGGTCGGCTGGCACGAGAATGCTCACCGGTGTGGTCCAGCATGGTTGTCTGCTGGCCGTGCTGCTCGGACTGTGGGAATACGCTGCGCGCAACGGCAAGGTCGACCCCTCCTTCTTCGGCCAGCCCTCCGGCATCGCGCAGTTTCTGTGGTCCAACGTGGTGGTGTCGCCCAAGCTCTGGATAGAACTCGGCTGGACTTTGCTGGGCACCTTCGCGTCCTTCGTGCTGGGCAGCATCGCGGCCTTGTTGACGGGGCTGCTGTTCGTCTCGATGCCGCGCGTGGAGCGCTTCGTCGATCCTTACCTGTCGGCCATCAACGCCATGCCACGCATTGCGCTGGCGCCGCTGTTCATCCTGTGGTTCGGGCTGGGCGTGTCCTCCAAGATCGCGATTGGCTTCTCGCTGGTTTTTTTCATCGTGCTGTCCAGCACGGTGGCCGGCATGCGGGGCCTGAACCAGGACCACCTGACCCTCACGCGCACACTGGGCGCGAAGCCGTTCCAGATGTTCGTCTTCGTCACCCTGCCGGGGGCGGTGCCGGTGATCTTCTCCGGCCTGCGATTGGGGCTGATCTACGCGATGCTGGGCGTGGTCGGCGGCGAGATCATTGCCGCCGAACACGGGTTGGGCCAGACCCTGGCCTATCTCGGCTCCACCTTCAACATGAATGGCGTGATGGGTGTGCTGCTGGTGCTGTCGCTGCTGGGCATGGGCGTGATCTGGTTGATGACCGCCCTCGAGAGGCGCCTGCTGCGCTGGCAATGAAGTCGGCCGTTGCACCCGCGGGCCGCCGCGTGCGGGTGGCCATCCTGGCACCCGAGCACGCCCTGGGCTGGACCATCATGGGCCCGGCCGACATGCTTCACAGCGCGGGCACGCTGTGGGCCTCGCTGCAGGGCGAACCGGATGCGGTAAACCGTTTCGAAGTGGCCATCGTGGGCCGTTCGAGTCAGCCCGTGGTCTGCTTCCAGGGCCTGCGGCTGATGCCGGATATCCTGCTCGGCGATGCCGGCTACGAGCCCGACGTCATCATCGTGCCGGCGCTGTTCGAAGAATCGGTGCGCTTCGGGCGTTCGGGCTGGTCCACGCCCTGGCGCCCCTTCGTCGAATGGATCAAGGCGCGGCACGCGCGCGGCGCCTTCGTGGCGGCGATTTCCACCGGCGTCGCCTTGCTGGCGGAAACCGCGCTGCTGGACGGCCACAGGGCGACCACGCACTGGGCGATGATGGAAGCCATGGCGGCCAACTACCGCCGCATCGAATTCGTGCACCAGAACGGCTTGCAGTCCGCCGGGGCGGGCTCCCGGCTGGTGACCACCGCGGCGGGCACCGCCTGGCAATCCCTTGTGCTGCTGCTGGTCGCGAGGTTCGCCGGCGCGCAGCAGTCGATCGAATTGGCGCGCCTGTTCTCGACCCAGTCCCTGGCCGACCAGGGCAAGCGTGGCTGTCCCGGTTTTGTGCCGCCCAGCGACCACGGCGACGCCCAGGTGCTGCGCGCCCAGCGCGCCATCGCCGGCAATTTCGAGCATGCCGACGCGCTGGTGGATGCAATGGAAAAGGCGTCCATGACGCGCCGTACCTTCGAACGCCGCTTTCGGGCAGCGACCGGCTATTCGCCACTCGCTTACCTGCAGGAGGTGCGCATGCAGCGCGCCCGGCATCTGCTGGATTCCACCGTGCACGGCGTGGACGAGGTCGCGGGCTTCGTGGGCTACGGCGACGTAGCGCACTTCCGCAGCCTGTTCACGAGAATGTCCGGCATGACACCCAGCCACTACCGCGAGGCCTTCGGGATGGGGGGCATGCTGGAGATGGCGCAGGAGGTGTTGTAGCGCGCAATATGGCGTTGCGAGCACATTTTATTTTCGAAAAAAGGCCTTGCAGCCCTTATGTGGTCTGCACAGTCAGCTATGAAAACTGTAGTCCCTCGCCTGTGCACGGCGCGCGCAGGCGTTACGGCCGTTCCTCGCGCCCGCCGGGGTGTTTCGCAAAGCGCGCCGGGTCGCGCCCGTGCACCGGGGCATCGTCGGCAAACGACCAGCCGCCGAACTGCGTGCGGCGGTAGTCGTCCATGGTCTGCGCGATCTCGGCCTGCGTGTTCATCACGAACGGGCCGTATTGCACCACGGGCTCGCCTATCGGGCAGCCCTGCAGCAGCAGCAACTCCGCGACCTCGCCGCCGCTGTTGACCAGTTCGACCGCCGCATCGGCACGCACCTCGATGGCCGCGTGGCTCGCCACCGGCTGACCGGCCACGGTAATGGACGCGCCCTTGAAGAAGTACAGGCTGCGCCGCGTGCCCTCACCTCTCGCGGCGGGCACGGTCCAGCGTGCGCCGGGCGCCATGCGCAGGGTCCAGATCGCTACATCGGCATCGGCCTGCGCGGCCCAGGAGTCGGGCGGCGGGGCCAGCGGGTCCGCCACGGCGGCGCCGGCGTTCGGGTCCTGCAGCCGGCCCGCGATCACGGCGACCTCGGTCGTGCGGCCTTCGGCGTCCTTGGCGATCAGGCGCGGAATGTCCTGCGACCAGAACATGGTGAAGTGCGGGTCGGCCATTTTGCTGCGGGCGGGCAGGTTCAGCCAGATCTGGAACAGCTCCAGCGGATTCGGCTGCTCCTGCTCCAGCAGCGGAAACATTTCGGAATGCACCACGCCGCGGCCGGCCGTGAGCCACTGCACATCACCCCGGCCAAAGCGCGCGGTGGCGCCGAGCGAGTCGGAATGGTCGATCAGGCCCTTGCGCACGATGGTCACGGTCTCGAAGCCGCGGTGCGGGTGCGGCGGAAAGCCCGGCACCGTGCTGCCGTGGTACATGCTCCAGCCGTCCTTGCGGCTGAAGTCCTGCCCGATGTCACGCCCCGCCAGCGACGCGTCCGGGCCCATCTGCGCATTGCCGCGCGGATAGGCGTCGTCGTGGTAGACGCAAAACAGGAAGGGGTCGATGGTTTCCCACGGAAAACCAAGCGGCTTGAGGTGCAGGATCGGGCTGGTGGACATGGCGAGGCGCTTTCTTGGCAGGAGGTTCGCAAAGAATACAGGTGCGGTTGTTTCGCGTCTTTTCAAGCACCGGGGCGGCCCCTGCTGGGCGCGGGACAGAGGGCCTGCAGCGGTCGCCTGCCTTACCTTATCGCTACTAAATCAATAGCTACCTGCGCATACCGATCAAGGGCTACAGGCCCTTTTGTCATAATAAAGTGATGAGAACCACGGCTGCCGCCTCCGCCTACAACCGCCGCCTGGTCGGCTGGCTGTCGCTGGCGCAACTGGTCAGCTGGGGCAGCGTGTTCTATGGCTTCTCGCTGCTGCTGGAGCCGGTCGAGCGCGACCTCGGGCTGACGCGCGCCCAGACCTCGCTGGCCTTCAGCCTGGCGCTGATGGCCGAGGGGCTGCTGGCCTACCCGGTGGGCCGCTGGATCGACCGCGGCCACGAGCGCATCGTGATGACCGGCGGCTCGCTGCTGATTGCCGGGTGCCTGCTGCTGCACAGTTTCGTGACCGGCATGGCGGGTTTCTACGCGGTGTGGATCGGCCTGGGCGCGGGCCTGTCGGCCACCTTGTACACGCCGGTTTTTGCGGTGGTGACGCGGCGCTTTCCGCATGACTTTCGCCGCGCCATCATCACGCTGACCTTTCTGGGCGGGCTGGCCAGCACGGTGTTCATTCCGCTCACGGACGCGCTGATCACCCACCTGGGCTGGCGCCACGCGCTGTGGGTGCTGGCCGCCTTTCACCTGCTGCTGTGCGCGCCGCTGCATGCCGTGGTGCTGCGCGGCGCACCGAGGCAGGCCGCGGCGTCAAGCCACAACGCACCGCCCGCGCCGCTGGGGCATTACCTGCGCAGCGCGCCGTTTTTGCTGATCGGCCTTTTTGTGATGCTGATGATGGGCGTGACCGCCGCGCTGCCGGCCCACATGGTGAGCCTGCTGCGCGACAACGGCATGAGCGACTTCTGGGTCGTGGCCGTGCCCGCCGCCATCGGGCTGATCCAGGTGCTGGGGCGCTTGCTGCTGTATTTTTTCGAGCGCCACTTCGACCTGCATCTGGCGAACCGGCTGATTCCCTGCCTGGTGCCGCTGGGCCTTGCGGCGCTGCTGGCGGCGCCGCTGGCCGGCGGCGGTCACGGCACGGCCGCATTGCTGCTGGTGATGCTGTTTGTGGCGCTCTACGGCATCGGCAACGGCATGCTCACGATCGTGAAGGGCACGGCCGTCGCCCAGTACGTCAACCGCGAGCATGTGGCCTCGCTGAACGGCGCCCTCGGCGTGCCGCAGGCCGTCGCGCGGGCGCTGGCGCCGCTGGCGCTGGGCCTGCTGTGGCGCCCCGGCGTGGGCTACACCTACGGCCTGTGGCTGCTGCTGGTCGCCAGCATGGTGGCGGTGCTGGCCCTGCTGCTGGCGCAGCGGCGCGCCCTGGCCGGCGCACGGGCCTAGCCACGACGGCCGGCGCACGCGCCTAGAGATTCGGCGACAGCAGCCGCTGCAACTCCTTCTGCACCATGCCGCGGCGGCGCGCCAGGTCCTGCACCTGGTCCTCACTGATCTTGCCGACGTTGAAATACGTGCTCTCAGGGTGGCCGATGTAGAAGCCGCTGACGCTGGCGGCCGGCATCATGGCCATGCTCTCGGTCACGGACATGCCGATCTCGCCGGCCTGCAGCAGCTCGAACATGTCGCGCTTGACGCTGTGGTCGGGGCACGCCGGGTAGCCGGGCGCGGGGCGGATGCCGGCGTACTTTTCGGCAATCATGTCCTCGTTGCTGAGCGCCTCGTGCTCGCTGTAGCCCCACAGGTCGGTGCGCACGCGGTGGTGCATGCACTCGGCCAGCGCTTCCGCGAGGCGGTCGGCCAGCGACTTGAGCATGATGGCCGAGTAGTCGTCCATGTCGTCGATGAAGTACTTCTCCTTCTTCTCGATGCCGAGGCCGGCCGTGACGGCGAACAGCCCGGCGTAGTCGGCAATGCCGCTGGACTTGGGCGCGACAAAGTCGGCCAGGCAGCGGCTCGGGCGCTGCACGCCGTCGATCACGTGTTTCTCGGTCTGCTGGCGCAGGCCGTACCAGGTCAGCGCCACCTCGGTGCGGCTCTCGTCGGTGTAGAACTCGATGTCGTCGTCATTCACGCTGTTCGCCGGGTACAGCGCGAGCACGGCGCTGGCGGAGAGCCAGCGGCCCTCGATCAGGCGCTGCAGCATGCGCTTGGCATCGGCGTACACGCGCACGGCCTCGGTGCCCACGACCTCGTCCTTCAGGATCTCGGGGAAGTGCCCGGCCAGGTCCCAGGTCTGGAACAGCGGGCCCCAGTCGATGTAGCGGGTGACCTCGGTCAGGTCGAAGTTCTTGAAGACGCGCCGCCCGATGAACTTCGGCCGCGTCGGCTTGTACGCCGCCCAGTCGATCGGCGTCTTGTTGGCGCGCGCGCGCGCCAGGTCCCACATCGGCACCTGCTTCTTGTTGGCGTGCTGGATGCGCACGCGCTCGTAGTCGGCGTTGATCTCGGCCACGTATTTGGCGGCCTGATCCGACAGCAGGCTTTGCGCGGCGCCCACGCTGCGCGAGGCATCGGGCACGTACACCACCGGGCCTTCATAGTGCGGCGAAATCTTCACCGCGGTGTGCACGCGGCTGGTGGTGGCCCCGCCGATCATCAGCGGGATCTTCTTGATGCGGAAGTGATCGTCCTTCTGCATCTCGCCGGCCACGTACTGCATCTCCTCCAGGCTCGGCGTGATGAGGCCGGACAGGCCCACGATGTCCGCGCCCTCGACCTTGGCGCGCGCCAGGATCTCGTGGCAGGGCACCATCACGCCCATGTTGATGACCTCGAAGTTGTTGCACTGAAGCACCACGGTCACGATGTTCTTGCCGATGTCGTGCACGTCGCCCTTCACGGTGGCGATGACGATCTTGCCCTTGGTGCGCACGTCGCGCCCGGCGGCCTCGTCCTGGCGCTTTTCTTCCTCGATGTAGGGAATCAGGTGCGCCACGGCCAGCTTCATCACGCGCGCCGACTTGACCACCTGCGGCAAGAACATCTTGCCCTGGCCGAACAGGTCGCCCACCACGTTCATGCCGTCCATCAGCGGGCCCTCGATCACGTGCAGCGGGCGCCCGCCCTTGGCCAGGATGCCCTGGTACGCCTCTTCGGTGTCCTCGGTGATGAAGTCGGTGATGCCATGCACCAGCGCATGCGACAGGCGCTGCCCCACGGTGGCGGGGCGCTCCAGCGTGCCGCGCCACTCCAGCTTCTTGCTGTCGTCGCGGGCCGCACCCTTGGCGTTTTCGGCGACCTCGACCAGCCGCTCGCCGGCGTCGGGGCGGCGGTTCAGCACCACGTCCTCCACGCGCTCGCGCAGCTCGGGCTCGAGGTCGTCGTACACGCCCATCATGGCGGGGTTCACGATGCCCATGTCCATGCCGGCCTTGATCGCGTGGTACAGGAACACGGTGTTGATCGCCTCGCGCACCGGGTCGTTGCCGCGGAACGAGAAGCTCACGTTGGAGACGCCGCCCGACACCTTGGCGCCCGGCAGGTGCTGCTTGATCCAGCGCGTGGCGTTGATGAAGTCCACGGCGTAGTTGTTGTGCTCCTCGATGCCGGTGGCAATGGCGAAGATGTTGGGATCGAAAATGATGTCTTCGGGCGGAAAACCCACCTCGTCGACCAGCACGCGGTAGGCGCGCTCGCAGATCTCGATCTTGCGCTGGTAGGTGTCGGCCTGGCCCAGCTCGTCAAAGGCCATCACCACCGCGGCCGCACCGTAGCGGCGCAGCAGCTTGGCCTGCTGCTTGAAGGGCTCCACGCCCTCCTTCATGCTGATCGAGTTCACGATGCCCTTGCCCTGGATGCAGCGCAGGCCGGCCTCGATCACCTCCCACTTGGACGAGTCGATCATGATCGGCACGCGCGCAATGTCGGGCTCGCTGGCGATCAGGTTCAAGAAGCGCACCATGGCCGCCTTGCTGTCGAGCATGGCCTCGTCCATGTTGATGTCGATCACCTGGGCGCCGTTCTCGACCTGCTGGCGCGCCACGGCCAGCGCCTTCTCGTATTCGCCGTTCAGGATCATGCGCGCGAAGGCCTTGGAGCCGGTCACGTTGGTGCGCTCGCCGACGTTCACGAACAGCGAGGACGCGTCGATGCTCACGGGCTCGAGGCCCGAGAGTTTCATGGGGGAAATTTGTGCATCTGGCATGGCTCACCTTGTGTCTGCGCTGACCCCCTGGTTGCAGGGCCAGCCGTTGATACCGGTGAGCGTCGTTGATCGGGCTGGATCCTGCTCAAGCCTGGCGGGCCGGCCATGGTGCCGGTTCGCTGCAACGCTCCTTGAGTTACCATGATTTTAATCGGGTCCGGCAGTTTGGGCTCGCGGCACCACTGGCGTAACCATGTTCAAGACCCTTTTTGGCAGAAATCCGGCGAGTTCCAGCCATTCCAACAACCACAGTGCGCGGCTGCGCGCGCTCGAGGGCTCGGCCAGCGCGGACAAGGCCGCCGCCATGCTGATCGGCCCGGCCGCCCTGATGCAGCTGAGCCACGACGAGGCCCGCATCGTGGTGAGCTACATGCGCCCGCACCGGATCGATCAGGGCACCATTTTTATCCGCGAAGGCGATGTCGACAAAACCGACTTCATGCTGCTGGTGCTCCACGGCGAGGTCACGGTGGAAACCATCGTGGTCAGCCGCTCCGAGCCGATCACGCTGACCGTGCTCGGGCCGGGGCGCGTGATCGGCGAGATGGGCCTGTTGGATGGCGAGCCGCGCGCGGCCTCGTGTACGGCCACCACCGACGTGCACGGCGCGATCCTCACGCGCGGCGGGCTGGCCCAACTGCTGGACGACGACCCGCGCACCGCCGCCAAGCTCATGATGGCGATCTCGCTGCGCCTGGCCGTGCGCCTGCGCGAGAGTACCGACAAGCTCAAGATGTACACCCAGCTCACGCAAGCCATGCAGCAGGAAATCAACCAGCCGACGGTGCAGTAGCGCGGGTCGGGGCCGGCCTTAGACGCCGCGCACCGGATCGCCCGTGGCCGAGGCCGGCAGGCCGAACACCCGGTCGAAACCCCAGTTGAAGACGAAGGTGTAGATCAGGAAGAACACCACCAGGCCCAGGTCCAGCAGCAGGGCCTGCAGCAGGCTGATGCCGAACCACCAGGCGATCAACGGCACCAGCGCCGCAATCAGGCCGCCCTCGAAGCCGATGGCGTGCGCCACGCGCCGGGCCAGGCTGCGCCCGCGCACGCTCTGGCGCGCCTCCCAGACCTCGAACAGGGTGTTGAACACCAGGTTCCAGGCCACGGCGATGCAGGACGCCGCCACCGCCACCCCGCCCGAGTCGCCCAGGCCGTGGCCCGACATCGCGGCCAGCGCCCAGGTGGAGCAGACGATGGCGATGAGCTCGTACAGCGTGACGTAGACAAATTTTCTCTTGAGGCCCTGCATGGCGCGCCGCTCAGTTCAAGCCGCTTCCTTGTAGAAAAAATCGCGCTTGAGCGTGCGCGCGGCCAGCGGCGCGACCGCCTCGCGGATGGCGCCGATGTGCTCGGGCGTGGTGCCGCAGCAGCCGCCCACGATGTTCACCAGGCCCTCGGCCGCAAACTCCTTGAGCAGGCGCGCCGTGACGTCGGGGGTTTCGTCAAAGCCGGTATCGCTCATCGGGTTGGGCAGGCCCGCGTTGGGGTAGCAGCTGATGAAGGTGTCCTCCGCCACGCGGTGCAGCTCCTGGATGTAGGGGCGCATCAGCGCCGCGCCGAGCGCGCAGTTCAGCCCGATGGCGAGCGGACGGGCATGACGCACGCTGTGCCAGAAGGCGGTGACCGTCTGGCCCGACAGGATGCGGCCCGAGGCATCGGTCACGGTGCCGCTGATGATCAGCGGCAGGCGTTCGCCGGAATGGTCGAAAAACTCGTCGATGGCAAACAGCGCGGCCTTGGCATTGAGGGTGTCGAAGATGGTCTCGACCATCAGCACGTCGGCGCCGCCTTCCACCAGGGCTTCGACCTGCTCGTAGTAGGCGGCGCGCAGCGCCTCGAAGCTCACGTTGCGCGCGCCGGGGTCGTTCACGTCGGGGCTGATGCTGGCGGTCTTGGGCGTGGGGCCCAGCGTGCCGACCACATAGCGCGGCTTGTCGGGCGTGGAGAACTTGTCGCAGGCGGCGCGCGCCAGTTTGGCCGACTGCAGGTTCATCTCGCGCGCCAGATTCGCCATGTCGTAGTCGGCCTGCGCGATGCTGGTGGCGCCGAAGGTGTTGGTCTCGATCAGGTCGGCGCCGGCCGCGAGGTAGCTCTCGTGGATGTCGCGGATCACGTCCGGGCGCGTCAGGCTCAGCAACTCGTTGTTGCCCTTGACGTGCTTGTGGAAGTCCTTGAAGCGGTCGCCGACGCTGCCGGGGCCGGCGTAGCCCTCGCCGCGGTACTGCTCCTCGCTGAGCTTGAAGCGCTGGATCATGGTGCCCATGGCGCCGTCCAGGATGACGATGCGTTGGGCCAGCAGGGCTGGCAGGGCTTGGGCGCGGGTGTATTGAAGGGGCTTCATAAGGTTTGTATTGTAGAAAGTGTGGCCCGGCCGGGCTCGCGCGGGGGTTTCCCCCGGACAATACCGGCATGAAAAACCTGCTCCCCCACGAGGCCTGGGCACTGATCCAGCAGCAGCCCGACACACTGTTCGTGGACGTGCGCATGGAAATCGAGTCGCTCTATGTGGGGCGCCCGCCCGGCGTGGAAAACATTCCCTGGTACGAATACCCCGACATGACGCCCGACCCGGCCCACTTCGCGGCCGCCGTGGAGCGCGAGGCCGGCCGCAAGGACCGCCCGCTGCTGCTGATCTGCCGCAGCGGAACGCGCACGCAGCACGCCGGCCAGGCGCTGGAGGCCGCGGGCTTCACCGACGTGGCGCACGTGGTGCATGGCTTCGAGGGCGATCTGGACGCGCACTTCCGCCGCTCCGTGCTCAATGGCTGGCGGCATGACAACTTGCCGTGGGAGCAGATGTAGGCGGGCCCGGGCCCATTCTTTACCACCATTTCTGTCAGCAGTGTTTTGTTTAACGTATTGTCAACATTAGTGTAAACACTGATGTTGATGTCAATCGATGCCTCCTAGACTTCCATTCCACGGCGCCACGTCCGGGCCGCCACCTAATGGAGTAAGCGTTTATGAGAGTTTCACCCAACACGACAGCGGCTTTGCAAAGCCCGGCCGCCTTGGCCGGCGAGAACGTGGCGCCTACCAAGGTGCGCTGGAAGATTTTCCTGATGATGCTGTTTCTCATCTCGATCAACTACGTCGATCGGGCCTCCCTGTCGGTGGCCATGCCCATCATTTCCAAGGAGTTCAACATCGGTCCGGCCATCGAAGGTCTGCTGCTGAGTTCGTTCTTCATGACCTATGCCTTCATGCAGATCCCGGGCGGCATGCTGGCCGACCGTTTCGGCCCGCGCATCGTGATCGCCGGCGCCACGATCGGCTGGGGCTTCTTCCAGGCCATCGCCGCCGTCTGCACCGGCTGGGTTCCGCTGCTGCTGACGCGCCTGGGCCTGGGTGCGGCCGAGGCGCCGATCTACCCGGCCGGCGGCAAGCTCAACGGCATCTGGATGACGCAGACCGAGCGCGGCCGCGGCGCAACGTTGCTCGATGGCGGTGCCCCCTTGGGCGCCGCGCTGGGGGCGATCCTGATCTCGGGCCTGATCGCCACCTTCGATTCCTGGCGCACGTCGTTCGTGGTGGCCGGCGTCGGCACCCTGATCGCCGGCTACTTCGCCTGGAGCTACATCCGCAACGACCCGCGTGAACATCCGGGCGTGAACGAGGCCGAGGCCAGCTACATCGAGGCCGCGCACGCACGGGACGTCGCCAGTGAGCCCGCCGTCATCAGCGGCCGTGTGCTGGACTTCTTCAAGTACCGCTCGGTGTGGGGCATGTTTTTCGGCTGGATGTGCTTCAACGCGCTGTTCTACGGCCTGCTGACCTGGATGCCGACCTACCTGTCCAAGGTCCATGGCTTGAACATCAAGGAGATGGGCGGCGCGGTGTTCATCATGTTCTTCTCGGGCTTTGTCGGGGAACTGGTGGGCGGCTGGGTCGCGGACAAATGGCGCGCTGCCGGCGCCTCGCAAAGCAAGGTGCTGCGCTCGCTGTTCGGCTTCTCCTCGATCATTGCCACCGCCGCGATCTACAGCGTGTCGCAGATCAAGGACCCGGTCACCGTCGTGATCATGTTGTCGGTCACCCTGTTCTTCCTGCGCTGGTGCGGCCTGTTCTGGTGCATTCCGTCCATCCTGGGCACCCGCGACCGCGTCGGCTTCCTCGGCGGCACGATGAACCTGGGCGGCAACGTGGCGGGCATCGGCGTCCCCATCGTGGTCGGCCTGATCGTCCAGGCGACGGGTTCCTACTTCCTCGCACTGATGTTGTTTGCGGCGGCCGGCGCGGGCCTGTTCATCTGCTCCACGTTCCTCATCGACTACAGCAAGAAGCTGCCGGTCTGAGGAGCGACAGCGCAGCCACAAGCCCGGGCCGCCGCCAAATTGAGGCGGCGGCCCGGGCTGCCGGCCTCCAAGAAGCGCATGCAACGCTACCCACAACCGAATTCACCATGACCCAACGCAAACTGATCGGCGTCTTGACGCCCTCCTCCAACACCGCGCTCGAGCCGCTGACCAGTGCCATCGTCAGCAGCGTGCCCGGCGTCTCGGCTCACTTCTCGCGCTTCACCGTGACCGAGATCTCGCTGGGCGACCAGTCGCTCAAGCAGTTCGAGGACAGCAAGATCATCGAGGCGGCGCGGCTGCTGGCCGATGCGCACGTCGACGTGATTCTCTGGAGCGGCACCTCTGCGAGCTGGCTCGGCTTCGAGAAGGACCGCCAGCTGTGCGCACGCATCACCGAGGCCACTGGCATTCCGGCCACCACTTCGGTACTGGCGCTCAACGAGTTGCTGGCGGCGCAGGGCGCGCGCACCCTGGGTCTGGTGTCACCCTATGTGCAGGACGTGCAGGAGCGCATCGTCGCCAATTACGCCGGTATCGGCATCGATTGCGTCGCCGAACGGCATCTCGATCTGACGGTGAACTTCGCGTTCAGCGAGGTCGCGCCCGACACGCTGCGCGGCATGCTGCGCGAGGTGGCCCAACAGCGGCCGGACGCCATCACCATCATGTGCACCAACCTGCACGGCGCCCAACTCGCGGACGAGATGGAGCGCGAACTGGGCATCCCCATCTACGACTCGGTCTCCACCGTGGTGTGGCGGGCGCTCAAGACCATCGGCGTCGGGCCGCGCGCCGTGAAGGGCTGGGGCCGCCTCTTCAGCGAGCGGTCCTGAGCCCCAATCCCCCGACAAGAAACGACCATGACATCTTCCGAACTCGACCTGGTGGTGCGAAACGCGCAGGTGGCCACCGCCAGCGACACCTTCCACTGCGACCTTGGCATCCAGGGCGGCCGCATCGTGCAACTGGGACTGGGCCTTCCCGCCGGGCGGCGCGAAATCGACGCGGCCGGCCGCGTGGTGACGCCCGGCGGCGTCGATGCCCACTGCCACCTCGACCAACCCATGGAAGCGCCCGCGCGCATGGCCGACGACTTCGACAGCGGCACGCGCTCGGCAGCCTGCGGCGGCACCACCACGGTGATCCCCTTCGCGGCCCAGCACAAGGGCCAGTCGCTGCGTGCCGCGGTCGAGGACTACCACCGCCGCGCCGAGGGCCGCGCCCATGTGGACTATGCCTTTCACCTGATCGTGAGCGACCCGACACCGCAGGTGCTGACCGAGGAGCTGCCCGCGCTGATCCGCGAGGGCTACACCTCGTTCAAGATCTACATGACCTACGACGACCTCAAGCTCGATGACGGCCAGATCCTCGATGTGCTCGACGTGGCGCGCCAGCACGGCGCCATGGCCATGGTGCACGCCGAGAACGCCGACTGCATCGAGTGGCTGACGCGCCGGCTCGAGGCCAGCGGCAAGACCGCGCCGCGTTTTCACGCGCACAGCCGCCCGATGCTGGTGGAGCGCGAGGCGACGCACCGCGCGCTCGCGCTGGCCGAGCTGGTCGATGTGCCGATCCTGATCGTGCACGTGTCGGGCCGCGAGGCGGTCGAGCAGATTCGCACAGCCCGCAGCCACGGCCTGAAGGTGTTTGCTGAAACCTGCCCGCAGTACCTGTTCCTGACGGCCGAAGACTTGGGGCTGGACGACAGCTACAAGGGCGCGCGCTGCATCTGCAGCCCGCCGCCGCGCGACAAGCGCAACCAGCAGGTGATCTGGGACGGCCTGGCCGACAGCCTGTTCACCATTTTTTCGTCCGACCACGCGCCCTTCAAATACGACGCGCCCGAAGGCAAGAAGCCGGGCGGCGAGGAAGTGGCGTTCCGCCACATTCCCAACGGCATTCCGGGACTGGAAACCCGCCTGCCGCTGCTGTATTCCGAAGGCGTGCTGGGCGGGCGCATCACGCTGAACCGTTTTGTCGAACTCACGGCCACCAACCCCGCCAAGGCCTACGGCCTGCATCCGCGCAAGGGCACGATTGCCGTGGGCAGCGATGCCGACCTGGTGATCTGGGATGAGCGCGCGGTGACCTTGCGCAACGAGCAACTGCACCACAATGTGGACTACACGCCCTACGAAGGCATCCAGCTGCAGGCTTGGCCCGCCCTTACGCTGGCCGGCGGCGAGGTGGTGTGGGATGGGCAGAACTTCCATCCGCGCCAGGGTCGCGGGCGTTTCCTGCCTTGTGCGACACCGTCGCTGCTGCCATCAAGCCGGCGTTGAATTCACCCTCTGTCATGGAGTCCCGCGTATGCGCATCCTGCTGATCAATCCCAATACCTCCCAAAGCGTTTCCGACCTGATTGGGTCAGAGGCACGCCGGGCCGCCTCTGCATCCACCCAGATCGAGGTGGTGACCGCGCCGTTCGGCGTGGCCTACATCGAAACCCGCTTCGAGGCGCTGATCGGCGCCTACGCCGGCGCCACGCTCGCCGCGGAGCACGAGGCCCGGCACGACGCCCTCGTGATTGCCGCGTTCGGCGACCCAGGCCTGGCGGGCATTCGCGAGGCGGTCGACATTCCGGTGCTCGGCCTGACCGAGTCGGCGCTCATGAGTGCCTGCATGCTGGGCAGCCGCTTTTCCATCATCGCGATTTCGCGCCGCATCACGGCGTGGTACCGCGAGACGGTGCAGGCCAACGGCCTGGTGGACCGGCTCGCGAGCATTCGTTGCCTGAACCAGCCGCTGCGCGATATCGGCGCGGTGCAGGAAGACCACGAGTCCCGACTGCGCGAGCTGTGCCTGCAAGCCGTGGAGCAGGACGGCGCCGACGTGCTGATCATCGCCGGCGCGCCGCTCGCGGGCCTGGCGCGCTCGATACGCGCGGACATTCCGGTGCCGCTGGTGGACGGCGTGTCCAGTGCCGTGCGCCATGCGGAAACGCTGATCGCGCTGGCGCCCGGGCGCGCGCGCGGGGGCAGCTACGCGCCGCCACCGCGCAAGCCTAACCAGGGCCTGTCGGCGCCGATGCAGGCCCTGCTGGCGCGCGAGCGGCCGCCCGTCTGAACGCCCGCACGGTGGGCCGCTAAAATGCCTGCTGGTCCGCTCGCCTCCCGCTGGCGCGGCCCATGCCCGAAGCCCCCGCACGGGCAGCGACACCACTTCCGAGCCATGCCACCCAAAGCCATCCCTATTCGCGAGAAAATCACCGCCGCTGCGGAGAACACCGTCGAGGAAATCGTCGAGAAGATCTACACGGCGATTCTCGAGCACCGCCTCGCGCCCGGCACGAAGCTGGGCGAGGACCGGCTGGCCGCGATTTTCAGCACCAGCCGCGCGCGCATCCGCGAAGTACTGGCGCGCCTGGCCAATGAGCGCGTCGTCGACCTGATCCCGCAGCGCGGCGCTTTTGTCGTCAAACCCACGGTGGAGCAGGCCTTTGACGTGTTCGAGGCGCGCCGCATGATCGAGCCCGGCATCCTGCGCCGGCTCGTCGCGCGGCTGGACGCCGGCATCCTCACGCGGCTGCGCGAGCACCAGCGCATGGAAGCCGAGGCACGGCGTATCGGAGACCAGCGCGCCATCGTGCGCCTGTCGGGCGAGTTCCACCTGTTGCTGGCCGAACTGGCGGGCAATACAGCCCTGGTGCGCAGCATGCGCGAGCTGTCCACCATCACCTGCCTGATCATCTTCCTGTACGACGCGCCAACGGCCACCAGCTGCCGTGAAGACGAGCACAGCGCCATCGTGGCCGCCATCGCTGCGAAGGACGCCAGCAAGGCCGAGACACTGATGCTGCATCACCTCGACAGCATCGAGCAAAGCCTCAAGCTCGAAGGCGTTCCGGTCGACGGCGATCTCGAAGCGATCTTCCAGGACCTGTGAGCCACGGCGCGCGGTGCCATGACGGCAGACCCGCCGCCGGGCCGTGCCGGTTTGCCCGGACAATAGAGGGCATGAATCGTTCGATTCCGCATCAAATCACCTTCAAACCCATAAGTGGTATGCGCTACCAGCTATTTTTTTAATAGCATCCTGAGAACTTCCTTCCCCGCATGACTTCCCAAAACAGCGCCATCCTGCGCGAGGTGTTCGGCTACGAGGCGTTTCGCGGCCCGCAGCAGGCCATCGTCGAGCACGTGGTGGCGGGCGGTGACGCGCTGGTGCTGATGCCCACGGGCGGCGGCAAGAGCCTGTGCTACCAGATCCCGGCGATCGCGCGCCAGCGTGCCGGCCGGGGCATCGCGGTGGTGGTGTCGCCGCTGATCGCGCTGATGCACGACCAGGTCGGCGCGCTGCGCGAGGCCGGCGTGGCCGCGGCCTTCCTCAATTCCACGCTCGACTGGGAGCAGACACAGGACGTGGAGCGCCGCCTGCTGCGCGGCGAGATCACGCTCCTGTACGCGGCGCCCGAGCGCGTGACCACGCCGCGCTTTTTGTCGCAGCTCGATGCGCTGCACGCGCGCGGCCAGCTGTCGCTGTTCGCCATCGACGAGGCGCACTGCGTGAGCCAGTGGGGCCACGACTTCCGCCCCGAATACCGCGCGCTGACCGTGCTGCACGAACGCTACGCCGGCGTGCCGCGCATCGCGCTCACGGCCACGGCCGACGCGCTCACACGCGCCGACATCATCGAGCGGCTGCAGCTGGAGGAGGCGCGGCTGTTCATCAGCAGTTTTGACAGGCCGAACATCCGTTACAGCATCGTCGAGAAAAAGGACGCGACCACGCAACTGCTGCGCTTCATCGAGGGCGAGCACGAGGGCGACGCCGGCGTGGTGTATTGCCAGTCGCGCAAGCGCGTGGAAGACGTGGCGCAGACGCTGCAGGACGCGGGCATCAACGCGCTCCCGTACCACGCGGGGCTCAACGCCGCGCTGCGGCAAACGCACCAGGACCGCTTCTTGCGCGAGGAAGGCGTCGTGATGGTCGCCACAATAGCGTTCGGCATGGGTATCGACAAGCCCGACGTGCGCTTTGTCGCGCACCTGGACATGCCGAAAAACATCGAGGGCTACTACCAGGAAACGGGCCGCGCGGGCCGCGACGGCCTGCCAGCCGACGCCTGGATGGTGTACGGCCTGCAGGACGTGGTGAACCAGGCCCGCATGATCGACGAGAGCCCGGCCGGCGACGACTTCAAGCGCGTGATGCGCGGCAAGCTGGACGCGCTGCTGTCGCTGGCCGAAGCCAGCGATTGCCGGCGCGTGCGCCTGCTCGGCTATTTCGGCGAAACCTATGAGCGCGCCTCGTCCGACGCCGGGCCGCCCCAAGGCGGACACGGCCCCCTCGGGGGGCAGCGAGGACACGAAGTGCCGAGCGTGGGGGCCACATGTGGCAATTGCGACAACTGCCTGAACCCGCCTGAGGTGTGGGACGGCACCGATGCGGCGCGCAAGCTGCTGTCCACCATCTACCGCGTACAGCAGATGAGCGGCATCAGCTTCGGTGCCGGCCACATCATGGACATCCTGCGCGGCAAGACCACCGAGAAGATCACGCAGTTCGGCCATGCCTCGCTCAGCACCTTCGGCATCGGCGCCGGCTTCAGCGAGACGCAGCTGCGCGGCGTGCTGCGCCAGCTGATCGCCACCGGCGCGCTCAGCGTCGATGCGCAGGCCTTCAACACGCTGCAGCTCACGGAGGGCTCGCGCGCCGTGCTGCGCGGCGAGCAGAACGTGCAGCTGCGCGAATCGGTCACGACGCCCGCCGCACGCAAGTCGCGGCGCGGCGGCCCGGTTGCAAAGACCCGCGGCACCGCGTCGCCCGCCGCCACCGCGCTGGACGCGGCCGGCCACGCCCGCTTCGAGGCGCTGCGGGCCTGGCGCGGCGAAGTCGCGCGCGAACACAACCTGCCGGCCTATGTGATCTTTCACGACGCCACGCTGGCTGCGATTGCCGAGCGCGCGCCCGCCACGCTGGCGGACCTGCAGGGCATCAGCGGCATCGGCGCGAAGAAGCTCGAAGCCTATGGCGGCGAGGTGCTGCGGGTCTGCGCGCTACCAGATAAGTAGCATCAAATGCATATCAGCAAAGGGCTACTCGTCTTTTTTACTGCACAAATCCGATGCCGCGCGCATCGCGCACCTCGGGCTTGATGCGGTGCTCGGCCTCGAGCTGTTCGAGGAATTCCTCGGCGCTGAACTCGGTGGCCAGAATATCGATCTGGCGCTTCACCGCGGCGAAGTCGCCGGGGCAGAGTTGCTCGAGCTTGTGCAGGCGTGACTGCATTGCCTCGGTGAGCTGCGCGGCCTGGCCGGCCAGCGCCTCGGTCACAAACATGGCCTCGCGCTGCGCAGTGCTGAGCGGCTTGAACTTGATCTTGAAGGTGAAGCGGCGCAGCGCCGCCTGGTCGATGCGATCGAGCAGATTGGTGGTGCAGATGAAGATGCCGTGGTAGCGCTCCATGCCCTGCAGCATCTCGTTCACCTCGGTCACCTCGTAGGTGCGCTGGGCGCCGCGCCGGTCCTGCAAGAAGCTGTCCACCTCATCGAGCAGCAGCACCGCCTTCTCGGCCTCGGCTTCCTTGAACATGGCGGCCATGTTCTGCTCGGTCTCGCCCACGTACTTGCTCATCAGGTCGCTGGCCTGCTTGATGATCAGCGGCTTGTCCAGCGCCCTGGCGATGTACTCGCCCAGTGCGGTCTTGCCGGTGCCCGGCGCGCCGTAAAAGCACAGCGTGCCGTGGCCGCGTGCGCGCAGCGCCTGCACGATGCGCTCGATCTCGAAGCGCGACTCCACGTTGAGCATGGCCAGGTCGTAGGTGGTGACCGCGGGGCGCCCCGGCGCCGTCTCGACCTTGTTGCCGAGTGCGGCATCGGCGTTCCTGAGCTGGCGCTCGATCAGCGCCTCCAGCCCCAGCGCCTCGCTCGTGGCCAGTCCCGCAAAGCGCACCGCGGTGCGGATTTGCGCGGGCGTCAGGCCCTTGCGCTCGGTCAGCTTGGCAACGAATTCATTGCTGACCTCCACGCCCTCGAGCGTCTTGCGCACCAGCTGCTCGCGCGCGCCCGGCGGCGGCGACTTGAGCTCCAGGTGATACGCAAAGCGGCGCCGAAACGCCGGGTCGATCTGCTCGATGCGGTTCGTCACCCACAGCGTGGGCACGGCGTTGGACTCCAGGATCTGGTTCACCCAGGCCTTGCCGTTCACGCTGTGGCCGACGGCGGCGGCCAGCGCCTGCTGCTCCTGGCGTGCCATCAGGTTGGCGGCGTCCACGCTGACCGACGGGAACACGTCTTCCACCTCGTCGAACAGCAGCGCCACCTGCTGGCTGCCCTTTAAAAATACCTGGGCGATTTGCAGCGAGCGGTAGCGGTCGCGCCCCGAGAGGGAGTTGCCGTCGCGGTCCGCGTATTCGACCTCGAACAGGTCCAGCCCGGCCGCCTGCGCCACCACCTTGGCCAGTTCGGTCTTGCCGGTGCCGGGCGGGCCGTACAGGAGCACGTTGACGCCGGGCTCCTTGCGCTCGACCGCGTTGCGCAAGAGCGCACACAGCACCTGCGCGTCTTCCTGCGCGAACGAGAAATCGTTCAGGGTCAGGCTGGATTTCGCGGCGGGCCGCGTGAACACCGCCATCAACTCGTTCTGGTCGCGGTACTCGCGCATCAGCACGGGCGGCAGCTTTTCGCTGACCTTCATGAGGTCGGCCAGGTCGGTGATGTTGTGCTCGGAGATCAGGTTCTCCACCAGGCCGATGCGCTCGAGCCGCGAGCCCGCGCGCAGCGCCTCGCCGACCTCGGAGGCGTTCACGCCGGCGATGTCGGCGATGGCCGCATACGCCTCGGGCGCGTTGTTGACCTTGAACTCGACCAGCAGGCTGCGCAGGTCGCGCTGGTAGCGCGCCAGCGTGCCGTACAGCAGCAGTGCGCGCTCGGCGCGATTGAGCTGCAGCAGATTCGAGAGTGCATCGATGTTTTTCTCGACCAGCGTGCTTTGTTTCTTGAGCGCGTGGGTGAGCCAGTCGCCGGTCACGGCCAATACCGACAGCAGATCCTTCGGCTGGTCCTTGGCGTATTCGTCGAGGTAGAAGAACAGCGTGCCTTCCTCGTACGGACCGCGCCAGACGGCGTGGCGCTCCAGGAATTCGGCGTTGCCCAGTTCCTCGTGCCCGCGCCAGAATTCGTTGTCCTTGCAGCGCCGCACCAGAAACTCGCGCACGCGGTTGAACACGTGCACCGGCCACACGAGGTGCCGGCCCGAGAGCGACAGCAGGCCGTTCAGATCGCGCCGCACATTGAACTTCGGCCCCTGCTTGGCGGCCAGCGTCAACACGAAGTGCGAACACATCAGGTCCAGCACGGGCGCACTCTTGAGGCCCGGGGACGCGATGAGCTGCGAATCTTTCAAGTCAACCGAACGCTTGGTCATGGAAAGGCCTCCAGCAACGACATGCGCAGTTCCACGATAACGCAGACTGCTGGGGTTTGGAAGACACTAATGCTGAAAACATTAGCACGATTTTGTGCCTTTACCACGGACAATCCGGAAATGATTGAACTCAACGATATTCGCCAGGCCGCGGCGCGCCTGCAAGGCCAGGTTCTCAACACCCCCTGCGTGGAATCGAAGACACTGTCGCAGATTTCGGGCGCGCAGGTATTCCTGAAATTCGAAAACCTGCAGTTCACCGCCTCCTTCAAGGAGCGCGGCGCCTGCAACAAGCTGGCGCAGCTGTCCCCCGAGGAGCGCCGGCACGGCGTGGTGGCCATGAGCGCCGGCAACCACGCGCAGGGCGTGGCCTACCACGCACAGCGCCTGGGCCTGCGCGCCGTCATCGTGATGCCGCGCGCCACGCCGGGCGTGAAGGTGGCGCGCACGCGCGGCTTTGGCGCCGAGATGGTGCTGCATGGCGACACGCTGGAAGAGGCGAGCACCCACGCACTGGCCCTGGCCCGCGCGCAGGGCCTGACCTTCGTCCATCCCTACGACGACGAGGCCATCGTGGCCGGCCAGGGCACCGTGGGGCTGGAGATGCTGGACGCCGTGCCCGATCTCGACAGCCTGATCGTGGCCGTGGGCGGCGGCGGGCTGATCGCGGGGATTGCCACAGCGGCCAAGGCGCTCAAGCCGGGAATCGAGATCGTCGGCGTGCAGACCTCGCGCTTTCCGGCCATGGTCAACGCCATCACGGGCAGCCATCACCCGCAGGGCAACAGCACCATTGCCGAGGGCATTGCGGTGGGCGCGCCGGGGCGGGTTACGCGGGCCATCATCGCGCAGCGCGTGGACGACCTGCTGCTGGTGGACGAAGGCGACATCGAGCAGGCCGTGCTGATGCTGCTGGAGATCGAGAAGACGGTGGTCGAGGGCGCGGGCGCGGTCGGGCTGGCCGCGCTGATCAAGTACCCCGAACGGTTTCGCGGCAAGCGCGTGGGGCTGGTGCTGTGCGGCGGCAATATCGACCCGCTGCTGCTGGCCGCCATCATCGAGCGCGGCATGGCGCGGGCCGGGCGGCTGGCGCGCATCCGGGTCAGCGCGCGCGACATTCCCGGCGTGCTGGCGAGCATTACCAGCGTGGTGGCGAATGCGGGCGCCAACATCGACGAAGTGCACCACCAGCGCGCTTTCACGACGCTGTCGGCGCAAAGCGTGGAGATCGAGCTGGTGTTGCAAACCCGCGGGCGCGAGCATATTGCCGACGTGCTGGCCGCGCTGCACGCCGCGGGACTGTCGGCGCAGGAGCAGAAATGAATGAGCGCGCCGGTGCACGTCGTGCCCGGCGGCGATTGCCAAGGTAAAATCGCGTAACTACGAGAGTCGAGCGCCCCATGACCATACCCAATACACCCGCCAGTCACGAGCCCGCCACGCCGGAGCAAGATCCGATCGAAGGCATTGTCCCGATGATTCCGCTGGTGATCCCGCTGGTCGGCGGCGTGTTGATCTTCCTGCTCGCCTTCATCGCCGTATCCATGGCCTGAACGGGCTGCAACCCATGCTGGCACCTCACTTGCCGCTGCAGATTAAATAGCACTGACATATCGCGAGGCGTCTCGCAACGCGCCGGCGATGCGCTCTTTGCCAACGCCGCGGCCGTCATCCCCGGCCAGCCAGTGATCCCCAAATTCATAGCAAACTGTGCTGGCCCCGAGCCGGCCAGAGGCATTTTTTCGTCCTGAAAATGCGTGCCGCGGCGGGCATTCGCGCGGCTTCAAACGCAGGAAATTAATGCATAACCTCATGCAAGTTTTGCATTACTTTCACCGGTAACGGGTTGGTAACGAGGTTCGGGTTTCATAAAATCGACTTCCCGGCCACACCGTGCTCGGCCCGCCCCCTTCCCACTTCTTTTCCCCGCCCACAAAAAACCTCACACCCTCCCTTCATGCGCCAAGCCGTTTTTTCAAAGGCCCCCGCTTTTGAAAAAACGATTTTCAACTTCAGGAAGCGACCCGATGAACTCACCCGCCATGCAGGGATTGAATCTCAATGCCCCCGGCTACGTCAAAAACGCAAAACTGGTCGCCTGGGTGGCCGACATGGCCGCGCTGTGCAAGCCCGCACAGATTCACTGGTGTGACGGCAGCGACGAGGAATACACGCGCCTGTGCCAGCAACTGGTGGCCGCGGGCACCTTCAAAAAGCTCAACGAAGCCAAGCGCCCGAACAGCTACCTGGCCTGCAGCGACCCGACCGATGTGGCGCGCGTGGAAGACCGCACCTTCATCTGCAGCGAGCACAAGGAAAACGCCGGCCCGACGAATAACTGGATGGCCCCGGCCGAGATGCGCGCCACGCTGGCGCCGCTGTTCGACGGCTGCATGCGCGGGCGCACGATGTATGTGGTGCCGTTCTCCATGGGCCCGCTGGGCTCGCCGATTGCGCACATCGGCATCGAACTCTCCGACAGCCCCTATGTGGTGGTGAACATGAAGATCATGACGCGCATGGGCCGCGCGGTGTACGACGTGCTGGGCGTGAACGGCGAGTTCGTGCCCTGCGTGCACAGCGTGGGCGCGCCGCTCGAGGCCGGCCAGAAAGACGTCAAGTGGCCGTGCAACAAGACCAAGTACATCGTGCATTACCCCGAAACGCGCGAGATCTGGAGCTATGGCTCGGGCTACGGCGGCAATGCGCTGCTGGGCAAGAAGTGCTTTGCGCTGCGCATTGCCTCGAACATGGGGCGTGACCAGGGCTGGCTGGCCGAACACATGCTGATCCTGGGCGTGACCAAGCCCGACGGCACCAAGTACCACGTGGCTGCAGCCTTCCCCAGCGCCTGCGGCAAGACCAACTTCTCGATGCTGGTGCCGCCCAAGGGCTTTGAGGGCTGGAAGGTCACCACCATCGGCGACGATATCGCCTGGATCAAGCCGCAGCCCGACGGCTCGCTGCGCGCCATCAACCCCGAGGCCGGCTACTTCGGCGTGGCGCCAGGCACCAACTTCCACACCAACCCGAACTGCATGGCCAGCCTGGACCGCAACGTCATCTTCACCAACGTGGCGCTGACCGATGACGGCGACGTCTGGTGGGAGGGCATGGAAAAGGACAGTGGCAGCCTGCCGGCCCACCTGATCGACTGGCAGGGCCGGGACTGGACCCCGGCGATCGCCCGCGAAAACGCCGTGGACGGCAAACCGCGTGCGGCGGCGCACCCGAACGCGCGCTTCACCGTGGCGGCCACCAACAACCCGGCGCTCGATCCCGCCTGGGACGATCCCAAGGGCGTGGTGATCGACGCCTTCATCTTTGGCGGCCGGCGCTCGACCACGGTGCCGCTGGTGACCGAGGCGCGCACCTGGGTCGAGGGCGTCTACATGGCCGCGACCATGGGCTCGGAGACTACCGCCGCGGCCGCAGGCCAGATGGGCGTGGTGCGGCGCGACCCGTTCGCCATGCTGCCGTTCACCGGCTACAACATGGCCGACTACTTCCAGCACTGGCTCAGCCTGGGCGCCCGGCTGGCGAAGTCCGACGCCAAAATCCCCGCCATCTATACCACCAACTGGTTCCGCAAGGGTGAGGACGGCAAATTCGTCTGGCCTGGCTACGGCGAGAACATGCGCGTGCTGAAGTGGATGATCGACCGCATCGAAGGCACAGCCCCGGGGAGCGAGAACGTGTTCGGCGTGAGCCCGGCATTCGAGGAACTCAACTGGACCGGGCTGGACTTCACGGCCGAGCAGTTTAAGACCGTGACCAGCATCGACAAGGCCGCCTGGGTTGCCGAACTCAAGTTGCACGAAGAGCTGTTCCAGCGGCTCGAACACCACCTGCCGAAAGAACTGCAGGAGACCAAGGCGGCGATCGAACGGCGCCTCGCGGCCTGAGCGGCTTGCCGAGCTTCAATGAAAAACCGCCCAAGGGCGGTTTTTTAAATGACCCGCTGGCAGGCAGCGGACGTGGTTTGGCGAAACGGCTCAGTCGTTAGGGGCGCCGCGCAGCATATTGAATGCGGGCTCGTACTGTGCCAGCCAGCTTCCGCTGCGTGCCGGAACCACCTGCCCGCTCTCGCGCCAGTCCATCACATGCTTGTACTGCGACAGCCAGCCCGCCTGGGGCGCCTGCGTTGGCAGTCCTACCTCCGCCTCCTGGCGCGACAAGGCGGCCTGCAATTCAGCCATGATGCGCGGATCGTTTTGCGCCGCTTCCATGAAACGGGCGTCGGCGCGGGCACGGGCCACGCGTTGCGACCAGGCATCGAGCCCGGCCACCATGCGCACGGCCAGGCTGCGCGCCGTGCCGGCACACAGGCCCAGCGCGGCAAAGCCGATGGCCCACAGAATGACCCAGGCGGCCAGCAAGTGGCCGTCGGACCAGTTGTCAACCATCTGGTTGGCCACCACCAGCAAGGCGGCGACCACGGCCGCCAGCAGCATGGCTGCCAACCCCTTGGTGCTGTCAAACCCCTTGCGGAACTGCCGTGCAGTGCGAATGGCGGACTCGACTCGCGCAACGCCAAGGTGTTGCGCCGGATAGGCCGTATGAACGAAGCTGGTCATGATAATTTCCCTTCTTGAAAACTCTTGTTGCTATATTAGGGTTAACACTAGTGATGTTCAACTTTATATTTGTGATTTGATACATTCACAACTGTGATAAGTTAATCCGAAGAAACCGGCAACTGCCATCACCGACAGCGCCGCAATGGGCCGAAAAACAAAGAAGCCACCCGATGGGTGGCTTCTTTGCGGGTGCTGCCTGCTGTCGGGCAGCACCGGTCCTCACCAAGAGGAAGCGAAGTGCGCGACCGGGATATTGCGCGCCAAAGACTCGTAATGGGCGATCAGGCCGGTCTCCGGGCGATGCGCGATGCGGGCCACGTCCACGTCGGCGCGGATGTCCTGCACTTCGTTATCGCGTTGGCGCGAAACTGCTATCCGCAAATCAGCCATGACGCGCGGATCGTTTTGCGCCGCTTCCATGAAACGGGCATCGGCGCGCGCACGGGCCACGCGGTATGACCAGGCATCGAGCCGGGCGACCACGCGGGAGGCCAGCTTGCGGGCGGTGCCGGCCAGCAAGCCCAGCGCGGCAAAGCCGATGGCCCACAGAACGACCCAGGCGGCCAGCACATGGTCGTCCGACCAGGTGTCGATCATCTGGTTCGCCGCTACCAGCAGTGCGGCAACGACCGCTGCCAGCAGCAGGGCCGCCAGAGCCTTGCGATTTTCCATTCCCCGACCGGGTTGCCGCACGGCCGGCGCGGCGGATTGAATACGGGCAGCATTGGAATTTTGTGCTGGATAAGCTGCGTGTACAAAGTTGATCATGCTAATTCCCTTCTTGAAAACTCTTGATGCAATACTAGGGTAAATACTACTGTTGTTCAACTTTATATCTGTGATTATGCATATTCATAATAGTGATAGCTATGTGTCAATAGACCCCTCATGAACATTCCCAACTTCCGCACACTGGACCTGAACCTGCTGCGCGTCTTCGACGAGGTCATGGCCGAGCGCAGCCTGACCCGGGCCGCGCGCAACCTGTCGCTGACCCAGCCTGCCGTGAGCAACGCGCTGCGGCGCCTGCGCGAGACGCTGGGCGATGAGCTGGTGCGGCGCGGTGGCCAGGGCATGGTGCCCACACCGCGCGCCGTCGCGCTGTGGCCGGCGGTGCGCGAGGCCCTGCGCCAGTTGCAGGAGTCGCTGGCGCCCAGCACGTTTGTGCCGGCCGCCGCCGACAACACCTTCATGCTGGCCATGGCCGACGCCACTGGCGCCGAATTGATCCCGGGCCTGGTCGAGATTCTCGAAACCGAGGCCCCTGGCGTCTCCATCCAGGTGCTGCCGCTGACCACGCGCGACCCGCGCCGCATGCTCGACGACGAGTCGGCCGATCTTGCCGTGGGTTATTTCCCCGCTGTGCTGGCCGACCTGACGGCGCGCGCGCAGGTGGGCAAGGCGGTCGCGTTCGCGCACCAGCGCCTGTATGAAGGCAAGTATGTGTGCGTGATGCGCCGCGGCCATCCGCTGGCCAGCGGCCCGTTGACCTTGAACCGCTTTTGCGCCGCACGCCACTTGCTGGTGAGTTTCTCCGGGCTCCCATTCGGCTTTGTCGACGAAGCGCTGGCCTCGCAGGGACGCGCGCGCCGCGTCGTGCTCACGGTCAACCAGTTCTTCACGGCGGGCCAGGTGGTCGCCCAATCGAACCTGCTCACCGTGCTGCCGCGCCACTTCGTGGGCATCGCCGGGCCGGCCGAGGATCTGGTGCAGCGCGAGCTGCCCTTTGAAGTGCCGCCCGTGCAGGTCGCGTCGCTGTGGCACAGCCGGCTCGAGCGCAGTGGTGCCCACCAGTGGCTGCGCCAGGCCATTGCACGTTCGGCGCACAAGGCGTTCGAGCAGGCGGGCGCCGCATGAAGATCCAGCTGTTGTCCGACCTGCACCTCGAGGTGCATCCGCAGTTCCAGCCCCGGCCGGCACCGGGTGCCGACGTGCTGGTGCTGGCGGGCGACATTGGCTCGTACCAGGCCGGCTCGCTGCTGACAGGCCCTGATTTCGGCCTGGCGCGCTTTTCGCCGCTGCCCCGGTTTGGCGGCTGGCCCTCGCCCGTGCTGTTTGTCCCCGGCAATCACGAATACGATGGTCTGGATTTTGAGGTGGCTCATGCCAGATTGCGCACCACGTGCGAGCGCTTGGGGCTGATCTGGCTGGAGCGCGAGGTCGTGATATTGGACACGGTGCGCTTCGTGGGCACCACTTTATGGAGCGACTTCGACGCGCTCGGCCCGCGTGCCGATGATCCCCATGCCACGGTGGGGCAGCAGCTCAAGGCGCGCGAAAAGGCCTTTCGGGCCGCCAACTTTTACCTGAAGAAGGCCGGCATCCGCTACCGCGGTGAACCCATGCTGGCGCCGGCTGTACGTGAGCAATCACTGATCTGCCAGGACTGGCTGCGCAAGGCACTGGCCAGTCCATTCGAGGGGAAAACCGTGGCGGTCACGCATTTCGCGCCGAGCCTGCAAAGCGCCGACCCGCGCTACGGCCTGAACCCCGGCACGGCGGGTTTTTGCAATGCGCTGGATGATCTGCTGCCACACGCCGACCTGTGGCTGCACGGCCATTTGCACGCCCCGAGCGATTACACCCGCGCGGGCTGCCGAGTCGTCGCCAATCCGCTGGGATACGCGCGCAAGAATGAGCAGGCCGCCTTTCGCGAGCAGTGGTGCCTTGCGGTGTAGGTGCGCCCGGCGCGGCGCGGCCATGGTTTGTTTGATGTCCGTCAAGGATGCCGCCACCGCGGGCGCTAGACTGACTTTTTTATTGTGGGAAATGCCGTGAAAATTCTTCTGGCCGTTGACGGCAGTATCTACACCAAGAAAATGCTGGCCTACCTGACCGCGCATGACGAGTTGCTCAGCAGCACCAACAAGTACACCGTGCTTACGGTGCAGCCGCCACTGCCGCCGCGCGTGCGCGGGGCCGTCGGCAAGGAGATCGTCGACAATTATTATGCTGACGAGTCGGGCAAGGTTTTGAACCCGGTCTGCAAATTCCTGCGGCGTCACGACATGGATCCGACACCCGTGTCGAAAATCGGCCCCGCCGGCGAGACGATCGCGCGTACGGCGGATGCCGGCAAATACGACCTGGTCGTCATGGGCTCGCACGGCCATGGTGCCCTGAAAAGCCTGGTGATGGGCTCGGTGGCCACCCAGGTGCTGGCGCACTGCAGCGTGCCGGTGCTGCTGGTGCGCTGATACGGCCTGTCCCGTGCGAGAGTTTGTGCGGGAACCCTTCTACTATACTTTTAAGAGCGAACAATGCGGACCAGGCATAGGCTATCTGGCATTTAATCCATCAAAGCAGGTACTGAGCACCAGTTCGACGATCTCGGCGTCGCTGTGCCGGCCCCCAGCCTTGAGAAACTCCAGCACCGGGTCGCAGGCACGCGCATACAGCGTGTAGAGCACGGCGACGGCCGGCAGCCGCGGGTTCAGCGCGCCGCTGGCTTGGGCCGCTTCGATCCAGCCGCCGAACTGCTCGCGCACTTGCAGCAAGCCATCGAGATAAGGCTGGCACGACATCAGCGTGGCGCGCAGCGACGAGCCCCGGCCCGGCAGCGAGGGCATTTCGCCGGCCAGTTGCAGCTCCATGGTCCAGCGTGCCGCCGCGCGCAGTTTGTCGAGCGGCGCGTCGCCCGCGGGCAGCGAGAGCAGAAAATCCTGCGCACGGCGCATCACGCGCACCATTGCGGCGGCCGCGAGGTCTTCCTTGCTGGGGAAATGTTTGTAAAGGCTCGCTTTCGCGATACCGACCTCCGCAGCGACCTCATCCACCGTCATGGCCTCGAAACCTTTTTCAGCCAGCAGCCGGCTCACGGCTTTCACGATGGCCTCTTCACGCGCCAGGAGCATCTGCTCCTTGAACGACACGCGGGCAACGACGGGACTGCTCATGCTCGAATTTTAGTCAGTTGCATCTGAGACCATAGTCTCCGACTAATTTACAACCGGGAAGTTAATAAGTTACTACACAGTATGAAACAATCAATCCTGAAGGCCGCTTGCACGCATCTTGCATGCTGTCTAAAGTGGTTCAAGTGGTATGAATTCGGAGGCTGCCATGAAAAGGGTTTGGGTGTATGGACTGGCGTGGGGGGCGGCGACGCTGCTCGCCCTGATCCTGGCCGTGGTCACGCCCAACGAAACCAACGTCATGGGGCGTTTGCCGTCGCTGGTCGCGAATCGGCTGGGGCACAAACAGGAGCCGGTCAGCCTGCCCGAAGGCCTGCCCGCTGGACGCACGCTGGCGCTGGTCGCCTTCCGGCACAACCAGAACGCGGAACTGGAGAGCTGGATCAACGGCCTGCAGCTGCGCAAGGACTCCTCCATCGCGTGGGTCCGGATGCCCGTGATCAACGACACGGGCGACCCGGCGCACCGCAGCGCGGTGGAAACCCGCCTGCTCTCGCGCTATCCCAGTGAGTCGGAGCGGGCCAGCCTGCTGCCGGTGTTCACCGACCGCGACGCGTTTGTGCGCGCCACCGGCGTGACGGGCACGGATCAGGCGGTGGTGCTGGTGCTGGACCGCAATGGCGAGGTGCTGGCGCGGGCGCAAGGAAAGTTCGACCCCGACAAGGCCCAGGCGCTGCTGGAGACCCTGCGCTCGAGTGCGCCGTAAGCGGGCACGGCAGCCAAACTCCAACGCGTCCGGCGATTTCAGGCCAGCGCCGCCGCGGCCGCGGCTGTGAGTGCGCTGGTCATGGCATCCAGCACCTGTGATTCCAGGTTCCAGCAATGCCAGTAGAGCTGGATCGGCAGCGCATGGCCGGGCGCCATGTTGACCAGCTCGCCCTGCGCCATCAGGCCCTGCACCAGCAGTTCCGGCAGCACGCTCACGCCCCAGCCGGCCCGCACGGCGCGCACCTGGCCTTCGGAACTTGGCACGAACAACTGCTTCAAGGTGACGTGCTTGAGGCCGAAGGCCTTCGCCACAAACTCGGTCTGCATGTCGTCCTTGCGGTTGAACGCCACAAACGCCAGGTTGCCAAAGTTATGCGGCGCCAAACCCTGCGGCGCCTGCGCTGCCGCATACGCCGCTTGCGCCACCGCCACATAGCGCATGGCGCCCAGCGGCACCAGCCTGCAGCCGCGCAGCGCCGAGTCGAGCGTAGTGACGCAGCCCAGCACCTTGCCCTCGCGCAGCCATTCCTGGGTGAAATCCTGGTCGTCGGCGATGATCTCCAGCGGCAGGCCCTGACGCGCCAGCGCATCGAGCGCCGGCAGCGCCCAGGTGGCGATGCTGTCGGCATTGATGGCAATGGCGATGCGCTCCTCTTCGCGTGTGCCGCCCGCGTTGCCCGGTGCCAGCTCCTGCAGGTCGCGCTCCATGTCGGCACGCAGCAGGCGCAGCTGGCGCGTGTGCTTGAGCAGCAACTGCCCGGCCGGCGTCGGGTGAAGCGGGCGGCTGCGCACGATCAGCACGGTGCCGACCTGGGCTTCGAGCGAGCGCAGGCGCTGCGACACGGCCGACTGGGTGATGCACAGACGCTGGGCGGCGCGCTCGAAGCCGCCCTCTTCCACGATCGCGGCCAGGCATTCGAGGGCGTCGGGGTCAAAGGTGCTCATTATTAGCGGTGCTGATGTTTTCACTGCGCATTTAATTCTTCTTTTAATTACCGGCAACTTCCCGCAAACTGGGCGACATGAAAGTTATCGTACTGGGTGCCGGCATTATCGGCGTGAGCACCGCCTGGCACCTGTTAGAGCGCGGCCACGAGGTCACCGTGGTGGAGCGCCAGGGCGATGCGGCGCTGGAGACCAGCTTTGCCAACGCGGCGCAGATTTCGGTCAGCTACTGCGAGCCCTGGGCCAACCGGGGCGCGCCGCTCAAGCTGCTCAGGTGGATGTTCAGAAGCGATGCACCGCTGCTGTTTCGCCCGCAACTCGACTGGCAGCAATGGCGCTGGGGCCTGCAGTTCCTCGGCCAGTGTAACGACGCCGCCTTCGAGCGCAACGTGCAGCAAATCGTGGCACTGGGCGCCTACAGCCACGCCGCCTTGAAAGACGTGGTGCGCGCCACCGGCATCGAATACAACCGGCTGGAGTGCGGCATCGCGCACTACTTCACCGACCAGAAGTCCTTTGACGCCGCTGGCGCAGCCGCCGCGCTGATGCACAAATACGGCGTCGAGCGCCGGCTGGTGAGCACGGCCGAGCTGCTCCAGATCGAGCCTGCCTTCAAGCCCTTCGCCTCACGCATCGTGGGCGCCACCTACACCGCCAGCGACGAGAGCGGCGACGCGCGCGTATTCACCCAGGCACTGGCGCGGCTCTGCGTGGCGCGCGGTGCGCAGTTCCTGTACGGGCACGACGTCGAGCGCCTCGTAAAATCCGGAGACGCTATTGAATCCATAGCTGTACGCCCTCGCGGGACGGGGGCTACCGCCTTAAAATCCATCAATCTGATGGCCGACGCGGTGGTCGCGGCGTGCGGCTCGTACACCGCACCGCTGCTGCGCCGCGTGGGCGTGGACCTGCCGATCTATCCCGGCAAGGGCTACAGCGCCACCTTCCAGATCCTGCAGCCGGAGCGCGCGCCCACGGTCAGCACCATCGACGACGAAGTCAAATGCGCCTTCAGCCGCCTCGGCGACCAGTTGCGCGTGGCCGGCACGATTGAATTGGGCGGTTACGACCTGTCGCTGGACACGCCGCTGGCGCGGGCGCGCTGCCGCATGCTGGCCGAGCGCGTCGAGGCCGTGCTGCCCGGCGTGTGCGATACCCGCAGCGCCAGCGAAGGCGGCACGCCGCACTTCTGGGCCGGCCTGCGTCCCGCCACGCCGACCAACATCCCCTACATCGGCAAGACCCGCGTGCGCAAGCTCTGGGTGAATACCGGCCACGGCACCCTGGGCTGGACCCACGGTGCGGGCTCGGGCAAGGCGATTGCCGAGCTGATCAGCGGCGAACAGCCCGGGATGGCGTTCGGGTTTTACGGGTTTGATGCGCCACGCGGGCGCATGGCGGCAACGCCGACCTGAAGAAGGCGCAAGTTACCGGGCCGGGGCTCACAATGGAGGGCAGGATTTTCCTGCCCGCCCGGCAGGGTCCTTGCAGCCCACAGGACAACCACCATGACGCGTACACAAGCGATTGCGCAAGCCCAGCAGCAGTTCGATTCGGGCGCGTTCCGGCAGACGCTGGCACGGCGCGTCGCCATCCCGACCGAGAGCCAGAACCCGCAGCGCGGCGCCGTGCTGGCCGACTACCTTGAAAGCGAAATGCGCCCGGCGTTCGAGGCCATGGGCTTTGTCTGCCAGACGCTGACGCACCCCAAGGCGCGTGCTCCCTTCCTGTTTGCCCAGCGCCTCGAAGACCCGGCCCTGCCCACGGTGTTCGGCTACGGCCACGGCGATGTGATTCGCGGACTGGAGGCTGAGTGGGCATCGGGCCTGTCGCCCTGGACGCTCACCGAGGCCGATGGCCGCTGGTACGGCCGCGGCATCGCCGACAACAAGGGCCAGCACTCGGTCAACCTGCAGGCGCTGGCCAACGTGCTCGGGACGCGCGGCCGACTGGGCTTCAACGCCAAGTATCTGATCGAGATGGGCGAGGAAACCGGCTCGCCCGGCCTGCGCGAACTGTGCGAGGCCAACAAAACCCTGTTCGACGCCGACCTGCTCATAGCCTCCGACGGGCCGCGCCTGCGCGCCGAGCGCCCCACCGTGTTCCTGGGTTCGCGCGGCAGCATGAACTTCGACCTGCGCATCGACGCACGCGCGGGCGGCCACCACTCAGGCAACTGGGGCGGGCTGATCTCCAACCCCGGCATCCAGCTCGCGCATGCAATCGCCAGCATTGTCTCGGCCACCGGCCAGATCCGCATCCCCGAATGGGTGCCCACGGAACTGCCGGACTCGGTGCGGCGCGCGCTGGCCGACTGCGAGGTCGATGGCGGCGCCGACGGCCCAGCGATCGACCCGGGGTGGGGCGAGCCGGGCCTGTCGCCCGCCGAGCGCGTGTTCGGCTGGTGCTCGTTCGAAGTGCTGGCCTACAAAACCGGCAATCCCGAAACGCCGGTCAACGCAATCCCGCCGCGCGCCTGGGCGCGCTGCCAGCTGCGCTTTGTGGCGGGCCCGAATCCGGACGACTTTGTGCCCGCACTGCGCCGCCATCTGGACCGCCAGGGCTTCCCCATGGTGGAAATTTCCGCCCCGCCCGAAGACATGTTCCGCGCCACGCGCATCGACCCCGATGACGCCTGGGTGCGCTGGGCCGTGGCCTCGATCGCGCAGACCAGCGGCCAGAAGCCGGCGCTGCTGCCCAATCTGGGCGGCTCGCTGCCGAATGACATCTTTACCGACGTGCTGGGCCTGCGCACGGTCTGGGTGCCGCACTCCTACCCCGGCTGTTCGCAGCACGCGCCCAACGAACACCTGCCGCCCGCGCTCTTGCGCGAGGGCCTGTGCATCATGACCGGCCTGTACTGGGACCTCGGTGCGGGCCAGACGCCCAAGGAGAAAATGACTTGAGACCCCATCAAAGCCGTGGCGAAGTGACGCCATGGTTTCACCTTGCTCACTATAAAATAGATAGCTATATGTGCATGATCCATATGGGCTACAAGCCGATATGACCGATATACCCGGCCTCTTTGCGGATGACGCCGGTACCGCGCGCTGCGCCTGGTGCCAGGCCACGCCGCTGTACCGGCACTACCATGACAACGAGTGGGGCTGGCCGGTGGCCGACGAGCGCCGGCTGTTCGAGAAGCTGTGCCTGGAAGGCTTCCAGGCCGGCCTGTCCTGGCTCACCATCCTGAACAAGCGCGACGCATTCCGGCGCGCCTTCGCCGAGTTCGACGCCGAGCGGGTCGCGGCCTTCGATGAGAGCGATGTCCAGCGCCTGCTGGGCGATGCCGGCATCGTGCGCCACGCCGGCAAGATCCGCTCGGCCATCAACAACGCCAAACGCGTGCTCGAACTGCGCGCGGAATTCGGTTCCCTGGCGGCCTATGTCTGGCGCTTCGAACCCGAGCCGGCCAACCGGCCCGAGCGCCTCACGCACGAGGCGGTCAAGGCGATGCCGACCTCGCCTGCGTCGCACGCGCTGTCCCGGGACCTGCGCAAGCGCGGCTGGAGCTTTGTCGGCCCGACCACCATGTACGCCTTCATGCAGGCCATGGGGCTGGTCAACGACCATCTCGAGGGCTGCCATGCGCGAGCGGCAGCCCTGGCCGCGCGCGCGAAGTTCAAGTTGCCGGCTTAGCGGGAGGCCCCTCGATGGGGCGCGCACCCCGCGCGCTATCCGTCAAGCGCGACCGCCGGCAGTACGGTGCCGGCGCACTCCCCGAGCCCGATGCGCACGGCGCCGTCGCGCTCGCAATAGCCGCGCAGCGTGAGCGTGTCGCCGTCTTCCAGGAAGGTGTGGCTCTCGCCATTGGGCAGCGTGATACGGTTCTTTCCGCCCAGGGTCAGTTCGAGCAGCGAGCCGGCCTCGTCAGGCTTGCGTCCCGAGAGCGTGCCCGAGCCGAGCAGGTCGCCCGGCTGCAGGTTGCAGCCGCCCACGGTGTGGTGTGCGATCAGCTGCGCCGGCGTCCAGTAGGCCGCTTCGCGGGCGTTGCCTTTGGTCAGGCGCACCGCTGGCGCGCCGGCCTCGCGCATCTTTCGGGTCTGCAGCCAGACCTCCAGCGTGATGTCGAGCGCGCCGTGCTCGCGGTTGGCGGGCGAGTCGAGATACGACAGCGGCGGCGGATCTCCCGCGGGCCGTTCGAACGGGGCGCGAAACGGTGCCAGCGCCTCCATGGTCACGATCCAGGGCGAGATCATCGAGGCGAAGTTCTTCGACAGGAACGGCCCGAGCGGCACATATTCCCAGGCCTGAATGTCGCGCGCCGACCAGTCGTTGAACAGTCCGACGCCGAACAGGTGCTGCTCAGCCTCCTGGATCGGAATCGGCTCGCCGAGCGCGTTGCCGCGGCCGATGAAGAATCCCAGTTCCAGTTCGTAGTCCAGCCGCTGGCTGGGGCCAAAGCTGGGTACCGCGGCATCGGGCGCCTTGGTCTGGCCGCGCGGGCGCTTGACGCGCTGGCCGCTCACGCCGATCGACGAGGCGCGGCCGTGGTAGCCGATCGGCACCCACTTGTAGTTGGGCATCAAAGGGCTGTCGGGGCGAAACAGCTTGCCGACCGTGGTGGCGTGGTGGATGCCGGTGTAGAAGTCGGTGTAGTCGCCGATGCGGCATGGCACGGCCATCTCGAGCGCGGATTGCGCGTGCAGGGCGCCCTGCCAGGCGCCCTGCTGGCTGCTGCCCTCGGCCAGGCCGGCGGAGATCGCGGCGCGCAGCGCCTGTCGATCCGCCGGGCTGGCGGCCATCAGTGCGTTCATGTCGTCGGTGTGGATCAGGCCGGTTGCGCGCAGATCCAGCACCTGGTCGCCGATCGCGACGCCGATGCGCAGGGCATCAACGCCGCCCGCCGTGCGAAAGCGCCCGAACGGCAGGTTCTGGATGGGGAAGTCGCAACCGGCGGCGTTGGCCGAGACCACCCAGCTGCGCAGTTTCGGGTCATGGGTTTCGTTGAGGGTGTTCATGGTTTGAACCTGTCTTTGAGGCCGGCCCAGCAGTCGGCGTAGTCGGTGTCGAGCGCCGGGCTTTGCAGCGCCCAGTTGGTCGGGATGAAACGGTAGCGGCTCTCGAACATGAAGGCCAGCGTGTGGTCGAGCTTCTGCGGCTTCAGGTCGGCATGGCTGGCCTTGTTGAAGGCTTCCTCGTCCGGCCCGTGCGGCACCATGCTGTTATGCAGGCTCGCGCCGCCGGGCTTGAAGCCGCCGGGCTTGGCGTCGTATTCGCCATAGATCAGGCCCATGAACTCGCTCATGAGGTTGCGGTGGTACCAGGGTGGGCGGAAGGTGTCTTCCATCACCAGCCAGCGCGGCGGGAAGATCACGAAGTCGCAGTTGGCGGTGCCATGCGTGTCGCTGGGCGAGGTGAGCACGGTGAAGATGGACGGATCGGGGTGGTCGAAGCTGATCGAGCCGATGGTCATGAAATTGGCGGTGTCGTACTTCAGCGGGGTGAGGTTGCCGTGCCACGCGATGACGTTGAAGGGCGAATGCTGCATCGGCGCGCACCAGAAGCGGCCGCCGAATTTCTTCACGAGTTCGTACGCGCCGGAGCTGTCTTCGTAGGCGGCCACGGGCGCCTGGAAGTCGCGCGCATTGGCCAGCCCGTTGGAGCCAATGGGGCCGAGCTCGGGCAGGCGGAACTGCGCGCCGTAGTTCTCGCAGACGTAGCCGCGCGAAAGACCGTCGGGCAATGCCACCTTGAACACCACGCCGCGCGGCACCAGCGCGATCTCGCCGGGCTTGACCTCGAGCACGCCCATCTCCGTGGTGAGAACCAGGCGGCCCTGCTGCGGCACGATGAGCAGCTCGCCGTCGGCATCGACGAAGGCGCGCCGCTGCATTGAACGATTGGCGCGATAGACCAGCGAGCCGATGCCGACTTGTGCCTCGGCATCGCCATTGGCCGCGAGCGTGCACATGCCGTCGACGAAGTCCGCCCCATCCGTTTCAGCGTTGTCGAGCGGGAACGGGTGCCAGCGCATCGGCTCGGGCGGCAGGGCAACGGTGCGGTCGGCGCCAGTGCTCCAGCCGGTCTGCGCATAGGGCTGGTAGCGGCCCGAGACGACCGAGGGCTGGCGCCGGTACAGCCAGGAGCGCCGGTTCTCGTGGCGCGGCGCGGTAAAGGCGGTGCCGGACACCAGCTCGGGGTACAGGTCCAGCGGCGCGCGCTGCGGGCTGTTGCACCCCTGCGGCAGCGCGCCGGCCACCGCCTCGCTCGCATGCTCGTTGCCGAAGCCGGCCTGGTAACGCAGATCGGACCCGGCGGGCAAGGCGCCCACCGATTGCGATTTTTCCTTAAGCACAGTCATTTTCACCTCCAAAAAGCAGGCCTCAGTGTCCCACCGCGGCCGCCGCCATGTTGGGGCTGGTGCCCGTTTCGCGGCTCATCAGCCACAACATCAGGGCTGAGATCAGCGCAGGCACGGCGACCGCGTAAAAGATACCGGCATTCGACCACTGGTACTGGATCAATATCCCGCCAAGAACCGGGCCGACGATCGAGCCGAAGCGGCCGATGCCCAGGCTCCAGCCAACGCCGGTGGAGCGCTCCGCCGTCGGGTAATAGGTGGCGGCGAGCGCATTTACTGCGGGCTGGCCGCCGATGATGCAAAAGCCGGTGATCGTCACCACCACGAACAGCACCGCCAGCGAGAGGCCCGGCTGACCGATCAGTGCAATCGTGACCGCGGCGACCAGGAAGCACGGCACCAGCACGCGGTAGAAGCCGACGCGATCGATGGCTGGTCCCATTAACACCGTCCCCAGCACGCCACCGGCCTGCAGCGCGGTGCCCACCAGCACGGCATTGGTGGTGGTCAGTCCGGAACTGGCGGCGATCGTCGGCAACCAGTTCGACAGAAAGTAGAGATTCAGCAGATTCATGAAGTTGACGACCCACAGCAACAGGGTAGCCTTGGCCCGGCCGTGCCGGAACAACTCCCCGACGGGTGTGCCCTTGCCCTTGGGCTCGGGCACCACGTATTCGGTGTCGCGGTCGATGCGCACGCTCGGGTCGATCTTCTTCAGGCACGCCCCGACGCGATCCAGATGCTTGCCACGCAACACGAGGAACTGCAGCGATTCGGGCATGCGTATATACATCAGCACCGCCATGATGAGCGGGAAGATCCCGCCGACCCAGAACACGGAGCGCCAGCCAAACGCCGAGATCAGGGCGGCGGAGACCAGCCCGCCGAGCACGGCGCCGAGCGTAAAGCCGCACGAAACGAGCATCATCAGCGTGACGCGCCTGTGCTTGGGGCTGTATTCACCGGCCAGCGCCATCGCGTTGGGCATGATGGCGCCCAGACCCAGGCCGGCAATGAAGCGCAGGATCTCGAGCTCCCTGATGCTGGTGGCGTGCGCCGTCCAGATCATGAACACCGCAAAGAACACGGAGGCCCAGATCAGCACCGGGCGGCGCCCGATCCTGTCGGCCAGCACGCTCAAGGCCAGCGACCCCACCAGCATGCCCAGCAGGCCGGCGCCGAACACCGGCCCGAGCATGGCCTTGTTGACGCCCCACTCCTTGATGATCACCGGCGCCACGTAGCCCATGGACTGCACGTCGAAGCCGTCCATCACCACCGTCAGGCCGACCAGGATGAGAATCCATTTCTGGAAGCCGCCGACCTTGTTCGCATCGATCACCGCGGGGATGTCGATGGTCCTGCTTATGCTCATGAGAGATCTCCTGTGTGCCACAAGAAAGGGCGCTTGCACGCGTAGCTCCGGTGGCCCGTGCTACGCGGCAACGGCTTCACCCGCAAGGTCGTAGCTTCCATCGTGCATCCAGGCGGCATGTTTGGGCGCCTTCTTGGTTTTCGACCATTCCTCGAGCATCTCCCACTTCACCGCGTCGAGCTTGCGCTGCATCTCGGGCGTGGCGGTGTCGGCCACGAGTTCGAGCCGGTGGCCGTTCGGGTCGAAGAAATAGATCGACTTGAAGATGGTGTGGTCCGTCACACCGAGCACCTTGATGCCGTTGGCCTCGAGCTGGGCCTTGGCCTCAAGCAGGTGCGCCTCGCTCTCGACTTTGAACGAGATATGCTGCACCCAAGCCGGCGTGTTGGGATCGCGGCCCATAGGCGGCGAGTTGGGGATTTCGAAGAATGCCAGCACGTTGCCGCCACCGGCGTCCAGAAACGGGTGCATGTACGGATCGGCCGCCTTGGTCGACGGTACCTGATCCTCGGCGATCGCGAGGATAAGCTTCATGTTCAAATTTTTAGCGTACCACTCGACGGTTTCCTTGGCGTCGTTGCAGCGGTAGGCGACGTGATGAATTCTCATGATCTGCATGGCTTTTCTCCGGTTGACAGGGTTGATGGAAGTGTCCAGCGCCCCGGCCGTTCGCAGTGTGGCGGGCAATGGATGAACTTGATTAAAGCGTCGCCGCATTCATAATACAAACGGGATTTGTTGATGCATTTATGAGGCTTTCCAATGAATGTGACGCTTCGACAATTGCGCGCCTTCGCGGCCGTCGCCCGCAGTGGCAGCTTCACGCTGGCAGCCGAGAGCCTCTTCGTCACGCAATCGGCGCTGAGCGGACTCATCAAGGAGCTGGAGCAGGCGCTCGGGCTGCGCGTGATCGACCGCAGTACGCGCAAGGCCCGGTTATCAGAAGTCGGGCGCGACCTTTATCCGCTGGTGGACAAAATCATTCACGATCTCGATGGTGTGCTTGACGATGTCACCAATCTCAAGTCACTCAAAGCGGGACTGGTACGCATTGCGGCCCCGCAGCTAATGGCCTCCACCCTGATTCCGGAGGCAATGGCGGCCTACACCGCACAACATCCGAACATCCGCATCAAACTGGTGGACTGCGCGGTGGAAACCGTCATGTCACGGGTTTTTTCAGGCGAGGTCGATTTTGGCATCGGGCCCGAACGCGACCCGAACTCCGACATCACGGCAACACCCCTGTTTGAAGCGCCGTTCATGGCGGTATTTCCGCCCGGGCATCCGCTGGACCGGCTGCCCGAGATTTGCTGGGGCGATCTGATGCGTTTCCCTGTTATTTCCCTGCAGGGCCAGTTCACCGACCGGCTTGCCATCGATCTGAGCGCCGCAGTGTACGGACCAAAGCTGATGCCCGCCAACGAGGTGGCCTTCATGTCGACAGCGCTGAGCATGGTGAACGCCGGGCTCGGTGTCACCGTGTGCATCCCCTACGCCGCTTCTCTGGTGCGCCTGTACAAGCTGGAGATGCGTGCCTTGGGCGATCCGGTGGTCAGTCGTTGCTTCTTCATCTTCAGCCGTAAAGAGCAATCGCTATCGCCGGCCGCCACAAGCTTCATGGACTTTTTGTTCCAGTATGTCGCCGCGCATGAAGACATTGCCCGGTGGACTGTCGCTGGCAAGCCGAGTCCATAATCTGCGCTCCACCCCACGCCGACACACCGGCGCCGGCTTAGCGATACCACACCCCCGGAGCACGCCATGATCGTCGTCCACCACCTCAACGATTCGCGCTCGCAGCGCGTACTGTGGCTGCTCGAAGAGCTCGGCCTGCCCTATGAGATCAAGCGCTACCAGCGCAACGCCCAGACCCGGCTGGCGCCGCCCGAACTCACGGCCGTGCATCCGCTGGGCAAGTCGCCGGTGATCACCGACGACGGACAAACCATCATCGAATCCGGCGCGATCGTCGACTACCTGATCCGGCGCCACGGCGGCGGGCGCCTGCAACCGGCGCCGCATACGCATGAGTACGACGCCTACCAGCAGTGGCTGCATTACGCCGAAGGCTCGGCCATGCTGCCGCTGATGCTGAAGCTGTACGTCTCGCGGCTCGGTGACGCCGGTGCGCCCTTGTTCCCGCGCATCGAGAGCGAAATCGCCAACCACCTGGGCTATGTCAATCAATCCTTGCAGGGCCGCGACTGGCTGGTGGGCAACAACCTGACCGGCGCCGACATCCAGATGAGCTTTGTCGGAGAAGTGGCGGGCAGTCGCGGCAACCGCGAGAACTTTTCGCATATCCAGGCGTGGGTCGAGCGTTTCCAGGCCCGGCCCGCCTACCGCCGCGCCATCGAGCGCGGCGGGCCCTACGCGCACGCGCGCTGAATGCTCAGCCAGCCGCCTGCAATGACTGCCATATCTTTACCGCTGTCAGCGGCATCTGCAGGCCCGGCGCCTGGCTCGCGTGACCGCCGCGCGCCAGCGCATCGGCCACGGCGTTGACCACGCTGGGCACGGCGCCGATGGTGCCGAGTTCGCCCACGCCCTTGACGCCCAGCGCGTTGTTCAGGCAGGGCGAGGATTCGTCCAGTTCATGCCGGAAGGCGGGTACGTCGTCGGCGCGCGGCGCGCAATAGTCCATCAGGCTGCCGGTCACGAGCTGGCCGGTCTCGCGGTCGTACACCACATGCTCATGCAGTGCCTGGCCAATGCCTTGCACGGCCCCGCCGTCGAGTTGGCCACGCACGATCATCGGGTTGACGACACGGCCCACGTCGTTGACGGAGGCATAGGCCACGACGGCGACCGCTCCGGTCTGCGGATCGATTTCGACCTCGCTCACATGGCAGCCATTCGGCCAGGTCGGCCCGGCCACGCTGCTGGTCGAGTCCATGAAGATGCGCTGCTCGGGTTGCCGCGCGGCCAGCGCAAACAGGTCTAGCTCCAGGTCCGTGCCGGCGACCTTGAAGGTGCCGTTGGCGTATTGAATGTCTTCGGCGGCGGCTTCCAGCTCCTTGGCCGCCAGCTGTTTGGCTTTCTCGATGGTGCGGTCCGCGCCCACGCGCATGGCCGAGCCGCCGGTGAACAGCGAGCGCGAGCCGGCACTGCCAAAACCGTTACCACGGTCGGTGTCGCCCAGCACCACCCGCACCTTGTCGATCGGCACGCCGAACGCATCGACCACCAGCTGCGCCAGCGAGGTGGCGATGCCCTGGCCCATGGCATTCACGGCCGAGTACACCTCGATAATGCCGTCCGCCTGCACCGACACGGTCACGCGCTCCTCGAACACATTGCCGCCGGTCCACTCCAGAAAGGTCGAGATCCCCAGGCCGCGCAGCTTGCCGCGCGCCTTCGAAGCGGCCGCGCGCGCCGCGAAGCCGTTCCAGTCGGCGAGCGCCAAACCCTGGTCCATGACGTGTTCGAACTTGCCGGTGTCGTAGGTCTGGCCCATGGGGTTTTTGTAGGGCATCTGCTCGGGCCGGATGAAGTTGCGCCGGCGCAGTTCCACGCGGTCGATGCCGGTCTGGCGCGCGGCCTCGTCCATCAGGCGTTCCATGTTGAAAATGGCCTCGGGCCGGCCCGCGCCGCGGTAGGCGCCGGTCGGCGCGGTGTTGGTCAGCACCGCCTTGAAATGGAAATCGATGGTCTGGATGTCGTACACACTGGTCTGCACCCAGGGCCCGATCAGCAGCTGGATGGCGACACCCACGCCCGTGGCATAAGCGCCCACGTTGGCGAACGAGGCAATGCGCAAGGCCAGGATTTTGCCGTGCTCGTCCAGCGCCAGCTCGGTGTGGCTTTGCACGTCGCGGCCATGGGCGCTGGAGAGGAACTCCTCGCTGCGCTCGGCCGCCCATTTCACGGCACATTTCAGGGTACGGGCGCTGTAGGCTGCCACCACGTCTTCGGGGTAAGCGCCGGTCTTCATGCCAAAACCACCGCCCACGTCGCCCACCACCACGCGCACCTGCTCGTGCGGCAGACCGAGCGCGTCACTGACCGTGTCGCGCGCCCCCGAGGGCATCTGGGTGCTCAGGTGGATTGTCAGGCGCCCGCTGGCCTTGTCAAAGCTTGCCAGTACGGTGCGCGGCTCCAGCGTGAGGGCGGCCACGCGCTGGTTCGTCACGTCCAGCGCCACCACGTGCGCCGCCCGCGCAAAAGCGGCCGCCGTGGCATTCGCGTCGCCATGGCGCATTTCGGCGGAGATGTTGTCGGGCGCCGCATCGCACAGCACCGGCGCGCCGGGCGCGGTGGCATCCGCCAGGTTCACCACCATGGGCAGCTCCTCAAAGTCGACGACGATGGCTTCGGCCGCATCGCGCGCCTGCTGGAGGGTTTGTGCTACCACCGCAGCAACCGCCTCGCCGACAAAGCGCACGCGCTCGTGTGCCAGCGCGCGCCGCGGCGGCGTGGCGCCGGCCGAGCCGTCGGCGCGTACAAAACCGGCGACCCCCGGAATCGGCTTGACGCCCGCGGCCACCAGATCCGCGCCAGTGAGCACCAACAACACGCCCGGCATGCCCTGCGCCGCCGCCACATCGGTAGAGGCAATGCGCGCGTGCGGATACGGCGAGCGCACAAAGCAAAGATACGCCTGGTTGGCTGGCATCAGATCGTCGGCATAGCTGCCCTTGCCGGTCAGCAGGCCTTCGTCTTCGAGCCGGCGCACGGCTTGCCCGCTGCCAAAGCGCGTGGGATTGGTGTCGTTATTCACGGTAGACGTCCTTGTGTGTTGTGGTTCGTAGTGGAGCGGCATGGACCTCGCGGGTGTACACAACCCCGGAAACTGCAAGAAGCCACTATAGACGCTGTCTGCAAAATCCGCCGACGCGCTAAACTGGCCCGATCGCTCATGTCTGTCCCTGCCGTCTGGAGAAAAAAATGTCCCCGCTGTATCCGTTTCACCTGGCCTTCCCGGTTACTTCGCTGGCTGCGGCCCGTGCCTTTTATGGCGACCTGCTGGGCTGCCCTGAAGGGCGCTCCTCGGACGACTGGGTTGATTTCGATTTCCATGGCCACCAGATCGTGGCGCATCTGTCGCCTTCCGAGGCCGGCCATCACAACACCAGCGCGGTGGACGGCGACAACGTGCCGGTACGCCACTTCGGCCTGGTACTGCCGATGACCGAATGGCATGCGTTGGCCGACAAGCTGCGCGCGGCCGGCACCCGCTTTGTGATCGAGCCGCACGTGCGCTTCAAGGGCCAGGTGGGCGAGCAAGCCACCATGTTCTTCCTGGACCCGTGCGGCAATGCCATTGAATTCAAGGCCTTCGCCGATCCGTCCCGGCTGTTTGCCAAATAGGCTGACCGAGCATCAGCGCGGTGCACCTTCGTAGTGCGCCGGATCGAACCGTCGCGTCTGGCGCCAATAGTCCCAGGTGAAGCCGGGCCACAGCGTGTCGATGCGTCCGTCGGCGTTTTGGTACCAGCTATGACAGCCCGACGACCAGACCGTCGATTTCATTTTCTGCTGCATTACGGCGTAGTTTTCGGTCTGAATTTCGGGGCGCAGGCGCAGCGTGGCCTGGCCGCGCCGGCACAGACTGCGCAGTGCGTCCACGATGTAGTTCACCTGCGCCTCGATCATGAAGATGATGGAGTTGTGGCCCAGTCCGGTGTTCGGGCCGACTAGCATGAAGAGGTTGGGAAAACCGGCCACCGTGATGCCGAGTCGGGTCGCCGCCGGCTGCGCGCGCCAGCGCTCAGAAAGTTCTTCGCCCCGCTCGCCGTAGATGCACAGGGGCGTGATGAATTCGGTGGCCCGAAAGCCGGTGCCCCAGATGATCACGTCGCAGGGATGCAGCCTGCCGTCGCTGCCGACCACCCCCTGCGGCGTCACGCGCGCCACCGCCTGGGTTACCAGGCTCACGTTGGGCTGCTGCAGCGCACGGAACCAGGTGTTTGAGAACAGCAGGCGCTTGCAGCCAGGGTTGAAATGGGGCGTGAGGGCGGCGCGCAGCGCGGCGTCCTTGACCTGGCGGCGCAGGTGCTGCAGGGCAAGTCGGCGCAGCAGGGCCTGCATCCGGGCCGAGCCCAGGAAGCCCATGCCGATCCATTCGTTGAACCAGTAGATGCGCCAGCGCACCAGCGTTTGCAGCCCCGGCACATGGGCGTACAGCCAGCGCCGCAACGGGCCGTAGGGCCGGTCCCGGCGCGGCAGCACCCAGCCGGGCGTGCGCTGGAACACCGTGAGGTGTGCGGCAGCGGACGCGATCTCGGGCACGACCTGCACCGCGCTGGCGCCGGTGCCGACCACGGCGATGCGCTTGCCCCGCAGGTCCACGTCGTGGCGCCACTGGCTCGTGTGGAATGCCGGACCGTCGAATGTGTCCAGCCCCGGCACCTTGGGCAGCAGCGGCTTGTTGAGCGGGCCGGTGGCCACGATGACATGGCGCGCCTGCAGCATGGGTTGGCCCGCGCGTTCGATCTGCCAGTGCTGCGCGCTAGCGTCCCAGCGCAGCGCGCCGACCTCCTGGCCGAAGCGGATCACGGCGTCCAGCCCGTATTGCCGCACCACGCGCCGGATATAGGCCTGAATTTCGGCTTGCTGCGAATAGGGCCGCGTCCAGCCGCGGTTGGGCTCGAACGAGAGCGAGTAAAGATGCGAGGGCACGTCGCAGGCGCAGCCCGGATACGTGTTGTCGCGCCAGGTGCCGCCTACCTCGCTTGCGCGCTCGAGCACCACCAGCGAGGTGACGCCCGCCGCGCGCAGCCGGATTGCGGCGCACAGGCCGCCGATGCCGGCGCCGATGATGGCCACTTCAATCGTGCTCATGGCACAAGGCTAGCATGCCGCGGCCGTCAGCACAAATTCATAAGCCTATTTATAATCAATGTACTTATGAAAAGAGATTTCAGCCAGCGCTTCGGCTTCCTGGTCAACGACGTGGCCAAGCTTTACGGGGAACATTTCGACCGGCTGGCGCGCGAACGCATCGGCCTGTCGCGCGCGCAGGTCCGCCTGCTCGGCGCGCTGGCGATGCACGGCAACGAGCGGCCGCTGTCGCAAATCGAGCTCGCGCACCGGCTCGGCCTGAGCGCGATGGGCGTGGCAACGCTGTGCGACCGCATGGCGGCGGCCGGCTGGATCCGGCGCCGGCCCAGCGCGACCGACAGGCGCATCAACGAGGTGCATCTGGAGCCGCGGGCCGAGGCCGCGCTCGACACCGCACTGAGCATCGGCGACACCCTGCACGCCCGGGTGCTGGCCGGGCTCACGCCGGCAGAGCGCACGCAGTTGCTGACCCTGCTCGGCAAGGCCCGCCGCGGCCTGCTGGACCTGCCGGCGGATGCGCAGGTGCCGGGATGAGTGCCGCCTCCATCACCGGCGCCGGCAACATCGCTGCTGCACCCGCTGCCGGCGTGCCGCACCGGCGCATGATCACCCTGTCGATCATGCTGGCGACGATCATGCAGGCGCTCGACACCACGATCGCCAACGTCGCGCTGCCGCACATGCAGGGCAGCCTGCAGGCCTCGCAGGACCAGATCATGTGGGTGCTCACCTCCTACATCGTGGCCTCCGCCATCACGCTGCCGCTGACCGGCTGGCTGTGCGGCCAATGGGGCCGGCGCCGGGTGTTCATCGTCTCGGTGATCGGGTTCACGATCGCGTCAGCGCTGTGCGGCCTGTCGACCTCGCTCGTGGGCATCGTGCTCGCGCGCCTGCTGCAGGGCGTGTTCGGCGCGGCACTGGTGCCGCTGTCGCAGGCCGTGCTGCTCGACATCAACCCGCGCGAAAAGGTCGGCCAGGCCATGGCGATCTGGGGCGCGGGCATTATGGTGGGCCCGATCCTGGGCCCGCTGCTCGGTGGCTGGCTGACCGAGAACTACAACTGGCGCTGGGTGTTCTTCATCAACCTGCCGGTCGGCCTGTTTGCGCTATGGGGCATTGCCCGCTACCTGCCCGAGAGCCGGCCGGGGCGCGAGCGGCTGGACATCTTCGGCTTCGCCACGCTGTCGCTGGCCATCGGCATGCTGCAGCTGTTCCTCGACCGGGGCCAGCAGCTCGACTGGTTCGACTCCTGGGAGATCAAGCTGGAGGCGGCCGCCGCGCTCGTCGCCTTTGCCTTTTTCGTGGTGCACACCTGGACCGCGCAGGGCGTGTCGTTCTTCGACCGCAGCCTGCTGAAGGACCGCAATTTTGTCACCGGACTGCTGTTCGCGTTCATCGTCGGCATGATCCTGTACGGCACCATGGCGCTGCTGCCCAACCTGCTGCAAAGCCTGATGGACTACCCGGTGATCTACACCGGTGAGGTGACGGCGCCGCGCGGCGTCGGCACCATGCTGGCGATGATCGTGGTGGGGCGGCTGGTGCACCGCATCGACGTGCGCGCCATCATGGCGCTCGGTTTCGGACTCACGGCGTTCGCGCTCTGGCAGATGACGCACCTGACGCTGCAGATGGACGCCAACCTAATCATCGTCTCGGGCTTCATCCAGGGGCTGGGCATCGGCTTCACCTTCGTGCCGCTGTCCACCGCGACCTTCGCCACGCTGGCGCCGGTGCTGCGCCATCAGGGCACGCCCATCTACAGCCTGCTGCGCAACATCGGCTCAAGCGTCGGCATCTCGATCGTGCAGGCGCTGCTGACGCGCGGCGCGGATACGGCGCACGCGCAACTGGCGGCAACCGTCGTGCCCGGCAACCAGGGCCTCGTAAATCTGCCCTCGATGCTGGACCCCGGCACGACCACGGGGTTGGCGATCCTGAACGCCGAAGTCACACGCCAGGGCGCGCTGATCGGCTACATCAACGACTTCAGCATCATGACGGTCCTGACACTGGCCGCCATTCCGCTGCTGCTGGTCATGAGCAGCCCGCGCCACACGCCGGCGGCGGTCGTGGGCGCCATCGATGCGGACGAGGCCGCGGCCGCGGTCGAAGTGCCGCACTGAGCGCCACCTCTGCGCCGAGCCGGCAACCCCCGCATAATCCCGGGGCTAATTGAAGGGCAAACGGTATTCATGGACATCACTGCGATCATTCAAGCCATCCAGCAGCACGCGGAGTGGGTCGTGTTCGTCAGCGTGCTGATGCAGCAGGTGGGCCTGCCGGTCCCGGCGGTGCCGACACTGCTGGTGGCCGGCAGCCTCGCCGCCTCCTCCAGCCAGGCCACGCAAATGCTCGCGGCGGCCGTGCTGGCGTCGGTGCTTGCAGACGGCATCTGGTATCTGGCCGGGCGCGCCTTCGGCTATCGCATCCTGTCGGGTTTGTGCCGGCTGTCCATCAATCCGGGCTCCTGCGTGTCGGAGACGGAGGCGCGTTTCATGCGCTGGGGGGTGTGGTCGCTGGTGATCGCCAAGTTCGTCCCCGGGTTCTCCACGGTGGCGCCGCCCATCGCCGGCTCGCTGCGCATGCCGCTGCCGAGCTTTCTCGCGGCGGCGGGCCTTGGCGCGGCACTGTGGGCCGGGCTCGCAATTCTTGTCGGGTGGTGGTGGCGTGCGCAGGTGGAAATCGCCATCAACGCCATGAGCAGCCACGGCGCGAGCCTCGTCGTCGTGATCGCGCTCGCCCTGGCGGCCTGGCTGCTCTGGAAGCTGTGGCAGAAGTACCGTTTTGGGCAAATGCAGACCATCCCGCACATCACCCCATCGGAGCTGGTGGCGGCGCTGGCCTCGGACGCGCCGCCGTTGCTGCTCGACTTCCGTGGCGCCGCCCTGATTGCCCAGACGGGACCCCTGGCCGGCGCCGCCCAGGCCAGCCTGGATGATTTGCCCCGCGCTGTCAGCCATTGGGCCAAGGGCCGTGACATCGTGACCTTGTGCGCCTGCCCCGAAGACGCCACGGCGGTGCGCGCGGCGCATGGTCTGCGCAAGCTCGGCTACACCTCGGTGCGCCCGCTCAAGGGCGGCTATGACTCCTGGGTCCGACACCTGGGGCAACAGACAGGCGCCCTGGCACCCGCCGCAACGCCCTGACACTCACCATAGCGCCGTCACTCGTCGCGCTCACCCGCCTCGTACAGGGTTTCGCGGCCCATGCGGTCGAGGATCAGCTCGGCGGTCCAGGGCAGCATCAGCGCGCCGCAGCGGCTGTCACGGTACAGGCGCTCGAGCGGCAGGTGCTTCATCATGCTCTGGCCGCCGCAGGTGCGCAGCGCGAGACGCGCGATATCGTTGGCGCCTTCCATCACGCTGTAGTGCGCGGCGTACAGGCGCAGCTTCTCGTCCTTGCTCGGGTTCGGTTTGGCCTCGGCAATGGCGCGCGTGAACAGGCTGCGCATGGACTCCAGCTGGATGCGCATCTGCGCCACGGCGATCTGCTTGGTCGGGTACTGGCGGCGCTTCACGGGCGGCTCGCCGGGCACCTCGCCGCGCAGGTAGCGCACCGTGAAGTCGTAGGCCGCGTTGGCGATGCCCAGGTAGGTGGGCGACAGCGTGAAGAACATGGCCGGCCAGGTCTGCGCGCCCTTGAAATAAATGCCGCGCGGCATGAGCTGCTCGTCGTCGCCCACGAACACGTCCTTGAACGTGAGGTTGCGGCTGACCGTGCCGCGCATGCCCAGCGGGTTCCAGTCGCCGCTAATGGAAAAACCCCCGGCCGTGGCGGGCACCGAGATGTACAGCGTGTCGTGCGCGTCGGGGTGCTGGTCCCCTTTGTCTTCGGTGCACAGCACGCCGTAGTAGTCGGCCGCGCCCGACAGGCTCGCGAAGATTTTTTTGCCGTTGATCAGCCAGCCGCCCTCGACCTTGCGCGCCGTGGTGCCGAACGGTGCGCGCCCGGCGGCCGCCGCCGAGCCTTCAGAAAACGGCTGCGCATAGATTGCCCCTTCGTTCACGACGCGCGCGAAGTGCAGGTCGCGCCGGCGCACATGCTCCGCGCGCTGCGCCCCGGTCATGGCTATGCCGTCGGCCAGCACGCCGGTCCACAGGGTCGAGCAGATGTGCATGTTCCAGGTCAGCGCCGTGGCGCCGCAAAAACGCCCGATCTCGGCCGCCACCATCATGTAGGTAGCGTAGTCCGCGCCCAGGCCGCCATGCGCTTCGGGAATGCACAGGCCCAGCAGGCCGGTCTCGCGCAAGTCGTCGTAATTGGCAAACGGGAAAGTCGCGGATTCGTCCCACTGCGGCGCACGCGGCGCGAACTTGTCGCGGCCCAGTTCGTGCGCCAGCGTCAGCAGCGCACACTGTTGCGAGGTGAAGGGCAGGTCGCCCACGGCCGGTGTGAAAGACAGGCTTGCTACAACGTTCATAGCTGACAGTTCCCGCCCCATAAGGGTTAGTGAAGGTTTTTATGTGAACTGGCGAGAAAGTCGAGCACCAGCGCATCGAATTCGTCGGGGGCTTCGAGGTTCTGCAAGTGACCGACGCCCGCCAGCTCGGCGTAGCGGCTGCCGGCAATCTGGCCGGCCATTTTTTTCATCACGGCGGGCGGCGCGTTCTTGTCAAACTCGCCGGCCACCAAGAGCGTGGGCACATGGATGTTCGGCAGGTTCGCCTTGCGGTCGAACGTGACCAGCGCCTGCAGCGCGCGCCGGTAGGTGGCGGGGCTGACCTGCGCCATGCAATGCGTGGCCAGCTTCACGCCTTCGGGCAGCGAGCCCGGGCCGATCATCTGCGGCACCAGAGAATCGGCCATCTCGGCCATGCTCTGGCCGGCGTCCAGCGGGGCGGTGCGTTGCGCGACGAAATCGCGCTGCCAGTCGCCATCGGGCTTGCCGAACGCGGGCGAGGTGCCGCACAGGATCAGCCGGTTGACGAGTTCGGGGCGGCGCGCCACCACTTCCTGCGCCACCATGCCGCCCATGCTGTGACCCAAAAGAATAATGCCCCCACGCTGGTCACTGCGTGTCCTTTGCTGCCCCCCGAGGGGGCCTTCGCGCCTTGGGGCGGCCCGGCGGCGCTCATCGTCGCTGGCAAGCAGGCCTTCGATCAGCGCGATGCAGCTTTGCGCCAGCCCCTTGAAGGTGTAGGGCTCGATCGGCGCACTGTGGCCATAGCCGGGCATGTCCCAGGCCACGGCCCGGTAGCCCGAGGCGGCGAAGGTTTCCACCTGCGGCGCAAAGGCCAGGTTGCCGCCGCCGATGCCGTGCAGCATGAGGATGGTGGGGCCGGCGCCCAGCGTGGCGAAGGTCGGTATTGGAGTCATGCCACCACCTGTCCCTGATCGATCACGATGGCGCCGTCCAGCGCAACGGTGCAGTGGCGCATGGGCAGGTCGAAATGCCCCTGCGTGTAGCGCCCCGCCACTTCGTTGGCGCCGGTGCTGTAGAGGAAATTGCCGGCAAAGGCGCGCAACTCGGTGCCGTTGAAGTCGCGCTTGTCGTACAGCGCCATGCTGTCCCAGCGCGCGGCCGGGTTCAGGCCGTAGCCGACGTGGCTCACGGCGTACGTGTCCCGGTCGCCCTCCCTGGAAGACCAGGCCGCGATGTAGCTGCGCATCAGCTCGGCATCCACGCCCGCACCTTCAATTTTCGCGATGTAGTCGTGCTCGATCGTCAGCGTGATGGGGCGCTCGATGTAGCGCTTGAAGGTCAGATTCACGTCACCCTCGGCCAGTACCAGACACCCGTTCACGCTCCCGGCCGCCGGAAACGCCAGCGCCAGCCCGCCGGGCCAGTGCGTCAGGGTGCCGGGCCGCGTGGTGCTGCCCCAGTTGCCGCCCACCACCGCCTTGCCGTGCGCGCCCTGCAGCGCGATGCTCAGGTCAGTGCCCGCGGCAGAGGTCACGCGCATGGTGCTCGCGGCGCGCAGGCGTTTGACGTGGTCTTTGACCCGCGCCTCGGTCGCCTCATCGGGCAGCAGCCGCACCAGCGCCTCGGGGTGTTCGTTGCTGACGTAGACGATGCGCGGCTGCCGGCCGCTCACGCCCTGCAGGATGGCCGGCAGCTCGGGCGCGTGCATCAGGCCCTCGACCGTGCAGTCCACCACCAGCGTGCTGCCCGCCAGCGCCGCGATCACGGGCGCTATGTTTTGAATAGCGATAGACGCACCCGTGGACCGGGCTACAGGCTGTTTTGTCTCAAAGACGCTGGGCAACACGAGGGTGAAGCTGCGCGCGCCCAGTCGCGCCGCCGCCAGACGCGCCAGCTCGGGCAGCACGGGCCGGCTCTGGCTTTCGCAGAGAATGGCCACGGTATCGCCGCTCTGCAAGGCACAGCGGCGCAGCACTGCCTCGAAGGCATCGATCCAGGCGGGCTCGGTTCGCTGTTGCAGCATAGCAATCCATTATTCATGAATTTTCATGTAAATTCCAACCATGGCACCGCGCAAAGCCTCTCCGCCCAATTTTTCCCAGCGTGAATTCCGCGCCTCGCTGAGCATGTTCGCCACCGGCGTGACCATCGTTACCGCGCGCACCACCACGGGCGAGCTGTTGGGGCTGACGGCCAACTCGTTCAATTCGGTGTCGCTGCAACCGCCGCTGGTGCTGTGGAGCCTGGCCCGCACCGCGGGCGCCATGGCCGTACTGACCCATGCCTCGCACTACGCCATCAACATCCTCGCCGCCGATCAGAAAATCCTGGCCGAACGTTTTTCGAGCCGGGGCGCCGACCGCTGGGCCGGCGTCACCTTCACCGAGGGCGTCGGCGGCGCGCCGGTGCTGACGGGCGCGGCGGCCACCTTCGAGTGCTTCAACCGCAGCCGCTACGAAGAAGGCGACCACGTCATTTTCGTCGGCGAGGTGGAGCATTGCACGCACCGTGCGGGCGCCTCGCCGCTGCTGTTTCACGGTGCCCGGTACTACACCGAACACCCCTTATAAACATGGCCCCCACGCTTGTCACTTCGTGTACGGCGCTGCCCCCCGAGGGGGCTGGCCTTGCTCGGGGCGGCCCTTCGCGGCGGCCGATGGCCCCCACGCTTGTCACTTCGTGTACGGCGCTCAAGCCATGACGGCGCGGCGCTTTGTCGACGGCTACCTGGGCTACCTGCTGGGCCAGGCCAACCACGCCGTGTACAAGGATTTCGACCGCGAGGTGCGCGCGGCGGGCCTGAGCTCGATCGAGTGGCGCGTGCTGGCCACGCTGCACGACAGCGCGCCGCTGGCGGTGAGCCAGTTGGCGCTCGAGGTGCTGAGCAAGCAGCCCACCGTGACCAAGCTGGTGCAGCGCATGAGCGAGCAGGGCTGGGTCCGGCTGGCGGCCGACCCGGGCGACCAGCGCCGTACGCTGGTGGCCATTACCGCCGCCGGCCAGGCGGTCGTCAAGCCTTTGATTGAGAAGGCAAAACAGCATGAGGCCCAGACGCTGCGGGTACTGAACGCTACCGAGACCGTAGCACTCAAGAAGCTGCTGGGGAAACTGGTGTGAAAGCCGCACCGGCGCTGCTCTGCCTGACCGGCTTCTGGGTCGGCCTGGCGCACGCGCAGTCCGCGCCCGAGAAGAAGAACTGGTTCGACGATCCGTTTTTTCAGGTCTCGTCGGGCCTGCGCGCCTGTCCGGTGCCCGAAGGGCCGCTGCTCACGCAGGACGAGGCGCGCGCCGTGGAACACTGGCGCGCCGAACGCGGCACCAGCTGCTATCAGGCCGGCAGGTGCCGGCTGCCCAATTCCTACCTCTACGACAAGGGCCTGGCGGCGCCGGTCGCGGCCGCGCTGGCTGCCGTGCCCGGCGTGCAAACCGGCAGTGTCTGGGTCACCATCCAGCGGCGCTGGGTGTTCCTGCAAGGCTGCGTGGCGACGCCGGCGCAGATCACGGCGCTGCAGCAGGCCGCCCAGGCCGTGCCCGACGTCGAAATCGTCGTGCCCATGCTGCTCGTCGGCACCAGCGGCAAACCGCGCTACGACGTGCGCCAACCCTGACACCCTCATCCCTCATGACCTCACGCAAAACACATCTCGATACCCTCGCCATTACCCTGCTGCTCGGCTGCTGCGTGTTCTGGGGCTTCCAGCAGGTGCTGCTCAAGGCCACGCTGCCCGAGGTGCCCCCGGTGTTTCAGGCCGGTATCCGTTTCGTCGGCGCCACTGCCCTGTTGTGGCTGTGGTGCGTGGCGCGCGGCATCAAGCTGTTCGGCAGCGACGGCACCCTGCAGGCGGGGCTGGTGGCAGGGGTGCTGTTTGCCGCGGAGTTCGCCTGCATCTACATCGGGCTGCAGTTCACCACCGCATCGCGGCTCACGGTGTTCCTTTACACCTCGCCGTTCTGGGTCGCCGCGCTGGTGCCGATCTGGGCTCGCGCCGAAAGAATGCGGCCCTCGCAATGGCTCGGCATGGCGTGCGCCTTCGCCGCGGTGGTCTTTGCCTTCGAGGAAGGGCTGGGCGCCGGCACGCCCGACACGTGGCTGGGCGACCTGCTCGGGCTTGCGGCCGGCATGATGTGGGGACTCACCACCGTGGTGATCCGCACCACCTCGCTGATCAGGGTGTCGGCCGAAAAAATGCTGTTCTACCAGGTCGCCGTCAGCGCGCTGGCGCTGCCCTTTTTGTCGCTGGCGCTGGGCGAACCCTGGGTCTGGCACTTCAGCGCATTCGCCATCACCTCGCTGGCCGTGCAAACCGTGATTGGTGCGTTCGTCAGCTACCTGGCCTGGATGTGGATGCTCGGGCGTTACCCGGCCACCAAGATCTCGGTGTTCGTGTTTCTCACGCCCCTGTTTGCGCTGCTGTTTGGCGCGCTCTGGCTGAAGGAGCCGGTGACTCTCAATTTGATAGCGGCCCTGGTATTGGTGGCGGGGGGAATCGTGCTGGTGAGCCGCAGGCCTGAAAAGGCATAAGCATATTTCTTTATATTATTTTTGAATTAAAAGCAAAACCAATATATTAGATACATCATTAACTCCTTAGAAGAGCCCTCCATGAGTCGCCTCGCCATCCAGACGGCGGAATCAGCCCCCGCAGAAACCAGGGAACGCCTGGTCAATGCTGAAAAGAACAACGGGTTCCTGCCCAACCTTCTCGGCGTACTGGCGAATGCGCCAACGGCGCTCGAGACCTATCAGGTGGTTAGCGCGATCAACGCGCGCAACGGGCTGTCGGCTACCGAGCGTGAAGTGATCCAGATCACGGCGGCGGCCCGCAACGGCTGCGGCTTTTGCGTCGCCGGTCACACGGCCATTGCGCGCAAAAAACTGGCGCTGCCCGAAGAGGTGATTGCGGCGCTGCGCAACACGCAAGCCTTGCGCGACCCCAAGCTGAACGCGCTGGCGCTGTTCACGCTGGCGGTGCTGGAACAAAAGGGGCGCGTCTCGGACGCCGAACTGGGCGCGTTTTTGAAGGCCGGCTACAGCCAGGCCAGCGTGCTGGAAGTGGTGCTCGGCGTGAGCCTGGCGACCTTGTGCAACTACGCCAACAACCTGGCACAAACCCCCCTCAATCCGGAGCTGCAGGCGTTTGCCTAGGCCCGCATTTCTCTCCTGAGCAACGGCGTTACGCCCGTCCCGGGGCCGCGATCGAGCGGCGGCATCAGCTCGATTTTCATTGATTTACCCTGGAAGGAATGACTGTCATGAGTCAGCTGGATGTCCCCGTTGCGATGCTGGATGCCGTGAGCGCGCAAGTCAGGACGGAACTGGCGCCACTCGTGGGCGCCATCGACCAGGAAGGCCTGTATCCCGCAGAGTACCTGCAGCACCTGGGCGCTTTGGGTGGGTTTGGGGCCAGCGTACCGGTCGAGCACGGCGGCTCGGGGCTGGGCCTGGCCACACAAATCGACGTGACGACGCGGGTCGGCAGCGAGTGCGGTGCCACTGCCTTTCTGGTCTGGTGCCAATCGACCTGCGCGTGGTACCTGCAACACGCGCCGAATCCGGCGGTGCGCGAGCGCTATCTGAAATCCGTGGCGCAGGGAACGCTGTTTGCAGGCACCGGCATGTCGAATGCGGTCAAGCACCTGGCCGGACTCGAAAAAATTCAATTGCATGCGGCGCGTAGGGACGGTGGCTATGTCGTCAGCGGCAACCTGCCCTGGGTCTCGAATGTCGGCGCCGATCACCTGATCATCGTCACAGCCGCCGTCGAGAACGCAGGCTATGTGATGTTTGCGGTGCGCGGCGACGCAGCGGGCTTGCATCTGCATCCATGCCCGGAATTTTCCGGCCTGGAAGGCACCCAAACCCTGAACCTGCGCTTCAAGGAAGTCCAGATTGGCAGCGACGATGTGCTGGCGCATCCGCATCAGTTTGAAGCGTATATGGCGCGCATCAAGGCCGGCTTTGTGCTCGGGCAGGCCGGCATGGGCTTTGGCGTGATCGAGGGCTCGCTCAAAACGATTCGTGAAAGCAACGCCAGCAACGCCGGCGTGAATGCGTTCCTGGATGATCAGGGCAGCGAGCTGGCGGCCGAATTGGCCCAGCTGAAAGCCCGCGCGGCGCTGCTGGCGCATCAGGCGCAAACCGGCCACGCGCCGATCATCGAGGCGCTGAAGCTGCGCGCGCGCGCCTCCGAATTGACCCTGCGGGCGGCGAATTCGGCGGTCCTGCACGCGGGCGCCAAGGGTTACCTGATGCGGCATCCGGCGCAGCGCCGGCTGCGCGAAGCGGTGTTCGTCGCCATCGTGACGCCGGCGTTGAAGCATTTGCGCAAGGAAATCCACGATCTGGAGCAACTGCAGGCACAGGCGGCGTGATGACACAAGCGGCGCAATGGATGTGCAGCCCCTGCGGCTTCATTTACGACGAGACGGTCGGCATGCCGGAGGACGGCATCCCGGCCGGCACACCTTTCGAATCGATTCCGGACGATTGGGAATGCCCGGATTGCGGCGTCGGCAAAGCCGACTTCTTTCGGGTTCCGGATTGACCATGGCCCCGGCGACTGCAACGGCGGCACTACAGCAGACGATCGTTCTGGATGCACAGCAGATCGAGCTGAGCTACGGGCACAAGTCCGTGACTCCCGTGCTGCGCGACTTTTCGCTGCAGCTGGCGGCAGGTGAGGTGGTCGCCGTGCTGGGGCCGAGCGGTGTCGGCAAGTCGTCGCTGCTGCGCGTGCTGGCCGGACTGCAGGTGCCCGACAAAGGCACGGTGCATGTCAAGGGCGAGCCGCTGCACGGGCCGCATCCGCGCCTGGGCTTCGTGTTCCAGGACCCAAGCCTGCTGCCCTGGCTGACGCTGGAAGAAAACGTCGGCTTTGGCCTTGACTTCACGCACCAGGCACGCATCAGCAACGCCGAAAAGCAGGAGCGGGTCGCGGCGGCGATCGCGGAAGTCGATCTGCAACGCGCACGCACGCGCTACCCGTCCGAGCTGTCCGGTGGCATGGCGCAACGCACCGCGCTGGCACGCAGCCTGGCGCGGCAGCCGGAGATCCTGTTGCTGGACGAGCCGTTCAGCGCGCTCGACGAAATCACGCGCAGCGAGATGCAGGCGCTGCTGCTGCAGATCACGTCGCGGCACCAGACTTCGGCGATCCTCGTGACCCACGACATCGACGAGGCCCTGCTTCTGGCCGACCGAATCCTGCTGATCGGGCTGACGCCGGGGCGCCTGATTGACGAGTGGCGCATCGACCTGCCGCACCCGCGCGACGAGGTCGCGGCCGAACTGACCGGCGTGCGCGTCGAAATCGTGCAGGCGCTGCGCCAGGCGCGGCGCGGCATACCGACCCCGAATCACCTTCATTCCTAAAGCAGAGCACCATGAAAGTCACCCCGTCCGCGCCGACCTCGCGCACCCCCGCACCAGAGGGTCGCCGCCAATTCCTCAAACTGTCAACGGCGGTTGGCGCCATCGGTGCGCTGCCCTTGTTGCAAACCGCCGGCCGCGCGCTGGCCGCCGAGCAGGGTGCGCCGGTGCGGATCGGCTATCTGCCGGTCACGGACGCCGCACCGCTGCTGATTGCGCACGGCAACAAGACGTATGAGGCGCAGGGGCTCGAGGTCGAGAAGCCGCGCCTGTTTCGCAGCTGGGCGCAGATTGCCGAAGCGTTTTTAAGCGGGCAGGTGAATGTGGTCCACCTGTTGATGCCGATGACCATCTGGGCGCGCTATGGCAGCAAGGCGCCCGCCAAGGTCGTCGCCTGGAACCACATGGAAGGATCGAGCCTGACGGTGCTGCCCGAAATCAACCGGCTGAGCGACCTGGGCGGCAAAACGGTGGCGATTCCGTTCTGGTACTCGGTGCATAACGTGGTGCTGCAGTACCTGCTCAGAGGCCAGGGCCTGCAAGCCATCAGCGAGGGCAATCCCGGACCGAAGCAGGTCAAGCTGGTGGTCATGTCCCCGGGCGACATGCTGCCGGCGCTGGGCACCAAGCAGATCGCCGGCTATACCGTAGCCGAACCGTTCAATGCGCTGGCGGAAACGCTCAAGGTCGGGAAAATCTGGCGCTTTACCGGCGACGTCTGGAAGGACCACGCTTGCTGCGTCGTCTTCATGCATGAGCGTGATCTGGAGCAGCGTCCGCAATGGTCGCAAAAGGTGGTAAGCAGCATCGTGCAGGCGCAAGCCTGGATTCGGGACCATCGCGACGAAGCGGCGCACATGCTGGCCAAGGACAATCCCGCCCACTACACGCCGCACACTTACGAGACGCTGGCCCAGGTGATGGCGCCGCACGAGGAGCTGGCCGCCAGGTACAAGGCTTCGGGGGCGGTGGAGCACGCCGACTGGAAGGAAAGGCGCATCGACTTTCAGCCCTACCCTTTCCCCAGCTACACCGAGGAGCTGGTGAAGATGCTCAAGCAGACCATCGTCTCCGGTCGCAACGAGTTCTTGCAGGCGCTGGACCCGGCCTTCGTCGCGCGTGACCTGGTGGACGACCGTTTTGTCAAAAAGGCGATCGCGGACCTGGGCGGCATGTCCGCCTTCGGACTGCCGAACTCGTTCACGCGGCGCGAAACGATTTCGAAGAATTGAAACGGCGCTGAATTCGCCTCCCCGCCGCATCAGGACCTCCGTCATGGAAAAAATTCTCAAACTGTCCCGCGCCTCCCCTCGCAGCATGCAGCTGCTGCTGAGTCTGGGTGGCCTGGCGGCGCTGATCCTGGCATGGGGGCTGGGCGCGCACTGGCTGCAGCAAAGCAGCGCGCTCGCCAGCCTGCTCAGCCCGCGCGAGACTTTCGAGAGCCTGTACCAACTCGTAGTGCAGAACCAGTTGACGCTGCACACCCTCACCAGCATGAAACGGGTGCTGGTCAGCCTGGCGCTGGCGCTCGTGCTGGGCATCCCGATCGGCCTGGCGATCGGCACTTCACGCGCGCTGGAGAACAGCACCAGCAGCGCGTTCCAGTTCCTGCGCATGATCTCGCCGCTGTCATGGATGCCCATCGCGGTGATGATGTTCGGCATCGGTGACGGCCCGATCTACTTCCTGCTGACCTTCGCCGCGGTCTGGCCGATCATCCTGAATACCGCCGCCGGTGTGCGCCAGCTCGATCCGAAATGGCTGATGCTCGCCAAGAGCCTGTCCGCCACGCGCCGCGAAATGCTGTTCAAGATCGTGCTGCCCGGCATTCTGGGGCATATCCTGACCGGCTTGCGGCTGGCCATCGGCATCGTCTGGATCGTGCTGGTTCCGTGCGAAATGCTGGGCGTGAGCTCGGGCCTGGGCTACTTCATTCTGGACACGCGCGACCGGCTCGCCTATTCCGAGCTGATGGCGGTCATCGTGCTGATCGGCGCGCTCGGTTTCGCGCTCGACGGGCTGGCGCAAAAGCTGTGCCAGCGCTGGTCGCATACGCGCAAGGCCTAGCGCGGCGCGGCCGGCGCCCCACTATGCCAGCCGCTGCGCGGCAAATGCCACATACCAGTCCAGACAGCCCGGATTCGCCATCGCGTCCCGGTTCAGCACCTTCTCGATCGGCTGGCCCAGCAGCAGCTTCTTGATCGGCAGCTCCTGCTTCTTGCCCGACAGCGTGCGCGGGATCTCGGCCACCTGAAAAATGTCGTTCGGTACGAAGCGCGGGCTCAGCGCGGTCTTGATCGCGTTGTTGATTTTGGCGCGCAGCGCGTCGTCCAGCGTCACGCCAGCGCGCAGCACCACGAACAGCGGCATGTAGCTCTCGCGGCCCAGGTATTCGAGATCCACCACCATGGAGTCGAGCACCTCGCTCAAGGCTTCGACCGCACTGTACAGCTCGCTGGTGCCCATGCGCAGGCCGTGGCGGTTAATGGTGGCGTCACTGCGGCCATAGATGATGCAGCCGCCGTTGGCACCGATCTTGAGCCAGTCGCCGTGGCGCCAGACGTTCGGGTAGGTGTCGAAGTAGCTCGACAGATAACGCCGGTTGCCCTCGTCGCCCCAGAAGTACAACGGCATGGACGGAATCGGCTGGGTGCAGACCAGCTCGCCGACCTCGCCGATGACCGGCTGGCCCTGCTCGTTCCAGGCCTCGACCGCGCAACCGAGCTGGCGGCACTGCATCTCGCCGGGCACCTGCGGCAGTTCGCGATTCCCGCCGATAAACGCGCCCGCAAAATCGGTGCCCCCAGAGATGTTGCACCACCAGATATTCTGGACGCCAAGCTTGCGGAACTGCGCGGTGCCCCAGCGCTGCACGTCTTCGCTCAGTGGCGACCCGGTGGTGCCGAGCGCACGCACGCGGCTCAGGTCGCCGCAGGCTTGCAGGTCGATGCCGGCCTTCATGCAGTTGCCGTAAAACGCGGCACCGGCGCCAAAGAAGGTCACGCCGGTTTCGGCCGCGAAGCGCCACAGCGTGGTCCAGTCCGGGCCGCCGGCACTCGCCGGCTGGGTACCGCCCGGGCTGCCGTCGTACAGGCACAGCGTGGTGCCGTTCAGCAGGCCGGCCATCTGCGCGTTCCACATGACCCAGCCCGTCGTGCTGTACCAGTGAAAGCGTTCGCCCCACGAATTGGCCGCATAGCTGCAGCCCACGTCGTTGTGCAGTACGTTCAGCAGCAGCCCCACCAGCACCAGGCCGCCGTGGCCGTGCACGATGGGCTTGGGCAGGCCTGTGGTGCCGCTCGAATAGACGATCCACAGCGGATGGTCGAACGCCAGCCACATCGGTTCGAACGCCTCCACTTCGGCATCATTTCGGGCCGTAACCCGCGTGAACATTTCGCTATCAGCTATTACATTGGTAGCAGACAGGTTGTTGTAGGCAACCACGTGCGTGAGCGTGGGCAGCGCCGCGCGCAGCTCGGCCACCACCGCCGTGCGGTCGAAATCGCGCCCGCCGTAGCTCACACCGTCGCAGGCAATCAGCACCTTGGGTTCGATCTGCCGGAAGCGGTCCAGCACGGCGTTGCTGCCCATGTCGGGCGCGCAGATGCTCCACACACCGCCGATGCTGACCACGGCCAGAAACGCAATTATGGCCTCGGGAATATTCGGCAGATACGCCGCCACGCGGTCGCCCGGCTGCACGCCCATCGCCTTCAGGTGCAGCGCCAGCGAGGCGACCTGGCGGCGCAACTCGGGCCAGCTCAGCTCGCGCGGCATGCCCTTTTCGTTGCGGCTGATGATGGCCGGCATGCCCGCGGCGTGCGCCGCATCGGCATGACGGAACACCTGCTGCGCGTAGTTGGACTGGGCGCCGGGAAACCACTGGGCGCCCGGCATCTTGCTGCTGCCCAGCACGGCGCTGTGCGGTGTCGGCGAGCGCAGCTCGAAGTAATCCCACAGGCTTTGCCAGAACGCTTCGAGGTCGCTCACCGACCAGCGCCACAGCGCGTCGTAGGACTCGAAGATGAGGCCGCGCTGCTCGCGCAGCCAGTTCTGGTACAGGCGGATCTGGGGAATGTGGGGAGGTGTTTTTGTCTCGTTCATGGCCTCCATAATGGCACGAAGCACCCATCGGACAAAATGACCATGACACCACTGCCAGCACCCCGACTCGAACATATCGCCGACCTCACGGTGCAGGTTGCCGCGCCGATCGAAGCCGGCCAGGTGGCCGGACTGAACAGCCGCGGCCGGCGCCGCATCATTCCGATCACGGGCGGCAGCATCAAAGGCCCGCGGCTGCACGGCCGGGTGCTGCCGGGCGGCGCCGATTTCCAGCTGGTGGTCTCCGGCACGACGACCGACCTCGATGCACGCTACCTGATTGCACTGGAGGGATCCGAGTTTGGCGGCGAGCACATCTTTGTGCAGAACCACGCGCTGCGCCGCGGCACGGCCGACGACATCGCAAAACTGGTGCGCGGCGAACCGGTCGACCCCGCCGCCATTTATTTCCGCTGCGTGCCGGCGTTCGAGGTGTCGTCGCCGGCGCTGGCATGGCTGACAGAGAGTCTGTTCCTGGGCACCGGTGCACGCTATCCGGACCGTGTCGAGATGAGTTTCTTCCGCGTCGCCTGAACCGCGATCAGTGCCGCTGCCGGGACGCGTGGCTGCTGCGACGCAGCTTGTACGACGCGGCCATTGCCCTTAGCATCGCGGCACTTTAACGAGGAGTGAGGAATGGGAATGTTCGACTGGACAGAGAAAAATGCGGCGGTTCTGCAGCAGGGCGGCGTGATCGGCCCCGACGAGCGGCTGCCCTGGCCGCAGACCGCCGCGATGGGCGTGCAGCACGTGATCGCGATGTTCGGTGCCACCGTGCTGGCGCCGATCCTGATGGGTTTTGACACCAACATCGCGATCCTGATGAGCGGCATCGGCACGCTGATTTTCTTCGCCATCACCAACGGCAAGGTGCCGAGCTACCTGGGGTCCAGCTTTGCCTTCATCGGCGTGGTGATCGCGGCCACGGGCTTTGCCGGCAAGGGGCCGAACGCCAACATCTCGGTCGCGCTGGGCGGCATCGTCGCCTGCGGCGTGGTGTACATCCTCATCGGCGCCATCGTGCACGCCATCGGCACGGGCTGGATCGAGCGCGTCATGCCGCCCGTCGTCACCGGCGCCGTCGTGGCCGTGATCGGGCTGAACCTGGCGAGCGTGCCAATCAAGAACATGGCGTCCAGCAACTTCGACTCGTGGATGCAGGCGGTCACCTTCGTCAGTGTGGGGCTGGTCGCCGTGTTCACGCGCGGCATGGTGCAGCGCCTCTTGATCCTGATCGGCCTGGTGATGGCGAGCCTGATCTACGCGGTGTTTGCCAACGGCATGGGCCTGGGCAAGCCGCTGGATCTCTCGGGTGTCGGCAGCGCCGCGTGGGTCGGCCTGCCCCACTTCACCGCGCCGGTGTTCAGCGCCAACGCCATGCTGCTGATCGTGCCCGTGGTCATCATCCTGGTGGCCGAGAACCTGGGCCACCTCAAGGCCGTGACCGCGATGACCGGCAAGGACCTGGACCCCTACCTGGGCCGCGCCTTCATGGGCGACGGCATCGCCACCGTGCTCAGCGCCGGTGTGGGCGGCACCGGCGTGACCACTTATGCCGAGAACATCGGCGTGATGGCGGCGACCAAGATCTACTCGACCGCGGTGTTCGTCACGGCCGCGCTGATCGCCATCGTGCTCGGTTTTTCACCGAAGTTCGGTGCTGTCATCCAGGCCATCCCGCTGCCGGTGATGGGCGGCGTCAGCATCGTGGTGTTCGGCCTGATCACGATCGCGGGGGCCCGCATCTGGGTCAGCAACCAGGTCGATTTTTCGCAGAACAAGAACCTGATCGTGGCCGCCATCACGCTGATCATCGGCACCGGCGACTTCACGCTCAAGTTCGGCGACTTCGCGCTGGGCGGCATCGGCACTGCAACGTTTGGTGCGATTCTGCTGTACGCTTTGCTGAATCGCAAAACCTGAAAGCTGTTGCATGCGCATCTGGAAAAAACCGATCTCGACCGAAGAACTCACCGCCATCCATGTCGATACGGCGGTGCAGCACCTGGGCATCGAATTTCTCGAAGTCGGCGACGACTTCATCCGCGCGCGCGTGCCGGTCAACACCCACACGCGCCAGCCGTACGGGCTGTTGCACGGCGGCGTGAGCGTGGTGCTGGCCGAAACGCTGGGCTCGTGCGGCGCGGCGTATTGTTGCCCCGAGGGCTACCGCGCCGTCGGGCTGGACATCAACGCGAATCACCTCAAGGGCGCCATCAGCGGCTGGGTCACCGGCGTCACGCGTCCGGTGCACATCGGGCGCACCACGCAGGTCTGGCAGATCGACCTGTCCAACGCCGCCGGCGAGCTGACCTGCGTGTCGCGCATCACGATGGCGGTGCTGGCGCCGCGTTAATAGCCCCCACGCTTGCCACTGCGTGGCGGCGCTGGGCTCGCGCAGCGTGCGTGCGCGCTAGCTGTACAGTGGAACGAGCCCATGCCGGGCCTTCGCTATGCACGTGCCGAGGCATCACGCGTCGGCCCGGCCCCGAGGGGGCTGACCCTGCTCGGGGCGGCCCATCGCTGCGGTCGTTATGAATCAAACCGGGTTGTAGCCCTTACACAGTCTTCACAAGCGGCTATAGTTTCAATAGCGACGCCATAACTACTCTGCTTGCGACCTGGCCAGCTTCTCGCTCTTCCAGTACACGTCGTCGCCCACCGTGCCGTCCGTGCGATAGCGGTTCAGCACGCGCGCGAGCACAAACATCAAATCAGACAGCCGGTTCAGGTACTGGCGCGGCGTGTCCTTCAACGTTTCTTCACTGCCCAGCGCGACCACCGCGCGTTCGGCGCGGCGCGCCACGGTGCGGCACACATGGGCCTGCGCGGCGGCGCGCGTGCCGGCCGGCAGGATGAACTCCTGCAGCCGCGGCAGCGCTTTGTTGTGCCCGGCCAGCGCCTGGTCCAGCGCCAGGAGCGCCTCGGGCTTGAGCAGTTCGTAGCCGGGAATGCTGAGCTCGCCGCCCAGGTTGAACAGCTGCTGCTGGATCTCCACCAGCAGGGTGCGCACCGCGGCGGGCATGTCCTCGCACAGCAACAGGCCGATGTGGGAGTTGAGCTCGTCCACGTCGCCCATGGCGTGTACGCGCAAGCTGTTTTTGGACACGCGCGTGTTGTCACCCAGGCCAGTGGTGCCGTTGTCGCCGGTGCGCGTGGCGATTTGAGTCAGTCGTTTGCCCATGAAGCTCTCTTGTCGTTGCTGTACCGAGTTGATTGTGCGCCGTCTTTAGAAGTGTTTCGCGAAGCAGGGAAATGTATCTGAGGCAACTGTTTTGTGAGGGACGAAACACCGGGCAAGAATGCTGGCCGGATGGCTGTCGCTGCGTTGCAATGAAGTCTTGCTCAACTTCACTGGAGTCCCTCCATGAAAGCCAAACGACGATGCATCCCCAACTTCGAAGCCCGCAGCGTGATGATCATTGCCGCCTGGGCCCTGGGCAGCGCCGCCGCCGTGCATGCACAGACCCCTTACTCGCCGTCGCCACGTCGGGGCGCACCGATGACGACGCCATCCGGCAGCATGGACCCATCCAGGCCGGCGCCAGCCACGACGGCTTCATCTCGCGCGCGGAGTCGGAGTATGACCAGACCATGAAGTAGCCGCGGGCCGTTAATGCCTGGCACGTCCCCGGAGGTGGTCAATCCCGGCCGCCTTCGGGGACGCTGTGCTTTTGGGGTTCGTGCGCCGGGGTCGTCGCAATATGCGGCAAGGATTAAACTGGCAAGTCAGTTTGGAGACATTGCATGAACGCCCCCACCGCCATCGCCCACCTGGTTCCTGAAATCAACCTGCGCCCCGTGCCGCCTGCGCTGATCGAGGCGCTCCAGGCGCGCTTTGGCGCGCAGTGCTCCACGGCGCTGGTGGTGCGCGAGCAGCACGGGCGCGATGAATCGTCGTTCGAGGCGCCGCCGCCCGCCGCCGTGATTTTTGCCGAGAGTACGCAGGACGTGGCCGATGCGGTGCAGCTCGCGAGCCAGTACGAGGTGCCGGTGATTCCGTTTGCCGTCGGCTCCTCGCTGGAGGGCCATCTGCTCGCGGTGCAGGGTGGCATCAGCATCGACGTGAACCGCATGAACCGCGTGCTATCCGTCAACGCCGACGACCTGACCGTGACGATGCAGCCGGGCGTGACGCGCAAGCAGCTCAACGAGGAGGTCAAGAGCACCGGCCTGTTCTTCCCGATCGACCCGGGCGCCGACGCCTCGATCGGCGGCATGGCGGCCACGCGCGCGTCCGGCACCAACGCCGTGCGCTACGGCACCATGCGCGAGAACGTGCTGGCGCTGGAAGTCGTCACCGCCAGCGGCGAAGTGATCCGCACCGGCACGCGCGCCAAAAAGAGCAGCGCCGGCTACGACCTGACGCGCCTGCTGGTGGGCTCCGAGGGCACGCTGGGCGTGATCACCGAAGTGACCGTCAAGCTGTATCCGCTGCCGGAGGCGATCTCGGCCGCGATCTGCTCGTTCCCGAGCATCGAGGCGGCGGTGCGCACCACCATCGAGGTAATCCAGCTCGGCGTGCCGATCGCGCGGGTGGAACTGATCGACCACCACACCGTGCGCATGGTCAACGCGCACAGCAAGCTCGGCCTGCGCGAGGAACCGATGCTGCTGATGGAGTTCCACGGCTCGCCCGCCGGCGTCAAGGAACAGGCCGAAACCGTGCAGGAGATTGCCAGTGAACACGGCGGCAACGCGTTTGAATGGGCCACCACGCCCGAGGAGCGCACGCGCTTGTGGGCGGCGCGGCACAACGCCTACTTTGCCGCGATCCAGTCCCGGCCCGGCTGCCGCGCGATCTCCACCGACACCTGCGTGCCGATCTCGCGGCTGGCCGACTGCCTGCTCGACTCGGTGGTCGAGGCCGAGGCCAGCGGCATTCCCTACTTTCTGGTCGGCCATGTGGGCGATGGCAACTTCCACTTCGGCTACCTGCTGGACCCGAACGACCCGCAAGAGCGCGAGGTAGCCGAAGACCTGAACCACAAGCTGGTGATGCGCGCGCTGAGCCTGGAGGGCACCTGCACCGGCGAGCACGGCGTGGGCCTGCACAAGATGGGCTTCCTGGTGACCGAGGCCGGCGCCGGCGCGGTGGACATGATGCGCACCATCAAGCGCGCACTCGACCCGAAAAACATCATGAACCCGGGCAAGATTTTTACGCTCTGAGCGTTTGGTTTTTGCCGTTTCCTGCGCGCCGGCACGAGCCGGATGCCAATCATTACAACTGCCGCGGATCGCGCCATCCAGCTTTACAAAAAGTAAAGACGGGCCTGCTAGGATGAGTTCAAGAAGCTGGCCGGCAACGGCCGCGCGGCCCCTTGAACGCCACCCAACGCAAGGAAAATACCGTGTCCCTGGCCTTATCGCGACGAACCTGTAGAAAGCTTGCGCCGTTGCTGACGGCCCTGCTGGTGGGCGCTGCCTGGGCCCAGCCGGCACATGACAATCGCGGGACCGGCGGCGCCCATCGTGATGGCGCCCATGAACGCTATGCGTTTCATGGCCGTGACGTGCATCGTTTCGACCACGGCGAGCAGCTCCGCTGGAGCGGCGGACACTGGCGCAACAGCTGCTTCGGCGGTCGCTGCGGCTGGTGGTGGTTCACAGGCGGGCTATGGTATTTTTACGACCAGCCGGTCTACCCCTACCCGCTGGTGGTCTCGGGCATCCAGTATGTCGATCCGGCGATGGCGGGACCCGGGCCCGCGGTGATCACCGCGCCGCCCGTGCCGCAGCCCGCGCCCATCGCCCCGGCGCCGCAGTTCTGGTATTACTGCGACAACCCCCAGGGCTACTTCCCCGACGTCCAGACCTGCAACACGCAGTTCCGGCAGGTAGAGCCGCCGCCGCATTGAGCAGGTGGCACCGGCGCGCCCGAAGGAACCTGAAGCGCCCCGTATCGATCTTAGTTTTTATCGTCAATCAAAGGACTACCGTGCAAACTGGCAAGCTCTCACTCACCGCCCTGTCGCCGCTGTTATGGCTGGCGGCCTGCGCCTCGCCGCCCATGGGTCCGACCGTGCAGGTACTGCCCAGCCCGAACAAGCCGTTCCAGGTGTTCCAGCAGGACCAGTTCGACTGCAAGCAGTACGCGCAGTCGCAGGTGGCCGGCCAGGCCGAGGCGGTGAACCGCGGCACGGCGGGCGCTGCCGCAACGGGCGTGGTGCTCGGCGGGCTGCTGGGTGCCGCCATCGGCAATCACCAGGGCGCGGGCATCGGCGCCGGCGTGGGGGCCATCGCCGGGACCAGCGCCGGCGCGAACTCTGCCGCTTATGGGCAGGGCTCGATCCAGGCGCAGTACAACAACGCCTACGTGCAGTGCATGTATTCCAGGGGCAACCAGGTGCCTGGGGCCGGGCCGCAATACCAGCGCCCGCAGTACTACCCACAACAGCAGCGCCCGCAATACCAGCAGCCGTACCCGCAGCAGTAGTACCGACAGGCGCAACGTGCCCAGCCCCCGCCGGGGGCTCGTGCCTACGCCTTGCGCAGTTTCTCGATCAGGCCATTCAGCTCGTCGAGCGAGCCGAACTGGATCGCCACCTCGCCCATCTCCTCGGTGCGGCCCGCGCGCTTGACGCGCTTTTTCACGCGCACCTCGACGGTGGCCGTGAGCAGGTCCGACAGCTCCTCTTCCAGCCGCTGCAGATCGCGCGATTTCTCTTTTTTGGCGGCGTTCGACGCCTTCGACGAGACCAGGCTGAACTCGACGCTGAGCTTCTTGACCAGCCGTTCGGCCTCGCGCACCGAGAGTTTCTTGGCTGCGATCTGGTTCGCCGCCGTGATCTGGGTGGCCTGCTCCAGCGCCAGGAGGGCCCGCGCATGACCCATGTCGATGTCGCCGGCCATCAGCATGGTCTGCACCGGCCCGGTCAGATTCAGCAGGCGCAGCAGGTTGCTGGCGGCGCTGCGCGAACGCCCCACAGCTTGCGCCGCAGTTTCGTGAGTGAGCCCAAACTCCTTGATCAAGCGTTGCAAGCCCTGGGCCTCTTCCAGCGGGTTGAGGTCTTCGCGCTGGATATTCTCGATCAGCGACATGGCTGCGGCCGACTCGTCGGGCACGTCGCGCACCAGCACCGGCACGCTGTCCAGCCCCGCGAGCCGCGCCGCGCGGAAGCGCCGCTCGCCCGCGATGATCTCGTACTTGCCGGCATTGATGCCCGCCGCATCCCCGTTGAGCAGCTGGCGCACCAGGATCGGCTGCATGATGCCCTGCGCCTTGATCGACTCGGCCAGCTCGTACAGCGCGCCCTCGTCCATGCGGGTGCGCGGCTGGTACTGGCCGGGCACCAGCTCGGTCAGCAACAATGTCGTGGGCAGTCCGGGACTGGGCGCTGGCGCATCGGCTCCGCCCTCGGCCACCTTGGGGCCCAGCAGGGCTTCGAGTCCGCGGCCGAGGCCCTTGGGTTTTTTGGTCACCATTTCTAGTCTTTCATTAAATCGTCGAGCAGTACGTAGCCCTCGGGCCAGCTGCCCAGCCCGGCTTCGGCATTGATGTGGCCGGCGTCGCCATAGTCGATGAACTGCGCGCCCCAGGCCGTGGCGAAACGCCGGGCCCGGTCGAAATCGCACCAGGGGTCGTTGCGGCTGCCCAGCAGCACGCTGCGAAACGGCAGTTTTTGCAGCGGGATCGGCGGCCAGCTCCAGAGCAAGGGGTCGATGTCGTCGCGTTCGACGTCGCCGGGCGCGACCAGCAACGCGCCCTTGACGTGGTGCGTGTTCTTCGAGTGCGCCGCCCAAGCCGCGACCTGGATGCAGCCCAGGCTGTGCGCCACCAGCACGGCGGGCTCATCGCACGAGAGCACGACGTCTTCGAGCCGCGCGATCCAGTCGCCGCGCAGCGGGCGCATCCAGTCGTGCTGCTCCACCCTTTGGTACCCGTGCGCGCGCTCCCAGCGGCTCTGCCAGTGCTCGGGGCCGCTGCCCTGCCAGCCCGGCAGGATCAAGACGTTGGAGGGTTTCATGCTATGAACTCAATAGCTATCTATGCAGAAGGGATAAGGGCTGGAGGCCGATTTCGTTCATCATCACAACGTCTTGATGCGCTCCACCATTTCGCGCGCAAACTCCACATAGGCTTGGCTGCCCTTGGCCGCCGGGTCGAACACCACGCCGGGCAGGCCGTAGCTGGGCGCCTCGGCGAGCCGTACATTGCGCGGGATCACGGTATTGAACACCTTGTCGCCGAAATGGCTTTTCAGCTGGTCGCTGACCTGCTGCTGCAGCGTGATGCGCGGGTCGAACATCACGCGCAGCAGGCCGATGATAGCCAGATCCGGATTCAGGTTGGCATGCACCTGCTTGATGGTGTTGACCAGGTCGGTCAGGCCTTCGAGCGCAAAGTACTCGCACTGCATCGGCACCACCACGCCGTGGGCCGCGCACAGGCCGTTGAGCGTCAGCATGGACAGTGACGGCGGGCAGTCGATCAGAATGAAGTCGTACTGCGACCGTACTTCGGCCAGCGCAGTCTTCAGGCGCTTTTCGCGCCGCTCGATGTCGACCATCTCGACCTCGGCGCCGGCCAGCTCGCGGTTCGCGCCGAGCACGTCGTAGCCGCACTTCTCGCTGCTGACTCGCGCTTCGTTGATCGAGGCGGACTCCAGCAGAACGTCATAAATGGTCAGTTCGAGCTGGCGCTTGTCCACACCCGAGCCCATGGTGGCATTGCCTTGCGGGTCGAGGTCGACCATCAAGACGCGCTGGCCGACCTTGGCCAGACCGGCCGCCAGATTGACCGTGGTGGTGGTCTTGCCAACGCCGCCTTTTTGATTCGCGACGCAGAAGATTTTGGCCATTCGAAGTTTCCTGTTCTTGTTATTGTGATGGCGGCTTATCTGGAAAGGGCCCGCTTGACACCAAAGCCGGCCGGGAACACACCCTTGCGGATGGAAGTGATCAAGGCCATGTTGCCCGGCCCGGAAGCCGTCAAAAAGATACTGGCGGCGACAAACGCGCCGTAATCCGCAATGCCGAACATGAAAAATTTCCCGAAGACAAGGCGGTGAGTTTACGACGCCTTGACGCGCCGCCAGCCCTCCCGCTATTTTTAAGCCGTCTTTTTGCGCAGCCAGACGATGCAGCGCTCGGCATCCAGCCCCGGCACGCTGAGTTGTTCCACGTGAAACACCTCCACCGCGGCCGGCAGCGCCGCGATTTCATCGTCCGGGCGCTTGCCCTTCATGGCGAGCCAGACGCCTTGCGGTGCCAGCGCACCGGCCGACCAGGTCGTGAAGTCGGCCAGCGAGGCAAAGGCGCGCGAACTGATCACGTCATACGGCTCGGTCAAAGACTCGACCCGCGCGTGCAGTCCGCGCAGGTTGGGCAGCTTGAGTCCGGCCGCGACCTGCTGGACGAACGCCGCCTTTTTGGCCACGGTGTCGACACAGGTCACCGCCAGCTCGGGGCAGCAGATCGCGATCACCACGCCCGGCAGGCCGGCACCGGCGCCCACATCGAGCAGCCGCCCGCCCTGCCCCTGGGTCTGCCGGCGCAGCGGCGCCGCCACCGCCAGGCTGTCCAGCAGATGGTGCGTGAGCATCTCGGCGGGATCGCGCAACGCGGTCAGGTTGTAGACCTTGTTCCACTTCCGGATCAGATCCAGATAGCGCAGCAGCAGGTCGGTCTGGGCGGCGTCGAGTTCGACGCCGAGCGCCAGCGCACTGCGGGGCAAAGACACTTGCGGGTCGGCAGGAGGGCGCTGCCGGGTTGAAGATCCGTTAGACACGGATGGCATGAATGAGGTGGTTTGGGTGTTTTTCGACACGCTCACGCCGCGAGGACTTTGCCATTGTTCGCGGCATCGTCAGCCAGACCCTTCCAGCCCCCTTTTTTCAGATGCACCATCAACAGCGAGATGGTCGCCGGCGTCACGCCCGAAATCCGCGAGGCCAGGCCCAGCGTCTCGGGCCGGTGCTTGTTGAGTTTCTGCCGCGCCTCAATGCTCAAGGCCGTGACCTGCATGTAATCCAGATCGGCGGGCAACCTGAGGCTCTCGAAGTGCGCGGCGCGCTCCACCTCGTCCTTCTGCCGGTCGATGTAACCGGAATACTTGGCGGCAATTTCGACCTGCTCGATCACGGTCTTGCCAAAATCGGTTTCACGTGAAACATCGTCCGCAAGCTCGGGGCTCGCGTATTTACCGCCGTCCAGCGACATCAGGCCCGCGTAATGTACGTCCGGGCGGCGCAGCAGATCGGCCAGGTTGTATTCATGCTCGATGGCCCTGCCCAGCACGCGCTCGGACTCGGTGGCCGCCAAATTCTTGGGGTTCACCCAAATCGACCGCAACCGCTCTGTTTCACGTGAAACAGCATCGCGCTTGCGGTTGAAAACGTCCCAGCGCGCATCGTCGACCAGACCCATGTGGCGCGCCGGCTCGGTCAGGCGCGCGTCGGCATTGTCCTCGCGCAGCTGCAACCGGAACTCGGCCCGGCTGGTGAACATGCGGTACGGCTCGGTCACGCCTTGCGTGATCAGGTCGTCCACCAGCACGCCCAGATAGGCCTGGTCGCGGCGCGGCAACCACGCCTCTTCGCCGCGGCACTGCAGCGCAGCATTGATGCCGGCAAACAGGCCTTGCGCCGCCGCTTCTTCGTAGCCGGTCGTGCCGTTGATCTGCCCGGCAAAGAACAGGCCCTGGATGGCGCGCGTCTCGAAGCTGGTCTTCAGGGCACGCGGGTCGAAATAGTCGTATTCGATCGCGTAACCGGGTCGCAGGATATGGGCATTTTCCAGTCCGGCCATCGAGCGCACCAGCGCGTACTGGATATCGAACGGCAGGCTGGTCGAGATGCCGTTCGGGTAAAACTCATTCGTCGTGAGGCCCTCGGGCTCCAGGAAGATCTGATGGCTTTGCTTGTCGGCAAAGCGGTTGATCTTGTCTTCCACGCTCGGGCAGTAGCGCGGGCCCACGCCGTCGATCTTCCCGGTGAACATGGGGCTGCGGTCGAACCCCGAGCGGATGATGTCGTGCGTGCGCGCGTTGGTGTTGGTGATCCAGCACGGAACCTGCCGCGGGTGCTGCGAGGCCTGCCCCATGAAGCTGAACACCGGCATGGCCGCGCTGCCGCCGACCCGCGCCGCGCCCGGCATGCCGTCGCCGGGCTGCTCAAGGCATTTGGAGAAATCGATGGTGCGGCCATCGAGACGCGGCGGCGTGCCGGTCTTGAGCCGCCCCTGCGGCAGCTGCAGCTCCTTCAGACGGCTGCTGAGCGACACCGCCGGCGGGTCGCCGGCCCGGCCGGCCGCGTAGTTGTTCAGTCCGACATGGATCTTGCCGTCCAGGAACGTGCCCGCCGTCAGCACCACGGTCCGGGCCGGGAAGCGAATGCCTACTTGCGTGACGGCACCCACCACGCGGTCGCCCTCCACCATCAAATCGTCCACGGCTTGCTGGAACAGCCACAGGTTGGGCTGGTTTTCCAGCCGGCGCCGGATCGCCGCCTTGTACAGGATCCGGTCGGCCTGGGCCCGCGTGGCGCGCACCGCCGGGCCTTTGGAATTGTTGAGGATGCGAAACTGGATGCCGGCCTCGTCGGTCGCTGCCGCCATGGCGCCGCCCATGGCGTCGACTTCCTTGACCAGATGCCCCTTGCCAATGCCGCCGATCGACGGGTTGCAGCTCATCTGCCCCAGCGTCTCGATGTTGTGCGTGAGCAGCAGCGTCTTGCAGCCCATGCGCGCCGCGGCCAGTGCGGCCTCGGTCCCGGCGTGGCCGCCGCCGACCACGATGACGTCGAATTCTTGAGGGTAGAGCATGGAGGTTCCGGAGGTGCGCGCGCAGCGCGCAGCCTTTGATTTTATCCGGCGCGGCGGAATTTGCCCAATGCCGCCCGCCCGGCCGCGTCACAATACGGGCCATGAAACTTCTGATCTTCGCAGGCAGCACCCGCCAGCACTCGCACAACCGCAAACTCGCCCGCGAGGCCGCAGCCATGGCACGCGCCAGCGGCGCCGAGGTCACGCACCTCGAACTGGCCGACTTCGACATCCCGATGTACAACGCCGACCTCGAAGCGCGCGGCACGCCGCCCGACGTGATGCGGCTCAAGCAGATCATGTACGAGCATCCGGCCTGGATCATCTGCTCGCCCGAGTACAACGCGAGCTACCCCGCCCTGCTCAAGAACACGATCGACTGGGCTTCCAGTCCGGTCAAGTCCGACCCGGCCTGGACGGACGGCTTCAAGTTCTCGCGCGGCAAGGTGGTCGGCGTGCTGAGCGCCTCGCCGGGTGCGCTGGGCGGACTGCGTTCGCAAAGCCACCTGGCGCCGCTGCTGCTCAACGTGCAGTGCTGGGTTGCGCCCGTCAACTTCGCACTGAGTCATGCCGCCGAGGCCTTCGATGCCGAGGGCGCACTGATCGACGAAGCGCATCGCAAGCATGTGCAGGCCGTGATCGACCAGGTGCTGTGGGCCGGCGCGCGGCTTGCGGGCGCCTGACGCTTTATCAAGTCAAATCGGGCTGTAGCCCATATTGGGCAATGACTTTAAGCTATTATTTTAATAGTGCTCGACGTTCCCGCAGGCACCGCTGTGCCTTGCGCGACTGGCCGGCGGAGGCGCCGCGCGGTAAGCTTGAGCGCTATCACCCTGGAGGCCCCTCATGCACATCCCCTCTCTCAAAGAAGTCGTCAGCGCCGAAGAATGGGCGCTGCGCGTTGACCTGGCCGCCTGCTACCGACTCGTGGCGGCGTACGGCTGGAGCGATCTGGTGTTCACCCACATCAGCGCCAAGCTGCCCGAGTCCATCACGCCCGCCGGCGCGCACCACTTCCTGATCAACCCCTACGGGCTGATGTTCGACGAGATCACGGCGTCCAGCCTGGTCAAGGTCGACATGCAGTGCAATAAAGTCATCGAGTCACCCTTCCCGGTGAATCCCGCCGGCTTCGTGATCCACAGCGCCGTGCACGCGGCCCGGCCCGAGGCCGGCTGCGTGCTGCACACGCATACCCGCGCGGGCGTGGGCGTCAGTGCGCAGCAGGGCGGCGTGCTGCCGATCAGCCAGCAGTCCACCTTTGTGCTCGGCTCGCTGGCCTACCACGGCTACGAGGGCGTGGCCTTCCGTGACGAGGAAACCCCGCGCCTGCAGGCCGACCTCGGGCAGGCCAATTTCCTGATGCTGCGCAACCATGGCCTCTTGACCGTGGGCAAGACCATCGCCGACGCGTTTTTGTCGATGTACACCTTCGAGAGCGCCTGCCAGATCCAGATTGCCGCGCAGGCCGGCGGCGCGCTCACCGAGGTCAACCCGCTGATCATCAAGGGTGTGGCCGAGGCCATGCGTGTGCAGACCGGCGGCCTGGGCGGCGCCTTCGTCTGGCCCGCGCTGCTGCGCAAGGCCGAGCGGCTGGACCCCAGCTACAAGACCTGAGACCTCGCCGCTGCAAGATAAAGCCCCAGCGGCTAGCATCGTGGGTTGGTCCGGCGGATCAACCCATTTTTTATTCAAAGGAATTGCATGAAGCTTTACTACTCCCCCGGCGCCTGCTCGCTGTCCCCCCATATCGCGCTGGAAGAGGCGGGCCTGGCCTATGAGGCGATCGCCGCGCCGACCAAGACCCACAAGCTGCCCGACGGCACCGACTACTACACCATCAACCCGCTCGGCTACGTACCGCTGCTGCAACTCGACGATGGCACCCTGCTGCGCGAAGGCCCGGTCATCGTGCAGTACATCGCCGATCAGGCGCCCGCCAAAAAGCTCGCGCCCGCGAACGGCACGCTGGCACGCTACCAGCTGCAGTCGTGGCTCAATTTCGTCGGCACCGAGCTGCACAAGGGCTTCTCGCCGCTGTTCAATCCCGCCACGCCCACCGAGTACAAGACCGTGGTCATCGAGCGCCTGCAGTCGCGCCTGAAGTGGGTGGATGGCGAGCTGGCCGGCAAGCAATACCTGATGGGCGACCAGTTCAGCGTGGCCGACGGCTACCTGTTCACCATCACCAACTGGGCCGCGCCCATGAACATCGACCTGTCGCCGCTGGCCAACCTCACGGCCTACCGCGCGCGCGTCGCGGCGCGCCCCGGTGTGCAGCAAGCCATGAAGGCCGAAGGCCTGCTCAAGTAAGCCACACGTCCAGGTCACTGCACGCCCGCGCGGAGGGCTTGTGGGGCAGCGTTGCAAACGCAAGGCTTGCCCCCATGTGCCTTCCTGTCGACCTTTTCCCGGAGTTCTGATTTATGTCTTCCCTATTTGATCCGGTGCAGGCCGGCGCCCTGCATCTGGCCAACCGCATCGTGATGGCGCCGCTCACGCGCAACCGCGCACCCGGCGCGCTGCCCACGCCATTGATGGCCACCTACTACAGCCAGCGCGCCACGGCCGGCCTGATCGTGACCGAGGCCACCGCCATCAGCCACCAGGGCCAGGGCTATGCCGACGTGCCCGGTATCTGGAGCGCCGAGCAGGTGGCGGGCTGGAAAAAAGTCACCGACGCGGTGCACGCCAGGGGCGGCAAGATCGTGGTGCAGCTCTGGCATGTGGGCCGGGTCTCGCACAACGACCTGCAGCCCGGCGGCCAGGCGCCGGTGGCGCCCTCGGCCATCACCGCCAAAACCAAGACCTACCTGATCCGGGACGGTGTCGGCGCGTTCGTCGACACCTCGGCCCCGCGCGCGCTGGACATCGGGGAGTTGCCCGGCATCGTGCAGGATTACCGCCGCGCCGCGCGCAACGCGATCGAGGCCGGCTTCGACGGCGTCGAGGTGCACGGCGCGAACGGCTACCTGCTCGACCAGTTCCTGCGTTCGGGCTCGAACCAGCGCACGGACGCCTATGGCGGCCCGATTGAAAACCGCGCGCGCCTGCTGCTCGAAGTCATGCAGGCCATCACCCAGGAGATCGGCGGCGCGCGCACGGGCCTGCGCCTGTCGCCCGTAACACCGGCCAACGACGTGAGCGACCCGCATCCGCAACCGCTGTTCGAGTACGTGGTGCGGCAACTGGCGCCGCTGCAACTGGCCTACCTGCACTTCATCGAGGGCCAGACCGGCGGCGCGCGCGACTACGTGCAGGGCGACCAGCCCTTCGACTACGCGGCCCTGCGCGCCGCTTACCGGGCCGCTGGCGGCACGGCCGCCTGGATGGTGAACAACGGCTATGACAAGACGCTGGCCGAGCGCTCCCTCAAGGAGGGGGCCGACCTGGTCGCCTTTGGCAAAACCTTTATCGCCAACCCCGATCTGGTGCAGCGCCTGCGCCAGGGCGCACCCTTGAACGAGCCGGACCGCAGCACCTTCTACGGCGGCGGCGTCAAGGGCTACACCGACTATCCGGCGCTGGCCTCAAACGGATGACGGTCCGAGCCCGATCGGCGACGGCGCCTTCATCACGATGCGCGTGAACAGGCGGTCATAACCCGGGTCGGGCGGGTATTTGCCGGTGAGCGGGTCGCGGTTGGTGGCAAAGGCGGCATCGAGCTCCTGCCACTCGGCGTCCGTCAGCGCGTGCTCCGCTTGCGGCAGGATCAACGACTCCTCCAGCCGCATGTGCTCCAGGTAAAACGTCACATACTTGCGGGCCGCTTCTTCAAACGCCGCCCTGCGCGACTCGCCCAGCAACTCCCAGGCCAGCAGCAAATGCTGCAACTCGCGCACTGCCGCTTCGCCGCGGTGGTGCTCCGCATCGAGTCGCTCGATCGCCTCGGCCATCGCCGGCGCGGCGCGCGCGACCTTCGGAAACAGCAGCAGGGTTTCCTTGGGGTGATGCAGTCGCTCGGGAAATTCGTCGATGTAGAACAGCATGGCGCGCAGCACATCGAAAAATGCCGCGGGCTCGTCCACCGGGCCGCGCTCCACCATCATCTGCAGCGAGCGCAGCATCGCCGCCAGCGCGGCATGTTCGTCCCGAATCACGCGAATGCTCTCATGGATCATGGAAACTCTCCTGCTGAATATTGCATTTAAGCATGCCCCAGCTTGCCATGCCGCGTGTTGATGCAGGTCAAACCGGCCGTGCTGCCGGCGTCACGGGCGGTGAGGCTGCTCCATCGACCGCGCGGGGCGTCCAGCGCTTGAGCAGCAGCGCATTGCTGATCACGCTGACCGAACTCAGCGCCATCGCCGCGCCCGCCAGCATCGGGTTCAGGTAGCCGAACGCGGCCAGCGGAATGCCGGCCGCGTTGTAGGCAAAGGCCCAGAACAGGTTCTGCCGGATCTTGGCCACCGTGCGATCCGAGATGTCGAACGCCGCCGCCACCAGCGCCACGTCGCCGCGCATCAGCGTGATGCCGGCCGCGTGCATGGCCACGTCGGTGCCGTTGCCCATCGCCAGGCCGACGTCGGCCGCGGCCAGTGCGGGCGCGTCGTTCACGCCGTCGCCGACCATGGCCACGGTATGACCTCCTTGCTTGAGTTCCAGCACCCGTGCGGCCTTGTCGCCCGGCAGCACCTCGGCCATCACGTCCCCGGGCGCCAGGCCCAGGCGCGCGCCCATGGCGTGCGCCGCGCCGCGGTTGTCCCCCGAGATCATCACCGTGCGGATACCGCGCGCGCGTAGCAGCGCCAGCGCCTGCCGCGCGCCCGGCTTGGGCTCGTCGCCGAAGGCCATCAAGGCGCGCAGCACGTACCGATCGCCCGGGGCCTGAACAGAAATCTTTTCCGCCATGGCGGACACGGTCGCGCCCTGCGCCTGCAGCGCCGCCGCGCGCGCGGCCAGCGCGCCGAAATCGACCCCGAGCTCCTGCAGCCAGCGCAGGCTGCCGATCCGGTAACTGCGCCCGCGCACCTCGCCTTCGCTGCCGCGTCCCGGCACGGCGCGCACGTCGTCGGGCGCCTCGACCGCCATGCCGCGCGCCTGCGCGGCCGCGACCACAGCGCGCGCCAGCGGATGCTCGCTGCCGCTTTGCAGGCTCGCGGCCGCCGCCAGCAGCGCCGCCTCCATGGTGCCCCCGGCCACCGCCAGCTCCGTCAGCCGCGGCCGCCCCACGGTCAAGGTGCCGGTCTTGTCGAAGGCCACGATGTTCACCTTGTGCGCGAGCTCCAGCGCCTGCGCATCCTTGATCAGGATGCCGTGCTTCGCCGCCACGCCGGTACCGGCCATGATGGCGGCCGGCGTCGCCAGCCCCAGCGCGCACGGGCAGGCAATCACCAGCACCGCCACGGCGTTGATCACGGCGGCCTCGAACGGCGCCCCGGCCCACAGCCAGCCCAGCAGCGTGACCAGCGCCAGCGCCAGCACTACCGGCACAAACACGCTGGAGACCTGGTCCACCAGGCGCTGGATCGGTGCCTTGGCGGCCTGCGCGTCTTCCACCAGGCGAATGATGTGCGCCAGCACGGTCTCGCCGCCCACCGCGTCCACCCGCATCACCACGCGGCCCTCGCCGTTGATCGAGCCGCCGGTGAGCCGGCTGTCCGCGTCCTTCGCCACCGGCAGCGGCTCGCCCGTCAGCATGGATTCGTCCACTTGCGTGCGGCCCTGCAAGAGCGTGCCGTCCACCGGGAAGCGCTCGCCCGGCAGGACCACGATACGGTCACCGACCAGCACCTCGGCCACCGGCACATCCGTGGTCGTGCCCTGCTCGGGGCGGCCCGTCGCGGCGGCGCCTCCATCCGGCGCAATCAGGTGCGCCACCTCGGGCCGCAGCGCCTGCAGCGCGCGGATCGCCGCCGTGGCCTGGCGCTTGGCACGCGCCTCCAGCCACTTGCCGAGCAGCACCAGCGTCACCACCACGGCCGAGGCTTCGAAGTACAGGTGCGGCATGGTGCCGGGCGCGGCGCTGAGCCAGAGCCAGACCGACAGCGCCCAGCCCGCCGTGGTGCCGATCGCGACCAGCAAATCCATGTTGCCGGTCAGGGCCCGTGCGGCATGCCAGCCGGCCTTGTAAAAGCGCGCGCCCAGGATGAACTGCACCGGCGTGGCCAGCGCAAACTGCAGCCACGCGGGCAGCATCCAGTGCCGGCCGAACAGATCCCCTGCCATGGGCAGCACCAGCGGCGCGCACAGCAACAGGCCCAGAGCCACGGGCCCGAAGCCCGCCCAGGGCGAGGCGGCAAGCGCCGCCTCGCCCTGGGCGGGCGTGCGCGGCTCGTAGCCCGCGTCGCGCACGGCACGGCGCAACCGCGCCTCCATCTGCGCGTCCGGCAGGTACACGATGCGTGCCGATTCGGTCGCCAGGTTCACGCTCGCATCCTGCACGCCGGGCACCTTCTTCAGGGCCTTCTCGACGCGCGCCACGCACGAGGCGCAGGTCATGCCGCCGATGCCGATGTCCAGCGTGGGCGCGGAAAGAGTCGTGTTGGTGTTCATGGTGGATAGCGTAATCCTTGCCCCGATGGCAAGATCAAGCCTTGCGGCAGATCAACCCTGCCCGACTCAAGGTCAACGGATTCGCTTGACCTTCCCACCATGGCAGGGTTCAGACTATGCTCTCGACTCACCTTCCACACCAAGGACACCCCATGAACCAGACCTTCACCGTCACCGGCATGACCTGCGGCCACTGCGAAAAGGCCGTGACCCGCGCCATCCGGCAACTCGACCCGCAGGCCGAGGTCAAGATCGACCTGCCCAGCGGCAAGGTCGAGGTGCAGTCGCAGCAGCCGCGCGACGCGCTGACCCGGGCGATTGCCGAAGAAGGCTATGGCGTCGCGGCCTGAACCCGCCAGCGCCGCGACAAGCGTGGGGGCCAGTTACCCTTTGAACATTGGCGAAGCCGCACGTTTTTCGGGCGTGTCGGCCAAGATGCTGCGCCACTACGAATCGCTCGGCCTGCTCGGCCGCGTCGCGCGCACCGATAGCGGCTACCGCCAGTACAGCGCGGCCGACGTGCACACGCTGCGCTTCATCAAGCGCTCGCGCGACCTCGGCTTTTCGATGGCGGAAATCGGAGAACTGGTGAGCCTGTGGCGCAACCGGCGCCGCGCCAGCGCCAGCGTCAAGCGCATCGCACAGCAGCATGTGCACGAGCTGACCGCGCGCATCGAGGCGATGCAATCCATGCAGCGCACGCTGCAGAACCTGCTGCAGCACTGCCATGGCGACGAGCGGCCCGACTGTCCAATCCTGGACGATCTCGCGTCCCGTAGCGCCCTTGATGCAGGTCAATGACGAAGGCCGCGACATGGCGTTCAATCACAGTCATCCGATTCACCCCAGGAGCAGCACATGCAGGTCAACATTGGCGGCATCGACCGCACTCTACGCATCCTCGTCGGGCTGGTCCTGATCGGGCTGGCCACCATTGGCACGATCGGCTGGTGGGGCTGGCTGGGCATCGTCCCGCTGGTCACGGGCGCCATCGGCTGGTGTCCGCCTTATGCCCTCTTCGGCTTCAGTACCTGCGCCACGAAAAGCAAGGCCTGAGCGGCCGTCAATTGCTATCTAATTAATAGCGTATTGCCTTTATTTGGCAAGGGCTTCCGTTCAATTTCCCCTCTGATGGCGCGGCCACGCCGTCACCCCGGCACGACCTCGCCGCCCAGCGCCAGCAGCAAGTCCGGCATCAGCTTGCGCAACTCGCCCGTGGCAATCGCCGCGTCGGCGTCGAAGCCGTCTTCCTTCTCCTGCGAGGTGCCGTCGAACACGCCCTCCAGAAACGCGATCTTCTTGATCTGCAGGCTCTCGGTCAGCAGCAGCGACACGCGGCCCTCCCAGGTCAGCGCCAGCTTGGTCGGCAGCTTGCCGGCCTCGATGTGCTGGCGCACCTCGTCGATGTCGAGCGCGTGATGCGCGTAGCGCACCACCGACTTGCTCTCGTCCGCGGCCTTCAGTTCGCACTCGCGGTCCACGCTGAAGCCGGCCGGCGGCTCCTGGCTGGTCAACCATTCGGACATCGCCGCCGTGGGCGAGGTTTTGGTGTTGAGCAGCGTCAGGGAGAGGCCCTCCAACGACTTCACCAGCGCTGTCACCACCTCGTCGGCCTTGCCCTGGCTGGCGGCATCGACCAGCAGCAGCGAGGCCACCGGGTCGATCCACACATTGATGCGCGCCTGCTTGGTAAAGGCCATCGGCAGCAGCGCCTGGCGCACGTCTTCCTTGATCTCGCGGGTTTCCTTTTTGCCGGGCTTGCGGCCCGTGATGGCCTCGATGTGCGCCACCTGCTCCTGCGCCTTGCGGTTCACCACCGAGCCGGGCAGCACCTTGGCCTCGGTCATGAACTTCAGCAGCAACTGGCCACCGACCGCCTCCACCAGCGGGCCGTGCGCCTCGCCGCGCGGCTCCACCCAGCCTGCCGACTGCTCCTGGCTGGCTCCGCACGCGACAAAGCGCGCGGGCTCCAGCGCCGCTTCCATTTGCGCCACTTGCGCGGACCACCCGGGCCCGATCCGATACACGATCACGTTCTTGAACACTGCTTGCCTTTTCAACGGTTGAATTGAAGTCCGATTGTCGGGGCAAGCGGGCCTGCGCCGGGCACACGGGCCATCACCCGCCAACTTTACAAAGCCTTATCTGCGCGCCACGGTGCAGTTACACGGTCCGCGCAAACTTCGCTTCAACCTGATGCACATGTCGTGGTATCGGGCTTCTTCAACAAGGAAGGCTTTATGAAACTACTCTCCAAACGCATGTTGCTCGCCGGCGTGCTCGCCGGCGCCGGCTTCGCCACCATGGCCCAGACGCCACCACCGCCCGCACCGGCGCCCCAGTCCGGCCAGGCCGCACCCACCCACATGGACCACCACGACCCGGCCAAATGGCAGGCCAGGATGGCGCAGCGTCGGGCCAGGCACGAGGCCGAACTCAAGGCCAAGCTGAAACTGACGCCGGCACAGGAAGGCGCCTGGACCAGCTTCACCGCCGCCATGCAGCCGCCAGCCGGCATGGGTCACATGGGCGCAGACCGCACCAAAATGCGCGCCGAGTTTGCCAGGATGACCACGCCCGAGCGCATCGACAAAATGCGCGCCATGCAGGCCGAGCGCGCAGCCCGGATGGACAAGCGCGCCGAGGCCACCAAGACCTTCTACGCCGCGCTCTCGCCCGAGCAGCAAAAGGTGTTTGATAGCGCCACCCTGCGCATGGCGCGCGAAGGCCACAGGGGCTGGCACGGCCATCACGAACACGAATAGGCCGTAGCTACGCGCCCAGGCCCTGCCACGCGTCGGGGCCGGGCGTGATCCGGGCCAGCAGCGTCTCGCCCAGGTTCATGCCCAGCTTGCGGTAGCTCTCCCACTGCTCGTCGCCAAAGAACTGGTCCGCCGTAGGTTCCTGCGGAAAGTCGGTATGGGCCGCCTGGTATTGCACCAGGTCCAGGCTGGCGCCCTGGGTCAGCCGCGGCTTCACGAAGACCAGGGTGCTGATCGACGCCGCCACACCCTCGGCCGCGGGCAGCAGGACCCGGTAGCCCAGCAGAAAATGCGTTCCCTCGCGCGAACCGCGCGCAAAACCACCCGGGTTGCCGAACAGGTCCGCCAGCGCATGGGGCGGCACCAGCGGCTCGAACACCGCACCAAAATCGACGCGCGCCAGCCGCATCAGATTCGCCACGTCGGCAAACTGGTAATCGGGGTCGGCCCCATTGTCCAGCGCGAGGATAAAGCCGGTGCGCCGGCGCAGCAATTCATACACCGCCGTGTTTTCGAAATGGCCGCCGTCGGTCAGGTACCAGTAGCGCTCCCCGGTGCCGAAGAACTGGCCGCGCAGCTCGCGGTACAAATGGATCTGGGTCGAAAACAACCAGTCGCCCAGATCGCGCACGCGGGCCTGGGTGGTCTGCCACCAGTAGCCGAGCCGCACATTCGCCAGGCCCGTGAGCAGGGCGCGCTCGGGCGTGGTGCCGCGGCCCAGCCCGGGCGCAAACGCCGCGCCGGAAATCCCGACCCAGCGCCCCAGCGACAGGCGCTCAAAAGGGTCGTCGTTATCCGGCTGGCGCCGCTGGAACTGGCCATCCACCAGGTAGCCGTCGGGCGTGATCGCCAGCGGGCGCCCCTTGCGGTCCTGGTACACCAGCGCACTGTGCGCCTCCACGGTCTCGTTGATGGTGACATTGATCAGGTGCAGCGGCGCCAGCGACGCGGGCCGCCGTGCCTCGGCGCCGTAGTACTGCTCCAGCGACATGTCGTCGCGCGGATGCGGCTCGGTAATCGCGTCCCAACGGCTGTCTTTGGCCCGCGCCGGATTGCTCGCGCCCAGGTAGGCGCGCACGATGCGCGCGGTGTACAGGTTTTGCAGCGTGGACAGGTTCAGGAACTGGAACGACACACCCGTGATCAGCGCCAGCAGCACGAGACCGGCCAGCGCGAGCCAGGGCAGGGCCGGCAAGTCCACACCCACCAGCCATGCGGCCCAGACGCCCCAGAACAGCACCACCGCGCTGCCCAGCAGCAGCGCCAGCAGCATGGGCAGCGCCCGCATCAGCAGCCGCTTCTCCGCGGGGTTGGGGTGCAGCCCGGCAGCGGGAATCAGCTTGCCCAGACTCAGCACGGCGGCGACAAAACCGGCCACGGTGATACCGGGCGCGGCATGGCCCTGCCGCATCCACTGCGCCAGCCAAGCGCTCGCCATCAGCACCGCCGCCACCCCCAGCAGGCCCAGCGCGATTTGGGTGGCCCGCGCCAGCCACTGCGTCAGGCGCGTGCGGGTCACCAGCATCAGCGCCGCGGCGCGGCTTTTGTTGGGCGGGAAAAAGCCGCGGCTCCAGGCGACGGCAAACCAGACCCAGGCCAGCCACGCAATGGCGCCGGCCGTCATCGTCCAGCCAAGCCACGACTGGCCCCAGCCCGTCACGGCAATCAAGGGGCCGACCATGAACCCGAGCACGGAAGGCACGGTCAGCACGCCCGCAAGCCAGCGCGCAAGCGCCGGCGAGCTGCGGCTCGAGGGCAGGTCGGTACACCAGTACGCCACGCCCAGCGGCAGCACCGCCAGCAGCAGCAGCGCCAGCGACAGGCCCAGGTACAGCCCACCGGCGCGCCACGGCGCGGCCAGCGTCCAGAGCGGGTCGGCCCACGGCGCATACGCGTGCGCCCAGGGCTGCGCCGCATGATTCAGCACGCCCAGCAGCGCCAGCGGCAACAGCAGCGAAATGCCCACCACGTAATGCACCGCGAGCAGGTTGCGCAGCCACAGCACCAGCGCATAAAAATAGTCGCCGCCACCGTTCGGCGCGAGGTAGCGGCCGCTGTAGCGCAGCCACTCGAGCGGACGGGCGTTGCCGGCCTGGGCAGGGTCGCCCGCATCATCGGCCCGCTGCTCGGTCGCACACAGTTGGGTCAGCGCCTGCTCGCGCGCCTGCGCCTGCTCGTCGGGCGTGGGCGGATGGCCCGCCGCATCGCGCACGCTGGCCGGGGTGAACAGGCTGCCCAAAAAACTGCCCGCATAGCCGCCGCCCGAAACCGTGGACAGGTAGTCAAAACGCTCCAGCATGCCGGCGCGGGCCAGCGCCTGCAGCATCCCCAGCGACAGCGTGGCACTGCGGATGCCGCCGCCCGACAGCGCCAGCCCGGTGCTGATCGCCGCCGGCTCCTGCCCGAGCACGCTGCGCCGCCATTGCAGGCGCGTGGCCTCCAGCTGGCGCCAGTCGGCGTTGGTGGCGAACGGTGTCGGGTGACGGCTCATGGGGCGCTCCTCCCTTTGTTGTAAAGGGGCGCGGCCCGCCGGCCGCTGGCGTCAAGCCAGCATGAGTTTCAGCTCGCCGCTGACCATCAGCCGCTCCAGATCGCCCGCCCCGCCGATCAGTGTGCCGCGCACGAACACCATTGGCAAGGTCGGCCAGCCGGTCCACAGCTTGAGCGCATTGCGCTGGCGCCAGTGGCTGAAGTAGTTGCCGTATTCCAGGTAGTGGTAGGGCACGCCGGCGGCGTCCAGTGCGCGGCGCGCTTTTTTCGGGAACGGGTTCATGCCCATGCCCACCACCACAACCGCATGCTGGGCCACGGCCGCCTGCACCTCGCGCACGATGGCCTGCTGGTGCGTGGCGATTTTTTCGCGAATCGCGGGGTGGATCTGGGCTTCGTCAAGAATCGGACGCGGCATCGGGAACTCCGGAGGACAACAAGCCACCGATTATGGGCGCGCCACGGTCGCGGCCTGCGCTCTTGACCGGCATCAAGGCGGCCCGCGACCCGCGCCCGTATGCTCGCAGGCCATGGCATCCGGCACTTCCCTTCCCCCGCTGCGCAGTATCCCGATCGGCCAGCCGCTGCAGTGGCTGGTGCGGGGCGGGCGCGACCTGTGGCGCTGCGGCTGGGTCAGCGCGGCCCACGGGCTGGCGCTGGCGCTGTTCGGCGGCGTGCTGCTGGCCCTGGCGCGCGACCGGTTCTGGCTGCTGGCCGGCGCATTTTCGGGCTTTCTGGTGGTGGCGCCCGTGCTGGCCACCAGCCTGTACGCGCTCAGTCGCGCGCTCGAGCGCGGCGAGCCGGCCGATGCGCGGCTGGTGCTGCAGACCTGGCTGAGCTGGCGCCGCAGCGATGCGCAGGCGGGCGGCAAGGACTGGCGGCTGGTGCGCTTCGGCCTGCTGCTGGCGCTGGCCGGCACCGGCTGGGTACTGACCTCGGCAGCGCTCATCACGCTGCTGGCCCCGCTGCCCATCCGCACGCCGCTGGACTTCGTGCGCCATGTGGTGCTGGCGCAGGACAGCCGCCTGTTCGAACTCTGGCTGGCGCTGGGCGGCGCACTGGCTGCGCCGGTGTTCGCCTCGAGCGCCGTGGCCCTGCCGCTGCTGCTGGACCGCCGCGCGTCCCTGCTGCAGGCCGTGCTCACGAGCTGGCAGGCGGTGCTGGCCAACCCGCTGCCGATGGCGCTGTGGGCCGCCCTGATCATGCTGTGCTGCCTGCTCGGCTTTGGCACGGCGCTGCTGGCGCTGGTACCACTGCTGCCGGTGCTCGGCCACGCGAGCTGGCACGCGTACCGCGATCTGGTCGACGCCTCGGCCCTGCCCGAGCGCAGCAGCGGCGCAGCGCCGGCGCCCACCGCGAAGGACGGCCCATGATCTTTGGCCTCACGGAAGCGCAGATCGCCGGCTTCGGCCTCACCTTCGGCGTGGGCGCCTTCATTCTCTACATGCTGTTTATCATCGGGCATCTGGCATGGGAGTCCAAGGCCGGCAAGTTCGGCACCTTCGTGATCTTTCTGGGCCTGGCCTTTGGCATGGTCGGTTTCGCGGCGAAATACCTGATCCAGTGGGTGCTGGACATCAAATAGTCTGGCTGGCGCGCCGGCGCTGCATCCGTTTGTAAGGATGTAAGCGCCGTGTTTCACAAGCACACAAAGGCGCCACCTGCGGCTGTTAAGATGCGACTCCTCGCCTCATCCCGCACCGAAAAGCTCCCTCCTGTCCATGACCGTTGCCCTCGCAGGACGCGCCCCTGCCACGTTCGAGATCAAAAGCGCCAACCTGCCCCTGGTCGCGCTGCTGCTCAAGTCCACCAACCTCGCCGCCCTGTCCGATGAAATGGCGCGGCACTACGGCGAACTCCCGAATTTTTTCGACCACGACCCGCTGGTCGTCGACCTGTCGCCGCTGCAGTCCACCGCCGATGCCGACGACGCGACCGTGGACTTCCCCGCGCTGCTGGCACTCTTGCGCCAATACCGCGTGATGCCGATTGCCGCCAAAGGCGGCAGCGCCGCGCAAATGCAGGCCGCGCAGCTGGCCGGGCTGGCCGCCGCGCCGGATGCCACGATGGCAACGCCCAGTCCGGTACGCCATGAGGCCGCTGCGCCGCCGGCGCCCGTCGAGGTGGCTGCCCCCGCTTCGGCCCTGGTCATCGACAAGCCGCTGCGCTCGGGCCAGCAGGTCTATGCGCGCGGGCGCGACCTGGTGCTGCTGTGCATGGTCAACGCCGGCGCCGAAGTCATTGCCGACGGCCACATCCACGTGTATGCGCCCCTGCGCGGCAAGGCCATCGCGGGCGCGCGCGGCAATGCCGACGCGCGCATCTTCGCGCTGTGCATGGAGCCCGAGCTGATCTCCATCGCCGGCATCTACCGCACCAGTGAGGTCGCGCTGCCGCCCGACGTGTGGTCCAAGCCCACGCAGGTGCGGCTGATGGGCGAGCCGGGCGACGGCAAGCTGGTGATGGAGCCTATCAAGGCCTGAACCGCTGTCATCCACCCGCAGCAAATCAACCCCATCATTCATTCAAGGTATTCAAAGGAATTTCACCCATGGCAAAAATCATCGTCGTGACTTCCGGCAAGGGCGGGGTCGGCAAGACCACCACCAGCGCCAGCTTCGCCAGCGGACTGGCCCTGCGCGGGCACAAGACCGCCGTGATCGACTTCGACGTCGGCCTGCGCAACCTGGACCTCATCATGGGCTGCGAGCGCCGTGTGGTGTACGACCTCGTCAACGTGATCCACGGCGAGGCCAACCTGCACCAGGCGCTGATCAAGGACAAGCAGTGCGACAACCTGTTCGTGCTGGCCGCCTCGCAAACGCGCGACAAGGAAGCGCTGACCAAGGACGGCGTGGAAAAAGTGCTGCACGACCTGGCCGGCATGGGCTTCGAGTACATCGTGTGCGACTCGCCCGCCGGCATCGAGACCGGTGCGCTGATGGCCATGCACTTCGCCGACGAGGCGCTGGTGGTGACGAATCCCGAGGTCTCCTCGGTGCGCGACTCCGACCGCATCCTGGGCATGCTGTCGAGCAAGACCAAGCGCGCGATCGACGGCAAGGATCCGATCAAGGAACACCTGCTCATCACGCGCTACAACCCGAGCCGCGTGGACCAGGGCCAGATGCTGTCGCTGCAGGACATCCAGGACATCCTGCGCATCAAGCTGATCGGCGTGATCCCCGAATCCGAGGCGGTGCTGCAGGCCTCCAACCAGGGCCTGCCGGCCGTGCACCTGCAGGGCAGCGATGTGTCGGAAGCCTACAAGGACGTGATCGACCGCTTTCTGGGCGCCGACAAGCCCATGCGCTTTGTCGATCCCCAAAAGGGCGGCTTCCTCAAGCGCCTGTTCGGAGGGAAATAAGGCATGGCCATCTCGTTTTTGTCCTTTCTGCTCGGCGAGAAGAAAAAGACCGCCAGCGTTGCCAAGGAGCGGCTGCAGATCATCCTGGCGCACGAGCGCAGCGGCCGCCACCCCGAGCCCGACTACCTGCCGGCACTGCAGCGCGATCTGGTGGCGGTGATCAGCAAATACATCAAGATCAATCCCGACGACATCAAGGTCAACCTGGAACGCCAGGACAACCTGGAAGTGTTAGAGGTCAAGATCGAGCTGCCGGACGCGAAGTAGGCGCTACAGAAGCAGTAGCTGCTTGTGTAGACGAGGAAAGGGCTCGCGGTTGGTTTTGTTCAAACCTTCAGCCGCTGCGCGGCGGCCATTCAGGCGGGGCCGATGGCGTCTACCCGTTGACTGAGCGCTGTTTCCAGCGCCGGCAAATCGGCGGTAACGGTCTTGAACAGGACCTCAGGAGCCACTTGCTCGTAACCGTGAGCCAGGATGTTCCTCAAACCCGTCATACGGCGCCAGGGGATCTCTGGCATTGACTTCGCGCGTTCATCGCCCACGCGATATGCCGCCTCGCCAAGGTTGATGAACAGTTTCTCCACGGCAAGGCACAGGATCCTGTTCCCCGAGATGCTATGGATGCCTCCCTCCCGAAGGGGAAAAAATCGAAGCCCGGAGATGGAGCAGCGGTCGATCAGCAAGAGTCGCCCCAGGAAACGGGGTGGATCCTCTGATGGATACGGCATCAAAGTGCCCAAAGCGTGATAGACCAAGGTCTTCACAAACACCACAGAGGATCCGCTGTGAATCGTAATACAGGCATGAATGCGGGACAAATCATCGGTACCATGAACGGCCAGTTGGTCGTCGGTCTGGATATCGCCAAGCAGGTCTTTCAGCTGCACACGGTGGACATGGACACGGGCGAGATCGTCAACGTGCAGATCAAGCGAGCCAAGGTCATGGAGCACTTTGCCAATCGTCAGCCCTGTCTGATCGCCATTGAAGCCTGCGGCGGTGCGCATCACTGGGCGCGCGAATTGACCGGGCTGGGTCACAGCGTGCGCTTGCTGCACGCCAAGGCGGTACGCCCCTTCGTGAGTGGCAACAAAACCGATGCGACGGATGCACGAGCTATCTGGCTGGCCGTGCAGCAGCCTGGTGTGAAATTAGTGGGCATCAAGACGGCGGCCCAGCAAGCCACGCTCGCGCTGCATCGCCAGCGAGAACTCATGATGAAGATGCGCGTCATGCAAACCAACGCCCTGCGCGGGTTGCTGTATGAATTCGGTGCCACCTTCGCCAGGGGAAACAGGGCCTTGTTCAGCGAGGTCGAGCAGGCACTGGTTGACCTGAGTGACGATTTGCCCCAAATGGTGGCTGACAGCCTGCGCGAGCAAGTCGCCCGCATCAAGGCATTGAGCCAAGACATGCAGGCCATCGAAAAGCGCCTGGCGCTTCAGCTCAAGGCGGATCCAAAAATGCAGCGCATTGCCCAGATCCCAGGCGTCGGATTGCTCACGGCAACCGCGGCTATCGCCACCATGGGCGAGGCGAGCGCATTCAAGTCAGGGCGCGAATTCTGCGCTTGGCTTGGAATGGTTCCCTCGCAGACCGGTTCCGGCGGCAAGGTGCGTCTGGGATCCATCACCAAACGTGGCGACACGTACCTGCGGACATTGCTCATTCACGGCGCCAGAAGCGTGCTGGCGCATACCAAGGAGCCCGGGCCTTGGCTCGAAGGGCTCAAAAGCCGAAGGCCTGCCAATGTTGTGGTCGTGGCCCAAGCGGCCAAGACGGCCCGAACGATATGGGCAGTGACGGCCAGGCAGCAGGATTACCAAAGAGGCTTTCAAAGCGTCAGGCCGCACGCGGCGTGAGGGGCCCGAGAAAGTCAGTGAACAACCAACCCTAACCGAAAGGATATGGTCCAGTCTTCGCAAGGGCAGTGAGGCAGCAACAAGTGAAGTGATGTGAAACAGGTCAGACCGGGACGAGCTAAACCTGAACCGATTGCCGGACATAAAAAGTCCGTCCCTGAGATGAGGCGCTTGTCAGCGGATATGCATCGGGGCCAGCGGGCGAGCCTGGGAAACCAGACGAACCATGCAATCAAGGCCGAATATAAGGACGCAGCCGACTTCTCCGCAACATGACACGAATTCTTCTTGCTCTCCGGGAGGCATCCATATAAGGCATCCATATAAGAACTCGGTGACTGTGAGGCCTGCCACCAGTGATCGCAGTTCCTGCACAAACTGCAGCATGTCCGTCAAATGCGCGGGCGTGCGGTCCGTCATCACTGAAATAGCGGCCGCAGCTGCGGCTCAATCGCCCGGCGGCGGTACGGATTTTTCAGCACCGACGGGAAAGCCAGATCCACCTTGCGCCCGTCAAACGCGGCAGACAACTCGTCCTGCATGTCGACCAGCGCAAAGCCGCTGGGCGCCTCGCCGGGGATGAACTCCACCAGCAAATCCACGTCGCTGTCGGGCCGCTCTGCGCCGACTGCCGCCGAGCCAAACAAGCGCATGCGCTGCACGTGATAGCGCCTGCAGATGTCTGCAATGCGCGACTGCTGGATGGCTGCGATCTTCATGAGGGCAATTATGCGGGGAACGCAAGGGCCCTGCTACTCTGCCGCTGCAAGTCGCTCGATAGCGACCGGTTTTACTGAACACTTCCACCTGCCTCGCCCTGCACGCCCGCCCGGCCATTCGCACCGGCACTGCCCACGCCGTTGCCGGTGTGCTTGAGGTTCTTCTTGCCGGCTCGAGCGGCCTTCTTGCCGGTGCTCTGCATGCCGTCCATCGGGACTCCGCCGTTCGCCGAGGTGCTTGCACCGGCGCCCATTGAGGCGCCCGCGGCGCCTTCGGTGCCGGCAGCCCCGCCCATGGCGGCGCGGCCACTCGTCTGCGTTTGCGCGCGCTCACGGGCCGTGGCATCAATGTCGGCGTTGACACCGATGCCCACGCCGGCGCCCGTCCCCAAACTGGTGCCAACCCCCGCATTCGTGTTGACGCCGCCCAGCAGCCCGAGGGCTTGCGCCGGCATCCCCCACGCCATGGCGGTGGTGACAACGATCAAGGCGGGAACAGAACGCAATGAATATTTGGACATCAGAAACTCCTTGTGATCAAACAGAAGCTTCATCCTGCCCGCGAATGCTGTTACATGGGGTACAGCGAGGCCGGTTTTGTAACGGCATATGAGTGAGAGGCCAATCGGCGCGATTGTCCTACGGGGCGGTGGCGCGTCGGGCTACAAAGGCGAAGCCGCCCATGCGGGGCGGCCTTCTTTTCAGGGCACGCAAAGGCTTCATGGTCATGAGTGGGGCAGGAACAAGGAAGCATTCGTTGCAGCACGCGCATGGGTGAACCGATTTTTAAGGCAAATCGGGCTGTAGCGCCCGTCCCACTTATGCAATCAGCTATCAAAGCAATAGCGCTGTGACGACCAGCCCGGGCTGCGCGTTGCGCACCTCGAGCGTGCCGCCGTGCGCTTCGGCGACCAGCCGGCACAGGTACATGCCGAGACCCACACCGCCGGTGGCGCGCTGGCGGGCGCTGTCGGTGCGGTAGAACGGTTCGGTGAGGTGTTCGAGCTGCGCGGCGTCGACGCCGGGGCCGAAATCGCGCACTTCGATCAGCACGCCCCGGCCTTCCGTGCGCAGCGAAATGCGCGGCGGCTGTGGCGCACCAAGGCTGTAGCGCAGCGCGTTGTCGAGCAGGTTGCGCACCAGCAGGCGCACGCGGGTGCGGTCGAGCGACCGCGGCGGCAGCGCGTCAGGCAGGTCGAGCTGCACCGCAGCGCCCGCGGCCTGCTCGGACACCACCTCGCGAACCAGGGCCGCCAGATCGACCGGCTCGCGCTGCAGCGAAGCGTGCGCACTGGCAAGGCGCTCGCTCTCCAACAGGTCGCTGATGAGGTCGCGCATCTCGTTCAGGTCGCGCAGCAGCGCGCTGCGTTCCGGGGCGCTGTCGGGCGTGTCGGGCAGCAGCTCGGCGTTCAGGCGCGCGCGCGTGAGCGGCGAGCGCAACTCGTGGCTCAGCGCCAGCAGCAGCGCGCGCTTGGCATCGAGCATGCCTTCGATGTCGTGCGCCATGGTGTTGATGCGCTGCGCCAGGTCGCCCAGCTCGTCCTTGCGGCGCAGCGGGATCGGCCGGTCGAACTGGCCGCCACCAAAACGCTCGGCCCCCGCGCGGATGTCGTCGAGCGGGCGCAACAGCCGGCGCACGTAGCTGTAGGCGCCGACGATCAACGCCAGCAGCAGCGCGAGCGTGATCCAGCCGATGCCATGCGGCGCGTTCTGCCAGCTGGGCGTGTCGAGCGAAAAGCTCACGCGGTGGCCGTCGGCAAGCAGGCGGCTCAGCACCTCCGGCGCGCGCCCTTCACGCATGTCGCCCCTGCGGCGCGCGGTGCGCTCCGGGTCCGAGTCCCAGTTGACACGCGGCCCCTGGATGCGGATCGCGATCGGCAGCCGCTGCGTCAGCGCCCGCGCGCGCGCGATGTCGGGCGGCGTGCCGATCTCGGCGGCGAGGCGGTCGACGTAGTCGGTGATGAGCGGCAGGCCGGCCTCGCGCCAGCCGCTCGCAAAGGTTGCGCGCATGCCGCCGATGACCACCAGGCCCATCGCCAGCGCGAGCAGCAGGAACACCGTGATGAGCCGCGCGCGCAGCGAATGGCGCCAGCGATGCCGCCAGCGGCGACGCTCCCGGTGACGTGCCTCGTGACTCACGGCTCAGGCATTGCCGACGGCGAGCGCATAGCCGGCATTGCGCAGCGTCTTGATGCAGTCGAGCGGCTCCAGCTTCTTGCGCAGCCGGCTCACCACGATGTCGACGGCGCGCGTGTAGAGCTCGGCCTCGTGGCCGCGCAGGCGGTTCAGGATGTCGTCGCGGCTGAACACCTTGCCGGGTTCGGACGCGAGCAGCGCCAGCAGTTCGAACTCGGTGCCGGTGAGCTCGACCGGCTCGCCCTGCCGCAGCACCTCGCGCCTGTCGAGGTCGATCGCGAGCCCGTCGAACACGCGGCGCTGCGGGCTCGCGGCCACCGGCGGCGCCACGCGCTGGCGGCGCAGGATGGTCTGCACGCGCGCCACCAGCTCGCGCGGCTCGAACGGTTTGGGCAGGTAGTCGTCGGCGCCGAGCTCGAGCCCGACCACGCGGTCCATCACGTCGCCGCGCGCGGTCAGCATCACGATCGGGATGTCGCTCTCCTTGCGGATCTCGCGGCACAGCGCAAAGCCATCCATCTCGGGCAGCATCACGTCGAGGATCGCGGCGTCGTAGTGCGCGGCGCGCAACCTGGCAAGGCCCTCGCTCGGCCGGGTCGCGCTGTCGAGCGTGCAATCGAAACGCGCGAAGTAGCTGGCCAGCGGCGCCGCCAGATGCTCGTCGTCGTCGATCAGGAGGATGCGGGGCATGGGCGGATTATGTGGGACGCCATCGCCGCCGCAGCATCACCCATGACGACCCCAACGACGACCGCCCTTGTTCATGAAATCACGCACCTTCTGCTGCTGCGCCGGATTCAGGTTGTCGAAGAAGTCGGCGGCCGCGGCGATGACTTCAGGGCTGCCGCTGCGCACGGCGGCCATCTTCTCTTCGATCATCTTGCTGGCGCCGGCCTGGTCGAGCCTGGCGCCGGCGAACAGCGACTGGAACTGTGCGCGCGTGCCGCCGGCACCGCCTGCGTCGCCTGCATCGCGTATGGCGGTGCGTTGCGCCTGCAGCTTTTCGGCCAGCACGTTGAGCTTCTGTTTTTGCGCGGCATCGAGGTCCAGCTTGCCGCCCACGCGCTCGACCATGCGGGCGCGGAACCCGGCCGGGTCACCACCCCAGCCACTGCGGTGCGCGGCACAGGCGCCCAGGCTGCCGGCCACGATCGCGGCGCCGGCAAAACCGAAAAGAGAACGTTTGATCCACGGTTTCATTGGAGACTTCCTTGTGTGTGAAAAAGAGGAAGCCCCATGGTGCTTTCGGCAGCCCGTAAAGTCCTTTCGCGGCGGTATCGGCGTGTTTCGTTTTATTTCGCTCGCTCAGCCGAGCGGGCGCACGCCAATCAGCAGGCCGTGCGCCCAGAACGCAAACACGGCCCACGCCAGCACCCCCACCACCACGGTGATGACCGTGCCCGAGGTCGTGCCGGCCGGGTAAACCGTCTGCGCCGCACGATCGCGCGCGCGCGCGGCCCGAAAGCTCAGCGCCGCCCACACCAGAAAGGCGCCGAACAGCAGCACATCGGCCGGGCTGCCGTTGGACAGCAGGTGCGCCAAGGCCCAGACCTCGACCCCCAGCACCATCGGGTGGTGCAGCCGCGCCTTGATGCCGTTGCGCGGCACATAGGCGGCCACCAGCAGCACGAAGGAAATCAGCATCAGGAGCGACGTCACATGGCGCATGCCCATGGACCCCTCCCACAGCAGCCCGGGCAACTGCCGCGCCTGGTTGAAGCCCCACACGATCAGCACAAACCCGGCGATCGACAGCAGCGCGTACAGGCCCTTCCACGGCTTCTCGCCGAGCCGCGCGATCATGGCCGTGCGCCAGCCGTCGGCGACGATGCGCGTGGAATGCACGCCCAGAAAAATCACCAGACCCAGGATCAGCATGCCCATGATGTTCTCTCCAGATGATTGTTGGGGGATTATGAGCGCCAGAAGTCGCCGTGTTGAAGTACCAAGCCACACTCAGAGCCACCCGTGTGGTGCGGCTTGCGTGCGCGCAGAGACGATACGAGACTACAAATTCAATAGCGCATAGTGCATATCACATAAGGTCTGGAGGCTGATTTGATAATGAAATTCGTTGAAGAGACCGCCCAGCGTCCCATCATGCCCAAGCGCGCTTCGCGTGTCACCCAGGCAATGCCCTGGGTTCCAAAACGTCGCCGGACGCCTACGCTCGACTCTTCTTTTTAGCAGGAGTTACTGATGCGAACCGCCACCGACATACAGACCAAAGACCCTCACTCAGAGCTGCCGCAATACGGCAGTAAACCCAAAAAGCCCGGCCTGTACCTCGGGCTGTTTCACGGCCGACATGACCCGCGCGAACATATGAGCGACTGGGGTTTTGATGGCCCGGCCATTGGACCTCTGAAGTGGTGCCACACCACCTATGCGTCCAAGATCAAAATCGAGTTTGAAAATGCTGCCGATGCCGCAGAGTATTTCGGCGTCACGCAAGATCCGTTCGAACTGTCGGTGGATGCGGACTTGCTGGTTTTCGGTGGCATGTACTACGGCGACTGGACGGTCTATTACGTCCCGCCCGAGGATTGCGAACGGCCGGCCGACACCTTCCGAGAGACCACGCGAGTGAACAACTTCATTGCGCACCGCAAGTTCTTTCTCTAAGTATTGAGGCCTCTTCGTGCGGCGGGCATACTCAAGTCTCATACCTGAGGGAGAACCCATGGCCACAGAAGCCGCCGCCCACGTTAACTGGACTCGCCCGCAAACGCTGGCTGCACTGCACATCTACATGCAGTTGCCGTTTGGTCAGCTTCATCGCGGTAATCCGAAGATCAAGCAATTGGCCGAGTGGATGGGACGCACGCCCAGCTCGGTTGCTATGAAGTTGACTAACTTGGCCAGCTTGGACCCGCTGATCGTCGCCAGCGGGCGCGCTGGCTTGAAGGGGGCGTCGACGCTGGATCGTTCCATCTGGACTGAGCTACAGCAGAATTGGGATGCTGTGGCACTGGAGGCTGCCGCCGACTATGAGCACTTGGCCTCAAGCCATGGCGTCAAGGCCGACGCAGACTTGCTGGAAGACGCGCCGCCGTTGGAAGAAGGCAGAACCCGCAACGCCACCGTGCAGGTACGCGTGAATCAAGCGCGCTTTCGCAAGGCCGTGCTCGCCAGCTACAACGCGACCTGCTGCATCAGCGGCCTGTGCCACGAAAAACTGGTGATTGCCAGCCACATCATTCCGTGGAGTGAAGACACGAAGAACCGATTGAACCCGCAAAACGGACTGTGCTTGTCGGCCCTGCACGACCGCGCTTATGACCAAGGCTTGATCACGGTCATGCCCGACTTCAAGGTGCGCGTGTCGAAACAACTCAAGCCCAGCGCAGGCGATGGCTTCATCACAGAGTCACTGCTGCGCTTTGACGACCAACCGATTCAATTGCCCGAGCGTTTCCGGCCCTCGCCCGAGTTTTTGGCCTCACACGCTCGGCGCTTCGGATTCATGCGATGACGGACGCAGGCGCCGTTTTCCGCATCGCTGAGTACAGGCTAACCTTTTCAGTCTTTTTGGCCTGTAGCCCATACCCTACATGCGCTGATAGCTATTAAATCGATAGTAATTTAGATGGACGTCTTCGCGCAGGCGCCATGACCCACCACGCTTCACATGCGCGCATATCGCGCCACCAGCCCGCGCATCGCCGGCCTGGTGCAGCGTTGCAGCGCCATCAACAAGGCATGGTGCGGGCGGGCCACGCCATGGCGGGTGCGCAGGTCATGCTCTATCTGTGCCAGCAGCGCGGCCGCCATTTCGGCATCGGCCAGCGCGCGGTGCGCCCGGCCGGCGCGCGGCAGGTGGTGGTAGTCCACCAGCGTGCCCAGCTTGTGGTTGGGCGCCTCCGGGTAGAGCCGGCGCGACAGCAGCATGGTGCAGGCAAAGGGCTGCGGCGCCGGCTGGCCCAGGCGCGCCAGTTCATCAGCCCAGAACCGGCGGTCGAACGATGCGTTGTGCGCCACCATGGGCGCGTCGCCGACGAAGCGGCTGGCCTCGCCCATCACGGTGGCGGCATCGGGCGCGGCGGCCACCATGGCGTTGGTGATGCCGGTCAGGCCGGTGATGAAGGCCGGAATGCGCACGCCCGCGTTCATCAGGCTCTGGAAGCGGTCCACCACCCGGCCGTCCTCCATCAACACGATGGCCACCTCAGTGGCGCGGTCGCCATGGTCGGGTGAGATGCCGGTGGTTTCGAAGTCGATGACGGCGATGGGGGTCCGCGGGGCGCTTGCGCTCAATTTGCCACCTCGCCCTTCGCCTCGCCCTTGACCTCCTCCGGCGCGGCCACCGGAGCCGGCGCCGGCGCGAAGTACAGAGCCGTCCAGCCGGCGTCCAGCTTGAAGGACTGCTCCGCGGCATAGAGGCGCAGCATGCCGTCAGAAGAAATCCCGCCCAGCAGCAGCCAGTCACGCCCACGTTCACCCATGCGTTGCGTGAATTCGCTCCAGCCGTAGCTGGCGGTGAACTTCGAGGTGCTCACCGTCCAGCCCTCCTGCAGCCGCTGGTGCAGAAAGGCGAACGTCGCCACCGGGTCGAACGCGAAGTAGCCGCGCTGCTGCAGCGTGAGGCGTTTGAGTTCCTGGGAGGAAGCCTCATCGGTGGCGAGCTGGAACACGCGGTGCACGCCAAACCTGTGCCCCTGGGCCTTGCAGGCCAGCGCATTGTAAAAATCGTTGTCGGTGGCGCACAGCAGGTGATTCACGTGCTGCGACTCCAGCGTGTGCTCGGCATGTTCGGAGAGGATCTCGCCGTAAAAGACCTCGATGCCGGCCATGCGAGCCTCCTTGAGGCGGTGATAGGCGCCATCGACCAGCAGCACATCGACGTCCAGCTTTTTCAGCACACTGGCGAACGCGACGCTCCAGGGGGACGCCCCGACGATCAGCAGGCCGTTGTCATTTTTTGCGGCCAGGCCGAGGCGGCGCGCCATGCGCCCAATGGTGAAGCCGTGCGCCAGCACCGTCACCACGATCACGAGGAACGTGACGGGCAGCAACTGGTCGGCGTCCTTGTAGCCGGCCGCGACCAGCGCAGGCCCGAAGATGCCGGCCGTGGCGGCCGCCACGATACCGCGCGGCGCGATCCATGCGAGCAGCAACTTGTCGTTGCGGCGCACGGGCGCACCGAGCGTGGCCAGAGCGATCGTGAGTGGCCGCACGAGCAGCACGATGGCCAGCACGAACAACGCCGTGTGCCAGTTCAGCAGGTGCAGGTGGCTCGCGTCCAGCCGGGACGGAATGACGATGAACAGCACCGACAGCAAAATGATGCTCAGATTTTCCTGTGACTGGTGCAGGGTCTCGCGGTCGGGCAGCTTCATGTTGCCCATCACCAGCCCCATGACCGTGACGCTGAGCAGTCCGGCCTCGTGCTGGGCCAGGTTGCTGACCCAGTAAACCACCGGCACCAGCACCATGAGGACCGGCGACTTGAGGTGCTCGGGCACCGCCCCGCGTCGATACAGCCACCCCGTCAGCCAGCCCCCCAGCCCGCCAAGCACGGCGGCGGCCGCAATGGCGCCACCGAGGCTCGCCAATATCTTGCCGGGCCCGCCGCCGGCCGTGGTGAGGTATTGAAAGGTCAGCACCGTGAGCAGCACGCCCACCGGGTCGTTCACGATGCCCTCCCACTTGAGCAGCGAGGACGTCTCCTTGTTGAGCCGCGCGCCGCGCAGCAGCGGCAGGATGACGGTCGGACCCGTCACCACCAGGATGGCGCCGAGCACCAGCGCCACCGGCCAGCTCAGGCCGCCAAGGTAGTGCGCCGCGACGCTGCCAAAGAGCCAGGCCAATGGCGGTCCGAGAATGGTCAGCCGGCCCACACCGTGCCCGACGCGCCTGAACTCGCCCAGTTTCAGGGCCATGCCGCCATCGAACAGGATGATGGACACGCCCAGGCCGATCAAGCCGGTCAACTCCTGCGGGGGCAGTCGCAGCGTGACAACGCCGGTGACCGGCCCCAGCATCAGGCCGGTCGCGATCAGCACCACAATCACCGGCACCCCGATGCGCCACGCCACCCACTGGCTGGCCAGACCAGCGCCCAGCACGATCAGCAGCAGCGACGCAGCGGTCATCATCGGGGGCGGCGGGACGGTGCCCTACACGTCGATATTGCCGGCCCTCAGCGCATTCGTCTCGATGAACTCGCGCCGTGGCTCGACCTCGTCGCCCATCAGCATGGTGAAGACGCGGTCGGCCTCGATGGCGTCGTCAACCTGCACGCGCAGCAGGCGGCGCTGGGTGGGGTCCATGGTGGTTTCCCAGAGCTGAGCCGGGTTCATTTCGCCCAGGCCCTTGTAGCGCTGGCGCGCGGTGGCGTTTTCGGCCTGGGTGATCAGCCATTTCATGGCCTGGCGGAAGTCGCTCACGCGTTCGTCCTTTTGCTTCTCGCCCTCGCCGCGCATGACCCGCGCGTCGTCGCTCAGCAGGCCGCGGAAGGTGTGCGCCGCCTCGGCCAGTGCGGCGTAGTCGGAGCCATGCACGAAGTCCTGCGTGATCACGCTGCTTCTCATGTTGCCGTGATGGTGGCGCTTGATGCGCAAGATGGGCTTGTCGTGATGCGCGTCGAACTCGCCCACCACTTCGGCCTTGTGCAGCGCAGCCTGCAAGGCGGCCGCCGACGCGGCTGCCTCCGCCTCGGTCTCGAGGTTCAGGATCACACCGTCGGCGATGGCGCGCAGCGCTTCGTCATCCATGAAATGGCTCAGGCGCGCAATCACGGCCTCGGCGCCCTGGTGCTTGCGCGCCAGCTCGGCCAGCGTGTCGCCGCTGATGGTGGTGCCGGCCGTGCCGCCGGTGAACACGCTGGCGTCCTTCAGCGCAATGCGCAGCAGGAAGCTGTCGAGCGCGGCGGCGTCCTTCAGGTACAGCTCTTCCTTGCCGGACTTGACCTTGTACAGCGGCGGCTGCGCGATGTAGATATGGCCGCGCTCCACCAGCTCGGGCATCTGGCGATAGAAGAAGGTCAGCAGCAGCGTGCGGATGTGCGCGCCGTCCACGTCGGCGTCAGTCATGATGATGATGCGGTGGTAGCGCAGCTTGGCCACGTCGAAGTCGTCGTTGCCGGTGCTGCCGCCCGCCTTGCCGATGCCGGTGCCGAGCGCCGTGATCAGGATCAGGATTTCATTGCTGGTCAGCAGCTTTTCGTAGCGGGCTTTTTCCACGTTCAAAATCTTGCCGCGCAGCGGCAGGATCGCCTGGAATTTGCGATCGCGCCCCTGCTTGGCCGAGCCGCCGGCCGAATCCCCTTCGACGATGTAGATCTCGCACAGCGCCGGGTCTTTTTCCTGGCAGTCGGCCAGCTTGCCGGGCAGGCCCATGCCGTCGAGCACGCCCTTGCGCCGCGTCATGTCGCGCGCCTTGCGCGCGGCCTCGCGGGCGCGCGCCGCCTCGATGATCTTGCCGACGATGATCTTGGCGTCGGTCGGGCGCTCCTGCAGGTAGTCGCTCAAGAGGCGACTCACGATGTCTTCCACCGGGCCGCGCACCTCGCTGCTCACCAGCTTGTCCTTGGTCTGGCTGCTGAACTTGGGCTCGGGCACCTTCACCGAGAGTACGCAGCACAGGCCTTCGCGCATGTCGTCACCGGTGATCTCGACCTTGGCCTTTTTCGCCAGCTCGGATTCGTCGATGTACTTGTTGATCACGCGCGTCATGGCGGCGCGCAGACCGGTCAGGTGGGTGCCGCCGTCGCGCTGCGGAATGTTGTTGGTGAAGCACAGCACCTGTTCGTTGTAGCCGCTGTTCCACTGCATCGCTACCTCGACACCGATGTTGGTGTTCTGGTCGCTCTCGCGGTCGCCCATGGCGTGGAACACGTTGGGGTGCAGCACCGTCTTGCCCTTGTTGATGAAGTTCACAAAGCCCTTGACACCACCGGCGCCGGCAAAGTCGTCTTCCTTGCCGGTGCGCTCGTCCTTCAGGCGAATGCGCACGCCGTTGTTCAGAAAACTCAGCTCACGCAGACGCTTGGACAGGATTTCGTAATGGAAATCGCTGTTCTCCTTGAAAATCTCGGCGTCGGGCAGGAAATGCACCTCTGTGCCGCGCCGCTCGGTCTCCTTGATGACCTTCATGGGCGAGACCTCGACACCATCCACCACCTCGATGATGCGGTTTTGCACAACCCCTCTGGAAAATTCCAGCACATGCACCTTGCCGTCGCGCCGGATCGTCAGACGCAGCATCTTCGACAGGGCATTCACGCAGCTCACGCCCACGCCGTGCAGGCCGCCCGAGACCTTGTAGCTGTTCTGGTTGAACTTGCCGCCCGCATGCAACTCCGTCAGCGCGATTTCGGCAGCCGAGCGTTTGGGCTCGTGCTTGTCGTCCATCTTGATGCCGGTCGGAATGCCGCGTCCGTTGTCAACCACGCTGATGGAGTTGTCGGTGTGGATGGTCACCAGAATATCGTCGCAATGGCCCGCCAGCGACTCGTCGATCGAGTTGTCCACCACCTCGAACACCAGGTGGTGCAGGCCGGTGCCGTCGGAGGTGTCGCCGATGTACATGCCGGGTCGCTTGCGCACCGCCTCCAGCCCTTCAAGGATCTGGATCGAACCCTCGCCATACGCTTCGGAAGCCCCGGCCTGATGCGCATCGATGGTGGGCTGGAAGTTGGAGCTGCTCTCGCCACCCTCACCCGTGTGGACAACCTCCGCTTCGATGGAGACGGGCTGGAGGGGCTTGTTTTCTTCGGTCATGACGTGCATTTCTCAAACTCTTGAATGACCAAACCCGCGAAAGTCCGCGGGTTCTGGTCGGTATCCGCTATATTTTGAATAGCATCAAATCCGCATTGGCATCACGACGTACTTGAAGGTCGCGTTGTCGGGAATGGTCAGCAGCGCCGAGCTGTTCGAATCGGACAGCTCCACCTTCACCATCTCCTGCTGCATGTTTGCCAGCGCATCGATCAGGTAGGTCACGTTGAAGCCGATCTCGATGCTGTCGCCGCCATAGTCGATGTCGAGCTCGTCCACCGCCTCTTCCTGCTCGGCATTGTTGGACGCCACACGCAACGTGCCGGGCTCGATGTTCAGCCGCACACCCTTGAACTTCTCGCTGGTCAGAATGGCGGTGCGCTGCAGCGAGGCCAGCAGCGCCAGGCGGCCCAGCGTGATGCTGTTCTTGTGGTTGCGCGGAATCACGCGGTTGTAGTCGGGGAACTTGCCCTCGACCAGTTTGCTGACGAATTCCATGCCGCCAAAGCTGAAGCGCGCCTGGTTGCTGGCGAACTGCATTTCGATCGCGCCTTCCGCATCCGACAGCAGGCGCTGCATCTCGAGAACGGTCTTGCGCGGCAGGATCACCTCCTGCTTGGGCACCTCGACGTCCAGCGTGGCCGACGCAAACGCCAGGCGGTGGCCGTCGGTGGCCACCAGGCTCAGCTGCTTGCCCTCGGCCACGAACAAAATCCCGTTCAGGTAGTAGCGGATGTCGTGCACCGCCATCGCGAACGAGACCTGGCCGAGCAGGTCTTTCAGGGTCTTTTGCGGCACGCTGAAGGTCGGCCCGAAGCTGGCGGCTTCCTGCACCAGCGGGAAGTCCTCGGCCGGCAGGGTCTGCAGCGTGAACTTGCTTTTGCCGCCCTTGAGAATCAGCTTGTTCTGGTTCGATTCGAGCGACACGGTCTGGTCGGCCGGCATGGTGCGCAGGATGTCGATCAGCTTGCGCGCGCCCACCGTGGTGGTGAAGCTGCCGTTGTCGCCATCGAGCTCGGCGGTGGTGCGGATCTGGATTTCCAGATCGCTGGTGGTCAGCTGCACGCTGCTCCCGGTCTTGCGGATCAGCACATTGGCCAGAATGGGCAGGGTATGGCGGCGCTCCACGATGCCCGCGACCGATTGCAGGACTGCGAGCACTTTGTCTTGTGTTGCCTTCAGGACGATCATGTCAACCTCTTCTTAATTTCTTTAATTTAGATTAGTAGTAGTAGATAAGGGCGGCCGCGCGCTGTGGATATCGCCATTTTCCCTTTTTTTATCAGGCACTTGCATAGCTTTGAAGACTGTGTGCAGCCCTGCTCCCCGAATGCTTCGCCAGCATGAACAACTTCGGGGTTTGGCGCCGGCCTGTGGATAAGCCCATGGTTGTGCCAGAACTGTCCCCAGGGTTGTTAGACGCAG